>CAVPJF010000001.1:0-54102 GCA_963705185.1 uncultured Bacteroidales bacterium
ATCTGGCTAAAATTTTCACCCCAGCTCGATTTTTGGGGCGAAGATTGCTACCACACCAAAAGCAATTGCAAGCAAAAAGAAAGGTAGTTTTTCTATTATGATTTTACGGCTTAATACCCTTCTTTTATAATAGAGGTCAATCAGAATCAGAGTAACCGCTAAAGAAATGGCCATTGATTTGGAAAGGATGGAAAATAGAAAAAATAGCAATGAAAGAAAATAGAACTTCCTTTTATTCAACTCAATGTATTTCAGGTATGCAATCAGCGAAGCGAAAAAAAACATGGAGTACAACAGGTTTTTCCTTTCCGAAATCCAGGCAACAGATTCGACATTCATGGTGCCTAAACCAAAAAGAAGGCTTACAACCAATGGAACTAAAAGGTTTCTTTTATTAAATAAAAGGAAAACAAAGCTAAAGACAAGGATGACGTTGACCAGGTGAAGTATCAAACTGGTGATGTGATAGGTTTTCGGTTCCAGACCACCGATCTTATAATCCACTGCTAATGATAACAAAGTAAGTGGATGATAGTGACCATCATAATAAACGGTGAACATTTTTACGACTGATTCAGGACTTATTTCCTGAATATACTTGTTTTCCAGCACATAGCGGTTGTCGTCCCAGGTTTTTAAAAAACCATTTTGAAAGACTGGTATATAAACAATAGAAACTATTGCAAGGATTATCAAAATCCCTAATAACTTTTTCATTCGTGAATTTCCAGGCAACTGAATTTCTTTTCCTGACATAACTTTAGCTTGTAATAGAAGCTCAAAGATAAATCAAATTTATCCTCCGAGATTCTTCATCTACAGGTTCATCAGTTAATTGCTAAAAATTCAAAACGAAGAAGGAGTTAATAGTACTAATCCATAATTCTATATAAAATCTTTATACATCCTGTGATTATCTTAATATTCTAATTATATCCTGCAACCTAATTTTGCCTTGTATTCGAAAAATTAAAATAAAATGAAAACAGATTATTTAAAATCACTGACATTTCTAATTGCTATCCCTCAAGGTACTGCAGCCCCCATAACCCAAAATCAGGTACTGGAAGGCATTGGATTGATTACAGCACTTTTGATACTTGTTTATGTCATTTATTCTTTGTTGAGGCCTGAAAAATTTTAAGAATTCAAATAACCAAATTCAATAATAATGAGTGATACTATCCAAATACTGGCTTTCATGATTGCTGTGGTCTTGTTAACTCCGGTTATAGGATCATACATGGCGAAAGTTTTTATGAACCAGCGGCATTTAATGAAACCCGTTTTTGGCTGGCTCGAAAACCTTCTGTATCGCGCTATCGGAATCAATTCTGCTGAAGAGATAAACTGGAAAACCTATGCATTTCAGGTTCTGATCTTTAATTTTTTTGGATTTTTGGTTGTATTTATTCTTCAGCTTATACAGTACTATTTGCCCTTAAATCCTCAGCATTTACCAAATGTATCGTGGCATCTTTCATTTAATACTGCGGTAAGCTTTATGACAAATACCAACTGGCAATCCTATACCGGAGAAACCACGCTAAGCCACCTGGTTCAAATGGCAGGGCTTACCGTACAGAATTTTTTAAGTGCAGCCACAGGTATCGCCGTTGCCATTGTCCTGATAAGAGGCCTTTCGAGAAAAACAACTGAAAAACTTGGCAATTTCTGGGTTGATGCTATTCGCTCTATTGTGTATATCCTGCTTCCCTTGTCGATTATTTTCTCAATTATTCTCGTTAGCCAGGGAGTCGTTCAGACATTTGCAGCCAATATCAATGCATCCACCCTTGAGGGTACTGAACAAATTATTCCTTTGGGTCCGGCCGCATCACAAGTTGCAATCAAACAACTGGGTACAAATGGCGGTGGATTTTTCAATGCCAATGGAGCTCACCCTTTTGAAAATCCGACTCCGTTTTCCAATTTTCTGCAAATGCTGGCCATTTTTCTAATTCCAGCTGGACTGACATTTACCTATGGAAGGTTTGCGGGTTCAAACCGTCAGGGCTGGACTGTGTTTACAGCCATGTTTATTTTATTTGCCGCAGGTTTGATAATTTCATTATGGTCGGAATATAATCCTAATCCCCAGATGCATATTGCAGGCAATATGGAAGGCAAGGAAACACGGTTCGGAATTGCCAATAGTATCTTATTTTCTGTGGTCACAACCGATGCATCGTGCGGTGCAGTAAATTCTATGCACGATAGTTTTACCCCAATCTCAGGACTGGTTGCCATGTTTAATATCATGCTGGGTGAAGTCATTTTCGGAGGTGTTGGTGCCGGACTGTACGGGATGATCCTTTTTATTATTCTCACAGTATTTATTGCTGGCCTTATGGTAGGACGAACCCCTGAATTTCTGGGTAAGAAAATTGAAGCTTTCGAGGTAAAAATGGCTATGATTGCGGTATTGGCCCCATGTGTGGTTATACTTGTTTTTTCTGCATGGGCTGTTTCCTCAGCCAGTGGATTGGCATCTTTAAATAATGCTGGTCCTCATGGACTTTCAGAAATTCTTTATGCGTTCAGTTCTGCGGCCGGAAACAATGGAAGTGCTTTTGCAGGACTTAATACAAATACTGTCTTTTATAATCTTGCTATGGGAACAGCCATGCTGATTGGACGATTTGGCATTATTGTCCCGGTAATTGCAATTGCCGGCAGTATGGCGAGAAAAAAAATAACCCCGCCATCCTCAGGAACCTTCAGCACCAAAAACTGGCTTTTCATTTTACTTTTGATCGGAGTTATTCTAATAATCGGCGGATTAACCTTCTTCCCAGCAATTGCACTAGGACCAGTAGTTGAACATCTTCTCATGAATGCCGGGATAACTTTTTAATTTTCACAGCCTATGAAATCTCAGGAAAAAAGAACAATTACAGTTTTCACTAAAAAGATATTATTCGATGCGGTGGTGGCTTCATTTTTAAAACTGAATCCTGCTACTCTCATCAAAAATCCTGTCATATTTATCGTTGCCATTGGTTCTTTGTTTACGTCGATTATAGTTTTATTTGAAATTGCTTCAAATCAATTTTCACCTTTTAATTTTCAGATAAGTCTTTGGCTTTGGTTTACGGTTTTGTTCGCCAATTTCTCAGAAGCCATTGCTGAAGGCAGGGGAAAAGCTCAGGCTGAAAGCCTCAGGAAAAGCCGCACACAAACAAAAACAAGGAGGCTTGTGAAAGGAAAAGAAGAGGAAGTTTGGGCCACTGAACTTAAAAAAGGAGATGTGGTTGTTTGTGCGGCAGGTGATATTATTCCGGCTGATGGCGAGGTTATTGAGGGTATTGCCAGCGTTGATGAGTCAGCCATTACCGGCGAATCAGCTCCCGTCATTCGCGAAAGCGGAGGCGACAGGAGCGCCGTGACGGGTGGGACAAAGGTAATCAGCGACCGGATCAAAGTCGAGGTGACATCAGAGCAGGGCAAAACATTTTTGGATCGCATGATTGAACTGGTTGAAGGGGCAAAAAGACAAAAAACTCCCAATGAAATTGCCCTTACCATATTATTGTCGGGTCTTACTATAATTTTTCTTCTTGCAGTCATCACCCTCCCTGCATTTTACGGTTATAGTCTTAATTCTTCAGGATTATCAACGGATGAAAATCTTACTATGCCGATATTGATCTCATTACTTGTATGCCTCATTCCAACAACCATAGGAGGCTTACTGAGCGCCATTGGGATAAGCGGACTGGACAGGCTGTTAAAGAAAAATGTAATTGCGACTAGCGGAAAAGCCATTGAAGCTGCCGGAGATGTTGATGTCCTCCTCATGGACAAAACCGGGACCATCACACTGGGAAACAGAATGGCTTCCAACTTTTTGCCACTGGATGGCGTAACCCTGGAGGAACTGGTAAATGCTGCTCAGTTAGCCTCACTTACAGATGAAACACCCGAAGGCAGGTCAATTGTCGTACTTGCAAAAGAAAAATTCAATATCCGGGGTCGGGAAATTGAACCTGCCGACACATTGTTTATTCCATTTTCTGCTCATACCAGGATGAGTGGTGTTGACATTAAAATGCCAAATGACAAAACTAAACAGATCAGAAAAGGAGCTGCCGATTCCATAAAAAAATTTGTAGAGTCCAAGGATGGTTTTTTTTCTGCCCAGGTAACTGAGATTGTCTCTTCAGTTGCGATGAATGGAGCTACACCACTGGTTGTTGCAGAAAATAACCGTGTTTTGGGAGTCATTGAATTAAAGGATATCATCAAGGGAGGAATAAAACAACGATTTGCCCAGATCCGGGCTATGGGAATCCGAACGGTAATGATCACCGGTGATAATTCCCAGACAGCGGCTGCCATAGCTGCCGAAGCAGGTGTAGATGATTTTTTGGCGGAAGCCAAACCTGAAGACAAACTTTACCTTATCCAGCGGGAACAAGCCAATGGTCATTTAGTGGGCATGATAGGAGACGGAACAAATGATGCACCAGCATTGGCCCAGGCCGATGTTGGAATTGCCATGAATACCGGTACACAGGCTGCACGTGAAGCAGGCAACATGGTTGACCTGGATAGCAATCCCACCAAACTGATCGAAGTTGTTGAAACCGGCAAGCAATTATTAATGACCCGTGGTTCACTCACAACATTCAGTATAGCCAACGACGTTGCAAAATACTTTGCAATAATTCCAGCTATTGCAACCACGCTCTATTCCATTTCAGGGGCAAGCGGACCTTTGGATGCACTTAATGTAATGAAGCTTTCATCTCCGCAAAGCGCCATACTCAGTGCAGTTATCTTTAATGCACTTATTATTATTTTGCTTATTCCTATCGCCATCAGGGGGGTAACTTATCGCCCGGTTTCTGCTCATAAGTTATTGAGCCGTAATCTTCTTATTTATGGTCTTGGCGGTTTGATCGCGCCTTTTGCGGGTATCAAATTGATCGATCTGATAATTGTAACACTTAATTTAATTTAGAATCGGAGGTTATGAAAGCAAACAGCTGGACAGCATTTAAAGCCTTATTCATTCTGACTATACTGACTGGAATTATCTATCCTTTATTCATTACCGGAATTTCCCGGTTATTTTTTAAGCATCAGGCAGAGGGTAGTCTGATCATTTCAGATAACAAGGTTATTGGATCGGAATTAATCGGTCAAAAATTTGACAGTGCTGCATTTTTTTGGCCACGGCCCTCATCAACAGATTATAATGCGTTACCTTCCGGCGGTTCAAATCTCGGACCTACAAGCGATAAACTAAAGAAACTCACGGAAGAACGTGTTACCCATTTTAAACATGAAAATTTCCTTGGTGCAAACGAATCAGTTCCTGCTGAAATGGTATTTTCTTCTGCCAGTGGGTTGGATCCTCATATTTCACCACGGGCAGCACTTTTGCAAGTTGAAAGGATTTGTAAAGTCCGGAATTTTACAACCACAGAAAAAGAGAAACTATTGAACATCATCGAAAAACATACTGAAAAACCACAGATCCTTATTTTTGGGGAAGAGCGAATTAATATATTATTACTAAATTTAGAACTCGAAAAAATGAGATGAATCAATTCGGTGAAAACAGGCCTGATCCTAATGAATTACTAGCCTCCATAAAGCTTGAGGAAGAAAAATATAACCGCGGTAAACTTAAAATTTTTTTCGGAATGTGCGCCGGTGTTGGGAAAACATTTACCATGCTGCAATCTGCCCAGCTTGATAAATCAAAGGGGAAGGATGTTATTATCGGGTATATTGAAACGCATAAAAGAAAAGAGACAAACGATCTGATAAGCGGGCTTGAACTAATCCCCCGCAAAACATATGAATATAAGGGAACCTTTCTGAATGAAACAGATATTGATACCATTCTTGCCCGAAAACCCCAAATTGTCCTTATCGATGAACTGGCGCATACCAATGCACCTGAAAGCCGTCACCTGAAAAGGTACCAGGATGTAATGGATATTCTCGATAACGGGATTGATGTTTACACAACATTGAACGTCCAGCATCTTGAGAGCCGGTCGGATACAGTCGCTCAAATTACCGGCATTGTGGTAAGGGAAACAATTCCGGATGAAATTTTTGAAAAGGCAGATGAGGTTGAACTGGTTGATATTACACCCGATGAACTTCTCCAGCGATTTTCTGATGGAAAGGTATATACATCCGAACAATCTAAGGAAGCGATACAGAACTTTTTCCGTAAAGGAAATATTACCGCTTTACGCGAAATGGCACTTCGTATTGTTGCTGACAGGGTGGATAAGCAACTCAGGGAGTATATGCAACAAAAAAGGATTCCCGGCCCATGGAAATCTGGCTTTCACCTGATGGCTGTAATCGGACCAAGTCCTCAATCTGCCAAGTTGCTGCGATGGGCCAAAAACCTTTCTTACACCATGGGGGCATCCCTCCTGGCATTGCACATAGAATCTCCGCATAAACTTAATGCCGCCCAACAAACGACGCTTACCAAAAACATCAACCTTGCAAAACAATTAGGAGCTGAATTTATTACCACTTCAGGTGAAGACATGGTTAAGGCGATATTAAATATCGCGCAGAAGGAAAACATTACCCACATCATCATTGGAAAACCAAGGCATAGAAATTTGCTTTCACTGCTAAGATTGGGAAATCTGGTAAGCAAACTCATCCGATACAGCGGAAATATCGATGTGTATGTGCTTGGTTCTGATGTATCAACGGATACAAAGTATAAAAAATATATATCACTTCCATCTTTTACTTCAGGATTTTCCCAATTTTTCCTTGCCGGTCTGGTGACAATATTAACCGCATTAATTTTTCTGCCCTTAAAAGAATTTATCGGGTACCAGGTGGTGGCTTTTGCCTTGTTATTTACAGTGTCAATACTGGCTATTTTCTTTGGGACTGGGCCCATTTTGCTTTCAGCTACCCTTAGCGCACTGTTATGGAATTATTTCTTTATTCCTCCCGCGTTAACATTACATGTTGATAAAACCGAAGATGTCATGATGCTTGGGATGTATTTTTTCATTGCCCTTTTAAATGGAATTTTAACAACCCGCGTTCGCAAACAGGAAAAGATGACCCGGGTGAGAGAAGAACGGACCAATGCGCTTTACCAATTAGCAAGAGAACTTTCGTTGACAACAGGTATTAATCAGGTTCTGAAAATTGCTTTACAAAATATAAAAAAGTATTTTAACTTTGATTGTGTTTTTATTCTGCAGGAAAAAAACAATGAATTATCAGATCATATACGTCATGAAACACAGATAAAATTAACCGAAGCAGAAATGAGTATTGCTGCCTGGGTAAACCAGCATTCGCGAAAAGCCGGGAAATATACCGATACCCTCCCATCCACTGAATTTACGTTTTACCCGATGAATGGTAACAAGTTACGGATTGGTGTTGTAGCGATAAAAACTTCCCAAGATTTTACCGGCGAGGAGGAAATTTTCTGGGATACTTATAAAGTTCAAATTTCAAATGCCTTAGAACGAGAATTTTTAAATGAATTTGCAAGGAGAGCAATGATCCTTGATGAATCTGATAAACTTTACAAAACACTTTTTAATTCAATTTCTCATGAATTGAGAATACCGGTAGCTACCATCATGGGGATTTCAGAAACACTGATATCAAAGGATTTCGACAAGCAAACTACCGACCAGCTATACAGAGAGATTTTTAAGGCATCAGATCGTTTAAACAGGCTAATAGAAAACCTGCTAAACATGTCGCGGCTTGAAACGGGTCGCATTACTCCTCATTTGGATTGGCATGACGTGCACGACCTGGTTTATAAAGTGATGGAAAATCTGAAAAATGAGATAAAGAATTTCAACCTCGATCTTGTCATTCCAGAAAATATGCCCCTTGTAAAAATCGATTTTGGGTTAATGGAACAGGTGATGCATAATCTTGTTCTTAATGCCACGCAATATTGCCCTCCACATACAACACTGAGGATTAAAATGTATTACGATCGTCCTCATTTCATAATAAAAATAATGGACCGGGGACCAGGATTTCCTGAAAATGCAATTCCACTGGTATTTAATAAATTTTATCGTGTGGTGGGAACCCCAATTGTTGGTACCGGATTAGGGTTATCAATCGTTAAAGGCTTTGTGGATGCCCATAATGGATTAGTGAAAATAGAAAACAGGAGGAACGGAGGCGCACAAATTACAGTCAAAATTCCGACAGAAACTCCAGATTTTGAAATGATTGAAAAAAACAAACAAGATGACAGGTGAAAATTCAATTCTGATTATTGATGATGAAGTTCAAATTAGACGACTTCTTGAGATTACTCTTGTTGCTAGTGGATATAAAGTTAAAGAAGCAGTTAATGGGAAGGAAGGTATTGTCATGGCAGCAACATACAATCCGGCTGTAATAATTTTGGATTTGGGTCTTCCTGATCTGGATGGGCAGGAAGTCTTGTTGAAACTAAGGGAATGGTATTTGCATCCGATCATCATTCTTTCAGTGAGGAATTCAGAAGATGATATTGTCAAAGCACTGGATAATGGTGCGAACGATTACCTCACCAAACCTTTTGGAACAGGAGAATTATTGGCGCGAATTCGCACTGTATTCAGATCTTTACAAAGAGATACTGACTCAAATGCTCTTGTTATCATTTCAGGATCTGATGATAGATATACCAAATCATACAGTAAAAAAGCAGGACGAAATTGTAAAACTTACCTCAACGGAGTTTTCGTTGCTTTCACTTTTGGCTAAAAATTCAGGCAAAGTACTTACTCATCAATACATCCTTAGGGAAATCTGGGGATTTGGTTATATTAAACAGACACAGTATTTGCGCGTCTTTATAACTCAACTTCGTAAGAAAATTGAAAACGACCATTATAAACCACAATATATTATTACTGAATCAGGAATTGGTTATAGATTCGCTGGAGAGGAAAAGCAAGAGAAATAAGGTTTAAAATATTTTACACTGAATTAAAAATCGAGGCTGAGGCTTAAATAAAAAATCGCCGGTAGTACTTTTCCATCCTCGACACCCCATGCTACATCGCCCCGGATAAAATATCCCAGCAACCTTGTGCGGGCACCAAATCCGAACCCGCCTACAACCGGTTCTTTCTGTACTTTTACAGTAATATTCAGGGGAGGACGGTTAATATTATTGGTAAACAAAAAGTTGTCATTCGACCAGGGATGGGTACCTGTCCATGCAGTTCCAATATCACCAAATCCAACGATCTGAAAGTTGCTTGCGAAATCAGATTTGATCGGTCGGTTGGCAAAATATTTGAATATTGGAAAGCGAATTTCACTGTTGATCACCGCAAAACTGTTTCCATTCCTGATATTCTGGTCAAAACCACGAAGGTTGGTTGCAAGCGTCTGGTAAGCATAAGGCTGTTCAGGATCTACCGGAGTATACGGGTTAAACTCTGGAAATAGCCAGTTATCAACACCACCCATATAGTAAATCAATTTATTATTTCCGAAAGACGTACTGTATGCAAACCGGTTTGCCCAAATCAAAGTACGGTGTAAGCGCTGATAATTCCTGTAATCAATCCCAACAACTGCCATGTTCACATCCGTTTCCTTTATAGATTGATAATACTCACCGAAAATCTTAAACCTCGTTCCGTCAAATAAATTAGGTCCAAGGTTTTTTGTATTATCATAAATCAGTTCTTCCTTAATGGAAGCCGTATGGTCGTATAATTCAGGATAGCTTAGGGTATTGACGTCAGTAGCACGAAACACACCCCTTTCATACTTATAGGATAAAGTAGACTTCAAGGCTAATACCGGACTGAAAGGATACTTCATGATGTAAAAAAATTCATGAGTAAATATACGGAAGAAAGCTACATTCTGTATATTATATTCATCTACTACCCGGTGAAAAACAATTTCTTTGTCAATCCGCCTTTTCAAATTGGCAAAAGATAAAAGATATTCATTATTTGCCAAATCTAAATTTAACCTTATTCCTCCAACTATCCTGTAATCTTCCAGGAGATCGGTAACCCCAACCTGAAGCAGGACATTAAATCCGGGATTAAGGTAAATAGGTGACCGAGATCCTGAAAATGGCTGATAATTTTGATTTAAGTATGAAAAATCAATCTGCGTTGTTACCTGATTTATAAAATACTCAACATTATAATTCAAACGTTTAGGCGGTTCTTCTTCAACTTTTTTCTTTTGCCCCGGAAGGGGAACATCAAGCATTGTAAAATCTTTATTGATACCAAGTTTATTTTGATAATCCTTCAAATCAAACTGGTAGTCTTTAACATTGATTTTACCGTCCCCCGCTGCAGTGTCTGCACTAATAATTTCTTTTATTTCTCTGATAGCATCGCTTTGCCGGACTGTGGTAAATCCGATTCTTTTTGCCGGTTCACCAGCGCCCGTCCCTTCATTTTGCGTGGGTACTGGTTCAGGTTTTTTACCGTAAATATCTACCAGTTTATTCATGTAATGGGTATTTTCCGGCTTTGCGATATCCAATGATTGAACAGGTAACCTGTCATATAACTGCATGTAATATTTTCGGTCTTTATATATTACCTGAGCTAGTTTATCTATTTCAGGAACAATATCCTGTTCAATGATGTTCCTGGAATAATCAGTTACCGGGAAAGAACGGGTGAAATAACGGTAATGAGTGGTCGTATCAATGTAACTGATAGCACTGTCGAACTGTCCGATATACCGGTTATAAATCCCATTTTTATCGCTCAGAAAAGAAATGTATTTGTTTTCATATTCCATGGCCTTTATCTCATTCGACAGAGGCGTTTTTGTTACCCAACGTAAAAGGTTGCTTTTCGTTTGATAATTGTAAAGAAACAAGTCATAACGATCCTGAACTTCCCCGGGTTTATATTTATGTTCGAACCGGATGGTATCATTGATCCTGTTTGAGCTAAAAACAATCTCTTTCGAATTATTAATAAATCTCGGATACAGATCGTCATAATGGTCTTTGGTGATCTGCTCGTATGAATTTGAACCGATATCATAAACAAAAATGTCGGATTGTCCGTTTTGAACTGCGGACATTACCATGCTTCTGCCATCAGCCGAATAAGCCATATCCAGCACTTTTTCAAACTGGTAGAGGATCACTTTTTCCATCTTCTTCTCATCCATCAGATAATAATAAAGGTATATTTCGCCTTTCTTTTCTACCAGAATGCTTAATATTTTACCCGAAGGATGCCAGGCTAAAAGCGGATAGGAATAATCAACCTTATCTTCTAACCTGAACCCGGCTTTCATCAGTTTTTTTGTTTTGCCTGTATTCAGGTTTTTCATTAAAACTTTATACTGTCCATAGTGATTATAAGTATATACAAGATTACTTCCATCCGGACTGAGTTTAAGACGGCTATAAATTCTTTGAGGCTTAATTTTTTTCAGAATCGATTCAGCAGGAAAAATTCTGGAAGTATCGCTCTGTCCATATAGATCACGATAATAAGCCAAAGCTTCGGATTGAAGATTTTTAAATGAAATTCCCAAAACATAAAGAAATCCGCTTTCAAGCCGGCGGCTAACTTTTGCCATGTAAACAATATTGGAAATCGTTGAGCTTCCATATTTTTCAGCAATGTACCGCCAGAATGCATGGCCGGCATAAGTGGCTTCTTCTCCTGTAAGTTGGTTGAATTTATTGAATTTTCCTGATAATATCCCATCCTTTACCCAATTGTCGATTTCTGTATTCCAATCTTCCGACACATATGAAACCAGACCCTTCATATACCAGTCAGGAAAAGGGAAAAGGGATGTATTTTTCATTTGTGACCCAATTGAACTTCCGTACAATAGCTGGTTAACGATAGATTGAGCTACCCCTGCCCGAATCTGACGGTCGAAACTAGCATGACTTCCATCGAAATAAATAAAAACCTTTTTGCCAATTATGTGGGTGATACCGCCGGTATTATATTGCTCATCATTGATGAGACCGATGTTGCTTTGCTTTAGATCGGTGAGGTTATTAAAAACAATGAATTGAATCTTGTCATCCAAACCTGTATCCAGCTTATCTTCGATTTCATCCAGATGATCTTTGACAAACTTAGAGGTATAGAGGGCTAATTCCTTTCCTCCAAGATAAAAATAAACATCAAAGTCATCAAATTTGTAAAATGTCCACTGGAATTCTTTGAATTGAACCCGGTTTTTTCCAAAGCTCATTTGGGAGCCGTTATAGAATTGTGCGGATGCTTCTTTTCCTATAGCTACTGTAAGAAACAGAAGGAATAGCATCTTCACAAAATCCACAATGTTATTTGGAATAACCTTTTTGTACATTTTTTCCTATGAATACAGATATATTATTTATGCTAAAATAAACAACAAAAATTCGCTCTTATTATTTAAAACGCCCGAAAATTACAAAGGTTTTGAAAGTTGGCCAAATTTATAATGGCTGTTTATTTTGACGGTTCCAAAATCCTCGAAACATCCCCCTGCCCCCACTTCGGTAAACTCAGTGCATGCTTCAAAGGGGGGAATAGAACCTGAAACTAAACCTCCTAATCAAGCTTCAGAATAGCCAGAAAGGCTTGTTGCGGAACCTCAACATTTCCAACCTGACGCATCCGTTTCTTACCTTTTTTCTGCTTTTCGAGAAGTTTACGTTTACGGGTAATATCGCCACCATAGCATTTTGCCGTAACGTCTTTGCGAAGTGCCTTAACGGTTTCGCGGGCAATGATCTTGGAGCCGATTGCTGCCTGAATAGCAACATCATACTGCTGGCGGGGAATCAGTTCACTAAGTTTCTCACACATCCTGCGCCCAAAACTATAAGCATGATCGAAATGAATTAGAGTTGAAAGAGCGTCCACCGTTTCTCCGTTCAATAAAATATCGAGCTTAATGAGTTTAGCTTCCTTATAACCCGACTGAAAATAATCGAAAGAGGCATATCCTCTCGAAATACTTTTCAGCTTATCATAAAAATCAAAAACTATTTCACTCAAAGGCATTTCGAATGTGATTTCAACCCTATCGGTGCCAATATAGATCTGATTTTTGAGTACACCCCGTTTATCAATGCACAGTTTCATGATACTGCCTACATATTCTGCTTTCGAGATTATCTGGGCAATGATATAAGGTTCTTCAATATGACCAATGTATTTCTGATCGGGCATCCCTGAAGGATTATGTACCTCAACTGTTTCTCCTTTAGTGGTAATAACATTGAATGAAACATTCGGTACAGTAGTAATCACACCCATATCAAACTCCCGGTCTAATCTTTCCTGAATGATCTCCATATGAAGCAAGCCTAAAAAACCACAGCGAAAACCAAAACCCAGGGCTGCAGATGATTCCGGCTCAAAAGTCAGAGAAGCATCATTCAACTGTAACTTTTCAATAGAGGATCTTAGTTCTTCATAATCATCAGCATCCAGTGGATAGATTCCTGCAAACACCATTGGTTTTACGTTTTCAAATCCTTCTATGGCTTTTTCACTTGGTCTGCTAACATGGGTGATGGTGTCACCCACTTTAACTTCTTTGGAAGCTTTTATCCCCGAAATAATATAGCCTACATCTCCCGCACTCAGTTTTTGTGTAGGCTCCAATTTCAATTTCATCACTCCCACTTCATCCGCATTGTATTCCTTCCCGGTTGCAATGAATTTCACAAAATCATTTTTTTGAATGGTGCCATTCAGAATCCGGAAATAGGCAATGATACCCCGATAGGAATTGAAAAGAGAATCAAAGATCAGCGCCTGCAAAGGAGCATCCGGATCCCCCTTGGGAGCAGGAATTCTGGCAATAATTCCGTCCAGAATTTTATCAACCCCGTAGCCTGTTTTTCCGCTTGCTTCGATGATATCTTCTCTCGGGCAACCTATCAGGTCGACGATCTGGTCTTTTACCTCTTCAGGCATGGCAGCTTCCAGATCCATTTTATTTAACACCGGAATAATTTCAAGATCGTGTTCCAATGCCAGGTAAAGATTTGAAATGGTTTGGGCCTGAATTCCCTGGGATGCATCAACAATAAGCAATGCACCTTCGCATGCTGCAATGGACCGGGAAACTTCGTACGAAAAATCAACATGTCCGGGAGTATCGATCAGATTCAGGATATAATTTTCACCCTCATGTTCATAACCCATCTGAATAGCGTGGCTTTTAATTGTTATCCCCCTTTCGCGCTCAAGTTCCATGTCGTCCAGCACCTGCTCCTGCATTTCACGACCGGTTATTGTACCCGTAAACTCCAGAAGCCGGTCGGCCAAAGTACTTTTACCATGATCGATATGCGCAATTATACAAAAATTCCTGATATTTTTCAACCTGACTGATGAATTAATTAATGAGTTTGATTATTTTTCATTTAAGAAAGGTTAGCTGACCTTACGAATGAAAATCTTTGCAAAGATAAGATTTTAAAAAAACTGCCTCTAAAAATGCAATTTATGATAATCGAATGTCTGGTTATCGGTGAAATTTTTTATCATTTTACAGATGCGGATAAAGATATGCAAGTTGCGCATGGCAAGCCACCGGATGGCTTCATCTTTGCCCCGGGCGGCATCGGCAAGGACAATCAGGAAATGAAATTTGTATTTGTCCAACCACTCATAAGCCTTTTTATCGTTCACAATGGCCATGTCAAATGCAGCAAAATGCGGAAACCCATTTTGCATCAGCCATCTGAAAGCTTCATCACTTCCCCTTATTGCTTTTGATAGTGCGGCAAGTTCGGGATAGCCATTTTTAAGCAACCAGTTAAAAATTTTCTCGTTACCATTGATGGCTTCACCAAAGGCTATCAGGATTTTGGCAGGATATTCGGTAATTTGACCTTTCATCAGTAATATGTTTTTGTCATTATACCCAACGCTTGAACTCTTAAAGAAATTTTATCGAGCTCTGTTTTGGAGATTTTTTCAAGACCTCCAACAGGTGTATCCCTTGCAATCGGATAAACCATTACATAACGTGGAGCAATATCTTTAATTACTTCAAGCCAGGAACTGATTTCAGGTTCTGTTGAATTATCGATCCGCTTTCCATTAAAGTCTCCCCGGATAAAAAGTGTTTGAATGATTTGACGGCTATTGAACTTCTTAATATTTTTAATAAGTGTTTGCAAAGAAATATCTGAGTATGGCTGGTTTAAAAGACGGTAAGTTTCTTCAATGGCTGTATCCAACTTTAAGACGTTATTTTCTATCTTATCCAGTGCATTAAAAACTTCCTTTTTATGAAGCATGGTGGAATTAGAAAGAACTGAAATTTCAGTTTTTGGGAAAAATTTATTCCTTAATTCTATTGTATCATCAATAATTGATGCAAAATCAGGATGAATGGTGGGTTCGCCGTTACCGGCAAAGGTGATATTATCTGGAATTTCACCACGTGACTGCATTTCCAAAAGTTTTTTTTCCAACATCAATCGGATTTCTTTTCTCTCCGGCAATTTGAATTTGACGGCATGGTTCCTGTAAGTCCAACCGCATTCGCAGTAAATACAATTAAAGGTACAGTTTTTATACCCGGCAGGCAGCAGGTTGATCCCGAGAGAGACGCCAAAACGCCTGCTCTTAACCGGTCCGAATATAATATCATCAAAAAGAAAAGTAGCCATACCTTAATATATATTGTTTTGCAAAAATAGATTTATATAGGAAATAGAATGAAGGGAAATAGTTTGAAATATTTGGAAATACATCGTTAGATTTGAAATAGCATAATTTCTGAGGATAGGCGATACAATTAAATTTTTATCAATTTCCACTTACTCCCATTTATTTCATTTGAAGTATTTCTGGTTACTTCAATATTTTTCTTTTAATTTTGAACCCTTAATACTCATGGCGACACTCAGCGAAATTAAACGACCCATTCAATCTTACCTTGACGAATTCGAGATGAAATTCAAGGATTCGATGAAGAGCAATGTAGCCCTGCTCGACATCATTACCCGATACATTATCAAGCGGAAAGGCAAACAGATGAGACCAATGTTCGTCTTTCTGAGTGCAAGGGTGAACGGTGAGGTGAATGAGTCGACATATACTGCTGCTTCTCTGATTGAATTGCTTCACACTGCTACCCTTGTACATGATGATGTAGTGGACGACTCGAATATCAGACGGGGATTCTTCTCGATCAATGCTCTTTGGAAAAACAAAGTGGCTGTGCTCGTGGGTGATTTTCTGCTATCAAAAGGTTTGCTTCTTTCATTGGATAATGAAGAGTTCGGATTACTGAAGATCGTTTCGGAAGCTACCCGCGAAATGAGTGAAGGGGAATTGCTTCAAATTGAAAAAGCCCGCAAGCTCGACATCAGCGAGGATATTTATTTTGAGATCATCCGGAAGAAGACCGCTTCGCTGATCGCATCATGTTGTGCTGCTGGAGCAGCATCGGTTAAGGCTGGTCCGGAATTGATAAAGAAGATGAAAACTTTTGGTGAAAATGTCGGCATCGCTTTCCAGATCAAGGATGATATTTTTGATTACGAATCATCCAACCGGGCAGGCAAACCAAACGGTATAGATATAAAGGAGCAAAAGATGACTCTGCCTTTGATTTACCTTCTGAATAATTCGGGATTTGTTGAAAAAAGAAAGATCATCAACATCGTGAAAAACCACAACAACAATCCCGAAAAGGTGGCCAACGTGATCGGTAAAGTGAACCAAAGCGGGGGGATTGATTATGCAAGACAAAAGATGATTTACTATCACGACAGGGCGATGGATATCCTCAAAGAATTTCCCGATTCCGAATCAAAAACCGCCCTGAAACAACTGGTGGATTTTACGATTGAGAGGAAAAAGTGAAGATTTAATTCCTCCAGAGGAGTCCTTTGGATAAATCCAAATTTCCAAAAGCCAAGGCACAAAACAACAACGCAAAATACCTACACACAAGAATTGTTTCTAAGTAAACTTTCCAGTAAATAATCTATTTACTATTTAGTATTCATATCCCTCTTGTTCTATTATAAAAATAACAAAACAACTCTTTCGTTGTTATTCTTCGTTAAACAAACTTTAATTAATATTTATGAAAAAGGCAATCTTGTTCTTAAGCCTGGCATTATTCATCGGATATGCAAATGCACAGGAAGTCAAATCGAAACAACCGTTGTTCAAAGTTACGTCTTTCAGTTCTAGCATTGGGTTTGCGGGTGCGATGACTTCCAATACCGAATCTGATTATTATGGTTTAAAAGGAGCCGTTGAGAATCCTGATTTATTTGTTGATATTACCGGTTTCTCAAGCAGTAATGACTATTACCATAATGGATATTACAATGATTTTTCGTTTGATGATGATGGGAGTGGCGGAAATGGCAGCTTCATGTTCAATTTAGGATTGACACCTTACAGTAAAAAACTCGGCAAATACCGTGATAACAGAGAATTGAGTATAAGCGTTGGAAGTAATTTCGGCTCACGGAATACATTTAATTACTATGATAATACCTCTTTCGTTATCGACACACTACAGCCGATAAGTGGAGGCGGTGGCAATGTATATGCAGATTCAAGCATCAACGATTATTACACCTATACACTCAATTTCTCGAGTATTAATTTTGGTTTAAGCTATTTGTTTAAAACAGACGTTAAAAGAAGGGTACATTTTTATGCGGGCGTTGGTGTAAATTATGACATTGCTCTGAAATCGACCGTGGATGTTGACCACGAAACCTATAAATCGGTTATTTATTATAATGAAAATCAAAATCCACCAGATAATGCTGATACCTATTATTATAATGGATACTATAACGGGAGCTATTTTTACAATTCATCCTCCACCAACCTTACGAAGCCTATGCAGTTTGTGAGGTTTTATATTCCTACCGGATTAAAATTCAGGTTAACAAATAAGCCAACTTCCTTTTTCAACCATGTTGACTTATATACCGAAATTAATCCCGGAGTGGAATTACAAATTATTGGTGACGATAAAACGTATGCCAACCCTTACTTTGGCGTTGCTTTTATCGGATTTAATTATCACTGGTAGGTCCGGCTTCGCTTAATTAAATAGTGAATCTATTGTTTTACCATTGCCAGGCAACATAAGAAGCACAAGCCAACAACACAAAAGGATTACACAAAGGACATGCATTTGGGGCGGCACATGCGGAAGATTGCGCTATGTGGGTTAAACAATATTTTGACATTGGAAATTGTTTAAATCGAATATTTAACATTAAACACTCAACATTTAACATTAAACCTTGAACCTACAACAACTCCAGCCTCACCGAGTCGAGCTTCACAAAGATAATAAGCAGAACAGTAAATCCCCAAAGCGATGAACCGCCGTAAGAAATAAAAGGTAACGGAATACCGATGACTGGAAACAGGCCGATGGTCATACCAATATTAACGGCAAAGTGGAAAAACAGGATAGAAGCTACGCCGTACCCATAAATTCTGCTGAATCTGGATCGCTGCCGTTCAGCCAGGAATATGATTCTTGAAAACAAACCGATGAAAATAAGAATGAGAACGAAGCTTCCGACAAATCCCCATTCTTCGCCGATGGTGCAAAAAATAAAATCTGTGCTTTGCTCGGGCACGAAATCATATTTGGTCTGGGTTCCCTGTAAAAATCCTTTGCCTAAAAAGCCTCCCGATCCAACTGCAATCATGCTCTGATGCACATTATACCCGGCTCCTTTTAGGTCAGTTTCAGTACCGATAAGTACGTGGATACGCTTTTGCTGGTGAGGTTCCAGGACATTATCGACCACATAATCGATGCTTAGGATATAAGCTGAAACAAATGAAAGTGCCACGATCATCATGAACCACCTTTTACGAAGATGCTTATAAAGCAGAAATACCACCACAGCAATACCTGCCATTATGCCGATCAACACAAATTTATTGATCACCAGGGACAGGATAAATAACATAGCGAATCCAACGCCTGTAAGTAATAGTCTCCCGGATAATCCTTCCCTGAACAGCACCAGGATCAGTGCCGAAAAAACCATAGCTGAACCCGTATCTGGTTGTACCAGGATCAGTAATGCAGGTATCGTAATGATGGCACCTGAAATTATTTTTGTCGAAAACTTATAAATATTCAGGTCAAGATGGCTAAGGTATTTGGCCAGGGCGAGTGCTGTTGCAAACTTTGCAAATTCAGAGGGCTGTAATGAAAAATTCCCGACTTCAAACCATGATTTTGAGCCGGCTATTTCTTTTCCAACCAAAACCACCAACACAAGGGTTAATAAAACTACACCATAAATAACAAAAGAAAAAGTGGAAAAGAATTTGGCATCGAGAATTAGAATGATTAGGGCAAGCACAAGGGAAGAAATGATCCAGATCATTTGTTTTCCATAATTCTGCGAAAGATCAAAGAGGCTTTTATGCTCATCATTATAAACAGCCGCATAAATATTGATCCAGCCAATCAACAGCAACACAAGAAAGATCAGGATGGTGATCCAGTCGATGTTCTGAAATATGTTCGATCGTTGTCTCATTTAGGGTGAATTAGGTCTGCTTCCAGAATTCGTTTTTCAACATCCGGCCTGGAGATCGTATCGTTGAGGTATTTATCGATCATCAGAGAGGAGATGGGTGCAGCCCACGTGGAACCGAATCCGGCATTCTCTACAATGACCGACATGGCAATTTTAGGATCTTCCAAAGGAGCAAAAGCAATAAACATGCTATGATCTTTCCCATGTGGATTTTGCGCTGTACCCGTTTTACCGCAAATTTTTATCCCTTCAATCTTAGCCCACCGGGCTGTTCCATGAGCGCCTTCAAATACTTCGAGCATGGCTTCCTGTAATACATTAAAATGGACCGCATCAATGGTGGAATAAACCGGCTTTGCATATTCTTTATTAGTGTTATCGGGTGAATCGATAGCCTTTACAACATGGGGAGGATAATAAAACCCTTTGTTGGCAATGATGGATGCCATGTTGGCCATTTGCAATGGGGTTACTGTAATTTCTCCCTGACCAATACCCAGCGACCTTACTGTTAATGCCCTCCAGTGATCAACTCCATAAATTTTATTAAAATAAGTATTAGTGGGGATGTTTCCTGACATTTCAAAAGGAATATCAGTGTTGAATTTTATTCCAAAACCAAGACTCGTTATATGCCCTCTCCACTTTTCGTAGTTGGCTTCCGTGGAACCAAATCCTGACCGCTCAAGGATTGATTTATAAACATTCCAGAAATAAGGATTGCATGATTGTTCAATGGCTTCCCTCAACTGCAGGGGGGATTTATGGTTGTGCGTGCATTTGATCGGGGTCGTGGCCGGACCAGAACATCTATAGGCTGTTCCTTCATTAAGGACACCCATTTGCAATCCCACAAGTGCATTGGCCATTTTAAAGGTGGAACCCGGAGGATAGGCGCCCATGATAGCCCTGTTGATGAGAGGTTTTAAGGTATCGGCTGCAAGTTTGCCGAAATTTTCTCCCCTGATTCTCCCAACCAAAAGGTTTGGATCATATCCCGGGCTGCTTACAAAAGCTAGTATTTCACCTGTTTCGGGATCAATCGCCACAATACTTCCGATCTTATTCTTCATCAACCGTTCGCCATACGCCTGTAATTCAGCATCAATGGTTAAATAGAGATTTTTCCCCAGAACTGCAAGAGTATCATACTTTCCATCCTTATAGTATCCCTGCTCCCTGTTATGAACATCTACCATCACTATGCTGAATCCCTTCTTCCCCCTTAGGATAGGTTCATAAAATCTTTCTATCCCGCTTTTTCCTATATAATCTCCCATTTTATAGTAAGGATCAGCTTCTATTTCGCGGTTATCTACTTCTGCCACATAGCCCATTAAATGAGCCGCAATCGGATATGGATAGGTACGCAGCGATCTGGATTGGACGAAAAAGCCAGGAAATTTATAGAGTTTTTCTTCAATGTAGCCGAAATCCTCTTTTGAAATCTGGGAAAGAAAAATTGTGGGCTTGTAGCGTGAATAATTGATGGCTTTCTTTATTCTTAATCTGAAATCTTCAATAGTAATATCCAGAAGTCTGCAAAACTCGAGGGTATCCATACTTTTAACCTGGCGCGGAACCACCATGATGTCATAGGCCGCCTCATCGTAGACCAAAAGCATTCCGTTCCTGTCGAAAATCACACCCCGGTTTGGATAGATGGTGTTCTTCCGGAGGGCATTGCTTTCGGCAGAAAGGATATAGGATTCGTCAATTACCTGGATGTAAAACAAACGGGCAAGAAAAATAAGACCGACAATCATAAAAATCGCGACGATCACCATTTTTCTTTCAGTCAAGTTCCTGTTTGCCATGTCCTAAAATTCTTTTAGATTCTGTTTTTGAACATTTTAAATTCCCGCGCAGGTATCAATAATTAACCTTTTCCTCCTTTAATCCAAGCCTTAAAAAGTTCGAAAATTATTTAGTCTTCTGATATTCATTTTTGATTTTACTTTCAACTTAGGGCTTTTATTTTTCATAAAAGCTATTCATTCCAGTAAAACTTAAACAAATAAAAGGTTTCAAATGTAATTATAAAAACGAGGGTTAAACGCTGATCTGAAAGAGAAGTTATCGACATTTAATGTTTAATTCATTACTGGATAAAATCCTTTTGTAACTTTCGACCACCTATCTGAAAGGCACAAAAAAACAAGGAAGTCCTATATATTTGCAATAACAATAAATTATTTAGAGCCGTTTGCAAATGTTAGTTATTTGAATACGGGTTTACATTATTCAATACGGTATTTCCTGGATTTAATAAACCAAATTGGTTTACAGCAATCCCTGTATCAATTTTCAAACTAAATAAACCGCAAACTGATTTATAATAGCCGTTAACTGATTAATAGTTGTGTTTTTTAAAAAATCGATTATTTTTGTCAGGGTGAAAAATCAATGGAATTTGAAATAAATGATCATTTGACTCTATCCCAGGGAGTTTAATTTAAATTAATTTTGTTGAAATTTTTTTATAAAAAACATTCTTGCGTATTATTAAAAAAGGTGTACCTTGTGCCACTCTTTATAGATAGCATTTTTTTTGTCAGGAATATAATAATCAAACAGATATAATATGAAAAAAAGAATTTTACCTATTGGATTATTTTCAATTTTACTTTTTGTTCTGTCGGCATTCCTGTTAGTTCCGATTAACAATGATGAGGGAAACCCGGAAAACACATTAGCCAATCAGGCCATGCAGAGTGCTATGGACTACCTGGCTAAGATCCGAAACAATCAACACACAGGGATGCTAAATCCGGCTGATGTTATTAATGCCAGACAACAAATGGAAGCACGGGCAAATTACAAGTCAGGAAGTTCAGCCGATGATCTAAACTGGATAGAAATGGGTCCGGATAATATTGGTGGGAGAACACGTGCTGTCATTTTTGATAACCGCGATGCAAATGCAAACACTTTATATGCTGGTGGTGTAAGCGGAGGTTTGTTTAAATCGACTAACTTAGGATCGAACTGGGCTCCGGTTAACCAATCCGGTCAAAATTTAAATGTTTCCTGCATGGTGCAGGATGCTGCAGGTACTATTTACGTTGGTACAGGTGAAGGACTTAACACCCAGGTATATTCAGGATTCGGAACACCAGGTTATGGTTATAGTGGTGGATTTATTGGGCAGGGAATTTTCAAATCTGATGGAAATGATAATTTCAATTTGATTCCGGGAACAGAACCAGTTATCAATGGTGATACCATTGAGTGGGCTTACATTAATAAACTGGCTCTTGACACGCAAGGAAACAGGTTATTTGCAGCAACACATACAGGATTGAAATATGCAAGCTTTCCGGACTTAAACAATTGGCAATCGGAATGCAAATATCAGTTAGACAGTACAATTTACAC
The DNA here is from genome assembly GCA_963705185.1 of uncultured Bacteroidales bacterium. Classification (GTDB taxonomy): domain Bacteria; phylum Bacteroidota; class Bacteroidia; order Bacteroidales; family JAADJA01; genus JAADJA01. The sequence continues at coordinate 22,886 of CAVPJF010000001.1, forward strand.
ACGCCATATAGCCAGTGATTCCATAATTACATGCGATAGTTTCGAAATCGTAGGTGGTGAGTATGTTATTTATGGAGAAACCCTTGTGGATTACACAACTATCAGTGATGATACAACCAATACTGATGTTGTTTATTCAGATTTTGTTCCTTTTGAAAACCAGGGAAATTGTTATGATATTCAGGTTAGTAACAATGGTTGGATCATTACTTCATTTAATGGTTATGTTTATGTTTCTGAGACAGGAGATCCGAAGAAATTTGTAAATCGTTCAATTTATCCGAATAATCAGGACAGCAAGCGTAAAGATTTGATTGATTTTTCAACGCACGTAGTCATAAAAAACAAATCAGGTGTTGTTCTTGAAGATTCATTAAATGAATATACCAAAGAGTTTAACTGGCATGTAAATTATGTGTTACTTGATGTAGCAGGTACAGATTTGATGAATATCCTTCAAGTGCAAATACCGGTAGAAGTATCATTTGCCATTGCACCATCCAATCAAAATATCGTTTATATGATGGCTGCAAAATCTTCCAATCCATTTGCAAATAGCTTATTCAATGTTTATATATCAGAAGATAAAGGACAATCATGGAGAATAATTGCTCCGGGCGGAACTAACCAGTTAAATATTTTAGGATATTACTATCTCAACGATGCAGGTACAGTACGTTTATTATTATCAGGGAGATTATACCAATACCCTAACTGTTTTTCCAAACAATCCATATAAAATTCTGGCAGGAGGAGTGAATATGTGGGAAGGACAAAAGGTAGATGAAACAGGTTATTATCAATGGACTGAAAAATCAATTGGTGATGCAACTTTTGTTTTTAACGGTATCTTTAATCCTTTATATTGCCATACTAATCATCACCTTTATGTTTTCCGAACCGGTTATAATGACCAGCTTATTGCTGCAACAGATGGAGGAATATATTCTGTAATATACGATGGAAGCCTCTATAATTTTCAGGCAAAAAATAAAAATTACAATGTTACTCAATTTTATTCAATCGGTGTTTCGGGTGAAGTAGCTGAAGCCATTGGCGGAACCCAGGACAATGGCACACAATATATCAGCGGAAAAGGAAACACACCCAAAAAAGGAGAGGATCTCTGGAGACCAGCAAATCAGATCCGAAGTATCCCGAAGGAACTGACGGAGGTTTTGTTGCTATTTCAGGAATCAGAAGCATACAAACCAGGAATTGAGGAGAAAGATCCTCCATCATTCTATTCAAAAAGTCCTTTGCCAAAAGGTGAGGCCTTGATTAATAATCTGATAGAATTTATCGGATCAGAAGATCTGAAACACTTGGTTTTGATTGGTCTTCCAATTTCTTTACCGGATTTTACTACAGCTCCGGTAAATACCAATTTTATGACTCCAATTGCCCTTTGGGAATCTTATAACAACATTAATAGCAGAGACTCATTGACTTTTTACGCAGATAAAAATTACAATGCTGGTGAAAATGTGATGATCAGAAGTAAAAACTTAAATCATCCCTTTGGTTACATTCTGCCAGAGGCAATTAAATTCAGGAGACTCGATTCGGGTACAGGATATTATTTCAACGAAATTTTTCATTGCAACCAAGGATAATATTTACATGACTCTTGATGGTATAAGGTATAATGTTGCTCCAGACTGGTTTAAAATTTCTGATAAAGCGCACAGTGGATTTAGTGATAATCCAAGTTGTATCGCATACTCTTCAGATGCTAATTATATTTTCGTTGGCAATTATGAAGGTAAGGTTTACAGAATATCAAATGTTGCAATGGCTTATAATCAAGACCTTGCAGACGTTGGAAGCCCAAATTGTATATTGCTACAACAGCATTAACCATTTATGATGGAAATACTCAGGTAATCACTTCAATCGCAGTAGATCCAAAAGATGCAAACAAAGTCCTTGGTCACTCTGGGCAATTATGGAAATACAGATTATGTTTATTATTCAACGAATGCACTTGGCGATGCACCAGTTTTTAGCTCGGTTCAGGGAAGTGGTGAAACAGGTCTGCCTGCTATGCCGGTTTATTCTTCCGTATTGGAAATGCAGGCTAATACCGACATTGCAATTATTGGAACAGAAGAAGGTATATGGATGTCAGATGATGTTTCAACCGGAGAATGGTATCAGGCTTCAACTGGTATGGGTAAAGTTCCTGTAATGGACCTAAAACAGCAGACCAATTATAAGGGAAGTTTTACAATCACCACTTACGATCCCGTTACAAATGAACCATCTTATGAAATTTTTACCGAAATTAAAAACTATGGGATGATTTATGCAGCTACCCATGGCCGAGGTATTTTCAGGGTGGAAAAATATTTTCACTGTTGGGGATGAAGAGTATTCGGAGAATGCAAAATCCAATGACATAAACTTGACAATTTTCCCAAATCCATCTTCCGATAACATCAGTGTTACTTTCAATTTAAATAGGAATTCTGACGTCCAGCTGAAAGTTTTTGATCTTGGTGGAAAACTTATGTACTCTAGAAATATTAGATGGCCTCAGTAAGGGAAATCAAAAAGTTGAGATGAAAGTGAATTCTTTGTCAAGAGGCACTTATTTATTACAACTTATTTCAGAAAATAAAATAAGTACCGCTAAGCTGGTAATTGTAAGATAAAGTGATAATGATAGTTTAAAATACAAAAATATTGTGAGATGAAAAATTTACTTTTAACAGCCATTTTTGCAATAATTTCATTGAGCCTGATTTCCCAAACAGATATCTTCCCACCTGTTTTGGATAAGCCTGCTAATGCTGCTACCAATCAAATGCCTGATGTTCAACTTGACTGGTATGCAGTAAATGGTATTGGACTGATTTCCTATGAGTTGCAGATTGGACACTAACGATCTGTTTCCAACTCCGGTTATATATAATACATCTTTAACAGCTCAGAAAGCAGAGAATTTGATATTTGGAGGATCTATATTTTTGGAGGGTAAGGGCAACGGATAATTTAGGTACTAGTGATTGGTCATTAACCGTAGTTTTTCCCTTTTTCGTCATGTTGAATTAGCATAAACCAACAAGTGGAAGCGGAAATCAAATGCCAGATGTAACCCTGATATGGAGAAATAGAAAAGGACCAAACTTTATTACAGGTATTACATATTACGATCTTCAAGTAAGCCTGACAGAGGACTTCACAGACCCTTATCTATAGCACTCATTGCATGTTCGGAACTTTCCCAAGCGATGCAAACTATTATGATCAAACAAACATCGAATCTGTTATTTAGTTCTACTTTTTACTGGCGTGTACAGTGCTAGACATAGTTTGGATGTTTCTAACTGGTCGGATGTGTGGTCTTTCACCACCAAAACTGGTGTAACCCTTTTACTTGCCAGCTAATAACGCAGTTAATCAAAATCCGGATGTTGTATTAACCTGGGAGGCTATGACAGGAGTTATTAAATTCGTTTACCAGGTTTGTACTGATCCAAACTTTACTTTCCCATGCATCACAAATTTTACAGAATCAAATTCAGTTACTGTTCCTTCACTTATTTTTGGGCTAACTTACCATTGGCGAGTTAAAGCACTTCATCTGGCAGATACAACTGATTGGTCTGGGGAAAGGAATTTTCAGGTCATCAATACAGTGTTGTTAGTTAGTCCTCAAGATACTGCAGCAGGAGTAGCCACTTTACCCAAATTAGTATGGAATCCTATTCTTGGAGCTGATCAGTATGAAGTAAGATGGAATAATGAAAGCAATACGGTAAAAGATACTGCTTTTACTACTACTGCATCGTTTCAAATGTTCAAACCACTCGATTTGGGTGTTGATTATTTCTGGAAAGTTAGGGCAATAAATAATGTCGATACTACTGACTGGAGTGAAACCTGGCAATTCCATACCGGGCCGCAGGGAGTTGGAGATATTTCTTTGAGAAAAAATATTGTTAACCTGTTCCCAAATCCATCAAATGGTATGCTCTCCGTGGAACTGAATACTGAAAAACAAACAAATATTCAGATAACTATTTTAGATTTTGTGGGCAAGGTTGTTTTTGATAAAAATTACTCTTTCGGACAAGGTCAGGAAATCAAGAATATAAATCTTTATGATCTGAACAATGGACTTTACTTCATCAGATTCAGGTCAGGCGATGAAGTCTATACTGAAAAACTTGTTATCGATAAATAGGTAATAAAATAGTTGCTGGAATTTTCAAGGATGGTGTTAATAATGCCATCCTTTTTTAGGCTATTTCGCTAAATTCATCATTTATAAAATTGGAGCCAAAAATTTATTTGGTTTCCGATAATATTTGAAGTTTTCGTGACTTTTTTCAGGTGTTTGGGTCGATTTTTAGTTAAATCTCTCATATTCAGGCATAGGTATCCTTCACTGTTTTTTTAAACCTATTTAATTATCAAGCAACTTTTTGATTTAACTCTTTGGATTGCATTTTCTTAACAATCCTAACGGTATTGGCCGTGTGTACACCAAAGAATATCCAGAGCATTTCATTGGCCTGGTTTTTGGCTTTGACCTTATGCAAACTGTAATGCTCCTTTTCGGTTCCAAAGCTGCCTTCCATACGTGAGGCCCGCTCCTTGTTTAACGCTTTGCTGATCAACTTACGTTGTTGTTCGTGTTTGCCAGCCCTTCCTTTACGGGCAAAGTTGGTAGTAATCTGGTTTTTGGTGCAATACCTCCGGTTTTTGTTGGTAGCATAAATGGCATCTGCTGAGATATGGGTTGTTTTACCAAACAGGTATTGGGATAACCATATACTGCTAATCAACCGGTTTCCTTCATGGAAAGCGTCAAAGCTCAGGTGTTCAATGAAGTTGATTCCATCTACCTGGATCATGTTTACTTTAGCTCCGAACTCTACTTTTTTGATCTCTTTTCCACGGACAATGGGACGGATATAGGATTTGGATATGCTTACGATCCTGTCCGGAATGCTCTTACCCGTTTCAAACATTCGTTTTTGCTGATGATAGACCTTTCGTATGACCTTGCGTTTTTGATAATATTTATCCGGTAGTTCAAGCCGATTGTGGTACTGTTGTTCAAATTGATCCAGCAACCCATTGAGTTTATCAAGCAGGTAAAGTAAACTGCGTATTCGTTTGGTGGTGTCCATCTGAGGCTTCCTGCGCTTGCGCTGGTATTGATAATACTTTTCCCTTTGTTCCAGGTATTTGTTCCGGGGCATCCGCACCCGAAGACCTTTACACAGTAACTTTAACTGATTGTAATTCCAATTCACACTTTCCCACAATAGTTTTACATTCGTAGGATAACGCAACTGGCTCTCATAGCACGTGGCATCGGTAAGCATTGCATGGGTATCTGTCAGCATAGGCTTCCAGTATTTGGCTAAAATATTTTGGCAGGATTTTATATCCAGCTTCTTGCCCAATTGCGTCCGAATCTTACTTGTGATCTTGTAGTCAACCAACCTTTCTCCCGGGGATAACAAAACACCGCAGAAAAGTTGGTAATCGATGTTGGCATTCAACTGCTCAATAAGCTTTCTGTCAGAGAGATCGGTATAGGACTTTAAAAACATCAAGGCCAACTGTCCCTGACTGTCAAACAAAGCCTTTCGGCCAACCTTTGATAGTTTAAGCCTAAAGCCTCGAATCAATTCATCCCAGGGGATGCATTGGTAGATACCTCCCAGTTCTGACCTTAAAAAAGACTCCCGATATAAATCATATTCTTGCTGGGGAGAATAAAAATTAATTGTGCTTAATTTTTCACAGAGTTTTATTACTTTTGACATAGCTTTAAAAAAAGAATTACCCCGAATTTAGCCTTTTTTGGCTCTTTTCGGGGTTCTTTTTTCTACCTGTTATCAACCGTAATTGTTGATAACACTACCTTTTGTGATTGGGCGAATCAGCCTTTTTAGTTGTATCTTTTTCCGAAATTGAAGCTCAAATAAAAAGTCAGGAAAAAATATTCAGGATCATTAAAGGCCATGATGGGCACCGGACGGGGGAATACATCAATTATTGCACCCACTTCAAGCGATTTGACTTTTGTACGATAAACTCCATAATCGAAATCAAGGCCTATTTTGAAATGAAACCCGGGATAAAATCCGATCTCATCAAATCCTTTCACGAATGATGCACGGCCATATATATTGTCAACATAGTGCTCGTTAGGGTTATATTTTTCTTCTACAATGGTATACTCATAGAATTGCGGTGAAGGTTCTAAGATATACAAATAGACTGGTTTTGCAAAACCCAAAGAGACACCCCCCATATAAAAAAATCTCAATTCCACGCCTCCCCAATATGGTTTACGATTCAACAGACGGTGAATCCCATATGTACCCCTTAATATATATACGGTATTGAGTTTTCCGTAAACATAACTTTTTGAATTGGTAAAATATGGATTGATGGTCCTGATCTGACGGGGAGAATTCATCTCAAGAAATTCTACGACAATCATCCGCTTTTTGAATTCAGATTTGTTGTAACCCTTGCTGAAACGCAATCCCCATCCCTGAGTATGCAGCATGATACCACCGCTTGCTTCTTTGAGAAGAATGATGTTTTTTGTAGTATCAATAACAATTTCATCCTGTGAATACAGAAGTAAACTTGCAGAGGACAAGCAGGAAGATAAATAATACTCTGGTAAAAAATTTCATTAATTAACCTTCTGAAATTGAGACCTATAAAAATAAAAAATATTTACCAAATAACGTTATTCGATAAATATTTATTTCGGATTAGAAAATCCTGGCTGAGAAAAAAATCAATAGCGTTGCTCGATCTGAAACTTTTTTGCTTCACCGTAAGCCGGACATTTTTCAGCTGATTTACATGAAACCATGACTAATTCCAATGGTTACAACAGCAATTAAAAGGACAATAATTTTTTTCATTTTTCGTAATTATGAAAGTTAACAAAGATAGAACTATTTTTCTGAATCAGTATTTTATCAATTAATCATATATTTGCCCAGTGTAAGCAATTAATTTGCCATTTGTTCATTCAATAATATATTTATAAAGGATGAATGTACAACCGGTTATTGAAAATAGCTGGAAACAGGAGCTTTCAGAAGAATTTCAATCAGAATATTTTATTGAATTAAAATCTTTTCTTCTGGAAGAGAAAAAAAAATTTACCATTTATCCTCCGGGATCGGAGATTTTTGCCGCTTTTAACTATACTCCTTTCGACAAAGTGAAAGTAGTAATTTTAGGTCAGGATCCATATCATGGGCCGGGCCAGGCCAACGGATTGTGTTTTTCTGTGAAATCAGGAATATCAAAACCACCATCCCTTCAGAATATTTTTAAAGAACTTCACGCTGATTTGGGTATACCAATCTCTTTGAACGGTAACCTTGAAAATTGGGCTAAACAAGGAGTATCTACTCCTGAATGCAACCCTTACAGTGAGAGCTAACCAGGCAGGCTCACATCAAAACAAGGGATGGGAAAATTTTACCGATACAGCTATAAAGCAACTGTCAGATAAAAGGCAACAAATTGTTTTTATACTATGGGGTAATTTCGCCCAGGCAAAACAGTATTTGATTGATCCTTTAAAACACTTGATAATCAAATCAGCCCATCCATCACCTTTCTCAGCAGAAAGGGGATTTTTCGGAAGCAAGCCCTTTTCAAAATGTAACGCCTACCTAAAAGATAATGGGATTGGGAGAAATCGACTGGCGTCTGTAAAAGGATCATTATCCTTTAATCCAATTGACGATTTTCTCCGTCATTAGGACTTTTCTTTGGTTCGACAAAATCAACCAAATTGCCATCTTCATCAATCATGTATTTCTGAAAATTCCAGGAAACCTTTGAATCCATTACACCATTTTCATCTTTGGTGGTTAACCACTTATAAATGGGATGAATATCATCACCCTTCACTGAAATTTTCGACATCATTTGAAAAGTAACACCATAATTTACCTCGCAGAATTGCTTGATTTCCTCATCGGTACCCGGTTCCTGGCTCATAAAATTATTGGCCGGAAATCCAATGATGGTAAATTTATCTCCGCCATACTGCTTATATAGTTCTTCCAGTTCTTTATACTGAGGAGTCAAACCACATTTTGATGCGGTGTTTACTACCAGAACTTTTTTCCCTTTGAGGGTTGATAAATCCAGTGTTTTCCCGTCTATTGTTGTAGCAGAAAAACTATGAAAATTTTTTTCCTGTGCTGTCATAATACCTGTGAATAAAAAATTGATTACAACTAATACCGATAAATTAAATGCATTCATTCTATTTTACTTTTGAATAATTATTAAAGAATTTACTTGCTATTATGCTCTTTCTTTCAATAAGAGTTTATTTACTTAAAAGACGATAGACACATTTTGTTAACACTTTGTTTTTAGAATTAAAAAATCATATTTCTTTTTCATTAATACCCTATTTCCTTTACTAAAGGTACTGTTGGATAGAAATAGGAAAAACCATGTTGCCAAAAATAACATGGTTTTAAAATTTCTTCAGATATTATCTTTTCAATTCACTGGCAATAGAAATCCTGATTCCGATTTCATCATAAATGAATTTATCTTTCAGGTCATCGAAAAATTTCTTCGACTGATAGCGAACATCCCATTCTGTGCGGTCAATGATAAACTGAGTTGAGGTTGCTTTAAACATTGTCTTATCCATTTGCACAAAAGCAGGGAATGTTACACTTTTGGCAATTCCTTTAATGGTAAGATTTCCTGTAATGTAATGCGTTGGCTGCTCGGCACCTTCAACAGGTGATCCATCATAAGGCTTTGCTGAGGTAAGTTCAAATGTCGACTCAGGAAATTCAGCTGTATTAAAGAAGTCGGATGAATTCAGGTGATCGACTAATTTTTTGTTCCATTCGGCATCAGTAAGGTCCTTTACTATAATGGATTTCATATCCATCGTAAATTTACCAGCAATTAAATTACCCTCTTTAACAAGGATTTTTCCTTGCTTAATATTTACCGTTCCATAATGCTCACCGGAAGGTTTGGATCCTTTCCATTCAACGAATGCTGTTTGCAGCGTCCACAATATATTCATGCTCAGCGCCTTCAACTGTTTTGAACATCCTTAGCCTCTTCAGTTTTCGCTTTATCTCCCTGTATACCAGAGCTGCATGATATTAAAACTGCTCCGGAAAAAATTATAAATCCAATTTTACTTAATGCTTTCATATAAATTTAATTTAGTTTATGAATTGCTTGAATTGGATATTAAACAAAGAATATTTATTTTTGTTTAATTATTTATAATTTTTATTAAACATTAACACAAATTATTTACCTTGCGTTAATAATGAATTAATAAAAGGAAACAATACTGAACATCTTATTTATTTACCACCAAATCTGATTTCCATTTTCATCAATAGTAAATATTCTTTCTTCCTTTCTGGAACCATCCTCAACCAGCCAGTATATAGCATTGGAAGGTACATTATTGAAATTCAAGCGGTCCATTGGCAGCCATTTCATTTCCAACTTTCTCCCATTTATCATTCCAGTAAAATAAGGTATATGTTTTTCCGGTATTAAATTCTGCCAGCTCAATGAAATCAGTTGTTTCTTTGGTTATTCTTTTGGTTGTGGAATAAAGCTTGACTTTGATTTTATTTGCAGCATCCGGTTTCATGGTTTCAATTTTACCGGAATCGGTTAAAATAATTGCATCACCGGCAGGAATGATTTGCTCATCATAATAAAAAGCCGGTAAATAAGCTATTCCCATGCCCATTCTTGTATATGATGCTTTGTTTCCATAAGGCCGGGTATAATCAATGGCTTTCCATTCTCCTGAATTAAAAACACAGATATAGGCAAAATTTGTACTGTCGGGGATTCCCTTAGAAAGCTCAATTTTAACATTTTTCACGGGCACATACTCATCTGTTACATCTCTGATACTTTTGCTGTTGAGGTATTTAGGAGCTTTTTCCCAATCTTCCATTTTTTCTGATAGACTATTTTCCTGAACTGCGAAAGTTTTACGGTAGACTTTTGCAAGCTTGCTACCCAGTTTATAATCACCCGGATTGGATTCTCCGCCCATGAAAATTATAACACTGTCATTCTTATCAAGTATAGCGTTCCATGCATGGTTATTGCCGGTATTGGCCCAATAAGGAGTAAAATCACTCATTACCGGAATTCCCATTGTCCTCATTGCATAGATTGCAACATTGGTCATATCCTCACACCGGCCCATTTTGTTTTCGAGCATCTCTTTCAATCCCTGGTCTGTTGGGTGCTCGTAGTATCTTGGATCGAACCGGAACCATGATTTGATATAATCGTTTACGAGACAGGCAGCTTCAACCGGGTCCGATTCATCTTTAATTGAATCCTTTACCCATGACAATTCCTCCATAAAGTAAGTTCGCCAGTCTTCAAGGGGTTCATTGGTGCTACGAAAAGGCAAGATATATTCACAAAACTGATCAAAGCTGAGTTTCTTTGCCCAGGGATAGTTATCCCAGGCTTCAAATGCCAGGTCAATATTCTTAATCATGTAATCGCCAGTCATAGTATGATAATCATGGATCAGAGTATCAAGTTTAAAATCTATTTTTCCTCTTAATTTTTCAATTGAATCCCATCCAAGCAGCAAATGATCGTAATCCTTAAAACTTAAAACATCAAAATTTACCTCGGCTCCTGTTGAATCGAACAGTTTATAAACTGCATAACCATGATCCTCCATGTTGCCAATCAGGAAATAGGCGGCTTCTTCTTTTATTACTTCCTTCGTATCCTTATAATGATTGATTACCTTTTCCAATTCAGATTTGTTGGTACCTGCCTTATTGAGGATATTGGTGACATTTTCAGGCAATGTGAATTCCCTTGGCCCGCAGGATAATAAGAAAACAAGCGACAATAACGAAAAAAGTCTTTTCATAACGTTGAATTTCATTTTGGGCAAATTTAGAAATTGTTTTACAACCCTTTGTCTGTTTTTTATCATCGATTATTGGCTAATTTTGACAAAAATATAATCTATGAAATTCTTATTTTCATTCCTTGCTACCCTTGCAATTGTTTGGGTATTTGGTCAGATACCACCGGGTTATTATGATGATGCAACTGGCTTGACAGGTGAAGAGCTGAAAACAGCCCTTCACAACATTATTAAGAATCACACGGAATATCCTTATAGCCAGACTGACGAACTTTTAATGGAAACCGATGAAGACCCCAATAATTCAAACAATGTAATTCTTCTTTATAAAGGAACTTCTCAGGCCAAATCAACTTTTGGCGGAGGATCTAATGACTGGAACCGCGAACATGTTTGGGCCAAGTCGCATGGTGATTTCGGAGATTCACCACCCTGCGGTACTGATTTGCACCATATGAAACCCGAAGATGCTTCAGTTAACAGCGACCGTGGCAATAAAGATTTTGACAATGGAGGCATTCAGCACCCTGAAGCAACCGGCTGTTACTATGATGATGACTCCTGGGAACCAAGGGATGAAGTGAAAGGGGATGTTGCTCGAATGATATTCTATATGTCAGTCAGATATGAAGGTGATAATGGTGAACCTGACCTGGAAGTTGTAGATTGGGTTAACTCCGCTCCGGAACCGGAACATGGGAAATTTTCCGCTTTATACCAGTGGCACCAGGACGATCCGCCTGATGAATTTGAAATGAACCGGAATGAAGTAATTTACTCCTATCAAAATAACCGTAATCCTTTCATCGATCATCCTGAATTTCTAATTCTGATTTATGATCCAAACAATGCTGTTAATGATACCTATTATAATAGTTTAAAAATTTATCCCAATCCTGCCAGGGACAACATTTCAATCATTGCACCTTTGATTATGTATTCAAAAAGTAATCTTATCATCCTCAATGTTTATGGACAGGTAGTTTATAATTGTTTAATCAATTGTCAAAATTCCAACATAGGTCTCGATGTTTCTGCTCTTTCAAAGGGAGTGTATTTTCTACTCCTAAAAAACGAAAATCAAGTTTTGAGTTCAAGGTTTGAGATTATTCGATAAGTATCTTATTTATTCTTTTAATTTGAATTACAGGATGAATATTATCGATTCTGTTAAACTTTGTTAAAATTACGAAATAATTCGTAATTAAATTTGGATATACGAAATAATTCGTACTAAATTTGCGTTAAGGACTTATTCAAATAAAAATATATTCATGGTAAAGCAAAAAAATAGACCCACAGCAGCCGAACTGGAAATCTTGCAGCTGCTTTGGATTCAAGGACCCAGGTCAGTGAGAGAGTTGAATGATGACTTAAATAAAATCAAGCCGGTGGGCTACACAACTACATTGAAGTTTTTGCAGATCATGGCCGAAAAAGGGTTTGTGACACGGATCAAAGACGGACGCAATCACATCTATACTGCAGCAGTCGAACAAAGGGTTGCACAGCAGCAGCTTTTGGATAAGTTATTGAACGGGGTTTTTGGAGGTTCTGCTAAAAAACTAGTTATGCAGGCACTCGGAAATCATGGAGCCTCGAAAGAGGAATTAGCAGAAATTAGGAAATACATTGAAAAACTCGAAAATAACAAATCATGAATCCAATCTATAACTTTGCAGACGGAAATATGATTAATGCCCTGGGGTGGACGCTGATCCATTCCCTATGGCAAATTGCATTGATCGGATTATTACTGAAAATCAGCCAAGTTTTCCTTAAAAAGAAATCAGCAGAAATTAGGTATCTTTTCGCTGTGATTTCTTTGTTTTCAATATTCATTATCTCACTTATCACTTTTGTCAAAATCAGCCAAAGTTCATTGGATTCTCCACACAACCTTACTTATGAACCAATCTTCATATCTCTTCCCGAAGCTCAGCAAGCAATTTCAGCTCCAGTTGAGTCCAGGGGAACAGAGACAATTTTATTATCCTTAGATAAGATTGGCCGGCTAATTAATGCAAACCTGAATTTAATTGTGTTAGCCTGGCTATTGGGAGCAATATTCTTTTCGCTAAGATTTGCAGGTAATTTTTGGTATATCCTCCGGCTCAGGAAGAAACAAATCCAAAAACCGGCCAGAGATATAACAAATCTGTTGAGGATGTTAATTCAACGAATGAATATCGGACAAAAGGTAAAAATATTTGAATCCATGCTGGTAAAGGTTCCATTGGTCATTGGACATTTAAAACCGGTAATCCTCATTCCAGTTGGATTATTATCTTCATTACCTTACGATCAGGTGGAGGCCATTCTCGCTCATGAACTAGCACATATCGGACGCAAAGATTATCTTATTAATATTTTTAAATCGGCGCTTGAGGTGGTTTTCTTTTACCACCCAATTTTTTGGTGGATATCTTCGACCCTGGAAACAGAAAGAGAAAATTGCTGCGATGATTTAACCGTTCAAATTTGCGGCAGTGAAATACCCTTGCGCAATGCGCTGATCTGCGTTCATCAATTTGAGATCAAACCAGTCATTCTTGCAACAGCAATATCAAATAGTAAATATAAACTCTTAAACAGAATAATGCGTATGAAAACAACCAATCAGTTTAAACATGGAATGAAGGGAAGCCTGGCTGGTTTCCTGGTTCTCTTAGGCGGAATGATCATTCTTGCCACATCTTCAGCTTTTTCTCCCAGAATGTCGGGCCTGCCGGGAGAATACAAAACAGAAAAAATCGGATTATTGCCTGATAATCTCTCAACTGGTTCACAAGTTGCCGTGGAGTCAATGGGTGGTTATCAGAACGCATCTAAACCTAACGATTTTAAAGAGGTGATTTCCGGATCTATTCCGGATACTACCATCAAAAGTTTCGGAACGTCCTCTGCAAATGTTAGTGACAAAGTAACTATGGAGTTTGATGGAAACTACAACCTGATCAGTGTAAAAAAAGATGGAAAGCCCCTAGAAGGTGATGAAAAGAAAGAATACGAAGCTATGGCAGCCAAAATGAAAAAACTGAATGAACAGGAAAAGCAACATGAGGAACAAAAAGCAGCTCTTGAAATAGCAGAAAAAGAGTTGCAGGCGGCTCAGGAAAAAATTGAAAAAGCTCAGCAGGAATATGAAAAAGCCATTTCAGCTTATCATGAATCTTATACTTATAATTATGACAGCACAGAAACAAATGTATTTGTGTGGACGGAAGGAGATTCAAAAAGTCCAAAAAAAGTTCGTGAAATAAGGATTGAACGTCATCCCGATTTTCCTGAATTACCTGAAATCTATAGCTTTAGTATGCCGGAAGAAGGCCTGGTTAGGGTTTATGAGGAAAGCCTAAAGGACAGACAAAAAGATTTGATTTTTATGGAAGAGGATCTAAGAGAATTAGATCGTCTTGGCGAAAGGATGAAGGTCATTGAAATTGAAAAAGAACTTGATAACCCTAAAGGAGCTTCGAAAGTGGTTGTAAAAACCAGGGAGGATGATAATCTTGTTCCGACTTTACGCGAAGAGCTTTCGAAAGATGGCATTTTAAAAGACTCTGATGACAAATTGAATTTCTCGCTTTCCCAGGATGAACTTGAAGTGAATGGCAAACAACTTTCAGAAGATCTGCATAAGAAATACCTTAAAATTTACAAGCAATCAACCGGAAATAAACTGGAAGGTAAATTTAAAATTGTGATTAAAGATTAAAATAGCCTGATAACGAAATTAATTCATCCGATGACTTGGAGTCGTCGGATGAATATTTAAATATTTTGCCTTTACACCCAAATACCTTTTGCATCTTTTTCATCAATTATAGAATAGGATTGTTCAATAAAGTTTTCTTTATCGAGGTTTACTAATTCATAAGCCAATTCTTTGTTACACAATGTACCTTTTCTAAAACCTGCATAATCAGGGAAAGATGAGAACTTCCAGTTTTCTATCCGTTTGACTATACCAGCATTTAAAGGGTTTTGGTGAATGTAATGAAAACAGGCGGGTACATAATTAACCCCGGATTTGACAGAATCATTAAGACATTTTGCTTTTGTTTTTTGCTGAAACATTGAACCGGTTCTGCCTTCCTGAATATTAATAGCCCTAGTATAAGAACGAAGAAGTATAGCCATCCGGTTACTGATTTGGTTGCTATAAATCCGACTCAACTCATCCGATGACTTAAAGTCATCGGATGAGTATATTTTTTTCAATTCTTTAACCTGCACCAAAAAGTGAAAATGATTTGGCATCAGGCAGTAAGCCAGGAAATGAAAATATTCGCTCAATTCCTTTCTGACTTTTTTCAGAAAAAACAAATAATTTTCATCATTGAAGAATATCCTGCACCTGTTGTTGCCCCTGTTATAAATGTGGTAGATGTAATCTGCTTCAAAATCCATAAATCAAGGTTTTTAGATTTATTCAAAGATATGGTTTTTTCACTCATCCGATGACTTAAAGTCATCGGATGAGTATTCTTCCCCAATCTCATTTTTTCCTACTTTTGAGCTTTTTCAAATGGCAAGTTACCACAGGTCAGACGACGAAAGAGACACTCCCAAAAAGAAAATCACCCGCGAAGGATTCAAGCGGATGATCAGGCTGTTCCGGTTTGTAAAACCCCAGCAGGGAACTTTCATCATAGGTTTGATTTTTCTTCTTTTGTCCAGTCTTACCACCCTTGTTTTTCCAGCCCTCATGGGCGACTTGCTTGATTCTGCAACAAAAGGAACCCTTGAAACAATCAATAGGACAGGATTGATACTGATCGCTGTATTTCTTGCTAATGCCGTATTTTCCTACTTCAGGATTTATCTTTTTGCTATTGTTGCCGAAAAAACCCTTGCCCTGCTGAGGCAAACAACTTACAACCACCTGATCAAGCTGCCGATGGTTTTCTTTTCGAGCCGGAGGGTTGGAGAACTGAACAGCCGTATTTCGGCAGATGTTGCCCAGTTGCAGGAAACTTTTACTTCAACGCTTGCACAGTTTATCCGGCAGGTGATCACCATCATCGGAGGCATTGCTTTGCTGTCAATCATTTCTTATAAACTAACCTTGTTCATGCTGGCTTTTGTACCGGTAGTGGCTATCATCGCAAGGGTATTCGGTGCTTTTATCCGCAAGCTTTCAAAAGAAGCGCAAACCAAAGTTGCTGAATCCAATACCATTGTTGAAGAAACATTGCAAGCCATTGCCAACGTGAAGGCTTTTGCCAACGAGGCTTTTGAAATTGTCCGCTATCGGAAAAAGACAGATGAAGTAGTGGATGTGGCTTTAAAAGGAGCAAAGTATCGGGGGTTATTTGTCTCATTTATTTTTTTCGCTTTGTTTGGCTCCATTGTCGGTGTCATCTGGTATGGCGTTTATCTGGTGAACCAGGGTGCCGGGATGACTTCAGGTGATCTTTTCAAATTCGTTCTTTATACAGTCTTTATTGCCGGCTCAATCAGCGGGATGGCTGATCTGTATTCGCAGCTGCAGAAGTCCATTGGAGCGAGTGAAAACCTGATGGACATCCTGGACGAAAATCCGGAGAGCAATTAATGAAGCATTTATCTAAATCAGAAAGAAGCATTACCGGAAATGTGAAGTTTAAAAATGTTGCGTTCTCCTACCCTTCCCGTAAGGATGTTCCGGTTTTAAAAGATATTAGCTTCGAGGTGAATGAAAGGTGAACAGAGTTGCCCTGGTTGGTCCATCCGGTGCCGGGAAAAGCACGGTAACCGGATTACTTCTCAGGTTTTATGAACCCGACGGAGGGGAAATCCTGATCGACAATAAGAACATTTCTGACTATAACCTTACAGAACTGCGAAGCAACATGGCCATTGTTCCTCAGGAAGTTTTACTTTTTGGCGGAACCATCAGGGAAAATATTGAATATGGAAAACCGGGAGCATACAGAAGCAGAAATCCTGAAAGCTGCCGAACAAGCTAATGCCCTCGAATTCATCAATTCATTTCCCGAAAAACTTGAAACCATTGTTGGTGACAGGGGAATTCAACTTTCCGGCGGGCAGCGGCAAAGGATAGCAATTGCAAGGGCAATTCTTAAAAATCCTGCCATCCTTATTCTTGATGAAGCTACTTCTTCACTCGATTCCGAATCGGAAAGACTGGTTCAGGAGGCGCTCGAAAAGCTGATGGCGGGACGAACATCCATTGTGATCGCTCATCGGCTTTCGACGGTTCGGAAAGCAGATAAAATTATCGTAATTGATAAAGGAGAAGTAAAAGAATCAGGAACACATGAGGAGCTTCTTCTGCTTGAAAACGGAATTTACCGAAACTTGAGTTCGTTGCAGATAGAGGTGATGGGGTGAGAAAATTCCAATCATTAAAATTCCAAAATCCAATAAGAAGGACTGTGCGCTGTTAGGTTCATTGATTTTAGTCACTAATTGACCACAATCTTTTTAGATTCAGTTTTCCCCTCTGATGTCAGTTTAACCATATAAATTCCCGGAGCAAGTGATGCCAGGTTCAATTCAATTTTACTGCCGGTAAAATTCTGTTACCAAAACAAGTTTACCATAAGCGGAGAATACTTGAACAGTGGCTTTCCCCGAAGAAGGGTGATCAATAGTCAGTTTTTCAGAAACCGGGTTGGGATAAAGGTTGAAGTTAAATTCCTGCTCGTCTTTTACCCCGGTAGTGATGTAAGTGAATTTCACGAAAGTGGTATTATCACAGGCAATTTCAGAAACATTACCCGGAACGAAACCTGAAACATAAGTATTATCATAAGTATTGAAAGCAATCATTTTAAACACATTGCTGGTGTCAACACCAACCAGTAAAAAGGTTCCCGTATTTTGATCAAAAGAAGAAGAACCAGCAACGAAATAGGGAAATTCGGCCAGCTCCCCCCGCGTAATAATATCTCCGGTGGATTTATCTATCTCAACGACACTGCTTCCGGTGTAATTAAAGGTGGAATCATAAGTGGCATTCCGGGCAAAAATTATTTCATTGACATTGTCAAAATTAACACTGGTGATAATATTATAAGGCTCTGTCGGGTTTAGTATCGTTTTGGTGAACGAAAATTGATTTTCCCGAACAGGTATTGCATACAAACATATAGCCGGATCATTGGTGAAACCCACATAATACAAAATGCCACTGTTGGCATCAAAACCGATGGCATCCGCAACCAGCCCGTTTGCGCCCGGTTCATAGATTACACCGATCAGGCTGTCCTGGTTTGTATTCATATTAAATTCATAAATGCTAATGTATTCCTCGGCTTCCATTTTAAGGTTGTACATTTTCCCGGTGCTCATATCAAACTCGGAAATATTGGTATACATTGAGCCGCCAACCAGATTCTCTTCATTTGAAATGGTATTAAAAGAATACAATCCCGCACTATCACCAGAAATTCCGGTAAGGTAATAATTGCTGTTGTACGAATCGAATGCTGATGAGGCAAAATAATACCCATCAAGAATAGAAGGATAAACAGTTACTGATTCCGGATCAAGCGCCTGCCATTTAACAATATCTATCTTACCCGTTTGAAGGTTATTGGCAGCCCCGACAAGGTTTATTTGCGCTTTGCTGCCAATGCTCAAAAGTATAAATATAGCTGTATAAAGAATATTTTTGTTCATGTTTTTATTTTTAATTCTCAAACAAAGATATGTTCTGCTTTGTTCAAATAAATGGATTTTTCGAAAGAGGAATAATAAATTAAGAACGAATTACAGAATCGATTTTCCACTTTCAATTTTCCATATACTTCTCATACTCCTTTAAATCCCATTGTAAATCCATATCTTCAAACATCCGTTTTGCCATGAGCAGGTATTCATTACCATTCTTCGATTTGAGCATTTTGCGTTTACTTTTAATATTCATCAGGCATTTACCCAATTCGAAACAGGTTCGTGCCAACTCGGGTTTTGCCTCTAAACTTTCAGCCAGCAGGAGCGATTTCTCAAAATATTTAAATGCTTTCTTTTGTTTGTATTGCATCCAATATGCAAGAGCTGCCAATCGGTATCCATGAATACGGTGGGAAGGTACATTCTTTGATTTTTCAATAAGTAAGCGTGCCTGCTTCAATAATGGATGAACATCTGTTTTATCCTTATCAGGCTTATTTTTTAACAAGGCAAGTTCGTAGTAACAGCTTGCAAGCAGGTATTCGCAGAAATAACTTTTTACTATTTTGGTTTGTTGCACCAATTTTTCGGCCTCCTGCAAGTCATTCAAAGCTTCGCTCATTTCATTCCTCATGCTGTGTGCAATGCAGCGGTAGCAATGCAGCACCTGCAATACAGCCAAATGGTCTGTTTTTCCGGTGTGTTCAATTCCTTCACCACAAGTTTTGATTACTTCTTCAAATTTCGATTTCTTAAGGTGATTTAATGATTTAAGACGATATCCCTGTACCCGCGCATGGCTGTTTTCAAAGTAATCGTAGAGGTCAAAAAAACTGGAAGCAATGACCATAGATTCAGTAAAATATCCTCTTTCTGCAAGCTTAAACCCATCGAATGCTTTGCAGACCGATAATTCCCATACAGCACCTTTTTGCAGGCCCAGATTGTATAAATATTCCTGTTCAGGGTCCTCCTGCCACTTGCCTGCATAGAATTCGTATAATTTACAACCAACTCTATACTGTAACCAGTAAACACTATCCTTGCTTACTCCTGTCTTATGAGCAACTTCAAGTATTTTTTGTGCGGTTTTAAAAAAAAGCCCCATCCAACTGAAAAAAACACTATACTCTGAAAGAATACCCAACACATAATCGCTGTTACTGATTCCATATTTCATGAATAACTTCACAACGAATTGAGATTCAATAAATAACCGCTTGGGATTCACTGTGGTGAGCGCTTCTCCCTTATGAAGAAGCATGCGATAAACTGTTTCGATATTATCAGGAGGCTTTCTGTTTAGAAAAAGCCATTGATTACGGATCAGAATAATAAAACTAAAAAAATAAAAGGCCGAACCTAAAATTCGCAATGTCCTATTTTTGGGAATATGAAAATGATAAAAATCAAGAACACGATCGAAATAATCCACTGCTTCAAGGTTCAGTCCCTTCATGGCATAGGCAAGCCCAATCTTTTCTTCGATATCGGCAACCTTTTGTTTATTGATGTTTGTCTTATTGTGTTCAATATAGACCACCAGTGCCTGTTTGAAGTAATTGATCGCTTCGGAGGATGCACCTGCTGCTAACGATTTCTCACCTGCTTTAAAGAGATACTCTTCCATCTTCTCCGGAACCTCGGCTTTGCCATAGTGCATCGCCAACACACCATAAAATTCCGGAAGCTTGTCGGCAAAGACTTTTTCGATGGATCGGGCAATCTTCAGGTGAAGTTCTTTCTTAGTCTTTAGCAGGATGGAATCGTAAGTAGCCTGTTGCGCCAGCGCATGTTTGAAAAGAAACTCAACCTCTTCCTTGTGCCTGTGCTCGTTGAGCAATTGTGTTTCCTTGAGGTATTGCAGGCGGGTATCAAGTTCTTCGATGGTCTGCGCGGCTTCTTCCAGCACTTTGTAATAAAAATTACGGCCAATGACCGATGCGGTTCGGAGTAAACCTTTTGTTTTTTCGTCTAAGCGGTCAATCCTCGAAAGAATCACCTTGTCAATGGTTTCAGGGATATTGGCGTACTGAACCCGGTCGGTAACAATGAACAGGTTGTCCTTGATTTCGATCAAACCTTCATCAATAAACGATCTTAATACTTCTTCGATGAAAAACGGGTTCCCTTCCGAACGCATTACAATCAGTTGTTTGATGTCGTCCGGCAGGTTGGTCTGGTTCAGCAGGTTGCCGATCAGTTCTGCCGACTCTGCTTCTGTTAGCGGTTTAACGACGATTTCCCGGTAATGCTCCGGAAGGTTTTCTTTTGCAAAGGACTTTATTTTTTCTCCTGTTTCTTTAAAACCCGGACGAAACACATTGATGAACAATAAGCCGGTGATTTTTTACCAGCTTAAACAACGACTCCATGAATGAGATGGATGAAAGGTCGGCCCAATGGGCGTCTTCTACCATAATCACAATGGGGCGGATGCTTGCTGCGCGCGACAATAAGTCCCTGGTATTTTTCAGGATCAGCCGTTCGAGTGCTTCGCCTTCAATGCCTTTCACCCGCTGCCTGGCTTCTCCTTCAAGCGTGTAGCCCATCATGGTGGCGACAAATGGGATGATTTCGGCTGCCTGTTCAGGATAAATGCGGTGGATATTGGCAGTAAGTTTTCGATAGGAAACTGCCGGGTTATCATCTTCCTTAATTCCCGACCACGATTTAATGATCTGGATGATGGGGTGAAAGCTCAGGTTTTTGCCCTCCGACAAGGCTTTCCCTTCGAAAAAGGCAACATTCCTGACGATTTCCTTTTGCATGATCTCGGCCATCAGCCTCGATTTTCCGATTCCGGCTATCCCTTCGATGTTCAATACCCCGCCCCGCCCATTGAGCAGTTGCTTGATGGATTCCTCAAGCGTTCTGACCTCCTTCTGCCGGCCAACCATTGCCGAAGTGATGATGCGCCCGCTCTGAAGCGGAGGCTCATGGAGATTCTTTGACTTAACTGCAACTTCATAAATCGCTATCGGCTTTTTATAGCCCTTTACAGGGACGGGTTCGAGCGCATGAAAGGAAAAATCATTCATGGCATTTTTTCGGGTTTCTTCTCCCACAAGTATCTGCCCGGATGTCGCCATGTTGCAAATATGCGATGCAAGCTGGATGGCTTCTCCAAAGTAATTTTCCTGGCGGCTGGCTCCGGAACCGACCGCTGCGATAAAGACCTCGCCTGTGAATATGCCGATCTTGAGCCCTATAGCTGCTGGCAAATTCTCTTCCGATTTTATCTCCAAAAATTTATTCTGCATCTCGATGGCTGATTTTATAGCATTGATGCATGACTTTTGTTCCTCTTCATTCATACCATAAAATGCAATGACACTTTCACCCATGTATTTGTCAGGCTTGCCGCTGTATAGCCTGATGATTTGATCGGTAAAAGAAATGCACCGCCCAAGCAGGGATGCAATTTCACGGGAATCAGAACCCTGCTGGAGGCTGGAAAACCCACTAAAAGAAAGGAATAAAACGGTAACTTTCCTTGATGATGCCTCTTGATTTTGCTCAGTCATTTTTTTGGATTTATAATTGTTCCCTTAACCCAAAATTAAACTTACATTGTACCTATCAAGGTTTTGATGACTATTGGCCACAAAGGCACTAAGACTCTAAGATACACTAAGTAATAATTTAATTTATGATCTTTCTTAGTGATACCTTCGTGCTTTTGTGTCTTGGTGGCTAATTTTCATTTCATTATTTTTAACTCTTGATTAGTAGCACTAAAAAAAACATTCTTATGCAAGACTCTCAAACAGGTCGAGCAGCATATCTTTTTTACGTGATGCAACCGGAACAACCGACCCATCCACCATTTTAACCTCGCCTCCATCCAGCTTGTCGAAATAGCTTAACTTATTAATGTTGATGATATGCGATTTATGAATCCTGTGAAAGCCTTTGTCAATCAAAGCTTCTTCATATTCCCTGATGGGTTTGGAGACCAAAATTTTTCGTCCGTCCTGGATAAAAAAGGTGGAATAATTTCCGTCGGCTTCAATACGAACAATATCACCGGTGTTGATCAGATGAACCTGCTCGCTGGTTTTCAAAAGAATCTTATCGGTTTTGTTCAGCGACTTCAGGTTTTCCTCCATGGCTTTAAACTTCAGCTTCTCTTCATACCTGATAAGGTCATCAGCTCTGTTGATAGCCAGTGCCAGGGCTTCCTCGTCAATGGGTTTGAGGATATAATCCACCGCCCCGAACTTATAACCTTTGATAGCATATTCCATATATCCTGAAATAAAGATCACCTTAAAATCAGGTTTGTTGAAATACTTGATCAGGTCAAAACCGCTGCCATCGGGCATCTTTATATCGAGCAATACAAGGTCGGGTTCGTGCTCGTTAATGGCGGCGACACCCGTTTTTACGCTGTCGGCGGTAGCAACAACCGTCACATTGGGACAATACGTCTCAACGGTTTTGCGGATGAGTGCATTGGACAACGGCTGATCATCAATTATGATCACCCGTATCATGAAAAAATTTTCCACGAATGTAAGAATTAAATCTATTCAATAAACAAAGAACCCGAAAAAGGGCAGCCACCTTGCGGCTGCCCTTAAACCCCAATATTAACTAAAGACCAAAGGGTTTTTAATCAATTTCGGTGAACTTAATATAATGATCATGGCTATTGGTAGTCAATTTTAGAATGTAAACTCCTGTTTTAAGTATATTTGCGTCATAATAAACTTCGTATGAATTCATTGATAACCATTCATCGAGTAATATATCCAATCTCTTTCCTGTACAATCATAAAGTTCGAAGAATATGCCTGCCGGGTTCGCCGGAAATAATCCTTACCGAACATTTATCAGAAACCGGATTTGGTGAAATAATTATAACCGGCACTTTCGCTAGGTTTTCTTTAATCTCTGTGATTAATTCCACCTGGATCGTATTTGAATATTCGCTAAAACCATAAGCATTATTTGCCCTGACCCTGTAATAGACCCAGCTTAAATCCGGAACAGTGACCGTGTAATTAGTTGCATTGACAACCTGAATGTTTCCACTGATTATATTTTCAAAATTTTCATCTTCAGCCACATCTAGATAATATTCATCCGCATCAAACGCTTCCTGCAGTTTGCAGTAAAGTAATTAGTATAAACTTCGGTAGCCGCCAAAGCGACAGGTGTTGCAGGTACGGGATAATAATAAGCACCCATATCAGAGTGGGTCCCGTTAGGGTCAAAAATCGTCGGGTCGCCGGTGTCGATGCAGGGTGAACCATAACTCAAATGGTAATTCAGTGCAAGGACATCCGCAAACATCAGGATCCGCATCAATGTTGTTTTCATACACACCGTTTCCGATGCCATAAGGGCAAATTCCTGCTTCACCTCCTTCGATATCATTATATTCAAAATCAACATTGCAATCATTGGAGGTAACTGAAATCTGGTTACCTGTATTACCTGAATTTTCCCGGAAAATATTATTGATAAATTGTGGATTTGCATCATAAATATCCACAGCTCCACCATTGCTCATGGCCGAATTTAATACAAAAGTGTTATTTTCAACATAAGGATTACAGTTATTCCAAATCTCTAAGACGCCGCCATCGTTCATGGCTGAATTGTTGTAAAACAAGTTTCTGTTTATCTCAGGGTTTGAATTATCATAACACATAATACCTCCACCGTACTTTGAATTATTGTTAATAAACTCACACTGGCTGATGACAGGACTACTATTCCTTAATGCTATCGCACCTCCGCTGGCAGGGTAGTATGCATCAAACAAAGCCCTGTTGTGATGGAAAAGGCAGTTCTCGATAATGATGTTGTTGTAGTTCCTTATTGCTAAAGCGCCCCCGCAGTTGTAGAGTGAGGTAAAGGGAACGGCCGGCGGAGCAGAACCATACTCAAAAATGCAATGCTTAAAAACGGAAGTCGGGTTGGAAGTTAATATACTGTCAAATTCGATATGCCCCCAACCCAGTTCAGGATTAACGGCGGTGAAGACAATGCTCCCCAGATTGCTCGTGTCACCCACTGCCTGGATGGCACCATCTACTTTGAAGTGAACACGGGTGAGAATTAACCCATACACCGGGTTCAATTTCAAGTGATTGGTTATCCGGAATGGTAATGTCGCCGGTAACAATGTAAGGGTGCCCGCCATGGTCCACTGACCTGATACATCACCCGGCAACACCTGTGTCCCTTTCATCGGGCAGGCTACCAGTTTAGCTTCATTGATCTGCCAGAAACCGCCACCTAACCTTCCATTACCGCTGAAGGTTTCGTTGGCATAAGTCGCCATTGTTGTGACAGTTTGAATCTGCCGCTGTTCCATATCTTTAAAAAAAGATGCAGCCACAGCCTGTATATCTGCCGAACTGTTGCCGGAAGCATCGTAAACGGATGTGATGGCCGATGTTCCCCACCATCCCAGAGCGGGAACATCGGCCATCACATCCGTTCACGACTCTTCCGGCAACAGTTCGGCGGATATATACAGGCTGTGGCTGATCTATTTTAACGATATGGAACAGCGAGATTAGACTGTTCACAATGGCGAATTATGCCAACGAAACCTTCAGCGGTAATGGAAGGTAGGCGGTGGTTCTGGCAGATCAATGAAGCTCAACTAGTAGCCGCCGATGAAGGGACACAGGCGTTGCCGGGTGATGTATAGGTCAGTGGACCATGGACGGGCACCCTTACATTGTTACGGTGACATTACCATTCCGCGATAACCAATCATTTGAAATTGAACCCGGTGGATGGGTTAAATTCTCCGACCGTGTTCACTTCAAAGTAGATGGTGCCATCCAGGCAGTGGGTGACACGAGCAATCTGGGGAGCATTGTCTTCACCGCCGTTAATCCTGAACTGGGTTGGGGGCATATCGAATTTGACAGTACATTAACTTCCAACCCGACTTCAGTTTTTAAGCATTGGATTTTTGAGTATGGTTCTGCTCCGCCGGCCGTTCCCTATACCTCAGGCTACAACTGCGGGGGCGCTTTAGCAATAAGGAACTACAACAACATCATTATCGAGAACTGCCTTTTCCATCACAACAGGGCTTTGTTTGATGCATACTACCCTGCCAGCGGAGGTGCGATAGCATTAAGGAATAGTAGTCCTGTCATCAGCCAGTGTGAGTTTATTAACAATAATTCAAAGTACGGTGGAGGTATTATGTGTTATGATAATTCAAACCCTGAGATAAACAGAAACTTGTTTTACAACAATTCAGCCATGAACGATGGCGGCGTCTTAGAGATTTGGAATAACTGTAATCCTTATGTTGAAAATAACACTTTTGTATTAAATTCGGCCATGAGCAATGGTGGAGCTGTGGATATTTATGATAGCTCAAATCCACAATTTATCAATAATATTTTCCGGGAAAATTCAGGTAATACAGGTAACCAGATTTCAGTTACCTCCAATGATTGCAATGTTGATTTTGAATATAATGATATCGAAGGAGGTGAAGCAGGAATTGGCCCCTATGGCATCGGAAACGGTGTGTATGAAAACAACATTGATGCGGATCCTATGTTTGCGGATGTCCTTGCACTGAATTACCATTTGAGTTATGGTTCACCCTGCATCGACACCGGCGACCCGACTATTTTTGACCCTAACGGAACTCACTCTGATATGGGTGCTTATTATTATCCCGTACCTGCAACACCTGTCGCTTTGGCGGCTACCGAAGTTTATACTAATTACTTTACTGCAAACTGGCAGGAAGCGTTTGATGCGGATGAATATTATCTAGATGTGGCTGAAGATGAAAATTTTGAAAATATAATCAGTGGAAACATTCAGGTTGTCAATGCAACTAATTACACGGTCACTGTTCCGGATTTGAGCTGGGCTCTATTACAGGGTCAGGGCAAATAATGCTTATGGTTTTAGCGAATATTCAAATACGATCCAGGTGGAATTAATCACAGAGATTAAAGAAAACCTAGCGAAAGTGCCGGTTATAATTATTTCACCAAATCCGGTTTCTGATAAATGTTCGGTAAGGATTATTTCCGGCGAACCCGGCAGGCATATTCTCGAACTTTATGATTGTACAGGAAAGAGATTGGATATATTACTCGATGAATGGTTATCAATGAATTCATACGAAGTTTATTATGACGCAAATATACTTAAAACAGGAGTTTACATTCTAAAATTGACTACCAATAGCCATGATCATTATATTAAGTTCACCAAAATTGATTAAAAACCCTTTGGTCTTTAGTTAATATTGGGGTTTAAGGGCAGCCGCAAGGTGGCTGCCCTTTTTCGGGTTCTTTGTTTATTGAATAGATTTAATTCTTACATTCGTGGAAAATTTTTTCATGATACGGGTGATCATAATTGATGATGAGCCGTTGTCCAATGCACTCATCCGCAAAACCGTTGAGACGTATTGTCCCAATGTGACGGTTGTTGCTACCGCCGACAGCGTAAAAACGGGTGTCGCCGCCATTAACGAGCACGAACCCGACCTTGTATTGCTCGATATAAAGATGCCCGATGGCAGCGGTTTTGACCTGATCAAGTATTTCAACAAACCTGATTTTAAGGTGATCTTTATTTCAGGATATATGGAATATGCTATCAAAGGTTATAAGTTCGGGGCGGTGGATTATATCCTCAAACCCATTGACGAGGAAGCCCTGGCACTGGCTATCAACAGAGCTGATGACCTTATCAGGTATGAAGAGAAGCTGAAGTTTAAAGCCATGGAGGAAAACCTGAAGTCGCTGAACAAAACCGATAAGATTCTTTTGAAAACCAGCGAGCAGGTTCATCTGATCAACACCGGTGATATTGTTCGTATTGAAGCCGACGGAAATTATTCCACCTTTTTTATCCAGGACGGACGAAAAATTTTGGTCTCCAAACCCATCAGGGAATATGAAGAAGCTTTGATTGACAAAGGCTTTCACAGGATTCATAAATCGCATATCATCAACATTAATAAGTTAAGCTATTTCGACAAGCTGGATGGAGGCGAGGTTAAAATGGTGGATGGGTCGGTTGTTCCGGTTGCATCACGTAAAAAAGATATGCTGCTCGACCTGTTTGAGAGTCTTGCATAAGAATGTTTTTTTTAGTGCTACGAATCAAGAGTTAAAAAATAATGAAATGAAAATTAGCCACCAAGACACAAAAGCACGAAGGTATCACTAAGAAAGATCATAAATTAAATTATTACTTAGTGTAACTTAGAGTCTTAGTGCCTTTGTGGCCAATAGTCATCAAAACCTTGATAGGTACAAGTAAGTTTAATTTTGGGTTAAGGGAACAATTATAAATCCAAAAAAATGACTGAGCAAAATCAAGAGGCATCATCAAGGAAAGTTACCGTTTTATTCCTTTCTTTTAGTGGGTTTTCCAGCCTCCAGCAGGGTTCTGATTCCCGTGAAATTGCATCCCTGCTTGGGCGGTGCATTTCTTTTACCGATCAAATCATCAGGCTATACAGCGGCAAGCCTGACAAATACATGGGTGAAAGTGTCATTGCATTTTATGGTATGAATGAAGAGGAACAAAAGTCATGCATCAATGCTATAAAATCAGCCATCGAGATGCAGAATAAATTTTCGGAGATAAAATCGGAAGAGAATTTGCCAGCAGCTATAGGGCTCAATATCGGCATATTCACAGGCGAGGTCTTTATCGCAGCGGTCGGTTCCGGAGCCAGCCGCCAGGAAAATTACTTTGGAGAAGCCATCCAGCTTGCATCGCATATTTGCAACATGGCGACATCTGGGCAGATACTTGTGGGAGAAGAAACCCGAAAGAATGCCATGAATGATTTTTCCTTTCATGCGCTCGAACCCGTCCCTGTAAAGGGCTATAAAAAGCCGATAGCGATTTATGAAGTTGCAGTTAAGTCAAAGAATCTCCATGAGCCTCCGCTTCAGAGCGGGCGCATCATCACTTCGGCAATGGTTGGCCGGCAGAAGGAGGTCAGAACGCTTGAGGAATCCATCAAGCAACTGCTCAATGGGCGGGGCGGGGTATTGAACATCGAAGGGATAGCCGGAATCGGAAAATCGAGGCTGATGGCCGAGATCATGCAAAAGGAAATCGTCAGGAATGTTGCTTTTTTCGAAGGGAAAGCCTTGTCGGAGGGCAAAAACCTGAGCTTTCACCCCATCATCCAGATCATCAAATCGTGGTCGGGAATTAAGGAAGATGATAACCCGGCAGTTTCCTATCGAAAAGCTTACTGCCAATATCCACCGCATTTATCCGGAACAGGCAGCCGAAATCATCCCATTTGTCGCCACCATGATGGGCTACACGCTTGAAGGAGAAGCCAGGCAGCGGGTGAAAGGCATTGAAGGCGAAGCACTCGAACGGCTGATCCTGAAAAATACCAGGGATTTACTGTCGCGCGCAGCAAGCATCCGCCCCATCGTGATCATGGTTGAAGACGCCCACTGGGCCGACCTTTCATCCATCTCATTCATGGAGTCGTTGTTTAAGCTGGTAAAAAACCACCGGCTATTATTCATCAATGTGTTCCGTCCGGGTTTTAAAGAAACCGGGAAAAACTAAAGTCCTTTGCAAAAGAAAATCTTCCGGAACATTACCGGGAAATCATCGTTAAACCGCTGACTGAAGCAGAATCGGCAAAACTGATCGGCAACTTGCTGAACCAACCAACCTGCCGGACGACATCAAACAACTGATTGTAACGGTCGGAAGGGAATCCGTTTTTCATCGAAGAAGTATTAAGTTCGTTTATTGATGAAGGTTTGATCGAAATCAAAGACAACCTGTTCATTGTTACCGACCGGGTTCAGTACGCCAATATCCCTGAAACCATTGACAAGGTGATTCTTTCGAGGATTGACCGCTTAGACGAAAAAACAAAAGGTTTACTCCGAACGGCATCGGTCATTGGCCGTAATTTTTATTACAAAGTACTTGAAGAGCCGCGCAGACCATCGAAGAACTTGATACCCGCCTGCAATACCTCAAGGAAACACAATTGCTCAACGAGCACAGGCACAAGGAAGAGGTTGAGTTTCTTTTCAAACATGCGCTGGCGCAACAGGCTACTTACGATTCCATCCTGCTAAAGACTAAGAAAGAACTTCACCTGAAGATTGCCCGATCCATCGAAAAAGTCTTTGCCGACAAGCTTCCGGAATTTTATGGTGTGTTGGCGATGCACTATGGCAAAGCCGAGGTGCCGGAGAAGATGGAAGAGTATCTCTTTAAAGCAGGTGAGAAATCATTGGCAGCAGGTGCATCCTCCGAAGCGATCAATTACTTCAAACAGGCACTGGTGGTCTATATTGAACACAATAAGACAAACATCAATAAACAAAAGTTGCGATATCGAAGAAAAGATTGGGCTTGCCTATGCCATGAAGGGACTGAACCTTGAAGCAGTGGATTATTTCGATCGTGTTCTTGATTTTTATCATTTTCATATTCCCAAAAATAGGACATTGCGAATTTTAGGTTCGGCCTTTTATTTTTTTAGTTTTATTATTCTGATCCGTAATCAATGGCTTTTTCTAAACAGAAAGCCTCCTGATAATATCGAAACAGTTTATCGCATGCTTCTTCATAAGGGAGAAGCGCTCACCACAGTGAATCCCAAGCGGTTATTTATTGAATCTCAATTCGTTGTGAAGTTATTCATGAAATATGGAATCAGTAACAGCGATTATGTGTTGGGTATTTTTTCAGAGTATAGTGTTTTTTTCAGTTGGATGGGGCTTTTTTTTAAAACCGCACAAAAGATACTCGAAGTTGCTCATAAGACAGGAGTAAGAAGGATAGTGTTTACTGGTTACAGTATAGAGTTGGTTGTAAATTATACGAATTCTATGCAGGCAAGTGGCAGGAGGACCCTGAACAGGAATATTTATACAATCTGGGCCTGCAAAAAGGTGCTGTATGGGAATTATCGGTCTGCAAAGATTCGATGGGTTTAAGCTTGCAGAAAGAGGATATTTACTGAATCTATGGTCATTGCTTCCAGTTTTTTTCTGTGACCTCTACGATTCTTTTGAAAACGGCATGCGCGGGTGCGGGATATCGTCTTAAATCATTAAATCACCTTAAGAAATCGAAATTTGAAGAAGTAATCAAAACTTGTGGTGAAGGAATTGAACACACCGGAAAAACAGACCATTTGGCTGTATTGCAGGTGCTGCATTGCTACCGCTGCATTGCACAGAGCATGAGGAATGAAATAGAGCGAAGCTGTGAATGACTTGCAGGAGGCCAAAAATTCATCAAAAGTTTTAACAAACCAAAATAGTAAAAAGTTATTTTCTGCGAATACCTGCTTGCAAGCTGTTCCTACGAACTTGCCCTTGTTAAAAAATAAGCCTGATAAGGATAAAACAGATGTTGATCCATTATTGAAGCAGCAGCACTTTTACCTATTGAAAAATCAAAGAATGTACCTTTCCACCGTATTCATGGATACCGAAAAGTGGCAGCCTTTGCATATTCAATACAATACAAACAAAAGAAAGCATTTAAATATTTTGAGAAATCGCTCCCACTGTGCACTAAAATTTAGAGGCAAAACCCGAGTTGACAAAAACTATTTCGAATTGCGGTTAAATGCCTGATGAATATTAAAAGTAAACACAAAATGTTCAAATCGAAGAATGGTAATGAATACCTGCTC
>CAVPJF010000002.1:0-25687 GCA_963705185.1 uncultured Bacteroidales bacterium
TTCTGGTTAATCAGGATTAGGCGCTGATCGTCCATCTTATTTTTCATTGCATCCTGATCCTGATCAAATGCTATCAAAGAACCATCACCAATGTGTTTTAAAATTTCCCGGGAATGTCCGCCTCCACCAAACGTGGCATCCACGTAGATGCCACCTTTTCTGATATTTAATCCTTCTATGCTTTCCTTCAATAAAACCGGTTGATGATATATCATTCTTCGGTTATTTGAGATTTCCCCATCACGTCTTCCGCCAGCGTACCAAAGTCTACTCCTTCGTCATTCAAAACTTTTTCGTAAATTGCCTTATCCCAGATTTCTATTTTATTAATTTGCGAAGTCAATACGATATCCTTCGAAATTTTAGCAAACGCGATCAGTTCATTGGGGATATTGATCCTGCCGGTACTATCCAGCTCAACTGGCCTTACTCCCGCCATGAATTTCCTTATGAAATCCACATTCTTCTTTACAAAGCGGTTGAGTTTATCAATTCCGGCCATCTCTTTATCCCATTCTGCTTTCGGATATAATTCAAGGCAGTTATAGAAAACACTTTTTTTAATCACAAATCCATTGTTCAGTACGGGAGCAAGCTCTTTCTTCAGCCCGCCGGGAAGTGCTACTCTCCCCTTCGAATCAGCTTTGCACTCGTATGTGTATGTCAGGTTTGTCATCGATTAAATTTTCAGTGGATAAAAATATATATTCTTTCCCACTTTTTACCTAATGTTAATAACTTTTTTGCACTTTTTCCCACCAGAATGTTAATAACTCCACTTTTTATCCATTTGGTATAGGATTTATGAAATTTTTATTATGGTTGAATGCAATAATGGAAAGCATTGATACAGATTGGATATATTCCTGGGGCATGAAACAGTAGAAACTGAAAGTAAAGGAATATTGCATAATTTTGCCAGGTAAAGCGAAATTGCATGGAGGAATTTAAAATTACCGAGCGGACGATAGATATTGAAAATGTTTTTAGAACTAAAAATCCAGGATTGGTAAAATGGATACCTGGTTTCGTCTTTGCTTACCTTAGAAAAGTCATTCATGAAGGGGAGATCAATGATTTTCTATATAAAAACAGGGAAGCTCATGGGCTTGATTTTGTTGATGCAATCATTGAAGGCTTTGGGGTGATTGTAAAAGTCACTGGTGATGAAAATGTTCCTTCAACCGGGCGCTATATTATTGCTTCCAATCACCCGCTTGGTGGCCTCGATGGTGTCGCACTAATGCAGGTCATGGGCCGGAAAAGAAAAGATATTGTATTTCCTGTAAATGATATTCTGCTTTACCTTCCTAATCTACGGGAGCTGTTTATTCCGATAAATAAGCATGGCAGCAATAACGAAAATGTCGAAATCATCCAAAAAACATTTGAGTCGGAAAAGATGATATTGTACTTTCCGGCCGGACTGGTATCACGAAAGCAAAAGGGCGGAATCATGGACCTGGAATGGAGAAAAACTTTTATTTCCAAATCAAAACAATATAAAAGGGATATAATCCCTGTGCATATCGATGGAAGAAATTCAAGTTTCTTTTACAGGTTGGCAAACCTGCGAAAAATGTTCAACATTAAAGCCAACATAGAAATGCTCTTTTTGCCGGATGAGATGTATAAACAAAAGAATAAGATCATTAATATTAAAATTGGGAAACCTATTCCTTATCAAACATTTGATAACAAATACAATTTCAATGAATGGGCTGAAAAGGTTAAAAAACATGTATATAATATTGGCGCAAAAGGAATCGAGCAACCTTTCAATCCATCCTTATCCTGATGGAATAAAAGATGAATAAGCTATGACTGAAATCAAATTTTAAATAAATAGAACCATTAATAATATTTGATTATATGGAAACAATAATTCCACCTGTTGATCGCCAGCTTCTTGAAAAAGAACTAACAGATGAACTGTTTTTCAGAGACACCAATAATGGCCATAATAAAATTTTTATTTTTACACACAATCAAGCACCCAATGTGATGCGCGAGCTTGGTCGATTACGTGAGATTACATTCCGTGACGCAGGTGGGGGGACAGGTAAAAGACTCGATATTGATGATTATGACCAGGGCGACTCACCCTTTAAGCAATTGATTGTCTGGAATCCTGAGGACAAGGAAATTGTAGGAGGGTATCGTTATTTAATTGGTAGCGAGGTGAAAAATGATAAGGAGGGACAACCCCATACCCCAACTTCTAAATTGTTCAGGTTTTCACAAAAGTTTATTACAGATTACTGGCCCGTCACTTTTGAATTGGGAAGGTCTTTTGTTCAGCCCAATTATCAGCCAACCGTCAATTTAAGGAAGGGAATGTATTCACTGGATAATTTGTGGGACGGTTTAGGTGCTATTACAATTGTCAATCCTGAAGTAAGATATTTCTTTGGAAAAATTACAATGTATCCAAGCTATGATTCTTTTGCGCGTGACCTTATCCTGTATTTTTTACATAAATATTTTCCCGATCCGGAAGAGCTTGTCAGGCCGAAAGCTCCACTCAAAATCGGGACAAAAGAAAAAGTGCTGCGCAGTATTTTCATGGGTGCAAATTATGATGAGGATTATAAAATTCTGATACAAAAATTGAGGAGGTTGGGTGAGCAGATTCCGCCCCTGGTGAATGCTTATATGAATCTTTCGGGGTCGATGAAAATGTTCGGAACTACCATCAATGATGAATTTGGCGAAGTGGAAGAGTCTGCAATCATCATTACCATTGCCGACATATATGATTACAAGAAAGACAGGCATTTGTCAACATTTAAAAGCAATGATTAATTCCATCCGGAAGTTTCCCGGGTGACCCTAATAAACCTGAATGAATGATTATCACTGATGCCCGATTTGTAGTCAGCAATACCGATTACATTCAATGTCCCAAACCGGATATTCCTGAATATGCTTTTATTGGCCGTTCGAATGTCGGGAAATCTTCATTGATCAACATGCTGACAGGCAGAAAGAATTTGGCAAAAACATCAAATACACCCGGTAAAACACGACTGATCAATCATTTTATCATCAATAACAACTGGTACCTGGTTGACTTACCTGGATATGGATTTGCTAAAATCTCAAAATCAATTCAGATTTAAGTGGGAAAAAATGCTTGATGATTACCTTATCCATCGCACCAACCTTATTACAACTTTCATATTGATAGATTCACGCCTGGAACCACAAAAATCGGATATTGATTTTATATCCTGGTTCGGAGAGAAAAGCCTGCCCTTTGCACTTCTGTTTACTAAAGCAGATAAGCTTTCAAAGTCGCAGCTAAAAAATAACCTGGAAGCCTATAAAAAGGTTTTGTTGCAGCAATGGGATGAAGCACCCATTTCGATCGTTACATCTGCAAAAACTGGACTGGGAAAAGATCAATTGTTAATGTTCATCGAGGAAATGAATTCCGGAATGAAAACAGATTTCCATTCATAAGATCCTAAATTCCTAATTAAAATCAATGGATTGTGAGACCGATGAAATGAATTCAGGCGAAAGGTTTAATTTTACAAAAAATATCAAATGGAAAAGGTAATTGTCAAACAATTAAGCGAATCTGAAATCGCTGAAAGAAAAATAAAGAGCTGGCCGGTTTGGGAAAAGGAAGTTTCACGTTTCGACTGGCATTATGACGGTGATGAAGAATGTCTGATCCTTGAGGGTGAGGTGACTATCGAAACTTCTGAGGGTAAATGCAACATTGTAAAAGGAAACTTTGTTACATTCAAAGATGGATTGAATTGTACATGGGATATTAAAAAACCCATTAAAAAGCATTATAATTTTCCCTGATAATAATTCCTCTCATAATTTCAGTTCTATTCAGATGTCTGGTAATGTTTTGTTGATTGATAGAAAAGCTAAACATAATTGTTTATGGATGGTTTGGTAATAAAATCTACAGGAAGCTGGTTAACAGTGGAGTCAAAGGATGGGAAAGTATTCAGTTGTAAACTGAAAGGTACTTTCCGAATGAAGGGAATTAAGACTACCAATCCCATCGCTGTGGGGGATAACGTCAGCTTTATCTTACTTGAAGACAATAAGACAGGTTTGATCAATGATATTTTGCCACGAAATAATTACATTATCCGCAAAGCAACCAAACTTTCCAAAGTATCGCACATCATTGCTGCTAATATCGATCTGGCTTTACTTGTTGCAACACTGGCATATCCCAGAACCTCGACCGGATTTATTGATCGTTTCATGGTGACGACCGAAGCGTATCATATTCCTGCAGGTATCATTTTCAACAAGATAGACCTTTATGATGAGAAATTGAATAAGCAGATGACAGAGCTAGAGAAAATATATACAGATGCCGGTTATATTTGCTTTTCTGTATCCGCTCTTCGGGGTGAAAATTTAGATATTCTGAAACATGACCTGAAAGATAAAAAAACCCTGTTCTCGGGTCATTCCGGTGTCGGAAAGTCAGCTTTGATAAATGCTCTGGAGCCCAGCCAGGCGCTCAAAACAAAAGAGCTCTCCGGTTATCATGGTGTGGGAATGCATACGACAACTTTTGCTGAAATGGTCCGGCTGGCCAATGGAGGTTATATCATTGATACTCCCGGTATCAAGGAATTCGGTCTTACTGATTTTAATCGTCAGGAAATTGCCGAACGTTTTCCGGAGATGAGGAAGTATATGCACGGTTGCAGGTTCAGCAACTGCACCCATGTTCATGAACCCGGCTGCGCCATTCAAAAGGCCATTGCCGAAGGTAAAATCAGCAAATCGAGGTACAATAATTATCTTGGAATTTTAACTGATGATTATTGGAAAGAAGCTGAAAGTGATTACAGGAATCGATAGGACAGTTTTAATATGATTTTAAATTGAAAATTTAACTTATAATTATGATCTCAAAACAACTCATGACTTCTGCCATTCCTTCCCTTAAGGTTGCAGAAACCGGATCGGATGCCTTATATTACATGGACGAATACAGGGTTTCATTTTTACCTGTACTGGATGGTCCCCTTTATCTGGGGCTCATCAGTGAATCCGAAATTTTCAAATTAGCTGATCCTGATGCTCCTTTGGCTGAGCAAAAAGTCCCTTACAAGTTGGTTTATATTAATGAGTCCCAGCATATATTTGAAGTCATTAAAATCATGACATCAGAGAAGATTTCTATACTTCCTGTTTTGGATGATAACAAATTATTTTTAGGCTGCATAACCGTAAACAACCTGGTTGAGCATTTTGGTAAATTGACCGCAATGTATAATCCGGGTGCTATCATAATTCTGGAACTAAATCAGAATGATTACGTATTATCTCAAATCGCTCAAATTGTCGAGTCGCAGGATATTAAAATTCTCAGTTTGTATGTTTCATCCGATATTGATTCAACAAAAATGGAGGTGACCATAAAGCTGAATAAATATGAAATTCAATCATTAGTCAAGGCTTTGACCCGGTATGATTATACGATTAAAGCTACCTTTCTGGAGGATAAAAAAATGGTTGATGATCTGCTCGACAGGTATAATGCTTTAATGAATTATCTTAACATTTAGGAATGAGATGTTTTCTGGTTTTATCCTTTTTTGTAAGTTCTCTTGCTATATATGCCGGAATCGAAGACCTCAGCGGGAAAAACGCTTCTCCCGATTCGCTTCCATCTAAAGTTATTATCCGAAAGATTACCTTAACCGGAAATAAAATAACCAAAGAAAGCATTATAAGACGAGAATTGCTGGTTAAAGAAAACGACACCGTTCCTGTTCAGGATCTTAGTTTAGCATTGCAACAAAGCCGTAAAAACCTTATCAATACATCCTTATTTAATTTTGTTACTATTGACTCGCTACCTGTGGAAGGATCACCGGATCAAATTGATCTGAATTTTGAATTCATTGAAAGATGGTATATTTGGCCGGTCCCTATCTTTGAGTTTGCCGATCGAAATTTTAATGAATGGCTAAGTAAGAAAGACTGGAGCCGATTAAATTATGGCCTTTTCCTTACATGGAATAATTTCAGAGGCCGGAGAGAAAAACTGATTATATATGCCCGCTTTGGTTATGATCAAAAATATGAATTGAGCTATCAAAAGCCTTATATAAATAAAAAACAAACCTGGGGTTTGGGGATTGCCGGTGGTTTTTCCCAAAACCATGAAATAGCCTATAATTCATTTGATACCCTTGTGAATCCTCCTATTGGGAATAAAGAGGTTTATTTTGAAAGTGAAATTCAATATCCCAGAAGGAAGTACTATGCATATGCAGAAACTTATTATCGGAAAGGAATTCATAATATCAACTTGCTAAAATTCGGGTATACAAATTTATTGGTATCTGATTCGGTTTTGGTTTTTAATCCTGATTATTCATTTGGAAGTTGCACCCGAAATCAGTTTTTAGGTTTTTACTACCAGTTCAGAAGTGATTACCGGGATTATAAGCAATACCCGTTAAATGGCTATTATTTCGATGCGGAACTGGACAAAAAAGGACTTGGTTTTTTCAATGACCCTGAGGTTAATACACTTTCGATCAAGTCAAATTTCAGAAAGTACTTCCAGATTAAAGGACGATTGTATTTTGCTTCCGGATTAACTGGAAAAATTTCACCCTTTTGGGATCAACCCTATTATTACCTTTCAGGAATGGGTTATGGAAGAGATTTTATTCGTGGATATGAATATTACGTGATTGACGGACAACATTTTGGGCTATTAAAAAATAATTTGAAGTTTGTATTGGTTCCTACAAGGGTTAAATCATTTGATTTTATCCCCACAGATAAATTCAGTAAGCTGTATTATGCTATTTACATTAATTTATTTGCCGATTTTGGATATGTTGTTGACAACAGGGAAAATGTATACAATCCATTGGCAAATGAGATTAATATAGGATACGGTATTGGATTGGACTTTGTAACGTATTATGACTTTGTTGTTAGGCTGGAATATTCATTTAATAAAATGGGTGAATCAGGTTTCTTTATTGCTTTTATGCCTTCTATTTAGACATAACTGAACTGTAACCCTAATAAAATATGCAAATTATAGGGTGGGTATTTTCCAGACAAATTAGAAAAGTCACAAATGGTAGTTGTCATAATAAATGTTAAATAGTTTACCATTGTTGAATTATTTTGTAATCTTGTATTTCATTGATCAGTAAACTCATACTCAGATGAGGGTTGCATTGTTTGGCAAAGTGATTTCAGCGGAAAGCGCTCCATATATTAAGCAAATATTTGGAGAGCTTGAAAAATATCATGTCACTTTCGTGGTTTATGAACCTCTCCTCAGGATGATAAAAGAGTTTCTTGATCTTCCGCCCGACACCCACACTTTTAATGATAACAATGGATTAAAAGGTTCAGTTGATTTTCTTTTTTCAATAGGAGGCGACGGAACTTTGCTGGATACCATAACTTTCGTTCAGGATTCCGGGATACCGGTTTTAGGTATCAACCTGGGCAGGATGGGATTTTTATCATCCGTGTCGAAGGATCAAATCCATCAGGCAATCCACCAATTATTGAATAACCAATTCAAACTGGACCAGCGTACTTTGCTCAGACTGGAAACCACCGAAAACTTATTTGGCAATTTGAATTATGCTATGAATGAGTTTACTGTTTATAAAAAGTATCCCTCCAGCATGCTGAAAATTCAAGCTTTTGTTAACGACGAATTCCTGAACTCATATTGGGCTGATGGATTGATTATCGCAACACCCACAGGGTCAACAGCATATTCGTTAAGCTGTGGTGGACCTATCATTCTTCCACAGTCCCGGAATTTCGTTATAACCCCTATCGCCACGCACAATTTAACGGTACGACCTGTCGTTATCCCCGACAATAGTGAGATTAAAATAAAAGTAGTTGGCAGGATCAAAGAGTTTTTTATAAGCCTTGATTCGCGTTCCGTAACAATAGATTCTACGATGGAGCTCTTGATAAAAAAAGAAGATTTTATGATAAACCTGATCCAGCTTGATGATGAAAGTTATTTTAAAACCATTCGCGAAAAGCTAATGTGGGGGCTTGACCTGAGGAATTAATGATTTTTTAACCAACAATCATCAACAATTACTGGAATCTTGTAAGAAATTGAATTGAAAAAATCATATTTTTGCGTCGATTTATGAAAAAATTCATTCTCATTATTTGTTTTCTGATTACTACCATCTTTACTTTTGCTCAGTTGGAGATTGGTGTTTTTGGGGGAGGTTCTTTTTATATGGGTGACATCAATCCCAATAAGCCTTTCCTTCAAACCAGCATTGCATATGGAGTTCTTGGCCGTTATCCGCTTGGATCACGATGGGCTGTTAAGGTTAATCTTTATAAGGGAATTCTTAACGGAAGCGATAAGAAAGCCAAATACAATGAAGAAAGATCATTGGAATTTACTTCCAGCATGTGGGAACTTGGCGGGGTAGTGGAATTTAATTTCCTTCCCTATTTCACCGGAAGCATGAAGAATTATTTCACTCCATACATTTTTGGAGGAGCAGCCACGCTTTACCACCGCCCCCAGATCGGCAACCTGGATTTACGCGATTATCGAACTGAAAACACGTATTATTCTTATTATGCCTTAAGTATTCCTTTTGGAATAGGAGTAAAATATAGCTTTTCGAAAAGAATAGCCGCCACATTAGAATGGGGCATGCGAAAGACGTTCACTGATTATATTGATGATATCAGCACAACCTATTACCTTGACGCATCAAATCCGGATCAACTAAGTGATGAAGAATTAGAATCCTTGCAGTTCTCAGATCCTAACCGCAATCATAAACCAGACATGCAAAGGGGTAATTCAAAAACAAATGATTGGTATTCCTTTGCAGGACTTACCCTTACTTATAATATTAACATGACTAACAGGAATAAGTGTTCTGATTACGAAAATAGATATTAATTATGAATGGCCGGTAATGAGTTGGAAGGAGAAAATTGAAAAAGAAAGGTTGCCAAAACATATTGCTATCATTATGGATGGCAATGGACGTTGGGCGAAGCAACGGGGAAAGCTCAGAACATTTGGTCATTATCATGGAGTAAAATCTGTAAGGGAGAGTGCAGAGGCCGCAGCTGAAATTGGAATTAAATACCTGACCTTATATGCTTTTTCAACCGAAAACTGGAAACGACCGAAATCGGAAGTAAATGCGCTCATGAAATTGCTGGTCAGGACCATCCATAATGAAACCAAGACGCTGCATGATAACAAAATAAGCTTAATGGCTATTGGTGACCTTGACTCACTTCCGCAGGTTACAAGGAATGAGCTTTCTGAGGCCATTAAAGACACCCAGCATTATGATCGGATGAAATTGATTTTAGCATTGAGTTACAGTTCACGTTGGGAAATTACCAATGCCGCCAAGATGATTGCCAGGAAAGTGGAAGCAAAAGAAATTTCTTCAGAGAAAATTGATCAGGCTTTATTCGAGTCCTGTTTAATCACACATTCCATACCTGATCCGGAACTATTAATAAGAACCAGTGGCGAATTTCGGATCAGTAATTTCCTGCTCTGGCAGATCGCTTATGCGGAGTTATTTTTTACTCCGAAGCTTTGGCCTGATTTCAGGAAGGAAGATCTGTATGAAGCCATTGTTGATTATCAGAAAAGGGAAAGAAGATTTGGAAAAATCAGTGAACAGATAATCCAATAAAGACATGCGAAGGAAAATTTTTGGAGTTGGGCTTTTATTCATGTCGCTGATCATTTCGGCCGTGGGTCAAATTGGCTTAGGCGAAATTGAAGAGCTGGATTATGCCAATCCAAAGAAATATGAGATTGGGGGAATCACAGTTACCGGAATTAAATACCTTGATAATAGTGTACTGGTTACCCTTTCAGGCCTTACTGTTGGAGATAAAATAACCGTTCCCGGTGAGGCAATTTCAAAGGCCATAAAAACTCTCTGGGATCAGGGTTTGTTTGAAAATGTGATCATTTCAGCAACGCAGGTGCAGGGTGAACTTATTTTCTTAAACATCGACCTCAAAGAACGACCCAGGATGTCAACCTTCTCTTTTGGTGGGATTAAAAAAGCAGAGGCTGATAACGTGAGAGATGAAATCAAGCTTGCCAGCGGCGATGTTGTTACTGATAACCTGCTGATAAGAACCAGGAATACTGTCCGTAATTATTTTGTTGAAAAAGGATACCTTGATACTGATGTTAAAATATCTCAGATAGAGGACAGTCTGAGGAAAAATCATGTCAGGTTGCAGATTGACATTGATAAAAAGGAAAAAATTAGAATCAAATCGGTCAATATTGCGGGTAATCAGCATTTTGATGATCAAAAAGTCAAAAAATTCCTTAAAGAGACCAAAGAAAAAGGTTCCTTCACACCTTTTTACCATCTGGAAGAATATATTTTCAATCTGGTTAAACACGCTGTAACCCTGCAAATTGATAGTATGGTTGAAGATTCAAAAGATCACTTTGTCAAAAACATACGGCTCAGGATATTCAAAGCATCCAAGTTCATTAAAGAGAAATACGATGAAGACCTTCTGACTTTAATAGAAAAATATAATGGACAAGGTTACCGGGATGCTAAGATAATAAAGGATTCGGTATATCGAAATCCTGATAATACGGTTGGCATCGATCTGGATATTTATGAGGGTAACCGGTACTATTTCCGTAATATAACCTGGGTAGGAAACACCAAATACCCTGATGCCATACTCAATAGGATTCTAAGGATAGATAAAGGAGATATTTATAACTGGGAACTCCTTAATTCGAACTTAATCTTCAATCAGAGTGAAGATGATGTCAGTTCACTTTATATGAATGACGGATATCTTTTTTTTCAGGCAAACCCTGTTGAGGTATTGGTCGAAAATGATTCCATTGATCTCGAGATCAGAATATACGAAGGGAAACAGGCAACCATCAATAAAGTTACAATTAAGGGGAATACCCGAACGAATGATCATGTTGTGGTGAGGGAATTAAGGACTTTGCCGGGTCAGCTATTCTCGCGTTCGGATATCATTAGGACAACCCGTGAACTTGCCCAATTGAGATATTTTAATGCCGAAACAATTACCCCCAATGTTCAGCCCAATCCGGCTGAAGGAACTGTGGATATTGAATACCAGGTTGAAGAAACTTCATCTGACCAGATTGAGCTTTCAGGTGGCTGGGGCTACGGCAGGGTCATTGGTACTCTTGGGGTTTCATTTAACAATTTTTCTTTGCGAAACATTTTGAAATTGAAGGAATGGAGGCCTGTCCCGACCGGTGACGGACAAAAACTCAGCCTTAGGGTTCAGTCTTATGGCAAAGGTTACATCAGTTACAGCATTTCATTTACCGAACCCTGGATTGGTGGTAAAAAGCCACATTCATTAACTTTAAGTTATTACCATTCAACTTATTCAAACGGTTTACCAAAAGATAATCCCCAGCGCTATTCGTTTAAAAATGATGGTATTACTGTTGGATTAGCCAGACGTTTAACCTGGCCGGATGACTACTTTCAATTGTATACAGGTGTTAGTTTCATGTTTTATGAATTATACCAGTATAAACAAGTTTTTACCTTTGGTGACGGAACTGGTAACTATAATAATATCGCCTTTAATATTACTTTATCAAGGAATTCAGTTGATTTTCCGATTTATCCACGCAGTGGTTCCTCAGCATCTGTTTCTTTGGATTTTACCCCGCCGTACTCAGCATTTTCAAATACAGATTATACTCAATTGACGGATGAAGAGAAATTTAAAAACATTGAATACCATAAATGGGGTATCCAATTATCCCATTTCACACCTCTCTATAAAAACCTTGTCCTCATGACGCGGGCAAAATTTGGAATCCTTTCTGCATATAGCCCTGCAATCGGCATATCTCCCTTTGAGAGATATTTCATGGGTGGTGACGGATTATCAGGTGCCAATAACATGGATGGACGTGAAATTATCGGTATGAGAGGGTATGGAAATGAAACTTTAACTCCATTTTATTACCAAACCAGATCAGTAGGGGGAACAAAGTATACCAAATTCACTCTTGAACTGCGTTATCCCCTGTCGCTCAATCCTAATGCAACTATATATGCTACTTCCTGGCTTGAAGCAGGAAATTGTTGGGCCGAAACAGAAGATTATGAGCCGTTTTCTCTATATAAATCTGCCGGCTTTGGTGTAAGGGTATATCTTCCTATGTTTGGTATTCTTGGACTGGATTGGGGCTATGGCTTTGATGAAGTTCCCGGATTACCAAATGCCAATCAGGGACAATTCCATTTTTCAATTAATCAATCGATCGATTAGATGGACAGGGATATATTGAATTCTTAATTTTTAGCGTTAAATCTATAATAAATATTCATTTAAAGAATCCTTTTATCCGAATTAAAAAATGAAAGTCAGCACATGAAAAAATTAATTCTCGCTTTGCTTGTAATGATTCTGGGTACTTACTTTTTATTTTCTCAGAAGTATGCTTATGTCGACTCAGATTATATTCTCGATAATATCCCAGAATACAAGGATGCCCAAAACCAGCTTGACGAACTGGCAGCTGAATATCAGAAAGAAATTGAAGATAAGTTTGCTGAAATAGATAAGTTGTACAAAACTTACCAGGCCGAAGTGGTTTTAATGCCTGATGATGTTAAAAAGAAGCGGGAGCAGGAGATTCAAGCAAAAGAAAAGGAAGTAAAAGATTTGCAAAATCAAAGATTTGGCAAAGAGGGTGATTTGTTTATAAAACGTGAAGAGCTTATTAAGCCTATTCAGGAAAAGATATATAATGCCATTGAAGAAATTTCCACAGAGAAAAATTATGCTTTTGTTTTTGATCGGGCCGGTAGCCTTACCATGCTTTACGTCAACAATAAATTTGATATCAGCGATGATGTACTCGATAACGTAGGAGCCGTATTGGGTACAGTAAGGAGGGAAGACAGAAAGAAAGATGAATATCAGGGTTCTCCAGGAACCACCCCCAAACAGGAAAATACCAATCAGCAAAAACCTGCAAATATGAATAGTCCTCCCAGGCAGGGAGATGTAAATCCTGGTCCGGTGAATAAAAGCGAGAAAAAATAATCACCCTTTGGAAAATTTATGAATTAGATCAATTAATTTGTATAATTTTGCGCCTCATTTTAATATCTAATCCTATTTAAATAATATGAAAAAATTAGTTAGTGTATTTGTTTTGCTTGTTGCGATATTTGTCGCTTCAAATTCTTTTGCTCAAACCAAAGTCAAATTCGGCCATCTTGATTTTGCCAAGCTATATAATATGATGCC
Organism: uncultured Bacteroidales bacterium; assembly: GCA_963705185.1. Classification (GTDB taxonomy): domain Bacteria; phylum Bacteroidota; class Bacteroidia; order Bacteroidales; family JAADJA01; genus JAADJA01. Next base: position 13,312 of record CAVPJF010000002.1, read on the forward strand.
TGAGCTTGATTCAGTAAGAGGTATATTTGATGCTTATAATAAATCCATTCAGGAACAGTATGCCGCCATGCAGACAGAGCTCGAAAATAAATTTATGGATTATCAGGCCAATGCAGCCGGCATGTCCGAAATTATCCGTTCTACTAAGGAAGCTGAAATCAACGATTTAAAAGCAAGACTGGATGCTTTTGAAGCCAAAGCTACTCAGGATTTACAAACCAAAGAATCGGAATTAACTGCGCCGGTTATTGAGAGAGCAAGAACAGCAGTAAAGGAAATTGCCAAGGAGAATGGATACACATACGTATTCAACAGTTCCGAAGGGTTACTTTTATATGCAGAACCTGCTGATGATGTCACCGAATTGGTGAAGACCAAACTGGGGATAAAAGAGAGTCCTCAAACTGAAAATAAATAAACAAAAAGCCTCGAACAGAGGCTTTTTTGTTAAAGTATACTAAAAGCCATTATTGCTACCTGATTAATGTTACACTGCCCTTATTGGTAACCTCCCCACTTTCTGCTTCATAATAAACTACCCAAACATAAACTCCCGGGTTGCAGGGATTTCCATTCTGGGTTCCGTCCCATCCCTCCGAAATATTTTCGTTTTCATAAACCAGCTGTCCCCATCTGTTGTAAATGTACATTTTGAATTTATAAATATTGTCGGTAGGACTGGAAAAAAACTGAAAAGTTCTGTTCATTTCGGATGGACTGTTTGGATTAAATGCGTTCGGAATTGGAATTACTTTGACAGAAACATCGTCCACATATTTCATTCCGTTGCACAAAGTAACCTCTGCATAGTAAATCGTGCTTTCGGTTGGATGAACAGGTAAGGAAGATTCATTACCCAACAGTTCACCGCCGGGATAACTGTTTTTGTACCAGGCCCATTCCAGCTTTCCGACAGGAACGATAGGTTCAGGGTTGAAATCAATACTTGAAATGGAGTAATTATCAGTCCCATTGGGTTCAAACAACCAGGACTCATTGGCTGATATCCATGATGTACCATTTCTCCCCGGAACTACCACTCCCAGGTCATCATTATAATTCAGTCCGTGGGTTGCCCTGTTTTGAAGGTAGGCGCATTCAGGTTTCGAAAGAATATGATTGACAATATTGTTAGTCGATTCATTCAGGACAATCTGGTAAGTCACGTTCAGTGAAGGACAGCCAAACATAGGTGCCTCACACCAGCCAACAATCAGTTTTCGTTCAGGCGCCGTTCCAACCGTTTGATAATATATAAATTCGTTATGAGGTTGAATGGGTTTTGAAAATAAATCCTGGTAAGGACCCATGATCGTTTTAATAAAAATATTGTTTGGAATAAGTGTCACTTCCTGGTGACTGACACCAATGATATTCGGAACATCAAAACTGACAAGGCCATTTGGACTCACCGCGAACTGGGTGTGGGTTTCTCCGAAATACTCAAATTCGAACCCGATATCAAACGGTCCGACAAAAGGGTCATCTCCGGCTGTGATCGGTATTCCTGTGTACCCCAGGTAGGTGCCATTAAGTTTTATGGGTAAACCAGAACTAATGGTAATAGCATCACCGGCATCCACCACCTGGGCGAATATTATTATCACCGGAAACATGAGGATGAGCAAAAACAATCGTTTGACCATATTGAGAATCCTTTTTTTATTCAATAACGATTGTAAAGTTATTTAATTTTTTATAGAACTATTTCCCAACCTTCAGTTCAAAGAGCGTTTCTTTTTCAAAATATTGTTGAGCCAGCGTCCTTATCTCCTCAGGAGTTATATTCTTTATCGTATGTATGAAATTTCTGAAGTAATTCACGTCCAATCCATATTCGACAAGGCTTTTAAGGCTTTCTGACAAAGCAAATGGCCCATCCATGCTCCTTAGTAAAGAACCAAGCATATAATTTCTGACAAGGTCCAGTTCTTTATCAGGTACCTTTTCTTCCTGTATTATTTTAATTTCATTATAAATATCAGCGATGGCATCGTTGGTTACATCGGCTCCTACTTCTGAAGAAATGAAAAAAGAGCCGGCATGCTGCATGGACGTAATGCCGGAGCCAATCCCATAGGTATAGCCCTTTTCCTCCCTGATGGTAGTCATTAGCCGCGAACCAAAGTAGCCTCCCAAAATCGTATTTACCACTTTTAACTTCAGGTAATCGGGATGAGTTTTGTTAACCAGCACCTTCCCTATCCTTATGGCCGACTGGATTGCTTTGTCCTTTTTAATATGGATTTGATGTTGATCCGTATGTTCAATGTGAGTAGGTTTTTTATTGATAACAGGAGCTTCATCCTTATGGCTTCCAAAGTAATTGTTCAGCAATGAAGGAAGATCGGCAGGGATTTTCCCGGAAAGGATAATTTTACATTGATTGATATTATAATGGTTTTTATGAAATTCAGACAAATCCTGATGGGTCAACTGATCAAAATCATCTAACCTCAATGAATCTTCCGTATGGGTGTGATTGGCCAAAGATCAGCTCATTGAATTTCAACCGGGCAATGTACTTAACTTTTTCGCAGTTGATCAGATACTCCTGTTTTTTGTTTTGTATCCGCGTAAGCAATTCTTTTTCCGGAAACACAGGTTCCAGGATCACTTCTTTGAGCACCGGAAGCAGGTGGTTGAGATGTTTGTTAAGCGAATACAGAGCAACATAGGCCATGTCCTTATCCGAAGAAGCCTCGAGATGCGCTCCGTAAAAATCGGTTGTTTCATGAATTTCAGCTGCACTATATGATCGGGTTCCCTCTTTAAGCAACTTGTTGGTGAATTTCGCCACCAGCGCCTTCTCCTCAAACCAACTTCCTGCACTGAAAAGAAATTCGATTTTAGTAAGGTCCTGCGTCCCGGTATTCAAAAGGTAAACCGGAATACCGTTATCCAGCCGTATCAGCTCAGGCTGCGGAAAAGTAAACTTATCTATCAGGTGAGTGCCGGGCTGTATTTTTCTGTTAATGTTATTCATAAATTAGTTTGCAAAGTAAAAAAGCGAAGAACAATTGTCTGTTCTGAAAACCTCCTGTGCGGATCTTAAAATATCCTCTCCGGTCACGGCCTGATATTTATTGATTTCCTCGTTGATATGGTTGGCATCTCCAAGCAGCTCAGCGTATGCAAGATTCATTGCTTTATCTAAAATATTGATTTCTGAAAACTGAAGGGTAGATTCAATCTTGTTTTTAACTTTTTGAATCTCTTCTTCTTTTGCAAGCGTTACCTTTAATTTCTCAAGCTCATCCCTGATGGCCTGTTGAGCTGTTTCCATCTTGACATTTTCAATGAGTTTGCCATTGATCACAAATAAACCCTCATCGATATCTCCGCTTATATAGGCATGGATTTCGCTGAAAAGCCGCTTCTCCTTCACCAGCCTCGAGTATAGCCTTGATGAGTAGCCATTCGACAAAATATCGCTCATCAGGTCAGTGGAATAATAATTTTTATCTTTCCGGGCACACATATGGTAGACCATATAAATTGAATCGAAAGGAACTTTGCGTTCAACCCTGAGGCTTCTCTCCTGGGTTTGCCTGGGTTCCTTCGGAATGCTCCGAGCATGTTTCTCCTTAGGGGCAATCGGCCCGAACCATTTTTCTGCAAGTGTTTTAATTTCCTTCGTATTTACATTTCCTGCAACGATCATAATGGCATTGTTTGGATGATAAAACTTTCGATAGAATGCTTTAACATCTTCCATTGTAGCATTTTCAATGTGCGAAATTTCTTTACCGATTGTTGACCACTGGTAAGGATGAACCTTATATGCAAGCGGTTTCAGCAATAACCAAACGTCACCATATGGCTGGTTTAAATAGGATTGCTTGAACTCCTCAATGACAACATTTTGCTGTGTTTTCAGACTTTTTTTTGAGAACGCAAGATCGAGCATACGGTCAGACTCTAACCAGAATGCCAGTTCAAGGTTTTGTTTGGGTATTGTAAGGTAATAATTGGTAATATCATTGTTGGTAAAAGCATTGTTTTCGCCGCCGGCATTTTCCAGTGGTACATCATATTTCGGGATATTAACCGATCCTCCGAACATCAGGTGCTCAAACAAATGGGCAAAACCGGTTTTATCAGGGTCTTCATCCCTTGCACCCACATCATATAAAATATTCAGTGCGACAAGCGGGGTGGAAGTATCCTGATGAACGATTACCTTCAATCCGTTGTCGAGCGTAAATTTTTCGAATTCTATCATGCTGCAAACTTAATAAAAATGGCAATGTCAGTAGAAACAGCATTTTGACAAATATATTTCATTTGAAAGAGAAAGGAGAAGAAATTTTCTAATTTTGCCCAACTCCAATTGGTGAGTTTTAGTTTTGATTAAGAACTTCACATAATAAAATATTCCCTTATGAAAAGAGATAATCTGGTTTTTGAAATCCTTCAGAAAGAGGCTGATCGCCAAAAGTACGGCATCGAATTAATTGCTTCCGAAAATTTTGTCAGTGAGCAGGTGTTGCAGGCCATGGGTTCTGTGATGACCAATAAGTATGCGGAAGGCTATCCCGGAAAACGATATTATGGCGGCTGCCAGCATGTAGATGAAACGGAGCAGCTGGCTATCGACCGTTTAAAAGAATTGTTCGGTGCAGAATGGGCAAATGTACAGCCTCATTCAGGTGCACAGGCCAACATGGCTGTCTTCCTCACCTTGTTGAAACCAGGAGATAAGTTTATGGGACTCGATCTTTCACATGGCGGGCATCTGTCACATGGATCACCGGTGAACTCTTCAGGGATTTTATATAAACCGATTGCTTACAAAGTAAGTGAAGAAACTGGTACTGTTGATTATGATAAGATGGAGGAGATCGCCTTAGCTGAAAAACCAAAACTAATCCTTGCCGGCGCTTCGGCGTATTCCCGCGACTGGGATTATAAGCGTATGCGCGAGATCGCTGATAAGATCGGGGCGTGGCTGATGGCTGATATCGCTCATCCTGCAGGATTGATTGCTACAGGTCTATTAAATGATCCGTTGAAATATTGCCATGTGGTTACCTCCACAACGCATAAAACACTTCGTGGACCCAGAGGTGGTATCATCATGATGGGAAAAGATTTTGATAATCCATTCGGCAAGACTACACCCAAAGGCGCCATTCGTCCGATGTCTTCCTTGTTTGATTCCGCTGTCTTTCCGGGTATCCAGGGCGGTCCGCTCGAACATGTGATTGCTGCCAAAGCAGTAGCTTTCGGCGAAGCCCTGTCAGATGAATACAAAGCCTACATGATACAGGTGAAGAAAAATGCCAGTGTCATGGCCGATGCTTTTGTTGATAAAGGGTACAATGTAATTTCCGGAGGAACGGATAACCACCTGATGCTGATCGACCTGAGAACAAAATTCCCTGAAATTGCCGGTCGTAAAGTTGAAGATACACTTGTAAAGGCCGATATTACTGTTAATAAAAATATGGTTCCTTTCGATAGCCGTTCGCCTTTCCAAACATCAGGTTTAAGGATTGGCACACCGGCCATTACTACCAGGGGAATGAAAGAAGAGCACATGCCGGTAATTGTTGATTTGATCGATAAAGTAATTTCTGATATCGATAACGAGGACCTTAACAATAAAGTCAGGAAACAGGTGAATGAGATGATGGCTGAGTTCCCTGTTTTTGCATGGTAAATTTTAATCAAGTTGAACGATGGAAATAAGGCAACCTTTAGAAAAATTTAAATTAAACTTCAAGATCTGGCTTTCAACTCCTTCCGGCAAAGGGATCATGGGGGATGGTAAGTGGCAGATTTTAAAAGCCATTGAAAAGCACGGTTCGCTAAAGGCAGCCACAAAGGCACTTGGACTCACCTATCGGAGAACATGGGGCGACCTGAAGGCCATTGAAGAAGAATTTGGTTTTCCGTTACTCGAAAAAAGCAGGGGAGGTGCCGAAGGTGGAAAAATGGAATTGACGCCCGAAGGAAAAAACCTGGTGAATGCTTTTGATGCTTTCCACTCAAAAGTAGACGTTATGATGGATGAAGCTTTCAGGGAATTCAGGCAAAACCTGATGGAAAAGTAAGACTTTAAAGCGATTTCTGGTAAATCCTGTATTTCTTATAAACAACGCCACCCATCTTTTCCAGTTCAGCGCGCATTTTTAAATTGGTTTCAAGTTCAAGGTGGCTGTCGATATAAACAAGTCCGGCCTTGCGGGCTTCTGTAAGCATTTCTACTCCCAAAATAGTATCGAGTCCGGCATTCCGGTAATCTTCCCTGATACCTCCCAGCAGCAGGCTAAGCCGGTTGGTCTTTCGTTGCGACCTGAGGATATGGTAAAATCCGAATGGCAAAATATAACCCCTGCTTTTGATAATCCCGTCACCTATATCAGGTATTCCAAGAATAAAGGCAATCACTTCTTTATTATGGTTCTCAATTATTTTAATGAAACGGGGATCAAGGATCATCAGGTAACGCTTTGCAAATTCATCCATTTCCTTCACACTGAGGGGTGCAAAAGCATAAATGTCAGTAAACGTGCTGTTGACCAGACTCAGCACAGGCCTGATATAAGGTTTGATTTGCCGTCGACGGGTTAACTTAACCACCCTGATATTATTATTGTTCTTTATTACTCGTTCATAAATCTTTTGATAAAAATCAGGAATCACTTCCGGAACTGCAAGCTTATATACAACAAGGTCAACTTTTTTAGTATATCCTGCAGCCTCGACAAAACTGACCATATAAGGATAATTGCAATGGGTTGCAATCACCATCGGCTCGTCAAATCCTTCAATCAATAAACCCTGGGGATCTTTATCTGAGAATCCAAGTGGTCCAACCATCCTATCCATGCCTTTGTCCCGTGCCCAGTTTTCTGCGGCCGAAATAAGCAACTGTGCAACTTCTTTATCATCGTAGGTTTCAAGGAAGCAAAATCGTCCGTCCGGTTCATTTTTAGCATTGTTGTATTTATGGTTGATGATCCCCATGATTCGGCCAACAGGCTTATTATTTTTCAGGGCCAGGAAAAGAATGGTATCAGCATTGTCGAAAAGATGATTTTTCTGTGGATTAAAAAATTTCCACTCATCTGCATAAATCGGAGGTATCCAGTTCTTATGCCCTTTATGAATGGCAGCCGGAAGATGAATGAACTTCCGTAAATCTGATTTTGATGTAACAACTTTAAGCCGAATATCCACTATTAACAGGGTAAGTGATGCGTTGCATTGATCTCAACTTTCAAATGCAAATGTATAAATATAATTGAAGTTGTTCTGGAATTTATGTCGTTGCAAAGTTCTGATTTGGTATTTTGTGTCTGTCTGTGAAGTCATTATTTCCCGCAGATTTCGCAGAGGAACGCAGAATTTTTATCAGCGAAAATCTGCGTTATCAGCGGGAGAATTTTTTTAGAGATAGATATTACGGACAGACACTAATTAGAATTCCTGCCGGTCTCCTGGTTTAATTCAACTATTTTTGTTCAAACATTTGATCTTCCACGTGTATGGGTAGAAAGTTGATTTGGTTAACGGTAATAAGTTTATCTGCAATAATGATCCTGCTTACTGGATTATTTTTCTCCCGGTCTTTTTTAAATTACAGGAATCCTGTCAAAAGCAATGTCCTCATCATCGAAGCCTGGATATCCCCGTTTGAAGTGGAGCAGGCAGTACCTTTGATGAATTCCGATTCCGTTACCAGTGTGATTATCATGGGGAAATACTATCCCGATGACAGCGATTCAATTTTCACCATGTTTCAAAACAAATTTGATAACTCACCGCCAACCTGAAAACAGCGGAAAGGTGGAATTTGGCTGTATACCAATTCTTCATTTGGTGTTTAATTTTATGACGTCCCTGTCGCCTGCGAATTGGATGATAACCTTGTAATTTCAATAAGAGCGAAGGGCAGCGAATCTGCAGGATTTTTTGCACACTTTAATGTGGTTATCAATGGTAATTTTTGTGGTGGAGCTTTTTCCAAAGCAACAGATTCTGTTTTTCTTTTCGTGGTTAAACAACCGGCAGAGGGATTGCAAAGTATCGTTGTTCATTTCGATAATGACCTTGTGCATCAGAACCATGACCGGAACCTTAATATTATCTCGGTAAGGGTTGGTGAAACAGAAATTGATGCCAATGACCAAAGTACACTTCTTATTAAAGATGACGGTAAATACTCAAGTGGATTTGATTCTCAAGCCGGCGAAATGAAGAATTACCTTGTTCAGTTAGGAATTTCTCCAGAAAAGATCACCACCATTTCATTTGAACCGGTAATGCGAAACCAGACCCTTGCTGCGGCACGTGCATTTAAAGCTAGTTCTTCTTTAAATGAGATTTCATCCGCCAATATTGTGTCATCTGGCTTGCATAGCCGCCGGACCTGGCTTACCTACAAAAGAGTGCTTGGAAAAGAAACCCAGGTTGGTGTGATAAATTTTGAACAATCCGACTACAGGAAAGGAACCCGGGAAGATAATATCTTACAGTTCCAGCATTTAATTGATGAAGCATTCTCCTATCTTTTCAATTGGATTTATCTTACGTTTGGTGGAGGGTAATTCTTCCATGCGCCTTACCCGAACCTTTGAAGCAATAAGTGTCCATGAAGTAATGCCTAGCAGTACCAAAGAATCTCAAGATAATTAAGTCTCCTATAGATGACTTTTAAAGAAAATGTATATTTGCCTTACGAAATTATGCGAAATAGTATTTCGCCTATTCGCTAATAATTGGCCTGAATAGGGAAGTATTGTTTCCTTTATAAGCAAGCTATGCACAAGGGCAATACAATAAAAGATAAATGTTGAGTTTTGAGGGTAAGAATTTTTTTACAATAAAATCAGAATTCAAATGAAAAAACTAACTTTCTTCATGATAATAATGTTTTCTACCGCCAGCGTTATATATGGTCAAAATCCGCAATGGATAAATTACCCCAGTGAGAATTATATTTTAGCCCTAGCAGATAATGGCAATACGATATGGGTGGGAACAACAGGTGGTCTTGTTCGTCTTGATAAAACCACCGGAGCTCTTGTTTGCTATAACATGACAAATTCCGCTTTGCCTTCTGATTGGGTCATCTCCTTAGCCATAGAAGAAAACGGGACAAAGTGGATTGGAACTTAGTATGGAGGTCTTGCAGCTTTTAATGATAACAACTGGGTGGTTTACAATACATCCAATTCCGGATTGCCTGATAACAAAATAAACGTAATAGTTATTGATATGCTGGGGACTAAGTGGATTGGCACAGACAATGGCCTGGCAGCTTTTGATGGCACCAACTGGACGGTATATAGCACCAATAATTCCGGCTTACCTGGCAAGTTTGTCAATACCATAGTCATAGACGGGAATGGGACAAAGTGGATTGGGACTTGTGGTGTATCAGGTGAACCGATTGGTGGTCTTGCAAATTTTGATGGCACCAACTGGACGATTTACAACTCTACTAATTCAGGTTTACCGTTGGATTGCGTCGTTTCTTTAGCCATAGAAGGGAACGGGATAATTTGGATAGGAACAATTGGAGGCCTTGCAGCCTATGACGGTGTGAATTGGACAATTTACAATACCTCTAATTCAGGTTTGCCTGATAACCTGTCCACCTCAATTGTTATTGAAGGGAACGGGATAAAATGGATTGGAACCGAAGATGGACTGGTATCCTTTGATGGTATCAATTGGTTGATCTACAATAACTCCAACTCTGGTTTGATTAATTCCAATATCAATACCTTAACCATAGACGGGAACGGAACAAAATGGATCGGAACAGGTAATGGTCTGGTAACGTTTGATGGCTCTGCTTGGACTTTTATTACTTGCGGCTTGCCTGGTAGCATTGTCCTCTCCATAGCTATAGATGGGAATGGTACAAAGTGGATTGGAACATGGGGCGGTGGTCTAGCAGCCTTTGATGGTTTCAACTGGACAGTTTACAACACCTCTAATTCAGGTTTACCGAATAACAATGTCAGCTCATTAGCAATAGACAGTAATGGGAAAAAATGGATTGGAACATATGGTGGAGGTTTGGTGTCATTTGATGATGTCAACTGGACAGTTTATGATACTTCCAATTCAGATTTGCCTGATAACATTGTACCATCATTAGTCATAGATGGAAATGGTGTAAAATGGATTGGAACCTATGGCGGTCTTGCAGCCTTTGATGGCGCCAACTGGACAGTTTACAACACCTCTAATTCCGGTTTACCTGGTAATCGTATCCACTCATTGGCCATTGACGGTAATGGGAAAAAATGGATTGGTACATCTATTATTCAAACTAATTTAGGTAGTGGGTTGGTGAGTTTTGATGGGAACAACTGGACGGTCTACAATACCTCAAATTCTGGTTTGCCTGAGAATGGTATCCTCTCGTTGGCTATAGATGGGAATGGAACGAAGTGGGTTGGGACATGGGGTGGTGGGCTGGCAGCCTTTGACGGCACCAACTGGATGGTTTACAACACATCAAATTCCTTTTTGCCTGATGACTATGTTTGGTCATTAGCTATAGAAGAGAACGGAACAATGTGGATTGGAACCGAATGGGGTCTGGCAGCCTTTGACAGTAGCAACTGGACTGTTTACAATATCTCCAATTCAGGTTTATCTGATAACGAAGTCCACTCAATAGCAATAGACAGTCACGGGACAAAGTGGATTGGTACATATGGTGGTGGCATAGCAGCCTACAATGAAGATGGCATCCCATTCGGAATTCCCCCTTATGAAATAAGAACTAGGTTGGTACATGTATATCCTAATCCAGCAATGGATTTTGTACATATCGAACTGTTCACTAACATAAACATTATGAGTGTTGAAATAATCAGTATAGGAGGGAAGGTTATTAAAAAACTAGATGGTATAACGGGATCACATACTATTTTAGATGTTAGGAATTTACCTAAAGGCTTCTATTTAATTAGAACTTTTTCTGAATCAGAAGTCAATAGTAGTAAATTAGTTATAGAATAATATGCCCCAGTGCATACCAGCAAATATAGCCCATAACGCCTAAAGGTCATCAAGACACATGAGAAGAAGCATAATCATACAAGAAATCATTAAACATCTTGGAAGAGAATGGCTACGGGCTATATTTGCAAACCGTTATTGAAGAATCGTTTGCAACAAAAAGAAATCATTATGAAATTAATAGGTACCCTAATATTAATCATTTTGATCTACTTTATCCTGCCATTCCGGATAAGCGGTCAGTCCCTTGCTGAAATCGAATCGAAAAGAATTCATCTTCCGAATGGCTGGGCAATCACTCCTGTTGGAAAGAGCATCCCGCTAGGAGATTTGCCTCTGAATATAGCAGTTTCCCCTTCCGAAAAACTGCTGGCAGTCACTAACAACGGCCAAAGCGATCAGACCATTCAGCTGATTGATGCAGACAGGCAAGTGATACTGGATACCCTTGTCGTCGGGAAAGCCTGGTTAGGCCTGACTTTTAGTGATGACAGCAAGAGCTTATATGCTTCCGGGGGAAATGACAATTGGATTTTGCGGTTTGATGTGAGCAAAAAACGGTTAGTCCCTTCCGACACCATCATCATTGGAAAACCCTGGCCGGAGAAAATCTCACCTGCCGGTATTGCCCTCGATGATAAAAGAAAATTGCTGTATGCTGTGACCACAGAAAACAACTCACTTTATGTGATTGATCTTCGAACCAAAAGTGTTGTGCAGCGGCATCCATTGGGTGCGGAAGGATATACCTGTCTGCTTTCGCCGGATAAAAAAATATTGTACATCACCTGCTGGGGCTGCGATAAAGTTCAATTGTTTGATACCTAAAGTCAGCAATTCGTCGGTTCTGTTATTGTTGGCGACAATCCCAATGATATGTGCCTCACTAAAGATGGCTCTTTTTTTGTTTGTGGCAAATGCAAATGATAATTCGGTTTCGGTGATTGATTTGAAGCAGCGGAGAGTCGGTCAAACCCTAAAGACAGCTTTATCCCTGATGCCCCGGCCGGTTCCACCAGCAACAGCGTTGCACTGAGCGGGGATGAGAAAACGTTGTTCATAGCCAATGCAGATAATAATTACCTCGCGGTTTTTGATGTCAGCAAACCTGGTACCAGCTTAAGCAAAGGTTTTATTCCGGCAGGATGGTATCGACCGTGTTCGTGGATCGATACCATTTTCGTGTCGAACGGAAAAGGATTTTCATCCCTGGCCAATCTCAAAGGACCTAATCCTGCTAAAAAAGAGGAGGAAGTCAGTTACAGGAAATCCGATTCCAAAAAGCCTGAAAAGGAACAGTATATTGGTGGCCTTTTCAGGGGTACATCAGCATGATACCGGTTCCCGATGAACAACAACTTGCTGTATATTCCCAGGTAGTCTA
>CAVPJF010000003.1:0-64428 GCA_963705185.1 uncultured Bacteroidales bacterium
TATTTCAACTAATCTCAATCTACAATGGAAAATAACTTTATCGACTTACACTGCCATCCTGCTATGAAACCTTTCGGGAAAAGCTTTAATTCAAACAAAGGAGAAAACAATATCAACCGGAGGGTGGCAAATAGCATTTGGCATTATGATCCTCCAACTGTATTTGACAAAGCGATAAACATTGCGGTTTCATTGACTAAATTTACACAGGCTGATTTTTCCACCCTGGCATATGGTGGCTCTCATGTTGTAATTGTTTCATTGTATCCACCTGAAAAAGGATGGGTCATCGATAAAATGGGAACTAAACAGAATGCCGATTCTTTAAAAAACCTTGTGATGGGTGTGGGTCAAAAAAGAATTGATTACCTTCAGCAAATGCCCGACTATTTTACCGATCTTGAAATGGAATATAACTTTTACAGGCAGCTGGATGGAAAGGAAATGAAGATTGAAGGTGAAAGATGCCGGTACAGGATGGTGTCGGGATTCGACGAAATTGAGCAGGAAACCCGAGAAGGGTATCAAAACCATTTATGTTGTGCTTACAATAGAAGGAGCCAATGTTTTCAATACCGGACTAAAGGCCATGGGCAGGGTAACCAAGGAACAGGAAGTATTGAATAATATTGATAAAGTTAAGAAATGGGATAAAAGACTTTTTTTTATGGGTCTGACTCACCATTTTTATAATGAGATTTGCGGACATGCCAAAAGCCTCACCAGTTTATCAAAGATTTCTGCTGACCAGTCTGAAGGTTTGGATACAGGCTTTACCAATCTCGGGAAGAAAGTGTTAAAGAAATTACTTGATAAAACCAACGGGAAAAGGATATTAATCGATATAAAGCACATGAGCGTGCAGTCGCGGAATGAATATTATGAGATGCTTAAAAAAGATTATGCAAATGAAAATATACCATTGATTGTAAGCCATGGCGCAGTCAACGGATTTAGGTCATCCAGAGAAAGGGTGATCGATAACCAAAACACTTACGGGAAGTTCCAGGAAGAAGACATAAATTTCTTTGATGATGAAATCATAAAGGTTGCAGCATCAGGGGGCATTTTCGGCATTCAGTTAGATGAACGCCGTGTCGGAAGTAAATCCGAGATCAAGAAAACAAAAGGAAATATGAACCGGAGGGATATGCTGTTCTACAAATCGAGATTGATCTGGAACCAGATTCAACATATAGCCGAAACTCTCGACAAGCAAAACCTCTTTGGCTGGGGAATACAATCTATCGGTTCTGATTTCGACGGCATGATCAATCCCTTAAACGGATATTGGACTGCTGAGCAAATGTATCTGCTGGAAAGTAACCTGGAAAAGCATGCCTTTAATTATTTTAACTCCCCATTGGCTGCTAATCTCAAACCCTTTAACAGGGTAAATCCGGGTGATGTGGTTGATTGGTTTATGCATGACAATGCATATAAATTTCTGCAAAGAAATTTTTAATTTTGATATTAGATTTATTTGTTCCGGGACATGCAATTTTCTCTAAATATATATTACTTTTATATGAGTGACCTATTGGTGTTAAATAACGGCCCTTCGCGGATTAGCTGCTATTAAAGAAAGGATCAGGTCGTTGTTACTTTAAATTCTTTGACTACTAAAAACAGTAAACTATGGAATCGATAACACGCCGCAAACGCTTCAACATCATCAGCCTCATCACGATTGTCATTATTACCCTGGTTTTCGGTTATTACTATTTTTTTTACGTAAAATACAAAGAAAATCAGTTCCATGAAAAAGCCTTTCGGATAATGGAACAGGTGGAGCAAAACATTGGGGACAAATACTCCAATGATCAGAAAGTAATCCTGAATTCCATTGATCAGGCAAGGCTTGAAAGTGAAAATTCTAATGATTTCATAAAAAAGTTTTACAACTTTTTCGATACAACAGGTTTCCCTGTTAAGTTTGAACTGATAAGATATAATCCTCAATTTGACAAGCTTTTGATTACATCACATTTTGATAGTAATAAAGTCATTGTTAATGTGAGAAGCAATACTTTTGAAGCGAGGCTGAGCTATGGATTTTCAAGGCTTTTAGCCAATACCATGCAATACGATTTCTTCAAAAAGTACATTGCTTTATCTAAGATTTCAGCTGATAAAGGAAAAGTTATCTATAGTGATATACCCATTAGCCCTGAAGTGGAGATTTCGTATGACTCGCTCATTAAAAACAGCTATATCCGGCATTCATCCATAATCAGCACTATTTACTACAACGGTAAGCCGCATATTGTTTACCTGATCCCTGTAAATCTTAACGAAACATTCACTGTGTATATCGGAGGACTTATCGAGAAGGAATATTTTATCGGAGAAACCTTCAGGTTAAACCCTGTAACCCTTGCAGCTATATTTTTCGCACTTGTTCTGCTTGTCCTATCCTTACCCATCCTGAAATTGATATTGCTCAGCGATTGTGAAAGACTCTCGACACGAGATGTTATTTTGAGCTTTATCGTAAAAATAGCAGGAACAGCCTTTTTAATGCTCATGATCGTTTATCTTTTTTCAAAATACGGGCCTGATTATGAAAACCGGAAACAATTACTTAAAAGCTATGCTGATCAGATCGAACTTGGATTGAAAAATGAAATCAGGGATAAGCTCAGGATTATAGAAAAGAATGAATCGGTTTATAGTCAAGCGGGAGGAAACGTAAAAGAAAAATATTATTATGATGATACGAGCCACATGTTCTCTTTTGATTTTATGACCTGGATGAACAAGGACGGTTACCAGTTAGTAAGATGGCAACCAAAGAAAATAACTCCCAGGACCAATGTAAGTGAAAGAGACTATTTCAAATATCCCCTCAACCAGCAGCTTTGGAAGGATAGTTCAATTTCAAATTCCGAATTTTATTTCGGCTCGATTGTTTCATGGACAACAGGAAAGCATAATGCGATTATTAGCAAAAAGGTTAATTCCTCCATCAATTTAACAAGACTTAGAGATCAGGAAGCATTTAAGAATGAATTAGCAACTTGTAATGATACCAGTCAGTTTTTCAAACCACGTGTAGTAACAATGGGGACGGAACTTGAATGCCTGAAGTCTTTAAAATTACCTTCCCAAATTTCCTACATGATCATCGACCAGAAGGGTCAGGTATTGTTTCACAAAGATAAAAACAAAGAACTCCAGGAAAACCTGTTAAAAGAAACCGATAGTGATTTTGATTTAAAAAGTGCATTGCACGGTAACACAGACATGACATTTTTTCAATCCTACAATTCCAAAAACAGGATGTTTCATATGAGTCCCATTGGTAAATTGCCTTTATTCATCGTAACCTTTCTCGATTATGACTATGAATACATTATTGATGTTCAAATCCTCAGCCTATCTTCGCTTTTGTATTTCACACTATTTTTAACCATTATCTTCATTACATTTATCTATCTATTCATTGATTTCAGGCGGAGCTATAAGGTGCAGGGAAGGGAATTATTTTTTAATTGGTTCTGGCCTTCACAACAAAAAGGAACCACCTACTTTACCCTAATTCTCTCTCTTATAATTGTTGGATTTCTATACTTTTTATTAGGTATCTACCGCAATATTTATTCTTCTTACGTTTTCTTTTCACTGGTTTTTATTTTGAACATTCTCTATTTAAAGCACTTCCGTTCAGTCAAGGAAATGATGAGACACTGGAAAGATGTTGTATTTTTCAGCTCAACCATTATTCTGGGAATATGTATAAATTTTATGATCCCGAATGCATCTATTATTCAAAAAGTGGGTGTTTTAGTATCCGTTGTTATGTTCATTTTAATCATGAGTTATTCGGAGCGGATTGCTGACAGACTGAAATTTTTAAAACTTAAAAATTACGCTGTCCTTTTCAATGCCTACATTTTCATTCTGATCCTATTTCTCGGATTGTTACCGGTATATAGTTTTTATAAAAATGCCTGGGAATATGAAAAGGAACTTTATGTAAAAAATCTTCAGCTTAGTTTAGCCCGTGGAATTGATCAAAAAATCAATAAACTTTCAGACACCGACATTGTTAAATCTTTTACCAATATTACAAAAGGCAAATACCGCTATTCTGGCGCTTCGACAGAGCCTGAAAAAGGCTTAATTAAAAGGTTAAGAATAGCATTGGATACAACAGTAGTTGCTTCGGATGTTTTAAATGCAAAAGCTTCAAACGAATCTAATAATTTCTTTTGGCATTATACTTCCAATGATTCCTTATTAACCTATAAAGCAGGATCAGGTTTAACGATTCAATCAGCAAGGCCATTATTCAGTTTCAGGTCTCTGATCGGTCGTAAATTTGAAGAAAAAGGTATTGTATTAATTCTGATAATTTCATTTCTTGTTCTTCTCCTGGTGGTTTACAACCTTGTGACTTTTTGGTCGCGAAAAGTTTTCCTGCTGAAGCTAATTCCTCAACACCAGAAGGATTTGAATGAAATGATGAGCACTAACCAAAATTGCATAGTGGTTTGCTCTGCTTTTTCAATGGGATTGAACCATTTACTGGAGAAAATAACAGCACATTCCGAACTTCGTCCTGATGAAAAAAACCTTCCCCTGATTGATCTTTCGCGGGCCGGTGATTTTTCATTTATCCAAAATGAAGTAAAAAGACTGGGAGAAAAAAAATACCCAAAAATTCTTATCGCTGATTATGAAAGCTACTCAAAGAAAAATATTGAAACAAAAATAAAGTTGATCGCCAGCCTCAAAGAATATGCACGTATAAACCATTATCAACAGCAGATAATTATCCTTGTGCCTCAATTGCTAACCAATATTAATACTGCAGATTACAATTTGGATGAAGCCCTTTTCAACAGGTACCTGGAAACTACCAGTGATTTCAAGAAATCTTACATACCGCTTGGTGAATTGAATCTCCCCGAGGTGACCCTTAGCCATCAATTTGACTATGAAGATGCAATATTATACAAACAAAGTAAAATTCATGTCCTATATCACAGCATTTGGCAGAACTGTACCAAGCGGGAACAATATCTTATATATGACATAGCCCAGGATGGATTGCTCAATCCGAAAAACCTGCCAGTCATTTACAATCTTTTAAAGAAGGGAATCTTCATTCAGGATGAGGATGGTCAAATAATATTATTCAGCAATAGTTACAGGAATTTTGTTCTTACTATTATCAACCGAGAACAGGCATTGCAAATTGAAAATGAAGCAAAATTAAAGGGCTTATGGTCAAATATGAAGCTTCCGATCATCCTGATCATTCTTGCCTTGTTCATCCTGGTATTCGTCACTAACCAGGGAGCATTCAATAACATGATAGGATGGCTGACAGCAGCACTTGGAAGTGTTGCAATTCTTTCAAGGGTGTTGTCAGGCTTCTCCATGTTAAACCTGTTTAAAGGTTCAGGAAAATAAAACTAAAACTTATATGCAGGTTTATTTATGAAGGCACAAATAATACCTGAATATGTTCCTGGTTTTCTTTTTTAGTTACCCTTTGCAGTCAGGAGAGTTATTTTTATGATATTTGCACCATTGGTAATCCTGGTGAAAATTACATTTTTACAGGAAGCTTGAAATAAAGATAATTTTTACTTGTAATTAACAATTATCCTGACTTTATGGACAGATTTATAGGACTTCTCGGCCTGATCCTCATCTTTGGGCTGGCCTTTTTAATGTCGAACAACAGAAAGGCTATTAACTATCGGCTTGTCATTACAGGTCTTCTTTTACAGATCGGGCTGGCGATATTTATTCTTAAAGTTCCCATCGGTCAGGAGATATTTTACTGGATCGGTAAAGCTATCAACAAGCTGCTTGATTTTTCAAACGAAGGAGCTTTGTTCGTATTTGGCGACCTGACCAAAGTCACCGAAATTCTTCCGCCTAACCTTGTAAAGCAGGGAATGTTTGTCTTTATTCTCCTTCCAACCATCATCTTTGTATGCGTGCTTGTAGCTATAGCCTATCACATTGGACTTATGCAAAGAGTTGTGGCAGCTATTGCGAGGTTTGTTCATTGGGCCATGCGGGTTAGTGGAAGTGAAGCCCTCTCAAATGTTGCAAGTGCATTCGTCGGGCAGGTTGAAGCTCAGATCATGATCCGCCCCTACCTGAGCGGGATGACCCGGTCGGAACTGCTGGCATCTATGGCGGGCAGCATGGCTTGTATAGCCGGAGGGGTGATGGCGATTTATATTTCGATGGGTGTACCTGCATCCTACCTTTTGGCAGCAAGCCTTATGGCTGCCCCCGGAGCGCTGGTGATTGCCAAAATTGTTTATCCTGAAACCGAAGAATCGGAGACCAAAGGAAAAGTTAAACTTGAGATCAAAAAAGAACATTCCAACATCATGGATGCCATCAGCCATGGAGCGAGTGATGGAATGAAAGTTTCGATCAATGTCATTGCCATGCTGATTGGTGTAATCGCTCTGATTGCCCTTATTGACGGATTGCTTGGGTACTTTGGCAATTTCCTGGCGTGGATAGGAATTTCACTTGACTTCGCTGGAATTGATGTTTCCCATTTGCGATTAAAAGATATTTTCGGAGCGGTGTTTAGCATCTTTGCCTGGGCAATGGGTGTGCCTTCAGCCGAAGCACAAACTGTTGGATCTTTAATGGGAACCAAAATGGTGATCAATGAATTTGTTGCCTATACTGATCTGACACCCCTGATAAACTCAGGTGCCCTTTCGGCTAAGGCGGTTGTAATAGCAAGTTTTGCGCTGTGCGGGTTTGCTAATTTCAGTTCTGTAGCTATCCAGCTTGGGGGAATAGGTGCTCTTGCTCCAAATCGAAAAGCTGATCTTGCAAGGCTTGGATTGAAAGCAATGGTATGTGGTACACTGGCTTCATACATATCAGCAACACTTGCAGGAATGCTGATGTAAAGAAACCAATCAGGCTCTTCTTTTATTGACATAAAGCCTCTATCATTAGCTTAAAAAAGTTTATCCTTATGTCATTAGTAAAAAAACAGAGGCTGAAATAAACCTTATTTGGTGACCATTAAAAATTTGTACCTTTGTTTCCTAAAAATTGAGAAATGACAGCAAATATTATTATCGGTGTAGTTGGCCCCTGGCAAGTCATATTGATTGTAGTTGTAATCTTATTATTGTTTGGTGGCAAAAAAATTCCTGAACTAATGAAAGGCATTGGAAAGGGTATTCGTGAATTTAAGGAAGGAATGAATCCTGATCAGTCTGAAAAAAAAGATACGCCAACTGAAGAAAAGAAGGACAATTAATTCTCCAGATTTCGCCATTTCTAACCTACAAATTGCTATCTCATATTCTTTATTGGGTAGCTTTTCCAATAATATTGAGGCCTTTATTGATTTAAAGTAATTTACTGATAGAAAACTGGCAATAATTATTAGGTATGGAAAGAGAAATATTAAGTACAAACCGAAAGGCCTTGCAGATAAACCTCAATGAAAGTATCTATGGAACTTTTGCCGAGATCGGAGGAGGACAGGAGGTTGCAAGAAATTTCTTTCAGGCAGGGGGCGCTTCAGGCACAGTTGCAAAAACCATTTCAGCCTACGACAAGCTGTTCAGCGATAAAATTTATAATGAAGGAAAGCCCGGAAGATATGTTTCGGAAGAGCGATTATTGAAAATGCTCGATACTGAATACAATGATTTAGTCAATATCCTGGTTGAAAAAAGGGATCATCCAACTTGTTTTTTCTCATTTGCTAATACAGTTGTTACAATAAATTACAAAAAAGACAACCAGGCACATGGCTGGCTAGGGGTTCGATTTCAATTAAATCCTGCTTCTCCTGCTAATGAAGTGATCCTGCATGTCAGATTACTTGAACAGGAAACACTTTTACAACAGAACACATTAGGGATCCTGGGTGTGAACCTGATTTATGCATGCTACTTCTATCATCAGTATCCAAACACCTTCCTTCAGTCCCTGCTCGATAACTTATCACCCGACAGGATTGACCTCACGATGATCCGTATGGAAGGCAAAGATCTCGATTACGTCGATAACCGCCTGCTTGCCGTACAACTTGTAAAAAACGGAATAACAAAAGCCATCATGTTCGACAGATATGGATCTGTTCAGGAACCGGCAGACATGCTGTATAATAAAAATGTGCTGGCTTTCCGCGGCAGTTTCAGACCCATCACTTATGTAGGATTTGATATGTTGAAATCCTCATACGCACTTTTTAAACGCGACGAAGATTATGAACGGGATAATACCCTTGCATTATGCGAAATGACGATCAATAACCTGATGGAAGAAGGCGAACTGGATGAACGTGATTTCCTGGCAAGGGTGGATATTCTGAATGGCATGGGACAAAATGTAATGGTTTCGGCCTTTATGGAATATTACAAACTTGTATCCTATTTTTCCCGTTTTAAAATAAAGAACCTCCGGATCGTGATCGGCATCCCTACCCTGCTCAATGTGCTTGATAATAAGTATTACAAAGACTTAAAAGGAGGCATTCTCGAAGCCCTGGGAAAGATGTTCCCGGAAAATATGAAACTTTACGTTTATCCCACGGTTTCTTCTGTTTCTATTGATGATCCAACAAAAGGGGAATACTTGCTGACTGCTGAAAATCTTCCACTACCCGAAAACCTTGAATTTCTTATATCAATTCCTCAAGCATAACAGGAAGATTCTTGACCTTAAGGAGGTAAAGAAGAAATGGCTCTATATCAATTCCAAACGGGTATTGAAAATGATTCAACAGGGTGAGAAAGGATGGGAAGATATGGTTCCGAAATATATCCAGCAGCAAATAAAAAACAGGAAACTATTTGGATATCAGGATTATGGATACTTACAGACATGTCTGTTGATTTATTATCTTCTCTCAAAAATAATAACAACTATTATCGTATATTTTTGGAATTTCTTCGCTCGTAAAATAATACTTTTTAATAAAGAAATAGCCTGAGAGTATGAGTAAAATCTGCAATAATTATTGGCGCAGGCCCGGCAGGTTTAACTGCTGCTTATGAACTTGTTACCAAAACAGATATTAAACCAATAATCATTGAAAAAACAAATGATATTGGCGGAATTTCCAAGACAGTCGTTCACAATGGAAATCGTATGGATATTGGAGGACATAGGTTCTTCTCAAAATCGTGATATAGTAATGAAATGGTGGCAAGAAATATCTACCCGTACAAGGTTCTGATTCCAAAGATGAGATTCTTAAGGAGATATTATATTATCAAAAAAAGAACTTCAGGTTAAACTTTCACCTGATGGACCTGATCCTGAAAAAACAGATCGGGTAATGCTAATCAGGAACAGGTTATCCCGTATTTTTTTCCTTAGGAAATTTTTTGATTATCCAATTACACTTAATGGAAAGACAATATCTAATCTTGGGATTATCAGAATTATTAAAATCGGTTTGACATATAGTTTGGATTCGAATATTCCCTATTAAAAATGTAAACTCACTTGAGGATTTTTTTATTAATAGATTTGGAAAAGAACTATATAAAACATTTTTCAAAGATTATACTGAAAAAGTTTGGGGGGTTCCATGTACTAAAATTGCTGCTGATTGGGGAGCACAAAGGATTAAAGAATTATCTGTTTCAAGGGCATTATTTCATGCTATAAAATCTATTTTTAAAAAAGAAAAGTCAATTGAGCAGAAAAATACAGATACCAGTTTGATAGAACAGTTTATGTATCCCAAATTAGGACCAGGTCAAATGTGGGAAACTAGTCGCAAGTTATTATTGAAGAAAAAGGAGGAACAATTATTAAAAACTCGGAAGTTGTTGAATTGAATATCGCCAAAAATAAAGTCAATGAAGTTGAGTTATTATTAATCATATAACAAACGCTAAATCTATAGTTAAGGGTGATTATTTCTTTTCTACCATGCCTGTTAAAGATCTTATAGTGTGCTATGGGGAATAAGGTTCCTGCTAATGTAAAAACAGTAAGTGATGGTTTGCAATATCGTGATTTTATTACAGTAGGATTACTATTAAATAAATTAAAAATACAAAATGAAACCAAAATTAATACACTTTACATGGATTAGTTCCAGATAACTGGATTTACATACAGGAACGAGATGTAAAAGTTGGAAGATTGCAAATATTTAACAATTGGTCACCATATATGGTAACTGATATCGAAAAGGTATGGATTGGCCTTGAATATTTTTGCAACGAAGGCGATGAATTATGGGAAATGAAGGATGATGATTTTATTCAATTTGCAATAAAGGAATTAAATCGCATTGATATTATTGATAAAAATGAAGTAATTGATAGTACAATTGTTCGAATGCCCAAAACTTATCCTGCCTATTTTGGTACATATTCTCAATTTAATGTAATTAGAGATTTTACAGATCAACTTGAGAATTTGTTTTTAATTGGAAGGAATGGAATGCACAAATACAACAATCAGGATCATTCCATGCTCACTGCAATAACAGCAGTAAACAATATAATTTCAGGAGAAAAGTCAAAAGACAATATATGGAATATTAATACAGAGGAAGAATATCATGAAGCAAAATAGGTTGTTTAATCTAATAACAAGTCCGTTATTAATATCCCTATTCCTTGTAACTATTCTATTAATCATTTCTTCAAATGGAAATATGGGTAGTGATGAAGGAATTTGGAGTTATATCGGGCGAATATGGAGTAAGAATAGCATACCACCTTATGTTGGAGCTATTGAAAATAAAACACCTGGTATATTCGAGTTATATGCAATTTCCAATATCTTGTTTGGTATTAATATCTTCTTTGTTAGAGGGCTTGGAATTTTATCTATTGTGCTTTCCTCGATAGTCGTATTTTTTATTGGGAGAAAATTGCATAGTCCTCTTGCTGGAATATTTGGCATGTATGTATTTGGATTGACTATGACATGGGATTTATTGGATGGGGATTATATCTTCACAAACTGAAACATTTATGGTATTATTTTCTACCTTATCATTTTATTTTGTTATTAAAGGGGAGTATAGTCGAAAATGGAAGTTTTGGGTAGTATTGGCAGGAATTTCAATGGGGCTTTCGATAGCATTTAAACAAATAGCTTTTTAACTACATCATTGGCTTTGCTCTACTTTATTTTTGCCTATATGACTGACAAAATGGCTAAACGAAATAAATTTTTGAGATTAATTCTTTTGGGTTTAGGAATAAGCATTTCAACATTATTAAGTTTAATACCTCTTATATTAAATGATGTTTTTTTAAAGGAATATTTCGAAGGCGCATGGCTGATCTTACTTAATTCAGGGTCAAGTGCTTCATTTCAATTACATATAATGGGCTTTTTCGAGGTTTGGCTAAATTCAAGAATAGTAGTTTTTTATCCTTTTTTACTCTTATTATTATTTCAGAATGATTTAGTAAAGAATAGATATTTTGTCGGGCTGCTGATTTGGTTATTATTTGATTTTATAGGGGTGAACTCATCTGGTTATTATTTTGGGCATCAAATTAAACAACTTATTCCATCTTTATCTATAATTACTGGTATATCATTAAGTAATCTTCTACGATAAATCTTAACTTCAAGAAATCTGTGGATTCTAAATCCATCTTAATTCTAATAATTGCCATTATTTTTATTTTTCTTCCGTATAAACTAATATTAGAAAATGGAAATAAAATAGTAAATGGATATTCAAATAATCCTTGTAAAGAGATTGGAACTTGGTTGAGAGATAATACAAATAAGACAGACTATGTGTATATAATTGGAGACAACTCAATTTTGTACTATTCTGAAAGAGTTTCGTCAAGTAAATACTTTAGTCTAACATTTATTGAAAGCAATTATGAAATAGATGTATTATTATCTGATTTGAAAGCAAAGCCTCCCAAATATATTCTCATACAACAATTTCCTAAGAAAATGGTTGAAAAAATTGAAGAATTCATTTTGAATAATTACACCTTTATTCAGCGTAAATACAACTATGATGTTTTCATGCAAAAATAGTTATTAGTCACACCGAATTTATTAATTAATTTGGCCTACTGCATTGTTTCACTATGAATTACACCTTTAAAAATCTCATAAAAATTAAGAACAAAAAGAAAATTATTTCGTACAAGATGAAAATTATATAGTTTTGTATTATTACATCCTTTGTATATTTCTGCATCTTGCAAATGTCAACTATCTTATCAATATTTATCTTATTCTTTCAACTATGAAAAAGTCATCCCTTTTAATCATTCTTGCATTTATTTTAACTATTGGAATTTTTGCGCAAACACCACAGTCGTTTAAATATCAGTCTGTAGTCAGGGATCTTACCGGAAATATCATTACAAACCAACTGGTAGCAGTTAAAATCAGCTTATTAATTGGAAGTGAAACTGGCCCTGTGGTTTACAGTGAAGTTCACAGCGGAACTACGAACCAGTTTGGATTGATCACCCTCGACATAGGAAGTGGGACAATTGAATCAGGTGTTTTTTCATCCATTGACTGGCGGCTGGATAATTATTTCCTAAAACTCGAAATAGATATTGCAGGTGGAACTAATTTTCAATTTATGGGAACATCGCAATTACTGTCTGTGCCTTATTCATTACATTCACATACAAGTGAAAAATTCCCTACTATTACATCAGCAATGCGCGATACAATGACCGTTGTGCCTGAAGGAGCTTGTTTTTATAATTCAACAACAAAAAGGTTAAATTTTTATAACGGTGAAAGCTGGTTTGAATTAACCGGGAATTGTGAACCGCAACCTACCACAGCAAATGCCGGTCCTGACCAAACAGATGTTTGTGCAACAACTTCACTTGCCGGAAATACACCTCAATATGGTACAGGAAACTGGGAAATTGTAAGTGGAACGGGTGGAAGCATTGCAGAACCTAACAATCCAACCAGTCAGTTTACAGGATTAGAAGGAAGCAGTATGTACTTAAGTGGACAATTACAAATGATTGCGGATTTACACAAGACGAAGTAAGTATCAGTATTGCTAAACCCGGTATCCTGGCCGATGCAGGTCCTGATCAGATCAATGTACCCTCTCCTACTAACACTTGCAGGTAATACCCAGTAACAGGCACAGGGGAATGGACTATCATAAGCGGTGTTGGTGGTGTAATCGAGATCCCTCAAGTCCCACAAGTACATTTTCCGGATTGGCCTATAACTCCTATACCTTTCGATGGACAATCCCCAGTGGATGCAGCACCTCAAGTGATGACATGAATATTACTTTTACCACTTCCGCCTTCAATTGCGGTACTAGTCCTGACTGATTACCGTGATAGTAAAACATATAATACCGTACTGATCGGAACCCAATGCTGGATGGCTAAAAACATCAATATCGGAACCAGGATAGATGGCATTAACAATATGTCAAATACAGGTACAATTGAAAAATATTGCAACTCCAACCTCGAAAGTAATTGCGATGTTTATGGCGGACTATACCAATGGTCCGAAATGATGCAATATAGCACAACACCCGGAACACAGGGCATTTGTACCCCAGGATGGCATATACCTACAGATGCTGAGTGGAAATTACTTGAAGGGACAGTTGACAGTAATTTTGGAGTGGGAGATCCGATTTGGGATCAAACAGGAGATCGTGGCTTTGATGCAGGTGGTAATCTGAAGGAAACTGGACTTTCTCATTGGGTATTCCCCAACACAGGAGCCACCAATTCTTTCGGATTTACTGCCTTGCCCGGAGGAGCTCGAAATACAGATGGCTCTTGGCCAAGTTTTAAGATTATAGGACGATTTTGGACATCAGATGAAAGCAGCACCAATGCATACCGGCGGGTATTGAATACTGCACGAGCTGATATTCTAAGAGATACTGCGAATAAACTTTTCGGCCTCTCAGTAAGATGCGTCAAGGATTAACCAAATGAATTGTATTTTTAAAATAATAGAATTATTTTTGACGTATCTTTAGGTTTAAGTTAAAACAAATAATAGTTTAATTTTTTTTTATTATAATATCGATGAAGAATATTTATAAATCAATTTTATTTAGTTTCCTAATAATAAGCACCGGGCTTAACGCACAGCCACCAATGTCATTTAAATACCAGGCTGTAGTTAGAGATTATTCCGGTGTTATCATTACCAACCAACTTATTTCGGCTAAAGTGAGCATTTTACAGGGTAGTGAAACCGGTATTGCAGATTATAGTGAAACACATGCAGTAACAACCAATCAATTTGGCACAATCACCCTGGACATTGGAAAAGGAGTGGTTGAAAATGGCAATTTCAGCGCTCTCGACTGGGCTGCTGATAATTACTTTCTTAAACTTGAGATTGACATCGCCGGCGGAACTTCTTTCGAATTCCTTGGCACATCTCAATTATTATCAGTGCCCTATGCTTTGCATACGGTCACAAGCGAAAGGCTTATGAATCTGACTACCGAACAAAGGGATACGATGAGCATAATTCCGATTGGGACGAATTTCTTTAATACTACCACCAATAAGATAAATTACTATGATGGAATTCATTGGTATGAAGTGAACGGAACTTGTCTCCCTCAGCCCACAATGCCTGATGCCGGCCCCGATCAGAATAACATTACAGGTGTTACCACGACCATTCAAGCCAATACCCCTTCCTCCGGGACTGGTGTTTGGAGCATTAAAAGCGGTGTTGGCGGTTATATAATTGACCCCTTTAACCCTACTACATTATTCAGTGGTTTACCCGGTACCAATTATACTTTAAGCTGGATCATATCCAACGGCTGCGGATCACTTTCTGATGATGTCCTGATAAATTTTGCTCCATTTTCCTGTGGTTCAACATTTAAGGATGTTAGAGATAATAAGGTATACACATCTGTTTTAATTGGTACTCAATGCTGGATGGCTGAAAATATAAATATCGGGACAAGAATTGATGGAGGAAATAACATGGCTAATAATTCTATAATTGAAAAATATTGTCAGGGTAATATCGAGGCCAATTGCAATGTTTACGGTGGTCTTTATTCCTGGGCGGAGATGATGGAATACAATACAGTACCTGGAATTCAAGGGATATGTATGCAGGGCTGGCATCTACCCACAGATGATGAATGGAAAGTTCTTGAGGGTACTGTAGATAGTCAATATGGAGTGGGAGATCCTATCTGGGATTTAGAAGGTAACAGGGGTTATGATGCCGGTGGAAAGCTGAAAGAAACCGGATGGGAACATTGGGCCTGGCCAAATACAGGTGCAACCAATTCATCCGGATACACTGCATTGCCCGGAGGAGCCCGAAATACTGATGGAACATTTCCCAGTTTTCAGCTCGCCGGAAGATTTTGGACTTCAACTGAAAGTGGTACAAGCGCTTATCGCCGTATTCTAAGCAATAACAGAATGGATATATTCCGAAATGCATCGAATAAAAACTTTGGACTTTCGGTGAGGTGCCTCAAAGATTAGTGCCGCATATTCACAAGTAACCACAAGTTTTTATTTCTGGATTTGTGTCTAAAATGGAAAGGGTATTGAAGGTCCTTTGCTTATTTCATTGATTGAATATGAATCTCTTTAAAGGTAAAGTACCTTTGAATCATATAGCTGTATAAAACTACAATAACTGTTGTAAGCATTTTGGAGACTGTCGGCCAGATGTTAAAATATTCAACAAAAAGCTTTAACAATATATAGTTCAGGACAATTGATCCAGTTACAGCCACAGCATACCTGAAAAGCTGAATTCGCCCTTTTAAAGATGAACCTGGTAAAAGTTATATATTTCCCTGCGAGGAAACCGGTAAAAAACGTGATAGGAAAAACAAAAATAAACGAAGCGATATGAGGGCTAATAGCAACAAATCCCAAGTCTACCATTTGCTTACTTAAGATAAAATTATAGCAAATAAAGTAAAGAAAAATATCCAGAAAGGTATTTATACCTCCCATTGCAGCATAACGGAATGTTTCTGGTGGAATAATTTTTCTGAATGGTTTATAAAACCAATCAAGCAGATTTAAAACAAAGGATTGAATCGTTACAAGATGTTTTGCCATCTTACTTCAATAAATTATTAAAAGCTTGGCCCAAAGCAGAGAAATGTTTCAAATCTAATGCAATTTTAATTTGCAGATTAATGTTTTTCAGGAATTGGGAACCTTCGTGGAGAAAATATTCAACCTATTCTAAAAATAATTCTCCATTGCCCGATAGACTATTGAATTATGATTCTTTTAATCTCTGACACTGAACTTCCCTTAATTTGAAGCATATAGACTCCGCGTGGAAAATCCTGAACTTGCAGTTGATGAATTTCCTATTGTTATCAGAGCCATTTATTGATTCCGATTTCAAAGTCACCCCCGTAAGTGAGATCAATTTAATATCGAAATCTGACAATTCATTTAACGGAAATTCAACTGAAAATCATGTCAGTTGCAGGATTGGGGTAGACAAGGAATTGATTTTCAATATCAGATGAGTTAGTAATGTCTGTGGTTACTGATGTGTAAAAAGCATGCCATCCTTGAAAGTTGTACTATCACTGGTTGAAAAAGTAATAAACATTTTGCCACTATAAGATGTAACAGGAGCCGGAAAACTGTTGCCGGATAGGAACCGGAATAAGTCGGCCAGCAATTCCTCTGATTCAAAGTCATAAATGCGAACATATCAATATTGGATTCGGTATTAGAATCGCTGAAGTTCGATAGTGACTGATGTTGCCTGTGGCAGGTATTATTTGCCACATGCAAATTGATGTGTGGTAATTATAATTACCACTGCCATCAGAAAATAACCTGATAATTTTCTTCATAGGTAAGCAGTCCATTACAAAAATCAGGAATGATGGTGTAAATTCAACAAGCCAGCCATTTGCCGTACCAGAGCCATCCGAATTAAAAACAATCAAAACCTCATTGCTAGTAGATGTGATGGACGGGGGCACTTGACTTCCTGAAAATGAACCAAGAACCTCATCCTGAATAGTTGGACCGTTATAAATTGTGACAAAATCATTTGTCTGCAGTTTCGAAAGAGCGAAAAATGATTTTATCCCACTGATAGAATCGTATCTATCTGAGGAGAAATAACCAGGTACAATTCACATTGTTTTCGAATAATCATTCAATGGTCCACTACCATCAGTAATTGATCCATTAATATTGGTCAATACATGATCACCTGTGCAGTAGTAAGGATAATTTGAACCCGGGTAGGTATCAAAAACAGCGCCCTGGCCATCATTAAATCCATTCACTGATAACAATGTATAAAAACCATCCTGTGATCCGCCCCATCCAAAATTGAAATGGAAATATTCCTCCTGGTAACCATCGCACACAAAGGCATGGCCACCTGCAGAGCTATATCCTGAATAATACATTGGCCAGGAATTATCAATATTATCTTTTAGCATGTTTACCCAAATCAGCATTGCTGTAGTTATCTTTCCAGGTAAAATAGCAATCGGAAGAATACCCAAAATAATTGATCAAGGCAGGCGGAACATCATCACTATAGGCTCCGGAACCACCAGGACCATACATCATATCCACAGCCAACTCCGCAATGATATTGAAGTTCGGCAATCGGGCCAGGATTTTTGGAACGATTGTGTTTTTCATCCCTTCCCACTGGTAATTGGTAGCTCCAAAATTAGCAGTCAGGTTGCCATAAGGCGGATAATAATAGGTGTGGGAGCCTGTTCCCTGAAGCGGATATCTCCAGTAATACATTACCTGGGCCATCGCAGTGGCAACACAGCCGGCGTAGACATATCCACCGGGGCCATTCGGATCTTCTGGACAATACACATTGTACGGATACGATTGATTCCATTTACATTGCACCAGGGGATCAACGGACTTCGAGCCAGTTGATTTTGTCATCATTTCAGGATTATCAGTCGAATAATAATCCCAAAGTGCTTTAATATCTGAAGATTGCTGAAGGTTATTGCTGCGGATAAACAGAATGGCATCCCTATATGTTTGTATGAAATTTTTATATGAATCCGGTTGATCTTCATCCAGGTATGGTGCATCAAACGAATATCCGATCACGGGTTGCAAAACATCTTCCGCGGCAACGATCACATAACCTTTTTCAACAATCGTATACACATAATAATCATTCTGGCTGCCGGTAGTTTTTGTGAAGGCTTTTTCCAGCACCACATCGTTAAAAGCAATGCCTCCATGATAAAGGTTTGCTTTCTCAAAATAGAAGTTTTTTGCAACAATGCGGGCCTTTTCAACATCTACCTCTGCTGAAATGACACTGAAAACAATGCACAATGCACCCGCCAGGAGGAGTAAAATTTTCTTCTTCATGATCAGAATTTTTTTTTGCAAACGTAATAAAAAGTATTAATAAACCGCATGTTTATCCCCAAAAATTACATGCCGATGTGTAGACAATTAAAATAATACCAGGGTTGTCAACTGGGTCAAATAAGCGCAAGATAGACAAAACAAACGCTTTAATCCAAAGAATATAAAAGACAAAAATTGTATGTCAACAGAATTCAAAAAATTTAGAAGTTATTCTATCTTGAAACGCTGTTTGCTTAATTCTTCCAGATTTTCCTTACCCCTAAGTGGCCTCAGAATAAATTTATATTCATAATGCCCATAATTCAATGTATATTGATCATGCGGCCGGGCACCCCAGCTGTCGTCGCCGCCCACACCGGTTTGCTTGTAATCAACATTCAAGTGAAATAAAATCCTTTGCTATCAAATCGTTGGTGTGTTTGTAATTGGGCTTGGTATCCTGGTCAAGATCATCAATGGTATAAGGCAACGCAGAAAATGAGATCAGCGGCTCACCGATGAACATCAGTCCTTTTCCATTTTCATCTTGCAGGGCGAACCAGCGGGTATCGGTTTTATAACCATATTCCTGAGGACGGATATAGGGCATGACCTGTTCGGAAATGGTGCTTTGGTAAAGACCAACATAAGCCGCAGTATTTCTGTCCTGGTAGTTTTCCTGCGGGCCGCGTCCAAACCATTTGATATTGGAATATTTGCCTGGCATTTCAATCCTTGTCCCGTAGCGCAACATTTCCGGATAAGTGAATTCCCTCTCAAGGATCTCTGCATCAAATCCCTGGCCTTTGTCGGCAATTTTTAATCCATCGGAAGTTTCAAAATCGAGCCAGACGATGAGCCCATCGGTTGCAATACCCTTATAAACTTCTTCTGCAGTCAGAGCCCTGTCCCATATTTTGAAATTATCCATTTCTCCGATAAAAAAGCGGGGTTCATCCTCGTAGCCGCCAATATAACTAATGCCTTCCGTTTCGAGCGGGACCGCACTGCTGAGTTTCTTTTCTTCGACAAGGGTTCCATCTGAGTACAATTTGACAAACTTCATGTTTGAATTGTAAACAATGGCCAGGTTATAGATTTGACCGGTATTAAACTTCTGGCTGAAATAGACATAATCGGTTCCATCAATGAAAAAACAGAGCTTGCCATTCCTGAATTCGAGGTGCAGTGTTCCCGGCGCCCAGAGATCATTCTCCCAAACTGCATTCTTACGGGTAAATTTATCAGCCTTCAGAGAAACTGCCATTGTAAACTCTGAAAAATCAAGATTACCCAATGAAGGCAATGCGATCATGGCCGGCTCTTCTTCTGTAAATCGAACCGAATTTCCGGTTGATCCTGCGACATAATAACTTCCGGTTCTCTCCTTCTTAGGTTCAGGGATAAAATGACTGGTTACTTCAATGTCACCATTCCCAAAGATTCTGTAATCAGTTTTATTCTGGGCTTTTACTTTCGGATAGGTTCGGACCACTTCCACCTTAACCTCATCATTGCCTTTTTGCTCAACAGAGAGTTTAGTAATTCCTTTACTAAAACTGGCCTCTTTCCAGACGGCACAGCGGTCTTCCATATGGTTTCCAAAGTCGTTGTCGGTTGGAGCGCGCCAGAAATTAGGTTCGGCGCCACTTAGCATCAACTCATCACCATGATATTTATAAGAAGAAATTTTACCGGTTTCACGATCAAAGACAATTGAGAAATTGTTCGCTAAAACCTCAACCTGTGATTTGGTTTCATTCACTTTCAGAACTGAAAAATTATCCGACAGAATCGGTGTTAAAAGGATTTCAGAAGGCAGTTGAATTTGTTCGGAGGCAATTTCAAATCCTTCAGGTATCAAACCCGTTGCTTTTTTTGTCTTTGCGGAAAAATTCATGAAATACTCCCTCCCCTTTTCCATTTTATCAACCGGCAGCGGAATGGTCACATTAATGGAAGATTGCGGCAAAACAGCCGGTGAATTGATAACACCACCGGCGATCTTTTGCCCGTCACCCTGAAGTTCCCAGTGAATATCAACAAAAGCAAGCGGGACAAAAAAATGGTTGTTCGTGATTTTATAAACACCCTTTTCCAAATTGGCAGCCGTGATCTTAATGTTTTGATAAACCTTTTTCACCTCGACCAAAGCAGGTTTTGGTTTTCGATCTGCCGCGACGATGCCGTTTGAACAAAAGTTACCATCCGACGGAACATCCTTAGGTCCGAAATCGCCACCATAAGCAAGGAATTTCTGTCCTTTTTCATCCGTTTTCCAGATTCCCTGGTCAACCCAATCCCAGATTGAGCCACCCTGAAGCTGGTCGTATTTTTCAATCACATCCCAGTAATCCTGAAGGTTCCCGGTGCTGTTTCCCATAGAATGGGCATATTCGCACATGATCAGCGGACGATCCTGTTTTTCCTTTGCATAGAATTCAAGGTATTCGATGGAGGGATACATGGGGCAATAAATGTCGGTGTTTGGGCCAAGTTCCGTTCGCTCATAATGAACGGGCCGACTGGCGTCTCTTTCCTTTATCCATTCATAGCAGGCTGTAAAATTTTCACCATCACCGGCCTCGTTACCCATTGACCAGATGATGACCGAAGGATGATTTTTATCCCGTTCCACCATTCGCTTTACCCTGTCGAGATGCGCGTCCTTCCAGTCAGGATTTTTTGCAAGGCTTCTTTCGCCATAACCCATTCCATGCGATTCGATATTGGCTTCGTCAATAACATATAAACCATAAATATTGCAGAGTTCATACCAGTATGGATCGTCAGGGTAATGACAGGTTCGAACCGTATTGATGTTATTTTGCTTCATTAATGTAATATCTTCAAGCATGCTTTCCCTTGAAACAACCTGTCCCGTATTCGGATCGTGTTCATGACGATTCACTCCTTTTATAAGGATAACCCTGCCATTTACAAGCAATTGTCCATCTTTAATTTCAGAAGTCCTGAATCCAACCTGGTGTTTCAGAACTTCAAGACTTTTTCCTTCATTATCATTTAGGGAAATAACCAACGTATAGAGGTTAGGCGTTTCAGCGCTCCAGGGTGCAACACCGGGAAGGGTTGAAGTGAATTTAACTTTCGGGTTGCCGCTTTCACCGAAATCCGCCATTTCAGAAAGCTTAAGAACTTCCTTTCCATTCTGATCAAACAAAGTGACTTCTACCTGCCTAATGGGGATATTTCTGAGCTTTGACAAATTTGAGAGTTCGACCGTCAATTCGAATTTGCCATCGGTATAATTGTTAGTAAGCGTAGTTTGAGCAAAGAAATCACGGATAAAAACATCGGGAACGGAATACAGGAAAACATCTCTGGTGATACCGCTCATCCGCCAGAAATCCTGGCATTCGAGGTAGGAAGCGTCTGTCCAGCGAAAAGCCTGCAATGCGAGAAGATTTTCACCCTCTTTTAAAAAATTCGTAATATTCCACTCAGCCGGGGTTTTGCTGTCCTTGCTCAATCCCACATATTCTCCATTCACCCAAACGAAATAACCTGACTTGACACCGCCAAAATGAAGGATCGTTTGCCGGTTGTTCCAGCCTTCAGGAATTGTAAAAGTGTGACGGTACGAACCCACAGGATTATAATCATGGGGAACCATCGGAGGTTCAGGGTCTTTAGTCCATTCGTAAGGGATATTGACATAAATGGGATAACCATAACCATTAATTTCCCAGTTTGCAGGAACTGGAATGGTGTTCCAGTCAGCGTCATTGTATATCGGGTTTCATAAAGTCTGGTGGACGATCAGCAGGATTGGACACCCAGTTGAACTTCCATTGCCCATTAAGTGAAAGGTAGAAGGGTGATTCTTCATTTTGAATTGTCATGGCGCTTTCAATATCACCAAAAGGAATAAAGAAAGTATGCGGAGGTATTTTATTCTCTCCAGTCATTTTAGGATTTTCAAAAACCGCAGGAAACTCTTCCTGACTTAATGCAGGATAAGACAAAAAACCTGCTAAAATCAATGATGAAACCGTTTTTTTAAGCATGCATCAGTTTTTAAATAACAATAAAAAAACAGACAAACAGAATAATGAATTTCTGATCATAGTTGAAACCAGACATTTAGAAGCTGGCTAACGGATTACAAACCGAAGTTTTTGGCAATTCCAATTCCAAGATGAATATTTTTAATCGGCATAGCAGCCTCTTGCTCTGTGGTAACAAAAGCTTCCTGGTCCTGATCGTAGGTGATTTCGTCGATATATTCGAAAGTGGGCTTACAATTGGCATATTCAGCAATAAACCTGATTGCTATGCTGCTTTTAAAAGCATATCTCACACCAGCGCCTACTGAATAGCCCAGGACAGGGACAGCTTTGCCTTCAATCTTTCTCGAAAAAGAGCCTTCCTCCGGATAATTTATATCAATGGTTTGGTAGGGCTTCCAGGCAAAACTCACCCCCCCCATCACACGAAGGTCAAAATTAAAATTACCTGCCGGAATAGTTACATTTGGCCCTACAAATATATTCAGGTACTTCCATACCCCGTAATCAAGAACAATGCTATCTTTAAAAAATTCTCCAAATATAGGATTGCTATCCATGATCGATTGTTCAAGGTCATTTATATACTTCGTTTTATCCGGGTTATTGCTGGCATACGTAACGGTTGCTCCAACACCAAGATAATCATCCGGAAACCAGGCAGCATCGAACGTAAAAACAAATCCGGGATCAGCATATCCGTTGGTTGAGTCTTTAAAATTATCCTCAGAAAATGAACCTTGCGGTATGGCTCCACCAAAACATAATCCCAAAAAACTTTCCTGCTGGCTTTTAACTTCACCTGAAAGAAGCAATGCTATCAGAAAACATAAGTAAGCAGTTCTTTTCATGTTATCAGATTTTTATATTCAGGTGGTAAAGATAGTATTATTTGAATTTCACTATCAGATTGAAGTTTGAAAAAGTTAACTCCAAAAACATCCTGTTAAAAACAAGAATATAATTCGTTATTGAGAGGGAACGACTACTCTGCCAAAGGGAGATAATGCAAGGGTTGCCAGTTTGAAATGCTGAATGCCAAACGGAATACCTATGACGGTAATGCCAAGAATGATCCCAAACACTAAATGAGTAAGGGCAATCCAGATACCGCCAAGCAATATCCAGAATATATTCATACCGGTATACAGGCAACCCGTTTCCTTTGACTTAACTACCGAAGTCCTGCCAAATGGAAATAAAGCGAACGAGGCCAGCTTAAGGGTTTGAAAACTAAAAGGAATGCCTACCACTGTAATCATGAGCACAAGGCTGAATATAAAATATTCAATTGCAATCACGATACCGCCGAAAACCAGCCAGACCACGTTACCTAATATTTTGATTGAGTAATTGTTCATGAAATAACACTAAATACCTCCTTACCAATATGTACTTTACTTATGCAATACGCAGAAAACATAACCGTAATGTTCTGAATATTTTCTAAAAATATCAATTTCATAGAGAATTGACTCCAATAAATTCAAGACATTTTTTTCTTGCCGGAAAGTTGTCATCATGCTGGCAATTTTTTCATCAAGCGGACGATTATAATCATCCCACCAGGCCGATTCAGGGAAAACAAAATTTCCGACAAAATGATAACCACAGTTTTGATTGATGACAATGTTTTCATTTATTAATTTGATCTCAGGATATTCCTGTTCCCGGAATTTCTTAAAAAAAAATAAATAAAAAGCCCGCTGATGAGGCAGGCTTTCATTTATTAATTCAGCGATATTAATCTCCAAGTGCGAAAATCAATCCGCCGGTAAAATTACCCTGAACCATAGAAGTACCACCACCCATTGAATAGCCTGCGTAACCATAGGTTGAACCTCCCCAGAACATAGGAAGCATCAGGTTGCCCTGCAGCCTGATTCCGACCACGTCGGAAAGCCAGATTTTAACTCCGGCACCCATGGTCATTGAAAACTTCCATACGCTTCCAATGTCTGTTGTAAAATTATCACCCTCAAAAGTGACGTCCTTAGGAATGAAATAAGTTGTTCCCAGAGTAAAAACACCAAAAGGATTTACTTTACCCATCTCCATTTCCCGCACCCCACCAATCTGTATATATCCTATATTCATATCAAATGAGTCGGTAGCGAGGTATTCATAACTATAGTATGGATCAAAATATGCTGTTGTTCCCATTTGGGTCCACATCAACTCGATCTGAGTATCGTTAGCAAGTTTGACATCCATAGCCACTCCATAATTTAATCCATTCTCTGCTTTAAGCTTGCCTTCATAAAAATTAAGGCTGCCTCCGAACATATATCCTGCATAGGGAGAAATCTCGACCTTGGCTTGTCCCATACTTCTGGATGAAACCAACATACAAACAACAACCAATAAAAAACCCGATATTTTAAAAATCTGTTTCATTTTTATTACGTTTTAAACTTTTTACTTTAAAATTTGAACTTTACAACTGTTTAATCTCCCCATGCAAACCCTATGCTGACACCCAGCCAGGAGTAATCAAGTGAATCGTCAACACCAAGGACCCAATGATATTTAAGGTTTATATTTAATTGGGAACTCATCCCAACAGGATACAGCAAACCGACTTCGGGCGACATACCAAAATGCCAGTGATTTTCCTCAATTGACCATACTCCTATATCCGTTCGCTGAATCATTTTGTAGGTCCCTAATCCCGCCCCAAAATAAAACCGGGGTTCATACTCATCGGTACCTAAATAATAATGTCCCTGTAAAAGGATAGGAAAAGCGTTGATATACCGGTATTGGGTACCTGTAAGCGTGGCAGTTCCGTCAGTATATATATCATTTGCCCGCTCTTCAAAAAATGTTGTCCAGCTAAAATAACCGCCCAGCGAAATCTGGTCTGTAAGGAATCCGCGGCCATCAAAAGAAAGCCCACGGAAACTGGGTTTGCTGATATAATCGCCGGTTTCGCCCAAACCAAAACTCATGTGTATAGTTTAGGGTGTACAAGGATTGTGATTGTGTCACTATCGTTAAAAGGAATGCCGCTATTATTGTTACTAAATATTTCATATAAATTTTGTTTTCAGAATTAATAATTAATTACCACTTAAATAAGGTGATTGACTGAAGGCCTGGTCTATCCCGTCACTAATTCTTGACTGCGCATCTACCGCACCATAACCTGCCAAACCGTTCAATACTCCAGCCCAGTTAAGTTTGATCTGCTTATTAGCATCGTCAATTAAAATCGGGTCAAACATCAACATAACAACTGTGCCGGTTGAATAGGAAGTAACATAGGAACCTCCATACCCATACCAGGGATAATACCAGCCATAACCATAATAATTCGTACTGTTGCTTCCTTTCCAGTACCACCCATAACCCCAATAAGGATAGTAGTAAACTTCATAGGTTGTTAAAACCATCAGGGCGGTAACAACCACCACATCAGGCTTGTCACCGGTGAGGGTGTCATTCAGGTCGAATTCTTGCCAGCCCAGTGCATCGAGGTTGGATTTAATTTCTCCAAGAATATAGGCATCATATTTTGTATCGATAGTAGCTCCTTCATCCACAATATGCCGGATGGAATCACCAAGATAATAAGTTTGAACACTATCAAAATCGTACGCCGGGTCATAATTGGTATAAACAAGATCCGTATCGGTAGTGTATTCAGCACCACCCGGGTAGCAGCCTGTAAGTGCAACGGCAATTCCCGCAATAATTGAAAATTTTAAAAATAGTTTTTTCATTTTTTATGTGATTAAATTTACGTATTTAAAAATATCCTTCAATTTCAAATTTAGGGTCAAAAGTAATATTAAAAATCAGAATGGTTCATTAAAACTAAAATAAAATACAGCCATGAATTGATTGAGCATGGATCTGCTTCAATTTGGATGGACGGTGGAAATTGTGAAAAGAAATGAAACAGAAACCTTCAAAATCTTACAAAGACGCAGGATTGCAGATCGAACATTTGCCTGGCTTTCTTTTCATCGAAGAATTTCTATTTGAATTTTAAACAATCTCAAAATTATTGAAATAAAAAGTTATTTAATACTTAAAATACTCACTAATGAGTATGGTTTAAAATTGAATAAATAAAGTATTTTTGTAAAACTAAAATATGATTCCGATAATTAATTATTTTAGTGAGTTGGACAGGATTGCAATCCCCTGAATTTTGATTTGGCTTTATTGAATGCATTAACCAAGGTGGGTAAAAAAAATAATCCCAGAGATTGGATACGTTATTTAATGGTTGAAAAGGGATAGTTCTTTATAAACATAATGAATATACAAGTTATAAAATTTGATAAATTAAGAGCAAATGAAGCCTTTTCAAATTCTGGGACGATACTATAAGAAATTACTTATCATTATTGGCCTGATCATTCTTCTTGTTTTACTGTTTCTGGTTTTCATTAAAAAAAATCCCAAACACGAAATTATCAGGGATGCCTACATCTATGGTTACCCGCTGGTGACCATGGACATGGTTCGCAAACAGGAAACCAATGTAGCTGTTCCGGATGAAGCCCATGCTCCAATGGGACAAATGATAAAACTAAGGAAATACCCTGCTGTTGATAACCGCGCTGCAGCAGCACCAAATTCGGAAACACTTTACACAATGGTTTGGTATAACCTTTCAAAAGGACCCTGGGTTTTTACCATTCCTGACATGGCTGATCGTTTTTACATCATGCCAATGTTAAGTGCTTATAATGAAGTATTTTATGTCGCAGGGACAAGGGCAACAGGCCAAAAAACGCAAACCTATGTTCTTTCAGGACCGGGTGGACCGGGCAAATACCCGATACCTTAAAGGAGGTTAAATCACCCACCTCACTTGTTTGGATACTTGGAAGGGTATATTGCACAGGTACTGAAGAAGACTATGCCCAACTTCATACTTTGCAGGATCAGTTTCAATCTGTACCTCTGGCATTTTATGGCAAGCCTTACAAGCCACCTATTGGGGAAACGGATACCCAGCTTTGATATGAAAACAGGTGTTCGGGACCAGGTAAATGCAATGCCTCTGGATGAGTTTTTTACTTACATGGCCGAACTACTTAAAACCAACCCTCCGAAGCCAGAAGATGCTGAGATTGTTGCAAGGATGGCAGAAATCGGTATTGTGCCAGGGACAGGATTTCGACCGAAGCAAACTTCCTGTAATTGGTAAAAAGGCAGATCCGAAAATCGCACTTCTCGAAATGCTTATGGTAATGAAGGAAAAGGATCCCGTCAATGGATGGCTTTATTGGACGACCAATGCCGGCCAATACGGAACAGATTATAAACAGAGGGCACTGGTAACGATGCTGGGCCCGGGGTTGAATTTCCCCCAGGACGCTGTTTACCCCTTTTCGATGAAAGACGCTGAAGGTAATAAATACAACGGCGATAAGAACAATTATGTAATTCATTTCGAAAAAGGACAATTGCCTCCGGTTAACGGATTTTGGTCAATTACTTTATATGATAAGGATTTTTTCTTTGTTGCCAATTCGATAAACAGGTATAATTTGAGTCAGCGCGATACTTTAACAGTCAATTCCGATGGCTCTATAGATATGTATGTACAATCATCCTCCCCAGGGCTGGAAAAGGAGGCAAATTGGCTTCCTGCACCGGAAGACGCGTTTATACTGATGATGCGTTTATACTGGCCGAAAGATACGCCCCCAAGCATATTGGATGGAAGCTTGGACTCCACCGCCTGTTGTAAGATCAAATAAATAGATTATCCAAAAAGTTGTCATGATTACAAAATCAAAAAAAGGGAAGTCAAAGCGAAGGAGGATAATCCTGACCATTCTTGCTGTTCTTCTTATCCTTGGAGGACTCTGGGGATGGCATGAAGGCCGCCCCTGGTATTATGGCATCAAAGCCTACATCTACGGATTCCCGCTCATTGTCATGGATATGACTCGGCAGGTATCAACAGCAACGCTCATAGTTGATGATGATGAATTTAGAGCACCGGTTAATCAATTTGCGGTGATGACAGCGTATCCTGATGCCAGCTATCGGATCATTCCGCATACCGGACTCGATGCCCAGTTTGCCTGTGCATGGGCCGATCTGGATGCAGAACCACTCATACTTTCTGTTCCGAAGACCAATGGGAGGTACTATGTTATTGCGTTGTTTGATATGTGGAGCAATGTATTTGCATCCATTGGAAGTCGAACCACCGGGAACGATTCAGCCAATTTTTTAATTGCCGGCCCAACATGGAGTGGCTCTGCACCAGCCGGTTTAAAAGTTTATAAATCCCCAACGCGTTATGTTTGGGTGAACGGCCAGATGCGATCCAACGGACCCGAAGAGTATTCAGTTGTAAGCAACTTGCAAAAGCAATATAGACTTACACCGCTAAGCAAATGGGGTCAACCCTATGACGCTCCTGACTCTGTTTCTTTCGATCCTTCGGTTGATACAAAGCAATCAGTTTATGAGCAAATAAATAAAATGGATGCCCAGACTTATTTTGGAAAACTTGCTCAGCTCATGAAAGACAACCCACCTTCCCCGGATGATGCTGACATGATCGGGACAATAAAGGTTTTAGGCATGGAGCCTGGGAAAGATCTTGACATCAGCAAACTCGATGGAAATATGGCGAGAGGTCTTACCCGTGCCATGATGGGCTATACTTTATTGCAAAAAGGTGTTCAAAAACTTGAATCCGATAAAGGGTGGGCCGTATTGCCTCCTAATATTGCAAAATGGGGCACCGATTACCTTACCCGTGCGGGCATTGCTTTGATAGGATTGGGTGCCATCTGGCCGGAAGATATTTCTTACCCAACTGCATTTGGCGATAGTGAAAACAAGCCTTTGGATGGTTCAAAAAAATATGTACTGCACTTTAATAAAGATCAGTTACCACCGGTAAAGGAAACCTGGTCAATTTCGAGTTACGATCCCAGTGGTTGGTATATTCCGAACCCCATTAACCGATATGTTATTTCTCAATGGATGACTTTGAAATACAATGCAGACGGTTCATTAGACATTTACATACAGGCCGAATCTCCTGGTCCAGATAAAGAGTCAAACTGGTTGCCTTGTACAAACAACGGTCCTTTTAATGTTATTGCCCGGTTATTCTGGCCCGAGGCAAAAGCATTGGACGAGAACCTGGAGTATGCCAGGAATCGTGATGATCAAATAAATGAAAAGAGTGCGTTTTAAAAAGAAATAGTTTGAAATTTAAAATATAATAAAAAATGAAAAAGAAAATTATCATCTTAGGTATTGTGAGTATCATCGTCGTTGTGGCTGGCATTTTATATACAAAAATGACATCTCCCGTTCCGGATGCAGATGCGCCCACCACTTGGATGAAATTTGAAAATACCAGGGGTATGCGGTTTTGCGAAGTGTTCCTGATTGGAGGTAACGCTATTACGAAGGAGCCTTAAAGCTGCCGCTTACAACACTACTGGACTGAATTTTCACAATGATGATTCACTAATGCGCAATTCATGCCCGATGAGCTGGTGAACCAACTCGACCTTGCAGCCTATAAAAAAGAGTACGATGTGCTTGCGGTTTATCTGAACAAACCCCGCTTCTGGACCTTTGACCAGATGGATATTCCGGTTGGGCCCAAACGGAATTTTAATGGCATGGAAGCCTACTTCATGGGCTTGGGAATCATTCCGAAAGATGCTGACGTTACCAAGCCAGGCTGGCTTACCTACCGGAAGAGCCCGGTTGACAAAAAAACTATTCTTACTTATCGTGCAGGAACCCCCGTTTTTATCATGGACGATGAAAACGGAAAACCGTGGGTAATGAAGTCGTACAGGAATGATTACGGACAAACTCTGGAAAGCCTGCACAACCTCGGACAGCTATACAAAAAGCTACCTGAAGGTTGGAAATTTAGAGTTGTGACACTGGATAACGATCTGGTGATTGACCCGAAAAAAGCTGGTGTAATTTCCCTGGTTTTTCAGGATGAGTTCGAGAATACGTTTGACTTCATCGGTGATGGGTCAGCAAGTTTTATACCTTAACCTCAATTTTAATTAATAATCTATTGAGTTCAAAACCAAATAAAATTGATAAAAAATGAAAAAGAAAAACATCATCATAATGAGTTCGCTTGCAGTGTTGGTTGTTGCTGCATTTGTAATTTATTCTAAAGCCGTGGCTCCGAAACCCGATGATAAGGCAAATGCCAAATTCATGACCTTTGAAAACCTGTTGGGTACACAATACACCGAAGTATTACTGGTATGGGGCAATGGTATCACGAAGGACCTGACTGCTGGAGTTTACAACACCGTGGGCTTAAACAATCCGGACAGCACCGGCAATACCAGTCGCGATGAGGTTGTAAGCAAATTAGAACTGGGAAAAATCAAAAAGGAAAATAAAGCCTTGAAGGTAATTTTAAATGGACCTCGCTTATGGACTGTTGACAAAGTAGAAGTTAACGCAGGAGTGATTCGTGACTTTGGTAATTTAGAAGCCCGCTGGGTGATGTGGTTCCCGATACCAAAGGGTTTCAGGCAAGGTGCATTTGGCTACCAGCCAATGGAGGTGATACGCGATACCCGCATGCACATTAATGCCGGTTCTCCTGCTTTTCTGATGGACGATTCTGATGGAAATACGTATGTAATGAAATCATGCGATCGTATTATTCATCCCGATCAAAAATTTTCAGACCTGAAAGACCTGGGTTCAAAGCTCAAGATGCCCGCAGGATGGAAGTTCCGCTATGTGATTCTGGAAAAAGAACTCTCTTTTTATCCTGACAATGGCAAGGGTTGGATTGTGCAGGATGATATGAACAATACGTATGACCGTGTAGGAGGAAATTTCAGCAATTATAAACCATAAACATCTCATAGCAAACATCATTGATGACAATGAAAATGCCTAGTTTTTGCTTTAATTATTCAGACCTTCATTAATTAACGGCTTAATTCAAAATTATGGTTTTAATTACCGAAAATTCGTTTATCTAATAATAGATCGTATCTTTATGCAATATTTAAGTGACATAAAAATTAAAATTTTAATCAGCAAAATATAATTATTCATCTATTCATTAACTTAAATTATAATTATCATGAAAAGATTTCTTGCAGTTTTATTTGTGACCTTCTTATTTACCGGTGGCTTTCTAATGCAATCCTGTAATAAATGTGCGGTTTGCCAATATACTTACACAGGACCTCTCGGGCAAACGGAAACTTATTCATACTCTGAAGTTTGTGGAAACAATAACGATGTAAATGACTACAAAGATGCTTGTGAAGCCGCCGCCGCCCTTTACACGAATGGCAATTGTACATGCGAGGATGAATAACTAAAAAGATTTTAATCGTTGCGCATCTGATAAGCATTGTGCGGTACCATTGATTCTATATCGGAATAGCGTCAAGTATCTTATTTTTACGCTTTAATCCTGTTTATAACATGAAACACATCGTTGTGGTTTTTCTGTTTCTATTCGTAATTTCCGGATGTAAGAAATCAAATAAATGTGAAAAAGAAATCTATCTTTTACCCGATGGTTTTAGGGGAAAATTGATTGTTTTTTTTAATCAGCCGGATGG
Organism: uncultured Bacteroidales bacterium; assembly: GCA_963705185.1. Taxonomy (GTDB): domain Bacteria; phylum Bacteroidota; class Bacteroidia; order Bacteroidales; family JAADJA01; genus JAADJA01. The sequence goes on from CAVPJF010000003.1 coordinate 31,903, forward strand.
GCAGGATATTCAGTATGAAGATAGTGCAAGAGTATACTATATTCCACAATCAGGTTTTCTGAAATCCCAATTTCCAAAAAACGGCGGTTGTATGAATGATGGAAGAATTAACTTCTTTTATTTAGACAGCCTTGGAAACAGGAAACCCATGGATTATTTTTTGAATTTGCCTAAAGACAGTTTACCCCGTGACCGGGATTACATTCTGTTTACACTTTTATCGAATAAGGAAAGCAAACCTGATTTTGTAATTCATTTTGTTGGACACTTAAGCGAGTTTAATGAATTAACAGGAAGTGTAAGATATCTGGATCCGGTAAAAATACTGGAATCGCTACCGTGACAATCATACAATTGCCCGGCATAATACCATAGCCAAAACTTACCACGTTTTTATTCAGAGAATAAAGATCATACCATACGTTTTCAATAGCTAACCAATCAATAATCATTATTTTTTATCATGTTAAAACCAGCTTGTTATTATGGAAGCAGAAAACCTCACACACGAAAAACTTGATCAGTTATTAAAGGCTGGTTACGAAAGATCACCGGAAAAAGTGGATAGAAACAGTAAGCACTATTTTGCTATCGGCAGCCACCCTATTATCCTCATGGTGCGTTTTCCAGTCGAGCCAATGGAATGGGCAAAAAGGTTCATTCCTCGACGAAGAAAATGTTGCCAACCAGTTCAGGATGCAAAAGGAAATTGCAGGGGCCCAGCGTAAAACAGGAGAATTACAGGTCTTTTTACAATATGCAATAGCTGTTTCGGAAGACAATACAAAGCTTGCCGAATTTCTTTACAATCGTTTCCCTGCTCCTTTAAAGAATGCATTCCTTGCCTGGAAATCAACCGACCCCTACAACAATCCTAAGGCTCCCAATCACCTTTTGCAATGAAAGAATACGAAATTCCAGAATGGAAAGAAGCCGCAAATTATGCCGAGCAAGTTTCATTCTATAAGAGCAAAATTAATGCGGCAAATAGTCATGCAGACAATTATGTTCTTCTGTCGCTGGTGCTTTCGATGGTTTTGTTTTTCAGCGGTCTCAGCGGAGTTACGGATTCCTATCTTAACCAAAGGATACTTCTGGGTATTGCTTCCCTGACCTTCGCAGTTGCACTTGTCTTTATTATCACACTGCCAGCGGTTATATAAACATTAAATACTCATTTGGAAAGAATTAAGTCGCCAGTGTATATGTTAAGGGTTGGGAAAGCAGTTTAATATTCTAAATATAAGTTGAATTAAATTACCCCTCTCTCCTGCAATTCAATCACGAGTTCATGGGTGGTTCGTTTAGCCGTTTTGTGCAATATGTTCCTTCGATGGGTGTTCACTGTGTGGCGACTCAGAAATAACTTCTCAGCTATCTTACTGCTGTCGAAGCCTTTAGCAATACACCGGATAATATCGAATTCACGCTTTGAAAAAACATTACCGGTCAACAGTAATTTTTCATCAGGGTACCTGAAATAGGAGGGATCATTTCCTACATAATAATGATATCCGTATTTATTTTGCAGAATAGAAGAAACATCAGTGTGTACCATAATCCCAAAAGCAGTAGGGTAAGGAATATCGGAATAAAAAACATATCCCTGAAACAGGAGATTTTTATAAATGCCATCATGGTGCTTTATTCGCATATTAGTTGAAATGAACTTCTCTCCCTTTTTATCGTGAAAAAGATCTGTTCCAACCTTAAAATATTTTGATCTGGCAACACCGTGTCTCTGCAGATCATCCGGATGGGTTGCTGCAAAATAAATTGAGGGTTCCGCATCTTCCGGTTTTATTCCAAAAAAATTCATGAAGCATTGGCTTGTGTAGTGCATCCTCAGTTGGATCATATCGCCTGCATAAAAAAACTGCTGATGGATCCTCAATTGTTCCTCCATGGTTTGTACAACAGGATGATCGGGATCAATATTTTTAAAACCCTGTGGAAGAAAGGTTTTTATGAAGGGAATTAGAATTTTATAACCAATATCATCTATCATTATTCAACTTCAAATGGCGTTAATTAAATTGTCAGGATTGTATGATGTTGTTTTTTGTATAAACGAATTAAATAACCAGTAAAAAGTTTATAACTCTAAACCGCATACATTTTTTACAAAAATACTAATTAGCTCAGAATTTATATCTGATATAACATACATTGCAGTTGCTTTATACATTATAATTCAATGCAAATAAAATACTAAAACGCTTCATTAAAACTTATGTAAAATGCACTCGAATTTACACCGAGGCCATAATCGATCCTCAGGTTCATCCTTTTCTGGATTTCAAACCGAAGACCAACACCCCCATTAGGTATAAAATAGGTAAAATCGCCTATATCCTGTGTCACTGAACCGGTTCCTGCCCATACCGCAACCCCGAATGGTCCGTACATATCTCCCCTGCCGTTGGGTTTCTTTCTGGGTAGCATATACCTGTACTCCGTAAGAAAAAACAAAGCGGAATGATCACGGTATTGCCCCCAGGTATAACCTCTCAGGTCAAATGGTGTCCCGATCATCGAAAGTTCAGTCCATGGAACATCCCCGTAGCTCAATCTTGTTTTTAGCTGCCATGCAAGGGTGCTGCCATCCCTGATTATCTTCTGATATTGCCTGTAGTCAATTTCGTAAACCTGAAATATATTATTGCTGCTGGTATGTTTCCCATATGCGGTACCAGCCAGCTCAAAAAAGATACCTCTATAGGCATTTTCAGGAAAATCACGGCTATCGAATCTCCAAACCAACCCGAGTCCTGAATTAAAAATATCACTGCCATGCAACAGGTAATTGGAATCTGCTGCCATTACATCGTTCACTTCAGTTGCATTTGTGTTGTTATAATCGTAGTTAACACCAATATAAAAATTCTTTTCGACCATATAGGCTATCTTGAATTTAAACTGCTGCCAGTTTCGGTGGTAGGCTGTTGTTGTATCCGACTCGGGGGTATACCGTCCCTTTTGGTAACCCACACCCCAGTAATTATCGGGCATATTTTTATTCCAGTACTCTCCGGTAAACCTCAGCTTATTGCTGAGCCCGTATATATTGGCTTTGATGCTGATCATCAGCGAACCATTGGTGCTGTACCCAATAGAAAATGGGACTGAAGACCGTGATAATAATTTATTATCCGGGCTAAGCTTAAAGGTATATAGTCCGCCCAGTGTAAGCATCACAGAGGTTTCGGGGGTGTACGAGGGAGCAATGAAAGGCAATAATGTCGACCGGCCTTTTTCTATCTTCCAGTTGGTTATGGAATCCATCCGCTGAAGAAGGTTTTTTTTCTTATAGGTTGTGTCCTGTTCCTGGCAAAGAAGGCTGCCTGAAAGAAATGAAAAGACAAGAAAGACAGATAGCGGGCGAATTACCATTTACATAGTTTTACGGCAAAAATAAGAAATAACAATTACTAAAAACGAAAAACGCAGCCTTTGACTGCATGTAATATATTTATACTTTTGAAGAAATTAATTTATGATCGAATGAAGGCAATTTAAAAACAAAGCTGCCCTCGTTTAGTAAGAAAATAAAATATTCCTAATTCATCGGATGACTTGATAAGGCAGAAAGGTCATTATTTATTGCATGTGTAGGCTAAGTACAATAACAGTCATCCGATGAAGTGCATGACACTTTTGAGAAAGTTATTTTGAAAATTTTATTAGTAATGAAATTCAGATTTTGGGAAGTTCGGTTTTAATATCCCAACCTGCAATATAAATTACAAATTCTTAATTTACCATGTACTGGCAAAAATTTAAACTAAAACTTTTTCTGCTATTCTGTGAAATCACGATTATATCGGCTTTGTCCCCTGTTTACAGCCAGGACCTGGAGCCGAGGGCTTACACAAACATTCCCGTTGGTTTGAATTTTATTTTGGCCGGTTATGCCTATACCGCCGGGGGAGTTGTTTTCGATCCTGTCGTTCCGCTCGAAAACGCTCATATAAAGATCCACGGATCTATTTTTGCTTATGCCCGCTCCATTAAAATCGGGCGTATGTCGGGTAAGGTTGACATCGTTTTGCCCTACGCATGGCTTTCAGGTACTGCCGAATTCCAGGGACAACCTGCCTCCCGTGTTGTTTCCGGGTTCGCTGATCCAAGGATTAGGATGTCATTGAATTTTGTAGGAGCACCAGCATTACGGCTGTCGGAATTTAAAGACTACAAGCAAAACCTGGTCATCGGGGCGAGCTTACAGGTGTTTTTGCCGCTGAGTCAATACGATCCCGACAGGCTGGTCAATATCGGGACGAACCGTTTTACATTCAAACCGGAAGTAGGTATTTCCAAAACATTCGGCCGTCTGGTCCTTGACCTGGCAGGTGGCGTGGCATTTTACACAGTTAACCATGAATTTTATCAGGGTAAGACCCGATACCAGGACCCCATCGGGTCTATCCAGGCACATGTTATTTACAGTTTTACGAAAGGCATTTGGGCGGCGCTGGATGGAACCTATTACTGGGGTGGCAGCACAACGGTGGATGGCGTTGAGGGGAATGATCTGCAAAAGAATACACGTTTTGGCTTTACGTTTGCCCTTCCGGTAAGCATGCGCCATTCTCTGAAATTAAACCTCAGCACCGGTGTCTCAACACGCACGGGCAGTGATTTCAATATGATAGTATTATTCTGGCAATATCGGTGGGGCAAAGGACTTCCTAAAAAGTAAGAAGCGTTAGAGGATATATTTCAGAGCAGCCCCGCAAAGGCGGGATCCCTGCCTGCGGCAGGCAGGTTCGCTTCGCTACGACAGGGGCAGCGGCAGTGGCGATTGTAGAGATTAGATGTATGGTTTATGATGTATGATTTGAAAAGTGGCGTGATTGAGCATTGTTGAAAAAGACTTAAACACAAGGCTCACAAGGGGATTACACTCCCGAAGGGATGCCTTTGGCATAAGTTCACAAGGAATGGGGCAACACTCCGTAGGAGTGAAATTATTAATTGCTGTTTCATTGCAGGATAGGGTATAAACAGAAATTGCAAATGAGGTTTCACGCCCGCCTGCCCGCCTGGACGAGCCATTCGGACAGGAATGACACCGTCGGCAGGCAAAGGCCGCAAAATGAAGGAAACGCAGAAAGCGCCAAGGTTATATTTTTAGGATGGGTTATGGTCTGAGGATATATTTAGGCTGGACGCAGACACAGTCTACGCCCAACGGGTCAAAGCGATGAGCTGAATGAATAATGTCAATTATTTAAAGTGATCCAATGTTATGAAAACAAAAAATGACTTCTGGAATTCCCGTATCAGGGATTGGACTGTCCTTGATCCTCCAGACCGACTGTCGGAGGTTTTATTCGGGCTTATCATGGTGCTTACTTTCACAGGTACTATTAGCGTATCCACAGCGGGAAAGCAGGAAGTGCGCGAGCTGATTTGGGCTGCTTTGGGCTGCAATCTGGCATGGGGACTCGTTGATGCCATCATGAATATGATGGATACCCTCATCGGTCGTGCCCGGAATATCAGGCAGTTGAAAAACATCAGGGAGGCCGGATCGATGGCTGCTTCACGTGAAATCATGAGGGATAACATCTCTCCGCTTATTTCAGAACTTATGAATGACGATGAGATCGACCGGATGACTGAAAAGATGAAACAATTGCCTGAGCCAAATATGAAAAATTCGCTGACCATGAAGGATTTTTTGATCGCCGGGCAAATCTTCCTGCTTGTCTTTCTCAGTACTCTTCCTGTAGCCCTGCCATTCATCCTGCTTAAAGATGTCGCCATAGCCATGAGGGTATCCAATGGTGTGGCGCTGGTGCTTCTGTTTGCAGCAGGATATTCACTTGCACGGTATTCAGGATTGAGACCCTTTATCACTGCGCTGGCTTATACCGCGATCGGGATATTTTTAGTAGGACTAACTATGATTTTAGGTGGATGAAAAAGATTGTTTATTTCTGGATTTTCATATGCACCATGCTATGTAGTTATTCAACCTTCGCACAAGAGCAAGATACTATATCAAAATCAAAGTGGAACCATAACCTGGAAGCCCTTTTTTACATCCTGCAGGATGAGTTCATCTTTTTGCCCATTTATGCTGTCGACAATGATTGGCTACACCTGGAGGCACGTTACAATTATGAAGACATGAATACTTTTTCTGGGTGGTTTGGCTATAATTTCAGCGGAGGCAACAAATTTCTGTATACCATAACCCCGATGGTAGGCGGAATCGCAGGCAATATCAATGGAATTGCGCCTGGTTTGGAATTCGATTTCGAATTCTATGGGTTTGAATTGTATTCCGAATCGGAATATGTTTTCGACCTTCAGGACAAAGAGAATGATTTTTACTACAACTGGACAGACTTTACCTATTCACCCCTTGACTGGCTTTGGTTTGGCTTAAGTGCACAACGCACCCGGCTTTATCAAACAGACCTGGAATTTCAGAGTGGCCTGTTGATCGGAGGCGGCTATAGGTGGCTCGAACTATCAGGTTACCTCTATAACCCGGGATCAGATGATCCGTATTTTATCCTGTCCCTGTCAATCACACTTCCTGAAAATTAATCATGTGGGTTCCCGGAATAATTTTAAAATGATGGTGAAATGTGAATTCCTGATTTGATCTATGAAGCATAAAGTTATTAAGCAGATCATTTGTCATTAGTAAATTATTACTAAATTTACACCCTATAAAGCAAAAAACAGATTGGATAAAATCTTTTGAAATAGTCAATAAAATAACATTAAAAAAAATTAATTATGAGCTCAGGAAAAGTATTGTTAGGTGTATTGGCAGGGGTTGCCATCGGTGCAGCGCTGGGAATCTTATTTGCTCCGGACAAAGGTTCAGTTACCCGGAAGAAATTATCAAAAAAAGGGAGTGAGTATGCCGATGCATTAAAGGATAAACTTGATGAATTTCTCGATGAAATCTCAGAAAAATTTGACCAGGTAAAGGAAGATGTCTCTGATTTTGCTGAACAGGCAAAGGCAAAAAATGAGGAAGGTAAAAAAGGTGCAAAGACGGCTAAACCGGCATAATCCGGAGTGTCATATTATTGGCAAATAATTATTTACTCTGATTTTAATAATCTTAAATCAAGACTTATTCAATGGAAGAAAAATCAAACTTGATCGAATCACTTATTGAAAGAGCTACCGATTATGGCAAGACAAGTTATGAGCTACTGAAACTTAAAGCCATCGATAAAACATCGGATGTGGTTTCAACAGTCATACCATATTCTTTTGTTTTTGTAATGATTGCAGCTTTCATGCTTTTTTTTAATCTGGGGGTGGCTTTCTGGCTTGGCGAAATCCTTGGGAAAATTTTTTACGGTTTTTTCATCGTAGCTGCCTTTTATCTTCTCATGATGACGGTTGTTTATTTTTTTATGTATAAATGGCTCAAGAAGGTCATTGGTAATTTTATTATAAAACAACTGCTAAAATAGTGGCTTATGCAAAATATAACAAACTCCGCCGAGCTTAGAAATGCAATACAATTATTGCAGGAAGAAGAACTCATTAAAAGGCAACTTTTGCAAGAGCAATTGAAAATTACTTTCGAAAGCTTAAAGCCAATTAACCTTCTCAAAAGAACCGTAAAGGATATATCTACATCACCTGAACTGATTGATAATATAATCGCCCAGGTAGCAGGCTTAGTTTCAGGCTATCTTTCAAACAAACTGTTTGTCGGCAAATCAGGCAATTTGTTCAGAAAGATTATCGGTGTTGTCCTGCAATTAGGGGTAACTAAAGTTGTGTCGCAATACCCCGATGCGATCAGATCTTTTGGACGGTTTATAATAGATTATTTCCTCGGCAAAAAAGAAAAGAATTCAGAAGCCGGTACAGTTAAAAACCGGGACGTTCGATATTGTACCACATCCCTTTGTGAGAGTTTTGGATTCAGACCGGAGACTATACCCAACAAAGGTTCAGTATTCAATGTTTAACATTAAATATTGATTCCATTCCGCAAAGTCTGAAATGAAAAATTTTACCACATAGACGTATAGTGCACAATAGGTTTCATATAGCTGAAGCTTAACTGAATCACTACATTGATTTCTTTGTGCTATGTTCCAAGGTGGTTCAAAATAATTTTTCGGCATGGCTCAATACTAAAAGTTCCGGATTTCCAAATTCATTAGAAATTTTATATTTGCAGCTACCAATGAGGCAAAAACAAGAAATAAAATCATATAAAGTCTTACAGTTTCAGCAAATGATTGTTGGCCTGGTATGTTTTTAAGTATCTGTTTAAATTTGCATTAAGCAACAAGGCTTTATCAAATAATAATATAACATAAATATCTATAATATGAAAACAAGAAACTACTTCCAGACAATTATGATAATGATTATTTTCGTTTTAATGTCATGTAATCAACAAGAGGAAAATATATCTTTAAACAATGGAGACAAAACTTTTATTATCCTTGTAAAATATAAAGCACAACCTGGTAAAGGGAATGAAGCCGTTGCAGGATTAATCCAACTCATAGAAAAGGTAAAATATGAACCTAATTTTATAAATATTAAACTTCATGTTGATCCAAAAGATAATTCCAATATTTTACTTTATGAAGAATGGAGTAACGAAACTTATTATAACTCCGATCACATGCGAACTCCACACCTCCAAAAGTTCATGCAGGATTCAAGAAGTTATTTAGCAGGACCACCGGAAATTTCTCAATGGACAATAAAAAAAAGTTTTAGTTCTAAATAATTTGCCCGCAGGTAGCCGAAAAACGTTAAGGGAAAACAATGTCAAACAAAAAATAATTTAAACTGGCTGAAATAAAAACAAAACCAACGGCGGCAAGCGTGGAGGAATTTATCAATACTGTGAAGGATGAACATTTCCTGATGAAGGTTTGTCACCGCACCGCTCATGATTAAAAGAAATGACCGCTGACGTGCTTAATTTAAAATTCCGAATTACACTGTTTGCTTAAACATACTTAATAATGACTAATTTTCCTTTCCCTTCAAAATTATTGCTAAATATAATTTGCTCGTATGCCTTCCTTGGTTACATTTGCCTGATAAATTAATCTTGAGATAATGGCATTTGTCAGCGCTGACAGAGTGCTCAATGTTAATGGGAACTATTCCGCTATTTACATAACCGGTGTAATACCTATCAGGAAGGTTATAGCGGAAAGAATAGCCGCTGAAAAAGCTGCAGAAATGAAACAATTAAAATAACCCACTTACTTAATATTTTTTATGCATTCACGACAATTGTTGCATCCACAAGCCGGGCGATCAGCTAATATTTTTCCTCGTCATCTTCTTTGCAATCATCTTCGGGTTACAAAGCCATATCATTGCTCAAACGGATGTTTTACTGGCTTCGACAAGCAATAAATTCAATTTTAATCGTTCAACCGGCCGGAAAAGCTTGATTATTCCGCCGGATTCTTCTAAAACAGACAGTCTTTCAGAATTCGACAGCTTCAATAAGAAAATGGAGCACCTGTTTATTTACATTCCCGTTCCTCTGTATTCATATTCGACAGAAGCGGGCCATACATTCGGACTGGCGAAGTTCAATGTGATCAACCTTTACAAGGAGGACACCATTACCAAGCCATCAAAGATTTCTGAGGTCTTTACCATGTCAACCGAAGGGCGGATCAATGCTTCCATTTCCACCGAGCTGGTCTTTCGAAATAATAAATACGTCCTTTTAAGTTATTTTAATTACAAAAAAACCCCGGAGTATATCTTTGGTATTGGCAATGATGTGAAGAAAGAAGATATGGAGGAGATCAAAACCGACAGGATTAAGTTCTATACTGTTGGATTGTATGAAGTAAAAAAGGATTTTTATGCAGGTGTTGGGATTGACCTGGCCAGTTATTTCAGCATTCAAACCGACTCGAATAGTTTCCTGGTTACAGAAAATGTTTCAGGATTGGAGGGTGGACCCGATATTGGCATTGGTCTTGCGGCAGCCTGGGATACGCGCGATAACAGGTATAATTCTTACCATGGTCATTATATACTTACAACATGTTTTTTCTATCCCGAATTTTTTGGAAGCAAATATCAGTTCACGGCTTTTAATTTTGATGCCCGAAAATATTTCAATCCCTGGCTGAATCATGTGATTGCCCTGCAGGCGACTACCACCTTCACGAACCGGGATGTTCCTTTCTATGACCTTGCCTTGATGGGAGGGGAAGATAAGATGCGCGGCTATTACAAAGGCGCATTTCGTGACCATGTATTGGTTGATGCACAGTTGGAATACCGCATGCCGGTCTGGAATATATTTGGTGTCACCGGTTGGATCGGAACAGGACGTGTAGCTCCAGGATATGATGGTCTCTCTCTCGACGGATTCTGGGTTTCGTATGGAGGTGGCCTCAGGATTAAAGTGGACAGCAAGCACAATACCAACCTGAGATTCGATTTTGGGTTTGGACCCGCAGGGATCAACGGATTTTACATTAATTTTGCCGAAGCATTTTAATCCTGATGAAATAACAACATTCCGCGGAGGTCACTTATGAAATTTATTAAAGATTCTATCGGTTTAAAGATATTCTCTGTTGTAATACTGATTGTAATTGTAATGGTAAGTGTCTCAGTCGTGAATGTCCGTCTTGAGAGCCGCGTGGGTCAGGCCCTCGACAGGGTTTCGAATCGCTACATCGTAGCTTATGGTTCCCTCGCAAGGGCAAATCTCAGGTCGGTTGAGCAGGCGCTTAACATTCGCGGCATATTTATTACACACAATTTATTAATGCCTGATAGTGTTAAGAATAATTTAGAAGAGCAGGTAAAAATTAAAGGAAAGCAGTTTTGGGAAGAAATAGCGCTCTTTCATGAAATGATTGGACAGGAGCTCAGGGAAAGTGACTATCTTATTGACGTTACATTGCTTGCCCGGATTGACGAAAAAGTGATTGGAATTGAGACAACCCAAAAGTTTTTTGAAAGCGAATATCAACGATTCATTGAAGGATTTAAAAAAGCGGCGAGCTGGATAATAGGACAGGTGAGCTTGCCGGGCTTGAGACCCGGAGAGGAGAATTCAATGAAGTCCTCGACTCCACACGCCGGCTTATGCTCACAGCTACACAGGCGGCCTCCGCCGATGTCATTAAACTTCAGAATCGGCTTCATCGGATAAGTCTTATATTGGTTGCACTTGCCACGATACTTGCCATCTCATTGGCAGCCTTTATTACCAGAACCATTTCGAAGCCCGTCCGCGTGCTGCTTAACGGCACCAATTCTGTAATCGACGGACGCCTTGAAGTTACGTTGCCGGTTACCTCATCCGATGAGATCGGAAACCTTACCCATGCATTTAATTCAATGACCGGCGAGCTTCGCAAAGCCGACATCGTAAGGGACATGTTCGGGAAATACATCGATCCCCGGATTGTGAAAGGTTTGATCGATCAACCCGACCTGAAAGCCACCAAGGGTCAGCGACAGGTCATGACCATTTTGTTCTGTGATATGAGGGGTTTTACTGACTTGAGCGAAGGATTGACCCCCGACACTCTTGTTACGCTTTTGAACCGGTATTTTACGCTGATGTCGGAGGCTGTTCATGAAAATGAAGGCGTAGTTGATAAGTTCATCGGGGATGCAATCATGGCATATTGGGGAATGCCGTTTAACCTGGAAAACAAACAGGCTCAGTTAGCAGCCCAGGCATCCATTGAAATGCTTCATAAAACTTAAGACTTTCAGGGAAGAACTGCCTGAGTTGCTTGGTATCCGTCGCAATCTGCCCGAGATTTCCATTCGCACCGGCATTGCTACAGGTGAAGTGGTAGTAGGAAATATCGGTTCAGAAAAGACAAAAAACTTCACTGTGATGGGAGATATCGTGAACCTTTCATCCCGTATAGAGGGTGCAAATAAAATATACGGAACACAAATTCTTATTACAGAAGCCACCTCCCTTTTATTGAATGAAAAAATTGTAATCCGTGAAATTGATACCATTGTAGTTCCTGGTAAAAATGAAGCCAATAAGGTTTTTGAGATCATGGGAATGAGAGGAATGATGAATGCTAAATTGATGGAACTGAGAGAGAAGTTTGCTGAAGGGCTTGCAGCCTATCGCCTCCGTGACTGGCAGAAGGCTACGCATGCTTTCAATAATTGTCTCGAATTAAATCCTGTGGATGGGCCTTCGTTAACCTTTCTTAAAAGAACAGAATACCTTCAAATGAATCCGCCGGAGCCAGGCTGGAATGGGACATGGGTGATTACTCAGAAGTAGGTTGATTAAAAGATTTAAAGCATTCCTTTTAGCATTTTTATCTGACAGATGTAAGGACCACCAGTACTAAAACTAATAAAGCCTCCCAGCATTTGTTCTGGTTTCAGGGTAATGATTTGATTGGTGCAACCATACCCCTGTTTACGAAGCATCAATAACTATTCAATTTATTTGTTGGCCTAATTCGTCAAATTCGTACTCATTAAACCTTAATACTGTAACCTCTGCACTGAAAATAATACCATTAAAATTTCCTCTGAATTTCAATTATTATTTTTTACTTTTGTGAAAGTTCTGAGATAAGGTTCAAACAAATATAAAGATGAAAAAATCCTACAAAACAATTGGAATTATATTCATGTTCATGATGTTACTGCAGGATATCTGCAGTGGACAGGATTCACTCAAGGTAAAAAAAGAATTGAAAAATACGGTTTGGATCAATATCTTCAATCCCATTATTGACTCAAAATATATTGTCCTTGGATATGAACGCGTTATAAAAAAGAACCAGACATTCACCTTTAACTTGGGCAGGTTTTCATTACCAAGATTTGGAGTAATTGACCTTGGGAAATTGGGACTTACCAATGAATATAAGGACTGGGGCATCAATACCTCTGTGGATTACCGTTTTTACCTGGGGAAATTAAACAAATATAACGCTCCGCGGGGTGTGTACCTTGCACCTTTTTATTCTTTTAATATTTCAATCGCGAAAATAAATGGATATTAGATTCGGATTCCTTTGATGGAGAAGTTGTCACTGATATGACATTAAGCATCCATACAATAGGCGGACAATTGGGTTATCAATTCGTGTTTTGGCGAAGGCTGGTAGTAGACCTTGTTTTAATTGGTCCCGGTGTGGGATTTTATGGGTTGAAGGTCGACCTGGATACCTCACTGGCGCCCGATGAAGAATCACTTTTTTTCCAGATCCTGAACGATGCACTGAAAGAAAAGTTTCCGGGGTATGACCTGGTGATCGAAAGCGGCGAATTCACGAAAAATGGTTCCGTAAGCCTCAGAACATTAGGATTCCGTTACATGATCCATCTTGGTTTCAGGTTTTAATCTCTTGAGGGTTGAAATGATTGTCTTTTCATTATCTGCGAATTTCTTTATTCATTTACGTTTCTCCTGGGCTAACCCTGAATAGCGGCATCTGCCGACTGCCGGTTACTCTACTGCCACTGCTTCGGCCTTCTAAAAACATCAACCTCCCCATGAATACCACCGATTTTTTTTCCGGTAGTTTTCTACCATGGTTTAGGCTACAGGCCATATTAAATTTGCTTCATCAACTTTAAGTTCATTTAATTAATTAATCACCAACTAAAAACAAAAAAGCCATGAAAACAAAAAATTTGATTTTGATCCTTGTTCTGGTTGCGTTTGCAACAATGAACTACTCGACAATTGCAGAAGAAGCTCCGCGCTTTACTAGTTAAAATCACCTTAAAGGCTGCGCTGCAGAATCCCTATCTTGTAAGGGCTATGCATGAACAACTTACTCCTGCATTCTTACAAGCAAATGAGGCCGGCCTAATTATACTGTAACCGTCAAGTTCAGACGCGGCCGGTATATAATTACTGGCAGTTATGCTGAGTGGAAAAAGTTTTTTGAGCTTGCGCTCAAAGGCCCGCCACCCGGAAGTTGACAGGTAATGTAGTCAACCCAAACCCAATTAACCATGAAAAAGAAAAACCCGCTCGTTGAAGCGGGTTCTCTTTTTTATTCCTTTTCATAACCGAGTCGTTCAATGATATCTGAAGCATAACTATTCATCAGCTCATAGGTTTCGGCAGGTGTTTCGTATGGATCACGGCTGAAATTTGAATCTTTAGCAAGGTATTCCCCGAAATATGGCTTTGCCTTATCAAAACCCGGAAGGTTGAATTTTTGATAAATCTTTTCAAGGTAACCTAATTTATCTTTCACAAAGTCTTCCATTCTGATCTCTATCAGTTGATCCTCTGGAATTAAATGTTTTGAATGGAAATAATAGTGCATGATTTCGGCATACATCTTCACGATCTTTTCCCTGGTAAAATCCGCAGGAACCTTTTGCAGTTGGGTGCCCGGAAAAATGGCTAATATAAACCGGTAAAGCGATTCAGCAACCTTGTAAGGATTGCGGTAAATGAAAATGAACTTTGCATCGGGATATAAGCTCAGGAGCAGTTCTATTCTGGCCAGGTTGCATGGATTTTTACTGATATACCTTTTGCCTCCTGTATTAAGCAGGGCTTTTTTTATGAGTAAGTTGAAGTTATATTTCCATTTGCTCAGGTCGCCTGCTTTCAGATTTTGAATATATAATTCATCTTTATAAATCCGGTCGAAGTCCCTGGGAAAATTGAAAATATTGTAAAAGCTGAAGGGTTGCAAGGCAGCCAGTCCATACTCATCCTCCTGCGGAAAATCCATATCCATGCTTACATTATCAAATGGACGGTTGGGAGGAAGAAGCACGTTTATAATTTTCTTCAGCCACCATGCCTGGGTTATGGTTGTATGCGGAAAAACAACCTGGAAAGTTGTAGTGTAAGCCGCATGAGGATCATGGCATAAAAGGTTGTGAAGCAGGGTGGTTCCGCTTCGCCAGAAACCGATGATAAATATTGGAGGCTCTTTGGGGCTGGTTCTTTTAAGCTGATTTCTCAGCCTGATTCTTTCCCAAAGATTAAATATCTCAAAAATACCAGCTATCAAAAGAGTCAAGATAAATTTCGGCAAATATGGCCAGTCTATCTTATACTTGCGCCAAAGGGAAATAATATTGGCCACAGTGCTGCCAACAAGAGGATTAACCGGAAAACTAAAATGCTTGCTTCGCATTATCTATTTATGAGCTTGCAAAAGTAATCAAACCAGCAAGCGATCGAAGCCTGAATTTAATTATTTTCGCAAAGCTTTTAAGCATTTTTCAAATTCAAACCTTCGAATCATTCTAAATGATGAAAATATCAGTATGCCTGATCATCTGGTTGCTTTTGACTTCACTTTTAATGTCATCAGTTAATGCACAGGATCTTGTCAAAGAAGAAAAGAAGGCCAGGCGTAAAGCCAGAAAACAGGAAAAGATTGACCAGGGGAAACTGATGATTACACCGCTGGCAGGACCGGCCTATTCTCCTGAGCTGGGATTCACTATTGCAGCAGGTATCATGACCACCTTTAAAACCAATAAAAAAGATACTCTTATTCAGCGCTCATCGGCACCCATCATGGCAGGGATTACTTCCACCGGGGCATATTTTATTCGGGACAAAGCTCACTACATTCTGGCATCATGATAAAATCCGCAGTTATGCTGAAATCAATTTTAAAGACATGCCTGATAATTACTGGGGTGTAGGATATGAGGAAGCAAGAAATACTGAAAAAGGAGACAACACTACGAAATATACACGAATATGGATGCAGTTTAATCCTAAGATTTTATGGCAGTTTAAAAAGTACTGGTTTCTTGGAGGGAACATCGACTTCAATTATACCAAAGGCAGCGATGCCTGTGACAGTGTGCAGAACGATCCGTATTATTCAAAATATAACGACAAACCCTTTAACGGAGGGCTGGGAGCGGTATTTCAGTACGATTCGCGGGATGTTCCTGAAAATGCATGGAGCGGTAATTTTGCAGAAGTATCGGGTACATTTTACGGGGATTACATTGGCGGTGACAATAATTACCAGGTCTTGAATATCGACCTCAGAAAATACTGGCAGATTCGAAGGCCGGGACGAACCCTGGCATGCCAGGTAAGAGGACGTTTCAGTACAGGAGAAGTTCCTTATGGAGAAATGTCACAACCGGGTTCACCTTTCGACCTGAGGGGATATACCTGGGGGCAATACAGGGATGAATCAATGTTCTTTTCCGTGGCCGAATACCGGCATATGTTCTTGAAAAAGAATGGAGAAGTTGGTTCGCACGGTGTTGTGTTCTGGCTGGGAGCAGGGACATTGGGCGACAGCATTGATAAATTTGGAAACTGGATGCCCAATGTCGGACTTGGTTACAGGCTTCAGGTACAACCAAGGATGAACCTCCGCCTCGATTTTGGATTTGGAACCGAAAGCAATGGATTCTATTTCAATTTTAATGAAGCATATTGATATCCTTTTATTAAGAATGCATTTTAACAATATTTAATGATTTTTTATTATTGCCTTTCGTTATTCAATCCTTGAAATGAATATCTTTGCACAAGTTTAGAATTCATAATTTATTAACATAAAAAATTTACAAATGAAAAAGATCACATTAATGATTGCCGCATTGATAATAGCGGTTGTAACGTATTCACAAACAAATAAAGAAGAAGTCGATTTATTCCAGGCAGCATTTGGAATGGAAAAGAAAGCCGTTGTTGCTAATTTTGTTAAACCGGACGAAGCTCAAAAAGATGCATTCTGGAGTTTATACGACGAGTATGAAATAGCACGAAAGGAAAATGGAAAGAGAAGGCTTGAGTTGCTTGAGCAATATGCCAAAACTTACAAGAACATGAGCCCCGAAGCTGCCGACCTTTGGACAAAAGAAGTAATCAAACTTCAGACAGCTACTGATAAACTGATTGCGACCTACTACAACAAGATTAAAAAAGCTACGAATGCTGTTGTTGCTACACAGTTTTACCAGATCGAAGGCTACATTATCACAGCTGTCAGGATGAAAATTCTTGAAGGCATTCCGTTTGTTGGCGAGAAATAATAAGATTGATTTAATCAATTTTTAAGCATAGAAAGGCTGGCTGAGATGATTATTTTCAGTTAGCCTTTTTTTATTTTATCCGATTAAACCATGGATGTACAATACAATCCTTCGAAGGTCAGCTATTACATCATGGCCAAACCCATTGGGGCCATCTGCAATCTTGATTGTACCTATTGCTATTACCTCGAAAAGGAAAAACTTTATCCCAACGATCCGGATAAATATCGCATGAGCGACAACGTGCTCGAACTCTTTATCGCAAGCTATATCCTTGGACAAACCGACCGGAACATACTTTTTACCTGGCATGGTGGTGAGCCCATCATGCGGGGAATGGATTTCTTTGTCAAAGTCCTTGAGTTGCAGAAAAAATACGGAGCCGGTAAAACCATCGAGAATTCTCTTCAAACCAATGGAACACTGCTGACTGATGACTGGTGCAAATTCTTTAAGGATAACCGTTTCCTGATCGGACTTTCGATTGACGGGCCGGAACATTGCCACGATCATTACCGCACTTATAAGGATGGGAATCCTTCCTTTGCCAAAGCGATGAAAGGAGTTGAGCTACTTATAAAACATGGTGTTGAATTCAATACCCTTTCAGTGGTGAATGATTACAATGCCAAATACCCACTTGAAGTTTACCGTTTCCTGAAGCAAATAGGCAGCCGGTACATGCAGTTCATCCCTATTGCAGAATGGATTGATCCTGATGCCAAACCAGATCAATTAGCTATTCTGACACCCAAAACAAACAAAAGAGCTATTGTAACAGACTGGTCTGTTGACCCTGTCGATTATGGTAAATTCCTTATTTCTATTTTTGATGAATGGGTCAGCTGCGATGTGGGAAGCTATTATGTGATCACCTTTGATGCATTGCTAGCTAACTGGGCCGGAGAACCTCCTGCCATCTGTGTTTATGCCAAAACATGCGGCCATGCCGGAGTAATGGAATACAACGGTGATGTTTATTCGTGCGATCATTTTGTATTTCCTGAGTATAAGCTTGGGAATGTGCGGAAGACCTCGCTTGAAGCTATGATGCATTCAGACTTTCAGAAAAAATTCGGCAGGGATAAAAGAGATACACTTCCCAGGTATTGCTTTCAGTGCGAGTTTTTGAATATCTGTAATGGTGAATGTCCGAAAAACCGTTTTCTTACAACACCGGATGGCCAGCCGGGACTTAACTATTTCTGTAAAGGGTTTAAGTTATTTTATGCGCATACAGCCCCTTACATGAAATTCATGGTCAATGAGCTGAAGAATAACCGCGCTCCTTCGAATGTGATGGAATGGATCAGGCAGAAGCAAACTATTATAAAGCCAGCCGTACCCATTACTGCAACCAGGCCTACTCCAAAAAAGATCATCGTACACCGCAACGATCCCTGCCCCTGCGGAAGCGGAAAACCCTATAAAAAGTGCTGCGCATTGAAACCAAGAAATATGAGATAAATTAAAATCCAAACTTTTTAAATTCCAAAATCCAAAATAAGTAGTCTCAATTGGAATTTGGATTTTTAAATATTGGAATTTCCTAACTTAGTTTTAATTTTAATTTCTACTTACTATCCTTCACACATCTGAAACCCAAATGTTCCATACTCGAATCCGGATTGGGAGGTGTTATAAATTGTTTCTCTGTTTCATCTATCTTGCTATTTCCAGATTCAATGGTAAATTTCAATAACCATTTAGTCTAAATTTGTTCCCTGTTTGAATTAGTGGATTTATCCGTTATTGCAATTAAGGGTAAAGCCGGCAAGGGAAAAGAGAACAAAGACCGGCGGCTGATATTCGGTTTTGATTTACAAACAAAAACCCTGGAGGCCATGCCCGCATTTAGTTTTAATATAGAAACGATCAGGGATTATGCCCAAATGAATAAGATCGAATTGCCAACCAAAATAAAAAAGAACGGTGAAATAAGTAAGCCTGTTTTGAAGTTTAAGACTTCTGCAATAGCTGTACATCCAATAACCAAAAAGCTTTATTTGATTTCGGCTGACGATTATCTGTTGTTTGTATTTGACAGGACGGGGAAAATAGAAAACATGGTACAACTCGATTCAGCCATGTTTAATAAGGCTGAGGGGATTGCATTTGCCGGTAACGGAGATTTGTTCATCTCAAATGAAGGACAGGGTAAAAACCCGACTATATTAAGGTTCAATTATCAGGAATAAATTAAGCAACCTCTCTGCTTCAAGCGCCCACGCCACTCTTTGCTTCAAGCGCTTGCCTGACGGCAAGGCGGGTCCACACTTGAAGTTATTACTAACTGTTCAATGAGTGGATGGAATATCAGGACAGGGAGGAACATTGCATCTAAATCATTTATTTATCTTTTACACACCTAAACCCCAGGTGCTCCATTGAGGAATCGGGAGTGGTTTTCATTCGCCTTGCCACCCTGAATCCAGAGCAATAAGAATCATTACATAGGAACGAACCTCCACGCATGGTTCGCTTTTGGGCATAAGGTTCATCCGGATCCCAGCTATCCGAAGGTCCCTGAGGATTGACAATTCCTTCCGGGGTATTCACCATTTCATAATAATCAGCACGGTACCAGTCGGAGCACCACTCCCAAACATTACCGGCCATGTCGTAAAGTCCATACCCATTCGGCTGATAGGATTTAACCGGGGCAGCATAGAAATAATTGTCCCAGTTGTTATTCTCATAAGGGAATTCACCATTCCATGAGTTGGCTTTCGGCTTTCCCTGTTCAATGGGTTCATCACCCCAGGGATAGATGCTGTTGTTGAGTTTACCCGCGCAGCCCACTCCCACTCTGCTTCCGTTGGCAATCGCTTGCCCGCCCATTTGCAAAACGCCAGTGCATCGTAATACGAAATATGAACCACAGGATAATTCTCTTTCCCTTTTATATCGCTGCTCTTACCATGCGGATGCTTCCAGTTTGCGCCGATTTCCCATCGCCACCATTGCGAATAATCATCCAGGTTCACCTGTTCATTGGCTGAAAGGAAAATCATAGAAGCCGCCTGTAAAAGGCTGTCGTCAGGTTTGGGCGTACCTGGCGGAACGCTTTTCTTCAGCTCTTCCCAGTCGGGTTTTTGCTCGGCGGTGGTAACATAGCCCGTTGCTTCCACAAATTCGGCAAACTGCTTATTGGTCACTTCGGTCACATCTATCCAGAAACCATCCACCGTAACTTTATGCTTGGGGTATTCATCCGGAGAAGCCTGATCGTTATCAGCGCCCATCATATAAGTTCCGCCGGGAATAAAGACCATTTCATCACTTTCGTCCGGCGCTTTATTGCCAACTTCCTCATTAACATTTTTGCCGCTACTTCCAGCCTTATCAACGCCAGAATTGCATCCTGAAAAGAGGAACAAGATAACAGAAAAGGCAATAAATATTTGAAATTTAATCATAATAAGCTCAAATGTTGGTTATTAAAACTATGGTAAAGATAATACCAATCATTTTATCTGAATGAAAAAATTGAATTACTTTTGATTACAAAAAACTATCTGAATTTGATTTGTTCCTTTCTCATAGTAGCATATTCAGTTTAAGTTTAATGATTTTCTTTAATATAATTTCAATCAAAATGAATCAAAAAACGACATCACAGGCATTGTTCTTTTCGACAATTGCCCTTGCTTTTGGCTGCACTTCGCCCCAGCAACAAGCAGATAAACCCGTATCAGAAGCGATTACCGGCGGCATGGATCGCACTGTTCTGCCGATCAGAGAGCCACTACGTCAGACTTATAAGGAACTCGATGCCCGCAATGCCACAGCGCCAAAACGTTTTGATGGTTAAAGCCCCGGAAGGTGCGCCCAATGTGGTCGTTGTATTAATTGACGATATGGGATTCGGTGTGTCCGAAGCATTCGGCGGACCCATCAGCACGCCAACCATGGACAAATTGGCCCAAAACGGTTTGAGGTATAACCGCTTTCATACCACAGCATTATGCTCTCCCACAAGAGTAGCTTTGCTAACCGGCTATAACCATCACAGCAACAATGCAGGTTCCATCATGGAAACTGCCACCAACTTTCCGGGGAATAGCGGTGTCGGCCCCAATCCATTACACCTATGGCAGAGGTGCTGAGGCAGAATGGATTCAATACCGCTGCATTTGGTAAATACCATGAAACTCCGCCCTGGGAGATTTCCAATTCAGGTCCGCAGGACCGATGGCCAACCCGCTCAGGATTTGAAAAGTTTTACGGTTTCATTGGTGGTGAAACCAACCAGTGGGCTCCGCTGATCTATGATGGCGTTACCCTGGTGGAAACACCACATGATCCGGATTATCACTTCACCACCGACATGACCAACCAGGCCATTTCGTGGGTTCGTTTCCAGCAGGCATTAACGCCCGAAGGCCATTCTTTATGTATTATGCCCCGGCGCAACCCATGCGCCACATCATGTTCCAAAGGAATGGATTGAAAAATACAAGGGCAAATTTGACCAGGGCTGGGACAAGATCCGTGAAGAAACTTTGGAGCGCCAGATAAAACTGGGTATAGTTCCTGAAAACACGAAACTTGCCCCCAAACCAACCGACATTAAAGACTGGGAAACGCTTTCGGCGGATGAAAAGAAATTATTCACCCGGCAGATGGAAGTATATGCAGGATTTGCCGAGCAAACGGATTATGAAATCGGCAGACTGGTTGCAGCCATTGAAGATTTGGGTGTGATGAGACAATACGGTTTTTATACTTATTGCCGGCGATAATGGCGCCAGCGCCGAAGGACAGATGAACGGCATGTACAGCGAAATGACCTATTTCAACGCGGTTCCTGAAACAGTTCCGGATATGCTGAAGCATTATGATGAATGGGGTTCACCAAGCACATATCCACACTTTGCAGCCGGCTGGGCAGTGGCGATGGATGCTCCTTTTTCATATACCAAGCAGGTGGCTTCTGATTTCGGAGGAACACGAAATGGTATGATGATTCACTGGCCGGAAGGAATTAATGCCAAAGGGGAAATCCGTTCGCAATTCAGTCATGTCATTGATATCACTCCTACGGTTTATGAACTTACTAAGGTACCCGCACCTAAAATGGTAAACGGCATTGAGCAGGATCCGATTGAAGGAACCAGCCTTGTTTATACTTTCAGTAATGCCGGCGCTGCCGAAAAACATACGGTTCAATACTTCGAAATGTTTGGTAACAGGGGTATTTACCAGGACGGATGGTTTGCCAGGACAATCCACAGGCCGGCATGGAAACAAAACCCTGATAACATTGCAGGACGATAAGTGGGAACTTTATAATACGCATGAAGATTTCAGTCTAGCCAACGATGTCGGCGCTCAGAATCCTGAAAAACTCAAAGCCATGCAGGATCTGTTTATGCAGGAAGCTGAAAAATATCATGTGTTGCCGATTGATGACCGCTTACTGGAAAGGACGAATGCCGAACTGATGGGCAGGCCAACCGTGATGGGAGAAAGAACCTCGGTGACTTACGGAGAGGGAATGAAAGGAATGGGCGTGGATGTTTTCATTGATCTGAGAAACAAATCCTATACCATCACTGCGGATGTGGAGGTAAATAGCTCAGGAAATGGAGTAATTGTCTGCCAGGGAGGACGATTTGGCGGTCTTGTTTTATATATGAAAAATGGCAAGCCTGCATTTACCTATAATTTCCTGGGACTGGAATCAACCGATATCATTGCTGCACAGGCTTTGAAACCCGGAAAATATCAATTGGTATATGATTTCAAATACGATGGCGGAGGAATGGGTAAAGGAGGAGTCGGTACCATCACCGTTAACGGAAACAAAGTAGCCGAAAGCAGGATTGCAAGGACACAACCCGGAATTTTCTCGGTTGATGACCTGGCTGATATTGGAACGGATGACGGAACCTGGGTAGCAGATTACGGAGCATCTGCAAAATTCAACGGAAAGATCGATAAAGTAACCATTGAGCAAAAGAAATAGACTGGGAATACAATGAATTAATAATTTTAAAAGGATTAAACTTATCCGCCCAATAAATGTTTATTTGTTGAATTTAGGATGCATACGTTTATTTTCCTGAGTCCAAATAATTAATCCTCATAGGTTTAATATTAATCACTTTAAATTGTAATTAAAACAATAAATAATGAATCAAAAAACGACATCTCACGCATTGTTCTTTCGACAATTGCCCTTGCTTTGGGGTGCACTTCGCCCCAGCAGCAGACAGATAAACCCGTATCAGAAGCGATTACCGGCGGCATGGATCGTTCAGTACTTCCCATCAAGGAACCAACGCATCCGGCTATCACAGAACTTGATGCCCGCAAGGCGACGGCACCCAAACGTTTCCTGGTGACGGCCCCTGATAAAGCGCCCAATGTCCTGGTTATCCTCATCGATGATATTGGCTTTGGCCATTCCAGCGCTTTCGGAGGTCCCATCCACATGCCGACGCTGGAGAAACTGGCACAAAACGGTTTGAAATATAACCGCTTTCACACCACAGCCCTGTGCTCACCAACCCGTACGGCTTTGCTTACCGGCTATAACCATCATTCAAACAATGCCGGCGCAATCATGGAGGTGGCCACTGCTTTTCCGGGCAATACAGGAATTCGTCCGCAAAGCATTACCCCTGTTGCCGAAGTTCTTCGCATGAATGGCTACAGCACCGCTGCCTTTGGGAAATACCATGAAACACCGCCATGGGAAGGTTCGGTTTCCGGTCCTTATGACCGCTGGCCTACCGGATCTGGATTTGATAAATTCTATGGATTCATTGGTGGCGAAACCAACCAGTGGCATCCGATGGTTTATGATGGCGTTACACGGGTTTACCCGAATGTTGACGATCCAAATTACCACTTCACCACCGACATGACTGACCAGGCTCTGGCATGGATAAACACACAGCAATCGCTCACTCCTGATAAGCCATTCTATGTTTATTTCGCAACTGGTGCTACACATGCTCCACACCATGCTCCCAAAGTCATACATAGAGAAATATAAAGGAAAATTCTCGCAGGGCTGGGATAAGCTTCGCGAAGAAACACTTGAGCGGCAAAAGCAACTGGGCGTGGTTCCACAAAATACAGTACTTGCGCCCAAACCGGCTGATATAAAGGACTGGGATAAACTTACACCGGATGAAAAGCGGCTTTTCGAAAGGCAGATGGAAGTATTTGCCGGTTTTGCCGAGCATACCGACGAGGAAGTCGGCAGGCTGATCGCAGCACTTGAAGAAAGAGGAGAACTGGATAATACCCTCATCTTTTATATCGTAGGCGATAATGGATCCAGTGCTGAAGGTGGCATGATCGGGATGTATCAATGAAAATACTTATTTCAATGGCAGTGCAGGAAACCCTTGATATGCAGTTGAGCCGGATTGATGAACTTGGCACGGAGCATACCTACAATCACTTTGCTGCCGGCTGGGCTGTGGCTGGTAATACACCATTTACATGGACAAAACAGGTAGCCTCCAATTTTGGTGGAACCCGCAATGGAATGGTCGTTCACTGGCCTGCAGGCATTAAATCAAAAAATGAAGTACGTTCCCAGTTTCATCATGTGATAGATGTTGCCCCTACTATTTATGAATCTGTTGGCGTACCGGCTCCAAAAATGGTCAACGGCATCGAGCAGAAGCCAATGGAAGGTGTCAGCATGGTTTATTCGTTCAATAATGCTTCAGCGCCTGATATGAGAAAAACCCAATATTTTGAGATGATCGGTAACCGCGCTATTTATCATGATGGGTGGTTTGCCGGAACCATCCATAAAGCGCCATGGGAAGCCGCACCAAGACGTCCACTGGCGGAAGATATATGGGAACTTTATAATGTAAACGAGGATTACAGCCAGGCAAACAATTTAGCTGAACAAAACCCGGCTAAGCTTGGAGGAACTTAAAAAGCTGTTTATGGATGAGGCAGTTAAATATAACGTGCTGCCCATTGACGATCGTTCTATCGAGCGGTTTGATCCGGTCATTGCCGGACGTCCCGACCTGATGAACGGACGCACAAAACTGACTTTATATGAAGGTGCCAAAGGGATACCTGAGAATGCTTTCATTAATGTGAAAAATACATCACTAACCATTACTGCTGATATTAACGTCGAGGCAAATTCCAGCGGAGTTATCCTTTGTCAGGGAGGCGATTTCGGAGGATGGACTTTCTACATGATAGACGGCAAACCAACGTATACTTACAACTGGGTAGGCCTTGAAATATATACAGTAACCTCAACACAAAAAGTAACTCCCGGCCGGCATACACTGAAGTTTGATTTCGCTTATGAAGGAGGCCGCGGAGCCGGAGGCACCGGCACAATATACCTTGACGATGCCAAAATTGGCGAGGGAAAAATTACCCATACCAACAGCAACACATTTGGCATCGATGAGTCAGCAGATGTGGGAACCGATGAGAACACCCCGGTATTCCTTGGTTATAAAGGTAAAGAGAAGTTTACAGGCAAGATAAATCAGGTAACGATCGAAACATTCCCAAAGAAGTAATTTCCAGTTCAGATACAAGCAACGGCCATCCATTGGGTGGTCGTTGATTTTTATCAAATAATTAATTTTGATTAATATTTACCCTGATTTATGTTAGACCCTAAAAACTTCTCGGTTCAAGAAACACTTAAGAATGGCCTTCAGGTAACCATACGCGCCATCCAACCCGGCGACAGGGATGATTTCCAGAAAGCGATAGATGAACTTGACGAACATACCCTTTACATGCGGTTCTTTCAGGCAAACAAAAAATTTACTGATAAAGACATAACCCAGGCTATTGAAGTTGACTTCGATACAGTTGTGGCGCTCATCACTTGTATTCCTGATGAGAACGGGGAAAAGATCATCGGCGGAGGACGATATATGGCGTTTGACGAGAATAAAGCTGAGGTGGCTTTCATGGCCAGGAATGGATATCATGGACTGGGTATTGCCGGCCGGATGCTGAAACATCTTGCCGCCATTGCGAAAGCAAGAGGCATCATGGAATTTCATGCCGAAGTCCTGTCATCCAATACCGGTATGCTCACAGTATTTAAGCGCAGCGGTTTTCCAATAAAACTTGAATACGAATCAGATGTGACGCATGTTATACTCGCTATAGGATAACAGCCTTAACTTTCGAAATATGGACTTGTCTTGAGAAAATAAGGAGTAGCTATTTCTTTTCCAGGGACTCTACCGCCATCGAATACTTCAGTTCAAACTGCGGGAAACTGCCTACATTTTTAGGTGATTGAGGATCAGGAATAAGAAACTTAATTTGGGTCGAATCATTTAGACGGTGCAAATATTTTTCGATGCTGCTCTTTCGGGTCATCGCATAAAGTTCAGTAAGCGAATCTATTGTTGTAACCGGCAATAAAGCTTTTGAAGCCTCCACAATATCAACAGAGTCAGCTTTGGTTTTCTCCTTTAAAAAATCAATGAAGTCCTCCTCTTTGACACGGTAATCTTTGCCGGTTTTGTCTAAAAACAATTTTCCGGCTTCATCAACCGCAATTTGCCTTCTTTCTTTTTCAACATCATTGAAATAGACCAGCTCAATCTTAAGTCCATCCTTTTTCTGTTCCAGTTCTAGCAATAAATCAAGCTGCCTTTGCCGCTCAGCGGTGAGAGCTGTGTCAAGGTAATTGTATTCGATGGATTTAATGTCCTTCGGATCAACGCTTATCAGGCCTGCCAGGAAATCAAAAGGTGCAGTGGCGACTTTAACAATAAGGTTTTTGAATGTATTCCAGACAATCTTTCCAATGTTCACCGCCGGGTCGTTCAGGTCACCGCGCACAGGTATGTCCAGATTAATAATGCCTTTCCGGTCCTTAAGCAGAAAGAGAGCAAATTTTATCGGCAGATCGAATAATCCACCCGATTTATCACCTAATTCGGCATTTTGAATAATCAGTTTATTTTCACTGGTAAGTTGATTGTTGATGATCTCTGTGTGGCTCCGATAGTACATATCACCGTATAAAATTGGAAAACCCACGTAAAACCGTGAATAGATATTCAGGTCGCTTAACTGAAAATCTGTGATGGTATAGTCCAGAATGATGTCCATCGGGTTGGCAGGATCAAATCCAACCTGAGCAACCAGTTTGCCCCTTTTGTTCAGGAGCATGTTGGAATAGATATCCACCCACTCGGAGTTGCTGAGAATGCTGTCAGCAGAAAGCGCGATCTCACTCAGATAATAATCGAAAGGCTCACCGGTAAGATTATCCCTGTAATCAACAATCCCGTTTTTAAGTACCAGGTGATTGATGGCATAATAAAGCGGGGTAACAGAATCTACAGCTAATGTATCAACGGCTATCTCAGCAACCTGTGTTGAATCTTCTTCCCCGGAGGTTATGTTAAATATTTCAAAGAAATTATTGGTGGTGGTATCCAGCTCAAAATAAACATAAGGCTGGGTGAGGATGACCGAATCAATAATATAGCTTGAGTTGAAGTAATCGATGGTTTTAAGATGGCAATCCAGTTTCCTGGCACCCAGAAACTCCTTGTCCTGTTTATCTTTCATCAGAAAGTCAACAACCTCAACCGAGCCCGAAACGATTGATTTTTCAGGTTCATTGATGTTGCCAACTATGGCAAGGTTGCTGTTCAGCATTCCCTGAAAGGTGTTAATATTAATATTCTTAGCAACATAATCCTGGAAGGGCTGCAGATACAGATGATAAATTCTAATACCCGCTTCAAAATCGCCGCCAATGGGATCAACCTTGATGGAAGATTCAAAATACCCTTCCTCCTTAAAAGAAAATTTGAGGCCTGCCTCGCTTTTCTCATCCTGGTTCCAGCCGATATAAGGAATGAAAAACGAAAGATCGCGGAGTACCGTCGTTTTATTTATAGCTTTATCCTCATAAATAAATTCAGCCCCCTTTAATTCAATGTTTGAAAAATGAAACTGCAAAGGCTCTGAAGCAACGGTATCTGCTGCTGCAGTATCTTCTTTCGCTGTATAGAAAGCGATCAGGTCATCAAAATTAAATGCCGAATCAAATTGAATTACCCTGGTCATTAATCCTTTCAGGTAAAACTTCTCAATCACAAGGTCATTCTTAATAAACCGGTATGGCTCTGCATCAACGATAAGGGTATCAAACGAAACAAAAGTGGTGGTGTCATTTGACTCAAACATTTTAAAATCAATCAGCTTCACGGTTCCGGTGAAGTAGTTTATCTTCAGTTTTTCGAGTGCAATCTGCCGGCCTATCAGTTTCTTGCTATGGTTTACCGTGTACCGTCTGGCGATTCCGGGCAACAGGATCATCACCAGGATGATGATTGCGACGAGAATAATAAAAGTTCTGAATATAATTTTTCTGATCATTGGGCATAGTTAAGGTTAAGCCTCTAAAAATTGTCTAACCCTGACCTTAATGCCAGGGTCAGACATTATCATTTAAAACAGGATCAATTGCAAATCAATCCTTGTTTACTTTATTTTGTGTCCGACGAACTGCCAAACCAATTATAAACAACCGCACCGATAATCCCACCGACTATTGGGGCAACCCAGAAAAGCCATAGCTGCTCAATGGCCCAGCCACCGACAAATAAAGCAACTCCTGTGCTTCTTGCCGGGTTCACTGATGTTTGATCGACAGGTATGCTGATCAGGTGTATCAATGCTAAAGCGAGTCCAATGGCCAGAGGTGCAAAACCTGACGGCGCCAGTTTATCGGTTGAACCCATAATGACCATCAGAAACATAGCGGTTAGAACAACCTCTGCTATTAAGGCCGCCAATAGAGAATATCCACCGATAGAATGCTCGCCATAACCATTTGCACCAAATCCGTTGGAAATGCTGAAACCTTCTTTCCCGCTTGCGATCAGATACAAAACCAATCCTGCAAAGATGGCCCCTAATACCTGGGCAACAATATAGGGAAGAAGATCTTTGCCCGCAAATCTTTTTCCTGCCCAAAGTCCGAAAGAAACAGCCGGATTAAAATGTCCGCCGGAAATGTGCCCGACCGCATACGCCATCGTCACCACAGTTAAACCAAATGCCAGCGAAACACCGACCAAACCAATTCCTATTTCAGGAAATGAAGAAGCTAATACGGCGCTGCCGACACCTCCGAATACCAGCCAGAAAGTTCCGAAAAACTCAGCTGTTGTTTTTTTAAAGATTCCGTTCATTTTTTTTGTTTTAAGTGATTAATTGCTTTGAGAAAAATAATAATGGCATAAAAGTAAGATGAATATTTTAAATCAACTTTGAAGATACAGAAATTCAGTCGCCTCAACAGCAAATCTTCCTGCCTTGGCATTAGCACAGGCGAGACTTGTGAAATGAATATAGTAAATCAACCTGTGAAATTCCAGCTGGTGTGCTGGTGGAATTGAATTACTGAGATGCTCGAAAACAGGATTGTTAATTCAAAAGTATAAGCCAGGCAAAAAACCTTACATAGTAAAGGTTTTATGTTTCCTTATCAATTAACAGGAAGCAAAAAAAACTAATACTTCTGGCAAGAAGATCAGGTAATGCCGATAATTAATCCAGTCTAATTCGGCACCTGGCTTCCTTTACCAATATTTGGTGTCCAGTATTCTGTTTTGTCAATATTATTTGATTCGGCGTCAAGGTTATAATCGCTTTTGATATAACCTGATGTGCCAGCCTGGCTTTCCCAGGTAGGAGATTCATCACCTGAACTGATGTTACCGTCACTGTTTCCGTCACCGCTGAACATACCCCAAATATCTGGACCTATTTGCTTATGGGCATTTATTCCTCCATAAGCCTGTCCTGATCCGGTTGAGAAATTATATGTATAAATTCCTCCAGTCTGGGTGAGTCCGGTAGCTGAAAGCACACTTAAATGATTCCTGTGATGCACGAGAACAAACAAGTTACTTGAAATCGTCAGGGCTCCAAAATCCAATACAGGAGTACCATTTAATCCAACCACCCTGCCATCATTGCGGAGGAAGGCAGCCTTCCTGGCAATTCTTGTGGCGCTTCCTGCTCCGCCTGGAGTAGCAGCATCCCTGAGCTCGATTAAAACCCAATCGATTGTGTTGGCTGGAATACCTGTAACGCTTTCTGTTCCGGTGTAATTCCAAGGAGCTACATTATAAGGCTGATTCAACGGAACTAATCCCGAAAGTCCTTGTGACATAATGCTTCCGCTATAAGGGCCTTCGAGATAGGCGCTAAGATCGACACTCACACTGGCACCAACAATAAAAACATTGTAATCTTCAGTCTCGCCATAAGAATAGCTTGCACAAGGGTCAATGTTTGTATTACTATAGACTTCCCGTACTCGCATTCTAGTCGTTCCGCTGATTGCACTAGCAGGAACTGTAAAATTGATTGTTCCAGTAGCTGGAGTAGGAGGTATACTGATATTCCCAAGCTTTTCAGTTCCATCAAAAACACCATTTTGATTATAGTCAATCCAAACAGCAATATAGTTACTACTCGTCCATGTCCCCGGACTTAAAGTTATGGTGTAAGCCGTATTGGGAATTAGGTTCGTAGAAAGAGCACTATAATATGTGTAATAGGGACTTGCAGATGCTCCGGTAGCATTATTTATTGAACCAAGTTGAACAAGGGTAATGTAATCTCCGTCACTTGTACCCGTAGTATAGGTTGGAATACAATATGGATAAAGAACTACATTGATGTAATTCGTTTTAACCTCACTATCCGAACCAACAACATTTGAAACTAAAAGCGTAACGGAATATGCTCCAAGGTTTGCAAACTGAACCTGCGGATTTTGAGAATTTGTATTTGTACCATTAACAAATGTGAATGTTGAAGGTGTGATTGTCCATGTCCACGCCGATGGGCTCGCCGGTAGAGAGATCAGTTAAAGTTACAACTGCACCTGGTACCGGTGTAACATTTGAAGCCATAAATTCTGCAACCGGTGGTGGTATACCAATTATGAAATTCCTAACCCAATCATCACCACCTGTGCCGTTGCCATTTCCATCCAGTGCTGTACCGAAAAGGTTGGCCAGCCCACCCGAAATAAGACGCAAACGATGCAACCCATTGATGAAGGGAGGACCGCCAATGGTGAAAGTCATATGGTTTGTTCCAAGCATATAGATAGCAGAGGTACTTACCGTATAAAACACATCATCACCGGTACCGTATGTATTATCAGGACCGGCGCCTCTGAGTTCGAAATTAGCGATATTATTGACTGTGGCCGGATTCATTACCTGAGAGAAGGAGACTGTAAACTGATCAACGTCGTCGGGTGGCACAGTGCTTCCCTCTGCCGGCATCCCGACAAGAGACTTAACCACAGGGGGAGCTAAAACAGTAGTAAGCGCAGCATAAGTGTTTGCCCGTCCAGACCCCATCAAACCTGCATATGTTGGATTTAGCCCGTCAATATTGTCTGCTGTAGCTAAAAGCTTGGCTGCCACCTGGTAGCTGTTCCACGTTGGATTGGCCGACCAGATTAATGCCGCTGCACCGGCTGCATTGGGCGCGGCCATGCTGGTTCCTGATTTTGTACCGTAACCGTTTGATAAGACAGTAGAATAAATGGATGATCCCGGGCAGAAATATCCATACCGGTGCCATAATTGCTGAAACTGCTTTTTAAATCTGAGGCATCCGTACTGACTGTCATAAGCGACTGGTGAAAAGCCTGGCGGGGAGGATTTAACTGGCTGTTGTTACCTCCGGAATTAAAATGCAGGACGCCTGCATCGTGCATATACTGGATTCCGGCTGTAAAAACAGGATCGCCCACAAAGCCGTCAATATTATAACTGGTATTTACAACTTTTGCTCCGTTGTTGGCTGCATAAGTGAAAGCGGCATTGCAAACAGCAGCAGTCCAGGCTCCGACTCCGTAAAACTGCAACGCCATGATTTTTGAATGACCTGAAACTCCTGCAACTCCAATAGCATTGTTAGTACGTGCTGCTGAAATTCCAGCCACATGGGTCCCATGATCGTCACTGGTATAATTTGGGTTTGGATCGTTGTTATTTGAAGAAAAATCCCAACCTTGCACATCGTCAATATATCCGTTAGCATCATCATCAATGGCGTTTCCTGCGATTTCGTCTGTGTTTATCCAGATGTTGGGAGCGAGGTCGGTATGGGTTGTAGACACTCCGTCATCAGTAATACCAATGATAATATTGGGATTGCCGAAGGTAATATCCCATGCGAGGTTATTCTTCATCAGGGGATGATGATATTGCAAACCATAGCTTGGATCATTGGGAATAATCTCACGCGGATCGCCCTCAAAATAAAAATTAGGCGAGCTCCATAATACATCTGCATGGCCATCCAATAAATTCATAGCTTCAAACACATCCAGCCCTTGAGGTAACAAAAGGTGAACCAGCGACACACTCCAATCAGAACGTATCTCTTTTGTCATCAGGTAAGCCAGCGGTTGAACATCATGCTCACCGAACAATTGCGACCATTCATAACTTTGAACCAGGGTACTGGCTGCCGCTTTGGATTCATTAACCTCCATCGCAACTA
>CAVPJF010000004.1:0-93081 GCA_963705185.1 uncultured Bacteroidales bacterium
CTCGACAGAGATTGTTCGTTATCCGGATTACGCAGCGAGAGTGGCGGGGGCTATTTCTCAAGGTCAGTCTGCGCGTGGTATCCTGATTTGTTCTACGGGAATTGGGATGAGCATTGCCGCGAACAAATTTAAAGGCGTGCGCGCAGCACTTTGCACCAGCACTTATATGGGCAAGATGACGCGCGCACACAACAACTCGAATATCCTTTGTCTGGGTGGGAAGTGTACTGGTGTTTTCGAAGCACTCGATATCCTGGAAGCCTGGCTGACCACGCCATTTGAGGGTGCGGTCGAGCAAAGTTTACTCGCTCGAATTGATCGACAAGATCGAAGATAAATTGATGCCGGCGATAAAAGAGTTTTTATAAATTTGCTATCGAATACCAAATATAAGCCTGAAAGGTATATTCATGGTTCTTCGCATATTTAGAAAAATCCTGCGCTCTGCCTTGCTGCTTGCCATGATGGGCTGCCAATTGATTCCCAATAGCCTCTCAGGACAGGTGACCTACCGGCGCTTGCCGCTCAAGGAGTACCGCAGCAAGATGATGGCGGGCTGGCTTGGGCAGATGGTGGGTGTTTCGTTCGGCGCGCCGACCGAGTTGAGCGCATCGGCCAGATCATGCCGGCGAGTTCGGTGCCGGAAATTCAAGCCGGGCTGGCGAACCGCTCTTTGCGGGCAAGACGATCTCTACGTGGAGATGACCTTCCTGAGGACACTCGAGGAGTACGGCTTGGACGCCACAGCGGATCAGGCAGGGTTGGATTTTGCGCGCAGCGAGTACCCCTTGTGGCATGCAAATGGAGCCGGACGGATCAACCTGCGGTCGGGTATTGCACCTCCGGACTCCAGGTCACCCGGCTTATAACCAGCATTCCGACGACATCGATTACCAGATTGAATCCGATTTTGCCGGGCTGATCTCTCCCGGACTGCCGGGTCAGGCGATTGCTCTGGGTGAAACTTTTGGTAAGTTGATGAACTACGGCGACGGCGTGTATGGCGGGCAGTTCATGGCTTGCATGTACAGCGAGGCATTTTTCGAAAGCCAACCCGCGGGAGAAATTCGTGGAGGCTGGGCTGGCCTGCATCCCAGAGAAAAGTCAGTACGCTGAGGCCGTGTACGACGTGCTTTCCTGGTGGCGCGAAGATCCAGCGGACTGGCAGGCAGCCTGGCAAAAGATCGAGGCGAAATATCAGGAGAAACCCGAATACCGCCAGTCGTCCTGCAGCGATCCCTATTTTGATGATCAATTCAACATTGACCCCAAGATAAACGGTGCGTATGTGGTGATGGGGCTTCTATACGGGCAGGGCGATCCGGTCGAGAGCATGACGATAGCCATGCGCGGCGGGCAGGATTCTGATTGCAATCCGGCCTCGGTCGATGGGGTTCTGTTTACCACGCTCGGAATTAACAGCCTTCCCGAGGAATTTACCACCGGCTTGAACCTGTATAAGAAGTGGGATTACACTGCCTACGATTTCACTCACCTGGTTGAGCTGTGCGAAAAACTGGCCAAGGACGCAGTTGTACGCGCGGGCGGACGGGTGGAAACCAACAGCCAGGGTGAGGAAGAACTGGTCATCCCGCAGCGTAAACCAAAACCCGGAAAGTTGGAGCAGTCTGTAAAACCAGCCGCGCTAAAGGGATCGAAATATTCGGCCGCTGAAATAAGTCGCTGAATGTGGGCAGTTCCCGACTTGCAGCGGCAGGCGGGTCAGTTTGCTGCCGGCTGGAGATTGTCTGGCTGCGCCGATGATACCTTGTCGGGCCTGAGGAAGAGCATGGACGGCCAGGATCGCGTGCTGTTGACTTATGCGGAACCCTGGATGCCATGCACGCTGATGACGCGTGCCAGCCAGGCGGCGGGCGAGAAAAAGACGCCTGCGACTGGAAGCAAATACGATCGATAAAGACGGGTGGACACTGGTGGTGCGCGCCGACGGCCAGGACCTTCTCCGCCAGGCGATCAGGAACGACGGCTGGCAGGTGGTGGAAGTGGATTTACCGGTCGGTACAGGAAAGCCCTTGCTGCTGGAGGTTTCCAACCTGGCCGCCGGCGATGAAGGCGTTTACGGAATGATCGCAGATTTGAATATAGTCAAATAGACCAGAAGGTTAAAACTCCAGGCGAAACTACGCCGGTTTTCTCTGCCAGGGTATGGTAATGGCTAGAAACCAACTCAATATTAAAGGATCGTGGTGTAAACGGTTGCGAAGCAGCCGTACACATCACACAAAAATTTGTGAGACAAGTTTTGCTCCTAAATCATCGAGGGAGAATGGACATAAATCTCAACGATAAAATTTTTGGCTGCCTGGCGGGTGGGGCGCTGGGTGATGCGTTTGGCATCCGGGTCGAGATAATGCATTACGAGGACATTCAGGAGCAGTATGGGGTGGTGGATCATTTCAATCCGCTTCCCTGGCGAAAACCGAGCAAACAGCCCCTTCTGGAGCAGTGGAATCCGTTCGGTGTTCAATTCAAAATGAAGACGGCTTTCATCCGCTGGGACGCTGGAGCCGCGAAACGGGCGTCTACACTGATGATACACGCTATAAGCTGTTGGTATGCCGGGCTATTCTGCGCAAGGGCGGGCCGATCACAGCATTTCACAGACCTGGCAGCCGAATTTCTCAACTACCGCCTGATGGCGGAAGGAGCCAGTGACACTCTCCCAACGTACAGTTGGGAAGGCCCCGCAGCGCACCTACTCTCGTTATGTCGCCTCCCTGGAACGGTTAACCGCCATGATGCAGGCGCAGCGTTTCTGCACCCCAGGTTGGGATACGCCTTTGGGTCAATCCAGGCAATCATGGAGGACAAAGGTGTTCCCAACTGATGTGCGGTTTCTTTGGCAAGTCCTACCCAAACCTGGTTTTGTTCAGACTTGCGTGCGGAACTGAAGAAAATGTAAGCAATAATTAAAAACATGGCGATGATACCCAGCTGAAAGTAAGGGAAATACATCATCCTGGTCAGCAGGTCTGAATTTTGGTAAAAGATGAAACGCTTTCCCTGGTCGGCTAATTCGATTTCGATGGGTTCGTTATCGCTGGCCATGTGTACCAATGTTCTTTTCAGGTAAAGGGTATCCCTGGCTTTTATAGTATCCAGCAAACCATACTCTATCACATGTGTGCGGGTACTGTCAGTTATAATAACCGGTACCGAAGCAGAGTTTAAAACCACCTCCGAAAAAAAAGAATCGATTAGGTCATCTATAATCACCCTTAGCTCGCTAAAAAGTTTTGAATCTTTATAATAAAGGTAATCACTGTTATCAGGTTCATATATTATTTTTACTGGAGGATAAACCATAAATTCCCGGCGGAGTTCGCCCTGTAGGTATATTACAGAATCGGTGTTGAAGTCAACATTAATTGCATTTTTGATTTTCCCGTTAGCATCGGTAAGGATAACAGGTATGGTGGTATTTTCCCTGACAAACTTGATAAAAAAGTTGAGGACTTCCGATTCGTTTACAACGGTGAGTATCCGGTAAGCATCGGCAAGCAATTCAACCCTGTTCCTCTCTTCCTCTCTGATCTGGTCGAAAAACCTGTCGGTATAATTAACTAATTCGGCTTTTTGGTAAATGGCATCAGCCCAAATCCGGATGTTATTCCTTTCATCTTTGGCTATTTCGCTAACGAGAATATTGATATACCACAATGAAACCGATACGATGATAACTGCCAGAATGAACAATATCCATTTCCAGCGCTTTTTTCGGGTGTAGATATTCAAATCAGAAATTTTATATTTAACAGATAACGTTTATCCTCAGGGAATATTTAAATAGAACAAAATTTAATCTCATTGCAAAAATATGTAATTCGTGGAAAAAACTTTTAAACACTTTACAGAACAACTAATTTTGCCGGTCAATATAAAAAATATCAATCATGCAACCCGACTTTGTCAATTCTGAATTGTTCACCTGGGTGATCCTGCCGCTGCTAATATTTTTTGCGAGGATATTAGATGTTTCCATTGGAACTATGCGACTGATCTTTGTTTCAAAAGGCATGAAAATTTTGGCTCCCATTCTTGGCTTTTTTGAAGTCACGATATGGTTGCTTGCCATCGGTCAGATTATGCAGCACCTTGATAATGTAATGTGCTATGTCGCTTATGGCTTGGGGTTTGCAATGGGTAATTACCTTGGCATTGTGCTGGAAGAGATGATGTCGATCGGAACCGTTCTGATCCGTGTGATCCCGCAAAAAGATACTACCCAGCTTAGCGCTGTTCTCAGGGAAAGTGGTTTCGGAGTGACCGAAGTGGATGTGGAAGGGATGAAGGGAAAAGTGAAAATGATATTGTCCATCATCAACCGAAAAGATATCAGGGATTTTATTGATAAAGTAAATATTCATAATCCGAAGGCCTTTTATACCATTGAGGATGTCAATTCTGCAAAAGACGGATACATTAAAAACCACCGTTCATTCTCTCCCTTCGACAGTTTGAATTTCCTGAGAAGAAAAGGCAAGTAAAGAGTAATCAGGAGATATTTGATTTATGATCGAATCAGCATGAACAATTAGACCTGATTTTCTGATAGCTCCAGACTAATAGAAACTTTAAATTCGGTTATTTCAGTTTTTCCATAAAAAGTTTTTCTTCCACGATAACCCGGGTATGAGTTCCTATGCCTATGAGGCCTTTCTCATCCCATGCATGAATTTCAAAAACAATTTTGGGGTATTTCACTTCTCTGATAAAAGATTCGCCAGTAATTTTCATGCCGATCGGAGTTGCTTTCAGATGTTTCACGTTAATCTCAGTTCCCACGGTTGTAAATCCTTCAGGCAAGGATGGATGCACACTTTCAAGAGCCGTGCTCTCCATAAGCGCTATCATAGCAGGTGTGGCAAAAACATCCACCATTCCTGAACCAAATGCTTTGGCTGAATGCTGGTCAGTAGTCATGATTTCTTTATAATGCCTTTTTCCGGGTTCAATATTCAGTTCCATAATCTACTTTTTTCAGCTCGGAGTTTTAATTAAGTCCCTTTCAGAAAAAATCCTTCCAGAATGTTAAAAGATAAATGTCATTGTCTTTATCAAATCAGGGTGTAAGCTAAGATAAACCGGGCAGGTGTAAGCTGAACGCTCAATGATCTTTTTTTCTTTTTCTGAATAGTTCTTCTTTGGAAATGTTAACTCAATTTTTACCTCGCCCACTCTGCGGGGATCGGATGCCATGATTTTCCAAATTTTAATTGTAGTATTGTCGATGTCAAAATTATGCTCCCTTGCAGCAATGCCCATGATGGTGAGCATGCAACTCCCAAGAGAAGTTGCAAGCAAATCGGTGGGTGAAAAGGCTTCTCCTCTTCCTTTATTGTCGACAGGAGCATCAGTAATAAGAGTTTTTCCTGATCGTACATGTGTGGCCTGTGTTCTTAGTTCACCTAAATAAACGGTTCGTATAGTTTCTTCCATTTCTAATTGGGTATAAAAATATTGTGAATAATAATGCTGTAATTGAAATTGCAAAAATACGCCAATGGCTTCACAATATTAATCCAGTCATGATAAAATATTTCAGAATTGGTATCCCTTAGGAGCAACAATGAGTTAATAGTTAAATAAAAATCCCGGTTCTGAAAAAATCAAAACCGGGACCAAAAACAAGAGGTTATCAATTTACTTTTTGTCAGGATCAGTCTTTTTAGTTTCTTTAGTTTCAGTGCTAACTGAGGTAGATGCACCAGATTCCTGTTTCTTATCGTCTGCCTTTACTTCGGTTTTGTCAGTGCAGGGAGTTTTGCAGCTCTTCATCTCGGCCGGAGTGCAGCATGATTTCTTAGCTTTAGCGTCTTTCTTTGGAGGATCATCATAAACAGATGAACTTACTTGTTTGGCAACAACTGAATTAACGGCAATTAATCCCACCATTAAAAATGTCATAACAGATAATGCAATTACTACTTTTTTCATATTATTTAAATTTAATTAATGTTTCAATATATTTATTTATCGGTTGCAAACATACGTAAAGTTTTTTTGTTGTGTTGTTAATGAGTTGTTAAATACTGTTAATTATTTGTTAAAAATTAAATAATAGTACCAGTTAAAATTAATTGTGACATATGAACCGTAAGGTTTTAACAATCATTATAGCTTTGACCAGTATTTCCCTGATTGCCGCTCTGGTAACTCAATTATTGTGGGTAAGAGATGCTGGTCTCCTGAAGGAGGATCAGTACAGCAATAGTATAAAAGTCGCTCTCAGGACAGTAATTAATGAGATTAATGAAAAGCATGAGTCTTATTCACATGATATGCTGGGGATTGACAGCGTAACTTATTGGAAACATGTTGATTTGCTTTCGGTCCTTCATCCAAAAATGCTTGATTCTCTTCTGAAAAAAGAGTTTGAGACCCAGCAAATCTCTGGCAATTATAATTATGGTGTATTCAGAGCTAAGGACAGCCTTTTTATCCTAGGGAATTATGAAGGAAAACAGCATCAGCTGGTTTATTCACCTTTACGCATTTCGCTTACTTGCTTATGTCAGTCTGATGATTATTGGCTTGCTGTTTATTTTCCAGATAAAAAACCAATTTTATTTACCGGGATGATCATATTGCCAGTAATGTCAGGTTTATTTCTGATGGTGCTTGTCTTTAGTTTCTTTTTTACTATTTATTTTATTGTCAGGCAGAAAAAGCTTGCCGACATGAAGTCGGATTTTGTTAATAATCTGACACATGAGTTTAAAACCCCTATTTCCACTATTTCAGTTACTTCCGAAATCCTAAGCAAAGAAGAGGTATTACATTCGCCGGAAAAGGTGAGCAAATATGCCAGGATCATTTATGATGAAAACCTTCGGCTCAAAAACATGGTAGAGAGGGTACTTCAAATAGCTATTATTGATAAAGAGGATTATAAACCTAAGTTTAATGAGGTTGATGTTCACGAGATCATTTCAGTGTGTATTGAGAATTATAAATTATTGATTTCGGAAAGGAAGGGTTACCTTCTGACAGCATTGGATGCCCATCAATTTATTGTATCGGCTGATCGTGAACACTTCATCAACATACTGAATAACCTTCTTGATAACGCTAATAAATATTCGCCTGAGAATCCCCACATCACTGTTTCAACAAGTAATCTAAATAGCAGTATTCAAATCACAATAGAAGATAAGGGGATTGGAATCAGCAAGGATAACCTGGATAACGTATTTAAAAAATTTCACCGGCTTCAAACAGGGGATATCCACGATGTTAAAGGCTTCGGAATTGGGCTTGTTTTATGTGAAGACCATGGTCGAAAAAATGGGCGGCAGGATTGAACTAAGAAGTGAACTAAACAAAGGCAGCAGTTTTATATTATCATTCCCCCTTGTACTAAAATAACCTCAAAATAAATTCAATATATGGAAAACATTGCCGAACCGAATGCTAAAAAAACTAAGATCAGAAAACAGCTGAAGCCCAGGATTCTGTTGGTAGAAGATGACCCAAACCTGAGTTTTATGATAAAGGAATACCTGGAGTTAATGAATTATGAAACAACGCTGTGTAATGATGGAGCCGCAGGTTTAAGAGAATTTAATCGCGGAAAATATAATCTTGTGCTTCTGGATATTATGATGCCAAGAAAAGATGGTTTTTCAGTGGCTGAAGATATCAGGAAGGTTGACGATGTTACACCCATCATCTTTTTAACGGCAAAGACCCTGAAAGATGATCGCATCAAAGGATTCCAATCGGGGTGTGACGATTATATCACCAAACCATTCAGCACAGAGGAACTCAGTCTCCGGATAAAAGCAATATTAAAGCGTTGTATGATTTCACAAAACGGTGGGGTGGATAATAATCAAAAAGTTTTTAATTTGGGGAAATACTCCTTCGATTTTGAAAATTTGGTGCTACGCTCCGAACATTCGGAACATTCTGTCACCCGGAAAGAGGGTGCGTTATTAAGATTACTGTGTATTTATAAAAATAAATTGCTTCCGCGCGAAGTTGCTTTGAAAACAGTGTGGGGCGGCGATGATTATTTTATCGGGCGCAGCATGGATGTTTTTATTACCAAATTGCGGAAACTTCTGACTGATGATCCAAACATCAATATAATCAATGTACACGGCTCGGGGTTTAAGCTCGAAATAAAAGAAAACCAGACGGAAGAAGTTCAATAATAGTTGTCTCATTACTCCATCGGAGAAAGGCCTTTAGCTTGTGACAGCCGGCAGTCGGCAATAGGCAGTCGGCAATGGGCAGTCAGGCAATTTAGTCAAACTCCCAAAGGGATGCCCTTGGCACAAACTCTAGTCAATTTAGTCAATAAGGAAGGCCTTTAGCCATTGGCCTTTAGCTATTAGCAAAATTCACAATCCGGTCTATCCTTCGAGACGTCCTCCTTCGTCGGACTCCTCAGGAAGACCTGTATTTAGTTTATTCACGAGGACCAGTAATTGGGAGTTTGGTCATGCTGAGTACCTGCATTGAGCTTGTCGAAGTGTGCGAACGAAGAGAGCCTCGATGCATGTATGTGGGCATTCTGTCCATGACTGAAATAGGTTGACCGAAAATTGAGGAAAAAGTCAACTTATGGAAACAAAACAAAAAGGGAAAAAAGGATTAAGACCACGACGTCATTTTAGTGTAGGAATAAAGAAACAAGCGGTAAGGGATATTGAAAAAGGCAAGTGTACTGTATTGGAAGCCAGTCGTGAGTTGGGAGTATGTTTTCAAACAGTGTATGTCTGGCTTTATAAGTATAGTTTATATTTGCAAAAAAACAAGATACTTATAGTGGAAGATAAGAGCGAAGCCTATCACAGCAAAGAATTGGAAAAACGAATATTAGAGCTGGAAGCTTTATTAGGCCGCAAGCAAATGGAAATTGATTTACTCAACAAAGTAATTGAACTGGCTAACGGAGAGTTCAAGACAAATTTAAAAAAAAGCATGTTAAAGAAGCCCTCGGATGGTTCCGGATCAATAAAGGGATCAAGCACTTCTACAAGATGAAAGAGTTCTATTCGATAGCCAAATAAGTAAGCAGGCACTGTGGAAGCATGACAGGCGGCAGGAAACAGTCGCAACAATCACAGGTCAGATGGTGGATATTATGGAAGATATCAGACATCGTCATAAACGTATGGGATGTAGGCGGATGTACTATGCAGCACAGGGAATTCTACCGGTAGGCAGAGATCTGTTCGAGAAGATCGGTTTCGCCAATGGTTTCAAGTTGCGGCGTAAACCAAATACAATAAAAACCACCTGGGGTCAAAGAGTAGAGGTTCATCCCAACCTGATCGAAGGCAAAATACTCACTGACATCAACCAGGTGTGGCAAAGCGACATTTTCTACATCAAGATAGAAGAAAAAGACTATTACGGAGTAAGCATAGAAGATATATACTCAAGAAAAATGTTATCCATGCACATTTCAAAAAGCCTGCAGGCAGAACAAGTGGAGAACGCCTTAAAAAAGGCAATCAAAACAAGAAAGAAGATGGATTTAACCGGCTGTATCTTTCATTCGGATCGTGGTAGCCAATACATCAGTACGCGTGTAAAAAAAACTCTTGCAGGACAATCAAATGCAAATAAGCATGTGTAAAATGCCGCAGGAGAATGCCTATGTCGAACGTGTGCAGGGAACGCTCAAGTACGAATACTTGTATGAATTTGATTTAACCGAAAAGAACTTGCCTAACACGATTCGTAAAATACTGGAATATTATAACAAGGAGCGCCCTCATAGTAACTTAAAGATGAATAATCCTGAAAGATTTGAATTAGAAGTTGGAAAACTTGTTGATAAACAACATCCAAAACTCCATATATACAAATGGACTCATGGGTTATCAACAAAAGAAGAGGATATTAACGAAAAAGAAAAAAGTAGCAAAAAAGAAAAAACGACTACCATAAAAACAATTAGTGTTTAATTGAAAAAAGTCAACCTATTTCAGGCAAGTATACAAAATCAAAAATCAAACATCATATATCATAAATCCTTTGGCCTTTAGCCGTTGAATTACTTCAGCGTATCCTTTTCCTCGTCCCACTCAATAATAAACTCCTTTTTGCCGGTTTTTTTAACCGGTTCTGTTTTAGGGTTTGCCGGCTTTTGTGTTCCATTCATATTTTCCTGCTCAGCCTCGTCCCAGTCAATCTTAAAGTCTTTGCCTTTATCCGGCAGCGTATTGCCTTCATCTTCCGGGCCCGGCTGTATGGTGTCATTCTTTAGTCCGAACTCCCGCCTGAAGGCCTCTTTTATTTCCTTTTTTTCTTTGGTCATATCAGCCGAAATCTTCTTCCTGACTTCTTTGGTATCGTAGCTGATGTCGGGATCTTCGGCATTACCTGTCATGCGCAGGAAAAGGGTGGTTTGCCCCAGGCCGTCCTCTTCCGGGAATATCCCTTCGATTTCCTCTTCTTTTTTCCTGTCCTTTTTCGACAGTAGCTCCGCAAGCAAAACTCTGACGTGGTAATCGATGATGTTTGAAAAGGTGTGGTTACCGTATATTTTCAGGTCGAGCGAGCTGGACTCGATATCCATCTCCGGGATGTAAACCACCTCTTCCTTGATCTCGATCTGGTTTTTGAGCGTCGAGAATTTGATGTGCTCCAGTTCCTGCTTCTTAATGTACTTCGAAAGCTTATACAGCGGCGTGTATTTGATCAGCTCGCCCTGGCTGATAATTAAATCGCCCAGCGCATAAACGCTTTTGGGGTCGATGTTCAGTTCGGGATCGATAAAGGATTTGTAATAAATGGTAGCGTCCATTTTTCCCCGTAAATGGTTGCTGGTTATATTCTTCTGCCCGAACTCGCCGCACTGAAAAAACAATTGCTGGATGTTAACATCCGTTAGTTCGGCCTTAAAGCTCAGCCAGAATTTATCGGGGTAATTCCCGTCCACAAACCCGTTCAGTAACGTCCGTCCTTCCATCGAGTTCAGGCTGGCATCCTGGATGGTGAGCTTGTTATTTTTCATAACAGCCTTGCCGCTGATATCCTCACCCCTGAAGGTGCCGAAGGCGAACTTTTGAATGGCCAGGTCAAGGTCAAAATTGATGCTGTTCGAAAATTTCATCCTGTAGGTGGAGCCCGATTTGTCCTTGCGGATGCTGAGCAGATCGTCCATGTTGAGGTTGGATGAAGAAAAATCTGCCTTGATTTTAACCGGCTCGCCCGGAACAAATGCATAGGCCATTATGTTGAGGAAATAGCCGGTCATCCGGAAATCGCTTTCGTTTATGTTTCCCGAAAAATTTTCGATCAGCAGGTCTTTATTGTTGAATTTGAAGGAGCCGTTCAGGTTGTTATAATTCACCGGGCTATCCTGAAACTTCAGGTTGACGCCGGTGATCTTCATCGACCCGGAAGTTTTGCTCGATAAAAAATCATTGATGGTGAATTTGTGAAGATTTTTCAGGCTGTTACTGAACTTTAGATCAAAATCGAGCTTACCTGTTATGGATTTCAGGGATTCGATTTTCAGAATTTCATCTATTTTTTCCAGGTTCAGGCTTGAAGAAAGGCTGGCGGTTATCAGAGGCCTCTCAAAGTTCTGGATCGTTAAATCGCCTTCTATTTCGCCTGCATTGACACCCGCTTTCAATCCGAAAAGCTTGAGGGTGTATGTTTCCTGTGACCGGGATGCTCCATTATCAAAATCACCTTTGAATGAAACATTACGTAACGTCAGTCCCGATTCTTTAATGACTAGCCGGCCCTTATCGAGCGTGAAGCTGCACTGGACGGAAGGCAGGTTATTACCCGAAAATTCTCCATCTATCTTTGCGTCAAATATAAGGTCACCATCCAGGGTATAGTCCTTTAATCCCTTTAAATATTCATCCGGTATAAGACCAATAAATGCGGTCAGGCCGGCTTTCTCCGACTTGATCACGAGGTTCAGGTTCCTGTTTTCAAGAGCCGATTGGATGAACCCTGTAATATTCAGGGTGATCCCGGCAATCGTAAGCTGCGCTTCGTTTATTTTATAGATGCTTTGCTTCTGATCGACTTCAATCTTTAGTTCAGCCTCAAGTTCCCGGTCTTTCAGGAATATGGTTTGCCCCGATCGAATTTGCTTTGATGCTATTTTCCCATCGATAG
Source organism: uncultured Bacteroidales bacterium (assembly GCA_963705185.1). GTDB lineage: Bacteria > Bacteroidota > Bacteroidia > Bacteroidales > JAADJA01 > JAADJA01. The sequence goes on from CAVPJF010000004.1 coordinate 12,124, forward strand.
CAAGGATATAATTTTCAGATGAAAAAGCGCCGGACATACGGCCACTGTTAATCGTGAATACATATTCCTGGTCGGAAGGTTTATTCAAATAGGAAACCTTGACATCCTTTAAAACGACTTTCTGCAAATCGATTTCAACAACTCCCTTCTTGCTTTCCCTTGGTTTTTGAAAAATGGTGAAGTTATTGGTAGAATCGTCAAACACGATGAGATTCAGATTGGCATTTTCCAGAACAAGCTTCTCAATATTGTATTCGCCCGAAAGGATATCGAAAATATCAAATAGCAGGAAAAGCTTGTTTGCCTGCAGTAAGTTACCGGCCGAGGAATGAATCCGGTCATTGGTTTGGATGGTGGTAAACTCGATGGAAGCTTCCGGAAAATTTTTAAACAGGGAAAAATCAATTTCTTTGACAGCAACCTCGATGTTCAGCCTTTTGCTTACTTCTGCAACAATAACCTGCTTCACTTTGTCGCCATAAAAATATCCAACGATGAAAAGGAAACAGATGCTAAAGCAATCAGCAAAATGCCAATGACCATGAGCGATTTTTTCAAATATTTCAGAAATAATTTCATTAATTGAAAACAGGATTCAGGTGCAAAATTTTTTACAAAATAACGATTACTTATTTAGAATATTTAACGAAACAGTTGACTTTATTCCGAAAAGTTATAATTTCGCCGCCACAATCAAGAACGATTTAAACAATTTAACAAAAAACAAAAATGAAAACAACAAATTTTATCAGACTGGCTTCCCTGATGATTGGCCTTGCATTGCTGGCCGGAAGCTGCACAAACGCACCCAAACCGCCTATGAAAGCGAAACTTATTCCATTGGAGGATTTTTTCAAGAATCCCGAAAAAAGCCGTTACCAGATTTCACCTGACGGGAAATATTATTCGTACATGGCTCCTTATGAAACAAGGATGAATGTTTTTGTACAGGAAAGAGGAAAACCCGAAGCTATCCGTCTGACGAGTGAAACCGACAGGGATATCGCAGGTTATTTCTGGCCGAATAATGAGCAAATCCTTTATTTAAAAGATAATGGAGGAGATGAAAATTACAAATTGTACGGGGTAAACATTGATGGCTCCAATCTTACATGCTTCACCGATTTTGATAAGGTAAGAACCCAGGTAATCGATGAGCTTGAGGATATCGATGATGAAGTAATCATCGGTATGAACAAGCGCAATCCGGAGCTATTTGATCCTTACCGGCTGAATTTGAAAACCGGCGAAATGACCATGCTGGCAGAAAACCCGGGCAACATCCAGGGTTGGATGTTCGACCATGATGGAAAACTCAGGGTTGCATTTGCTATTGTTGATGGAGTTAACACAAGCATTCTCTATCGCGAAACTGAAAAAGACGAATGGAAGGATGTTTTAACTACAAGTTTTAAAGACAATATGTCTCCTTACTTCTTTACATTCGATAATAAAAATGTGATTGGTACCTCCAACCTGGGACGCGATAAAAGCGTTGTGGTGGAATTTGACATTGCAAATGGAAAAGAATTAAAGGTTCTGTATGAAAATCCCGATTACGATGTTGAGGGGGTTTATTATTCACACAAGAGGAAAGTTTTAACTGCAGCCAGTTACACTTCATGGAAGAGTGAAAGACATTTTTTTGACGAAGAAACAAAAGCTTTATTCGAAAGGTTGAATAAAGAGCTTGGACAATACGAAATTGGCATCAGCGGTTATAACAAAGATGAAACTGTTTACATTATTCGCACATACAGCGACCGTTCATTGGGTTCTTACTATATTTATGATAAGAATGCGGATAAGCTGGAAAAAATTGTCGAAGTCAGTCCATGGATTGATGAAAATGAAATGGGTAGTGTTACTCCTGTTAAGTATCAATCAAGGGATGGTTTAACCATCAATGGATACCTGACTTTACCAAAGGGTTATACCATGGAAACAGCAAAAGGGCTTCCGGTAATTGTAAATCCGCATGGTGGACCATGGGCACGCGATGACTGGGGTTTTAACCCGGAAATCCAGTTTCTTGCCAACCGCGGTTATGCCGTTTTCCAGATGAATTTCAGAGGATCTACAGGTTACGGTAAATCATTCTGGGAAACTTCCTTTAAAAAATGGGGCCGTGAAATGCAGGACGATATTACGGATGGAACCAAATGGCTCATCGATCAGGGTATTGCTGATCCAAAGCGGATAGCGATTTATGGCGGAAGCTATGGTGGATACGCTACACTAATGGGGTTAGTTAAAGAACCTGCTCTGTATGCCGCCGGTGTTGATTATGTTGGAGTAGCCAATATGTTTACCTTTATGCAAACCATTCCTCCATACTGGAAACCTATGCTGGATATGTTCCATGAAATGGTGGGCAACCCAAAGGCTGACAGCCTTATGCTCAGGGAAGTTTCACCTGTATTCCAGGCTGAAAAAATAACGGCTCCTTTATTTATTGCTCAGGGTGCGAACGATCCAAGGGTAAACAAAGATGAATCGGACCAAATGGTGGCAGCCTTAAAAGCACGTGGAGTTGATGTGGAATACTTAGTCAAAGACAATGAAGGTCACGGATTCCATAATGAAGAAAACCGTTTTGAGTTTTACAGGGCAATGGAAGCATTCCTTGCAAAACATATGGTTGAATAAAATAAATTTTCAGAATTTTAAAAGCCGGTTTAAAATTTAAACCGGCTTTTTTTTGAAAATATCTTTATTTGCGCCTGCTTTGATCAGTTAAATTCTGCCCGCCTCCGCACACATTTGTAAATTTCCGAACACACTTTTAAAATTAAACTGATCCCGTCTCCGTTATAATTTGTTGAATATCAAAATCCAGATTGTATTGGCATGATAATAGGTTTTTAGACTAAAAATAATCTGAAGCTGAATACATATTTTAAAACTAACAATTACATAATTAATGATTCAACTGAAAGGAATACATAAAACATATACTACCGGCTCCAACAATTTACATGTATTAAAAGGTATTGATCTGGAAATCGGTAAAGGGGAGTTAGTTTCTATCATGGGTTCTTCAGGTTCGGGCAAGTCAACGCTACTGAATATTCTCGGAATCCTTGATAACTATGATGACGGTGAATACTATCTCAATAATGAACTTATCCGGAATATGAATGAGAAAAAAGCCGCTCATTACCGCAATTTGCTGATTGGTTTTGTTTTTCAGTCATTCAACCTGATTTCATTTAAAAATGCGATGGAAAATGTAGCCTTACCTTTATATTATCAGAAGGTAAGCCGTAAAAAAAGAAACCTGCAGGCCATGGAATACCTTGACAGGCTGGGTTTAAAGGATTGGGCCTTACATCTGCCCAATGAATTGTCGGGCGGGCAAAAGCAACGACTAGCAATCGCAAGGGCATTAATATCAAAACCAAAAATGATACTTGCCGATGAGCCTACCGGGGCACTTGATTCACAAACATCCATGGAGATGATGGATTTATTCAAAGAAATCAATGAAACAGGAATCACAATTTTGATTGTAACCCACGAACGGGATATTGCTGCAAAAACACAACGTATTATCAGGCTCAAGGATGGCATTATTGAATCTATTGTAAGCAATGGGGAACGAAAGAAATGGCTTGAAGAACAAGTTATGGCATAATATGGATATTTGAGATACGATATTTGATTTAAGATGTTTGACATCGACAAATGGCAGGAAATTTATAGTACGATAAACAAAAATAAGCTTCGTACTTTTCTCACGGGGTTCAGTGTGGCCTGGGGTATTTTCATGCTTATCATTCTGCTGGGCTCGGGCTATGGTCTTGAAAACGGTGTGAGAAAAGAATTTGAAGGCGATGCCGAAAATACCATCTGGGTCAACCAGGGAGTGACCAGTATTTCTTACAAAGGTTATAAGCCCGGTCGTTATATCTGGTTCAAAAATGAAGATTACGAACAAACTAAAAAAGTTAAGGATGTTGAAACAATTTCAGGTCGTTTCAATATCTGGAATAATAAAGTATTGTCATATAAGAATGAATACGGCACTTTCGAAATTATGTGTATTCATTCAGGATACGGAGTAGTTGAAAATCTGACACCTTCAAAAGGCAGGTTTTTAAATGACATTGATGTTGCCGAAAAAAGAAAGGTCACAGCAATTGGTAAAACAGTGGATGAGACTTTATTTAAAGGAGAAGATCCGATTGGTAAATACATACAGGTAGCCGGTATTCCTTTTAAAGTTATAGGCGTATTTGAGGATCCAGGAGGTGACAGGGATATTGCAAGAATTTATATTCCCATTTCAACGGCGCAAATGGTTTTTAACCGTGCTGACCAGGTTGGAACAATTTCTATGACCGTGGGGAACGCTTCGGTAGAAAGAAGCAAGGAAATGGTTGACCAGATTAAAAAAGATCTTGCCCAACGCCACCACTTTGATCCTCAGGACCAGCGGGCTGTTTTTGTCTGGAACAATGTAGAGAATTATATGAAATTTATGACCCTGTTTGCCAATATCCGGCTTTTTATTTGGATTATCGGGATAGGGACTATCATAGCCGGTATTGTTGGCGTTAGTAACATCATGATGATTGTTGTAAAAGAAAGAACAAAAGAAATTGGTATTCGCAAGTCAATGGGCGCAACTCCGGGTTCCATCATTAGCCTGGTGTTACAGGAGTCGATTCTGATAACGGCATTTGCTGGTTATATTGGCTTGGTTCTTGGGGTAGGCCTCCTGGAACTAGTTGCCATGAACCTGCCTTCTGAAGGAGGAGGATATTTCGCTAATCCTGAAATAAATATGAATGTGGCTGTAGGTGCTACTTTGATTCTTATAGTGGCTGGTGCACTTGCGGGTTTTGTCCCGGCCCGGAAAGCAGCAGCAGTTAAACCGGTAGTAGCCTTAAGAGATGAATAAAATGTTCCGGTATGAAAATTTTTGATCTGGATAAATGGCATGAAATCTATTACGCTCTAAGGAAAAATCCCTTACGGACTTTCTTTACGGCTTTTGGAGTATTCTGGGGAATTTTCATGCTGATCATTATGATGGGTGCCGGCGAAGGACTTTATAATGGAGCAACCCATGATATGGGAGGAATGGCTACCAACAGCATTTTTATGTGGACGCAGAATACATCCATGCCATACAAAGGTTTTCAGCGCGGAAGATATTATCGTTTTAATAATGACGACACCCAGGCCTTGATTGATAATATTCCAGAACTTGATGTGGTGGCTCCCCGTTTGCAGGGCTGGGGTGGCGAAGGGAATAATAATGTAATCCGGGGTGAACGCACCGGTGGGTTCAATATTCAGGGTGATTATCCTGCTATCAATATTATTGACCCGGTTGACATTACTTCGGGCAGGTTTATCAATGAAAATGATATTGCTGATAAAAGGAAAGTTGCCATACTTGGAATACAAGTGGTAAACGATCTTTTCAACCAGGGTGAAGATCCCCTCGGAGAATATATTCAGATTCAGGGTGTTTATTTCCAGGTTATCGGAGTATTCAAGTCAAAAAAAGGCGATCAACAGGCTGAATGGGATAACAAGGCCATTTTTATTCCATTTACCACTCTTCAAAAGGTTTACAATTATGGCGATATGGTGGGATGGTATTCGATGACCGCAAAAAAAAATTACCCGGCAAGTATAGTTGAGGACAAAGCTAAGGAACTGCTTAAAAAAAGACATAGCATTCACCCTGATGATGATCGTGCAATTGGTTCCTTTAATCTGGAAAAAGAATGGAGTAAAATGACCAATCTTTTCAATGGGATACGTGGACTTGTCTGGATTGTGGGTATTGGGACTTTACTCGCAGGTGTTATCGGGGTAAGCAATATTATGCTTATTGTTGTAAAAGAAAGAACCAAAGAAATCGGAGTGCAGCGGGCAATTGGCGCTACACCTTTTAATATTGTCAGCCAAATTATAATAGAGTCGGTTTTTTTAACATCCTTTGCCGGATATTTTGGACTTGCACTGGGTGTCGGTTTACTTGAGCTTATTAACTACATGCTTGTTACTACTGGTGCAGAATCGAATATGTTTAATAACCCGGAGGTAGATTTCAATAAAGCCATGACTGCTTTGGTGATCCTCGTTATTTCAGGAATTTTTGCCGGCATGATTCCGGCCCGAAGGGCGGTTAGTATAAAGCCAATCGATGCATTGAGAGATGAAATTTAATTATGGAAACATTATAATCTTTTAACAATGAAAACTTTTTTTAAAATATTTATTCTGGTCGTAATCGTTGGGATATTTATTTTCACCATCTATTTCCTTTATAATAAATCCCAGGCTAAACCGGTTGTTTTTGAAACAGTTACCCCTGTTGTCACAAACATTATAAAAAAGACTGTTGCCACAGGTTCGGTTGTCCCCAGAAAAGAAATTGAGATAACCCCAAAGGTATCTGGAATTATAGAGGAAATTTATGTTGAGGAAGGAAAAATCATTCACAAAGGTGATCTCATTGCAAAGGTTCGGATCATTCCTGATATGGTTAACCTTAACAATGCGGAGTCAAGGGTTAACAAGGCGAAAATATCTCTTGAAAACGCTCAGCAAAATTATAACAGGCAGAAAGATTTATTTGAGAAGAATGTGGTTCCAAAAACCGATTTTGAAACTTTGAATTGCAGTTCAAGACAGCGCAGGAAGAGCTAATAGCTGCCGAAAACAATCTTGAATTGATTAAAAAAGGACAAACCAAGAAATCAGGTGAGGCCACCAATACAATAATTGCTTCAACAATTGATGGAATGATCCTGGATATTCCGGTTGAAATTGGGAATTCAGTCATTGAAAGCAATACATTTAATGCCGGAACTACAGTGGCCATAGTAGCCGATATGGGAGAAATGATTTTTGAAGGAAAAGTAGATGAAAGCGAAGTTGGAAAAATTAAAACCGGAATGGATCTGATCTTAACAATTGGTGCCATTAATGATATTAGTTTTCATGCAATTCTTGAGAACATTTCACCTAAAGGAGTTGTTGAAAACGGTGCAATCCAATTCGAAATTAAGGCAGCCATCGACCTGATAGATACGGTTTTCGTTAGAGCTGGCTACAGCGCCAATGCGGATATTGTCCTTGATCGCCGCGATAGCGTTCTTACTATCAGTGAAGGATTGCTGAAGTTTGAAAACGATTCAGCTTACGTGGAAATTGAAACTGCACCGCAAACTTTTGAAAAAAGATTTATTACAACAGGACTTTCAGACGGAATTAATATTGAAATAATATCCGGTTTATCTAAAGATGATAAGGTTAAAAAGCAGAACTAATCCTTGGGTTGAGACTTAATTTGATCCCAGGTTCAGTTTTAGTTCCAAACTTATCTTTGTTTCAAAAAAGAAAAATTATTTAAAAAAATAATTTTTTTTGCAATATTTAACTAAAAATTTAGTTAATAAACTAAATAAATAGTTTAACAATGAAAGATCTGACAAAAGCAGAAGAACAGATAATGCAGGTTCTATGGAAAATCAAGAAGGGTTTCGTTAATGATGTGCTTGAACATTTCCCAAACCCAAAACCGGCATACAACACTGTATCCACGATCATTCGAATTCTCGAAAGGAAAAAATATATCGGACATACTGCCTATGGTAAAACGCATGAGTATTACCCCCTTGTTTCGAAAAATGAATATACCAATAGTTATTTTAATGGTATGATGAAAAATTATTTCAGTAATTCTTACCAGTCTTTAGTTTCATTCCTTGCAAAAGATAAAAACCTAAGCATTCAGGATATGGAAGATATTAAAAAACTTATGGAAGACGAGATAGAAAAACAAAAATCAGGAAATCATGAATAATTTGTTAGGCTATTTGGTTCAATCGGGAATTAACCTGGTATTATTTTACAGCATCTTTTGGCTGTTTATGCGCAATGATACATCCTTTAAAGCAAGCAGGCTCTATTTGATGTTTTCAGCATTCTTTTCCATGATTATACCATTATTAAATATAGAAATTCCCGTTCAGGCTTCAACATCCAATTATGTTTATCTATTAGAGGCAATTGTAATCACTCCGAATGAAGTAGCGGAATCCATATACAGCAATCAGAACTTAAATCAATTATGGTGGATTGTTTATTTCACAGGAACAGGATATTTTACCCTCAGGTTTCTTTATCAACTTTTCCGGGTAGGTTGGATAATTTATAATTTTAAAATTACGCGTAGAAACGGATTGGCAATCGTCAAGACCGATCACAAGTATCCTGCATTTTCATTTTTTAATGTTATTTTCATTGGAGCAAGTATTTCCGACCATAAGGAACTCGATAAAATAATTGCCCATGAAAAAATACATATGCAGCAGAATCATTCTTTCGATATTATTTTACTCGAGCTAATTTGCATCCTGCAATGGTTTAATCCCATCATTTGGTTTTATAAGGTTACCATCAGAAGCCTTCATGAATATCTTGCAGATCATGGGGTTTTATCCACGGGATATTGTAAAGCAGATTATCAGCAAATGCTGGTAAATCAAACATTCGGAGTCCAATACAATTACTTAACAAATAATTTTAATCGTTCATTAATTAAAAGGAGGTTTATTATGATGTCAAAAATGCAAACAAACCGGAACAATATCTTAAAGATGTTTTTAATCCTGCCTGTTTCAATCATCATTTCAATGATTTTTTCCATTACGCTACCGGCTAAGCTGATTGCACAGGAGCCTGAAAAAGCAATGCCGGTCAAAAAAGAGAATTCCATAGAGGAAAAAAGTGTACAAAACGGTGATATTTTTACTGTAGTTGATAAGATGCCTTCCTATCCCGGAGGAGAAGACGCCAGAATTAAATATTTCACTGAAAACATTAAGTACCCGCAGGAAGCACGTAATAAAGGTATTACTGGTACAGTTTTCGTAACTTACGTTGTTGAAAAAGATGGATCTATAACCAATGTCAAAATTTTAAGAGGAATTGGTAGTGGTTGCGATGAGGAATCAGTGAGGGTCGTTTCGTCAATGCCAAAATGGGATCCGGGAATTCTAAAAGGCAAACCCGTCAGGACACAATTTAATATTCCGATCAAGTTCAGCCTGAGCAAAGGCGATAAAAAGGAACAGGAAAGTATGGGAAAAGATAAAGAATCAGAATAATTCAAACAGAATTTGAAATAATAGATTGTACTTGAAGTGAGATACATTTTCTTTATTTTCATAGTCCTTTTCTCTGATCTTTCATTTGGACAAATATTTCAAGGTAAGTTGAATAGATTGGATGAAAGAGGAATGAGAACAGGACTATGGATTGATTATTTTGATAATGACAGTGCGACCGTTTCCGCCAAAATTCATTATAAAAATGGAAATCAAACTGGTATATGCAGGTTTTATCACCCAAATGGTCAAAGAAGATTAAAGTGGCATTATTATAATAACCGTATTCGGGCAAAATATTATTTTGAAAATGGACAACTAGAGCAAAAAGGCTGGTCAAAAATTGATTTTTCAGGTCAGTATACACATTATTACTGGCATGGCAAATGGAAGTTTTTTGACGATCATCGAAAACTTTTAAGAGTAGGATTTTACCAAAATGGAGAAGAAATTTCCGATCAATAATAGATTTAATTATAACCTACCTTGATAATATTACTATCCTAAAATTTACAAAGTTGTAAAAATGCACCTCTTTTTTATTACTATTTGGAGGCTTTTTTCTTTTTATCAAAATAAACATCATTTTCTTTTTTAAGATATTGTCTTATATTTGCAATAGTTTTCAATTTGGGAATTCAAATCCCGCATAGAAACTTAAAAAAATTATACAAATAAAGCAAATATCTGAAAATCTGTGATTTACTTCGATGGCATAAAGTTAGTAAAATTAAACACCATTCAAATCAGGTGTGTAATTTTAAATTTTAAAACTATGAGGTTAATCTGCACTATAATAATGATGATGGCTGTTTCCTTCAGCCTCACTGCTCAAATTACTTATGATACAACTTTTACCCGCCAATGGAACAACAAATCGAATGAATGGGAAAGTTTTGATCGTATTATATCTTCTTATGAAGATGGTCTTGTTACTTCTGAAATGATCCAGATTAAAAAAGAGGATCAATGGGTGAATTATAATTTTAGGGCTTATTACTATGAGAATGGTCGGGTTATTGAGGAATTTGAACAATATTGGAATGAATCGAAAATAAAATGGGAAGATAATTATCGCAAGTTATATTCCTATGATAGCCAAGGTAAATTGATGCAAATTATGCATCAGAATATTTTTAAGGGAAAGTATATCAATTCCAGCAAAGAGATAATGATTTATACTTCTGATGGTAAGCTGAAAGAAAAGATCATTCAAAAGTTTTCGAACAAGGAAGCAGACCTTGAAAAAGCCTGGTCGAACTTTTTACGTTATCAATATTATTACAATTCCAATGACCTCTTAATCAATGAAAATTTGGCTGAATGGAAAAATGAATCCTGGGAAGAGAACAACGTTAAATTTAATTATTCCTATGACAATTATGGCAACCTGATAGAAAAGACCAAGATTAAGAAAACAGGAACAGATGAAAGAAACCTTATTCGGGACACCTTTGTTTATGATGAGAACAGAAATCTTCAGGAGCATTATGTTTCTGATTGGGTTAATCGGGGAAAAACCTGGGTGGATAATTACAGGGCTCTTTATAAAAATAATGAAGCAGGGAATATCGTTTCAATGAATGTTCAGAAAAATGAAGATGAAAAATGGAATAACTATATATGTTCCGATTTTAGTGGCAATAATAATACCATTAAAGAAATTGAAATCGCTGACTTGATGACATTTTCGGTAAGTTCTGCTGATTTTGGAAATAAAGCTACACTGCAGTTTAGCAATCCTTACAAAGAATCATATTATGTAAGTATTCATAATTCCAATGGTCAATTAATAAGTTCAGCCATTACGAATAAGAATCAAATCTCTATAGATGCAATGTATCTGGATAGAGGTTTATACTTTGTTGAACTACAGGGTAGTAATGTATATTCCGGAAAATTCTCGATTGAATAGAATATCTTACCATGTAGATTACCTTACCTTGATTTGCTAAGCCACCCGAAAGGGTGGCTTTGTTTTATACCAATTGTGATTGCCTGTCTATATTTCGAACTTTTTTCTCATTTATCAGCAGTTCCATTTATTATATTTCAAACGAAAACTTAAACCAGCTATGACCCGTTAATACGATGACGGATGTTTAATTCCATGGAAATATTGCACATGATTAAAATAATAACGAGATTCAAAATATTTTCTCCTTAAACCTCTTAGAATAAAAAATAGAAATAAAACATTGACTTTTCTATATTCGTATACTATCTTTGCACCCCTTTTTTAGACAGCAAATGAATTAATGATCTTTTAATTATGAAATTATCTCAATTCAAGTTTTATTTGCCTCCTGAGTTAATTGCCGATCATCCCCCTGCAAATCGTGATGAATCGAGGTTAATTGTTCTTAACAGAGCAACTCAGGTAATTGAACATAAGACTTTTAAGGATATTTTGAATTACTTTGGTGATGGCGACGTTTTTATCATCAACAACACAAAAGTTTTTCCAGCTCGACTTTATGGTGAGAAAGAAAAAACCGGGGCAAGAATTGAGGTTTTCCTCCTTCGTGAATTAAACAAGGAAAGTTTATTGTGGGATGTTTTGGTTGATCCGGCGCGAAAAATAAGAATAGGAAACAAACTTTACTTTGGTGAAGAAAGTGAATTGGTGGCCGAAGTAATTGATAATACTACTTCGCGTGGAAGGACGCTCAGGTTTTTATACGATGGCTCGTATGAAGAATTCAGGAAAATTTTACAAGGTTTGGGCGAAACTCCGCTGCCAAAAATTCACAAGAGAGATGTGAATCCGGAAGACCAGGAAAGGTATCAGACCATTTATGCCAAGCATGAAGGAGCGGTTGCTGCCCCCACGGCTGGTTTCCACTTCAGCCGCGAGTTGATGAAACGACTTGAAATATTGGGAGTAAATTTTGCTGAGATTACGCTTCATGCAGGGTTGGGAAATTTCAGGGATATTGAAGTTGAAGACCTGACCAAGCATAAGATGGATTCTGAGGAAATGATCATCGAAGAATCACAAGCTAATATTATCAATAAGGCGAAAGAAAATAAAAAGAAAATCTGCGCAGTTGGAACTACAACGATGAAAGCTATTGAAACAGCCGTTTCAATTACTGGTATGGTGAAACCTTATAAGGGATGGACGAATAAATTTATTTTCCCACCCTATGAAGCCAATGTTGCCAATGCCATGGTAACCAACCTCCATTTGCCTATGTCATCAGTAATGATGATGGTATCAGCATTTGCAGGTTATGACCTCCTTATCAGGGCTTATAAAGAAGCTATTGCAGAAAAATATAAGTTCTTTACTTATGGCGATGCCATGTTAATTTTATAAACTTTACCAACCTCAAATTTTAACTTTTAAGACAGCCTCTTTTTATTAAAGAAAATTAATGAAAAAGCATGTAATTATTGTGGCGGGAGGAACAGGTGTAAGGATGCACAGTGATATCCCTAAACAATTTCTGAATATAAATGGTCAACCAATTTTATTTCATACGATCAGATGTTTTGACGGTTTTCTGAAAGGCATTCCCATCATTTTAGTCTTGCCAGAACCTTATATTGATTATTGGAAATCGATAACGAAAAAAAATAATTTTAACATCAATCATCAGGTTACCAAGGGAGGGGAAACCCGTTTTCATTCAGTTAAAAATGGATTGGAACTTTTGAGCATGCCTGGTCTTGTTGCCATTCACGACGGAGTAAGACCATTGGTCAGTAAAGAGACTTTGCAACGGGTTTTTCTGAAAGCTGAAAAATCAGGGAATGCCATTCCTGCCATAACGGTTTCAGAATCGATGCGAAAAGTTGGTGCTGACAGTTCTGAACCTGTTAACAGAGAAAATTTCCGGTTGATCCAAACACCTCAGTGTTTTCATTCAGACCAAATCAGGAAAGCCTATGATCAGGATTTTAAAGCTGAATTTACTGATGACGCTTCAGTAGTTGAAGCTTTGGGTATTAAAATCAACCTTGTAGAAGGAAATCCGGAAAACATTAAAATTACCCGTCCGGGTGATTTAAAGTTTGCTGAAACATTACTCAAATAGCTCATCCATTTGAAAAGGGAAAAATCCTAAGCTTCAACAATTTCTCAATGTGCCTCCAGCCAATTGTCACCAGTATTCATTTCGACTAAAACGGGTACCTTCATCGGAATGGCTGTCCGCATTAAATCGTGTATGACAGGTTTTATATTTTCAAGTTCCTCCTTATGAACATCAAAAATCAATTCATCATGGACCTGCAGGATCATTTTTGATTTGAAATTGTGCTCTGTAAAAGTTTTATGAATATTAATCATAGCAATTTTAATCATATCGGCCGAGGAGCCCTGGATGGGTGCATTGATGGCATTTCTTTCGGCAAAACCACGCACGACTGCATTGGCTGAGTTAATGTCCCTGATGTATCGTCTTCGTCCCATGATGGTTTCAACATACCCGTTTTCTCTCGCACTTAAAATGGTGTTATTCATGAAGGTTTTTATACCGGGATACTTATCAAAATACTGGTCAATAATATGCCGTGCTTCACCCCGTGGTATATTTAATCGCTCAGAAAGTCCAAAAGCTGAAATTCCATAGACGATCCCAAAATTAACCATCTTGGCATTTCGTCGCATGTCTTTGGTCACTTCATCCAGAGGAACATTGTAGACTTTTGAAGCAGTGGCCGAATGAATGTCAAGACCCTGGCGGAATGCTTCGATCATACCTTCATCACTACTTAATTCTGCAATGATGCGTAACTCAATTTGAGAGTAATCGGCTGAAAGCAAGGTGTATTTATCACTTCGTGGAATAAAAGCTTTCCTGATCTCTCTCCCCCTCTCCGTGCGAATAGGAATGTTTTGCAGGTTGGGCTTGTCGGAACTTAACCTGCCGGTTGCCGCTACCGCCTGATTGTATGAAGTGTGAATCCGACCGGTCCTGGGATTGACCATGTTCGGCAAAGTGTCTACGTAAGTAGATTTAAGCTTGGTAAGCGAACGGTAATCAAGAATACTCTGGATGATGGGATGTTTATTAAGGAGCTTTTGCAATACATCTTCAGCAGTAGAATATTGTTTTGTCTTGGTCTTCTTGGGATTTTCAGTAATGTTTAATTTTTCAAATAAAATCTCACCCATCTGTTTGGGAGAGGCTATATTAAACTTTTGTCCGGCTTGCTGATGAATTTCCTTTTCCAGATCCAGTATTTCTTTTTCAAGCTGAATTGAATAATCTCTTAAAGTCGGGATATCTATTTTCACCCCTTCGGCTTCCATCGAAGCCAGCACCGGAACAAGCGGAACTTCAATTTTTTCAAATAGGTCAAGGGTTTGGGTCTCTTTTAACTTTGGTTCAAAAATACTTTTTAATTGCAGGGTGATATCTGCATCCTCGCAGGCATAATCAACCAATTCCTTGATTTTATTTTGCTGAACCTGCCTCATCGAAAGCTGTTTATTCCCTTTTTTTTCAGTAAGTTCATCGTAGCTTATAGTGTGATAATTAAGGTAGTTTTCGGCAAGGACGTCCATGTTGTGCCGCATATCGGGCTGCAACAGGTAATGGGCAAGCATTGTATCGAAAAGCTTACCTTTAACTTCCACATCATACCATTTCAGCATCGCAATATCATACTTGATGTTTTGCCCAATTTTGCCAATCGATGAATTTTCAAATGCTGGTTTAAATTCATTGACAATATCACGGCATTCATTATAATTTTCTGGTAAAGAAATGAAAAAAGCTTCACCCGGTTTCAGAGCGAATGACATCCCAACCAATTCAGCATTTTGCGGATCGATCCCGGTGGTTTCCGTATCAAAGCAAAATTCACTGGATTGCTGAAGCTTGTCGAGCAATTCCTTTCTTTTTTGATGTGAATCAACCAATGAATATTGATGATGTATCTCATTTATGTTCTTTGTTCCGGAAAAAGGTTTATTTTCCAATTGTTCTTCTGAAGCATTGAATAATTGACCCTGAACCACCTTTTTATCTACCTCCTTTAAGGAAAGGTCAGTGAACACACGTTTTGCGAAAGTCCTGAATTCAAGTTCTTCCAATAAATCTTTCAGTGCTTGCTGGTCAGGTTCAGAAATAATAAGTTGTTCTTCATTAAATTCGATAGGAACATCAAGAATTATAGTTGCCAGGGATTTCGATTGCAGACCCTGCTCCCGGAAAGCTTCAACATTTTCTTTTATTTTACCTTTAAGTTTATCTGTATTATCCAACACGTTTTCGATACTGCCAAATTCGGCAATCAGCTCTTTGGCCCGTTTTTCTCCAATTCCGGGAATTCCGGGAATATTATCCGAGGCATCACCCCAAAGTCCGAGAATATCGATTACTTGTTCCGGTCGTTGGATGCCGAATTTCTCACAAACCTCTTTCACTCCCATGACTTCAGCTTTATCTCCCATGCGGGCCGGTTTGTAAATGAAAGTTTTATCTGTCACAAGCTGTCCGAAATCCTTATCCGGGGTCATCATATAGGTAATGAATCCCTTTTCTTCTGCCTGCTTTGCCAAAGTACCAATCACATCATCGGCTTCAAAACCGTCCTTATAAAGTATCGGGATGTTAAATGCTTCGATCAATTTTTTGACATATGGAATTGAAATGGCCAGATCTTCCGGCATTTTCTCCCTTGTAGCTTTGTATTCAACAAAATCTATATGCCTGGCAGTGGGTACGAGGGTATCAAAAGCCACTCCTATATGGGTCGGTTTTTCATTTTTCAGAACATCGTAAAGGGTATTTGCAAATCCCATTACAGCCGAAGTGTTTAATCCTTTTGAATTGATCCTTGGATTTTTGCTAAAAGCAAAATATGCCCGATAAATGAGTGCCATGGCATCGAGCAGGAAGAGTTTTTTTTGTTCAGGCATAACCTATTTCTTGAGATTTAATGATTCGTATCTGGCAAAGATAGCCAAACCAAGCCGTTTAGTTTTCAGAATTTTTAATTAAATAGATAACACATACCTGTGTCATTTGTTAGCTATAAATAAATTCAAAGTTTAATTCTGTTTTTATTAAATGCCTACTTTTATTGAATAAAATTTGAAAGTATTTTTCTATGTCCAAATTAAAAAAATCACCCAAAAAGATATTTGTGCTCGACACTTCTGTCATCCTTTATAATCACAATGCCATCAATAGTTTTGAGGATAACGATGTCGTTATTCCCATCACTGTGCTGGAGGAGTTGGATAACTTTAAAAAAGGAAATGAAACTAAAAATTTTGAGGCCAGGGAATTCATCCGCATCATGGACAGGCTTTCCTCTCATGGTTCATTACAAAACTGGATACCCCTCGAATTTCCGAATGCCGGAATGTTCAGGGTACAAATGGACGAAACTCCGTTAAACGGGATTAATGCAATAAAAATTTTCGGAGACAATAAACCCGATCATCGTATCCTGAATGCAGCAATCAAGGTAAGCGAAGAGAAATCAGGATATAAGGTTATTCTTGTTACGAAGGATGTTAACCTGCGAATCAAGGCCAAATCATTAAACATACCTTCAGAGGATTTTGAAACAGGTAAGATCAAAGACCTTGATTCTTTATATTCAGGAATTACGTTTCTTGAGAGTGTTGATCCGCTTGCGATTGATAAAATTTACCGGGATGGATTGTGTGATGCAAAAGACATTGGTGTTGAAAAACCGATACCAAATCATTATTTCATATTAAGAAATGAGAAGTCATCTGTACTTACCTATTATAATCCAAAGCTACAGAAGATCGAGACGGGTTGAGAAAAGGCCTGCTTATAAAATCATGCCCCGCAATGCTGAGCAGGTGTTTGCCCTTCATGCCATTACCAACGACGATATTAAACTGGTCACCCTCCAGGGAGTTGCCGGAACCGGTAAAACCTTGCTTGCTCTGGCCGGTGCATTGGACCAGAAAAGAAGTTTCAAGCAAATTTATCTGGCGCGGCCTATTGTTCCGTTGAGCAATAAAGATATTGGTTATTTGCCGGGCGATATCAAATCGAAGCTGAACCCTTACATGGAACCATTGTGGGATAACCTGAAGTTCATACAAAATCAATTTGGCGAAAAGGACAAAGAGTTTAAAAAAATCACTGAAGCGATTGAGAGTGAAAAGCTCTTAATTCAGCCTTTGGCATACATCCGCGGAAGAAGCATTTCAAATGTTTGCTTTATTGTGGATGAAGCTCAGAACCTGACACCCCACGAAGTAAAAACAATCATCACACGTGCAGGCGAAGGAACAAAAATCATTTTTACAGGCGATATTTACCAGATTGACACTCCTTACCTTGACTCACAGAGCAACGGGCTTTCATACCTTATTGATAAGATAAAGCACCATGAAATTTATGCCCATATCAGGCTGGAAAAAGGGGAACGGTCGGAGCTGGCGAATTTGGCGAATGAGTTGCTGTAAAAGGAGACATTAGAAATCAGACTTGAGACCTTAGACTTGAGAAACGAAGACTAACAATTAAAGCTTGAGACAATAATACCAAACAATGTAAGCGTATGGCAGCAGGGAGCAGACATGGGAGTTAGAAATATATTTTTTAAAAGACTTTTATTTATTTTAGCACTAATTAGTCTTTGTGCTTTTAATAAACAAAAAGATTTGTCCGGATTTTACTATTCAAAGGACAGCGTTTATAATTTAACATTATCAAATGACTCTACCTTTTATTTTAAATATGGAATAGGATACCAATACGCTATATCTGCAGGAAATTGGAGAACTTATGATAATAATTTATTGATACTTGAAAGCAGATATATGGATTTACTTAATACACCGGTTAAAGTAGTTGAGAGTAAAAGTCAGGAAGTAGAGAATTCAATATTTTTTAAAATAAACTCTAAATTTATTGAGGATAGTAGTTGTTTCTATATAATAACTATAAATGACAGTATTGAAGTAGTAAGTACTAAAACTCTTATTCAATTACAAACAATCGAAGAAATTACTAAAATTAAATTATTTTACGCTTGTCCTGATTATCCGGTAGTACCATATTTTATAAGAGATACAGTTGGAACTGTGGTGTACTATGTAAAAGATCCAACTTCAAATGTATATGAGTTTGAATGGAATGTTGACGATGAATTGTTTAATTATGAAGTATTTGATAATGATACATTAGATATTAAAAACGAAAGTTTATATTTTAGATCTAAGGATATTAAGCTTATTAAAAAAAAGTAATACCCCAACTGGCACCAGTCTTCAAGCGTAGGCTCGAGTGCAAGAAGGACTGGTGCCTTCAATAACATAAAACAATAAGTTCCCTCCAAACTGGGGCAAGTCTTGTGCGGTCAGGGGTTAGGGTACTAGACTAGTATAGTTGTGAATGAGTTGCTGTAATGAATATTTGTCTCCCTGTTGTCCTGAAAGCAGTATCAACGAATTAATTTTTCCTCCTGTTCGATTCCGAACAATTATTTATCTTTGCCCTTTGAGTAACAAAGGTTTATCAATTAGTAAATATCAGGATGAGTAAATTAGATGCAAAAATTTTAATTGTTGACGATGATCAGGATGTTTTGCTTGCTGCAAAACTCTTTTTAAAACAGCATTTCGATATCGTTCATACCGAAAAAAATCCCGAGAATCTTCCGGGACTGTTGGCCAATGAAAATTACGATGTCATTTTGCTCGACATGAACTTTTCGAAGGATGCAACCAGTGGTAAGGAAGGATTTCACTGGCTGAATGTGATCCTTGAAACCGATCCGGCAGCGGTGGTTATTTTCATTACCGGTTACGGCGACATTGAACTTGCGGTTCAGGGTATAAAAGAAGGCGCTACCAATTTCCTGCTGAAACCGTGGGAGAACAAAAAACTTCTCGCCACCATTACGGCCAACCTGAAAGTACGGGAGTCGAAGAAGGAACTGGAGGATTTAAGAACCAAGCAGAAAGTATTAATTGCCGATTCTGATCAGTCGTACAGCGATATCATCGGGCAATCGTCTGCCATGGATCAGCTTCTGAGTTCGGTTCAAAAAGTGGCAATCACCGAGGCTAATATCCTGATACTGGGTGAAAACGGGACGGGAAAGGAGCTGGTAGCCCGAGCCATTCATAAAGCATCGAGCCGGAAAAACGAAGTATTCATCAGTGTCGACCTCGGCGCCATCAGTGAAACGCTGTTTGAGAGTGAACTTTTTGGTTCGAAAAAGGGAGCCTTTACCGATGCCATCGAAGATCGGGCCGGAAGATTTGAAGCGGCCAATAAAGGAACCATCTTTCTTGATGAAATAGGCAATCTGACATTGAGTTTGCAAAGTAAATTGCTTAGTGTTTTGCAAAACCGGAAAGTGGTAAGGCTGGGAACGAATAAAGAAATTCCGATTGATGTCCGTCTGATTTGTGCTACCAACATGCCGCTTTATCAGATGGTGCAGGAAAATAAATTCAGGCAGGATCTATTATACAGAATCAATACAGTTGAGGTAAAAGTACCGTCACTTAAAGACCGTCTTGAAGATTTGCCGTTGCTGATCGACCATTTTTTAAAAATATACTGTAAGAAGTACAATCTTCCATTAAAGAGAGTCAGTTCATCCACAATCAAGCGATTGGAAAAGCACAATTGGCCGGGAAATATAAGGGAGTTACAGCATTCAGTTGAGAGGGCTGTCATCATGAGCGAATCGCAGGTGCTTGAGCCCACTGATTTTTTCCTGTCGCAGATGGATAACCTTAAACCGGAAGATATAAATCAGTCATCTCTTAACCTTGAAGAAACGGAGAAAATGCTGATCAGGAAAGTAATTGATAAATACGGTGGTAACATTAGTAAAGCTGCAAAGGAATTGGGTTTAACAAGGGCTTCCTTGTACCGCAGAATAGAAAAATATGATTTATAACCGGTTTTTCTTTAATGTTGTATTCAGGGTATTGCTATTAGTGGCAAGTACCTTCCTATTTATTTATCTCATTACTGTTGCAAAGCATGAAGTTAGCAGCATCATCCTTGGATTACTGATCCTTTTCGAAACCTACTGGCTGATTCATTATGTAAATCAAACCAATGCAAAGCTTACCCTGTTTTTTGACAGCATCCGGCATTCAGACTTTTCCACCTCCTTCACCGATAAAAAGCTTGGGAAAAGTTTTGAAAAATTGAGCAATTCATTCAATCAGGTCATTGCCGAGTTTAAAAAGAACCGGGCGGAAAAAGAGGAGCACTATAATTACCTTCAAACGGTGGTGCAGCATATCAATATCGGGATTGTTTGCTTTGGAAAGGATGGTAAAGTGGATATGTATAACAATGCGGCCAAGAGGCTTTTTGCAAAAAATATTCTTCGAAATATCCACGAACTTGAGATTGTCAAAAAAGAACTTCCTGAAATTCTCATGAAGTTAAAGGCCGGTGATAAAACATTGATAAAAATTTTTACAGAGGATGAATTAAAGCAACTATCACTCTATGCCACTGAATTCAGGATGCGCGGTGAAGAATACACACTTGTAGCTTTTCATGATATCCATGCCGAACTGGAAGAAAAGGAAATTGAATCATGGCAGAAATTGATCAGGGTGCTGACCCATGAAATCATGAATTCCATAACACCCATATCCTCACTGGCTTCTACTGTCCACGAAATGCTGATTGATCATTCTGCTGAGAAACCTGTCCTAAAAAAATTGGATGAAGATGATTTGGACAGTATTGAAAATGCGCTAACAACAGTTCAGAACAGGAGCCAGGGTCTGCTTAATTTTGTTGACATTTATCGTAACCTGACCCGAATTCCCAAACCCAACTTCAGATATTTCAATGTGAGGGAAGCCTTTGACCGGGCAGAGTTGCTGATGAAACCAAAAATCGAAGGATTAAACATTACTTGCAATTGCAGGGTTTTCCCGCAGGACCTCATGCTTACCGCCGATCCGGACTTGCTCGATCAGGTGATCATAAACTTATTACTGAATGCCATTGATGCCGTGAAAAACAAAGAGCATCCCGAGATTTCCATGATTGCGTACAACAATCAAAGCAACCGCACAACCATTGAAGTTTCGGATAACGGAACGGGTATCAGGCCCGATATCATCGATAAAATATTTATGCCTTTTTTCACCTCCAAATCAGAAGGTTCGGGAATTGGATTGAGCCTGTCGAGGCAAATCATGCATTTGCATAAAGGTTCGATTTCCGTAAAATCAAAAATGGATGAAGGGTCGGTTTTTACCTTAATTTTTTAATCACAGTAATTTTTTATGAAGACAAGGATTTTATTTTTTCTGATGATAGGATCAATACTTATGTCATGCAGTGAAAGCAGGAAAAAAGAATCGAAAACTGAGGCCTCCCAACAAAAGCCCAAAGTTGAAATTCCGTTGTTCAATCCTGATTCCGCTTATCATTTTGTTAAGACCCAGGTTGATTTTGGTCCCCGGGTTCCAAACACAAAGAATCATGCAAATTGCGCTGATTATTTATTCGGGAAACTACAATTCTATTCTGATACCGCATTGGTTCAGTCGTTTAAAACGAAAGTATTTGACGGCACTTTAATAAATGGGAAAAATATCGTTGGAATTTTTAACCCCGAAAAACAAAAAAGAGTTTTATTATGTGCTCATTGGGATTCAAGGCCATTTGCCGATCACGATCCCGATCCTTCTTTGCAGAATACTCCCATTGATGGAGCAAATGATGGAGCAAGCGGTGTTGGCGTTTTACTTGAAATGGCGAGGCTGATGGCGATAAACAAGCCAGGAATTGGAATTGATATTATATTTTTTGATGTGGAAGATTATGGCCCGCCTAAAAATCATCCAAGCAGCGAGGTTAAAGACCAATATGGTTTAGGTTCCAGTATTGGTCAAAAATCCGCATGATCCTGATTATACTGCCGATTATGGAATTTTGCTCGATATGGTAGGTGCTGCAAATGCAAGATTTTATATGGAGGGCTATTCTGTGCAATATGCATCCGGAATTTTAAAGAAAGTATGGAGCATAGCAAACAGAGCAGGTTTTTCAGAGTATTTCGTTTTCGATCAGGTGGGATATATTGATGACGATCATAAATACATCAATGAGATTGCAAAAATCCCTACAATTAATATTATTCATCTTGATCCGGAATCCTCAAATGGAAGCTTTTTTGAATATTGGCATACCGCAGGTGATAACCTAAGTGTGATTGATAAGCAAACCCTTAAATGTGGTTGGGCAAACTTTGCTCAATGTGATTTTCGGGGAAAAATAATTCATCAATTTTTCAATAGAGTATTTTTACCACATAGAATCATAGGAACATAGATTTCACATAGACAATATTTTAACGAAACGAATTTTTATGATTTATCAACTATGTGTCACACTATGTATCTACTGTGTCTATGTGGTAAAAGAGAATTGCAGAAAGTAAACTTCAGGTTAATGCTCTTCAGCTTTTAATTTTTCCTCAAAATCATCAAGGGTCATTGCATCAGAAAGTAAAATTATCCAATCCGGGTGCGGCACAATGAAGTGAGATAAGCACCGGAGTTCAGCGCTTTCCCATAATCCCTGGCTAAAGACCGGATGTAGGTTCCTTTGGTGCAAACTACCCTGAACGAAATTTCCGGCAGTTCAGGATTAACAATTTCAAATTCATGGATAATTATCCTTTTTGGTGGAAGTTCAAATGCTTCTTTGTTGCGTGCTTTGTGGTATGCTCTTGTACCGTTTACATTTACAGCTGAAAAGGTTGGGGGAATCTGATCCTGTTCACCGATAAACTTTTTAGCGGTTTCTTTTAACAGGTTTTCGGTGATATGACTTGTTTCAAATGTGTCATTAACCACCGATTCCTCGTCGTAAGAAGGAGTAGTTGCGCCAATAAAAAATGTACCGGTATACTCTTTTTCCTGGCCCTGAAATTCATCAATTCGTTTGGTAAACTTGCCGGTACAAATGATAAGCAACCCTGAAGCCAACGGATCAAGTGTCCCGGCATGGCCTACCTTTATTTTTTTTATCCCGGTGTTCTTTATTAATCAGGTTCCGGACTTTTTTTACCGCATCAAATGATGTCCAGTTATAGGGTTTATTGATCAGCAGAATTTCTCCGGTAACAAAGTCGAATGCCATCAGCCAATAGTTAAATCAACTCCAAAGGCGATCAGTGCGAGGATCACTATACCGACAATAATTCTGTAATAACCAAAAACCCTAAATCCATGTTTGGTCAGGTAGGTGATGAATGATTTGATAGCGATCATGGCAACAATAAATGCCACGATATTTCCGACGATTAAAATTTCGATATTCTGCAGGTCAATCGCTTTATAATTTGACATAAGTTTATATCCCGAAGCAGCAAACATGGTGGGAACTGCCAGGAAAAATGAAAATTCAGCTGCGGTTTTCCTGTTCAGCTTTTGGGTCATTCCCCCTATTATTGTGGCCGCAGATCGCGATACTCCGGGAATCATTGAAATACATTGAAACAACCCGATTTTAAAAGCTGTCGGGTAGCTGATTGTCTGGTCCTCAATAGGCTTATTGAACCATTTATCAATGAATAAAAGAATAACTCCTCCCAGTATCATAGTAACGGCGACAACGTAAACATTTTCGAGCATGCTATCGATAAAATCACTGAACAGGAAGCCAAGTATTGCCGCAGGAATAAACGCTACAAAAAGTTTCAGGTAAAAATTTAGCCGATTGAATAAAATGCCTCCAATATAGTACAACCACCGAAAGGATCGCCCCGAACTGAATATTGACGATAAAGGCTTTTACAAAATCATTCGTTTCCATTCCTAATATTCCCTGGGTAAGGATCATGTGTCCGGTGGAGGAAATGGGCAGAAATTCAGTGATTCCTTCAACGATTGAAATGATGATTGCTTCTAACCAGGTCATAATTAAGATAGGAAATTATAAATGTTGAATTTTGGATTAATGAAACCTGTCATGGAAAGTTTTCTCATCCAAAATAATGAACTATGATTGAGGATTAATCTTTGGGCTTTTTCATGATGGCAAATATCTCCACTACATAACCCGCCAGCACAAGAATAGGAGCAAGGGTAAGCCTTCTGAAGTTGAAAATATCATCACTAAAAACATTCGGGTCCTTCGATCCCCCGCCGATCATCAGCAAAAATCCCACAAGGATAAGAACCAGCCCAATCAGAAGGAGTTTGTAGTTTTCTTTGCCAAATGCAAAATCAGAGGAAGAAGCAGTTTTTTGCTTTTCAGGAGATGAGGGTTTATTTGTTTCCTTTTGTTTCATGTGTTTTTAATTAAGCTTCAATAAAACGATGGCAAAGGTAATATATGTTTTCTAATAATAAAGTGAATCCGTTTTCAGCCTGATATATTTTCGTACTGCGAAATAGTTCGATAGCCATGAGATCAGGATACCCGCGAGGATTACCATTCCGAAAAGAGAAAGGAACATATCAATATCCTGCAGGCTAACCAGTTCAGGCAATTCGCGCTGCGCTATATAAATGATGCCAATGAGCAGTAAAATTGCGACAATGGCGCCAATTACTCCCTGTAAAATTCCAATCATAATAAACGGCCGGCTGATGAAGTCGCCGGGTAGCACCAACCAACTGCATGCTTCGGATGATAAACCGCTTGGAATAAACTGAAAGCCGGATTGTGTTATTGATGAGTGCAATGGCGATGACAAGAAGTAAAAGACTAAATCCAAACAGGATAAAACTGATTTTTCTAACGTTCTTGTTCACCACGTCTACAAGCGATTCCTGGTAGAAGACTTCCTTCACATTGCTGTCTTCAAGAATTTCTTTTTTGATGATAGCGAGGCTGTCGTTGTTGGCATACTCTGCTTTAAACCTTACTTCAATGGTTGGGAGAAGCGGATTGTAACCGAGGAAACTTGTGAAGTCTTCTCCCAGTTCAGCAGCGAATTCTTTGGCAGCTTCTTCCTTTGTAATGTACTTGGTTGATTTTACATATTCTGTTGCATCCAGGATTTTCTGAAGCTTGATGATACCGGCTTCCTTTACATTATCCTTCATGATGATGGAAAAACCGATATTCTCTTTCACATAATCCGACAATTTTTTTGCATGAAGAATGATCAGTCCAAGCAAACCCAGCATAAAAAGCACCAACGACACACTGACCACTGTTGTGATGTATGAACTATGGAGCCGTTTACGGTAATTTTTTTCTTCGTGCTTTGCCATCCTTGCTTAATAAGTGTCCAAAAATAATAATTTTAACCATGACTGCAGTTTTAATATTTGTTAAAATGAACATTTAAAGTTGTCTTGAACAATGATAACCCTAAGCCTTTGCTTATCTTTGCTGAAAGATTTGTCCAATGCTGGAAATTAAACGATTTGGATTTCAGGATAGGAAGCTGTTTGAAATCTGCAGTTCAATCCGCACCCGGGTTTTTGTGGAAGAACAAAAGGTTGACAGGGCACTGGAATACGATCATGAGGAGGAGAGCCATTTCTATCTTTTGTATTTTGATGGAAAGCCTGTTGCAACTGCCCGCTGGCGCGAAACAGAAAAGGGCATAAAGTTGGAGCGGTTTGCCATGCTGAAGGAATTCAGGAATCAGGGGTTGGGATCTGAATTGTTGAACGAAGTTTTAAAAGATGTACAGAAATTGGATAAAAAGATTTACCTGCATTCACAGTTAAAGGCAGTCAGTTATTATGAAAGGGCAGGGTTTGTAAAAAAGGGAGAAATATTTACCGAGGCGGGGATTGAGCATTACAGGATGGAACTGGGAAAGAATACTTGACCTACTAAAGAAAACAAATAAGAGTTACTACTCAGTTGCATATTTTTCCCGCACTTGCCTGCGGCAGGCAGGGATAACGCAGATTATCGCTGATATTATCCCAAATTAAGCATTAGAAATGAAATGAGCTATTGATGCGTGCGATTGGATGTGCGATAGCATTTGCCTTTGGCGAGGATTACGCATTCTATTGGGTAATCCGTGATTAATAGAAATTTTGTTTTCAGTCTATATTTTTCAGCGTTTATCTGCGTATTCAGCGGGAGATTTTTCAAACCGGGTGAGTAGTTAAGAATTATTCAATTTTTTGTTTTATCCGAACGGTATCATTAAAATAAACCAACTCCTTAAACCCGATTTCTTTCAATAATTTTAAAGCTTCATCATAATATCCGTTCAACTCTTGTGGCTGATGTGCATCAGAACTCAAAGTAACAGGAATTTTCAGATGATGAATTTGTTCAAGGATGGCAGGGCTGGGGAAAAAAGTATCGCTTCGCTTTTTGTACAATCCACTTGTATTCACTTCAACAATACAATTCGATTCAGAAGCAATATATTTAAGTGTTTTCCAGACAAGGTCTTTATACCATCCTTCCTCTTCTGAGAAGTAGCGGTTCTTATTGTGCATCTTTATCTTATCAAGGTGGGCGATGATGTCAGGCTTTTGTGTTGCCACCATTTCAATGATTTGGTTATAGTATGCTTCTACTCCATTTCGGATATGACCTTTGAATAGCTTTTGCAAACCATCATCATAGGTTTCCTGTTTTGATCCGTCAATGAACCACAATTTTTCTATTTCTTTATTCCTTACAAGATGAACGCCGCCAATGGTATAGTCAAGATTTCCTGCTTTTGAAAATTCAGAAAAACTCCGGGTTATCCCCGGAATAAAGTCTATTTCCAATGAAAGCAGGATGTTGATTTTGTCTTTATATTTCTCCCCAAGCGCCCGGATGGTGGAAAAATACTCCTCCATTTTGTCCTCCTTCAGGGAGAAATTATTTTCAAAAGGAACGGGTGCATGGCTTGAAAAACCCAGTGTATGATAACCCAATTCAATGGCTTGTTTTACATATTCTTCAGGTTCTTCTTTGCCATCGCAGAAATAAGAATGGGTATGCAGGTTGAATAAATTCATGTCTCTTAAAATTCTTCCGTATCTATTATCTTGTAAACCTTATCTCCCCGTCTGACCATATCTTTCACCGGAATAGAACACTGATCCCCCTTAATTGTTTTGGTCACATTTTTCAAATCAACCCTGATCTCACTGATAACATCTTCATAAACACCGGTTGTCGGACCGATGATTTTAATTTCATCACCAATGTTCAGTTCCTGGGTTTCCATTTTTATTTCAGCAACTTTAAGATTGTTGAAGAAATTGGTGACAAGCCCGACATATACTTTTTGCTTTGTTGCCAGCGATCCATGCTGACCGGTCCATTCGCCCATTTTCCTGCCCAGGTAATAGCCATCCCAGAAGCCGCGGTTGTAGACGGTTTCAAGTTTCAGGTTCCAGTGTTTCAGGTTTTCGTCGTTAAATGAACCATTAAAGTAAGCATCAACCGCATCACGGTAAACACTGCTTACGGTTTTCACATAGTCAGCCGACCTGCCGCGGCCTTCAATTTTAAGAACTCTAACTCCGGCTTTCAGGATTTTATCAAGAAAATCAAGGGTTTTCAAATCTTTGGGCGACATGATGTATTCATTATCCACAACCAGTTCAATTCCATCGTCATCAGTTACATGGTAAGGACGGCGGCATTGCTGCAGGCAGGCGCCACGGTTAGCGGAGGAATTCAGGTTATCAAGACTTAAATAGCATTTCCCTGAAACAGCCATGCACAATGCACCGTGTGCAAAAACCTCAATTTGTACCAGGTTTCCCGATGGGCCTTTGATTTGTTGTTCATCAATGGCTTTGGTTATTGCAGCAACTTGTTTCAGATTCAAGTTCACGCGCAGTCACCATTACATCAGCAAACTGTGACCAGAATTTAACGGCTCCGATATTCGTAATGTTGGTCTGAGTGCTCATGTGAACTTCCATACCGACACTTCTTGCATACTCTATCACTGCCAGGTCGGAAGCAATGATGGCGGTAATTTTGTTCTCTCTGGCTGCATCCACAATTTTTTTTACCTCTTCGATTTCGTTGTCAAAGATCACAGTATTCAATGTGATGTAAGTCCTGAGATTGTGATTTTGAGCGATGTCAGAAATCTCCTTCAAGTCGGCAAGGGTAAAATTTTTGCTCGATTTTGACCGCATGTTCAGATGTCCTATCCCAAAATATACCGAATCGGCTTTCCCTTGTATAGCTGCCATCAGCGACTCATACGATCCCACCGGGGCCATTATTTCAATATCGGATGCTGTCATTTGCCTTGTTAATTTTATGGCTGCAAAATTAAGGTTTATCCAACTAAGTCATATTCTAATATTTATTCCATGGCCTTCCTTCATTAATGATGAAATTATTTTTTGGAAAGTCTAATTCTTTGATTGTTGAAGAGGAATCGAAAATATGCAATATCCGGCTAACAAAAATGTAACTAACAATTTGGTTAGTTACAAAAATGTTACTTACTTTTGTAGCAAAATTCTTTATTATGGATACACCATTTGTTTTTGGGAAACTTGCAAGTGATAAAAACTTTACCGATCGTGAAAAGGAGCGGGACCATTTAAAGCAAAATTTCATTTCAGGAATCAACACTATCCTCATTTCGCCCCGCAGATGGGGGAAATCTTCATTGGTTCAAAAATCAGGGGAAGAAGCTATCGGGTCAGACAAAAACCTGAAAATAGTGAACATGGACCTGTTCAACATCAGAAGCGAAGAAGAATTCTATAAAAACTTATTGGAAAAAGTAATGAAGGCTGTTTCGGGAAGAATGGAAGAACTGATTGAAAACACTAAAAACTTTATGAAACAATGGGTCCCGAAAATTACTTTTTCACCAGATGCCGTCCAGGAAATAAGTTTAGGGCTCGATTGGCATAAAGTGAAAAAACAACCTGATGAAATCCTTGACCTTGCCGAAGCCATTGCAACCAAAAAGGATTTGAAAATCGTAATTTGTATAGATGAGTTTCAGAATATTGCTTATTTTGAAGATCCCCTTGTATTTCAGAAAAAGATTCGATCACACTGGCAACGACACAAAAAAACATCTTATTGTCTCTATGGAAGCAAGCGTCACATGTTGATGGAAGTCTTTGCATCGCCATCCATGCCGTTTTACAAGTTCGGCGACCTGATGTTCCTTGAAAAAATTTCTTCTGAAAACTGGCAACCTTTTATCGTCGGCCGTTTTAAGTCAACAGGTAAAAAGATACCGAAAAAACTCGCCTTACGCATTGCCGAACTTATGGAGAATCATCCTTATTATGTCCAGCAATTAGCCCAGCTATGCTGGCTCCGAACTGAAAAAGAAACAAATGATGCCATTATTGATGAATCACTTGATTCGCTGGTCATGCAGCTCAGTTTATTATTTCAAAGCCTTACCGAATCACTTAGCACAACTCAGGTTAATTTTTTAAAAGCCCTGTTAGATGGTGTAACCATGTTAAGTTCGAAGGAGACAATTGAAATATACACCCTGGGAACTTCAGCAAATGTGAACAGGATAAAAGGCGCATTGATCGGGCGGGAGATAATTGATGAGCACAGCGGAAAACTTACCATCCTTGACCCTGTCTATGCGATCTGGCTGAAAAGTTATTATTTCATTTAGACTTTATGTAAGACTTTGTGAAAATTATGCAAAAAATCATTTTTTAATTATGGTGCTTACATTGTCGTATTTATGAGTTAAATATGTGCATACCAAAATGCTACATTTGATAATATTAAAGTATTGATTTATTATTATCTTTACCATCCTTAACATCAATCCATAATCAATGAAACTAAAAATAGTTTCTTAAGCATTCCTGCTCCTCATGGCAAGATAGGCTTCGGAACAAGTCAATTTCAGGGTAAAAAAACTAAATGCAGATAGCCTTATAGCCCTAATCCCCGTTAAAAAAGGTACTGAAAAAATTGATGACTTGATCCTGCTCTCCAACGTCACTAAAAGAAAAAGCTGCATTTACTTGACTTCGCCTTCCCGTTGTCGTATCTTTATGCGCTAAATATATTATTTCCAAATATTACTAAGATATCATGAAACCTTAAATCTTTATTTTTTTCTGATGCGCTCTTCATAAATACAAAGGTTTATGAATAACGCAATGCTTTTAACATAAAGAAACAGCCATGATAAAATTTAATTCTTTTAATCAATACCCCCGGATTACCGGCAGGTGTTTATTTCTGTGTGCTAAAACCAATGAAGTATTTCAAACAACAATACCGATAAAACTAAATTATTAATTAAAACTTTAAAAAAACGGAGGCTTTTATGAAAACAAAATCAAACATCAATTTACTTTTTATGGGATTGATTGTGTTCACTTTTATTACGGTCAATTCCAGCGCCCAGCTCAACTGGGTAAAATACGAAGGCAACCCCATTATCGAGGGCAGCCTCCCTGAATGGGACGTTTGTAAATGGTCTCCGGTGGTGATCCATGAGGATGGTATTTTTAAAATGTGGTATGGCGGATATAATTGGGAAAATCTAACCTATCAGATCGGCTATGGCGTTTCAGAAGATGGAATAAATTGGAGTCTCAATGAAGATCCTGTCATTCCATCTGGCAACTGGGGTGCCTGGGACTATTGGAGGATGCCCGGTACGGTGCTTCGAATCAATGATACCCTGCGGATGTGGTACGGTGCTTCAACTTATAACTGGGGTACTCATGCAATTGGATATGCATGGGCCGTTGAAGAAAATGCATGGAATGTGCTTCCGGATCCCATAGTTGTAAAAGGGGAGCCGGGAACCTGGGACGATCAGCATGTAGATCACCCTAGGATTCATTATGATGGGGCAATGTATCACATGTATTACACTGGATGGGGTGACTCTATTCAAATAGGCTATGCAACATCCACTGATGGCGTAAACTGGGATAAGGATTATGTGCATAGCCCGGTTATCTCACTCGGCGAAAACGGTTCTTTTTATGATGCAGCGTTAATTTCAAGCGGATTGGTTGCTTACAACGATACAATACGCATGTTTTTTACCGGTTATGATGGTACGACTACCTATCCTCCGGAGTATAGTTATTTCAGGGTCGGTTATGCCTGGTCAACCGATTACGTTAACTGGACTGTAGGAAATAATATGGAACCTGTTGTGGATGTTGGCGATCCCGGAGAATGGGACGACAGATGGGTGCGTGTACCCTGGGTGATGGTCCACGACGGAAGGCTGAAAATGTGGTATACCGGGTACTCATTCTATGAACTCTGGAAAATTGGCTATGCATTGGGTGATTTTATAACGGGTCTGCCCCATATCATCCATGTGCCGGGCGATTATCCCACAATCCAGCAAGGGATTGATGCAGCAAACAACGGCGATACCGTTCTGGTATCGGACGGTACGTATTACGAACAGATCAACTTCCTTGGCAAAAAGCCTCTGATGGTGGCCAGTGAATTTCTTATGGACGGTGATACCAATCATATCGCCAGTACCATTATCGATGGAAGTCAGTTGACCAATTTGGACAGCGCTTCAGTGGTGTATTTCGTTTCAGATGAGGATACTACATCAATCCTCTGTGGATTCACCGTACGAAATGGAAAAGGAACATATACTACGGATAATAATAATGACCGGCAAGGTGGCGGTATATGGATTTCGAATGCAGGTGCAAAAATCATTCACAACAGGATCACCCACAATACAGTTGATGATACACAGCCAGGAAACGGAGAAAGTACTTCCGGTGGAGGAATAGGGGCAAAATATGGTAGTATGGGTAACTACTGGATTGTGATTGCAGACAACACAATTGACAGCAATTCCTGCGTTTCAACGAATGATTATGCTAAGGGAGGAGGAATATCCTTAAGTTATAACACCAGGATCATCCATAACATTATCTCCGATAACAGCGGTAGAGGCTACCAAAGCGCACAACTGTGGGGCGGTGGAATTTATCTTGCAGGATGGCCCAATACTATTGCGATTATTGCAGAAAACGCCATCACCAACAACACTACGAAAGGACTGGTCAATACTTGTTCAGCCGGGGTGGAATGTGATAATGCGAAGGTTATATTTATAGACAATTTGGTTGCCGAGAATACAATAAAGCCTGGTGGTTCTGGTGGAGCTGCAGGATTTCTGTTATATCAGCCAAGGGCCGGGAGTGTAGTCAGTAGAAATATTTTCAGAGAGAATATAAGTAATGTTTGGATAGGCGGAGGAATGGTTGTTCAAACGAACTCAGCTTATGTCATCAATACTGTTCCTATTGAAAATAATTACTTTATTAATAATGTGGCACCCAGTGGCGGTGCATTTTGCATTTTAAGCAATCCGGTTTTATTACAGAATAATGTTTTCACAGATAATCAGGCAACAGGTTCCGGAGGGGCTTTATATCTCCATAATAATTTAAATCTGCAGATTGAACATTTTGCCATACTGATCAACAATTCATTTTATGATAATGATGCCAATGGCGCTGGCGGAGCAATATATTCATATTTAGCAAAGCCCCTTATCTTCAATTCAATCTTTTGGAACGACAGTGCTAATAACGGTCAGGAAATCTTTGTTGCTACAAATGATACAGTCGAAGTAGCGTACAGCAATATTAATGCTGATTATGTAAACGGCTATATGTACGATGGTGGCGGCAACATCAATGAAGACCCGTTATTTGAAGACCTTGAATTGTTAACTATTTCAGAAAACAGTCCATGCGTTAATACAGGAACAGAAGAATATATTTGCCATTGCGGTAATTTACATTCTTGTCCGCATTATGATATAGTAGGTACTTATCGTCCACATGGACGGATATGTCGATATGGGCGCTTATGAATTCGACTTTGGAACCGGGATCAAACCACATGCTTTTCAACAAGCCACAGATTGGCATTCTGTCTATCCCAATCCATTTACTGACCAGGCTGTTTTAAGCTATGAGCTTGACAGTAAAACCAAGGTAGAGATAAACCTTTACAATAGCAGTGGAGAACTGATACAAACATTGCTTTCTGAACAGCAGGAGGCAGGCAAACAAGAACTGCAATTCAGTTCCGGCAATTTACCGGTAGGAATTTATTTTTATCGCATCACAACCGATTCAAAACAGGCAACGGGTAGAATGATTTTAATGAAATAAACCAACCGTCATTGCGATCCCGCTTTTTAGCGGGAGAAGCAATCTGCCAAAATGATACACTGCGCATATCATACGGATTGCTTCGTCGCGAAAAGGCTCCTCGCAATGACGATAAAACATAAAAAATAAAACAATGAAAAAATTAAAACTTTTTTGCTGCGGCCTTTTACTGGCCGCCATGGCACAGGGACAGATCATCCATGTTCCCGCCGATTATCCCACGATCCAGCAAGGGATTGATGCAGCAACAAACGGCGATACCGTTTTGGTATCGGACGGTATGTATTATGAACAAATCAACTTCCTTGGCAAAAAGCCACTTATGGTGGCAAGTGAATTCCTTACGGACGGTGATACCAATCATATCGCCAATACGATTATCGACGGAAGTCAGCTGACTAATTTGGACAGCGCTTCGGTGGTGTATTTTGTTTCAGGGGAGGATACTACATCCATACTCTGTGGATTCACCGTACGAAATGGAAAAGGAACCTATACTACGGATAACTATAATGACAGGCAAGGCGGCGGTATATGGATTTCGAACGCGGGTGCAAAAATCATTCACAACATGATCACCCACAATACAGTTGATGATACACAGCCAGGAAACGGAGAAAGTACTTCCGGAGGAGGAATAGGGGCAAAATATGCTTATGGTAACTATTGGATCGTGATCGCTGAAAATACAATTGACAGCAATTCATGTATCTCAACGAATCAATATGCCAATGGGGGAGGAATCGCTTTAAGTTATAATACCAGGATCTTCAATAATATCATTTCTCATAATAGCGCAATGGGTTATCAAAGCGCACAAGTCTGGGGTGGTGGAATGTTTATCTCGGCGGCTGGAGGGCCCACCTGTGTGGCAATTATTGAAGAAAACTCTATCACTAACAACTATACAAAAGGAGCTGGTGAAGCAAGTTCGGCTGGCGTGGAATGTGATAGAATGAGAACTAAGTTTTCAAACAATTTGGTCGCTAATAATACAATTAATCCAAGTGGTCACTAGTGGAGGCGCAGGATTTCTTTTATATCTTCCAAAAGACGGGAGTGCAGTCAAAGGAAATATTTTCAGAGAGAATGTTAATAGTTCTGAGGGGGGTTTAGGTGGAGGAATGCTCGTTCATTCTAGCTCAGGTGCGCTTATTACAGTACTTGTTGAAAATAATTACTTCATTAATAATTGGGCCCCCTCTGGGGGTGGATTTAGCATGTTGAGCAATCCGGTCTTATTACAGAATAATGTTTTCATAGGTAATCAGTCAATATCTACTGGAGGGGCTGTGTGGCTCAATGATTATTTAAATCTGCAATTTGAACATCTTGCCATACTGATCAACAATTCATTTTATAATAATACTGTCTCCAATTTAGGTGGAGCGATCTATTCAGAGAATGTAAAACCGCTGATATTCAATTCAATTTTTTGGAACGACAGTGCTGCCAATGGTTCAGAAATTTATTCAAATCTTCCCACCGACACAGTGGAAATTGGATTTAGCGCTATAGACTTAAATGCTATCCAGGGGGAAGGCTTTATCATCGACGGTTCGGGTAACATCAATGAAGACCCGTTATTTGAAGACCTTGAATTGTTGACTATTTCAGAAAATAGTCCATGCGTTAATACAGGAACAGAAGAATATATTTGCCATTGCGGAGTTTTGCATTCTCCACCGGTCTATGATATAGCAGGCAATCCTCGACCATTGAACGAAGATTATGACATGGGCGCATATGAAGAGCTCATGACACAGGGACAAATTCAGTTTCAGGGTCTAATAGCCGATAACGAAGGCGGAGCCGTATGGGATGCTGATGGTTCCGGGCCCGAACCCTATGGCAACGGTCATGGAGATTATGCTTATTACGTTGCTTCGCGCGATTATGTAAATTCTTCCAGTTCTGCCGGGAGTCATTTAACAAACATCGTGAGTGGTTTTCCTGAATTTGCCCAGGCGCTTGCTGATAATGGCTATACACCGGAACAGGTCAAATTTAAAGTCGGGCTGACATCCATGGGCGAAGACCAGGAAGGTGAGGATTGGTTTTCGTTTGGCGATGAACACTACATTAATTTTTATTCCTTCGAAATCACCGTGCTACTTGATGGAGAACTTCTGTTAACGGGAACAACGGGTTACTGGTTATTCCATATCGGGCCCTCAACTTCGTGGGATTGGAATGTACAAACCAATTACTTTGTTCCTGTGAATGCATCCGACAGCAGTTCAACCGGAGTTCAGGCTGTGGCATCTGCTTTTTTGCAGGATGTTGGAGATGAAGAAGTGTTTTTAACATTTCAAACTGTGGGTAATTCACAGCCCTTATCAGGAAATGGAAGAAGCGGAGCCTATTGGAGCCTTACCGGTTCTATCCAAAAAGGCCTTCCGCAAATCCCCCTCC
Source organism: uncultured Bacteroidales bacterium (assembly GCA_963705185.1). Classification (GTDB taxonomy): domain Bacteria; phylum Bacteroidota; class Bacteroidia; order Bacteroidales; family JAADJA01; genus JAADJA01. Next base: position 47,698 of record CAVPJF010000004.1, read on the forward strand.
AGGGACTCTATGCCGATAATGAAGGAATTGCCGCCTGGGATGCGGATGGCACCGGACCAGAACCTTTTGGTGATGGCCACGAAGACTTTTTATACTACGCTTCATCAGTGGACTACGATAATATAAACCCGGGCCCGGATGCCTGCCTTGCTCATTTTCTGGACGGTTCAACAGGTTTTTTCAATACCATGCTGCAACTCGATTACCGCGGTTTCGGGATCGGGGATATGAAAATCAAGGAAAGTTTAGTAAGCCTCGGACCGGATGTTGAAGGTGAAGACTGGGGATTTGAAAATGGTCATGATTGGCTGAATTACTACAACAATGGTTTTATTATCGAACTCAATGGGGAGCCTATACTGGAGATTATGCAGGATACCAATAAAATGGTGGAAATGACTTCTTACTGGGAATGTATCACTTCTGTGGCGAAAGTATATGATATTTCGGCAAATGCATCTCCTGAAGCACAGTTTGTAGCGCAATCGTTTATGAAGGATATGGGAACCCATTACCTGAAAACAGCAGCTTCCAGTATGACTTTTGCAGCTACGTTTACCGGGAATGGAAGAGATGGGGCATTTTATAACATTGTTGCAGGCGCTGTGACGGGTGTGCATGATAAAGCCACTTTTGTACCCGGCGGAGTAATAAGCGGTACCTGGACTGCCGAACACTCACCCTATTATGTGGAAGGGGACCTGTCCATACAAAATGGTCAAACACTCACTATTGAACCGGGCGTAAAGGTTGCCGTCCGGGGGCCTTATCATTTTACTGTTCAGGGATGTGTTATGGCTGAAGGAACTGAAGATGACAATATCATCTTCATAAGTTCCAATCCAGTTCTTTGGTGGGATGGGTTTGATTATCGGTGGACACCCTCTGCAAATGATACTTCCGTATTCGATCATTGCACTTTTAAACAGAGCTCTGCTCAGGGGCCTGCTAATTTAAATTTAAATTGCGGAGGCGTTTTTGCAATCACGAGTTATAACAAATTAAAAATTTGCAATTCAATGTTTAATAACAATAAAGCCGATTTAACAACACCTTCCTATTACGCATGCGGCGGAGCTATCGCACTTATAACTGCAAGCCCTGTTATCAGCAACTGTGTTTTTTATAACAATGTTGCTCAATTTGGCGGTGCATTGTTTTGTTATGCAAATTCCAACCCTGAAATAAGCAGATGTCTTTTTTATAACAATCATGCGGTAGCTGCCGGGGCTATCGCTATAAATAATTTTTGCCATCTCACTCTGTTAAATAATACGATAATTTTAAATAGTGTCGAAAATACGGGTGGTGGCGTTGAGGTTTATGATCATTGTGAACCTGATCTCATCAATAATATCATATGGGACAATCAGGCTTCAACTGGAAGTCAGGTCAGTGTTGCAACCAATGATTGCAATGTTGATATCACTTATAATGATATTGAAGGCGGCGAGGCTGGTATTGGCCCTTATGGTATCGGAACAGGAGTCTATGAAAACAATATTGACGAAGACCCCGAATTTTTAGATGTGTCAGCCTTCGATTTTCATATTTATGAATCGTCACCCTGCCACAACTCTGGTGATCCTTCCATTTTAGATCCGGATGGATCTGTATCTGATATGGGCTATTGTTTCACATTGTGTACTACATCAGTTGATGAATCCTTCCTTTCGGATATGCAACTGACTGTTCTCCCGAATCCGGTTGGAGCAAGTTCTTTAATTGAATATTCATTGCTTCATAATTCTCCTGTCACGATAAAAATAGTTGACCTCAGCGGGCGGGAAATAGCAACGCTTGCAGATGAATTCCAGCAACAGGGTGAGCAAAAAGTAGTATTCAATACTACTGCTTTACCGGCAGGGGTTTATTTCTGTGTATTGAAAACCAATGAAGGAATACAAACAAGGAAAATGATTAAGCTCGATTGATCAGAGGTTCAGATCAATCATGAAAAAAGGTCATCGAATGATTTTGGTGACCTTTTGTTTTATCATACAGACACAATGCCTGAATTTTGTTTTGCAGTATTTGCAGAATAAATATTATTTTTAACTTCTCAATATCATCCTGATCATTCAATGAAAGTAAAAGTACCTATTCTTTCATTACTCCTTTTTCAGTTTTTCCGGTTAACCGGGCAATTACCCCCTGCCATCAGTTTCCCTGAGATTGGAAACGAAGATGAACTGAACATCAAGCAAAACGGAGCCCGTATCATTGATCCCCGTCCTATCATTGAATTAAAAGTGGCCAACGACATGACATTTTTCACCGATCAGTATTTTTCGAGTGGAATAGAGCTAAAAGCTTTTACAACCTGGATGGCAAAATCCCCGTTTGATAAGATTTTATTGCGTCATCCTAAAGATGCATTGAACTATTATGCCATTACCTTTACGCATAACCTTTATACTCCGATTTACATTGATACGGTTTCTCATCGCACCGTGGATCATCCGTTTGCTGCCTATTTATTATTTGGCAACAGAAAAGAATCCTTTAATGAACGACGAAGATATAAAGTAACTTCAGAGCTGCAGTTAGGATTGATCGGGCCATTGGCAGGTGGACAGGCTTTTCAGAATACCCTGCATGATCATATAGCCATTGCAGGGCCTGTCAAAGGATGGGAGAATCAGATCGATAACGACCTATGCTTACAGTACTCCTCTGCAATAGAGAAGGGCATCGCAGATGTTCAAGGGTTCGAATTGAATGCATATGCTGCCGGAAAGTTGGGTATCCCTCACACAGAAGCCCAGCTAGGTATGTACTTCAGGGGTGGCTGGTTCGATGATTATTTCCGGCATATCGGGATCAATAAGAATAGAACCTGGCAGGTTTGGCTATTTTGTACAGGAGATTTTACCTTTGTAGCTTATAATGCCGTATTACAGGGGGGAATGTTTAATCGCGGAGATGCAATTACAATGCAAACCATTAACCATTTTTTGTGGCATACACGGTTTGGAGGCACACTGGTGTATAAAACCATAAAAATTGAAATTGCACAGGAAGTCATATCTCCGTCATTCCCAACAGCACTCTGGCACAGGTGGGCATACGTCAGTTTGATGGTTGGTTTTTAATAAAAGACAATATTTCTGTGTTTTAAAAGCAAATTGAGGAGTGAAAACGAGGAAAATGATTAAGCTCGATTGATCAGAGGCTCAATAGCAAACCAATTAAAAAGAGGCTGTATCAAAAGTTTAATTTTCGATATTTTTTAACTTTGTGCACCTTCGTGTGAACCTTCCTGACGTCAGGCAGGCTTTGTGATTCTTTGTGGTTCAGTGGTTTAGCTTAACCACAAAGTTGCACTAAGAAATGAACAAAGTAACACAAAGGACCTTTGAGATAGTCTCGTTTTTTACAACACATTCATTGTATTTTACCGGTAAAAAAATTTTTCAGATTTTATTTATTTATTTAACTTTGACCTTCCGTTTTTAAAATGATTAAACAACATTAACCGTAAAAAAAAGAGTATGAAAAATTATTACAAAATTTCAAGTGCTATGATGCTTGCAGCCCTTGTATTGGCTGTTGTAATCAGTGGCTGCAAATCAAAGGAAAAAGCTGCATCAACGAAAGATCAGGGCGAAACCCTGATTGAAGTTTATTGTTCAGGGCCGGAATACCAGTCGAACAATGAGTATTTCAGGGCTAACCAGGTTGGCGAAAGCGTAGATCAGGCTACCGCTAAGAAAAAAGCCACGAGCAATGCCCGTGCCGACCTTGCTGCTGCTATCGAAACACAGGTTAAGGGCGTCATCGACAATTACGTGAATTCGCGCGAAATGAATAACCAGGAAGAAGCCGAAGAGCGCTTTGAATCACTGACCCGTGAAGTGATCAACCAAAAGCTGACCGGCGTTAAAACCATTTGCGAAAAAACCACCAAAACAAGCACAGGTAATTACAAGACTTATATTGCCCTCGAACTTGCCGGTGATGAGCTGATGAACGCCATGAACGAACGCCTTTCACAAGACGATAAGCTGAAGATCGATTATGACTATGAGCAGTTCAAAAAGACCTTCGATGCTGAAATGGAAAAAATGGCAAAAGAAAGGAGTAACTAAACTTTTTTCTCCACTGAATCACCAAGGCATATTCCGTTTAAGCATTATTAGCCGGCTTTCTTTGAAATGTGCCCTGGTGATTCATGCCTGATTTCGATCCTGCTGTCTATACTTGTTACCTTGTGAAATCTGTTTTATGGGATCAACACCGGAAATAGGGTTCTGATGATGCCTGATTTTAGAAATATTATTTTAGGAATTGCGATACTTTATAGTCCGTTAATTTATTCCCAGGAAAATAGTGTAATTTCAACCGAAAAGGATTACCAGAAGTTTAAGGGAACCCTTCAGGCAGAAATACAAAAAGATGGTGAGGATACCATTTCCGGTAAGCAAATCCTCCACCCTGCAAGCCTTCCCGGATGGTTGTTTTCAATTCCTGAATCTGATCTGAACCAGGTTTATTCCATAGGCATTTCAGATCCCGGCATGCCGGAAGAGCAGGCACGTGAGCTGGCCTGCCTGAGAGCAAAAGCGATAATTGCCTTGCTTGTGCATCCTAAAATTACCGGGATTACTGATAATTATTCCGGCGAAAAGCAGGCAGCTGGCGAAGATAAGTTTACTACGAAATATGGGAACCTTTATAGGATCGGATCAAAAGTTGGAATATCGGGAAGTAGATTTGAGCAGCAGGAATACTTTTATACTTCGTTTGGAGAAGCGATAGTCCTGATGAAGTGCAGCCTTGCAAGCGAACAGCAACTTACTGACAGCATTGAAGCGATCGCCGAAGTTTACCAGATGGAACGACAGAAAAATAATGTGTTTGAAACAGAAGAGAAAACCAATCTGGTTATCCATTTTCGCTTCGCAGAAAATTCATTGCCCGAAAAACATTTAAGTTATTCGGTTCACACGCTGAATAATATTTTGGAAATCAATTCCGAAATGGATGGTAAACCGGTTACTTTTCCATATTTCAATTTCAGGTATATTGGCGAAAGTGATTCACTGTCAAATTTCGATGGAAGACAATATCAGCAATAAGTTGAATTATGGTCTTTGGAAAACCTATTTTGAAATCCTCATTCAAAAGATTTTATTTTTATCCCAATCCGCTGGTTTTGAAATAAAACAGGTCGGCGATGACTTTGCGTCGGGGAATAAAAATTTATCCCGTGAAATCGCGGAAGCCGATCCTTCATTTACGATTACAGGATTGCGGATCGTGCAACAATTACCTTATGTTAGATGTGGATTATTTGAATACCAGGAAATGATCAAATTATAAAACGCACAGAAATGAAGAAATTACTGATTCTGATTTCAGCCATATTCGTTTGCACGATGATCAAGTCTCAGACCTTTGAAGAATTTAAGAAGCAAAGAGCGGATGAAATGGCAGCCATGAAGCAAAAACAACAGGAGTTCATCGACCGGATGCAAAACGAGTTTAATGAATATGTAAAGCAAAGAGACCAGGAATTTGCCGACTATCTGAAAAAGCAATGGGAGCAATTCAATGTAATGAAAGGCATTCCCCCGCCGGAACGACCCAAACCCGTTGTAACACCGGAATATAAACCAGAGCCGCCAAGGGAAGGGAAATGGGCAAAAATGCCGGTCATCAAACCTTCGGTGAACGTTAAAAAGGAGATGCAGAAAGAGATCAGAATACCTGTTGTGCAAAAAACCGATGAGGAGGTATATGACAAAGGAAGTATGACCTTCGGTTTTTTTGGCTTTCGGTTGATTCTCGACTATGACCGGAAGATCAAATTCGATCCGCCGGCAATAATTAATCCTTCAACCATAAGCAGCATTTGGGAAAAACTAAGCGGAACCAACTATACCAACCTGGTGAACCAGTTACAGAAATACAAGACAGACATGAATCTGAATGACTACGGTTATTATCTGATGATTCAGCAATTCTCAAAAGCCATTTATCCCGATTCTCAGAATGGTGAAGATTTGCTCTCATGGAACCTCCTGACGCGGTCGGGTTATAAATCAAGGATTGCCTACGCCGATAACAAGGTCAGCTTGCTTATTCCTTCCCAATATACACTGTATTCAAAGAACTTTATGCAGTCGGAAGGTTTGAATTATTATATGATGCGGGATATCGGTACGAATATTTATACTTACGATAAAGATTATCCGGATGCCAGTAACCTGATCGATTTTTCGTTTGAAAGCCCGCTCAACCTCACCAAAAATGTGAAGCAAAAAACTTATAGCTTTACTTTTAATGACAAACCTTACTCTTTTAATTTTTATGTGAATCAAAACCTGATCGACTTTTATAAAGAATACCCACAAGCCGATCTGAATGTTTATTTTGATGCGCCGGTTTCGGGCGAGACCAAAGAATCGATCGTCGATAATTTTAAACCGGTCATTGAAAGCATGAGCGAAACAGAAGCAGTTGGGTTTCTCTTAAAATTCGTTCAGACTTCATTTAATTACCAAACCGACCAGCAACAATTCCTGAAAGAAAAGTTTTTCTTTCCTGAAGAGGTACTGTATTATCCCTATTCCGACTGCGAAGACCGCTCTATCTTCTTTGCCTATCTTGTCAAAACCCTGTTGAATAATAAAGTTATTGGCATAGAGTATCCGGGTCATGTGGCAACGGCAGTTCATTTTAATTCTGAAATTGAAGGTGATTTTGTGACTTACAATGGAGAAAAGTATATCATAGCCGATGCCACTTTCGAAAATGCTCCTCTTGGCATGGCGATGCCGGAGTACAGGAACGCTGAGGGTAAGATTATTGAAATAGATCAGTACATGAACCGGGGGGCTGAGAACAAATCTTTTTGGGAAATTGCTCGCAAGGCTGGTGGTCAAAGGGGTGACAATCTAACTGATATAGTTTTTGATGAAACAGGCAATGCCTATCTCACCGGATACTATACCGGAAATGCAACTTTTGGGAATTTCAGCTTAAGTGGCAATAGTGATCTTCGAAATGTGTTCGTAGCTAAATATGATAAAAGTGGAAACGTCGTTTGGGCGAAGAAAGTCTCCGGCACTAACAATGCCTCCGGATTCTCAATTTTATATGACGCTGCAGGCGACATTTATATTTCAGGTTCCTTCAGCGGTAAGATTGAATTTGAAAATGGACTTGCCGCTTTGCAATGCATGGAGGGATTGTCTGATGTTTTCATTGCAAAATACACTGGTTCCGGGCAATTTAAATGGGCAACGAAAATCGGGCTGGATACTTACCCGCAGGAAAACTATCTCACTTATCTGGCCAAATGCACCAAAGACGGGGTAAATAAGGGAACTGCATTTTACAATGAAAATGAAGGTTTCAGCAACTTTGGTTTGCAATCAGGTCCCATGGGATTGCTATACCTCACAGGAACATTCCAAAAATCCACAGGAGCTATAGTCGGTAGCCTGGCTTTGAATACAAATGAAATAAAGGAGTTCAACCTTATCGAAAGCCTGAAAGCGGAAAGTGATAACCTGGTTTCTGCCAGGTATGAGAAGAACATTGCAGGGGTCTTTTCGGTAATGAACCACATGAAATTATCAGGAGTTAAAATCTCGGGAGAAGATGTGAAGAAAGCGCTTGATAAATACAATCCCGGATTTAAAAAATTATATCCTGAAATTTATGATAATCTTGGGAAGATAAATTTTATGCTGAATAATGACGGTATAGTCAAGCTTGAAACCCTTGATGGCTCATCTGTTATTTTTGACAAGCTTAAGATCAGCAGTGGGGCAACCTTGAAAATATCTTCATTTCAAAGTGGCGACGCGCAACTGGATGTGCTTTCCGGAATCTCGGTCGGGAAAATGGTGATCTGGTTCGACCTGAACTATGTGAAGCTATATAAACTGGATGGCAACCTTCTTTTCGACTATGATTCGGATCATACCCAAAAGATGATGAACCTGAAAGCTGATATTCTTAAATGATATTATGGTTTAAATTTTTTGAATTATCTAAATAGTTTATAATTTCGGAAAATAACCCAATACAGGTAAAATGAAAATTAAATTGAATAAAATGAAACTTAAAAAAGTTCTACCCCTTTTGGTAATGTTTCTGTTTGCCGGAAATTTTTTCTTTGCTTGTAAAAAAATTGATCTTGTTAGGATTGCATATGTAAAGACGGAAACTGTTAGTAATATTAATCAGAGTTCAGCCACAGCAAATGGCGTAATAGTTGACCTGGGGGAAGGTGGAATTAAAGACCACGGTTTTTGCTGGTCGCTTTCAAATATTAATTCATTGCCAACAATAAATGATAATATAGTAAGTAAAGGTGCGACTTCTGTTTTGGGGGATTATTCATTTGTCATAACAGGTTTGTCGTCAAATTCGGATTATTCCATCCGGTCGTATGCAAGAGATGATAATGGTGTTCAGTATGGTGATGCACTAAAATTTACAACACCTACCTCCGGTGGTACAGGTTTTTGGTTAAAATATGATGATGGAACAAACTCTACGGGTATCGGCTTGACCAATGGTTCAAATTTTGACTATGCCATTCGCTTTCCAACACAGGCGCTTACGAACTACGACGGGTACAGGATTTCAAAGATCAGGTTTTTTCCTAAAGAACCAGCAGTTTTTTATGCAGAAGTATTCGATGGAATAAATCCACCATCACTTGTTTTTTATGAAGAGATAGCAAGCCCGGTTTTGAATTCATGGAATGAATACACTCCTGCCTATAATTATTATATTGATTCTGGTGTTGAGTTATGGGTAGGAATATGGGTTACCAATTATGTCATGGGAACCTATCCGGCAGGTTGTGATAATGGGCCAGCCATTGCAGGGGCAGGAGATATGATTTCATTTGATAACGGCATTTCATGGGAATCGCTTTATTACGGGAACGCTGAACTAAATTATAACTGGAACCTTGAAGTTTTTGTAACCAATCAGAAAGGCGAGGAAGCAAAGCTCTCCTCCATTCCTGAAAATGGTAATAAAAAACTGAGTCATACAAAGGGCGGAAATGGTTCAGCAGGTTTAGTCGTTTCTGAAAAGGACGTGAAATAATTGTACAATTGATAAATTAGCAAAAATGAGAAAATTCACAATAGTTTTCCTGATAATAGCCACAGCTTTAACAACCTTGTCAATCAGCAATTGTATTCAGGCTCAATCGGCTGCAAAAATTGAAAACATTGCATTTGATGCTGAGGGATCAAAACTGGCTATCACCTACGATATTGCCAAGTATAAAGAAGGTGAAACTTTTGAGATTTGGGTTAAAATTGTTACTGCTTCCGGAAAGACATTAATTCCTGTTACCATGTATGGAGATGTGAACAAAGGGGTTTCCGGTGGAACAGGTAAACGTATAGTCTGGGATATTGAGGCTGATAATGTTACCATTGATGAGGAATTTTCGGTTGAGGTGTATGGACGTGTTGATAGTAAATCTTCAACCCAGGTTGCAAATGAAACAGTAAAGGAAAAACCGCAAAATAACAAAGGTACGGGAATAAGTGTGGGAAAAGCGCTGGCGCTTTCTGCATTGCTTCCAGGATTAGGAAACAAGGCGGTAACAGGAATCGGTGCTCAATGGTTGTTGGGCGTTGCCGGTTACGGTTGTATTGCCGGATCCATTATTCTCAACAATTCAGCATACAACGCATATGAAGATTATAAACTTGCAGACAATGCCGAGGACCGGGACGATTATTTCAGCAAAGCAGAAAATAATGATAAAACCTCTAAGATCCTGATGTATTCTGCTGTCGGTATTTGGGTTGCCGATCTGGTGTGGACAGGTCTCCAGGCTAATAAGGCACGAAAAAATTCAAATCCGAAAGTATCGTTCAATTATTACTATGATTCTTACTTAAACGAACCCTTGTTTGGACTGAGTTACCGGTTTTAATTAATGAAATTGAAAATTGATAATACTATGAAAACTTACATGATCTTGCTTCTTCTTGTAATTTTTTCTCTCCCTTCCAGAGGACAGGTGATTTCAGGAAAGAGTGAGCAGAAAAAAGTTACTTTTACTAAAACGGAACGGGCTGTCGTAACCAAACTTCCTGATCTGGTGATAACCGGTGAAAAATTCACTGATGAAAATCAAAATAATTTTATTGATGCTACTGAAAAGTGCCAGATCAGCCTTAATGTTGATAATATCGGTGAAGGTTTAGCCAACAATGTAAATGTAAAACTGTCCATCAAAAATCCTTCCCTTAAAGGGCTTGAGTTTTCAGGTACTTATCCTCTTGGTGATTTACAGGGAAACAGCAGCAAAAATATTACTATTCCTGTTACAGGAAACATGAATCTTCAGAACGGGATTGCTGAATTTGTAATCGAGGTGCAGGAAGAACGCGGCCTTGATGCGTTTCCGCTGGAAATAAAAATTGAAACGAAAACTTTTGCGAGTCCGAAGGTAATTGTTGCAGATGCAGTCTTCAGCACAGAAGATGGGGGCTTGATCAAGCTCAATTATCCGATCAATCTTAAAGTGATCGTTCAGAATATTGGAAAAGGCGACGCCCGGAGTGTTGTTACGGAATTCAAGTTACCTAATGCCAATTGTATATTCCTTGGTGAGAAAAATAGATTTGACCTTGGAACCCTCAGCCGGGGAGCTACTGCAGAACTTGATTTTTTATTTACCGCAACCCGTCGGTATGTTCTCAATGAAATACCTGTATTGGTCGACATTAATGAATCGCTTAATAAGTATGGCAGAGATACCACACTCAATGTAAGTCTCGAGCAAAATCTTACCGCTCGAAGTGAGGTTGTAATCAGTGGTATAACTACTGTATCACCCGATATTACACGTCGCCTCACTTTCGTCAGAAGTCGATAAGAATATTCCCATCAATAAAACAAAACAAACTTATCGTTATGCTTTGATCATTGGAAATGAAGATTATGCCCGCTACCAGAAAGGACTTAATTCAGAAACCAATGTCGAATTTGCAAGGAATGATGCTACTATTTTTAAAGACTATGCGATTAAAACTCTTGGAGTGGATGAAATGAATGCACATCTTCTTTTGGATGCGACAGCCGGTGAGATTTCTCAAAAGATTGACCTGATTTCAAAGCTGGCTTCCAAATCGGGTGAACAGGCTGAGTTGATTTTTTATTATGCCGGTCATGGGCTACCGGATGAAGAAACCAAAACACCTTACCTTATTCCTGTGGATGTTACAGGAACAAACTTATCGGCAGCAATTAAACTGGAGGATATTTATAAAAAACTTGCAGAAAGCGGAGCCGGGAGAGTGACTGTTTTTCTTGATGCATGTTTCAGTGGGGGGGCCAGGGACGCAGGACTGATTGCTGCACGAAGTGTTAAAGTAAAAGCTAAAGAAAACCTGGTCACCGGTAACGTTGTTGTCTTTACGGCAAGCAGCGGTGAGCAATCGGCAATGCCTTATGACAAGGAACAACACGGTATGTTTACCTATTTTTTATTGAAAAAACTGAAAGAATCAAAAGGCAATATAACTTATAGCGCTTTGGCTGATTACATTGCAAGCAATGTTTCGATTGAATCGCTTAGGGTCAACCAGAAAGAACAGGATCCAAAAGTAAATGTCAGCCCCGACATTGAAAATGTCTGGAAAAACTGGAAGTTTATTCAGGATTAATTTAATAGGTCGGAAAAATGATAAAATTAAAAACTCCTTTATTTCTTTCCTTGCTGCTAATAATCTTAGGTTTATTGCCGCAGAATCTTTTTTCTCAAAAAGAAATATCGGTAACCGCCCGCGGCAGCTATGAAGCCCGTGACCTCACTATTGAAGAGATAAGAAACAAAGCGATCGACGAAGCCAAGAAGAATGCAATGGTAAAGGCTGGAATTTCTGAGAATGTCCAGGTTTCAGACTTCCTTTACACTTTTGAAGATGATGAGAAGTTCAAGGAAATTTTTCAATCATTCGTTTCTACTGAGACCGGCGCAGAAATTATGGTCGAAGATGTGAAGGAACTCAAAAGGGATATCAATGAATTTGGGAATATCCTGATCGAGGTTGAGATTTCGGCAATTGTTTATAAACATGAAGATAAAAAAGATCCTGCTCTGGTTATAAAAGTGGATGGAATTAAAGAACTTTATCTTGAGGACGATCCTTTGGTTTTCAGTTTCACTGCTTCCAAAGATGGCTATCTGAAAATTTTCAATGTTACGGATGAGACAGCGTTTATTCTATATCCTTATAACGATCCGGCTTATAGTTACCTGAAGGATGATCCTGAGCGAATTTTTAAAAAGAACGAAAAAGTTCATTTTCCTGTTAATCAGAACATGGAGGGATATTATTTTGGCATAGATAATGAAGATAAAGATAAGGAATACAATTTGCTGATATTCGTTTTTACGAAAGAAAATATTCCTTTTATGCAAGATGTAAAAGTGAATAATATTATGAAATGGATTTACCAGATTCCTTTAGAGGATAGAGTTGTAGAACAATATGGAATTGTAGTGAAAAGAAAAAGTAATTAACCTAAAAACAGGCAATATGAAAAGAATCTTTTTTTTGTTTTCAATGGTATTGGGCTTTACACAGATTGGGTTAACCCAAATTGATAAAATGCGCGATCAGTTGGATGACGCCGGAGCCGAGGAACAAGGCATGCTCACTTTGCGATTTTTCAATGCTGAAAATGGTGACCCGGTTGCCGATGCCACTATTGCTATTCAGGATTTTCAGACGTTAACCACCGATCTTGAAGGCAAAATAAGGTTTGCGAAGCAACCCGATGGCGTTTATCCATTTTCCTTTGAAAAAGAAGGCTTTATTTCTGAAAACAACAAGTTTGAAATCATAGCAGAAACCATTTTCCGGAACCGATTCACCGTTTCACCTGTTATTGCAATGGGAGCCATCCGTATCGTACTTGATTGGGATAAGAATCCCGATGACCTGGATGCTCATTTTGTAAAAGAAGGAGATTACCATATTTCTTACCGTGAAAAACTTACATCATCTGATGGTAAAGCAGTCCTTGATCGCGACGATCGGGATGGTTTTGGTCCCGAGACCATTACGGTTAAGGATATTGATGAAAAAGCTGAATATACTTATTATGTAAAAGACTTCACCAATCAGAAAAGTAAAAATTCCAAAGCTCTTTCCAAATCAAATGCGATGGTTAAAATTTATGGTGAAGGCAAGCTTTTAAACATCTGGCAGCTCTCTGAAAAACAAAAAGGCAATGCCTGGATGGTATTTGCTATTCAAAACGGAAAGCTGGTTCCAACAGATGAAGTGAAGAATTATTATTAATCCCCTGAACAATTTGGGAGTTTATGTGTCTTTGTATCCAGAAAGGATATTTCTTTTCATTTCAATAACTAACATTGATTAGAAAAGAACCCGGAATTGTTTCAAGAATATAAAAAATATCGAAGTATTATTTTATCCCAAATCAGAGAATATGGACACTAAAAAGATCATCGTACCAGTAGATTTTACAGAAGCTTCAGACCAATCAATAAAGCAGTCTGTTGCAATTGCCCGAAATGGAAATTATTCAATTACACTTTTTCACGTCATCAATAATGAATCGGCTAATAAAACCGAATCTTCCAGTTTTGAAGAGAAGCTTAAAGAAATAGCGGATAAAGTTTTAAAGCAAGGGGTAATTTGCGATTTTAAAGTTGCTGCCGGTAATATCTTCGATGAAATTCCCAGGGTGGCCAACAAATTTGACCACCAGTTAATGGTAATTGGAACACATGGAATAAAGGGGATCAAGCAGAAGTTATTGGGAGCAGACATGTTAAAGCTGATTCGAAAGGTTAAAATACCTTGCCTTGTGGTTCAGGCAAATTGTGCCTGCAGGAATTTCAACCCGATTGTATTGCCGGTTGGCGGGCACGAAGGATTCAGGTCATTGATTGATGCTACTGCCATGATGGCTAAATTATTTGGTTCGGAAGTTCATATTTATTCTGTCATCCGCAAGGGAGACGAAGGGTCTCCAAAACTAAAGGAAAATACAGCTTTTGCAATGCGTCACTTCGAAGAAAATAAAATTCCATTTAAGCGTGTCGCGGAAGAAGTTACTGTAATTTCAGTTGGCTTTGCGAAACAAACCCTTCAATATGCCAATAAGGTTAGCGCAGGATTAATTTCGATCATGTCGGTAAAGACCGATGAGTATTATTATTTTGCACAGGCTGATAAGGAAACAATGATTAACAACGAATTTCATATCCCGATTCTTTGTTCGAACGGACTGGTGCATATTTAAAAATCAATTATAGGATTAGTGTTTGGGAACACGAGAATAACGAAATCTGTTTTTTCGTTATTTAACCACCTTCAATTTTAACTCATCCAACTGCTCCTTCGAAATTTCAGAAGGAGAATCGATCATCATATCACGACCAGCATTGTTTTTTGGGAAAGCGATATAGTCTCGAATTGAATCGGATCCACCGAACATAGCCACAAGCCTGTCGAAACCAAGGGCAATGCCACCATGTGGAGGAGCGCCGTATTCAAAGGCATTCATCAGGAATCCAAACTGGTTTTGCGCCTCCTGATCAGAGAACCCGAGAAGGGTGAACATCTGTTTCTGAAGATCTTTATTGTGTATCCTGATGGAGCCACCACCAATTTCCACACCATTAATAACCATGTCGTAGGCATTCGCCCTGATGGACCCTGGATCGGTTTCCATCTTTTCAATATCCTCCGGTTTGGGCGACGTAAAAGGATGGTGCATTGCATAGTAGCGCTGGGTTTCTTCATGCCATTCAAGCAATGGAAAATCCATCACCCACAATGGTTTAAAGATATTCGGATTTCGTAATCCAAGGCGGTTGCCCATCTCAAGCCGCAATTCGCTGAGGGCTTTGCGGGTTTTATTCTTTTCACCGGCAAGAATGAGTATGAGATCGCCTGGTTTTGCATTGAATTTTTCAATCCATAGTTTTAAAGCGTGCTCATCGAAAAATTTATCTACTGTCGATTTGATAGTTCCATCAGAATTGTATTTGATATAAACAAGTCCCTTTGCTCCGATCTGCGGTTTCTTCACAAATTCAGTCAATTCATCCAATTGTTTTCGGGAATATTCAGCACAGCCATCGGCACAAATTCCCACAACCAATTCTGAAACATCGAAAACGCTGAATCCTCTATTTTTAGCAAAATCATTCAATTCTATGAATTTCATCCCAAACCGAAGATCCGGCTTATCGCAACCATAATTCTTCATGGCTTCGTCAAAAGTCATCCTTGGAAATTCTTGCAGTTCAATGCCTTTTACTTTGCTGAACAGATGTCTTGCCAGACCTTCGAATGTATTTAAAATATCTTCCTGTGTAATGAACGACATTTCGCAGTCAATTTGGGTAAATTCAGGTTGACGGTCGGCACGTAGATCTTCATCCCGGAAACAACGCACGATCTGGAAGTATCGATCGTAGCCTGCTACCATCAGAATTTGCTTAAAGGTCTGAGGTGATTGGGGCAGAGCATAAAATTGTCCTTCATTCATTCGCGATGGAACGACAAAATCCCGTGCGCCTTCGGGCGTGGATTTGATAAGAAAAGGTGTTTCTATTTCAAAAAATCCAAGCGAATCCAAATAATTCCTCGTTTCCATTGCCATCCTGTGGCGCAGTGCCATATTTTGTCGGAGTGGATTTCTGCGGAGGTCGAGGTATCTGTATTTCATTCGCAATTCATCACCACCATCCGAATTATCTTCTATGGTAAAGGGAGGTGTGGCAGATGAATTGAGCACAACCAGCTTATCAACAATGATTTCAATATCTCCCGTTGGCATTTTGGGATTTTTATTGCTTCGTTCAGCAATTTTTCCTGAAACCTGAATGACAAATTCGCGTCCCAACTTCCTTGCTTGTTCACAAAGTTCAGGAAGGGTCTCCATATTGAAAACAAGCTGAGTAATTCCATATCTGTCGCGGAGATCAATAAACGTCATACCGCCCAGGTCGCGCGATTTTTGAATCCATCCGGAGAGGGTTACATTTTGACCAACATGCTGAATGCTTAATTCACCGCAGGTGTGTGTTCGTAACATAAATCAGGTATAAAAATTAAGGTTGCGAAATTAAGGAAATTGGCTTATAACTTTTCAATATCTAAGAACTCGATTAAAGAAACAAAATACTTCCTCCGTCAAACAATGGCCCATCATAGAGTTCAATGATTTCATAATCCAGTGTCTATAGATGTAATTCCTTACCTTTTCACCATCTTTGAATTTACTCTAAATTTCCTAGAATAAAAACTTTATTTTCATAAACACCACAGGCTCCGCCGAAAAATCCGTGCTTCATTCCCGGTAAGAGGATTTCGCTGGGATCCACGATTAAATTCTTCAAACCAATATCCATCAAGAACTCTTGCAATCCCAGCATCCGACGTAATAAAATGATCATCCTTTAAAGCAAGAAGGTTGCACCGTGTATAACCCTGTCCCGAATGAATTAAATCAAGTTCCTCTGTATGGTTTGAAATTACAGAATCGGTGTATCTGAAATTATGGATCAGGTATTTTGATGTACAGACTGCGTTGTATCTGGCGGTATCAGGGTATTTTTCTCCAACCAAAGATTCACCTTCGATGAAGGAAATACCATTTTTTGCCAGCGTGGTTTTATACTTTTCAGGCACATTGGGAGCTATAATCAGACGCCCGTTCATCTGACAGAAAAAAATATCGGGATGGCAAGAGATGGCAGGGTAGGTAATCTCTTCGGTGGAAAATAGAATGAC
This sequence comes from uncultured Bacteroidales bacterium, assembly GCA_963705185.1. Taxonomy (GTDB): domain Bacteria; phylum Bacteroidota; class Bacteroidia; order Bacteroidales; family JAADJA01; genus JAADJA01. The sequence goes on from CAVPJF010000004.1 coordinate 64,476, forward strand.
TTCTCCAAAGTTTTTAAGTGATTTCAGTGCTTTTGCAGGAATCCGTTGATCCACAAGACTAATCATTTTTCCAAGATTTGATGGATTAACAAATTAAAACAAAATTTCAATTTCTTTTTGATTCCAGTTGAATTTGATCTCATTAACCATATCTTTGTCTTTCCATGAAAGATTTTTTAAGTTGCTTAAGGAATTTCGATCAGGTCATTACTACTGTTATTGCTGTGTTTCAAGTAACTTAACGAGAACCATGGCGTAAAATAGAAATTATTTATTCATTAAAAATTTAAGAGGTTATGGCAAATCGAGTAAAATGTTTGAAAAGGAATTCTCTGATTTTGGTAATTGGATTTATTCTATGCGGATGCTATGCATTAACAGCGCAGGAAAACAACATGGAAAACCAGAATTATTCAATCAATTTTAAATCCATGGATTCTCCACCACGGCTAATAAACGAAACGAGCAAATATGGTTCTGATAATGATGTCTTGAAGCATGTAGCTGATTCGAAAAATGTGAAGTCATTATCAATTAAAATTGTCGAAAGTCAATCATATAATATCCTTCACGATATGGATGTTACCTGGCTTTCGGTTTGTCAGAATATGGGACATAATGCTTCTATCGAACAACAAACGTTTCTGGATAATACGGATTTTTTCAATACAACGGATATCCTCATAATTTCTTCCGGAGTAGTAGAAATGCCTGATAACAGAAGGGATATAATCCAGCAATATGTTGAACAGGGTGGCCCGGTTTACTTTCAATCTGAATATGATAAGAATCTTACTTCCAACCAGGCATTTCAAACCATTGTCAATAACCTCAACGGAGTTTTTTCATGGGATATCATGATAACGGGTGATCTTCTTCCGATGAATGTAACGGGTGTTTTGGCATCGGTTCCGAATAATGTGCCAACTTTAAGCTATTTCTGGTATGGTTCGGTGGGATTAGCAGACAATACTTTTGAGCCTTTTCTGGAATTCGATGGAAACCATTTCGGCTTTATTTTTACTCCTCCCAATAATGACCATGGATCTATGATTTCAATATCAGACCAGGATTGGGCTATTCAGTCAAATGAGAAAATGCTCCTGATGGAGAATATTATTACCTATCTTACTTCAACTTTGACAGGAATTGAAGAACCAAAATCATTTGCATCTGAACTTTTGCAAAATTCGCCAAACCCGTTTCATGGTTCTACAACTATTACCTTTAACCTAGATTATCCGGGCAATGTGAAGATTATGGTTTATAATTTACTTGGAACTTTAATTCAAATCCTTGCGGATGATTTTATGTCGACCGGCAGCCATTCTGTCGACTTTAATGGTGATAATGTTCCTGAAGGTCTCTATTTTTATTCATTGCAGGTGGGAAATAATATAGTGGCAACACGGAAGATGAACCTTGTAAAGTGATAGAATTAAGTTTATCACAGTCAGGATGTTGAAATTTTCATCTGCCTGTTTTGAAGTCGGCCATCTGTAAGAAATTTAACCTTTTTGAACTTTTGTTTCAATAGCAATTTATTTTTGGAGTTGTAGCCAATTGCGGAATTTATCTGATTTGGAGGAACTGTAATTTCAAGCAGATTTCCTTTGCCTGAGATAAAGGATGCAAGTTGCTCACCCCATATTTCCGTAAGCACCAGTTCGCGGAAAGAAGGATGAAAAGGCCCGGCAACAAGCTCATCACCCGAAAGCAATCCTTCGGATGGATGCAATCCAATTCTGATTACACTGATATTCGCTTCCTCAAAAATCTTTAATAACGCTGCAGACCAGGTAACAGCTTCTTCCAGTGAAAGTGGTTTATATTCGCCTGCATTGAACAGTTCTTCCAGTTTAGTACCTCTGATCACAAGGGATGGATAAATTCGTGTGTTATCAGCTTTCAGCTCTATTATTTTTCTTGCAGTGTTAATGGATTTTTGTAAAGTGTCTCCCGGAAGTCCAATCATCATTTGAAGTCCAAGCGAAAACCCATGCTCTTTTATCATTTTGGCAGCAATCTCCGTATCTTCGGCTGTATGCCCGCGGCCTGACTTTCTCAGAACCCCATTATCCATTGATTGTGCACCAAGCTCGATGGTTTTTACATGATAATTCTTTAACAGATTTAAAACCTCAGGATGAATATAATCGGGCCGTGTTGAAACCCTTATTCCGGAAATTTTACCTTTTTCAATAAATGGTTGTACAATCTTCAGAAAGCCTTCCTGTTCAATTGGATTCAAGCCAGTAAAGTTCCCGCCAAAAAAAGCCAATTCAGTTTCAACCCCTTCCGATGGAATCGTTGATAAGTGATCGGTGATTATTTTGTTAATTTCTTCTGGTGAAGGAACTTTTAAACATCCTGAAATTTTCTTCTGGTTACAATAGATGCATTGGAAGGGACAAGCCAACTCGGGTATAAAAACAGGTATGTTGAAATGTTTTTTTTTCATCGGAAATTCTGGCATCAAATTTATATAATTTTGACCGAGAATAAATAACATAGCCTTTAGAGCGTTGTTATAATTTCTTCAATCTTTAATCGGATACTTAGAAACTAAAAATTTAAATAATTATGAAAAGTAGTAATGTAATGAAATTATCCCTGAAACTATTCCTCTTTTTGATGATTGGAGGAATTGTTTTCAGCACCAGTGCTTGTAAGAGCAAGAAAAAACTTGCACAGGAAGCGGCAGCAAAAGAATACGCCGACAAAGTGGTTAAAGCAAAAGCCGAGCTTCAATCTATTCTTGATGATAACGGAACTATGCCTCTGGCAGAAATGGAGCGCCGCTTAAACGATATCAAGTCACAAAACCTGAATGATCCAGGGGTAAATGCCCTTATAAAGCAGGTGGAAGATAAGATTGCAACGGAAAAAGCAAGATTAAAGATGCTTGAAGAGCAGAAGCAGCTTGAAAAAGCGAATAAGAATGTCGGGTATGGTTACATCAATGATTATTTTGTACAGATAGCCTATGCAAAAGATGTAACTACAGCCAATAATAAAATCGCCGAAGCTATGAAATTGTACGCTGGAAAAGATGTTCCGGTATTAATCATCATCAGCCAGGCCGATGGCATAACAGATTATGACAAACCTACGACCATTGAAAAATATCTGAATTTCGTTAAGGATCAGAAAAAGTATACCAATGATATTTTCAGTGTAAAATTTGACTCATACGGACAGATTACGGAACTTGAATTAATTAAAAAATAAATAGACATGAAATCGAAAATATTTGTTATTGCAATTGTATTAGCTTCTTTTTCTCTTAAGCCTAAATGCCCAGGATAATCTCAGTCCGCAGCGGAAACAGGCGATTGATTCTCTGGCATTGGAAAAGGTTCGAGACCTCAGCAAGTACATTACCCTGATTGGTGATAAGGGAACAGAATATTCCGAAGCTACCAGGGTGATCGACCGTGCTGTTGAGCTCTTTATGGATGGCAGTGAAGTAGGAGTGTCAACCTTAAATACCCAGGATGTTAATTACTATCCTGTAAGAACCTATCTTGAAAGGTTAATGCGCCTGAACTACAGTAAAGTTGATGTTGAATGGTATAAAATAGAGTATGTCAGCGACCTTGAAAGACAACCGGATGGAACCTACGTAGGTGTGATTACGATCTTTCAGAAATTTTCAGGTTATGACAAAGAAGGCGGACTCGTTTACCAGGACGTCACTAAAAAAGATATTACAGTCTACGTAAAACGTAAGGAAACACAAATAGCCGGGCGATTAATTGGTTTTTGGGATGTGTTGCTTGGAGATATTAGGGTAAAGGAGACATCCAAACCCTGATCTGATTTTTGATCATAAAAGAAACTATTGAATGAAGAGGCTGTCTCGAAGGATATTTGAGACAAGCTCAATCCATTGATCTATTCAAAATAATGCTATAAGAATGTCCGGGTTTAAACTATTCTTTCTTGTATTGCCATTTGTGGTGTTGTATTCAACGTCAACTGCTCAAAATAGCATCGGTAACCTTACCGGCGATGAAAGCTCGCTTTATGCTCAAACCAAACAGGTAAACCAGTTTTTCAGACGGTTTAACAACGAAGAAGACCGTTACGGAGTTCGTTACTATCCAGGTGACAATTTATACCGTGATAATGCATTCAGAAATACTTATCTGAACATGATCTTTGATCAGTCGAGCAGTTTTATTGATCAGGATATTAAAAAAGAATTTATTGAAGACGTAACCCGTTCCGGTTCTGCTAAGTTCCTGGAGTTTCACGGTGGATCATGGTTTGCAGAGCTCGCTGCCACTTTTAATTATTATGGGAGCAAAGAAAATATGCTCTTGTTTTTGCAGCTTGAAGATGAAAACCTGGGTTCAAAATGGGTGATTACCAATGTTTATTTCAATCGTTTCCTGCGACTTGTTTTATAAAGGAGATGAAAGCGAGATCACCAATTCATTCCTGCATCCGATGAGCCATGAACTTGACTTCATGAATATCTATAAAGCTTTCAGGGATAAAAATTACGTCGAATATTATGCAAGTCAGACTTATCAGCCAGATTATCTTTCCCTTTTGTTTTATGAAATAAAAAATGGAAACATGAGCTTTGTTAGTGCAGGCCAAATGAAGTTTCATTTTTTCCAGATCGATGGATGGTATTTCGAGCTTTCCTATTTCAACAGGCCGGGAAACAATTCCGGTTGGTTGATTTCAAAATTGTATAAAATCACAGATTCTGAAAAAGAAGAACTCATTAAATTCTATTTGCCTTGAAAAAATTTACCAGATTCCTAATCTTTTCTTCGCTTCTATGTTTTTCAGCAGGTATTTATGCACAGAATAAAAGTTCTTTAACCACGGCGGAGCTCGAAAAATATAAACAGCAGGTAACCAGTCTTGTTAAATTTTTTGAGAATACGGTTAACTTTTTAGGCGACCCAACATCTATTGCAAAGGAAAAGGAAATCGTCATCAACGAAAGCTACCTGAAAATATTCCTGAATGACAAAGTGCAGGTGGAGGATGATTTGGACGAGAACCGTGAAGTTCCTTTATACAAAGATGTTCAGGCTTATTTAAAGGACATTGGTTTCTTTTACCGGCGGGCAAAATTTGAATTTGTAATTGCCGACATCACTCATTTCGTTAATGAGCAAAACAAGCATTACTTTAAAGTGACCTTTAACCGGTCGCTGAATGGGCTGACAGTGACAAGTGATTCTGTAAGTTCCCGAAAAGTGAGGTACATGGAAGTAAATCTTGATATCAACGCCAATACCCTTAAAATAGCCAGCATCTACACTACCAAACTTGACGAAAAAGAAGAAACCAAAGTTTGGTGGAATAACCTTTCTTTTGCATGGAAAGAAATCTTTGGGAAGAATGTTTTCATTACAGATTCGATAGAGCTTTCCAATATTTACTTCTTTTCTGATAGCATGGTAGTTGTTTCACAAATCCCCGATACCGTGCTTTCCTCCGCCGATTCTACTTTAAATTATCAAATTACATTCCCTGATGAAAAGAAATCAGATTCAACCAATTTAGTCTCGTCCGACACATTTTATTTCAACACCGAACCAATTTATACCAAACTCAGGGGTATCCTTAAACAACAGCAAATTGATGTTTCAAATAACCATGAAATTAATAACCTCGGCCCTCTGACCGAGCTTACAGAACTCAGGGAAGTTAATTGTTCAAACACAATGGTTACCGATCTTTTTCCCGTCCGCAATTTAAATCATCTTGAGATGCTGAATTGCTCAGAAACACCGGTAGACAATATCCTGCCCCTCTATTATTCAACTACTCTTAAAGACTTGAATTGCAGTTATACCCTGATAAATGATCTTACGCCAATCGCGGGTTTGGTCAATATCGTGAACCTGAAATGTGATGGAATTAAGATTACCAACCTCGATTTTGTAAGCCAGATGATAAACCTTAAAACCCTTGATTGCAGCAATACAAGGATTTATGATTTAAGCCCTCTGGCAGATTTGAAAACAATTGAAAGCTTGGATATATCAGGTACAAGTGTGAACAACCTGAATACGGTTAAAGGACTTACCAACCTGACTTATTTGAATTGTGAAAACACAGCTGTTTCTTCACTCGAATCCCTGATTGAACTTCCTAAACTTGAGGTTTTGAGAATCAGCAATACCAGCGTCACCTCGCTGGAGACATTAAAGGAGGCTGACAGCCTGAAAAGGATTTATTGTGATAACACAGAAATACCAAAAGAAGAGGCCATCCAGTTCATGAGAGATCATCCTGAATGCCTCGTGATATTTGAATCGGAAGATTTATTTCTGGGCTGGAAGGCGCTTGAAGAACCCTGGAAAGAAATCGCCAGAAAAAACACTCAAATCAGTGATGAACCAACCCAGGAAGAACTTCACCAGGTGCTGACAATAGCCAAACTCGATATTTCGGGCAACAAAGATATTACCACACTTAATCCGGTAAAGAGGCTTTTTAATCTGACAGATCTAAATGTATCGTCAACCAATCTTAAAGACTTTTCTCCCATTTCTGAAGCGTTGGAGCTGGAAAATCTGGATATCTCAGACAATGCTATCGGCGCCATAGATTTTCTGAGTAAAGCTGATCGGTTACGAATCCTGAATATAGAAAATACACAGGTTGCATCCCTTGCTCCGATTGAAAAACTTACCGGATTGAAAATCGTTTATGCAGATAATACCGGAATAAATGATGCCAAAGCTTTTCAGTTTAAAGAAAAAAACCAGGATTGCCTGGTTGTGTATAAAACAAAAGAACTGGAAACCTGGTGGAACGGCTTATCCGGTGCATGGAAAAGTCTTTTCTCGGGTCAGTTTAAAATCGATTCACCTCCAACGAAGGAGCAACTTCATCAGATATTATTCCTCGATTCGCTGGCTATTAAGGACAACAGTCAAATCAACGACCTGAGCCCGCTAACGATAATAAAGGGTTTGAAAAACCTGACTATGAGCAGCACCCAGGTTAGCAACTTGCAACCACTAACCTCGTTAATGGCATTGGAAGTCTTCCAATGCAACCAAAGTCCGGTGAGTGATCTTACCCCATTGTCAGGATTAAGTAAATTACAAAAGCTGGACATTGAAAATACACCGGTCGAAGACCTTGAACCCATTGCCACATTGCTCGATCTCCGATCGCTGAATGCTTCTGGAACACAAGTAAAGTCAATAGACCCAGTAAAAGGTTTGATGAAGCTGGAAGAAATTAAACTGAATAATACTTTAATTAAAAGCCTGAAACCTTTGCTGGAATTGCCCGGGCTGAAATCAATCGAATGCTACAACACAAAAATCACTTCCAAAACCGTAGATAAATTTAAAGAAGCAAAACCTGGGGTTAATGTGGTGTATTATTGACCTTAAGAATTTCTAAGACTATATTGAAATTTCGGGTTTTGGATATTTTAGAAAAACTTTGGTTTACTAAAGTTTTTGACTTTAGTAAACCTCATTCAAGTCTCAGTTTTTGATAAATAATTTCTATTTTTACGAATCAAAAAGAGACCCTTTGGCAACAATGTAATTCCAACATTTAAAATTCACCAAACTTATGACTTTACGCAAACAACTGCAGGATTACCTGAAAACTTTAATAATCAATGAGGGTAAGAAAATATCCCTTGCTGATTTCGACACCGATTTCGATCATAAGATGATTGATAAAAAACAGGGTGAAGAATTGCTTGAAAACGGTATCAAACAACTTGCACGGATGCAGGATATGCTTTATGCAGATAACCGGCATAGCGTTCTCATCATCCTCCAGGCCATGGATGCTGCCGGGAAAGACGGTGCCATTAAGCATGTAATGAGCGGATTTAATCCGCAGGGTGTGAAAGTTACCAGTTTCAAATCACCTTCCGGCGAAGAATTGGACCACGATTATTTCTGGAGGCATTATAAAGCTTTACCGGGCCGGGGTGAGATCGGGATATTCAACCGTTCACATTACGAAAATGTACTGGTTACCCGTGTCCATCCCGAGTATATTTTGAATGAGCGAATCCCGGGAATTAAATCATTAAAGGATATTGATAAGAAATTTTGGGAAAAGCGGTATAAGCAGATTAACCGGTTTGAAAAGAATCTTTATGACAATGGAACGATAATCCTGAAATTCTTTTTGCATGTATCAAAAGATGAGCAAAAGAAACGCTTCATCGAACGTATTGACAACCCGGAGAAAAACTGGAAATTTTCTGTGGCTGATGCTGCCGAACGCAGGCACTGGGATCAATACCAGGAAGCTTATGAAGAAATGCTCAGCGCTACTTCTAAAGATCATGCTCCCTGGTATGTTTTGCCAGCAGATGATAAATGGTTCACACGAATCTGCCTCGGATCGGTCATTTTTTTTGAGTTCGAAAAGCTGAAGCTTTCTTATCCAAAAGTCGGAAAGGAGGAAATGGATAAACTACTGGCAGCAAAAAAAGAACTGATGGAGGCATAACGTTCTGACGGAATAATATTCTTTGAAAAATAAAAAAACCCCTGGAGATTAATAATTACAGGGGTTTTTAGCTTTTTAAAACTGAGTGTTATTCTACAATCATCTTCTTTGTAACCTTTGCATCGCCGGCACTTACAGTGTAAAAATACAATCCGGGAGTCAGACTGGAAACATTCAACTCAATCTGGTTCATTCCGGGTTTAACAGCACCTACATCAACAGTCATAACTTCCTGTCCCAACATGTTCATCACTTCAATAGTCAAATCGGTGTTTTTCCTGATATTAACTTTTACTACTGTCAAATCTGATGCAGGATTGGGATAGTTCTGCAGAACATCATATTCGTACAAAGGAGTTAGGTTTTCCTTATTTCCAACAAATACCTCATTGAGGCTTTCCTTCATGAACCATATTGTATTGTTTGAATATGGATCCAAGTCTCCCCGCAATGCTAAACCAGGAAGTTCATCCGTTTGGTAGATAAGATAGAAATAATCATCTGACTTTGATGCAAGGGAAGGAAAAACACATTCATCAAGAGTATGGATGAGTTCTGCATTTAAATCGACAAACTTGCCCCAGAAGTCCCCGTTAGGAGAATATCGTGCCCAAAGATGACGATAATTCTGAACACTATTGTTATAGTTTTCACTGATGGATGAATAAACAACATACAATTCATCCTCATTTGTAATTAAGATCTGCGGCATGCTTGAAGCCCCAACATAATAATAACCTACATCCAGCAATATATCAAGAGTATCATTTCCGTTCACATCCTGCATCCAACCAATCAGGCTATAGTTTTCTTCCAACTCTGAGCCTGGTTCTCCATATGGATTCAAAGCCTCCATCGAATTGGAAAACGTTGGCCGGGTTTCGTTCCAATAACCTAGTCCGTCAGTCAACGATCCCCAATAAGTTGAAGTTTCTGTTGCATAAGCTAATCCAATACCAAAAACAACGTGAACAATCCCTTCACTATCAAAAGCCAAATGATGAGCCCCATCCACACAATAGAAGGTGTCGGTTACAAAAGGTTCTGCCGGATTAAACAATGGATAAGGGCATTCCCAAATCATGGTTTTATTCCAGGTATCTCCACCATCGGTTGATTTCATCAAAACAAAATCCCTCCATGAATCACCGAGGAGAAATGCAATATTATCGTTATCAGTTGATGCCCATTCGTAAATATCAGCAGAAAAACCCGTATAATAATCTGCACCCAATCCATCAATAATAGCATTTAGGGGATCCCAGCTCAATCCTCCGTCAGTTGTCCGGGAGTAAAGAACTGCTCCATCGAGTCCCTCGTAAATTACCCCAGGAGGTGTATTTGATGCAGGCCAGGTTAAAGCCAGAATCTGTATCACATCGTGATTGACCCCTGAAGTAGTAGCTCGGGGCCAGGATATTTGAGTGCCAGGTCCTTCAAAAAAGCTTTCGACCCAGTTACCTGTTCCTTTTTGCGGTCGTGTTTCGATGATTAATCGTCCAACAGCAAAATCGTGTGAAACAACCAATTCCCCATTCTCACCATAAGGCGCATATGAAGGCCATCCTGCCCTGATGGATTCTATTCTCGTTGTGGGAGCTGTCAACCAACTGGTACCATCAAAATAATTATACCCGGTTCCGCGATCGGCAAAGTTGGGATCGGAGAAACCCATTGTCCAGGTTGCTCCCATTGTGCCATCATCAAATACATGAAAACGATTCTGACAACTTGTGTTGGTTTGTAAGTCGTAACGGGTATTCCCAATCATTGTCTCTTCTGCTGTAAACCCAGATTTAGAAGATGGAAGGGCAGGGGATTTTAAGAGGTTTTCTGAATGAGGTAGTCTGGGAGTCCTTTTTACAAAATGATTGCGCTGTTCTTTTGAGGGTAGAACCCGATTCTGGGCAAGCACTGCAAAGCCAATGCTGAAGATTATTCCAAACAATAGTAGTTTTTTCATAGTACTGATTTTTTAATTGTTAATCGTCGACTTTATATGTAAAATTTATAAAGTCCAAATTTAGTCAAAGATATTAAAAATTCGGTAGTAAAATCACTTTAAGGTTGGGATAAATCAGTTAACGGTAAATTATTTTTTGAACCTCAGGTTCAGGATCCTTTTTTTATTTTCAGGAATTTCAGTCGCTCTTCTGAATGAGGATCTTATTTCAAATATTTTCCGATAGGTAATATGCTTCTTACCCGGATTTGCTTCCATGGCTTCGAGGGTAGCTTTCATTTTTGGATTGAAATCACCAACCCATGAAATTTCGATTTCTTTAATGTGAGGCCACCTCTTTAAAATAGATTCATTAAGATGCCATAAAATGGCTGATTCGACTCCCATCCCCTGAAATTCCGGAATCACGCCCATAATAGTTACCCTTGAACGATTTATAATTTTGCTTTTCTTCAATAACAAAAACCTTAATTTGTTCCGGAGGTTTAATTTCCCATTGAAAAGTCTGAATATTTGGTTAACATCAGGTATCATTATAAGAAAACCAATGGGTTTAGAATCATAATAGGCAAACCAAATAAATTCTTCAACCAGAAAGAAACTGGATTCCTTGAGCCCTTTTTTCACTTGTGAAATATCGAGTGGTGAAAAATGTTCATGATAGATCCAGGCGGAATTATAAATGCTTACAATATCCGCTGCATATTTTTCAAAATTCTTTTTCCTGATATGTTCAAAGCTATAACCGGGTTTACGCATTACCCATTTGGCAATTGTCCAGAACCTTTCCGGAAAAGGTTTCGTATGGTCAAGGTGTTTTGATTCCTGTTCAAAAAAAGGTTTAAAACCGTATGCCTTAAAAAGCTCCTTGTAATAAGGGGGATTGTAATTCATGCCAAAAGCCGGTGGGATGAATCCTTCCACCAATAAACCCCAGAAATTGTCATTTTCTCCGAAATTCACAGGTCCATCCATGGCTGCCATCCCTTTGTTTCGAAGCCATTCGGTACAGGCATCAAAAAGAATAAAAGCGGCCTCCTGATCATCGATACATTCAAAAAATCCCATTCCACCTGCCGGAGGATCGTATTTATTTGCTTTAGCAGTAATATAGAAGGCTGCAACTCTTCCGATAAGCTTGCCCGAATTGTCTTTAAGCACCCATCTGATCGCATCGCCATCGGCAAAGTATTTGTTTTTCTGCGGATCAAAAATGGAGTTAATTATTTTATCTGGCGGACAAATCCAATTTTGGTCATCGCGATAAATAATACGGGCCACATCAAGGAATTCTCTTTTCGTGCGTTTATTATTAACTGGTATTAACTTCATCGCAAATGAAAACTCAAATATTAAATCTTTGAATTTTGAAATAATAAGCAAATATAGACAAATTTACTTTGGTGTATCATTGAATGATTTCTTTTGCAGGGTAACACCTGTGCTTTATTTATAGCTTGGTTCAGATATTTCATTAACAAAAAACGTTTATTGATATTGTGAATTATGAAGAGTTTCCTCTATGTTTCCGAAACTCATTATATTTGCCACATTCATATTTTCAGAACAGGAAGTGAATAAAATATACTGGTTGGTTGTGAAGTCTTACCTGGGGCCATTCGTGATGACCTTCTTCATCTCATTATTTATACTGCTGATGCAGTTTCTTTGGAAATATGTTGATGATCTGGTTGGTAAGGGACTCGAATGGTACATCATTGCCCAATTATTATTTTACGCTTCGTCAACCTTTGTTCCTCTTGCTTTGCCTCTTGCTATATTACTTTCTTCATTAATGACCTTTGGTAACCTGGGAGAATATTATGAGTTGGTTGCCATGAAAGCGGCTGGAATTTCGCTAAGGAAGATTATGATGCCCCTGATTGTCATGTCGGTTATCATTAGTTTGTTTGCGTTTTATTTTTCGAATAACGTCCTTCCCATAGCTAACCTTAAATTTAAATCATTGCTTCATGACGTTCAGCAACAAAAACTGGCGCTGGATATTAAGGAAGGAATTTTTTACAATGGATTGGAGGGATTTACCATCCGGGTAGGGAAGAAAGAGAAAGATGATAAAACCATTCGTGATATTATGATTTACGATCATACGGATAAAAAAGGAAATACAAATTTAACTGTTGCCGATTCAGGGCAAATGGAACTTACCTCCGGTGGTTTAACCCTTGTGTTTACCCTTTATAGCGGATATAATTACCTTGAAAGAACGGATCAACGGCAATACAGGCAAAACAGGCAGTACCAGAAAACAAAATTCCGTGAGGAGATCAGAACATTCAATTTGATGGACTTTGAAATGACACGCACCAACGAAGATCTTTTTAAAAATAATTATTCGATGCTCAATCTCCGGCAACTCAGAAAAGCTGAAGATTCATTGGTCAATCAATATCATGAGGCGAAAGAACGTATTTGCAAAACTATGGTACAAGATTTCTATTTCTATTCCAATATTGATTCTGCAATCCTGGCCACCTTTAATCCTGAAAAGCCTTATTCAAAGGATTTCCTAACTGACTTCAATATTGATGAAAAAAAAGAACTGATTGATGAAGCCCAGAATAATTTTAGAAAATCAAGGCAAACCATTCAGAATTATATCAATGATATGGATAGCAAGGAACGAATGATTTTCAAGCATCAGGCTGAATTGCACAGAAAATATACACTGTCAGTTGCATGCTTTGTGCTATTTTTTATTGGCGCTCCATTGGGAGCGATTATCAGGAGGGGAGGACTTGGATTGCCGGCGGTAGTTTCAGTACTGTTTTTCGTGTTGTTTCATATCATCTCTATTACCGGTGAAAAATCGGTCAAATCGGGTATTGTCGATGCCAACATTGGAATGTGGGTAGCACCTGTCGTTCTTTTGCCGCTTGGAATTTTTCTGACTTTCAAAGCTACAACCGATTCCCCGTTGCTGGATTCGGATGCATGGCGAAAATTTTTCGCCAGGTTTTTCAAAGTTAAATCAGGATAATGAGAATACTTTACATTTGTAATAAATCCCCGTATCCGCCCAACGAGGGCGGTTCACTGGGTATGTACGTTTTCATTAAAGGAATGGTTGACGCAGGTCATCAGGTGAAGGTACTGGCCTTTAATACCAATAAATCATACATTCAATCCGGCAGAAATTCCTGCACCTTTTGCGAAGCAGACTGGAATTGAATTTGTTGATTTGGATCTTTCTGTGAAACCTGTTGGTGCTTTTCTAAATCTATTTTCTAAAAAATCATTTCACGTCCAACGTTTTTATTCAGTTGAATTTGAGCGGAAGCTAACAGACACCCTTAAATCTGATAGTTACGACATTGTGCAGGTAGAGTACCTTCCAATGGCTGTTTACAGAAAGATCATCCGCAAATATTCAAAAGCTAAAATCGTCTTTCGTTCACACAATATCGAGCATCTGATTTGGAAAAGAATCACATCAAACACTATAAATCCATTTAAAAAAGATCTACCTGGCTCATCTTACCCGAAAATTAAAAAATTTCGAACTTGCCTCGTTGGGTCTTTTTGACGGGGTAACCACTGTAAGTCATATCGATGCCGATTATTTCAATTCACTGGGATATTCCGTTCCAATCCTTAATGTGCCTTTTGGTGTGGATGTGAATAATTATGAAATCAAAGAATCAGATTATGAATTCCCCAGCTTGTTCCATCTGGGTGCCATGAATTGGATTCCAAATGAAGAAGGAATCAAATGGTTTCTTGACAATTGCTGGATTAAAATCCATCAGAGGTTCCCGCAGTTAAAATTTTACCTTGCCGGCAGAATGATGCCCGACTGGCTGATCAACCTAAATTTGCCTAATGTTGAGGTTGTCGGAGAAGTTCCGGATGCACAGAGCTTTATTCGGTCGAAAGCGATAATGATTGTCCCTCTCTTTTCCGGAAGTGGAATCAGGGTTAAAATCATCGAAGGCATGGCTCTTGGAAAAACAGTTATTTCCTCGGATATTGGCGCCGAAGGAATTGATTTTATTGCCGGTCAGCATTTACTTATTGCAAACACTCCTGAAGAATTTTTATTGGCAATTGAAAGATGTATCGCGGACAGGGATTTTTGTGACCGCCTGGGTAAGAATGCACGAAAACTAATTGAAGATAAACACAACATGCCCCAAATCATCCAAAAGCTTGAAGACTTTTACAGGCAGATTTTGGAAAATTAAATTATTTTTGAAGCACTTATAATTTTGGTTATTTAAAGGTTTCATGAAGATATTTGTTTTGTTATCGAGGTTTCCTTACCCGCTTGAGAAGGGCGATAAATTGAGGGCATATAACCAAATCAGGCAGCTTTCACGGAATCATGAAATTCATCTTTGTGCCCTGAACGACATTCACCTTAAGAATGAAAGCATCAAAGCACTTCAACCTTTTTGCAAATCCATCCATGTTCTGAATCTTTCAAAATTTGCAGTAATATGGAATATCATTTTAGCCTATTTTACCGGGAAACCTTTACAGGTTGGGTATTTCTATAATTTACCTACGCAAAGAAAAATTGACCAACTGTTGAATGAAATACAACCGGATCATATATACTGCCAGCTTTTAAGGGTTGCCGAATACGTCCGAAAGAAAAATATTCCAAAAACCCTCGATTACCAGGATGTGTTTTCCAAAGGAGTTGACCGGCGCAAAAAATCTTCACCTTTTTATATGAAACCTTTGTTAAGGCTTGAGTATAAGCGGTTGTGCAAATATGAAAAAGAGCTTTTTGATGATTTCGATAATAAGACGATCATATCTTATCCCGACCGCGATTTTATTCCTCATCCTGAAAGGAGTAAGATTGTGGTTGTTACAAACGGTGTCGATACAGATTACTTTAAACCCGTTGAAACCGAAAAGAAATACGATTTGATTTTTACCGGGAATATGGGTTATCCGCCAAATGTGAATGCTGCCGTATTTCTCGCTAAAGAAATATTACCCCTGATTCACAAATCATTACCTGGAGTCATATTAGTACTTGCCGGTGCATCACCTCATGCCCAGGTGTTGGAATTGAGAGGAGAAAAGATAGAAGTAACAGGTTGGGTCGAAGATATCAGAGAATACTATGCCGGTTCCAGAATTTTTATTGCTCCAATGCTGATCGGCACAGGTCTTCAGAACAAATTACTCGAAGCTATGGCTATGAAAATTCCCTGCATCACTTCTCCTCTTGCAAATAACGCCCTCGGTGCAAAAATCGGTGAGGAAATTATGGTTGGTCAAAACGCGAAGGAATTTGCAGGATTGGTCGTGGATCTTTTGAATCATCCTCAAAAAGCAGCAATACTGGCTGAAAAAGGGAAACGAATTCGTCCACAGAAATTTTAATTGGGAAGCGGCCACTAATAAACTCGAAAAACTTATTACAAAAAACTAAAGAATTGGAAAACGCATTGCTTGGTTTGATCGCTTTTGCCTTTTTACTGTTTATTATTGGGCTGGCAGGTAAAAGTAAAGCTGTAAAGAAAAAGTCGATGGCAAAAAGCGATTTTTATCAAAGGGTAACTGTTTTTGCTTTAATTTTAATGTTGCTTAGTGCCATTGTTTATAGTTTAATAGTTTAATCAGAATGGAACATCAGGTCGATCAGAAACAAAAGGATGAAAGAATGTGGGGCATGTTCTGTCATCTCAGTGCTCTCAGCGGGTACAATATTTTACCAGGCATCGGATTTGTGATTGGCCCTTTGGTTCTATGGGTCATAAAAAAACAGGAATTTCCTTTTGT
Source organism: uncultured Bacteroidales bacterium (assembly GCA_963705185.1). Lineage (GTDB taxonomy): Bacteria > Bacteroidota > Bacteroidia > Bacteroidales > JAADJA01 > JAADJA01. Next base: position 80,674 of record CAVPJF010000004.1, read on the forward strand.
TGATGAACAGGGAAAAGAGGCGCTTAATTTCCAGATTTCAATGATGATTTACATGTTTGCCTCAGCCATTCTGATTCTTTTGCTGGTTGGATTTTTACTTTTGATCTCACTGGGCATTTTTCAGTTGGTTATGATCGTCATTGCTTCTATTAAGGCCAATAATGGCGAGCATTTTAAGTATCCATTGTCCATTCGGTTTATCAAGTAATTTGGACAGGTAAATGGACAAGCTGATTACAGGTTACATGACCTCTCCTCTCGGAACCATCCGGTTTGCAGCATTCCGGTAAAGGCATTTGCTCCCTGATTTTTGTGGACCATGAATTACCGGAAAGTGATTCTTATTCTGAATTGGATGAATGCAAACATCAGCTAAACGATTACTTTGAAGGAACGCGGAAAGAATTTGACCTCATACTTGATCTCGCCGGAACAGATTTTCAGAAATTAATTTGGATGGAATTACTTAAAATCAAATTTGGTCAGACATTGACCTATGCTGATCTGTCCAGAAAAATCGGCGATATGAAATCCATTCGGGCAGTGGGCCGGGCGAATGCAACCAATCCGGTATCTATTATAGTTCCCTGCCACAGAGTGATTGGTTCAGACGGAAGCCTGACCGGTTATGCAGGTGGTTTATGGCGGAAAAAATGGTTGCTCGAACATGAGCAAAAGCATTTTCAAATGAGTTTGTTTTAAAGAATTTGCAGATGATTAAAATCGATCAAAGCTTAATTGCGGATTTGGCTGAGAAAGCAAGGAATTCAGATCGGAAGCGGATCAACTTCAACTTTCATAAAGTTCCGGGCGACCCTTTGCAACGCCTGCTTAACGTGATGCAGCCCGGAACTTACCTGCAACCTCATAAGCACGAAAACCCTGACAAGCGGGAGGTATTTATTGCTCTGACAGGTAAATTTCTCGCTCTGGAATTCGATGAGCAGGGAAATATTGCTGATTCGATGATCCTTGATCCCCTTAAAGGCATATATGCAGCTGAGGTTTCTGCACGAACCTATCACACTATCATTTGTCTTGAGCCTGATTCGGCCATTTATGAATTAAAAGATGGCCCTTATGATCCCAAGGACGATAAACATTTTGCACCCTGGGCGCCAAGAGAAGGGGCAGAGGGATGTAACGAATTCATGAAGAAAATCCTTTACCTTTGCGGCCTAAAGTAAAATGATAATTTAATAAATCAAATGGCTCAGCAACCTTCCATTCCCAAAGGCACCCGCGATTTTTCACCGGTTGAAATGGTGAGAAGGAATTTAATTTTCGATACGGTTAAATCTGTTTTCCAGCTTTATGGATATCAACCCATCGAAACTCCCGCCATGGAAAATCTTTCAACGCTGTTGGGTAAGTATGGTGAAGAAGGAGATAAATTGCTGTTTAAGATTCTGAATTCAGGTGATTATCTTGATAAAATCCCAAAAGAAAAATTTCAAAATCCAATCCAATCTGAGTTTACTGGAATTATTGCAGAGAAAGGCTTACGATACGATTTAACTGTTCCGTTCGCAAGATTTGTTGTTCAGCATTTGAATGAGATTACATTTCCTTTTAAGCGATACCAGATCCAGCCAGTCTGGCGGGCTGATAAACCACAGAAAGGTCGTTACCGCGAATTTTTTCAGTGCGATGTGGATGTGATCGGCAGCTCATCTCTTTTAAATGAAGTCGAGTTAGCTCTAATCATTAACGATGTATTTAAAAAGCTTGGCATCAGAAATACCATCAAACTCAATAACCGGAAAGTGCTTTATGGGATTGCCGAGTATATTGGTGAAACTGAAAAGTTCTCTGCTATCACGATGGCAATCGATAAGCTTGATAAAATCGGGATTGAAAAAGTAACCGAAGAACTCGTTGTTGCAGGTTTATCTTCGCAATCCATTGAGCCTGTTGAAGCAGTTGCTTGAGTTTAAAGGAGACAATCTGGAAAAAATTGAATTTTTGCAAAAAACACTCGGGGGAACAGATTCAGGGAAAAAGGGTACGGAAGAAATGTCTTTTATTTTAAACCAGTTAGAAGAGCTGGAATTATCGTCCTCAATTGAGTTTGATTTAACCCTTGCCCGCGGCTTGAATTATTACACCGGAGCTATATTCGAGGTCGTTGCAAAGGATGTGAAAATTGGCAGCATTTGCGGAGGAGGAAGATATGATGACCTGACCGGGATTTTTGGTTTACCGGGTGTTTCAGGTGTAGGGGTTTCATTTGGAGCCGACAGGATTTACGATGTAATGCTCGAACTCAACCTTTTCCCCGCTGAAACAAGCGCAACTACCCAGGTCTTATTTGTGAACTTTCGGTGAAAAGGAACAAAAATACTGCCTGCCACTTATAAGTAAATTAAGAGACGCAGGTATTAATGCAGAGCTATTTCCTGACCAGGCCAAGATGAAAAAACAAATGAGCTATGCCCATAACAAGAATATACCTTTTGTGGTGCTGGTAGGTGAAAACGAAATGAATTCAGGCACTCTTACCTTAAAAGACATGTCTTCAGGAGAGCAGGTGCAAACGACATTGGATTTATTAATAAAGAAGATTGCTGATAAAACGTAAATTCAACCCCTGATATCTTCATTCTATTACAAATCCTCCTCAAACAGAATATTGTAGTACCGCTGAATAGTTTCTTCCAATTCAATAATAGAGACGAATTTACTGAAACGACGATATTCTTTTCCTTCGAAAAACAGAAGGATGGCAGGATTGGCGTAAACACCAAAGTCTGCCGGAATTTCAGAGTTTGATTTTGAATCGACAAATACTAATTTCATTTCCGGGAAGGAATTTACCATCAAATTATTCACTTTTGGACGAAGACTGATGCACGGTGCACATTCATCGTTATAGAAATAAACCAACAGGGCTTTTTCTTTTTCTATCAGTTTTTTCAGGGCGGTTGTTTCGTCCATTTTTCAGGTGTTATTAAATTCACAAAAAAATAATGTCTGTCTTAAAAATTTATACTTTTACCCGCAAATGTATTCATTTAGGTATGAACAGCTGGCATTTGAAATTTAAAATTAAAATCAACCGCTCCGCACTCTGGTTTTACTTGAATCCAAAATGATCTCAACTATTTTTTTGAGATCAATCAAACTTTTAAAATCTAAATCTTAATTCACAAATGTAAATCGTAAATCAAAATGACATATATAATAAAAGGTGCGGGATTAACCATAGAAGATGTTGTTAAAGTTGCCCGCCATAATGAAAAAGTTGAACTCCATCCGGAGGCATTGGAGCGGATAAAGAAGTGCCGGGCCATGCTGGAGAAAAAAATTATTGCCGGCGAAATTATGTACGGTGTAAATACCGGAATTGGTGAATTTTCAGAAGTCGTACTTACAGATGACCAGGTAAAGGAATTTCAAAAATATTTAATCTATAATCATGCAGCAGGAATAGGTGAGCCGATGCCCCTTGACTGGGTAAGAGGAGCCATGCTGGGAAGAATCAATGTGCATGCACATGGCAATTCAGGTGTTCGGCCCGAGATTACCTTGACCTTGATTGAAATGCTCAATAAAGGAGTAACGCCCTGGGTTTGCAAAAAAGGTTCTGTTGGCGCCTCCGGTGATCTGGCTCCGATGTCGCAGATAGCGCTTTTGATGATGGGTGAAGGCAGGGCATATTATAAAGGTAAGCTTTATCCGGGAGATGAAGCCATGAAAAAAGCGGGAATTGAAATCCCGGGACTGAAAGCCCGTGATGGGCTGGCTACCATCAATGGATCGAATGTATTGACCGCCATGAGCGCGTTGTTCCTTTATGATGCGAACCGATGGCTGAAGCAGGCAGAAATTGCAGCAGCCATGTCGCTCGAAGCCCTGAAAGCAAATATGAAACCCTACATCGAAAAGTTACATGAAGTCCGCGGTTTTAAAGGCGCTGTGCGAAGTGCAAAAGCCATCAATAAATTGGTGCAAGGTGGCGACCTGAAAGAAGGCCGTGTGAAGCATAAAGTTCAGGATGCTTACTCCATGCGTTCCACTCCCCAGGTGATCGGAGCAGCTCATGATGCTTTGGAATATGCACGTTCACAGGTTGAAATAGAACTAAATGGTGTGGGAGATAATCCGATATTTTTCCCGGATGAAAATTTACAGTTGTCGGGTGCGAATTTCCAGGGATCTCCTGTTTCGTTGCCAATGGATATGGCCGGTGCAGCCATCACAATGATCAGCGTGATGTCGGAGAGAAGAATGAACCGTTTGAACAATCCTGCATTGAGCGTAGGATTACCCGCTTTTTTGACAAAAGGAGCAGGTATGTTTTCGGGTCTGATGCTTAGCCAGTATACGGCCGACACGTTAATTGTTGAACAAAGAATATTATCTATGCCCGCCTCAGTTCAATCTATCCCGGCTGCCGCCGACCAGGAAGACTTTGTATCGATGGGGATGAATACCGCTCAGAAAAATTTCCAGATACTCGACAATGCTTATGGCATCCTTGGCATTGAAATGATGGCGGCAGCACAAGCACTCGATTTTCGCGAGTATAAGTTTGGCAGGGGTGTTACAAAAGCAAAGGAAGTTGTACGTAAATACGTTGATTTTCTTGATATTGACCGTCCTCTTTATGATGATCATAATAAAATGAAAGATCTCGTGGAGTCATGTGAAGTACTTGAGGAAGTGGAAAAGGTTGTAGGAAGTCTTGAATAATATATGATGCTGGTCCGAAAAGCGATAAATCCGTCATGAGGCTGTCTCAAAAGTTAAATTTTGAATATTTTTTAACTTTGTGCACCTTCGTGTGAGCCTGCCTGATGTCAGCTACCGTGTGGACACAAAATGATTAAATTAGCGGTCGAAAAACAAATGGAGAACATAAGGCATAACCCAGATTATCATGGTATATTTTCTGATAAACGTTTAGACCAAAGGGGCAATAAAATCGGTTCTATATTATTAAGCGCAAGAAAGAGTAGCATAAAAGGATCAACTAAAAATGAAGCGGATCAAAAAGGATTTTATCGGTTTTTAGAAAACACAAGAGTGGAGGAGCAACAACTGGTTAAGGAGATAACACAGCGCTGCGGCGATAACGCCGAAGGTGGGCATGTTTATGTATTGGGCGACACCTCATCGATAGGTTTGAACGATCATCGAAACCGGATAAAAGCTGAAGCGGAGTTGGTCTTGTAGGCAATAAAACGGGGATAGGTTTTTTAGTTCATTGCAACCTGGTTATAGATGCGTTTAGCCAAAACCTTTTAGGCTTTTCCGACATTTACCTATGGCATCGGGAGGAGGATAAGGCCAACAATACGACAAGGGTGTATAAAAAGCAGACCATAGAAGAAAAGGAATCCTACCGATGGATACAATCGGGCTTAAATAGCAAAGAAGTATTATCTACTGCTCAAAGTATAACCATAGTGGAGGATAGGGAAGGCGACATCTACGAGCAGTTTTGCATAGTTCCAGACGAGAAAACACATCTGGTAATCAGAAGCAGAGACAATAGGAATTTGTCCAACGGTGAGAAGTTATATGATTCTTTAGCAGCAGAGCCACTGGCAGGATGTTATTCATTCGGGATAGAGGCCGACAAGCGGAAAGGTCAAAAGAAAAGGACAGTCCATGTAGAGGTCAGATATAGAAGAGTGCTGATACAAAAGCCAGCGGGAAGACTATCAAAAGAGATACCGAAAGAGCGAGTCCTCTATGCAGTAGAGGCGAAAGAGATTAACGGACCGAAAAAGGATTCGGTAAAATGGAGGATTTTAACAACACACACGGTCGTCAGTTTCGAGCAAGCCCTTTACATTATCAATATTTACAGACAACGATGGAATATTGAGCAGGTATTTCGGTTACTAAAAAGACAAGGCTTTCGGATAGAGGACAGTGAACTATCAACGGGTTGGGCCATTAGAAAATTAACAGTACTCTTGTTGAATAATGTGTTGAGGGTAATCGAATTGTTACTGGCATATGGTAAGGAAGACAGCCAACCCATTGACGAAGTATTCAGCAACGATGAGTTATCCTGTCTAAAAAGTTTATCTCAGCAGTACGAACAAAAAGAAACTCAGGTGAAGAATATTTTCCCTGTAGATAAATTGGCTTGGGCTTCGTGGGTAATCGCCAGGCTTGGTGGTTGGAAGGGATATATTAGACAACGACCACCCGGACCGATAACCATGAAAAGGGGTGTAGATAACTTTGGACTAATTTATCAGGGATGGCTATTAGCTAAACAAAATGAAAAAGATGTGTCCACACGGTAGCTGATGTCAGGCAGGCTTTGTGATCCTTTGTGGTTCAGTGTTTTATCCTAACCACAAAGGTGCACCAAGAAATGCTCAAAGAAACACAAAGGACTTTTAATACAGCCTCATGATGTCACGTTTGACTTTAAGGAATGATCAAATGTTTTAATTGTATAAGTCAATGGAACCCACTGAGGAATTTCGGCAAATAAAACATCGACAGTTTAAACGTCCTGAATTGCTAACCTGGTTGTGTATTTTATCCTTTATTGGCAGCGGGCTGGCGGCTATTTCAAACTTGTTCATTTTCCTGTCCTATGATGAAATGGTAAACCTGACGGAGGAGATAAACCTTGATCTTCCGGAATTTGAATTGATGATGTCGGGTGGTACGAGATTCTTTTTTACAGGATTTATTCTGTATTCGATCTCCTTATTTGGAGCCATCTTTATGTGGAAGCTCAGAAAAATAGGTTTTCACTTATATACCGGAGCGCAGATTTTTATTATTGCACTTCCTGTCGCCTTTATTCCGGCATATCCTTTTTCGATGCTGAGTGTGCTGGTTACCGCTGCTTTCCTAATAGGTTATGCGGTACATCTTAAATTAATGGATTAGTAAAATTGTCTGGTATGGAAGAAAATGAAAATCTGATTCCGGAAAATAAGAGACCGTTTTTTTTCTCCATCCTTTGTTTTTCTGTATTTGTGTATTCGGCTGTCTTTATTCTCATTTTCTTAGCTACTGCCATATTCAATAATTGGATCTATTATGTGCTGAATGACTATTTGCCTGAGAATGGAGTTGAAAAATCAGTCATTCTCTGGTTATCCCTGACCGGAATCGTATTATACTGTGGCTCTTTTTTTGGCGCCTTTTTAATTTGGAGGATGAAACGGGCTGGGCTTTATACCTTTTTAGCAGCTTCTGCACTTATTGCTCTTTTGCCCTATTTGTTTGGTTTTGGCAGCATTATCAATATGATAGTGTTTGTACTACTGGCTATAGCCTTTACTTTTTTTTACAGAAAATTAAATTAATTTGAAATATTATTGCAATAATAAAAATATTTACTTTTGGTACAGGTTAAGAATTGTAATAAGCGTTCAGTAAAAATTGATTAGAAATTAGCTTTTGCTCATTTCTTAAGTTATTAAACATTTATTGTTAATTTAATACTAATAATTATTTGTTTTGTAATAATGAAAAACTGTATTTTGTGGACGGTTTAAATAAGATGATGAATTTTGACAAATTGCTTATAAACATTAATGAATCATTATAATATAGTGTCGATGAAGTTAATATTTACTAACCTTAATTCTTATGTTATGAGAAAATTTACCCTCTTTTTTGCATTCATATTATTAATAGGAATGCAGTATGTTCAAGCTCAGGGCAGGGTTATTTCCGGTACTATTACCAGTGCCGATGACAATAAGCCCATACCTGGTGTGCAGGTCGTTGTTGAAGGAACGACCGTTGGAACGGTAACCAATCTTGACGGATTTTATGAGCTTGCGGTTCCTGCAAGCGCTAAAAAACTGGTATTTTCATTTGTCGGAATGGTAAGCCAGACCATTGAGATTGGAACACAAACTACGATTAATGTTACCATGGCAACCGACCTTCTTAACCTTGAAGGTGTTACGGTTACTGCTCTCGGTATCTCCCGTGAAAAGAAATCATTGGGTTATGCCACCCAGGAACTAAAGGGAGACGAGATCAGCCAGGTGAAATCAGCTAACTTTATTTCCACCCTGTCAGGTAAAGCTGCCGGTGTCCAGGTAAAAACAACCGGAAACATGGGCGGATCATCCAACATCCTCATCAGGGGTTCAAATTCAGTTACAGGTAATAACCAGGCATTGATTGTTATTGACAATGTTCCTGTCAATAACGACAATAACAATACCGATGCCCAAATCAGGGGCCGTGCCGGTTACGACTTTGGTAATGCTGCCTCCGACCTCAATCCGAATGACATCGAATCGATGACCGTTCTGAAAGGTGCTGCTGCCACTGCACTTATATGGTTCACGTGCCTCTAATGGTGTTATCCTCATTACTACCAAGAAAGGAACTCAAACCATGGCCAAGAAAAAAGTACTTGGCGTGAATATCAGCTCCAACGTTACCACTGGCTTTATTGATAAAACAACTTTTCCAAAATATCAGACAAATTATGGGGCTGGTTATGGCGCATATTATTATGGTGAGCTACCAATGGGTGGATTTGAAAGGATTTATCGATATAGATGGTGATGGGGAACTCGATTTTACTGTTCCCACTTATGAAGATGCTTCTTTTGGACAGAAATTTGATGAGAACCTGATGGTTTATCAATAGAATTCATATTTCCCGCAATCCGAACACTATCAAACAACCAACCCCATGGGTAGATGGTGAAAACGGTCCAATTACATTCTTTGAGACGCCGTGGTCATTTACCAATAGTGTAGATGTAGACTGGTGGTGGCGAGGCTTCTGCTTTCAGGCTATCATATACCAATCAAGAACAATCAGGCATTATGCCAAACAGCACATATCCAAAAACAATGTTTTGTTCAATGGGTCTTATGACGTGGTTAAAAATCTTAAAGTTTCTGCATCAGTAAACTATGTTAATACCAAAGGAAAAGGACGTAACTCAACCGGATACAGCGATAATATAATGTCCTCTTTCCGTCAGTGGTATCAGACCAATGTTGATTACAAACTACAAAAAGAACTATATGAGGAATATGAGGAAAATATCACCTGGAATCCTGTCGGACCTTATTTTGATGATGATGGTGTTCAGCATATCAGCTTAGCGCCGGCATACTGGGATAATCCCTACTGGCTGCGCTATCAGAAATTATGAAACGGATCAAAGAAATCGTATTATAGGGTATTTGCAAGCTGACTGGAGGATCAATGATTATTTCAGTCTGATGGGACGTTATTCTTTAGATACTTATTCCGAATTACAGGAAGAAAGAAAAGCTATTGGTTCAGCTTCCGGTGAATTTGGTGTAGGAACCACAGCTGGCCGAAGCGATGTTACCTCTGGCTATTCAAGGTTTGATAAATCTTTTATGGAGAGAAACATAGATCTTATGCTGAAATATCAAAAGAATCTCAGCGAAAATTTCAGCCTATCGGCATTATTGGGTATAAACAGCCGCAGAGGCAAGGGTCGACCAGGTATTTGCTTCAACTGATGGAGGATTAATTGTACCGGATCTTTATTCAGTTAGGTAACAGCTATAATCCGATGCTTCCCCCGGAAGAAAGATTAGCAGAAACCGCGGTTGATGGTGTTTATTTAAGCGCTTCGCTCGGGTTATAAGAGTTTTCTTTACATTGACGTTACAGGAAGAAATGACTGGTCATCTACTTTACCGAAAGACAACTGGAGTTATTTTTATCCTTCGATTTCAGGAAGTTTTATTTTTTCCGAACTTGCTAAAACCAACTGGATGAATCTGGGTAAAGTTAGAATTGGTTATGCTCAGGTTGGTAACGATGCCCCCTGGGGTGTATTAAAAGATACTTATACGCAAAATCCATCCTACGGAGGGACAGCCTTGTTCTCTTTACCAAACTCCAAAAACAATGAAACCTTAAAGCCGGAAATTTCAAAAAGCATTGAAGCTGGACTGGAAATGGCATTTTTAAAACGCAGACTAGGATTCGACCTGGCATTGTATAAAACTAATACAACCAATCAAAGTATTCCAGTAGCTACTTCATTTGCAACTGGTTATTCTTCAAAATACCTGAATGCTGGTGAAGTAGAAAATAAAGGTATTGAATTAATGCTTTATGGGGTTCCTATACCAAAGAAGACTTTAAATGGGATGCCACACTTAACTTTGCCAGAAACATCAACGAAGTTGTTGAACTATTCGAAGGAGTAGACGTGCTCCAATTATCTGCTTTGCAGGGTGGTGTTACCATTAATGCCCGAGTCGGTGAACCTTATGGTGTGATTCAGGGAACGGATTTTGTGTATGATGAAAACGGAAATAAGGTTGTTGGCTCTAATGGATATTACTTAAAAACTTCGAAATCTGATATTGTGCTTGGTAATGTTCAGCCTGATTTTAACTTGGGTTTTAACAATCGCTTCACTTATAAAAATTGGGCTTTAAGCTTCCTTTTCGACTGGCAGCAGGGTGGCAGTGTTTTCTCCCTAGATATGTACTATGGATTGGGAACAGGACTATATGAGGAAACTGATTTTACAAACGATCTTGGGTAATCCTGTCAGGAATAGATTGATGAAGGTGGAGGAAATCATACTTTCCCGGCGTTAAGAGAGGGATCCGGCACTGTAAATGATATCAGGGTAAATGGAGATGATTATCGTGTTTTCGGATGGTCAAGAAATCCAAACTCAAAATTTGTTTACGATGCCTCTTATCTCAAACTAAGGGAGGTTGTTCTTACTTATACACTTCCTGAAAAGATGCTTGAAAAATCCTTCTTTAATGGAGTTTCTTTTAGCCTTGTAGGATCCAACCTATGGATCATTGTACAAGGAACTTCCTCATGCTGATCCTGAAGCAAGTCAAAGTTCGGGTAATGTACAAGGATGGCAAAGCGGTGTAATGCCTACCACACGGAATATTGGTTTTACTGTTAATCTTCAATTCTAAAAAAATAAAGTTATGAAAAAAATATATATAATTTTTATAGTTTTGATTGGGATTTCAATATCCTGCACAAAAAATTTCGAGGATTTTAATACGGATAAAAAACACCCTGTTGAGGTTCCCGGTGATTTTATTTTCGCAAATGCTCAAAAAGCGCTTGCCGATCAAGTTGCAAGTGCAAATGTTAATCTTAACATTTGGAAGCTGGTTGCCCAGTACTGGACTGAAACCACCTATACTGATGAAGCCAATTACGACATCGTTAACAGGACTATTCCTGACAACACCTTTCGTACTTATTATCGCGATATTCTTTCCGATTTTAAAGAAGCCAGAAAGGTTATTGAAGGTGAGGTAACAGTGAGTGCTGATGAAGATATGGAAAAACAGAACAAACTGCGCATTATTACGCTGCTTGAGTGTTATGCTTTTCAGGAACTGGTCGATATGTTCGGTAATGTTCCATACTCACAGGCCTTGGATATCGAAAACATTCATCCGGTCTATGATGACGCTTCTGCGATTTACGATGACCTTATAGATAAGGTTAAAACTGCAACTGATGAACTGAACGCTGATTATGGAGTTTTGGGGAGAACGACCTTTACCTTGGTGGCGATGTATCAATGTGGATAAAATTTGGAAATTCACTACTTATAAAATTGGGCATCAATCTTTCAGATGTAAATAGTGCAAAAGCCCAAGCTACTATTGAAGGCGCCTATACCGGAGCTTTTGAATTTGGTGAATTATGCCAGATCAGTTATCCGGGAGGCTCTAATTCCAATCCTATTTATGTTGACCTTGTTCAGAGCGGACGTCATGACTTTGTCCCGGCAAATACGATTGTTGACATCATGAACACCCTGAATGATCCACGCAGAGATAAATATTTTACCCTGTATCGAGGGTGAATATGTAGGTGGAATTTATGGTGAAAGCAACAATTGGGCAAGCTATTCTCACATTGCCGATCCCATTCAGGAAGCCTACTTATCCAATGGTGATGATGGATTATACTGAAGTTGCATTTTATCTTGCTGAAGCTGCCGCCAAAGGTTATTCGGTTGGTGGTGATGCTGCTACATGGTATAACCTCGGAATAAAGTCTTCGATTTTAGCTGGGGAGGTTCAGAATCGGACTACAACACTTACATTGTTCAGGCTTCTGTAGCATACGATGCTGGTAATTGGAAACAATGTATCGGGACACAAGCCTGGCTTGCACTTTATGTAAGAGGATTCCAAGGCTGGACCTCCTGGAGAAGGCTAGATAATCCAACATTCAACTTGCCACCAGCTCCTGAAACCGATGATAAACTGGTTCCAAAACGGTTTACATATCCAGTTAACGAGCAAACATTGAATGGTGTTAACTTAGATGCGGCTATTGCAAATTTGCCTGGCGGCGAGGATTTAATGTCGATCAGACTTTTCTGGGATTGAAATTAATCCAGACCTATCTTTAACTAAAAAAGCTGCCCTATCGGACAGCTTTTTTTATTTTCTTCGCAT
>CAVPJF010000005.1:0-48021 GCA_963705185.1 uncultured Bacteroidales bacterium
GACTTTGCCGGCAACTGATTTCCCCTTGACTACGCTGGTTTGATTTAATAATTTTGGGGTTGCGCATATTTGAATGATGCGGACGTACAGTTAATTTATTAAATAACCAAAAATTTTTAAATCATGAAAAAGTTACTATTGCTCAGTTTAGCGTTGGGTTTAATGGTGAGTGCCTATCCGCAGAAAAGGATTGCACCTGCTGATAACCTTAAATCCATCGCTGTTAAAAAAGAAATGCCGGCAAACAGATCTGCCAGCGAAAGGGAAATTAAAAGCGTTCCTTACAAATCCACAGAATTTCTTCCTGAAGAAACCCAGGTTGGTGAAACCTGGTACGACCAGCAGACCAATGCCACCAATCAAAACAGGATTCATCTTTATGATGATGGTTCTCTCGGGGTCACCTGGATGCTCGGATACAATGGTCCTGCCTTCCCCGAGAGGGGTATCGGGGTATAATTACTTTGATGGAAATGCCTGGGGTGAATATCCCACCATGCGAATCGAAAGCCAGCGTACCGGTTGGCCATCGTATATTCCGTTAGGTGAAAATGGCGAAATGATAATCGCTCACATTTCGGGAGGGACTGACGTCGGGCTTTTGATGCAACAAGCGCCCCAATAAAGGTACCGGCACATGGACCGAAACTTTATTTTCAGGCCCCTCGCCCGGAGGAGAGTCACTCGTGTGGCCAAGGGCCATTTCAACCGGGGCGGATAACAATACCGTGCATCTGCTGGCTGTAACCAGGCCTGTTGCAAGCGGTGGAACAATTTATGCCGGGCTGGATGGAGCATTGCTTTATTCAAGATCGGCAGATGGTGGTCAGACATGGGAAATACAGAATGAAATTATTGATGGGTTAGGTCCGGATTTTTATACCCATTACAATGGCGATTCATACGATTGGGCGACACCCCGCGGGGAACGATTGCCTTTGTGGAGGGTGATCCGTTTAATGATTGTTTCCTCATGAAATCGACCGATGGCGGCAATACCTGGCAAAAGACCATGATCTGGGAACATCCCTATCCCATGTGGATAAATGAGGTAACCGATACCTTTTTCTGTGTGGATGGCGCACTGGATCTGGAACTGGATATGAATGGCATGGCCCATGTTGTTTTCGGGATAAACAGGGCTTATTCTGATGGCGCCAGGAACTTTTTGGTTCCCGTTTGTCGACGGGGTAGGCTACTGGAACGAAACCATGCCTGCTTTTTCCAACACCTTTGAAGCATTAAATCCTTATGGCGATCCGGGATCGGAACTGGTCGAAGATTACAATCTCATAGGGTGGACGCAGGATGTGGATGGTGACGGTGAAATTACTTTTATCGGAACAGCCATCGCTAACCTTGGGCGATATTATGTGGGCCTGTCAAGCATGGCGCAATTGGTAATGGGCGATCAAAATCAGTTATATGTTATCTACTCCTCACTTACCGAAACGTATGAAAATGGGCTGCAAAATTATCGTCACCTGTGGTCGCGTGTATCAACTGATGGCGGCTTGTCATGGGTGCCCGTTCACTGATCTGTCCGGCGACTTTATCCACCTCTTCGACGAATTTGCTTATCCTTCCTGTGCCGATCAAACGCACGAAAACTCAATTTACCTTGTATGCCAGATCGACAATGAACCGGGCATGGCTGTGGCCGGCGATGAAGATCCCTTTGGTGTAAACCGAATGGTGATCATGGAAGTGTTCAAAGATGAGATTACAGGTTCGACAGAAAATCCCAGCACCTGTTCTAACTGCTGAGGTTTTTCAGAACTCACCCAATCCCTTCAGCGGAATTTCGAAGATCAGGGTGGATGTGAATCAGCGAAGCATGCTCGGTTTGAAGGTTTATAACCTGGTAGGGCAGAAAGTGTATGAAAATCCTTCCTTGCAGGTAAATGCCGGAACTCATTTTCTGCCTCTGGATGGCGGCCAGCTGCAACCGGGTGTTTATTTCTACAGCGTATTTGTAGATGATAAAATGATTACCCGAAAAATGGTGGTCGAATAGAAATTCTGTTTCAAGCGTCCACGCCTGCTCTGCTGCAAGGCAGGTCCACGCTTGAAAATACTTTTCTGAACATAAATCAAAATAGGTTGTCTTGCAAGAGCAGCCTGTTTTGTTTTAGAATATTGTACTCGTCAGTTTCAAGCGTCCACACTTGAAGTTTCCGTCCTTGTCTGCTTCAAGCGTCTACGCTTGAAGATTTTGTCCAACATTTTATATCCATTTTAAAAACAAACCAAATTTTAACTATTTTTAGTTCCCGCTTTCAAGCAGAATAAAAAGTGAGCAAAACAGCTTCACAACCGAATGAACTATATTTCATAACCATGACAATTGTCGATTGGATAGATCTTTTTACCCGTCCGATATATTTCGATCTGATCATCCAAAACTTTCAATATTGTCAGCAAAACAAATGTCTGGAAATATATGAATATGTAATCATGACTAACCATGTCCATTTAATCTGCAAAGGGACAGACGTTCCTCTAAGCGATATTCTGCGTGATTTCAAATCATTCACTTCAAAGGAATTGATAAAATTGATTTCGAATAATCCATTGGAAAGCAGGAAGAAATGGTTATTAAAAATGTTCAAATGGCATGGGGAGAATAATGTATTGAATAAAAATTATCAGGTCTGGCAAAATTTTAATAGTCCTACTTTGCTTTACAATAATGCGATTATTGATCAAAAGGTTGACTACATCCGGATGAATCCAGTTAAAGCAGGTTTCGTTTTGCGACCGGAAGATTATGTTTATTGCAGCTCAAATCCGGATAGTCCTTTAAAAGTTTTAGAACTATGATTTGTTATAGGGATAGGACTTCAAGCGAGGACGCTTTTAGCGGAGGGGGTTTGATGAATGTCAGGATTTCAAGCGAGGACGCTTGAAGCAGAGGGTTAATCTTCCTGGATTTCTTTCCATCATGACAACAATTCCAGGATGTTGATTGAATTTATAGTTGCCGTTAACTTTTTTTCCATTGCCGGAAACTGATTGCAATTGGTTTTAGTTTCTAATTATTTTATTTTCGCTGTTTTTAATTTTGGGTCGTGCAATCGGATTTATTATCTAATTTTGTAAGTGCTTTAAAAGATATAAATAACAGGATAATCAATTTTAAGTCGTTTAATTAAAAATTAATATTATGAAAAAATTTGTACTACTATTATTGGTGCTTGGTTTTGGAATAAGCATCATTGCGCAGGAAAGAGCAGTGCTTCCAAAAGCAAAAAGGGATATTGCTCTTAAGATGCCGGCAAAGGCCATTAAGGACATAGGTAACATCAACATAAATTTTGTCCCTGGAATGAAAGACGCCAGTATGATGGCTGAAAACGAAATCGGAGTTTCCTGGTACGATTTGCAGACAAATTCCTCCACTCAAAACAGGCTTTATTTGTATGAAGATGGTACAATGGGAGCTGTGTGGAATATGGGATTTGTTCCATCAAGCTTTCCTGAAAGAGGAACAGGATACAATTATTTTGATGGAAATGTTTGGGGAGATCTCCCCTACCCAGGCTATCGAAACCGGTGCAAAAGCAGGTTGGCCATCCTAGAGCACAATGTGGGGTGACAATGGCGAAACTTATACCTGTCATGATTATTATCTGTTGGTACTATTTTAGGCACAAGGGTTAAAAAGGATCCGGTGATTGGAATTTGGTAATTCAGGCAGGTCCTTCCGGTGCAGAAGATATATCCTTTCCAAGGGTGATGACAAACGGTATTAACAGACAAACGATTCATATTCTTTCTACTACATGGGTAGCATACAATGGTCAGGGGCATGCACTACTATATTCACGTTCATCTAACGGAGGGCTAACATGGGAAATTGAAAATCAATTATTTGATGAATGGGCCCGAATATTATTCGGAAATTAGTTATGATACTTATGAATTTGCTGAGCCTAAAAATGGTACTCTTGCATTCCTGGTTGGTGATAATTGGACGGATTTGGTACTTATGAAATCAATGGATGATGGCGACACGTGGGAAAAAAATGTGATTTGGGAGTGTCCTTATCCAAAATGGATTACTGGTATGGTAACTGATACATTTTATTGTCCTGACGGCTCGCATCATTTAGCGATTGATAATAACGGACTTATTCATACTGTATTTAGTATTTCAAGAGGACTATCAGCTGATGGAACAGCCCAATCCTATTTTCCTGGTGTAGATGGTGTAGCTTACTGGAATGAAAACAGGCCATCATTTTCAAGTGATATTAATGCACTAAATCCTTATGGTGAGCCGACAGAGCTGGAAGAGGATTATAGTCTTATAGGCTGGTCACAAGATGTAAACGGTAATGGCACACTCGATCTAATTGGTGATATTACTGCGACCGCTTATAATACAGGATTATCAAGTCATCCGTCAAATGGTAATTGATGACCAGAACCGGTTATTTGTGATTTATTCCTCGGTTACTGAGATTTTGATAATGGTCAATCAAATTACCGACATATTTGGACACGTTCATCTCCTGATGGAGGTACATCATGGGGTACATTTTATGACATGCACGCTGATTTGATTTACTTTTATGATGAATGTGTTTGGCCTTCTGCATCGCCTAATTCGAATGAAAATATCTATTTCATGTACGAGGCAGACAATGAGTCCGGGTTATACGACCACAGGACAGACACAGGTGAAAATAATATTAGAGTCATGTCGGTTCTTAAATCTGATATTATTAATGGTGTACATGAAAACAAATCCATCATCAGCGATACCAAAGTTTCACAGAATTACCCTAATCCATTCGGCGGAAACTCTACTGTATATGTAATGCTTGATAAACCTGCCAGCCTTAGCCTGGAAGTGAGCAACCTGATGGGACAGGTGATTTATTCAGTTCCTGCACAGCAATACCCGGCAGGTAAAGCAGAACTTATCATTCATGCCACCGCATTGAATGCCGGAGTTTATTTCTATACCGTCCGTTCGGGTGAAAACTCAGTCACTAAAAAGATGATGGTGGAATAGAGATTCACTTTTAAATTTTAAAAAGAGGTAGTCACAGAATTAAGTGATTACCTTTTTTTTGTGGTTCCCATCCGACTAATATCATCCGGGTGGGCTTAGTATCTGCTTTGTGAATTCTGAAAGGGGTTCCTTTTTTAGTATAATACAAATGACGGTCATCCTGAGGAGCTCCGCCTTTCAGGACGTCTCGAAGGATGAACCGGATTTGATCACATTGCCACCCCGCACACTTCGACTCCTGCGCCTTTCCCAATAAGCCAGCGGATGCAGGGCTCAGTGTGACCATCACATTTAAAACAAATTATTAATAGTCCGCCTAAAGGACCTTTGTGGTTAATGATTTTTTCTAACCACAAAGTGACTCAAAGGGAAATCACAAAGTTGCACAAAGGGTAAAAAACAATCTCTTATTGTCAAATGTATTTTTATATCTTTGCCGCGGGTTTCAGTCGGCAGTTCGAGGCAGTCGGCAATAGAAAAAGGCTAAACACTTTTTGATGAAATTATTACCTTGAGATAATGCCGGGAGGATTCAAAAATTTGTTGGTTTATAAAAAGGCATTTGCACTTGTAATGGAGATTTTCGAAATCACTAAAACTTATCCAAAGGGTGAGATATTTTCATTAACGTCGCAAATAAGAAAAGCATCCCGGTCGGTATGTTCAAATATAGGAGAAGGTTACCGAAAAAGACAATATGCTGCACATTTCGTAAGTAAAATGTCAGATGCTGATATGGAAAATTCGGAAGTACAGGTTTGGTTAGATTTTTCATTGAGCTTGTAAATATATTTCACAGGAACAACACCAGGACTTGAATTTTAAATCTGAAGAAATTGGTAAATTATTATTTCATATGATCAACAATCCTGAAAAATATTCATAATACTAAAAAGAAGTCTGTAGTTTTGCTGATTGCCGATTGAAGATACCATGTAAAGTAATTTTCAGAAAAGACTTTTATTAAATAAACAACGGGATGTAGTCATAGTAAAAGAAAGGAGGGACTATGATCGAAACTATTAAAATCGGGACACTCAGATGGCACCATATCGTTAATCCCTCCGACGATAACCTTAATTACCTCAGAGATAACTTTCATTTCCACACCCTCGACATCGAAGACTGTAAAGAGGAATACAACCAGCGCCCCAAAGTCGATATTTACGACGATTACTATTTCATGATCCTTCATTTCCCCGATTTCGATAAGCAAAACCGGTTTCTCCGCATCAGGGAAGTGAAAATTTTCTGGGGTGAGGATTTTCTGGTTACCATCGGTAAATCACACTGGGCGGTGGCCGATATGTTCCGCGAAGGTAAGGAAATGGAAGCCCGGGACGAAGATCTTGAAGTGGGAACAAGTGATGCCCTGCTATATACCATCCTCGAAAGGCTTATGAAAGCCACACAAAAGATCATTAAAAAAATTGGCGATGATGTCGATTCGATCAACCGCGCATTGTTCGATTTCAAAGCCGAGCATACCATCGAACGGATTTCTGTGATCCGGAAGAACATCATTCTGCTGAATACCATGTTCAAGCCACAGCTTCCGCTGTTTGCCCGGTTCGAATCGAAACAGATTGAAGGTTATGCCAACAATATGGAAGACTACTGGAGCAACATCCTCGACTACTACAAGCAAATGTGGGATGCGACGGAAGATTATGCTGAATTGATCGAGGGTTTGTCACGCACCTTCGATTCCATGCAGGCCAACCGCACCAATGAAATTATTAAAATACTTACCCTTATCTCCTCTATCCTTCTCCCGTTGACATTTTTAACCGGATTATTCGGGATGAATGTCATTCTGCCCATGCATGATAATCCGAGTTCATTCTGGATTGTAGTCGTTGCAATGCTTAGCATTGTAGCTTTTATGTATTTCATGTTCAAGCGGAAAAAATGGATGTAATGGTATTTTGTGCCCGGGATCATAATTAATTTTTTATTTTCTTCTTCTTTTAGTTTGCCGCGAATGCGCGAATAATTTCCCATCTCCCCATCAATTATTCTTATATTTGTTGGTCAATATAAAAGAGTATGAATTATCCGACTGACAAACTATCTGAAGTATTCCGCGATACCATCGGACATAAGGAATCCTCGGAAATTATCATAGCTCACTCCACCAATAAAGGAGACATTCGTGAATTTGCTCTTCGCAATGTGAACGTTAAAGGCGCAAAACAGGTAATTAACATGGGCTGCGGTTTTGGATTCTTTACACAAGCATTAAAAAATAAAATCAACAACAAAGCGGTAGTTACCGGAATCGATCGTTTCGCAGAATACCGGCAACCTTTTCTCAAACTATGCCAGGGATTAGGGTTTAATGGACAATTTTATGATTCAGGAACAGAAGCTCTTTCAAACTTTAAACCTGCCTCAGTCGATTTGGTTCTGAGCAGTTTTTCAATATATTTCTTCCCTGAGATCATTTCAACGGTCGCTTCCATACTAAGGAAAACAGGTACTTTCATCATTATTACCCATTATTCTTCTCACCTGCATGAGTTGACAACAATGATCAGCGAAATATTTAAAGATATAGGATACTCACAGCCAGGACCTCTTCCGCACGACAAGCTTATCAGTAATTTTCCTGCCGAAGAAGGAATACCGAGACTTTCAAACTATTTCGCTAAAATTGAAAAAAGGGATTATGAAAATGAACTGGTATTCACCAAAGAATCAGTCAATGAATTGATGACGTATATTGCCTTTAAAAGATCATTTTTTATTCCGGAAAATATGCAAATGACCCCAATGCTTTCCAATCGGCTTGAAAAGGGTATATTGCAAAAAGTCCTGAGGAAGAAAGAATTCAGGATCACAAAGAAGGATGCAATTTTTATTTGTACCCATCCATTAAATAATTAATAAGTGAAAAAGAAAAAGCAAAATTATTGTCCTCATTGCGGCAACAAGGTTTCGTTGAAACCGGAAGGTGACATTCCACGTCAGTATTGTAAACAGTGTAAAATCTACTTTTATGAAAATCCTTTGCCTGTGGTTTCATGCATTCATTGCATAGACAAATCTATATTGCTGGTCAAGAGAGGTAACAAACCTTATAAAGGAAGCTGGTGCCTGCCTACCGGGTTTGCTGAAACCGGCGAAAGCATTGAACAGGCTGCTTTGCGTGAACTGAATGGAGGAATCGGGTATCGAAGGAAAGATCATCAGCCTGGTGGATGTAGATTCAGTAAAAAGCAGGCACTATGGCGATCTGACTTTTATTACCTATGAAGTGGAAAAAGTGGGAGGAAGTTTGATGGCTGGTGATGATGCTACGAATGTGAAATATTTTCATATTAATAAATTACCTCAACTGCCTTTTAAATCAAATGAAAAAGCAATCAGGGCATACATTCGCAGCAAAGAAGACATTTGGGCTATTGTTGAGTCTTTTAAATTATCGCGGGGGGCTGAAGAAATTGAGATGCGAAAAAAATATTTTTTATCGGACCGTCTTATTGAGGTTATTGAAAAAAACGCAGATATGATAGCCCGAAATTATACTGGAAGATATTTTAGATAAAAAATCAACACATGGATATCGGAAACTTGGAAGGGATGAAATTTTCAAACGCGGCCAACGGATAATTTTTCTATTCAACCAATGGCTAAATAGCCTTTCTACGGATAAAGATATCCGCGACTTTTATGTTCAGATGGGAAGAACAAGAAAAAAGGAGGGTTTCAAAGTAAGCGAAGTGTTAAGTGCCTTAAGCCTGATCAAAAAAAATATTTGGGAACTTGCCTTGTCGCAAGGAATGTGGGAAAAAACAATCGATATTTATATTGTCCTCGAACTTGATAGAAGGATGGTGCTGTTTTTTGATAAAGCCGCATTTTACACAAGCTGGGGTTATGAAACTGAGGATCCCGGTAAATAATATCCCTGAACGTTTTGGAAAATGTTTAATTTTGCCTTCCGGTTATAACATTTAGCATGAAAAAATTATTGATCGTTTTGTTAAGTATTGTTTCTCTTAATTCGTTCAGCCAGGTAGTTAATGAAGAAACAAAAAGATTATTCACTTTTGGATTGGATGTTTTTACGGATATCTGGCAGGACATTCCAAAAACTGTTGATCCAAAGACCATCAATCCGGGTGTCAATATTTTCGGAACCTATAATTACATGTTTGGAAAAAGCGATGTAAGCTTTTCGCCGGGGCTGGGAATCGGAGTCCACAATATGTTTAATTCATCATTTCTTTGTACAGATGACAACTCATCTTTTTTTGTTCCAATTGCAGACTCACTTCCCAGTGAATATTCCTATAAAAAATCCAAATTTACTGTTACCTACCTTGATATACCCCTTGAAATAAGGTATAAATCCAAAAGTGAATTCCGTGTTGCCATTGGATTCAAATTCGGCTTTCTGATCATGGGTCACAGCAAATATAAAGGAGATGATTTCCTGAGCCAAAATCAGGATCTTGTTATTTATAAAAAGAAGAAAATCAATTATCTCGAAAAGAACAGGTACGGATTTTCAGCCCGGATTGGTTATAAATGGCTTAATCTCTGGGGATATTATCAGCTTTCGACATTATTTCAGGAGGGCAAGGGCCCGGAAATGTACCCCATCTCGGTAGGTATAACCATTATCCCTTTCTAGGATTAAATCAATAAAAAAATTGTCATTACAATCATTCCGCAGATAAAACCTATATAAATCTGAGAAGGTCTATGAGCATTTAATTTCAAACGGGCGAATCCAATAAGGCCTGAACAAAGAATAGCCAAAACGATCAGCACTACCAGGTCAATATTTAATCGCAATGACATGCCAGTCAAAGCCCCCGTTAATCCTCCGGCGCCAACCATATGTGCACTTATTTTTGTATAGAAATTGATCACCAGGCAAATCAGGATCAAAGCACCAGAGCCCAATAATAAAAGGTAATATTCTTCCGGAATCTGTATTTGCTTAATCATATAGAAGGCTGAAAAATTAAAAATCGCAGTTATAGCATATGGATAAACCCGTTCCTCCCTTGATTCCATCTGAAGGCTTTTGATCAGACCCTTTCGTTTCATGATAAGAATAAAGATCGCTGGGAAAATAAAAGTCGTAATAAAGATCAGGGAAAAAATCACAAGTTTGGCTCCGGCTGGAATGAGAAGAGAAATATAATTATTCAGGTTAAAAATAAGGAGTGTAAAGTACGAAGGAAATAATAGCGGATGAAATAGAATTGAAATTGTTTTGGCTAATTTATCTTGCATGCCGGTTTGCCTGTTACAATTCCTTTCTTAGTCTGGCAACAGGAATATTGAGCTGTTCGCGGTATTTGGCAACGGTACGTCTGGCGATATTATAGCCTTTTTCCTTCAGGACTTGTGTGAGTTGTTCATCTGTCAAAGGCTTTCCCTTTTCTTCAGCCTCGATACAATCCGATAATATTTTCTTGATCTCCCTGGTTGAAACCTCTTCACCGCTGTCGTTCTGCATCGATTCTGAAAAGAAGCTTTTCAGAAGGAAAGTGCCGAAAGGTGTTTGAACATATTTGCTGTTAGCTACGCGTGAAATGGTTGAAATATCGAGATTAACGATTTCAGCAATATCCTTCAGGATCATGGGTCTGAGTTTGGTTTCATCCCCGGTCATAAAATATTCCTGCTGGTAATTCATGATGGTCTGCATGGTGATTTGCAGTGTGTTTTGCCTTTGCCTGATTGCATCGATAAACCACTTTGCTGAATCGATTTTTTGCTTTACAAACGATATGGCATCTTTGTGCTGATTTTTATTCTTGCTGGCCGCATAATCTTCAAGCATATCCATGTAAGTCCTGTTAATCCTCAATTCAGGAGCATTTTTGGAATTCAGCTGAAACTCAAGTGAACCGTTGGTGTTATAAATAAAGAAGTCAGGAAGAATATAATGATTTGTCTTTGATGAATCGCTGTGAGAATTGCCTGGCTTGGGATTCAGTTTAAGAATTTCATCGACAGCATTTTTCAATTCCTGCTCGGTAATTTTAGCTTTCTTTAAAATCTTATCGTAATGCTTTTTTGTAAATTCATTAAAATGCCTTTCCAAAAGTTGCATGGCCAATTCGGTTTCAGGTCCCTGCTGCTCTTTCTTTCTGAGTTGAATTAACAGGCATTCCTGTAGATTTCTGGCTCCAACTCCATGGGGTTCCATATCCTGGATGACATAAAGCATTTCCTGTATTTCTTCCTTTGTTGTTTGGATATTCAGGGCAAAAGCCAGATCATCAACCATGGCTGAAATTTCCCTGTTAAGATAACCCGAGTCATCAAGATTGCCGATGATATAGGAAGCTATTTGTTGTTGTTTTTCATTCAGATTGCGCATTCCCAGCTGGGAATATAAAAGATCCTGAAATGAATTTCCTGAAATAAAAGGGATTTCCCTTCTTTCGTCGTCGGAGCTGTAGTTGTTGGCATTTAATTTATAGGCAGGAATATCGTCATCGTCCGCAATGTAATCGTTCAGGTCAAATTCGTCGTCGCCATCTTTGGTTTCAACTTCCTCTTCTTTTTCCTGATCGAATTCTTCAGCATCAACGGGTTCATCATAATCCACATCCGCATCCAGTATCTCGTCCTCATTTATTTCTTCCAGGGCAGGATTCTCTTCAATCTCCTGCTTGATCCTTTGTTCAAGAGCAATGGAGGGGATCTGCAATAATTTCATCAGAAGGATCTGTTGGGGTGACAGCTTCTGAAGTAATTTTTGTTGTAACCGTTGATTTAACATGCAAATTCCTTTTGCTGATTAAAACTTTTTTTTCCTGCAGCGAACAAATATCGGTAAATTAAATTCAAAATCAAAATAAAACTTTCATCTGATAAAAATTAAAACTCTGCATTTTGGGGTGTTCTCGGGAAAGGAATAACATCTCTGATATTGCCCATCCCGGTAATAAACTGAACCATCCGCTCAAAACCGAGTCCAAATCCACTATGTGGCACTGTACCAAACTTTCTTGTTTCGAGATACCACCACATTTCCTTCTCTGGTACGTTCATTTCGCGCATTCGTTTCAACAGAGCATCATAATTTTCCTCTCTTTGCGATCCGCCGATGATTTCTCCGATCTGTGGAAACAGCACATCCATTGCCCTGACGGTAGTTCCATCATCGTTAAGCTTCATATAAAATGCCTTGATCTCTTTTGGATATCCTGTGACGATGACCGGCTTTTTAAAATGATGTTCTACAAGATACCTTTCATGTTCCGATTGAAGGTCTATTCCCCATTTCTCAATCGGAAACTGGAATTTTTTCTTTTTGTTATGGTTCGAATTTTTTAAAATTTCAATGGCCTGGGTGTAAGTGATCCTTTCAAAGTCATTTTCAAGCACAAACTGCAACTTCTCTGTTAATCCCATGGGTGAGCGCTCTTCCTGCTTCTTCGATTTCTCTTCTTCGGCAAGGCGTTTATTAAGAAATGCAAGATCGTCACTACAATTATCCAGAGCATATTTGATAATGTATTTCAGCATTTCTTCGGCCAGATCCATATTATCATTGATATCATAAAATGCCATTTCCGGTTCAATCATCCAGAATTCGGCAAGATGCCGGGAAGTATTTGAATTTTCAGCCCTGAAGGTTGGACCGAATGTATAGACATCTGACAATGCCAAAGCCGCAAGTTCAGCTTCTAACTGGCCTGAAACTGTAAGGTTGGTTTCTTTGCCAAAAAAGTCTTCTTTAAAATTTACTGAACCATCTTCATTCAAAGGTGGATTTTTCGCATCAAGGATCGAAACCCTGAACATTTGACCTGCACCTTCAGCATCTGATCCTGTAATGATTGGAGTATGGATATTGCAAAATCCTTTATCGTTGAAAAATTTATGGATCGCAAAGATCAAAGCGTGGCGAACTCTTGTTATGGCACTGAAAGTACTTGTCCGAAAACGCAGGTGAGCTTTTTCCCTTAAGAACTCGAGTGAATGTTTCTTTGGTTGCAAAGGATATTCATCAGGATCGGCTTTGCCAAGGATTTCGATTTGTCGCGCATTGACTTCGACGTGCTGGCCACTTCCGGGTGATTTAATTATTTCACCGGTTATTGATAAAGAAGCGCCACTGTGAGCATATTGTATATCTTCCTCTTTAATGAGAGCATGATCCACAACAACCTGCAAATTGTTAATGGTCGATCCGT
Organism: uncultured Bacteroidales bacterium; assembly: GCA_963705185.1. Lineage (GTDB taxonomy): Bacteria > Bacteroidota > Bacteroidia > Bacteroidales > JAADJA01 > JAADJA01. The sequence continues at coordinate 13,198 of CAVPJF010000005.1, forward strand.
CATTCAATGTGATGAAAGAAACATTCTTACTGCCTCTCCTGGTCCGGACCCAGCCTTTGACATTAACAACCTTTCCAAAATCATCGGACTTAAGAAGATCGATTATTTTTGTTCTTTTTATTTTATCCATTTATTTCCGACCAAATTATTGTCGGCAAAATTAGCGACTTTTTTAAACTTTCATCTCAGATATTTGTATTTTATACCTTTGATATTATTCATTTTATATGTATTCAAAATAAGTACTTTTACTGGTCATTATGGGAACAGTGCTTGATATAATACCGCTTGAAAATTGGCTTGATATAAAGGATAGGCCATTGGTTATTTCCGGCCCATGCAGCGCAGAGTCGGAAGACCAGGTAATACAAATTGCCAGGGCGATTTCAGCTATTCCCAATGTCAGGATTTTCAGGGCAGGGATATGGAAACCCCGAACGCGTCCGGGTTTATTTGAAGGCGTGGGCATTGAGGGTCTCAAATGGCTAAGGAAGGTTAAAGAACAGACGGGATTGCTTACTACAGTTGAAGTTGCTAATCCGGAGCATGTGGAAGCCGCTTTAAAATACGAAATTGATATTTTATGGATAGGTGCCAGAACAGTTGTAAATCCTTTTTCTCTTCAGGACCTTGCCAACATTCTGAAAGGAGTTGATATTCCGGTTATGGTTAAAAATCCGGTAAATCCTGATCTTAATTTGTGGATTGGTGCACTGGAAAGGATTAACCAGGCAGGGATAAAACGTCTGGCCGCCATCCATCGTGGATTTTACTTTTTTGATAAAACTCCTTACAGAAATGCACCTATGTGGGAAATTCCCATCGAACTGAAAAGGATCATTCCGGGTCTGCCTGTAATATGCGATCCAAGCCATATTTGCGGTGACCGGAGTTTTTTGGCCGGGATTGCTCAGCAAGCGCTCGACCTTGAAATGGATGGGTTAATGATTGAATCGCATATTGATCCTGACCACGCTCTGACTGATCCGCAACAGCAAATCACACCTGATGCTCTTGCAAATTTGGTAGGTTCACTGGTAATAAGAAAGGAGAAAGGTACCATCGAATTTGAATCAAAGCTGGAAGTTTTGCGCAAAGAAATTGATAAAATTGATACAGAGCTGATCCATATTTTATCACGACGGATGGGCCTTATCGATGAAATGGGTAAATATAAAAGAGATCACAACATCACGATATTGCAATTGAAAAGATGGAGCAATATTGTTCAGGATCGATTGACTATGGCTGTTGATTCTGGTTTGAACCGGGAATTTTTGCAAAAGCTTCTGGAGATTGTTCATAATGAGTCGATAAAACGACAGGCTGAAATATACAATGAAAATATCAACAAGGATAATATGCTTTCTTAATACCTTATATTTTCTGAACCATTCCAGCTAATAATTTCACTTTCTTATGGCGTGGTATAAAATTATTTGTTAATTATTCCTTATGTTTAAAACCAATTTGTAAATTTGGCAGCTTAAATCGAAAAAACATGATAATCAATTACATTTTGTCAATCATTCTTGCACCACTCATTGCATTTGTAATCTATGCTATTGTATGGGTTAAACGGGGTAAAGACAGATACCCTGGCCTGATTACCAGTTTTGTGCTCGGAATGTTCAGCATTGTCCTTGTTGTTATTTTCCAGTACATCGCCAGAAAATTCGGACTCGAAGATTTCAAAAACCTTCGCAGGATCATCTTTTACTCATTTATTGTCATGGGATTCGGATCAGAGTTTGGTAAATTTTTGATTTTAAGGTACTATAATTATTCCAAAAGCAGTTTTAATGGTCCCCTTGACAGTATTGTTTACAGCTCAATGATTGCAATGGGTTTTGTTTTTGCCGGTAACATCATTTATCTCACAGTGCCCGACTATGGTAAAATAGATTTCTTTTATGCCATCACCGTTATTTTTGCCAACCTTTTCTTTGCAGTAATTCTTGGCTTCTTTTTGGGCATGGCCAAAACCCGTGAGAACAAGTTTGTGGATGCAATGACCGGATTATTGGGTGCTTCTTTTTTTCACGCCTTGTATAATTTCTGTTTTATTCCTGCGCATGAAGATTTTCGTTTATTGTTATTCCTTGCCATTGGCGCCTTTGTAATAGTCATCATGCTTTATTACAAGGCCTTTGAACTTAACGAGGAATACAAACGAATCAGAAAGGAATGAACCGGAATATCAGAGGCATTTATACATTTTACCGGGCAGGCTTTTCACCATTCCCTTAAATTCCAGATTTAACAGGATAGCAGCAATTTTACTGTTCGAAAGTTGTGATTGCAGCACGATATAATCCACGCTTACTTCACCTTTTTCCTGCAGAATTTTTATAATCATATCTTCTTCCGGAGACAATTCTTCAAAAAGTTTGTGCTGAAACGTTGATGTTTTACTTTTCTCCTCCCATAGCATGATATATTCAATGTCTTTGGCTGATTGAATCAGGGCGGCCTTGTTAGTTTTTATAAGGTAATTACAGCCTTCGGAAAACTTATCGGTTACCTTTCCCGGAAACGCAAATACGTCCCTGTTATATGAGTTGGCAATGTTCGCAGTGATGAGCGCTCCACCCTTGATTGCCGATTCAACAACAACGAGTGCATCTGATATACCGGCGATGATCCGGTTCCGTTTTGGAAAATTTTCACGGTCAGGACTGGTTTTACTGAGAAAGTCGGTGAGTAAGCCCCCGGAATTTATCATTTTTTCAGCCATCGATTTATGCGCATAAGGATAAATGCGATCGAGGCCATGAGCCAGCACACCCACCGTTTCCAATCCAAACTGTAACGCCGCCTGATGCGCTTTTGCATCGATTCCATATGCCAGCCCACTCACTACGATTACTTTCAGATGGCTTAACTCTTCAATTATTTTGCTGCAAATTTCTTTTCCGTATTCCGTAGCCCGGCGCGTTCCAACAAGACTTATGATTTTATCGCTATTTAAATCAGCATTTCCTTTGTAATAAAGCATGATCGGGCTGTCGATGCAATGCTTTAACCTTTTAGGATAGTCTTTGTCATTAAAGAAGAAAGTTTTGATCCTGTATTTCTCAATAAATGCTACCTCCTCCTCAGCACGTTCAAGCACATTTTGAGAAACGATTGAGTTGACTGTTAATTCGCCGATACCGGGTATTTTTAACAGGGCTTTTTTCTTTTCCTTGAAGACAGCTTCAGCGCTTCCGCAATAGGAAATTAATTTCTTCCCGTTAACATCCCCAACACCGGGTATTAATGTTATTCCTATTTGATATTTCAGCAAAATACCTGATTAAATTATTAAAAATGGTTTCTTCCCAACCAGCGTTTTTATCACATGCAAATATAAAAAGTTTAAAAGAAGAAATGATAAGTTATGTTAAGATTTGCAGGGTGGTGGCTTATTTTGATAAATTTGTCAATCAAAAATTTCAAGTATTAATTGAAAGATAAACCAAACATTTTAGTCTGCCCTCTCGATTGGGGAATCGGACATGCTACCCGGTGCGTTCCGGTGATTCGTGAATTATTGCATCAACATGCCAATGTAATAATTGCTGCCGACGGCAGATCTCTGGCTTTTCTCAGGCTTGAATTTCCCAACCTTCAATTTGTCAAATTTCCCGGATATAAGTTTTCTTATCCTGGCAAAGGAAGTATGGCATTCAAAATGACTATCCAGATTCCGCGCATCCTGCAAGGGATCCGAAAGGAAAAAGAACTACTTGATGAGATTATCCGGAATTATAAGATTGATGGCGTTATTTCAGACAATCGCTATGGCCTGTCGGCCAAAAAAGTACCTTGTATTTTTATTACCCATCAGCTCGGAATAAAAGCACCCCGTTATCTTTCGTTTCTTCAGCCTTTAATTTATAGACTGAACATGCACTATATTTCAAAATTCGATGAATGCTGGGTGCCCGATTTCATCGATGAGCCGAATCTTTCAGGGGAACTCTCACACTTAAAATCATTACCAAAAAGCACCTATTTTATCGGTCCATTATCGCGGTTCGCCGGCATTTCCGACAATGAAAATAATTCAGAAAGAAATAGCCAGTATAAATATGATATTTTAGTTTTACTGTCGGGGCCTGAACCACAAAGAACCATACTGGAAGAAAAGATTTTGTCCCAATTAAAACTGCATAAATATTCGGCCATTGTTGTCGGTGGCAAGCCTGAATCCGGGCAGGGTGTCACAATTGAAGGCCGTATAGAATTTTTTCCCCATCTTGATTCAGAAAGATTAAGAAAAGCGATTCTTCAGTCCCGAATTGTTATTTCCAGGCCAGGTTATTCTACCCTGATGGATCTTATCAGCTTTAGGAAAGAAGGCAGTATTCATACCTACTCCCGGGCAAACTGAACAGGAATATCTTGCTGAATATTGCCTCGAAAAAAAATGGTATTACTTCATGAACCAAAAAAATATCGATTTGGAAGATGCGATAAATAAAGCTGAGGATTTCTCAGGTTTAAAAAGGGCAAATGATCCAAATGTTTTAAGTGCAAGAATTTCAGGGGTTTCTTAAGGCAGTATAAACTTGAATAAAGCAATCTCTCGCAAAAATACCTTTTGTATATTTGCCCGGTAAATTTTAAACTCATGATCATTAACTCAATCGTTTGGAATGTCGATCCTGAAATATTCCGGATTGGCAGCCTTGCCGTTCGCTGGTATGGATTATTGTTTGCACTTGGTTTTGTGTTTGGATACATTATCATGGGTAAAATTTTTAAAGCAGAACACATTCCCCCAAAAGTTCTCGACACATTGACTACTTATATGGTTGTAGGTACTGTAGTTGGTGCAAGGCTTGGACATTGCCTTTTTTATGAACCCGAATATTACCTGAAGAATCCGATCATGATATTAAAAGTTTGGGAGGGTGGCCTTGCCAGCCATGGCGCGGCAATTGGTATTTTATTGGCACTATACCTGCTGTCCCGTAAAATTAAAAAACCCTATATATGGATTCTTGACAGGGTTGTTATTGTAATTGCACTTGCCGGACTATGTATCCGTATGGGGAACCTAATGAACTCGGAAATTTACGGCATCGAAACCACTTTGCCCTGGGGGTTTATTTTCGAAAGGGAAAATGAGACTGTTGCCAAACATCCTACCCAAATTTATGAAGGACTTTCCTATTTGCTGATTTTTTTCCTGCTCTATTTTATTTATCGTAAAAATACAAACGAACCTGAAATCCGGGTTAATTTTTGGCTTATTTCTGATCCTGCTTTTCGGTGTACGATTTATTATTGAGTTCATAAAAGAACCTCAGGTTGGATTTGAGGCAAACATGGCTTTAAACATGGGGCAACTCCTCAGCATCCCTTTTATTCTGGTGGGCATTTTTCTTGTGTTTCGCGCAATGAGACAACATCAATGATGGCCGGGGTAACCTCTATTTCAGGTCTATTCAATTCCTCTTTAAAAACCCCGTCAATTTTATTATAAAGCTCCGTTTGTTTATTCGTTTTGGCCATCATCGACAATCTCTGAATAATACCAATGGCCTGGTTATATTCAGTTTCATAATATTTTGCAAGCTTATTATCAAGGCTGTTATAATAATCCAGGTTTTGCTTATAAATGTCAAATAACCTTTCGCAAATAGCATTTCCTTTTTCCATCGCACCGGCTTCATAATACACATCCGCAAATGGGATCATGTACATATCGTATGTGATCTTACTGTCAGGGAATTCTTTAAGGCAAACATCAAGCAATGCAATCGCCTTTTCTTTTTCCCCCTTCGAAACAAGGTTTTCGGCAACCCGCATGAAATTTTGCTTTGGAATAATTGAATTCCTTGCACTTTCACGGTCAACATAAACCTTTGGGTCATTAAGGTTACCCCATTTACATTTGTTCATAAAAATATCATACGATGATTCGGCATTGATCCCACCCACTCCTGAAATATAATTTTCAGCTTTTACCGGCATAAATTTGTAAACCATTCCCTCCAAATGACAATAGCTTTCAATTCCAAGAACTTTATTGATGCTGTTTGGATTGGCAAAATAAATAGGACGTTCCCAATTGTTAGTCGCAATCAGGTCAAGCAACATGAGGTCATTTTTGTACAAATAATTCTGTTTCACTTCCCATTCAATAGCGGGTACAATTTTATTGGTTAAATAATCCGGAACAACCTTGTTTTTTACAATTGTTGCGGAGTCAATAGTAAGCTTGAATTTCTTCGTTGGAGAAAAGTTTATTTTTTCTCCGCTGTTTAGTCTAAGTTTGCTTCTTTCGTCTTCACTGGCAATAAAATCAATAACCTGTTTTAACTCCACATTTCCCTGAACGTTGGTATTATAAAACACTACCGCATTGTTAACCCCATTCTGATACTGATCGTAAGAAAGCGTAAATGGGAGGGGATCGGATTGATAAGCCTGATTCATCATTTGATGAATATACCAATGACCCGATGCAAGCATGAAATTTACAACCCTCACGTCTGTCCTGATCCCTTCTACTTCCTGAGCATACCAGAGAGGGAAAGTATCATTATCGCCATTGGTGAACAAAATTGCATTGGGTTCGCATGAGTTCAGATAATTAGCTGCAAAATCGCGTGCTGCATATTTCCCGGAACGATTATGATCATTCCATCCTTCTTTTGCCATAATAACAGGAACAAGCAGCAAGGTACCTACTGTAATTGCAATAGCAGCTAATTTTGCATCAATTTTTTTACTCAGCATATCTGCAAGAGCCATTACGCCAAGTCCAATCCAAATAGCAAAAGCATAAAACGATCCGGTATAAGCATAATCCCGTTCCCGCGGCTGGTAAGGATATTGATTCAGGTAAACCAGGATGGCCAAACCTGTCATGATAAATAAAAGTGCGATAACCAGCGTGTCTTTTTTGTTCGTGTTAGAATGATAAATAAGACCTATCAGTCCCAAAAGGAAAGGAAGCAAATAAAATTTATTTCTTGCAGGATTCTTCATGCTGTCGGGCAGGTTTTCCTGAGGTCCCAATCCAAGAATGTTTTCATCGAACCAGTTTATGCCGGTCAGCCAGTTACCATTTTCAATTTCTCCCTGGCTTTCAATATCATTTTGGCGTCCCGAAAAATTCCACATAAAATACCTGAAGTACATATGGCCGAGCTGGTAAGTAAAGAAAAACCTGAGGTTTTCCCCGAAAGTCGGACGAATCCTGGTTTCCGTTTTACCCTCATCACCTTCCACTTCAATGGGTATCCCTTTCACTTTGCCATATTGTTTATACATTTCGATATGAGACGATTTCTGGTTGCTCCACATACGCGGGAAGAGGGTGGTAAACCGGGGATCATAAACGGGTTCAGTTCCTTTCCGGTCGTCGGTAATTACATATTTTCCTTTTTTGATATCTTTAACATAAATCGGGAGTTCCGTCTTTCAGGTCAATTGTCGGGGCATTATAAAATTGTCCATACAAGTATCGGCCAGTCTCCGTATTGCTCCCTTGCAAGGTAGGAGAGGAGGCTGATCGCATCTTCCGGACTGTTTTCATCGATGGGGGGATTGGCGTTGGACCTGATTATAATCATAAAGAAAGATGAGTAGCCGATCAGGATAAAGGTAAAACTTAAAACCAGGGTGTTGAGCAGGGCTTTTTGTTTTTTGATCGTATAGCGTAATGCCCAAATAATGAGGCCGATTAAAACAATGAAATAAAAAGCAGTTCCCGAATTGAAGGGTAAACCAAATGAATTGACAAACAAAAGCTCAAATACACTTGAAAGCTTAACAATCCAGGGAATGATGCCATTCATAATAAGCCCGATCAGAGCTATTGAAATGATACCGGTAAGGATAATTCCTTTTTTTGAAGGAGTATATTTTTTGAAATAATAGACAAATGCAATGGCAGGGATAGCAAGTAAATTTAACAGGTGCACCCCGATAGATAAACCCATCAGAAAGGTGATCAGCAGTATCCACCTGTTGGCATGTTTGCCGTCAGCATCATCTTCCCATCGCAGAATTGCCCAAAAAACAACCGCAGTAAACAAGGATGACATGGCATAAACCTCTCCTTCGACAGCCGAAAACCAGAAAGAATCAGAAAATGTAAAGGCAAGCGAGCCGACGATTCCGCTTCCCAGAATGGCGTACATTTTACTATCGTTCATTTCGCCTGTTTGCAATGCGATCTTACGCGCCAGATGAGTAATGGTCCAGAAAAGAAATAAGATGGTAAAACTGCTGCTTAAAGCAGACATAATATTAATCATCAGGGCGACCTTCGAGACATTTCCAAACGCAAACAACGAAAAGAATCTGCCAATCATCTGAAACAAGGGTGCTCCGGGTGGATGTCCAACCTGCAATTTGAATGCCGTAGAAATATATTCACCACAATCCCACCAGCTGGCAGTAGGTTCAACGGTGAGAAAATAAACAAGCGTTGCAACAGCAAAAACGATCCAGCCGACAATCCGGTTTAATTTTTTATACAATTCCATTGGAGAGAATGAATTTACAAATGATTGGCGAAATTAATCATTTTCGGTTCACACCTATAAGGGAAAAATCAAATATTAAGGAAAATTAACACGCATAGTTTTTCCCAAAGGAAAATTCTTTTAATATCTTGATAGCCTGAAATAAAATATTTTATACTTTTGCGCGTCGTTTTCAACCGACAAGGTTCTGTCCCATGGTGTAACGGTAGCACTACAGATTTTGGTTCTGTCTGTCTAGGTTCGAATCCTGGTGGGACAACAAAAAACCCGGCAAATTTGCCGGGTTTTTTTTATGTCCTTCCATTTGATTTACTGTGGTACAAATGAATTGTACCCCTGGTTAATGTACCAGAAATCATTTTTATCTTTATTGTTGGTTTGTGAATCAATCGAAAAATCAGAGGAAAGATATCCTTTTTTTCCGGCAGCTGCATTCCAGGAACCCTGCTTATCCGAATTACCAATAACTCCGTCACTATTTGCATCACCTGCTATCATACCCCAAATTCCGGTGCCAATTTCTTTATGTCCGAGGTTACCACCCAAAGCCTGACTCGCTCCTGATGAAAAATTATAAAAGCCAGTTCCCGTTTATAATTGGAAGTTGAAACTGATGAAATTACGGAAATATGATTTCGGTGATAAATGACAACATATAAATTGTGATGAATAAAAATTGCAAAATCAAGCTTCTGATCTCCATTTATATCTTTGACTAATCCATCCTTCATCAGGAAAGCAGCTTTTTTTGCAATGGTTTTATCTGAGGTTGCTGTTGAAGCATCTCCCGTCGATTCCCTTAAATCAACCAAAACCCAATCAACGACATTGTCGGGAATTTCAGTGACGGATTCCAATCCATTGTAATTCCAGGGTGCACCAGCGTAAGGTTGTGAAAGAGGAATCAGGTTAAGATTGTTCAAAAGAGTGGTCATTTCACCGTTTTGAAATGGACCTTCCAAATAAACCTTTAATCCAAGCTTTATACCCTTCACTTACTGAACCATTAATATAAAAAGATGATGTTGGCGAATCATAAAGGGGACTATAGTCAGGGTAATCCGTATATTCGCAGGAACTTCCGTTATCAAACCACTGCAACTCTGTGGAGCCGCCTAAGAAATTGAATTGCAAAGTAAATAAAATAGAATTATCAGGCAATGTGATTCCGGATCCACCAACAGGAACAAGCCCTGATACGGTTATCGTTCCTGGAGTTGTTCCATTGACTGTCAATCCCGGGAAACCGGAAGTGTTGGTAATAGGATTGATAGGTGAGCACCGATGAAGTATAATGCAAAGTCAAAGAAATCGCCCCAATGTTGTTAAACCCGGTAACTTTTACCGGAACACTCACAATTGTATTTGGATTGGCAATGATATCCGGAGCAGCTGTAACAGGCGCATTAGTCACCTGAAAGGTAACGGAGCCATTGATATAGTAAGTGGATGTTGGAATGTCATTTAAATAAACAGAATTGCCATCAGCATACGCACAGCTATAACCATCATCTACCCAGGTAAGAGCTGAAGTTCCATTCGTGACTTTAGAAAAGGAAATGTTAAAAATTACTGAGTTGTTGGGCAATGTTACTCCCGGCCAGGTAAACCATCCCAATGTTATAACTCCGGAGACAGTCAGGTTTGATGCTAACTGACCCCCAAGCAACGGGCCTTTTGTAACTGAAGTAGGGGTGACAATGGCCGGGTTATAGGTGAGTTTTAAATTACAGCTTCCAATGTTCGTAAAATTTACAGCAGTAATGGGTACTATTGTAGTTAATCCATTACTTACTTTAGTTCCTGCAGTTGTAATGGGTGCGTTTTGAGCATAGATACCAATAGTGATCAGAAGAGTAATCCCCAGTAAAATGACAGAAATTTTTCTCATCAATTAAAGTTTTAATTCAGGTACAAAATATCGCAAAAAATCAGAACTAAATGCGCCTTAAAATTGAAATGAGAACAGTGAGCATGTGCAAGAAGCTCCTACCCAGTCTCTCTGCTGATTAATTATTGTTTACTTATAATTTTAATCGTACGTATTATTAAATTATCCGCTTATTCTTAAGCTTTATTGTAGCAGTGTAAACACCCGGCTGCAAAGTAACTTCATCCAGCGACAGGACATAATCCCCGGCAGATTGAGTAACATCAACCAATGATTTAACTTTATTTCCAACGATATCATAGATTTCAAGCGTCACCTTTCCATCCACCGGTAAGGAATAAGTAAAGGTTGTTTTACCGGTAAACGGGTTGGGATGATTGGCAAGCGTAAGCCTGTCGGACAAAGAAATCTCTCCTGTACCTGTCATAGAAGTTGTGATTACATCGATACTTAACACAGCATTGTTAATCACATTGTAATCCCCATCGGCCAGCTCATTGAGCGGATCAGCGGCAAGCTTGAAACGGATGCCTTCTTCACCCGGTAATCCGATCACCTTAACCTTAAGTGTAAGCAGGCTTTCCCCTTCCAGTAAGGAAATGGGTTCAAGCGAATTCCAGCCTATCCTGAGCTCGTCTCCCGAAACAGAATACATCAGCGGAGTATTGGGATCATCGGATAAATATACCCCATTCACTTCAAGTAAGTCTGAAGGGAATTCCAAGATCAGTGAAACAGCTCCAACCTCCATATCCATAGCAACAGAAAGCGGAAGATCAAACTCCATATCAGGAATAACAGAAATGGTCTCGCCATAGATGAGCGCAAGAGATTCACTTACTGCTTTCGTGCCACCGGGTACAAAGCTTTGGTTAAAGTCACCGGTAACCAGTCCATAGAGGTTTAAAGGATATAGGCCCACTGCCAGGAAGAACTTCGATAGAAGGTATTAAAAGCGTTCCGGATACAGGTGGATTTTCACTGATTATTTGTCCTGAATTCCAGAATGTCCATGCGGGACGGCCAGCCCACCCTGAACTACCCTGGGTAAGGAAGTACTGAAGTATCCTGCCGGCATCGATACTTCCGATGAAGTTGTTCATTACAACATCTCCGGCATAGAACCTGACCTTTTCAATGCAGGTCGGACGGGAAATTCATGATCAATGAAACTGCTCCTACCGCCATATCCATTCCTGCAGATAACGGAAGTTCAAACTCCATATCGGGAACTACAACGATCGTCTGGCTGTAGTTCAAGGTAAGGCTTTCACTTACTGCCTTTGAACTACCCGGAATAAAGCTGCGGTTAAAATCTCCGGTACACAGGCCATAGAAGTCCTGGGTAATCAAAGCACCAGCCACTGTAATCGATGGGTTCGCAGGACCAGTATATGGATTATCAATAGTCATATCTCCTGCCAGCCAGAATTTCCATGTTGGATCAAATGGCGGAGTATTTCCGTTTACAAAGTAGGCCAATATTGGGAGTGCATCTCCACTGTTAATTGTATTAACCGGGACACTGGTATTGACATCACCGGCAAAAAACCTGACTTTTTCAATCAGATAAGGATAAATACCCCAATAATTTATTTGTGCAGCATCCGTTGCATTGATACCTCCGAACGGGTTCGTCGGTACTAATTACAATATCATATATGCCGGGGCAAACATTAGCAAATGAAAAGACTCCTGAACCATTCGTTATAACATCCGGGTCTCCAGTCTTGGGATATATTTTCAATGTCCCCTGGTATAATTCAACTTTCACATTGTTTAAATTTGTAAAAGTTGAGTTGTAATATTGAATTATACCGTTAAAAGGTATGGTAGCGGGTTGAGTGATAGTTAAAATGGAGGAAGGCAGTGAAATACAACCATCAGAATTCATTGCCGTAACATTGTAATTTCCGGGAGGCACCGAAGTGAATATCCCAGAAGTATTTGAATAGTTTAAACCATCGATGCTAAAATGAAGACCCACAATTGATGATGTTACAGTAATTGTACCTGTCGGTACTGAACACGTAGGTTGCAAGGAAACTATTGCAACAGGTGTAGCCGGAGGAGTTTGATTTTGCTCAAGGCTAATGGACAATGTTGGTTCTATTAATGCCATTTTCCGGACCCGTATCCAATCTACCATCAGGGTTGCCTGATTAGGAAGTGAGGCACACATTATCCAGGGAGGAAGTGATACGGAAGGAATATTCGTTGTTATGGGTTCGAATACATCTCCATCCAGCGCAAAATTGGCTTCCAAAGAGCTTTTCCAATATATCCTATGCAACAGAAAATTTTGGTTGTCCAGATCATGGGCCATAAGATTGCCGAAATCCTGACCTCCGACACTATTGGCCGTTGCATTCTTGGTGAACTTTAATGGGCTGCTATAATCAAATATTCGTAACATATCAGTTCTTGCTGCGTTCCCAAATCCAAGTTCTGCTGCTGTTGTTCCAGATCCGTTTGCATCTGAGTGACGAGCAAGTGATTCGATTAGATACCCCGGACCAAAGTTTGTGTTCCCGGTTAGGGTGATGATGTCGTATGAAGGTGCATTTAAAGAACGGACTGTAAGTATTCCATTGTTAACTGTTGCTGTTCCTGTTTGGGCGAATTGTTTTAAGATGCTCCATTTTGTTGTCTGGAGTTGTGTTCCATCAAATCCGTCATAGAAATCAAATACAGCCTCAGCATTGTTGATAATACTGGGTGTAGTCATGTATACAGGTTGCGTTGAAAGACAGAATTGAAAACCACCAGAGCCCTGACCCGTGTAAGGAAAAATATAAGTATCGTTAACACGTGTCACTGCTCCGCGGAAAGCAGAGGCTTGATCATATGCACCCGGACCTTGATTGAGAATAATTGTGTTACTTTTAGTATAGGTAATCCAATCGGTTGTTGTGGCATAGGTGGTATTCCATCCTGCTTTTGTTGGGGATGCCGTATAGCCGATGTAGTAGGTATTACCATATTTTATAACCCATGGATCAGCTATGGTTTGATAATCGATTGAGCCCGGAGGACCAAATGCAATTACTGGATTCAAGGGACTTTTGCTATATGGTCCCTCAATGCCTGTGGTAGAAATGGCAATACCGACTTGTTCGGTAAATCCACCCGCCGGATCAGCATCGCCCATATAAGCCACGATCCAGTCGCCATTATCCCTTTGAATGACATAAGGCTCAGCAGCACGTGCACCATCCATCCTGTCCTCCAGCCAATATAATATCGCGCTGGATTTCGGTATAAGGTCCGAGAATGTTTCCTGAAGTGGATTTTGCTATCCCAATTGGGGCAGGGCTTGTAAAGTTCCATGTGCCGTAAAAGTTGGAATAAAACAGATACCAAATTCCATTTGCCTTTACAATGCAAGGCGAATCAAATGTACGACCAGGATCGTTTACAATGGTACTGCTGAGTATCACTTCCTCGTAACTCCAACTAACCAGATCTGTTGAGCTAACAAGAGAAATAACACCTCCATTTATGCAACGGTCTGTCACAAGGACCCAATACTTGCCACCTTCAAAAACAAGATTCTCTGGAAGTATGTTGTTCTGACACTGACCGGAAATAAGGATTGGATTTGAAGGTGATTTTGTATAGGGGCCAATTGGTGGAGTTTCCACTGGTGTTGGAGGAATAATTATGGGTGTTGGATTGCCGTAATAAAGGTAAATCGTGGTTCCTGCAACAGGAATTCCGGTACTTTCACCCAAATATTGGCTGATGATGGAGGATTCCATGTTTCAATCCAGAACGGTATGAGTGTGGTTCCATCACTTGAAGTGATACGAAGATCACTCCCATCATTTTTAGCTTTAGAAAAATCAAATGAACTGCTCAGGGAAATCATCACCTGGTAATTTGTGAGTGCAGCTCCTCCGGGATTTGCTATATTTACTGCGCGGCGATAAGGCCAATTCACATCATACCATGTATCCAGGTTACCTCCTGGGGGAGGATTAATTGTAACTAAAGTTGAAGAAGAAATACATCCGGCAGCACTCTTGGCTGTCACACTGTATGAGCCTGACGCTAACAGTGTAAATGACGTATTACTGGTATAAATATTTCCATCTATGCTATAGGTCAAACCATTACCAAGTGGAGCAGTAACTGTGATTGTCCCAGTTGCGACATAACAGGTTGGTTGTGTCACAGATACCGATGGGGCGGCAGGAATATCTGTCAGCGGTTCAAATAATGAGGATTACAGCTGTCGAAACACAACCGCTGCTATTCTTTGCCGTCAAATTATAAGTCCCAGGATTTAATCCGGTGAAAATTCCGTTTGTATTGGTATAATTGGATCCATCAATACTGAACGACAACCCCTCTGTTGATGATGTAACATTAATTGTTCCAAAGGGAATAGCACAAGTTAATGGAGTGACTTCAGCTGAAGGTTGATTTGGTGTTTCGGGCTGAGGATTAATAATAACAGTAGCTGAGGGCGCTGAAATACAGCCATCCGAATTTTTTGATGTGACAGTATAGTTACCAGGAAGTACCAAAGTAAAAATTCCTGTTGAATTGGTATAATCTGAACCGTCAATACTAAAATGAAGACCCACTACGGATGAGGTTACGGTTATTGTTCCTGTTGCTACTGTGCAGGTTGGTTGAGAAGAAACTACAGCCACCGGTTGAGCAGGAGGAGTTTGATTTTGCTCCAACTCAATTGTTGTTGTTGGTTCCACCAGAGCCATCTTTCGGACACGAATCCAGTCTACTAAAAGAGTAGCCTGGTTTGGGAGAGCAGCACACATCAACCACGGCGGGAGAGTCACAGAAGGGATATTCGTTGTCAATGGTTCATAAGCATCTGTCCCTATCGCATAATCCACCTCAGAACTGCTCTTCCAGTAGATTTTATGCAACAGAAAGTTTATGTTATCAAGGTTATATGCCATCAGATTACTATAGTCGTTCTCTCCGTTATTATTTGCAGTATTATTCTTAATAAACTTAGAGCTATTGTAGTCTAAAATTCGTAATATATTAGTCCGCGATGCATTCCCAAATCCAAGTTCTGAGGCGTTTGTGCCTGATCCATTTGCATCCGAATGCCGTGCATAAACTTCAAGTAAATTACCGGGTCCAAAGGAACTGTTTCCTGTCATTAATATGAGATCACTGGAGGGATTTGAGTTCGCGCGAAGAGTGAGAAATCCATTATTGACGCTGGCAGAACCAGTCTGGCCAAACAATTTGGAGATACTCCACTTTGTTCCGTCAAGCTGGTTTCCATCGAAGCCATCATAGAAATCAAAAACAGCAGCAGCATTGTTAAAAATACTTGCCGGAGTTACATAAACTGGTTGTGTGGCAATGCCCATTTGAAAACCACCACAGGTATAAGAAAAAACGTATGTGTCTCCAATTCTGGTCACTGCACCTCGGAAACTGTTTTGTGTATCCAGGGGAGTACCTGATGCAGGCAAAATAACACCATGTTTGGTGAAGCTATTCCAGTCAGTGGTAGTAGCCAGTGCCGTTTGCCAGGGTGAATTTTTGGTAGAACTAACGGTATAGCCAATATAATATACTCCCTGAAATTCATAAACCCATGGATCTGCAACGGTTCCGGCATCATATGATCCGGCAGGACCAAATGGAATACAAGGATTTCCTGCATAGGCAGTATAAGGACCGGTAATATTATCAGCGGTTGCATAACCAACTTGTTCTGTAACTCCGCCTGCATCTCCCATATATATCAAAATCCATTTGCTATCAGAAGCCCGATAAAAAACATAGGGTTCATCAACACGGAAACTGTCCCATGCAGAAGAAGGGCTTGATGGTGAAAGGACAGGAGTTGGATTGATAGTATAGGGGCCTGCGACATTTGTTGCTGTGGCAACCCTGATGTTTGGCCTGTCAGCATAGAACAGATACCAGGTGGAACCATTCTTTAATAAATGAGGAGCGCCGGAATAAAAACTTGTAAACGATGTAATTACATTTCCGCTCCATACCCATGCACCGGGATTGGTTGGATTATCAGAATAGCAAAGTGAAATAGCTGCTTGGGAATAATTTGCCAGGCACATCCAATAGTGATTTGTTACAGGATCGTAGACAATGTTTTCTGCAAGCAGGCTGGTATTATTACCTGCTCCACTGGGAATGATTGGATTTCCAACTGCCCTTGTAAACGGCCCTGTTGGAGGGACCTCAACAGGGATTGGCAGATCAATGGTTGGGGTAGGATTACCATAGTAAAGAAAAATGGAAGTCCCTGCAATTGGGATGGAAGGCACTTTTACCCAAATAGTAGCCTGCTGACCAGAAGGATTCCAAGTCTCAATCCAATAAGGCAGGGCTGTTTTCCCGTCATTTGAGGTAAAACGGATGTCACTCCCGTCAGTTTTTGTTTTGGAAAATTCAAATGAATTGCTGAGCGTTATCAGTAATTGATAATCTGTAAGTGCAGTTCCGCCAGGATTTGTAACACTAAAAGCCCTTCGGTATGGCCAGTCAGCATTATACCAGGAATCCAGATTGTTACTAGGAGGTGAGTTTATGATTACATTTGTAATAGGAGAAATGCAACCTGCAGCATTCTTAGCCGTCAGGTTATAAGAACCCGGTATTAATCCACTAAATATCTTGTTCGTGCTGTAATTTATTCCATCTTTACTGTATTCCATACCTTCGGCTAGTGGAGCAGTAATTGTGATTTCTCCTGTGGATAAATTACAATCCGGTTGGGTCACTGTTGCAGTTGGAGCTTCCGGTGCGCCAGTTACGGCATCTACTGTAACAGATGCAGTGGGAGAAATACAACCATCACTATTCTTAGCGGTTAAATAGTAGAGTCCGGGATTTAATCCGCTAAATTCAAGACTTGATTGGTAAGGTCCCCCTATACTATAAGTCATTCCGGAACCTATTGGCGAGGTTACCGTTATTGTTCCTGTAGGTACTGCGCATATTGGTTGTGTAACGCTTGCAGTAGGCTGATCAGGAGTTAAAGGCTGGGGATTAATAGTGATTGCTGAAGAAGGAGGAGAAATACATGGAACGGAATTTTTTGCTTTAACATAATATATGCCAGGTATCAATCCACTGAATACGGGACTTGACTGGTAAGGTCCTTCATTAATACTGTAAGTAATTCCTGTTCCAGTTGGAGATGTAACGGTTATCGTACCTGTTGCAACTGTGCAGGTCGGTTGGGCAGTTGCCGATGCAACGGGAGTGTCCGGGCAATTGGTTTTTTCCGGGCCAACTGTTGTTGCAGGATCTGACCCTACCCATTTACGAACCCGGGTCCAATCAACAATAATTTGATTACCGTCTCCAAAGGACATCAGGAATGGAGGTAAATTCCCGGTGGGAACGCTTTGATCCCCGCTGCCGGTTGTCACTGTTTCGACAGGATGGTTATCGATCTGGAATCCTGCAATATTGGGACTCTGCCGGTAGGTGTGAAAAATGTGCCAGTTTTGGTCTGCAGTTTGAGCCATGTTTAAAAAAATATCTGTGGGTCCAGCTATCTTTGACTGCTTCTGCCAGTATGTTGTCCCTAATTTAAAATCATCAACTATCCTGACGGTATTCCATGCTTCATCAGCAAAACCATATTCAGCTATTTTATCCTGAATTCCCTGGTTTGGATGCCTGGCATAAGTTTCACCCATATAATTCATCCCAAAACTGCTAGTTGCTAATATTCTTATGAAGGCGGAGGTAGCTGTTAGGGTAAGTAAGCCTCCGGAAACACTTGCCTGACTGATATTACCATTAGCTACTGTCCATTTGTTTGTATTCAGAGCCGTTCCATCAAATCCATCATAGAAATCAAAGACAGTATTAGCATCGCTAATGCTATTCGCTGCTGGGTTATTATAATAGAGATAAACAGTTGTCCCGGTTGTGGATATACTGGGTACTCTAACCCAGATAGTAGCCTGAGTGTCAAAATCCCATTCTTCAATCCAGTAGGGTATCAAAGTTACACCGTCACTAGCTGTCAAACGAATATCGCTTCCATCAGCTTTTGCATTATTAAAGTCAAATGCAGGGCTAATTAAATTGATCTTAACCTGATAATCTGTTAATGTGGTTGCTCCCGGGTTAGGAACATTAACCAGCCTGCGATATTGCCAGCTTGTATTGTACCAGTCTTGACTAACTGCAAATTGTGATGTCAACAACACCATCATCGTGACTGTCGCGATGATCAAATTCATTTTTGAGATAAAATTTCTTGTTTTCATTATTATATTTTTTAATGTTTTGAAGAAAATTTTCAATGCGTGTAAATTTTTATAATGTCAGTAAAATTTTTTGCTTTAGGTCACCGCTAATAACTAATAAATTGTGCCGTCATTAAGTCTCCTGCCGCTTCGGTAGGAGAAACAATGACGATACTGTATTTAGGATAAGCCTAAATTAAATTGCTACCTTTAACCCTATCTTTAATTATTGCCGATAACTTCTTCACTTCTTTTATAATTATTTTCCATTCTGGCATCCCATGACTCAAAAGCATTACCAAAAAAGTAAGTTGTAGATTATCAGAATTTTGAATAATTATTAATTCAATGGTTCTTTTCATTTTGAAACCATCTGGTTTTCTAATTGGGAAACTTAAAATTCTGTCCTTGAAAGTTTCCTTCATATTAGAAAGCCAGTCCCCAAAACGAGGGCTAATAAATTCATTTTTGGGTACCTGTAATAGATACATCGTCATTGCGAGCCTTGCCGCAGACAGGCGGTCAGGTGGACGCAGCGAAGCAATTCGTCAACATTAATCCGTCATTGCGATACCGCCCTTTCGGCGGGAGAAGCAATCTGTCCAAAATGACAAATTGCCCGCCTGTCGGTAGACAGGGCAGGCTCCTTCGCAATGACGGAAATGAGATTGCTTCGTCCCGCTGGTGCGGGACTCGCAATGACGGACATTCCTTCGCAATGATGTTTAAAATATTATAGGTGGTCCTAATTTGTCAATTCATTTCAAAGAACGTTATGCTGAAAATGATGAAAAAAATCAGGGGATTTACTCCTGTTCTTTTATTAAATATTTAACTTTAAATTTTACATCAATTTGTTTAATACCTTTATGTCTCTTTGTCTTTCCGTCATACCTGTTGGTTTCTGAATCCATTAAATTGTATTTTTTTCAATAAGGCACCTGCGAATGAAATTCAAGGTTCGGATACCATAGTTCGTTTTTGTCTTTATTGTCAAGTTGCGAATCCATCGAAAAATCAAATAAGGTATACCCGCGGATCCCGGCAGTTGCATTCCAGTTATTTTGCCTGTCAGTATCGTTAATGTTCCCATCGCCATTGCTGTCACCGGCTGCCATACCCCAGATTCCGGGGGCAATTTCTTTATATCCCATGCTTCCTCCCAGTACCCGGTTTTTATCAAGTGAAAAATCATAGGTGCAAATTCCGTTCATAATGGGAGGTGAAATGGACGAAATGACGGATAAATGATTCCGGTGAAAAACTGCATATATATAAATGATCATTCAGGCATAAAACAAAGTCCGGATCCTGCGTTCCATCAAGGTCTTTAATGGTACCGTCTTTCATCAGGAACACCGCTTTTCTCGCAACCGATTTATCCGATGTAGCTGTTGGCGCGCCCCCGATGTTTCCCTGATATCAAGCAACACCCAGTCCACAGCATCCGCCGGGATATCCGTGACGGATTCTGATCCGGCGTAATTCCATGGTGAACCGGAGAAGGGTTGTGAAAGTGGAATCAGGTTCTGGTCGTTCAAATCCGTGGTCATTTCGCCGTTTCTGAATGCTCCTTCAAGAAAAAGCTTAAGTTCAAAATTCAGGTATTCATCCACAGAGCCATCCACATAATAGTCCTCCACAGGAGAATCATTCAGCGGATTAAAAAGATTGTCGGTATATTCACAGGAGATGCCGTCATCATACCAGGAAAGAGCGGATGCGCCTCCTGATAGAAAAAAGTCAGTGTAAAAAGCACAGCATCACCGGCCAAAGAAACCCCCGGTCTTCCCGGTGCACCATATCCCCCGGCAATGATTATTCCGGGAATGGATCCATTGACCGTCAATCCCGGGAACCCGGAATTGTTGGTGAAGGATTGATAAGGAAAGCGCCGCAGCATTATAATTCAGGGTGAGCGAAAGCGCCCCGATATTGCAAAAATCGGCAACGGTAACAGGAATGTCTATGAGTGTGCCAGGGCAGGCAGTAAGAATGGGAACCGTCGTCACCGGGGCATTGCCTGTCTGGGAGGTCTCAACCGATCCATCGATATAATAGGAGGAGGAAGGGCTATCATTAAGCGGAATAAAGAGATAGTTGGCGTATTCGCAGGAGCTGCCATTATCAGACCAGGAAAGATCGGAAGCGCCTCCTGAACTGTAGAACGTTATAGTAAAAAGTACTGAATTATTAGCCAGAGAAATCCCCGGTCCTCCCGGTGCACAATATCCTCCGGCAATTATTTTTCCGGGAATAGATCCGTTTACCGTTAATCCGGGGAATCCCGAATTGTTGTTAAAGGATTGATAGGTAAGTACGGAAGAATTATAATTCAGGGTGAGCGAAAGCGCCCCGATATTGCAAAAGTCGGATACTGTAATGGGAACGTCAAAGAATGAATCCCGGGCAGGTTCTGATGACGGGAGCAGTCGTCACCGGTGCATTCACTGATCTGGGGAGCCTGAACCGAGCCATTGATATAATGGAAGGAGAACGGGAAATCAGGAAGGGGATTATAGTCAGGGTAATCCGCATATTCGCATGAAGAACCGTTATCGTACCAGGTCAGGCCTGTAGATCCTCCCAGGCTGTTGAAAGTTAAAGTAAAAAGGATTTCGTTATCATCGATCGTCATGCCGGTTCCTCCGGTTGCCACATATCCCCCTGCAATGATTTTACCAGGTATGGTTCCATTGATCGTTAATCCGGGGAATCCTGAATTGTTGGTGAAGGATTGATAGGAAAGTGCAGCAGCATTATAGTTCAGGGTGAGCGAAAGCGCCCCGATATTGCAAAAATCGGAAACAGTGACAGGAATGTCCAGTAAAGTACCCGGACAGACTGTAATAATGGGAATGGCGGTCACGGGTGCATGGGTTGCATGGGGTGACACAACCGAGCCATTGATATAATAGGTAGAGGAAGGATTATCGTTAAGGGGATTATAATCAGGGTAATCCGCATATTCGCAGGAATAGCCGTTATCGTACCATGTCAGGTCTGTTGAGCCCCCTGAATTGTTGAAATATAAAGTAAAAAGTACAGCATTGTCATCCAATGTTTTTCCTGACCCTCCGGTCGGTACAAACCCACCGGCAATGATCGTCCCCTGGAATAGTCCCGCTAACCGTTAACCCGGGGAACCCTGAATTGTTGGCAAAGGATTGATAGGAGAGCGCCGCGGCATTATAGTTCAGGGTGAGGGAAAGCGCTCCGATATTATTAAAACCGGAAACAGTAACAGGAATGCCCAACAATGTACCGGGGCAGGAGGTAATGATTGGAGCAGTCGTCACCGGTGCATTTTGTGCACTGATCTTTTGCATCGAAAAGGCAAGAAGAATCGAAAGAATCAGAATAAATGTTTTCATATCTTTTTTATTTATGGCAAATAATTTTAATTGAAGTGCTCATCAAATTGTTTTTTGTTTTAACCAATATCATGGCTGTATAAAATCCGGGCTGAAGTTGATTTGATGCGAACTTCAGGTCATGACAGCCCTCTTTTTCATTGTATTTAATAGAAGTAAAAATCTGTTTCACCCACGGAATTAAATAACTTGATTTGTACACCGCCTTCGGCAGGTAAGTAATATTGTAATGTTGTCTCGTTTTTAAAAGGATTTGGAAAGGAGTTAAATTTCAGAACGTCATTAGCATCATCTTCCCCTTCCCTGGCTTCAAAACCTGTAATCGTGACGACTGTCAGCGTGGCCAGCCCATCTGAAATGGCCGGTGGCTCACAGGTTCCGGTCACAACGCAGCGATATTTGTAACCATTCATGGTAACCGGCGGATCAGTGATCGTCAGGGAGGAAGTTAATACTCCACTATACACTCCACCATTGTTAAGATTTGTCCATTCAGTGATAAATTCCTGCCATTGGTAGGCAAGTCCTGATCCTGAAGCGGTCACTGTAAAGGAAGCAATTCCTGCTCCGGCATTCACGGTATCAGGAGAGGCAGGTTGCGTTGTAATGACCGGGGGAATATTAACAGTGACCGGAAATGCAGGTGAAACTGCACCATTTCCGCATTCGTTGGAACCATAAACCGTCACATTACCGCTCATCCGCATTACTGCTGAACGAAACCGTAATATTGTTGGTGTTGGCGCCCTCAGTAATAGTGGCTCCTGGAGGAAGCGACCAAACATAGTTGGTTGCATTATTAATTGGGTTCACACTAAAGATCACTCCTGTTTCTCCCTGACAAACATTGCCGCCCGTTGGGCCGGTTATTGTTCCTGCTGCTGCCGGAGGCTGAAGTTCAGTGAATGATCCGTTAAAATAATAAGCACTCTGCGGACTGTCGTTCAGGACGGTGTATAAAGGCGCAGGGCCTGTATATTCGCAGGATTCCCCGTTATCGTACCAGGTGAGACCGGTAGCGCCTCCCAGGTTGTTGAAGTGCAATGTAAAAAGTACCGCATTGCCTGCAAGCGTAATGCCGTCAGGTGATGTTGTAAATCCTCCTGCAATGATCGTTCCCGGGTTTGTTCCATTGACTACTAATCCGGGGAAACCGGAATCGTTGGTGAAGGATTGATAAGTGAAAACCGCAGCATTATACTGCAGGGTCAATGAAAGCGCCCCGATTTGATAAAAGGCAGAAACTGTAACAGGTATTTCAACCGACGCAGTGCCCGTGCAGGCCGTAATATCCGGAACAGTCGTCAGGGGAGCATCGGTTGTCTGAAAAGTAACCGAACCATTGATGTAATACGCAGAGGTTGGAATATCATTTAATGGATTAAAGTTTCCATCATAATAGATGCAGGAATAACCATCATCTATCCATGTGAGGGCCGAAATACCCGGTGCAACTTTCGAAAAGTCGATATTAAAAATTACCGTATTATCAGGTAATGTCACACCCGGATAGGTATACCATCCCAGGGTAATGACGCCGGGAACGGTCAGGTTCGAAGCCAGCGAACCGCCCAGCAATGGCCCGGCAGTGATGGCTGTTGCCGTAACAATAGCTGCATCGTATGTCAGCTTTAAATTACAGCTTCCGATATTGTTGAAATCTGTCGCTGTAACAGGTATGGTGATGGCCGTTTCATTCGTCACAAAAGCCCCGGCAGTTGTTACCGGAGCATTTTGTGAATAAATGATATTACTATTCAGATAAAATAAGACCTAATAATATAGAGACAATGATTTTCATTGACTACGATTATTAATTGACATCTGTCTTCAAAGTCAAATTTTTTTGATTTAAGAACAAGGAACATCGATTAACGATTTATGATGTTTTGTATAATCATCATATTTTTTGACTACTTCTAAAATCGTTAATCCCTGCCCGACATCGTCATTGCTGGCGGGCTTGTTCAATATTCAAATTTGATTATAAACATCTGACTTCATCGACAAACACTATTTAATTACAAAGAACTTCAATGTAAAAAGTAAAAAAGAGAACGGAAGGATTTCCTCCCGTTCTCAGGTTTGTTCATGTTTATTTACTGATAATCTTAATGGTACGGGTGATTGCTGTATCCGTATTCTTAAGCTTTATGGTGGCGGTATAAACACCCGGCTGCAATTGGTTTGCATCCAGTTTCAGCGAGTAAGTACCTGCTGATTGTGTTTCGTCAACTGCTACCTTTACTTTGTTTCCTACCAGGTCATAGATTTCGAGGATGACCTTTCCATCCACCGGTATAGAATAAACAAAGGTTGTGGTTCCGTTAAACGGATTGGGATGATTGCTGAGTGTGAGATTTTCTGCCAATGAATTTTCGCCGAATCCCAGCGCTGAAGTTTTCACAACATCGATGGTTAACACAGCGTTGCCGATCACTTCATAGTCGCCATCAGCAAGTTCATTGAGCGGATCATCAGCAAGGCTGAAATAGATGCTTCCATTTCCGGTTGGATCGTTCACCTTCATCTTCAGTGTAATGAGGCTTTCACCTTCATTCAACCAAACGGGTGCAAGCGATTCCATCCGATCCTGAGTTCATCACCTGACACATTGTACATCAAAGGTGAATTGGGATCACTGGAGAGGAACACACCGGTGATTTCAACATTATCCGACGGGAAGTTCATGATCAGGGAAACAGCTCCTACTTCCATATCCATTCCTGCATTAATTGGCAGTTCAAACTCAGTGCCTGTCTGTACCTGCATGGTTTGGGCATAGTTCAGGGTAAGGCTTTCACTTGCTGATTTTCCAGCTGTAGGAGTAAAGCTGCGGTTAAAGTCGCCAGTGCATTGGCCGTAGAGGTCTTTAGTTGTTGAACCTCCTCCAATTGCAATTGGGACGTTACCCGGATAGGAATGATTATTGCTGATGAAGGTTTCTCCTGCCCACCAGAATTTCCATTGGGGAGCAAAGGGTGGATTACCAGCATTAACGAAGTAAGCCAGGATCAGAAGAGGATCTGGTGACCATATGTTATTATCGTTGTTAACATCACCGGCAAAGAATCTTACCTTCTCAATGGAATACTGAGGACCAACACCCCATACATTTACCTGTGCAGCATCGGTTGCATTGATACCGCCCGGTGTCTTGGTCGTAGCAGCTGTAATGGTATAATTGCCCGCGCAAAGGCCCGGGAAAGAGTAATTGCCCCCTGCTACAGGACTCGTTGCACCAGTTTCAACTAATGTCAGAACGACACCATTCAGCGGGGTCAGATTGTTGGGGTATTTCAGCGTACCACTAAGGTTGTTCCTGAGTACCGTTACATTCTGTGTACAAATTGCTATATTACCGGCACAATCACTTACCGTCCATGTAACTACTGTTGGAGACGGAAATTCCGGAAAAGCAAGAGGAGCATTATTGGTCACCGTAAGGGTTCCGCCACAATTGTCACCGATAACTGGAGTGCCAAGGTTAACGCCTGTTGCAGTGCAGCCTGAATTCATATAGACTGTTATATCAGCCGGACAAGTGATGGTTGGAGAAATGTTGTCGTCAATGATGTAGGTATAAACCCAATTTGATGACAAGCCTGAACAATCCGTATAGGTATAGGTGTAAGTTTTCGTACCTTCACAGATCTGATAAGCCAGGTCATCCCAGTAAATGTCATAGGTAACACCTGCGCCAGGCACAAGTGGATCGTAATTGTATCCTTGCAGAATTATGCTCTTTAATCGAACTGAGGCATCCGGAGCGCTTGTAATGGTTGTATAAGTATACGAACCAGCCTTTAACTTGAACTCGCCTGTAGGCAATAATTCAATTGAAAGAGTATACCATACATCGAAAAAGCTTACAGGTCCCATGTCAACCCATACACCGGTTCCGCTTTCCCATGCACGGAAACGTGGATTACTGACATCACTGGTAAACTCTACAATCGGATAACCAGATACTGTATTTGCATTATCGGCAGCTACACCCCACAAACCGGCCATGCGTTTATTGGTTGTTGCCCAAGCAGTGGGTATGTAAAGGTCTATTTCCACATAACTAGTATTTGCCATGAGGTCATAACCACGGCCCTGGGTGTTGTAGAAAGCATCACTATAAGCTGGAGGACGGGTTGAAGCGCCATCAGCGGCAGCTATCGAATGCATTAACCGACTGTCTCCGCCAAATATTACAGGTGAAACGAAACCTGCAGGTGCATAGCGGTCGGTATACCAGATACCGGGTGCTGCTGTTGGACCAATTATTACAGCTGTTGAGAAATTATTCACATTCAGGGAAGCTGTGCCACCCACTACAGGCCCACTTGGTATGATAGCAGTGCCGCACACATCAACAACTCCTGTTGGTGCTGAAGGTGGCGTAGCTAATGATTCACAAGCTACCGTTACTGCTGCCGGGGATGTTGGCACTATTGGTGCTGTTACATGATCAATGGTGTAGGTATAAACCCAATCCTGAATGTTTCCTTCACAATCGGTGTAAGTATAGGTATAGGTCATAGTGCCTTCGCAGGCAGGAGCTGTACTGATTACCGGAGTACCCGGGGTCAGCACATTACCGCAGTTGTCTGTAACTGTTGGCAAAGTTGGAGGTACTGCCAGTGCAACACATTCTACGGTAGAACCAGCATCAGTAGGATTAGCGAAAGGCTCGCGTTCAATGGTATAGGTATAAACCCAATTGCTAGCTAAACTTGCACAATCAGTATAGGTGTATGTATAGATTATGGTGCCTTCACAACCATCATTGTCTCCGCTTATCACTGGTGTTGGTGTTGGAATTACAACTCCGCATACATCAGTAACTACTGGTTCCATGTAGGTCCTAAACATCAAATCATCACCAGCGTAACTTGCAATTGGTGGGCTATCCCAGGCCTGTCCTCCTGCATAAGGATTTGTATTTGCTTCCCTGGCCCACACTGTATTATAAGCATAACCTGTTAGCCAGAAAGTATATTGCGTACCGGAAGCCAGCGTTGGTGCCGATATTGCAGGAATATTCAATGTTTGCCATCCTGTTCCTGTAACGGTGTATCCGGGAACACTGCACAGCAATGAACCGCCTATACCATCACCCTGATAAACTTCCAGGGTAAAGGTTGGGGTTCCTGTATATGAAAACACATTGACATCTATTTTTGTGAGCTTTCCGCTTTGACCACAGGTAAATGATTGCCCAACGGAATTGTTTTGATAAAACACCCAACTAGGAGTCCATAGATTTTGCTGCTGATCTGGAAGGCCGCTCAATGGTGGCACTGCCAGTGATGCACATGCTACAGTGCTGGCTCCAGCTGCTGGAACTACCGGCGCTATGGTATGATCTACCGTATAGGTGTAAATCCAGGTCATAGTCTGAAGGAGGACATCCGTGTAAGTATAGGTATAGGTTATTGTTCCTTCACAAGTTACTGGAGTTCCTCCAATTACCGGACCAGTTGGCGAAAGTGTAGTACCACAAAAATCTTTTACCACAGGAAGTGTGGGTGGTACTGCAGATGAAGCACATTCAACTGTGCTGGCAATTGGTACAGGACCTAAATATTCTGCAGGTACAGGAGGTGGTCCGGATAGAGTAGTCATTCCAATATCTGTCCACCAGGGCCTGAAATCTACAAAGGCAGAAACATCGTCACCAAGCCCGCAAATATTGCTCGGATTGTTGTATGGTCCACTTGCATCGCCCCACCAGTTGTTTTCAGCATTGACTGGTGCAACTTCTGAATAGATACCATAGGAATTCCCGGAGAATTTATTGTTGTGTGCGATCACAGTACTTACGTCGGTACCATCATATCCAACATGAATACCATCAGTATTATTGGTAAAAGTGTTTCCTGTGAAAGTAGCTGTTGTCCCAGGGCCGAAGTACGTAGTTACCAGTGCTCCTGCTGATGTACTGCCATCATAGGCAACACCCAGACAATTCGTGAATGTATTGTTGGTAACTGTAATATTTGCTCCACTTGGAGAAGCACCGCCTGCCTCGACTCCATAGTCAAGCCAGTCTCCTATTCCTTTTCCAGTATAATCATTACCACTGAAGGTTCCTGTGATACCGGGTCCACGATAATGTACTCCAATTCGGCCTATTCCTTCGAATGAACAGCCGGTAACATTAACATTAATGCCGGCAGTCTCCCTGACTGACATACCCATACCTGCATAATCCGGACCGCCCGCATTGTATTTAATATTCTTGAATTTACATTGGGCAATAGTACCATTACCTTTATGCAGGATACCCATGTATATCAGTTTTCCAGTGCCATCAAGTGTCAGATCACTCATATTAAAAGTAATTCCAGTATTTACAAGAAACCAGCCTCTGGCATCTCCACTGTTCCCTGTGTTTCCAGACGGTTGTATGACGGTGACCAACTTGCCAAGTCCAATTAAGGTGATATTCCTATCCACAATAATCTGAGGTCCTTCGGTATGATTAGCAACCTCAACTTTGATAATATTATTCGGATCAGCGGCATCTATTGCTGCCTGGATAGTATTATAATAAAGGTTCTTAGTGAGATTATGTATTGGAGGATATTGTCCCGAACAATCAGGAGTGACAATATTATTTGTCACGAGATAAGGAACAAAAGTTACATTTCCAACGATCTTTGGATTTATCACGTAATAATCTGCCGATCCATACCAGTTGCAGGTGGCATCAACCAACGGAGCAGTCGATGATATATTTTCAACATCGTTGATAATAATATTATTATGAGCCACGACAGTACTGACATCACTGCCATCATATCCAACGTGAATACCGGTTGTATTCCCGGTAAGGGTTGAATGCGTAATGGTGGAATTAGTACCGGTACCAAAATAAGTAGTGGCAAGAATTGCAGCAGAAGTTGAACCATCATAGGCCAGACCGGTGCAATTGGTAGCAGTGAGGTAATCAACGGCACCTCCGCCACCACCTCCGTATTCAACTGCATAATCCAGGCAAGGAACAGAATTTCCTTTCCCGGTATATGTCACATGATCAATATTTACTACCGGAGCCGGGGTTATTATACCTCCCCTGACATGGATCCCGATGCGCTCAATGTTGGTGAAAGTAACATTCTTCACCAGGTTACCGGTGGTTCCAGAGTAATAAACAATCCCTCTTCCAGCGTATGTGGCATATTTTACATTCTTAATGTCGCAATCCTCAATATCAAGGGCTCCCCTAACCTGAATTGCATGACTAACCAGTTTTCCTGCACAATCAACAGTAAAATTCTTCATGACAACAGTAGCTCCCGGGGCAATGTAAATAAATGATTCTGTAGAAACATTGCCACCATTAGTTGTATTTGTTGCAGGTGTCAGGAAGGTAGTTGCTTTATTTGCACCGATCAATGAAATGCTAACACTGATCGTTAAAGGTGAACTCCCTTCTACATAAGTACCGGGAAGTACCTGGACCAAATCCCCATTCTGTGCAGCCCTGTTGATGGAATAAGGTTGAATATCGGAATAGATACCTCCAACATAATAGAAATTTGAAGCTGGTAAATCCCAGGTACGGATGGTACCGACTGCTCCACCCGGCCCAGCAGACTGAACCTTTATCATATGTGTTTCCAGTCAATATTACATTCCAATCCAGGCTCCCGTAACCGGGAGCACCCAGGTATTTTCCCCATGCTGTAACATGGCCCTTTTTAAGGTTTGAGAATATATTACCAGTAATGGTTGCAGCTCCGACCGGGTATACATCCCATGGATCAGCCAGGGGTCCCACGAATTCGATACCATAGCTCCACCGGTAATAGTATTGCCGGTTATAATCCTGTTTGCAACATCTCCGCTCCAACCAGCTCCGCTGGAGAAACGAATACTTGCGGCATAAATACCACCCGGGTCCATAATGTTATCCATAAAAGCGTATTTCTTAACATAGGATACATTTGTTCCGGCATCATAGCGCGGATCATACACATAAATGCAACTTACCTGATCAAGGTTATGCAATTTGCAGTTTTTAATTGTAGCGTTCTCCCCAATTACAGAAATGGTTTTAAAATTGTAAGCGGGGTCTGCGTATGCAGTTACATCAAGACCACTGATGGTAACATTGTCTGCCTGTACAAAAAAGGTGGACAAGTTTCCCGAAGGTGTATTTCTCATCGGAATGATATAGGCTGCGACAGAGGATGCGCTAGTAATCTCGGCACCTAAAGCCGTTACACCACGGATGGTTACAGATTTATTGACGAAAATATTAAAGTCAGATGATCCTGAACCACCTGTAACTGGATCCCAGCCGTTGGCTTCATCCTGGTTGTAGTTTCCGGGAGGCACGGTAATGATATCTAAAGCAACCGTAGCCGGATCGTCAATTGCCTCCTGAATGGTGCAAAATTTATAACCATTGGTCAAATTGGTAATTGGCCTTACAGGAACGATGATACTGCCATCAAAGAAAGAACTGGGGTAAACTATTCCAGCATATGATGCATATTCACAATCACCCGATAGAATGCTCCATTTCAAGAGAGTAGTAATATCCGAAACAGTTGGTTGCAACTTAAATCTTACTGTAAACAAGACAGCATTATCTCCAAGGTCGATCTCGGGTCCATTCCAGCTTAATCTGAATTCTCCGGTTGGATTGCCGGTAAGAGCCCCGGTCAAAAATGAATGGAGTGTGACACTTTGGTATACAAGTTTAGTATTGTCATATTGCAATACCAGACTAATTGCCCCAACATCATCAAAATTCTTTACAGTAACAGGTACGTCGTAAAGACTGCATGAAACTGAAACAGGAGTTCCAACATAGGTTTCAATGACAGCCCATGAACTCATTGTCGCTGTAAGAAAAACGAATAAAAAAAATAATAATTTTTTCATGATACTTAATTTTAATTAATACTTTGTTTTTTTAGTAATCCAACCCTTTTTTACTTCGGGTTGGATGATGATTAAAAAGTTAATTAATGATCGATTTTGAATAATTTTCAGGTTACCAAAGGATATCCTGATTCATTATTCACGCTGATACTGGCCGCCATCACTCGCAGTTGCAAGGTTAATGACGGCGCAGACACTTCCATAGCCAAAAGTGGTTGGAACTTCCTGGCCTCCGATAGTTTGCCCCCATAATGATGGTGCTGCAATCAATCGCGGAGTTAAGAAAAGTAATTGTTTCTTCATGATACTTAATTTAAATTAATAATGTGTTTAATATATCTGATATTTATTGATTTAGTCGTGTTTTAAATCTTGTTTGTTTTTTCAATTCCTGAAAAAATGATTTTTAAAGTTCATTGTGGTTTTTGGATTGGTGATGGTTATTGCCCTTAGTTTTATCGAAAACAGTTTGTTCAACAGATAATAAATCATATAAATACTATTTCCCTTATGATAAATGAACTTTAAAAAATTACTGACTATGAGCGTCATTGGTTAAAATTATAATTTAATCACAAAGAACTTCAATTGTAAAAAGTAAAAAAGAGAACGGAAGGATTTCCTCCCGTTCTCAGGTTTGTTCATGTTTATTTACTAATAATCTTAATGGTACGGGTGATTGCAGTATCCGTATTCTTAAGCTTTATGGTGGCGGTATAAACACCCGGTTGCAATTGGTTTGCATCCAGTTTCAGCGAGTAAGTACCTGCTGATTGTGTCTCGTCAACTGCTACCTTAACTTTGTTTCCTATCAGGTCATAGATTTCGAGGATGACCTTTCCATCCACCGGTATAGAATAAACAAAGGTTGTGGTTCCGTTAAACGGATTGGGATGATTGCTGAGTGTAAGGTTTTCAGCCAATGAATTTTCGCCGAATCCCAGCGCCGATGTTTTCACAACATCGATGGTTAACACAGCATTGCCGATCACTTCATAGTTGCCATCAGCAAGTTCATTGAGCGGATCATCAGCAAGGCTGAAATAGATGCTGCCATTTCCGGTAGGATCGCTGACCTTCATCTTCAGTGTAATGAGGCTTTCACCTTCATTCAGCCAGACGGGTGAGAGCGATGTCCATCCGATCCTGAGTTCATCACCTGAAACATTGTACATCAAAGGTGAATTGGGATCACTGGAGAGGAACACACCGGTAATTTCAACATTATCCGACGGGAAGTTCATGATCAGGGAAACAGCTCCTGCTTCCATATCCATACCTGCATACAGAGGCAGTTCAAATTCAGTGCCTGTCTGCACCTGCATGGTTTGGGCATAGTTCAGGGTAAGGCTTTCACTTGCTGATTTCCCAGCTGCTGGTGTAAAGCTCATGTTAAAATCGCCCGTGCAAAGGCCATAGAGGTTTTTAGTTGTCGAACCCCCTCCAATTACAGTTGAAATGCTGGTAGAGCCAGTATATGGATTATCATCAGTCAGTTCTCCAGCCCACCAGAATTTCCAATTTGCTGTACTAAATGCCGGGTTACCGGCTTGAACGAAGTATTGCAATATTCTGCCTGCATCTCCTGAATTGATTTCATTATAGGGTACAAGCACATCGCCGGCAAAGAACTTAACAATTTCAATATTGGTTTGAGGTCCAACACCCCATGCATTTACTTGTGCAGCATCGGTTGAGTTGATACCACCCACCGTCTTGGTTGTAGCAGCTGTGATTGTAAAGGTACCTGCGCAAAGACCCGGGAACGAGTAATTACCGCCAGTGACAGTGCTCGTTGCACCAGTTTCAACTAATGTCAGAACGACACCATTCAGCGGAGTCAGATTGTTGGGGTACTTTACGGTACCACCGAGGCTGTTCCTGAGGACTGTTACATTCTGAGTGCAGCTTGCTGTGTTGCCGCTGGCATCTGTTACTGTCCAGGTGACTACCGTAGTAAATTCGGGATAAGCGACAAGACCATTATTGGCAACTGAGAACACCGAACAATTATCGGCTGTTACCGGTACACCAAGATCAACACCTGTTGCAGTGCAACCTGTATTCATGTATACAGTGACATCTGCCGGACAGGTGATAGTTGGAGGCTGATTATCCACTACTACTACATCATAGTTGCAGTTGGTTGGATTACCATTAACATCGGTTACCGTCCAGACCACGTTGGTAGTACCTACCGGGAATGTCGCGCCGTTCAATGTGTTTGTATTAGTCCAATTATTGGTTACCGAAGCTACACCGCAGTTATCTCCAATGAGTATTGGATCAAGGAATGTTCCTGATGATTTAGGCAGACATTCATGAACAATAATACCGCCAGGTCCCGGATTTTGCAACCACCAGGTATACAGTGGTGAACTCACAGGAGGAGGAATAGGTAGTTGTTCAATGATAATATTTTCTCCCCAAATATCAACGGAAACCCAGGCAGGATTGTAATCCGGAATTACATAGTACATTTCCGCCCACTGTCCATCCGGATTCGGAGGGCCAGGCATTACAGGCATTGCATTTACCGGCGACCGCATAATAAAGGCTTCGTCCGTTGGTGTCGGGAAGCCCGGGTCTACCCAACCCGGCGTACTCCAGTTAACCACATAGTTAATAATGCCGGGAACCATCGGGTCCAGAGTCTTTACCCAGAAACCCATCCTGATCACTTTCATGCGGTTAAGGTCAAG
Source organism: uncultured Bacteroidales bacterium (assembly GCA_963705185.1). Lineage (GTDB taxonomy): Bacteria > Bacteroidota > Bacteroidia > Bacteroidales > JAADJA01 > JAADJA01. The sequence goes on from CAVPJF010000005.1 coordinate 46,771, forward strand.
CGGGTGGTCATAGAACCAGATATTATACCATGGCGGCACTATTTGATCATACAGGTAAAAAAGCCCATCTTCGCCGGGTTCATCCACAGGCCATCCTCCACTCGGGGGTTCAATAGTATAGGATTGATTGATGGCTATCCAGAAATGATCAATCTTTGGATTGACTAAAATGGGTACGGTTCCTGTAACTGTATAAGAACAGAGGCCCGGATCAGCATTATATGAAGTGGCTGGTGTTGCACAGGTGATAGTTGGGGGTACATTATCATTAATAGTATATACATAATCCCATGTTGTACTCAATCCTGCACAATCGGTAAAGGTATATTGATAGGTTCTTGTGCCATTACCTACCAGAGGATCCGGAACATTAATCGTAGAAGTTAACACTCCAGTGAGACCAACACCACATACATCCGTTACGGTTAATGGTGCGCCCGGGGCAACTGCTAAGTCGACACATGCTACAGTGCTTGCTCCAAAAGCAGGAACAACCGGTGGAGTAATGTGATCAATAGTATAAGTATAAACCCAATTGGTTAACAGACCTGAACAATCAGCATAGGGATATGTATAGACCACCGTTCCTTCACAACCATCATAAGTTGTGACTACATTGGGAACTGGTGTCGGAATGACTGTTCCACATACGTCTGTTATAGCAGTAGGAAATGGTAATTCGTCCCAGGCCATGCCGCCGGGGTAAAGATTATTACCATCAGAAATTCTAAGCTGAACAGAATTATATGGATAGGGGGTTAACCAGAATGTATACTGTTGACCTGCAACCAGTGTTGGTGCAGTAGCCAGAGGAAGAGTTAAGGATACCCAATTGGTGCTTGAAATGCTATAACCACCGGCACTATACAATGGAGTACCGGTTTTTCCATTCCCCGCATAAACTTCTAATAAGAAGGTTGGAGTACCTGTAAAAGTGTAAACATTGACATCAACTTGTGTCAGTTTCTCAGTAATTGCAGGGGTAAAAGATTGTCCAACCCCGGTGTTTTGCCATAATATCCAGTTGTTATAGGAGAGTTGCTCTTGGTCTGCCACAGCCGAATTCATATAGGTTTTAAACATGCAATCAGAAAGAGGATACTGCGATTGAATCAATGGATTGGGTGGTCCGGCTAAAGGTGGAACAGCACTTGTGAGGCATTCTACAGTGCCTGCTCCATTTGGAGGCAAAACCGGTGCTGTGGTATGATCAATCGTATAGGTGTAAGTCCAGGAAAAAGTAAGACCGGT
>CAVPJF010000006.1:0-254610 GCA_963705185.1 uncultured Bacteroidales bacterium
AAAAGTAATCCTTTATCCGGTCAATCCTTTAAATGTTGAACATGAGATCAGCAATTATCTTTTTGGCAAGCAAGGGTTGGATAATATATACTATTCAATCACATCTTTTCAGCTTGAACAGATAACAACTGGCTTTTATACAAATGCTCAGATATACTTTAAAAGCCGATAAACTACCAGAAGGTTCTGCCACTGATATCTGGGGAAGCTATTTTCATTTGAAACAAAAAAAAGCATACAGATTAAGCAATTCTTAAAGATTAAATGCTTGCTTACTCAATAGGCATTAATGTGTCATGTTTTCCATGGTCTGCAGATATACGCCCTCTCCTGTGCATCCCTTATTCTCTAGCCTTTAATCCAGGAAACTTGTTACTTTTATCTTTTTCCTTTCTTTTCTTAGCCATACCAGGAAAAAAGACTGGAATTGAATGCTTAAAGAAGTTAGTGCAATGTTCCCTTTATCCAGCAATTGACGGAAACTTTACCTACCTGCCCCTCTGTGTTTAGGTCAATTGAGGGAGAAAGTTTTATTCTAAAGAGTTATTCTTCGGAACACATAAGAGAGGATCTGTGCCATAAAGCAGGCGGGAGAGGCAGGGGTATATCTGTCCATACATCTTTTGATTACAATGGATTTTCGGAACAATTAAACGGTATTAAGTATTAAAGCAGATAAGTATCTTAAAGAAAATGTTCAACCCTGGCATTTACAATTACTTCTTCACCGTTTCGAACGATTACAATTTTCCGAATATCTCCTGGTTTTCCTCTCAGCTTATCCACCACGGTTCCCATCGTCTCGCCTTTTGCCTGAAAGCCGTCGATACTGATGATAATATCCTCCGGTTCGATACCTTCAACACAGGGTTTTCCATTTCTTTGAACCAATCCAAGGACCTGATAGGTACTATCCGGTAACTGACGCACTGAAATACCCACCATATCCATCTCATTTGGATCGTTATCTTTTACTTTTTCGAAATAAACCAGGCTGTTGACATAATCAATCTCAACCCGGTATCCTTTGAGTGCATTGGGTCCAATAAAACCATCGACAGGTTTTGCTGTTTTACGGGAATACCATTCACCCAACGTGGGTCCATTAGCAGAAAACTTTGTAACGCCTACAAAACCTATATCTGTGAATACCTCGTTGCCCCATTGTATCTGAGGGATCCGAACCACAGGAAATTGCTGCTCGTTTGCAGGCCACCATCCCCACATATTGGCACAACCCAAAGTGCCTGTAATAGTTGGCCAGGAGGGATTCCTCACAGTGAATTTAAGCAGCGTTTCCTCCGACATGAAACTATACGAAGCACCAACATCAAGTGCAAAGCTCAGGCTGTCGCCATCGAGTATTGCATCCAGCTGAACAATGCCTGTTTCGGGGTGAACAGAGGCTTTGGATTGAGTGCCCCGGGGCCTGGTACTGTTTGGGTGAGCAATAGTAAATTCCGCCTTTGGATAATCGAAAACAATGTTGTATTTCCTTAAGATGGATGATGGCAGATTGGCATCGTTATGCATCGTTGTAAACAACCAGTATGGCTGAAACATAACAATTGTGTTCACGCTGTCCGTATTCAAATAAAAATCACCAATTCTTAAACCGGTAGGCGCCGACACTGTCATCCTTGCTCCGTTAAAGTCAGGATTGTCAGCCTCTGATAAATCAATTCCTAAATCGCGTGCAAGCTTTTCACTGAGACAGAAAGTCGGGTTACCCGGATCAATCCATAAACGTACTTTCTGCCATGAGCCATCTGTTTTTTGCATTTCGGCATCAACCAGCATGCGGTTGTGATCAAGAACCATCGGAACGGTAACCGAATGGTTGCTACTTTTTTGACAAGAAGAAAATAACCATAAGCCAGCGGATATGATAATTGTACTTATATTTAGAAATGTTTTCATAATAAGTTATTTAGCCTGACAATAACAACAGCACCGATGCGAATTATAAAATTCAAGTTTTTACTTTTACTGATTAATCTTGAATCAACTCCGAAAAGTAATGTTGAACCACATAGTCACATAGAATCATAGGAATTCACATAGGTTTTGGTTCATAATCAACTATGTGAAAATCTCTGTGCCCTATGATCCTATCCTCATAGGCGGGACAAGTTATGGTAAAATCATTTTTCAATACTTTTCGGAGTGGACTCAATCTTATAAGTAATAAGTTTATTGTCAGTCATTGTCGGGATAATTAAAAGCTTCTTTGCAGGTATATATTCAAAATCGGCAATTGACATTTGCCGCGATTTGGTGTTAAGCAATAATTCACTGCTTCCATCCGGGCTTAACCTGAATAGTCTTCCTGCATTATCTGATACCAGTAAATTGCCCTGACCATCTTTCGCAATGCCATCCATAATTGTCCCTGGATTGAGGCTGAATATGGTTTTAATTTCTTTTGATGAGGCATCGATACTTTTAATTTTTCCATCACGGGATGTGCCCACATAAAGCATATTTTTGTCGGTTGTAATTCCGTTTACCTGCATCAACTCATCGCTTTTTATCCATTCCGAAATCTTATTTTCTTCAAATTTATAAACCGCTCCTTTTCCTCCGTCAGTAATGTACATCATGCCTTTTTCATCGCAGGCAATATCATTTGCAAAAACAGGGGATGGTATTGGAAACCTGTTCGAAATGGCATTTGTTTCCAGATCAATTTCAATAAGATTGTATCTTCCTACAACAAAAAGTTTATCATTATAAATGCACATTCCGGTTGGTTGCATTATACCTGAAATCCAATCCGGTTTTCTATTTCTCCGTTCATTTTTACCCTCGAAATAAAGCCGCTATTTTCATAGGTGAAATTTGAAACATAGAGTACATCCCTTTTATTATCGTAAACAACAGATTCTGGGTATTTGAATTTATTTTTTATTTCCCACTGCTTTGTCAAACCAGGATGCACATAAACAGCATCCACATCCTGAAAAATAAATCCCCAGCCGCCAAAAACTTCTGCAACGGCAATCAGCAATTCGTTTTTTCCCTGATTCAATGGAAGGAAAATATAATCATTCAGCCCGACGATGCCCTGAAAGTTTCCATCGCGCGAGGTGTATTGGCTGTTTCCCATAAAAAGGAGCCTGCCGTTGAGGAAAATGCTGATATAGTCGCTATACCCAAACGCCAGTTGTTTTGTTTGCTCTTTATCGGAAAACAATTCTGTTTTCGCCCAAATGATATCAGGTGCCTGCCCGGTTCGTCCGTAATATCTTGATATATCAACCAATCCCGAAGGCAGGCTTTGAATCTTTTTCCACTGGATATTTTCAATTCCCTGGGCTTCAGGGGTATTTTCCATATCCACAGCAGTCAGTTTATCCGGCTTTGAAATTTCCCAGTCTTTGATAATGCCGGTTGGATAATCCGGCAATAAAGGATCAGGAAATTGCAGGTCATTATCCATACGGCAGCTAAAATTTGAAAAATACGCCGAACCATCCGCAGGTCCCCAAACGCCAACTGTTCCTTTGCTTATCCCGTGAGCCAGTTCGGTAATCGTTAAAACAGGATTGTCAGGATCGTTAATAAATAGCCTTGCCTGGGTATCCCTCACTTCTATTTTAACATGAAACCATTGATTTGCCGGAATGATTGCACTGGCTGTTTTCCCCGGACCGTAATATAGCTGCCACGAATCAAGTCCGTTGAATGTTCCTTCATATTGCACCACATTTTGAAAGGTTTTGGAAAGATGCGGACGAATGTAAATTCTTTCGTAATCGTTCTGTGATTGCGCTCTGAAAGTAACTCCCGGATAGGAGCGCTCGCCGGTAACGGCAAGATCAAATTCGATGACTCCATTTGTAAATTCCACATCTTTCAGCGATGCTATTCCCATCAGGCACTGCCGCCCAAGAAATTCTGTCTGCCGGGCTTGTTCTTTATCCCAGCGGTCCGATTCAAACGGAATAATTTCTTGCTGCGAAAAAGTGATGTTCGATAATAATAAGAATGAAGTGACCAGGATTGATAATGTTTTCATATTTTTTAATTTTATTTGATTAAATCTTATAACACACGGTTCCTGAAAATGATTGAATTTGACTTTAATCCGGCACAAATCAGAATCCGTTCAAATCTGTTTTGAAATTGTAAACAATATTGCAAATACATTTTTATTTTACATTCAAACAATTTCCGGTTTTCATTCTTCAATTAACTAATGGTAGAAAATGATATACACGGGCTAAAAGAATCATTTATTTTCAAGAATTTCTAATTCATTGTTTAAAACTATGGATTATTTTGGACGCAGACACAGCCAATGCCCAACCTGGGCAAAATATTGGATTCAATTGTAATGAAAACTTAAACAATTACTTTGAATTTTTAGATGTTCAGCAGTGGACAATCCATGTACACAGGTGTGCAATTAAAAGTGACTTACACATCTCATGGGAGATATATACAATTGTTTAAGAGAAAGTTATAAATAGATTATTTGAATGGAATAATTTCTGCTATTTGTTAAAGTAAGCAGATGAATCGATGAGACTATTTTTAAAAACATTCCTTCGTAATTTCTCACACAACCGGCTATATAACACAATAAATATACTTGGTCTCGCCATTGGACTTGCCTGTTTTACTTTTATCTTACTTTTTATTCTTGACGAATTATCGTACGACAAATTCAACAAAGATTACAAGCGCATTTACAGGTTGGAAGCTGATATCACGATTTCCGGGAAAAACCAACAGGTGGCCAAATCATCCTTTGCCCTTGGACCGGCTTTCAAAAAAGAATTTCCTGAAGTGGAGGAATTTGTGAGGTTTCGATCAATCGACAATAGTTTTTTGAGATATAATGACAAGCAATTTTATGAAGAGATGCTTTATTATGCTGATTCAACTGTCTTTAATGTTTTCACTTACCATTTTATCAAAGGAACTCCTCAGCATGCCCTTGCGAATAAAAATTCGATCGTATTAACTGAAAGTCTGGCGAAAAAATATTTTGGAAATGAGGATCCGATGTTTAAAATAATGAATTTGGGAAACAGGTTTAATTGCAAGGTAATGGGGGTAATCGAAGATGTCCCTTCCAATTCTCATCTGCAATTCGATGCTCTCATTTCCCTATCGTCTTATGGGCAAATTATCGGCGAAAAAATGCTTAACGACTTAAACACAATACATTTTTGGGCATTAAGGCTTTTTACTTATATCAAATTAAAGGAGAATACATCTATTGAAAGCATTCATCAAAAATTTCCTGCTTTTCACGACAAATATATTGCCGAAATAAGTAAAAAATTAAATGGAACCTATCTTTTACTTAGCACCAGGCTCGACAAAATTTACCTTTTTTCTGATCTCGATTGGGATTTACCTAATGGGGATTTTAAAACCATCTATATATTTTCAATCGTTGCAATTTTTATCCTATTGATTGCAAGCATTAATTACATGAATTTGGCAACAGCGCGGTCAGCGCACAGGGCAAAAGAGGTTGGTGTGCGAAAAGTACTGGGGGCTAACAAAAGCAATCTTGCAAGGATGCTCATAACTGAATCCTTACTATTAAGTTTTATTGCATTGCTACTTGCATTTATGATTGTTGAAACCCTGTTAACTGCCTTCAATACAGTATTTGAAAAGGATTTAACCTTCAGCATTTCACAAAACCCGGAGGCTTTTTTGATTTTGATAACCGTCACTGCCATCATTGGATTTATTTCGGGAAGTTACCCTGCGTTATATTTATCTTCCTTCAGGCCGGTGATTGTTTTAAAAGGTGTTGTTAACACAGGGAAAAAAAGTGGTTCACTGCGCAAATCGTTGATTGTTTTTCAGTTTACCATCTCTATCATTATGATTGTGGGTACATTTATAGTTCAAAGCCAAATGAACTTTATAAGGAAAAGCAATCTTGGATTTAAAAAGGAAAATGTATTAATAGTCAGATCGACAGATACATCTTTCAAAAAAGAAATGCAGGTTTTTAAAAACGAATTATTGACCAATTCGAACATTTATAACGTATCCACTTCAAATACTTCTCCGGGAGGTAATAATTATATGGATGTTTTTCTTGTAGAGGGTCCCGAAAAAATGGATGAACAATTGATGAGCCTGATGTTTGTTGATTACAATTTCATTGATTTAATGGGAATGAAAATAATCAATGGAAGGAATTTTGACATAAAATACAAGACTGACATTGATAATGGAGCCATCATTAACTGGATGACAGCTAAAAAACTGGGATGGAATGAAGATGCTTTAGGAAAAGAAATTCACCGCAGATCGAATGGCTTAGAAAAGTTTAAAGTTTTAGGTGTTGTTGAAGATTTTAATTTTTCTGCGCTTTATGAACCTGTTGGACCCATTGTATTTTTCCTTGAAAAAAATCCCGGAGATTTAATATCTATGCGCATCAACAGCAAAAATAAGGAAGCCACAATAGCATATATCGAACAACTCTGGACAAAACTGAATACAACAGAACCATTTAAATACGACTATCTTGAGGACATTCTGAATAACCAGTATACCTCAGACGAAAAACTCCATAAAATAATTTCCTATTTTGCCCTTTTGTCCATATTCATTTCCTTAATGGGATTATTTGGATTATCATCGTTTATTACCGAACAATTCTCAAAAAGTATCGGGATAAGGAAATTGCTTGGTGCATCCGTTAAATCGATCGTATATCTGCTGTCTGCCGATTTCCTGAAACTGATAATAATATCCTTCTTTGTTGCAGCTCCCAATTGCATGGATCGTGATGGAGAAATGGCTTGAACAATTTGCCTACCGGTTAAATGTTAATTTTTTATGGTTTTTATTAACCGGTATTCTTGTTCTGTTGTTCGCCGAAATAATAGTTATCGTGCAAACCATCAAAACAGCCCTGACAAATCCTTTGGATGTCATTCGTTATGAATAAAAGAAATTTGTTAACACCTTCCGGGATCTTTCTAAAGTTAAAACCACGCGATACAAACGATTGACAGCAGGGGATTATCCTGAGGAACACCTGAGGTAGAAAATCTTAATTAAGTAGGTCCAAATTTCCAATTTAATTTCTAATTTCCAATCTAACTGCTGGGTACTGGTCCCTCATCTTTATCCCGATCATTTTCCTGCAATAACCAGCATCTCAAAATCATGTGGTTGTCAACTTGTCGTTTCTCGAAAACGCTCCGAGTTTTGCTCCGAATATTTCAATTTTTTTATATCCAAGCGATTTTAATAACCAGGTTATTTCACTCGGAACGTAATATCTCTCGTTACTTTCAATGGTCTTTTTATTTCCAAAATCGTCCTCAAATTCCGTTATATTATGATCACGAAATGTCATTAAATCAAAGGTGTTGTTTCGGTAAGTGGCGTTACCATTTCCCGTTGCCGATCCGCAAAATTCTTCAACGGAATGATACAATGGGAAAAGTCCGTTTAAGGTTGTAAATATGAATTTACCATCCTTTTTCAGTGATTTTGTAACACTGCGCAATATCCCGTAATTCATTTCATCTGTCTCCATCAAAGGGAAACCGCCTTCGCAAAGCATAATGGCAACATCGAATTCATCGCTGAAAGGCAAATTTCGTGCATCTTCCTTTCGGAAATCAATTTTCAGGTTATTGCTTCCGGCCTTTTCTCTTGCTCTCGCAAGCTGCGACTCCGATAAATCTATTCCGGTAACATCAAATCCTCTTTTTGTCAATTCTATCGAATGCCTGCCTGTTCCGCATCCTACATCCAATATTTTTAACGATTTATCAGATTTTAACTCATTCTCAATAAAATCACATTCACCAGCAGTTCCCTGTGTAAAACTCTCAGCATCATATTTCTGACCGTAGTTTTCAAACAGCAATTCGTACCATTGTTTTTTATTCATTTCTCTCAATATCAAAGTTCAGTTTAACTATTAACTACTCAATTTTACAAACTTTATCCGCATTCTTCCTGAACAGCCTTGCATGATTGCATGACTCGTAGGATTCTTTTTCATTTATACTTGTATCAAGCTGCTACCCCCTTTTTCCTAAAGAGCAAAATTCGGTAGTTTTCTTTTGATTTTTTCTATTTATAAATTTAATTATGCGTTCACAACTTATAATTCCACCAATGATCCTGCTGATGGTTAAAACCACGCGATAAAATCGCACGGGAGCGGGGAAGCCATAGCTATTACCAGCTGGCATTATCTTATTTTAAGTCTTCTTTCAGTTTATATTTGAATCCAAAACACGTATTATACCACCAGATGGTTGATTTTAAATGCGAGCCGTCAATATTGCTTTTTTCAAATCCTGTAATTTCAGGATTAATAATCAAAAACATAGATATTCTTTCAGATATTATTTCTTTTAACTCAAACTCGACTAAAAATCCAAGTCCAAATTTATTCTTCATTGAATACTCTGATTGATAATTTGCAGCACTTATTTGCACATTCTCGTATCTCGTTACTTGTTCATTGATGAAAAAATAATTGATTCCGATTTCTGGTCCGATAAATAAACTTGATTTTGGATTACGCACTACTTTAAAACCAAAATTCATTTTGAACGCAAGCCTTTGATTCTTTGCATCAATGTCCATAATATAAGTTGAAATTCCATCTTCTGAAGAAGGATAAATTTCGCTGTAATTATTATTGCAAAAACTATGTTGAAATACAAATCCAAGTTTATTACCTGATTTAGTGATATGGTTGTAACCTAAACCATACCCAAAATTGTTCTGGTATTTATTGTAATTACTTCCTGAATAATGTCCGAAAAATTCAATCTCCTGACCTGATAATTGAATAACTACAACAAAAATGTTTAGCATTAATAATAACTTCTTCATATTCTTTTCTTTATGATTGTTGCTGGCTCATTAATCCATGCTATATATTTACGCATCTACACTATATTAATTGTATCGTCCTGGATTTTTTTGACTTTATTTATTTTATTCTTTTCCATTGGCACCAGCAAATATATACCATAATTCTTTGCTCTTATCAAGCCGGATGGACAGGTTTTTATAATTGCGGTAGCGGAGGATTAATGGCATCACATAGTCCTGTCAGTCATTAAAAAGACAGTAATTCACATCATTCCCGCTGTTCATTTATTTTACGGAAAAAGGATTGAAGGTCATCTTTTGTAAGGATTTGTCCATGGCCGCCGACAACAATATCGATATTATCCAACCGTGCTTCAGTCCATCCAATAACCCGGGAGGTCCTTTGTTTATCCATCCCTTTTATGTTGTCGATCGATGGCCTGCCGTATTTTGAAAACAGATCGCCGGTAAACAGCATTTTCAGCTCAGGAACAAAGATCAGAATATCGCTGTTTGAATGTGCCTTTCCGAACCAAATCATCTGGAAAGTTGCATCGCCCATGCGGATGTTCATTGAATCGCTGAAGGTGGAATCCGGCATTTCGGCAGGCCGGTTGTTCATGATATCTTCATATGAAAACTGAAACCTCGCTTTCAGCATGAAATCTTCAAGCCATTCGCTGCTGCCATATTCAAGTGTATCCATTTCCTTATCGTATTCACCAATTATTTTAATGAGATTTGATTTCACCTTTTCCGGATCACTCCACCGGGAGGCGATTGCTTCTCTGCAATTTTCGTGTGCAACAATCGCAGCATCTTTAAAAACACTGCTGCCTCCGTAATGGTCATGATGACCGTGGGTAAGGAAAAGGTAAGCGAAATCATTTCTCTGAAATCCTTTTTCAATCAGTTTCCGGTACCTTAAGGTCAATCCCGTTGAAATCCCTGCATCGATAACCACAATTCCTTTTTCCGAATGTATAGCTGTCACCGCTTCACCGTCAAACCGGATGAGGATCGTTTTATCATTCAGTTTCTCTGTTTGGATAAGGGAATCAATGATCAGGTCCTGTTTGTTTCCTTCAGATGAAACCGGTGAATTACATGAAATCACTATCACTACTCCTAACAAAGCAATGAAATTCAAAGCGATGGCAGTATCAAGTTTTTTCATCCAGTAAACTTTCCTTTTTTAATGGCCATTCAAAATTAAGGAAATTTAACCGCATAATCATTTGCAATGCTGAATCGATCAGGAAGAATTCTTACGAGTGAAGTATAGTACCATGTTTGATAATAAGAGTGATCCTGCGGAACATTTGCCATCCGGTAGAATCCTGATAAACTTAAAAACCATGCGATACAATAACGCGGCAGCGGGAGGCTGTATGCGACTTCAGCAACCATTAATTATTATTTCAGTCCGAATATGATGGGTATTCCAAATACGACAAAAATCGTCCATAAAGCATAAACAGGCAAGTAATTAGCTATTGTCAATTCCACCTGCCTGATCTCTTTGTTTCTGAAATTAGCCCGGAATAAATCGATCATTATAAAAACCAAATTCACAAAAATCAATACGTTTGAGCCAAGCACCGCAACCCTGTTTGGCGTAAATCCAAACTCTCCAAGCCTGTAGAGTATGGCGGATATTGCAATTAAATCAATAATCAGCGTAATTATGGTGAGTGCAAAAAGAATCATTTCAGTAAAGCGTTGTTTTTTATTCAATGAAGTCTCTGAAATCGAAAATACGACAATGCCCATTACACCCAAAAGCATAAGGTTGAACACAATTAAAAAATCCCTGTCGTTATAGGGGTCTTTGCCGGTAAAGATGATACTGACCAGGTAAACAACCAACGTAACCAGTACAAGCGGACTGAATATATTGGCGATGATCGGGGCAATTTTATTTGTAACAAATGGATAATTACGAATAATAAAGGTAGCTACAACCGGCGCTGAAACTGCTCCCGGCACGACGATATAATCCACATAAAATTGCTCGATATTTAAACCGATTGCAGAAAATAATCCAATGGTAACAGCAGTTAATATGCCACCTGCAATTGCAATAAGTGCAAATAAAATAGCTAAATCGCCATTGTACTTTATGTAATCCATTCGCCTTGTTTTATCCTTTGTATCAAAGCCTATAAAAATCAGGCCGTAGAGACACCAGATCAGGAGCGGTAAATGGATAAAGGCCAAAATCATCGAATTGCTATCCCTGTTCGACGGCAGGAGATTAATGTATACTGCAGTGGCAATAAAGACTGAAACAGCAATTACAATGTGCCTGATTCTGATCGAATCCTGTGTCAGGAATGCATAGATGGATAATCCTGCGAATACAATTAACCCTGCATTCTTCGCATAGAATAAAAAATCTTCAGGATTGAAATTAAGCAAATGAGGTATTTCAATCAGGAATGCAGCTATGGCACACGTAATAATCAGAAACAGAATATCCTTTTTCCCGGTTTTAAATAAATCTTCTTTTGTATTATTAAATTCAAGACGGATTTTCCAAAACTCAGAAATCTTATGCTCTGCAATCTCCTGATAGATTTCAAAGAAAGCTTTTTCAAATCCTTTTTTGTCAGCCGTGTATATTTTTTCAAGCTGCAGCGGGTTGTCGATATTTTCCTTAATCTTATCTTTCATCAAGTTTATTATAACGTGTTTTTTCTTGCTTATTGTAAAATTCCCATCTTTTCCAGGCCATCACATTTCATGATATAAAACTACGGATTATTTTGGACGCAGACAGAGTCTAAGCCCAAACCGGGGGAATCCTGATAAATTTAAAACTACCTGATACAATCGCGTGGCAGCGGGGGGATATTGCCAGTTGGCGCTTGTTTCGCAGGAGGCTGGTTGATTTGTCTATTGTTGTTTTTTTCACGTCTTTGTCTTGATGAACGGGATGAGCCAATTGGCTATCATCGCGTGTTAGGCAACGTATTTAATTACAATTCCCATCTATCCATTCATCAGCTTTTCCAACAAATTGATTATTTTTTGAAATCGAGCTTAATAGTAGAGTGAATTTTGTCATTGCATTTCCACAAGAAAGGAAGATTAAATCTACTTGTTGATCTGCATCAATATCCCCAAACCAAAATAAATTTAGCAAACAAGGCATATTTCCTATAAAATTAAAAAATTCAGAAATATCTTGATACTTATAATTATTATATTTCTGTACCAGTTGTAAGCCATACGAATCGAATTGAGGTCCGTAAATATTATTCGAAACATTACCAATTGCCGTCAGATCAAGATAATCGAATAATTTGGTTTCGTTTTTTCCTCCCCAAAGGCTAAATTCTTGACCAGGAAATAAAAAATTGGATTCTTCTAATGATTTATTGTTCAATAATTTTTCCTTTAGTGGAACCTTTGATCCAATTAATAATTTTGATTTTCTTTTATTGGATAAATTTGTTTCAAAAATTATTGCCCAATCAAAGTCTAAGCCTTCATTTATTTGAGGCTTTCTTATAGTAATATCTACCTTAATCAAACTATCACCTATTTCAGTTTTATAAATACCGTACCAGTAAAGATATGGATCATAATTTGGTAAAGCACAACGATCACCCTCCAGGAAGAATCTAAAGTCTTTCGTATTTTCATAAATGCTGTCTGTGAACACTAAAAAACCATCAAACATATATCCTCTAATATTTTGATATTCCACCATTCGCCAATTTCCATAAACATTATTAATGGTGTCATCACCTTGATTAACCCAACAAACACTTATTTTCGCCCAGTATGGAACTGAACATAATGATTGACTTTCTGTATTTGGTTCGCTTCTTAGATACAATCCATTTTTAGAGATAACTCGTTGTTGCTGATCCATTTTTTCACAAGAATCATCGTCTGCTCTTCCTAATTGGATACTTAAAATAATTATTGCTAAAAAAGTTGTTGCTTGTTTCATAATATTTTGCCTAACTTGCTTATATATAAACCTCAACCTTTAAACAGGCACACATATCCAACAAGCGTCTGTGGGATTAGTATACTTTTTCTGCATAAAGGTGTATATTATTTTATTCAAAATCAATATCCCCCTTCTACAATTTTCACCTCTTCCTCCGTCAGCCCGTACAGTTCATATACCATCTTATCTATTTCTTTATCGGTGGATTCAATCATACATTTTATTTAAAATTATCTGTTATATTAATCTTAAACATATTAACTCAATTAATCCTGCCATGAGGTTAAAACCTCATTATCAAAATATAGATAAACATCATTTGAATTTAATTTCCTATAAATCCATTGTTCCCTAATGTTGTTTTCTAAGACAGTTTTATTAATATCATCAGGATGTCCCCATGAATCAATTGCCATTTCAGAAGTCATACCTATCCAAATCTGCATGTTAATTATCCTTTGTGCATCTTTTTCTCCATATTTTATTGCAAGTTCATTTTTGCGAATATCAAGTCTTTTATTATTCTCTTCTGCAAATTTTTTATCCCGAAGTTGTATAGTTTCTACAGTTTCATTTACAAAGATTCTGCTGACATAACCGAACATTGTATCATATTTCACTAAATAATAATCATCTTTAAAATCAAAAATGAGAACACTATCTCCTTTTTTCATAGTGCATAAAATGAAATTACTCTCACTCGCTAAACCTGGTTCTTTCATTAACTGAGAGCCTGTAGTTTTAACAGTAGTTGGTAAACTAAGCAATTCATCATTGCTTGAAATCTGTTTAATAATATCCGTGTTTTGAGCAGTAAGTGTACTGCCAGAGATAATTAAAAAGATGGTTACAATTAAGAATATTATTGAAATTTTCATTAGATTAGTAATAAGTAAATTTTAAATTACAATCTTAGATTGTTTATGGAGAATGGCGTTAAAATTAAGATTTTATCTATAACTTTCCAAATTCTGATAATTGTTCGTGAAACAATTTTAATCGATAATTTTATTTTTTAAAAATAAAGATTACAGTAATTTATTTGAATTCATTAATATAAAGCTTAAATAAAATCCCTCTCCCTGTTTTGAGCTTGCAGATACTTTGTTGCAATTGAGTTTTGGAAGAGGGGCATGTGCGGGGTTGATTGTGTTCTGTTATTTTAAACTATTTGATTGCATTAATAATATTCTCCATAGCTTCCTGTGTGGATACATATTGGTCAATTTTGCCATAGTTGCTATTTACGGCATAAACAATAGTGGTTGAATCGTCAGGAAAGTAAAGCATGTTTGCATAATAGCCAATGGCATCTCCGCTGTGCATATAAGCAATTCCTTTTGGCGTATCAATTTTAAAGATTCCCAATCCATAGGATATCGGAAAAAAATCAGTGGGTTGTTCATCGGGTAATTTCCATGTGAGCATCTCATTCAACGATTGTGCTGTTAAAATTTGTCCATTCATCAATGCCCTGAAGAACATATTCAGGTCATAGGGATTGGAAATTAAACCCCCGTCGGCAGTGTAATAGTCCCAGCCACTGAAATAGGTACTTTCAATAACCTGTAAATTGCTGTACAAATCAATGTATCCCCTTACGATTCCATCAGGAACAGGGTCTTCAGCCGCAAACTGAGTCAGGGTTAACTGGAGCGGGTTAAACAGCTTTTCTTCAAATACTTTATAAAATGGCCTGCCTTCAATCTTTTCGATTAACATGCCAAGCATGATATAACCTGTGTTAGAGTAATATACATCCTCACCGGGCTCGAAATAGGCGTTTTTGTTATAGGCATAGTGCAATAAATCTTCCGGTTTCCATTCCCTTATTAAATCGTTGGTGGATGCGGTTTGAAATTTCAGGTCCTGAATGTAGTTGTATATACCGCTTGAATGCTGAAGAAGCTGCCTGATGGTAGCATTGTCGGCATTTTCAATTTTGTCGATGACATCTCCCTCCAAATAGGCCGAAATTTTATCGTCCAGGTTTAATTTGCCTTCTTCTTTCAGCAGCAAAACGGTAACGGCTGTAAACATTTTTACTGTCGAACCAACCCTGGAAATGTTGCAGGGTTTCATGGCGACATCGTTATGCAAATCAGCTTTACCGCTTGCGCCAACCCACATACCAGTATGCAGGTTGATAAACTGCCATCGTAATACCAACCACTCCATTTGAAGTCATTTCGTCAATCAGCGCCTGGTTTTCAATATGATCGGGATTCGCTAAACTGCTGTCAGAAAAATTGAAATTGCATTCATAAAAAGCAGGTTCAATATTTTCTCCTTTTCTGCAAGAGGAAAGCAATATGATAAATAAGATGGGATATATGGTTTTATTCATTTTTATTGATTTTTTTTGTGATATAAAACTTGGCGCCAATGTGCAAAGAGATATGTGTCATTACAGGAATAAAGTCAGGTGAATAGGGGTACTCAGCCCACGACTGATATCGGATAAAAATCTTAGGGCTGTTCTTTTCTGTCTTTTTAAAATAATAGCCTGCATCAATTGATAAGGAAGGATATAATCTCGCATTTCCTTTATCGGCTTTCTTTTCATAATGTCCATCTGAAAAAGTAAACTCTTCGGTTGTTGCAAATGTGTGCATATATCCTATACCCAGCAGAGCCGTAAAGGCAATCCCCGGCTTTAACCGGTATTCATAACCCAGTTCTGTATTTAGTCCAATGCCCTGTGCAAGATAATTGTGATAGAAATAGGAAATGTTAGCCGTTTGAAATAACCTGGAATGTTCTTTAACCTTATAATTAAATTCAGTTCCTAATTGAAGTCCGGGATGAATGGGTGTGGTTACAAACCTTGTAAATGGAATGGCTGTAGATTCGTTAAATAAAGAAATATTGATAGGGATTTCTCTGTCCTGTCCGTAAATAATTGCCGGAGTTGTGAAAATTAAAATTATTAAAAATCTATTCACAGTTATAAGTATTTTTATAATGGCTAAAAATTTTGTTATACCTTACCTCTGATGCAGGTTGTCTTTTTCATTTATGCCTTATTGAAAAGGTACATCCCAGCAAAAATATAAACTTCTTAAGCTAATCCGGTCGTTTTAATTATTTTTTATCACAAGGGAGCATGGGGCAGGGAGCATGGGGCATGGGGGAAAAGGCAGTCGGCAATAGGCAGTCGGCAGGAGCAGTGGCAGTTCAAATCAAGATAAAAGACAAAAGTAAAAAGACACAAGGATAAAAGACACAAGGAAAAAGACACAAGGAAAAAGTTAAAACTATTTTCTTTGCGGGCTTCGCGTAAACCTTATGCGCCCTTTGCGTGAAAGCTTTTGATATTTTCACGCAAAGAATAGCGGAGAAGTGCTAAGATCGCAAAGGAAAGATTTAAGAACAAGGATTAACTGCCATAGGCATCCCTTCGGGAGATCTTAGATTTAATATTAATGGCCATCGCACACACTTCGAGGCTTCGCACCTCAGTGTGACCGTCGCACAAATGCCTGTAAAGCTAAGGAAACGAAAAGCCGGTCATCCTGAGGAGTCCGCTTTTCAGGACGTCTCGAAGGATAGACCGGATTTTGATGATAGAATAAGCCCATCTGACTATTCAGTCAGGGATTAATGATTTGTTATATAGGAATTGAAAGACAAGCGCACACACTTCGAGGCTTCGCACCCTGCCCGAATGAATTCGTTCAGGCGGGCTCAGTGTGACCGTCGCACGGATGCCGGCCATCCTGAAATTTGAAAAGTTAAGCACATACTCTGTGAACCTCTGTGCATTCTTTGTGAAACTCTGTGAAATAGCTAAAAGCCAGTAAAGGAAAAAGCTCAAAGTTTAAAGGAAAAACGTTAAAAGCTAGGACCACTCCGAAACGTTATTTTTAACCACAATAGGATCATAGGAACAATAGGTTTCACATAGGGTAAAGGAACAAAATTTCTATGTGCATTTCTAAGTGAACTATGTGACTATGTGGTAAAGAAAAAATTCCTCTGCGGGCATTGCGTCCGTCAGCTGACGGATGCGGCCTTCGCGGGAAATAATTTCACGCAAAGAAACGCGGAGAAATGCAAAGTATCGCAAAGCCTTGGCCTTTAGCCCAAACAGGCCTCTTTACCTTAACCATTGCCAGAAGCCAGGGGGTAACCTTTTGCGGTAAAATGACGTAAAAAACTATCATGCTTGTTTCATAATTTTGGTTTTGTGTTTATTAAGTTTTAAGCACCGGGCCGCCTGAAAGGGCGGCCTTAGTGTTTATAAAGCAGCGCTCCTGATAGAAGTCCAAATAAGGCTTTAAGTTCAAGAACCATTTACAAAGAACTGTGAATTATTATTGTAAGGCTTAAAGCATGGATGATTGAATCAGGAATTTCCTGATTTTGACCAATAAATTCACATATTAATTAGTTTCTCTCGAACAGCCAGTCCCCGATTTCGATGATCTTATCGAGTACCGCATCTGATTTATCGTCAGTCACAGCTTTTACTATTTCGAGGACATTATCGATGTTTTCCCATATTCCGGAGAGTTTGGCTAAGAAATCAATGGCTTCCGTATCCGATATTTCACTTCCATAAAGGTTGTCGCCGGTAACCACAATTTGTTTGGCAGTCATATCAAACTTTTCTCCTGTAAATTTAAGGATAGTGGCAAACTCCAGGGTTGGTTTAACAGCAGGCCAAACCTGCTTGAATTTGTCCTTATAACTGAGCTTCTCTTTAAGACTAATATCTTTAAAAATCATAATAGCTTCTAGAAATTTCCCAAAAGCTTGTTTTCTTTCCATCCGATTCAGTCGTCGAAGTTCTCTTTTTTGTTTTCTTGTTTCAGCTGACATATTTTTATATTTATAAATACCATTTCTGTTTATGCATTTCAGTTACCGATTTTATGGTTCGATAAAACACCCGTGAAAATCGATTTGAAAACTGTCGGATTATGCTGGTCTTTTTCCATTTTTCGCTTCCAATGCTGTAATACCAGTTGGTTGCACATGGGTGGGATCCCAACCTATTTTCACATCTTTATCCCACTCTTTATTTGCAATAGCCTGATCAATGGCAGGTATAAGGCTTGCAGGTACTCCCCATCGGATACCTGTAACCAACCCCTGCTTTTTAGCCGCATCTTCAAGCTGTAACAAATACATTTTGCGCGAAGCCAAAGGAAAATCATCATCGAGCATATCTACTGCAAGCGACTCTTTGGTACCATCCTTGCCGGTAACATTATGAAAACCAAATTTAAGCTTCGAATGGCCGGTGTTAAATGCTTTAAGCTGATCATCCGGACTTCTCCATCCATCCTGAATACGTGGTCGTAATCCTCTTGATTCGAGGTCTGCAATAACTGCGGCAAGCCGCTTTCTGAAGGTCGGATAAAGTTCCTGCAACCTTTCATTGTTCCGTTGTTTTCTTTGTTCTTCTGTCATATGAATGTGTTTTTAAAGTTATTATTGTTCCTGACTGGCAGGAGGTTTAATGCTGCTCCTTAAATTGGCAATTTTGCCTAATACATCAAACCAAAAAGGAGCTCCGAGGCACATAGCCAGAATGGTAATGATGAAACCTCCGATTTTTTTAAGCGGGTTGTCCAAAAAAGCCTGACGATCGGCTTTATTCCATCCCATTGGGATGCTTGCATTGATAGTACCTACCGTAGAATCAATCAGTTTTTTCTGTTTCACGATTTCTGTTTTAAGGCTATCGAGGCTCATTTGAACAGAATCATCAGTTATTTTATCATTGCTGCTTATTTTCTCCACAAGCACTATTGTTGCGGAATCCGAAACTTTACTATAAGCTACTGTAGCTAATTGTTGCCTGGCTTCAGGATTGGAATATAAATAATTAGCGAGCGAAATAGTATCAATATTGAGTGCAAGGGTGATCACTGTTGAAAAGATTATTGTGATCAAGACTGCCTTTCTTCTAAAATTGCCTGCAATCCTTTGCATCATACCATCAAACCAGTTTTCAATTTGCTTTTGAAAATGCTGGATTTCTACAATTTTATCGTCAACCGCCTTACAGGCTTCAGTTTGTGCGATATAGTACAGCATGGTACGTTTTAATTCACCCGGCAAGAGATTGGTTTTACTCAATGCTGCTTTTATGTTACCCAAAGTATCAGGTGGTGTATCATGCTCGGAGCACACGAGGTCGATCAGAACTCCGGAAAAATCCTTTGCAGCAATATAGGCTGTAGATCTGTTTTCTTTTGATAAAGCGCTTATCGCAGGGTGATTGACGAAAATTTCGATAGTATCTTTGTCGTTAATTTTTCCAATCAATACAGTTTTGAGCCATTTTTTTAGATTTTTCGCTCTCCATTTGGCGGCGGTAGCCAATAATTCGAACAGGGAATTATTGATTATCGAGAGTAAAAAAAAGATGAAGGTTATGCCGGCGATAAGATCGAGAATTGATAATGGTGTCATGTCAGTTTTTTTAGTATTTAATTGGAGTTAAATATTTTCAAACCTTACAATATGAGATTAAGTAGTTTTTACTTTGACATCTATCATCAATGTAACCAAATCAGTCCATAGTTGTTTTCCTATATATTGTTAAATAAGTGTTAAAGTTTGAAATGGTTTCTTAATAGCGGTATTCCGGGGTAATTCACTTCCCGGTTTTCAATTAAATGAATACGGCCGCTGCTAAAGCCACTAATTCACTCCACTTTTGTATATCAGTGATACCGGTTTGATGTAAATCTGTAGAAAGTCAGCTTGTCGTTGCTTATTTTGGAGAGCCCTGCCTTACGCTTAACAATTTCAATTTGTTTTTCAATGGTGTCAATGGTGGGGATGGACGGAAGGAGCACCGCTCTGTTATAGTTACCGTCGGTTACAATAACGCCGAATATTTGCGGATCTAGGTCGTCCAGATCATGAATTGGTTCAGGAACAGTGAGTACGTCAACCGAAAATTCAATGTCGTCCAATTCGTCTTCAGTAACAGGATTGAAGCGGCTGTCGTGAAAGGCGGCTGAGATCGCGTTGCGTGTAATTTCTTTGGCAAGATTTTTTTCAAATGGTTCGATGGTGCCGATGCAACCTCTGAGCGAACCATCTTTTTTATGAAGCGAAACAAAACACCCGCGACGGGTATTCATCAGCTCATCAGGAACACTTAATGAGGATGGTTTTTCGTGCTTTTTCCCTTTCAGGTTATCGCAAACAGCAGCAAGGGCAATTCCGGTATAAATGGTTTTGGGTTGGTACATCCGGTATTACTTCATTAGGTCCTCGGTGCGATCAAGCCCGTATTTGGTGTAATGGTATTTCTTATGGTCTATTTTTGACCCATCCTGATTAAAATGGATGTATTCCTCCGATTTCAGCTCACCCAGCTCGTTCCTTTCAGTATTGATAATAGATTTCACAGCGCCATTTTCAAAATAGGTTTTTTCCTCCACCAGTTCACCTTTAGAGTTGTATTTGTAAGTGTTGCGTGCCTGCCGCTGTAATACATTGTTATTATCATAACTGAAAAACTTTTGTTCAGTTTTTTGGTTCAGTTCGTTATATGTATAGAAATTCACATTTTTATAAACCAGTTCACCTTCAGGGGTAAAGGATTCTTTTGATTCCTCTATCACATTGTTCCGGTCGTCGTATTTGTAATAATAACTGTCAATTCCGCGAATACTGTTGTCGGAACGGTACGAATTGGCATGCCTTTCGGTTATGTTACCTTTTGCATCATACACAAGCTTGGGCTTCTCCCTGTTTACAGCTTTATCCGTCACTGTTGGTTTCGGCTTTTCTTCATTTTTTTTGTTTTTGCAACCAGCGATCAGGAGGGAACCTATCGATACAATTACAAAAAGGATTATTGATATTATTTTAAAGGATCTCATTTTACTTTATCGCTTTCTGATATAAAGGGATGCAAATTTCGGAATACTCTTTTTTATTATCAACAAAAGGAGGTAAAATTAACCATGAATATTTAACTTTCCATCAGGCCTCTTCCGGTTTTTTTTATTTTCTTCTGATTTTTCAGGTCGACCACGAGCTTATCGAGAATACCGTTTACGAAAATTTTACTTTTTGGCGTGCTGTAGGATTTGGCCAGCTCTATGTATTCGTTGAGGGTGACTTTAACCGGAATGGAAGGTGATTCGAGAATCTCGACCAACGCCATTTTGATAAGCAGGACATCCATGATGGCAATGCGATCCATCTCCCAGTTTTTAACTTTTTCGTCGATTAGTTTATCGTATTCATCGCTCCTTAAAATTGTTTTCCGGAACAAATTAATGATAAACTCCTTATCTTCATCATCTTTTTTCGAACTGTCGTCTTTGAAAAACAAAGGCAATTTTACCCGATTGTCCCATGAGGGTTCCCAGGACTTAATGGTTTTTATGGCCAGCAAATTCGAAGTATGGAAATCGTCGGACCAGTAAATGCTTTTTTCCTCGTAGTAAAACTGCAGGATCTCTGATTTTGCCAGGAATTTCTTGTAAATCTTAATGAAAATCTCTTTATCATCCTCGAAGGAGGATTCCGGAGCAGCTCAGGTAATCTTTGAATTCCTTGCTTTCCCTTATCTCAGCCATAAACTTCCGGATCATGTCTTCCTGGTCGGACCAATTGATTTTGAATTTTTGCAAGTAACCCTGGAAATCGATGTTGTTAACAAGCTTATCATACAGCCTGTTTTCGACAAACCGGTTGCTGGGATTAAGGTCATCTTCGGTAGGAAAAAATTTAAGCTTGTTTTCTTCGAGTCTTTTTCTTGCGAAATTTACGATCTCAATGAGGAGGGATAACTGGTAAATATAAATTTCATAAAGCTTATCAAGACTGCGCAACAATTCTTTTTCGCCAAGGTCAAGTCTGTCATTCGATGAAACTGTGAACGCATACAATGCCTGTAAGACTTTAATTCTAAGGTGCCTTCTGCTCAGCATATTATGTCAAAGAGTTTCAGCAAAGATAACTAAAATTCATTATGCGTGCCTGTCATGAATATTTCTTACCGGGAGGGATGTTGCATGGTTAATTTATTGCAGGAATAAACTGGTAATCATAATGCTGCCCAATATTCCAGTAGGTATTTTGATAACCGTTGCCTTTAAGGTGTTCAAAACTAAATTTTGTCTGGATAAGGCGGATGTCGAATTCATTCAGGCATTTTTCAAAGTCCTTTCCGTATCTGAATAATGCGTTAAGGAAATACCAACCGGCATCAAATCCATCAAAGGCATATAAGTTCATCGAGGGTTCGGTGAAATAAGCTATGCGGAAATTCTCAATCCATTTTTTAACCTGATTATCGTTATAGTTAACCAGTGACGGGACGAAAATATGCGTATTCAGGTTGATCAGGTATTGTGTCTCCATTTCATCGAATTTTTTCCATTCGGGAGCTCCAAACAAAGTAATCTGATAATTGTCGGTTAATTTGTTCAGGTGCGACATTAAATCCTGGCAATATACTTTTTCTTCGCTCAGGACGATGATAAAGTTGTTTCGAAGGTGCGAAAGGTTATACTTTAAATTGCTCGTGCTATCGTTAGCAATAATAATTTCTTTAACGGTATTGCTAACAGCGGTACTTTCTGAAAGGCTCCGGGTAATCCGGTCTTTTGTGAACAGAATGTTATCGGTTAATAGCTTGTCGGTATTAAGAGAATCGAGGATATAAAGAATGTCCTTGTTTTTGATGCTGGAACTTGCCGCCCGGTGGCTGTTCAAATAGTTCTTAATAAAGGAAACTTCTTCCTGGTATTTGTATTTATTTTGTCTAATAATGATGACGTTGCTATTGGGTTGCCTGTCGATTATAAAATTAGCAAGCTGCTCTGCCTGAAAGCTTGAACCAGGTTTTAATTTAAAGACATTTGGATAACCGTTTATAATTTCTTCTCTTGTTGACAGGGGATTGACAATTTTAATGTTATTATTGCCGGCAAAGTCAGCCATCTTTTTAAAACTGTCAACATAAAATGGCCCTATAATCAAATCCATTTCGGTTAGTTCCGGCTTGCTGAGCACTGTATTTATTTTCGATGCGGAATTATCTACGTCATACACATGCAGGTTCATTTTAAAGCCTGCTTTTTTCATTGAATCTACTGCCATCATGAATCCTTCATAAAACTGGATGAATTTAAAAGCAGATGATTTCGCAATGTCATGCCCTGCAAATGCAATGGCATTTTTAAGGCTATCTACCTCTTCAAGGAAAAGGGGAAGCATCAGGGCTATGTTGTATGTGGTTTGCACATTTTTCTTTTCATGCCCGCATGGTGGGCTTTCAATAGCTTTTGATTCGGGTTGAGCAAGTTCCTGCTTCGAATCGGTTTTTTTAGATTTATCAACTGGGATTTTAACCTTGGTTCCCTTGCCTACCTTTTTAATCAAATCAGGATTCAGGTTGACCAATTCTTCGTAAGGTACTTTAAACCGCAATGCAATATCCTGAAGCTTTTCATTTTTTTCGGCGGTATAGAGGATGAACGTTTTTTGGTCTCCTGCTTCCGGTATCACCAATACCTGACCAATGGAAAGGGTCTGATTCATTCCCGGATTGGCTTGCTGAAGATCATCAGGATCGATTCCATATTGTCTTGCTATGCTGTAAAGCGTTTCTCCAGCGACTACTTCATGTTTTTTAGTCGGTTTTTGGCCGGCAGAACCACTTGCTGGAATTAACAGTTCCTGCCCGACTTTTAAACTTTCCTGCATGCCGGGATTGGCAGCTTTTATGTCGTCCGCAGGAATATTGTATTGCCTTGAAATAGAATAAAGTGTTTCACCAGGTTGAACTATATGCTTAAATGTTGTAGATGTTTTATCCGGGACCGATTTTTCAGGTTTATAACGCATAGGTATGTTAATTGCCTGGCCTTCTTTCACTGAATCGCCCATTCCCGGGTTCAGGCTTTTGATCTCGCTGATATCGGCACCGTAACTCCTGGCAATTCCGTAAAGGGTTTCCTTGCTTTTAACAATGTGCTGGAAGGATTCACCCGACTTCAGCTCCTGTGGATTGCTTTTGTTTTTAGTTTCCAGGTAGGGGATTTTTAAAATCTGTCCTGATTTAATGCCCGATTTTGCAGCAGGGTTGTTTGAATAGATAACTTCTACCGACACATCATAAGTCTTGGCTATTTCAAACAGTGTTTCGCCTTGTTTGACGAAATGCATATAGAATTGTTTCCCATCAATATTCTCAATGATTTCTGATTTTTTAACGACAATTTCCTGCTGGGCCATTACTATGACCGGAAACCATGCGGTTAAAATACCCAAAACAAACAACTTTTTCACAATCGCTATAATTTTCTCCATTTGTTAAAGGCGGGATTTATTAATGTTTTAAAATAAACCCAGAATCCAAAACTCAACTATTCCCATTCTATTGTGGCCGGAGGCTTGGAACTTATATCATAAACCACCCTGTTTACCCCTTTCACTTTGTTAATGATTTCATTTGACATCCTGGCCAGAAACTCATATGGAAGGTGTGACCAATCGGCCGTCATTCCATCAGTAGAGCCGACAGCACGCAGCGCTACAACATCTTCATATGTTCTTTCATCACCCATAACTCCTACTGACTGCACTGAAAGTAAAATAGCGCCGGCTTGCCAGATCTTATCGTATAATCCAAACTTTTTTAAACCTTCGATATAAATATAATCGGCTTCCTGCAACACCCTTACCCGCTCTTCGGTTATTTCTCCCAAAATTCTGATACCAAGCCCCGGTCCGGGGAATGGATGCCTGTTCAATAAATTAGGATCCATTTCAAGCTTTTTGCCTATTTTCCGGACTTCATCTTTAAATAAAGTATTCAGCGGTTCAACAATCTTCAGCTTCATGAAATCGGGTAAACCGCCTACATTGTGATGGGATTTTATAGTAGAGGAGGGGCCCTTAACCGATTTTGACTCAATGACATCAGGATAAATAGTTCCTTGTGCCAGCCATTTCACATCCTGAATACGATGTGCTTCCTGGTCAAAAACTTCAATAAAAGTATTTCCGATGGCTTTCCGTTTCTTTTCGGGATCCGTTATTCCTCTCAACGCCTTGTAAAATCTTTTCTTTGCATCCACACCCGTCACATTGAGTCCCATATGCTGATAAGAGTCGAGCACAGATTCAAACTCGTTTTTTCGTAGCAATCCGTTATCCACAAAAATACAGTGCAGATTTTTGCCTATGGCCTTATCTAAAAGGACTGCTGTCACAGAAGAATCCACGCCCCCTGATAACCCAAGAACTACTTTGTCGTTCCCAAGCTTTTTCCTAAGTTCCTGTACGGTATATTCAATAAATGATTCCGGTGTCCATGATCCCGAACATTTGCAGATATCCACAACAAAGTTTTTTAACAATATCATACCTTCGGTAGTATGATAGACTTCAGGATGGAACTGGATACCATACGTGGGTTCATCGTGAATTTTATATCCTGCGATTGCCACATCCGCTGTGCTTGCTATGGTTGTAAATTTATTTGGAGTGCTTAAAATCGTATCTCCATGCGACATCCAGACCTGAGTATTCAAAGTCATTCCTTTCATCAGCTCAGATGAATGATCAATAAACGAAAGATTTGCCCTGCCATATTCCCTTATTTCGGAAGGCAAAACTTCACCGCCTGATGCCTGAGCAATGAACTGAGCGCCATAACAAACCCCGAGAGTTGGAAGTTTTTGCTTCAATGAAGATAAATCAGGTGCCGGAGCATTTTTGTCCCTGACAGAATAGGGACTGCCTGAAAGAATGATCCCTTTTAATTGGTTTCCGAAATCAGGAAAATCATTATAGGGATGAATTTCACAATAGACATTTAATTCCCTTACTCTGCGTGCGATAAGCTGGGTGTATTGCGAACCGAAATCGAGGATCAAAATGGTTTCCTGCATTGTGCTTTCCATAGGGGGCGTAAAATTAGATTCCGGTAGCCAGATGTCAAAATTTATTTATAAACATCCAGTCTATTGATAAAATTTGAAATTAATGATGAAATAAAAATATTAATCAAGAAATTTCGTAAGGACACCAAATAATTGCTCCTGTGATATAGGCTTGGCAAGGAAGTCGTCGCAACCAGCATGAAGAGCGCAATCCATGTCCGAGTCCATGGCAAAGGCCGTTTGAGCAATGACCGGAAGTTCCTTGCGGTTCGATTTAATAAGCTTTGTTGCCTTGTATCCGTTCATCACCGGAAGTCGAATATCCATCAGAACAAGGTCAATTTGTAAATTGGAGTTACAGAGTTCAACCGCCTTTTCTCCATCCCTCACTTCAATAATGGTTACCCTTGTCTTCTTCAGGTAAGCCTTTAGCAAATAGGCATTGGTTTCATCATCTTCAACAATCAGGATGTTTTTTTTGCTCCAGTCCGGTATTTTGTCAATTATTTTCCTGGAGGATATTGAATTGTATGATAACCACGAAAAATTGCCGGAAAGGCTGTAATGGTCGATATTAGAGGGTCTATTTATCATACGAATCGGGTATTAGACAATAACCAGTAACGAATTCATTTTTAAAAGATTGGGCTGTTTTCAAACTTTTAAATATATTCATCTGCTATATCCTTCCCAAAACACCCTATAAAATTATGCAATTTAAATAAACTGCCTATAGAATAATTTATGAAAGATTATAACCTTTTTATGAACAACTTTAAGTAAGATTTGTTTGCGAAAACGCATAATAAAATAAAATGGCCTAAAGCTAAGTGGGCTTTAATCATCCATCGTTATTCTAAAGTCAGTTAAATTCTTAAAAAATTTTTTCAATCTGCAGAAAGTTCTTGTAATTGATGCGATAGAAATAACCTGCTAAATTTGCCAATAAATTTCAAATTGATTTGAGCAATATAGATCGTGTCAGTTTTGATAAATTGCTGGCTACTTTAAATGAACTCAGCGATTGTAGTTTTTGTCCAAGAAATTGTCATGTTGACCGGTTTTTGGGAAAAACAGGATACTGCCGCAGCGATGCTGGCTTTAATGTAGCATCTGTCTGTATTCATAAAGGCGAAGAACCTGTGATTTCTGGAAAAAAAGGTATATGCAATGTTTTTTTCAGCCGGTGCAATATGCAGTGCATCTTTTGCCAGAACTACCAGATCAGCCGGAACAATGAGAATGTGGTAAGTTATAAAATGCAGCTTGAGGAGATACTAGATAGAATTATTGAAATTTTGGATACAGGAGTTGAAGCCCTGGGATTTGTTTCTCCCTCGCATTTCGTTCCACAGGTAAAGATAATCATCGCTGCATTAGATCTAATAGGAAGAAAGCCCATTATTGTGTTTAACACAAACGGTTATGATAACGTCTCCACGATCCGGCAATTAGAGGGTTTGGTCGATGTGTATCTGCCCGATTTCAAATACATGGATGATCATCTTTCTGAATTGTATTCCTCAGCGCCTAAATATTCATTCTATGCATCAAAGGCCATCCTTGAAATGTACAGGCAAAAAGGCTCCACCCTGATAACAAATGATAACGGCTACGCAGAATCGGGACTTATAATCCGCCACCTTGTCTTACCAGGTCATGTTGAAAACAGTTTATCGGTATTGCGTTTTATCGCAAACGAAATATCAACCAATGTCCACATATCATTAATGTCGCAGTATTATCCAAATGAATTCGTGAGGGATCATCCTCAGTTGGGAAGGGTTCTGTCCGAAAATGAATATTCCAAAGTGACCCGTGAAATGGATAAATTAGGATTTACCAAGGGCTGGATACAGGAATTGCATAGTGCAGATTTTTATAATCCTGATTTCTCAAACAGTCATCCATTTGAGAGCTAAGAAACGATTACAGAATAATGAGTCGCCCTGCAGCGGTCACTTTTTCAGTTTCAATTTTATAAATGTAAGCTCCGGGAGCCATTCCTTCAATATCTAAAATCATCCCGTTCCTGCCGGATACCGGATTGGGAACTTTGAATCTTTTGATAACTTTATATGCGGCATCTAGCAACGAAATATCCACCTTTCCTGTAAAATCCTGTGGTAATGAAAATTCAATGGTAACTTTTCCCTTTGCCGGATTAGGGACGCAGTAAGAAGGAATGGATCCATCCGACAGATTTTTATCAATACCAGTTGTGTAGTTATCAAAAGTGATCAACATGCTGTCCAGTGCCATGTTTCCAAACTCATCCCACGCTTCCACAAATAACCTGTAATCTCCATCAGGATAATCAGCTGTAGGAAATGCAAGCTGCAATTCTGATACTTCAGCAATTGAATCGCCGTTATTATTGGTCAATATCTGGAAATAATCCCGTTCGTGGTTCATCCAGGGTGGGGAAGGATGGGCATTGTCCTTTTTATACATTAGCGGTGCATAGGGTTCATAATAACCTCCTGAGTAATAAGTGTAGGAGTGGTTCAAAATCTGTCCCAGCGTTTTTGGAAATACATTGGT
Organism: uncultured Bacteroidales bacterium; assembly: GCA_963705185.1. Taxonomy (GTDB): domain Bacteria; phylum Bacteroidota; class Bacteroidia; order Bacteroidales; family JAADJA01; genus JAADJA01. Next base: position 28,219 of record CAVPJF010000006.1, read on the forward strand.
GTTATCAGGTAGTTTATTTAGCCAGTAATAAGTTTTAAAGGCCGGCTGCTCCCATTCGGAACTCCCATGATAATCGCTTATTTTAGCAATAATGTCTACATTCCCATGAAGGTCATTTGCATTTAAATAATTACTTGTTTCATTCACACAAAAACCAAATTTTGAATTCGTAGAAAAATTCTGTATCACTGGTGCTACTTCATCGGTGATAGGATTAAGAGCAAGCAGCGGATTAAAATTGATTCCCCACTCATCATCGTCATAATACCACACGGTTCCCTGGTCATGGATGTTTACGAAGTGGATGTGTCCCCAATCTTCGGCCCAGTAAACGATATCTCCTAGGTAATCATGCAACATTAACATAATCGCCTACTTCTACCTGTATAGTGCTTTCCACCAAATGTGCATACAGCCAGCCATCCGAATATCCCGAAACCTGCTCCGGGCAAATCGCCACTCTCCAGTATGAATCTCCGCCAATAGTTAAAACCAGCTTCACCCATCCTTCACTTACTGCATAAGTTGGTTCATTGACGGGTACTTCAATATCAAGTCCCTGGTGAAGATAAGACCAACTTCCGCTACCATCTCCCATGTGCTGTTCATAATGGTTCCAGACTTTATGAACCTGGTCGAATGGCACAAATGGCCAGGGTATAGTTTCGTAAGATGTGGAGGATTTTTTTTGATTCCCGGATGCTTTAAAAACAGGATAACTTTTGGAAGAAATTTCTTCATTGCCTGTTAAGTTTCCTTGAATATCATATACTTGCAGAATCCCAGTGGAAATTCCATCGAACCGGTAATGAACGCCGGCTAGGATTTGTCCGTCGTATCCAAGGCGGATATCCCTAAAGGAGTGATGTTCGGGCAATTTTTTTTCAAAAATCAATTCATCTCCTTCTAAAGTAAAAGTTTTCAAATAATTTTTATCGATCACATACACACATTGATTGACATTTGAAACAGCAATTCCTCTGGGATAGGTGAACCCTGTGTTATAACTACCAATTTTTTTATAATTACGATACACAGTTATCTTATCTTCCTTTGCTGTTGCGAGATATTGTTCATCTTCCGAAAAAGCAAACTGGCTGCTACTTTCAATAGATGTAATTTTCTTTGTAATCAAATCTATAATATTGAGATTCTTGTCAGTTCCTACGACAAACTTCTCACCGGAAGGTGAAAACCCAAATAGAGATGCGTATTTGTATATTACTTCTTGCCTGAATGCGCCATTCTTATCATAAAAGCAAATTGTAACTTCTTGCCGGTAATGAAATTTCATATCAATGACCGCCAGATTACCAGCATTTGAAAGGTAGATATCAGAACCTGGAACTTCTTTAATTGTAAATAAATGCCGGTCGTCATTATATACTTGTAAATTTTTCAGTTCTCTCATTTCATCCGATACGGCCCCAATATCAAACCTTGCCTTGTACAAGCCATTTTCTGATGTAGCCTGGTATTCGCTATTGGGCTTGTTTTGAAATGTGCCATTAAATGATAGCGTCAGATTTTCAGGAAGGAAGCTGGTTTTTTGCGCTATGGAATTCAATCCAAAACCTAAAATTACCCCTGAAATTATTACTTTAAAAATCAACCTGTGGAAATTCATATTTTTGCTCATTATTTTTCGGCTAAATTATAAAAATGGCGCATTCTGCAAAAAATTGAAAGAAACCTGATGTTTTATTTTCCGATAAAATATGATGAACCTTTATTCAGGCCTCCCAGTGAGGCTTATTCACTGATCTTACAGGTTACAATTGGATGTTCATGGAACAAATGTTCGTTTTGTGAGATGTATACCTCGAAGAGGTTCAGGGTAAGACCGGAAGAAGAAGTTTTCAGGGAAATTCAATTGATAAAGGAAAAAGGCTACGATGTTCGAAAGGTTTTTTTGGCTGACGGAAATGCGATGGTGCTATCGACTCAAAAACTAATCAGGATATTGCATCAACTAAATACCTCGTTTCCAAAACTTTCAAGAATTTCAGCCTATGCCATTGCAAAAGATCTTGAATATAAATCGGTATCCGAACTTACTGAATTAAAGGATGCAGGACTTGAAACTGATTTATGTCGGGATAGAAACCGGAAATGATGAATTATTAAGACTAATAAATAAAGGCGAATCCTTTTGGTCAACACGCGATAGCCTTCTCAAAGCCAAACAAGCTGGTATAAAAAGCTCCGTGATGATACTTACAGGATTGGGTGGTAAGAAATATTCAGAGAAGCATGCCGTAGACTCAGCAAGGTTGGTCAATTTGGTTCAGCCGGAATTTCTATCCACTTTGGTGCTTAGTTTTCCTTATGGTGTCGGTCATTATAAAAAACGGTTTGATGGAGCATTTGAGGAAATGAGCACAATGGATTTGTTAAAGGAACAGCATCGGTTTATTTCGGAACTAAATGTTGAAGATGTTATTTTCCGGAGTGACCATGCTTCTAACTATCTTGCTCTGAAAGGAACATTATCAAGGGACAAGGAGCGATTGTTAAAGGAACTCGAAACTGCTATTCATCATCCCGATCAGGCAGTTCTTAGAGAAGAGTGGGAGAGAGGGCTTTAGATGTAAGATATTTGATTTTAGATATTAGAAATGATATGGATTTAGGAATAAGAGATAAATTATTTATAGTAACCGGCGCCACAAGCGGGTTAGGAAATGGAGTAGCAAGAGCGCTCCTGAATGAAAATGCAAAGATAATTGCTGTGGCTCGTGATAATGATAAGCTAAATGAATTTGCCGGAAAATTTTCCGGACAGGTTGAGCCATTAATGGGTGATGTTACCCAGACCGGAACGATTCAAAAAATTTTAAAGCAAATTGAAAACCGATATCTTAATGGGGTGCTTATTAATGCTGGCGGACCACCGGCCAAATCTTTCCTGGAAACTAATCTGGATGACTGGGATGCAGCTTACAATAGCCTTCTGAGATGGAAAGTGGAATTGATAAAAGCCCTTTTACCAACATTTCAAAATCAACATTATGGCCGGATAACTTTTATCGAAAGTATGTCAGTTAAACAACCGGTTGCCAACCTGGTTTTAAGCAATTCGCTTAGGCTGGCTGTTGTTGGTTTTGTTAAGACACTCTCTCAGGAAGTCGCAAAGGATGGCATTACTGCAAATATCCTGGCACCTGGATTTCATGATACACCCGCAGCTCAACGTCTGTTTGTAAAAAGGAGCGAAGTGGAAAACATTTCCATAGCCATGGCGAAGCAAAGATACGAAGCAGAGATTGTAATTGGAAGAATGGGAGACACCCTTGAATTCGGAATGCTGGCAGCATGGCTTCTTTCGCCTCACTCAGGATACATAACCGGTCAAACCATCAGTGTGGACGGGGGTGCAATTAAAGGAACAATGGGATAGTGAAAAATTGTGAATTATAAATTTTGAATTATGGCTCAAAATAACTGGGATATTAAAAGTTTAAGGGATGAGTTTTTAAAACTCCATGGCGGAACAAAAGACGATATAAAGATATATTTTGCTCCCGGGCGGGTAAACTTAATCGGCGAGCACACCGATTATAACGGGGGCTATGTTTTTCCCTGCAGCCTGCATTATGGAACCTACCTGCTTGTAAGAATCATTCATGATGCAGTTATTAAACTGAAGTCGATGAACTTGCCTATGATCGCTGAGGTATGTGTGGACAAGGAAATAACACCCATCGGTCAGGTATGGGTAAATTATCCATTGGGGGTGATCCGCGAGTTTCAGATGAGAAAATTCAGATTACCGGGAATGGCCATGCTTTTTGCAGGGAATATTCCCAACGCAGCCGGATTATCTTCGTCTGCTTCAATCGAAATGGTTACCGCATTTGCATTGAATGATCTGGGAGGATATAAATTAGATACGATAGATTTGATCAAGCTTTCGCAACATGCTGAGAATGAATTTGTCGGGATGAATTGTGGTATAATGGATCAGTTTGCAGTTGGAATGGGCAAAAAGGATCATGCCATTTTTCTTAATTGCGATACCCTGGATTATAAGCTTGTTCCTCTTGTCATGGGCGAATACAGGCTAATTATTACAAATACCAATAAACGCCGTGAACTTGCCGGGTCAAAATATAACGAACGAAGAATGGAATGTGAAAGGGCAGTCAGTGATATAAATATTGTTAGACCGATTAGAAATTTAAGTGAATTAAACTTTGATGAATTTAACGAATTGAAGGGGAAAATTAAAAACGATATTGACAGGAAAAGAGCGAAGCACGTAATTTCTGAAAACAATCGGGTACTTAAGGCAATGGAATGTTTACCCGTAAATGACCTGGAAACATTTGGTCAATTAATGGTTGAATCACATATTTCTTTGAAAGAGGATTATGAAGTTTCCTGTTTTGAATTGGACACCCTGGTGCAGGAAGCTTTAAAAGTGAAAGGTGTGCTGGGTTCCAGGATGACGGGTGCCGGCTTTGGTGGTTGCACAGTCAGCCTGGTACACAAGGATAACACTGATAATTTTATTAAATCTGTTGGTAAGAGTTATCAAAAAATTACCCATCTTGAAGCCTCATTTTTTATCGCTGAAATTGGAGATGGGGTCAGAAAGATCAGTACTTAAAGTGGGCTAAAGTTTGGGGTATTTGAAGTTTTAATTCCACTTTAACTTTAAAAATTAAAGGATTACAATTCGTGCAAATAATTTCTACTTTTGACCGGCATTTTTAAAGCAACAGCAATCAAAGTAAATAATGGAAGAGCCAAAAAACAAGGACAAAAAGAAAAAACTGGAAGAGGCATTTTATCTGGAGGAGCTAATAAAGCTGCAGGTTGAATTGGTCAAGTTGCAGGAATGGATCAAAGAAAAGGGACTGAAGGTGGTGGTAATATTTGAAGGACGGGATGCTGCCGGCAAGGGTGGGACTATAAGCAGAATAGTTGAAAAACTCAATCCCCGGATTTGCCGGATAGTTGCTCTGGCTAAGCCTACAGAGAGAGAACAAACCCAATGGTATTTTCAGCGATACGTTGCACATCTTCCTGCTGCCGGTGAAATGGTTTTGTTTGACCGAAGTTGGTACAACCGCGCGGTTGTTGAGCGGGTGATGGGATTTTGTAAGGAAGATGAATACTGGGAATTCCTTCGTTCGTGCCCGAATTTTGAGCAGATGCTGATCCGTTCAGGGATCATCCTGATTAAGTATTGGTTTTCAGTAAGTGATAAAGAACAGGAAAAAAGATTTAAAGAAAGACTTGTGGATCCGATGAAGCGATGGAAATTCAGCGAAATCGACCTTAACTCATACGAAAAATGGGATGAATACTCACAGGCTAAAGATGAAATGTTTACTTATACTGACACCAAACAATCACCCTGGTATGTGGTAAGCGGGGATGATAAACGACGGTCGCGCCTGAATTGCATCAGCCACCTATTAAGCATGGTTCCTTATGAATATCTTCCACATGAGCAAATAGACCTACCTGAAAGAAAGAGCAAATCAAACTATGTGAGGCCACCCATGTCAGAGCAAACTTTCGTACCGGATTTGTATTAACAACCGGGCTACTTAACTCCAAATTTATAAACCGTCTTTTGCCTATACTCTTCCCCTGGTCGGAGTATCGTATTTGGGAATTCCGGGTGATTAGGTGAATCCGGGAAATGCTGGGTTTCCAGACACAATCCAAAATGTTTTCTGTAAACTACACCATTGCAGCCGGTAATGCTTCCGTCAAGGAAGTTGCCGGAATAAAATTGCATACCGGGTTCGTCTGTATAAACTTCCATTGTTCTTCCTGAAATAGAGTCGAATAATTCAGCAACTTTTGCAAATTTTTCTTTATTATTCAGCACATAATTATGGTCGTATCCGCCGGGAACATCATTAATTCTGCTTCCAACAGTCATTGGCTTCCGAAAGTCCATCGCACCAGAAACATCCCGCAGTTCACCGGTTGGAATGAGGGTTTCATCTACCACCGTATACTTATCAGCATCTATAAATAAAGTTTGATCCATGATATCTCTTCCGCTTGTTCCTGCAAGGTTGAAATAGCTATGATGGCTTAAATTGATTGGGGTCGGCTTGTCTGTTTTTGCTGAGTATTCAATCTTCAATTCATTATCATTGCTGATTGTATAAATCATTGTAACATCCAGATTACCCGGATATCCTTCTTCCCCATCCTTTGATAGATAATGTAGTTTCAGGCTTGCTTCATTTTCTTGTTGAATTTCTTCGGCATCCCAAACTACTTTATCAAAACCCTTTAATCCACCATGCAAATGATTCGGTCCATTATTGACTGCAAGTGTATATTCCTCTCCATTTAAAACAAACTTCCCCCTGGCGATGCGGTTTGCATATCTCCCGACGATTGCCCCGAAATAAGGTGTATCCTTTAAATAACCGGAAAGGCTATCATATCCTAAAACGACATTATCGAATTTGCCACTATTATCTGCCGCAAGAATAGAGGTTACAATGCCTCCATAATTAGTTATTTTAATTGTAAAACCTGAACTATTCTTTAATGTATAAAGATAAACCTCTTTGCTATCAACGGTTCCAAATACTTCTTTGGTAATACTCATAGTGTGATTTCCTTTTTGATCTTGTTTTGGTTTATTTTCAATACATCCACAAATTATAACTATAATTACTGCAGCAATAATCAGTTTGCTTATTTTCATGATTTATTTTTTTGCGTATGATTTTACTTCTTCGACAAATCTTTTGGCAATTGGTCCGCTAAGCGGACTGGTATAATCCATTCGCTCCGGATGCCATTGAACAGCAAACAGATAAGAAGCATTCCTCCTATCTTTAAATCCTATCGCCTCTATTAAACCATCATTTGTCTTTGCCATTCCTTCTAAACCAGAACCCAGCACATCAATTCCCTGGTGATGGTTGCTGTTTGTTATCCCTTTATCAATTTTAGAAATTTCATGCAACAATGTTCCTTCGGGAATCTCTACCTCATGAGGGCAATCATATGTGTCGGGTAACTGGTGTTTAATAATCGTATCAAGGTCAGTTGGAATATCGATAATCAACGAACCTCCAAAATATACATTGATTAACTGCAATCCCCTGCAAACACCCTGAACAGGTATTTTATTTTCAATAGCCTTTGACAGAAGGGCAAACTCAAGGGTGTCTCTTTTAAAATTCGGTTCCAGAACCCTGGAGGTATCCTTTTCTTTTCCAAATCGCCCTGGATATATGTCTGTTCCACCGGTCAATAAAAGACCGTCACACTCATCCAGTAATTTCAATGCTGAATCTAATTCCAAATGGTACAAGTCATAAAAAATGATGTTTGAATCAGCGCTTTTTAGCCATCGTATGTAATTCTCATAATCAATTTCAGGAACAGCTTTTGAGATTGCAATTTTTAATGGAGATCCCGGGGTTATGGTTTGACAGCCCCAAAGGGATGCTATAAAAAAAATAGTTATAAAATGATTTAGAAAATTTTTCATGGACAGGCAATTAATTTTTGTGATGGATATATCGGTAAACTCCATTTAAAAATATCGAAACTGAAATCAATACGATAGCAAGCAGCATTAGAATATTGGTAATTTTGAAAGTGGGAATCAAAAAAAAGCCGGCAAGAAAAACACCAACAATGCTTCCCACAGTTGAAATAGCATATAGGTTACCAACAGTTGATCCGCTTTTCTCCAACGATTTCATTTTTATCCGAACTGCAAATGGGCTCACCATCCCCAGCAGGATTGATGGAATGGCAAATAAAATCAAAGATGCAATAACTGAAACTATATGAATATTGTCAATCGAACCAAGAAGGATTTCAAGCACGGATTCCTTTACCACCAAAGTGATTATAATAAATAGTGCGGAAATGAAAATGAAAAGTGATAAGATATCCGCCCGGGGTCGCATGTCGGCAATCCGGCCACCCCAGAAATATCCAATACTCAGGCTAAGTAAAATTACTCCTATAATGCTTGTCCAGGCAAACATAGATGTGCCAACATAAGGGCCGAGCATCCTGGAACCGACAATCTCGAAGGCCATAACAACAGCGCCGCAAAAAAAAGCGACAATTTCAAGGGTAAACTTCTTCATGGATCATTTTTTACGACACAAAGTTAGATAAATTTTATTTTTGCTTCCTTAATCATAATTATTGATGCCCCGTAAATTTGCTGTTATATTTGATATGGATGGAGTGCTGGTGGATAATTCATCCTACCATGTCCTTGCCTGGAATCTATTTCTGAAATCAAAAGGCATTGTTTTAATGATGATATGAAGAAAAAAGTTTTTGGTGCAACCAATAGGGAACACCTGGAGATTTTTTTTAAACGAAAACTTACTGATGAAGAAGTCTTATTATTTGAAGAAATAAAGGAACAAATCTATCGGGATATTTATAAACCGGAGATAAAACCGGTAAAGGGATTGATTTCTTTTCTTGAACTGCTGGCTGAAAATAAAATTCCCATTGCCCTTGCTACTTCTGCGCCAAAGGTAAACATCGATTTTGTTCTTGAAAAAACAGGGACTTCGAAATTTTTTAGACAAAATTTTTGATGCGTCATCAGTAACAATAGGAAAGCCCAATCCGGAAATTTATCTTAAAGCCATCGCCTCACTTAAAAATTCCTGCTTTAAATTGCATTGTAATAGAAGATTCAGTCAATGGTATTCTTGCTGCCAAAGCTGCCGGTGCAAAAGTTATTGGCATTACTACAACCCATCAATCAGTTGAATTACCGCCGGTGAATTTTATGATTAATGATTTTGAACAACTGACAGTTTCAGCGCTTAAAAAACTTCTTTAATTTTGGCGGCTAATTTAAGATATATGAAATCATTTATGAATTTTCCGGAATCCCTGCTGCATGTTTTATTGTTATTAATTCCTTTGATAGGTATTTTCATTGCATTGTCATGTGTACCTAAAAAGAAAGAGATTAAAAAACCGGTTTCGCCGGAAAGTTTTGTCGTTCACCCTGAATGGAGTAAATCAGCTAACATATACGAGGTCAATATCAGGCAATATACTCCTGAAGGAACATTTGCAGCATTTCCAGAAACATCTTCCCCGCCTTAAAGAATTAGGTGTAAAAATTCTCTGGCTAATGCCGGTTAATCCGGTCGGCGAAAAAAACAGAAAAGGTACTTTAGGAAGTTATTATGCTGTGAAAGATTATAAGGCAGTAAATCCTGAGTTTGGGACAATGGATGATTTTAAGCAATTGGTTTTAAAAGCACACGAACTTGGTTTTAAGGTTATCCTCGATTGGGTGGCTAACCATACAGCATGGGATAATCCATGGATCACTGAGCATCCTGAATGGTACACTGTGGATTCACTTGGCAAGTTGGTTTCTCCTTTCGACTGGACGGATGTCGCAGACCTTAATTATGAAAATAAAGCTCTGTGGGATGAAATGATAAGTGCGTTAAAATTTTGGATTACTGAGGCAGATGTCGATGGTTATCGTTGCGATGTAGCGGGTATGGTTCCAAATGAATTTTGGGAAAGAGCCAGAAAAGAGCTTGATGAAATAAAGCCGGTATTCATGCTTGCCGAGGCAGAGCAACCTGATCATCACATCCGGGCTTTTGATATGTCGTATGCATGGGAATTACACCATATATATAATAGTATAGCCAAAGGTGAAAAAAATGCGAACGACCTCATGAGCTATTTTAATAAACAAGACACTCTTTACCCGGCAGATGCGTACCGTATGAACTTCATTACAAACCATGATGAGAATTCCTGGAAAGGAACTGAAATGAAGCGAATGGGGGATGCTACAAACACTATGGCTGTTTTATCTTATACATTGCCAGGAATGCCTTTATTATACAGTGGTCAGGAAGTAGGAATGAATAAGATGCTTCGCTTTTTTGAAAAGGATACAATCATATGGGATGTTACATCACCGCTACCTGAGTTTTATAAAAAACTGAATTATTTAAAAAAGGAAAACCAGGCGATTTGGAATGGTCAGTCCGGGGGAATCCTGCAAAGGATTAAAACGAGTAATGATTCAGTGGTTTTTGCTTTTACCAGGGAAAAGGAGAGTAATAAAGTGTTTACATTAACTAATTTATCAGCCAATCAAATATTGGTTAAGCTAACCGGGGATCAATATGTTGGTGAATACACCGAACTATTTTCAGGTGATGAGAAAACGTTTAAAAAGAAATCATCAGTTGAACTCACTCCCTGGCAATATTTGGTTTATATCAAAAAATAGAGATCTGTTCTTACCAAAATGCTTTTTTATTAGCTGATATTATTCCATTTCAATTGAAATTTGAAATCTTATTCAACAAAATTATTCTCACTACTAAGTGGATGAGTTGGTCTGCAATCAGCAAGGTTCCTTGAGCTGCTAAAACATGGTTACCGTTTATGGTTAGAATTGGCAATAAAGAATCCACCTTTTAGGAATCAGGATTATTAATATTGATCAGGAGCACCACGCATCCAGAAGAAATTGTTATTAAAATCTGATAAAAAATTTGTTTTGTAAAAAAAAACCTTACTTTTGCACCCGCTTAAGTAACGTTCAGTATTTAATTTATTGATTTTTAAAGGAATTAGGAAACCTGACAGATTAAGACGGTAAAAGGTTCCAGCTTGCAATCGGTAGAATTTCGTTCTGATTAATATGATTGCAGGTACGTCTTGTAAAAGCCCGCCTTATCTGTATTTTCAAGATTCATTTATTTCATTCGCATATCTGCAATTAACAATTTGTTGTTAACTTTTTTTTCCTGCAGGTTAAATGTGTCAAATTAAATTCTACTTTTGCGCTCCCTTTTTGTTAGGAGGTTTTGATTAAATATTTTAAATAACTTGATATGCCTACAATACAGCAATTAGTAAGAAAAGGTAGACAAAAATTAAATTACAAAAGCAAATCGCCGGCACTGGACTCATGTCCGCAGCGAAGAGGTGTTTGTGTAAGGGTTTATACCACTACACCGAAAAAACCTAATTCTGCGATGAGAAAGGTGGCCAGGGTTAGATTAACTAACCAGAAAGAGGTGAATGCATATATACCGGGTGAAGGTCATAACTTACAGGAGCACTCAATTGTTTTAATCAGAGGGGGCAGGGTAAAAGATCTTCCAGGTGTAAGATATCATATTATAAGAGGAGCCTTGGATACATCAGGTGTTGAAGGCAGGTCGCAGCGCAGGTCGAAATACGGTACCAAACAGCCCAAGAAAAAGTAAACAGATTATAGGGATTTAATTTTTATATAAGATGAGGAAATCGAAACCGAAAAAACGGATTATCATACCAGACCCTAAGTTTAATGATACACTGGTAACGAAATTCGTGAATAATTTGATGCTCAGGGGTAAGAAAACCCTTGCTTATGATGTGTTTTACGACGCTATAGAAATCGTCAACAGTAAAATCGAAGAAGATGGGTTGGAGGTATGGAAAAAGGCTCTTGCAAATGTTACCCCATCAGTTGAAGTTAGAAGCAGAAGGGTAGGAGGTGCAACATTCCAGATACCATCTGAGATCAGGCCATCAAGGAAGTTATCTATTGGTATGAAGAACCTGATAAGTTTTGCCCGCAAGCGTCATGAGAAAAGTATGGCACAAAAATTAGCAGCAGAGATTATGGCTGCTTATAAAGATGAAGGTGCTGCATTTAAAAAGAAAGAAGATACACATAGAATGGCAGAAGCTAATAAAGCTTTCTCCCATTTTAGGTTCTAAAATAAATAATGGTTAGTACAAAAAAATGTCTGATAAATTAACACATACAAGGAATATCGGCATAATGGCTCATATCGACGCGGGTAAAACCACGACGACTGAGCGTATTTTGTACTATACCGGCATCAATCACCGCATTGGTGAAGTTCATGATGGTGCAGCAACCATGGATTGGATGATTCAGGAGCAGGAAAGAGGGATCACAATCACTTCTGCTGCGACAACCGTTTTTTGGAATTTTCATAATCAGGAATACAGGATTAATATCATAGATACTCCAGGACATGTCGACTTCACGATGGAAGTTGAGCGTTCTTTGAGGGTTTTGGACGGAGCTATTGCAATTTTTTGTGCTGTTGGTGGTGTTGAGCCGCAGTCAGAAACTGTTTGGAAACAAGCCAATCGTTATCATGTACCGCGCATTTGTTATGTAAATAAGATGGACCGCGCGGGAGCAGACTTTTTCAAAGTAGTAACTGAAATTGAAGAAAAACTTGGTTCCAAACCAATCCCGATTCAGATTCCAATTGGTTCAGAAGATGATTTCAATGGAATTGTTGATCTTATTTCAGGTAAGGCTTATCAATGGGATGAGGCTTCATTGGGTAAAGAGTACAATGAAATACCGGTTCCGGAAAATTTAAAAGAAGTAGTTAAAAAATACAGAAGTGAATTAATTGAAGGTGCTGCTGAGGAGAATGAAACTTTATTCAATAAGTATCTTGAAAATCCGGCAACAATTACTGAAGAAGATATTATTAGCTCCCTGCGTAAAGCTACTCTGGAATTTAGAGTTACACCGGTCTTATGTGGCGCATCTTTTAAAAATAAAGGAGTTCAGTTGCTTTTGGATGCTATTGTAGCATTTTTACCTTGTCCGACTGATATTCCATCAATAAAAGGAATAAATCCTTTTACCAATAAAGAAATTGAACGGCATGCAGATATAGACGAACCTTTTGCTGCCCTGGCTTTTAAAATTGCTACTGATCCTTACGTCGGAAGAGTTGCTTTCCTTCGGGTTTATTCTGGTCAGGTTGAAACCGGAGAGCAAGTTCTTAACAGCAATACGAATAAAAAAGAGCGCATCATGAAGCTTATGCTTATGCATGCAAACAAGCAGAAGCCGGTAAAAACTGCTGAAGCCGGAGATATTATTGCTGTTGTTGGATTTAAAGAAATCAGAACAGGAAACACATTATGCTCATCACAGCATCCGATCGTTCTTGAATCAATGAATATTCCTGATCCTGTTATAAAAATGGCAGTTGAGCCCAAAACACAGGATGACGTTGATAAACTCTTAGCTACGCTGACTAAGCTTTCTGAGGAAGATCCTACCTTTACTGTTAACCTTGATGCAGAAACCGGACAAACTATTATTAGCGGAATGGGTGAACTGCACCTTGATGTTATTCTTGACAGGGTAAGCAGAGAATATAATATCAAAAGCAATAAAGGCAATCCGACTGTAGCATACAAAGAGGCGGTTGCCAGCAGAGTTATTCATAAAGAAGTTTATAAAAAACAATCAGGCGGAAGAGGCAGGTTTGCTGAAATTACTGTGGAAGTAGGTCCGGCTGATGACAAAATTAAAGGCCTTCAATTCATCAACGATATTAAGGGTGGTGTAATTCCTAAAGAATTTATTCCTGCTATTGAAAAAGGATTTAAATCAGCCATGACAAATGGTGTTCTTCTTGGATTTCCACTGTGAGAATCTTAAGGTTCGTCTGATCGATGGTGCTTTCCATGCAGTTGATAGCGACCCATTGGCATTTGAAATTGCAGCTGGAATTGCATTTAAAGAAGCCTGTAAGAAAGCTGAACCTGTTTTGCTTGAACCAATCATGAAACTGGAAGTTGATACACCCGATCTCTATGTGGGTGATGTTGCCAGTGATTTAAATAAAAGAAGAGGACATGTTGTTCAGATTGAATCAAAGATTGGTTATCAGGCTATTAAAGCAATAGTTCCGCTTAGTGAAATGTTTGGTTATGTTACTCATCTGCGAACCATTACTTCAGGCAGGGCAACTTACAGTCTTGAGTTTTCGCATTATGAGAAAACACCCCATGATGTTAAGGAAAATGTAATTTATAAAATTAAAGGATATTTGGTTACTGTATAATTTAACTAATTATAAAAAAGTGAGTCAGAGAATCAGAATAAAACTTAAATCTTACGATCATAACCTGGTAGACAAATCTGCAGAGAAGATCGTAAAGACCGTAAAAACTACTGGTGCTATTGTAAACGGACCAATTCCGCTGCCAACTAATAAAAAGATATTTACGGTTAACAAGTCGACATTCGTTAATAAGAAATCACGTGAACAATTTCAATTGTGTTCTTATAAAAGACTGCTCGACATTTACAGTTCAACCACGAAAACTATCGATGCTTTGATGAAATTGGAGTTACCGAGCGGAGTGGAAGTGGAAATAAAAGTATAATTTAATCAGGCACTGAATTTTAATTGATAATCACATGTCAGGAATTATCGGAAAAAAAATTGGTATGACCAGTATTTATGACAAGAATGGGAAAAACATTCCATGCACTGTCATTGAAGCTGGCCCCTGCGTAGTAACGCAGGTAAAAAGTAAACCAACAGATGGTTATGATGCTATTCAGATAGCTTTTGGAGAGCAGAAAGAAAAGCATACCACCAAAGCTATGAAAGGACATTTTGCCAAAGCAGGGGTTACTCCTAAAAGGATGGTAGCGGAGTTTACCCGTTTTGAGGAAGGACACACGAAGAAATTTGGTGATATTTTGCTGGCAGATATTTTCATTGAAGGAGAGTTTATTGACGTGGTTGGAATTTCCAGAGGCCGGGGATTTCAGGGAGTCATCAGGCGTCACAATTTTGGTGGTGTTGGTGATGCAGACCCACGGTCAGCACGACCGATTAAGGGCACCTGGATCCATTGGAGCTTCTTCATGGCCATCACGCGTTATGAAAGGGATGAGAATGGCAGGCCAGATGGGAAATCACAGGACAAAAATTATCAACCTTCAGATAATGAAAATTCTGCTTGATAAAAATTTAGTAATAGTCAAAGGATCAGTTCCGGGTCCTAAAGGTTCATATGTAATACTTGAAAGATGGAGTTAGAAGTTTATAACATTAGCGGGCAAAAAACTGCCAAAAAAGCAATGCTTGATGATAGTATCTTCGGCATTGAGCCCAATGACCATGCTATTTACCTTGATATAAAACAATACATGGCAAATCGGCGTCAAGGTACGCACGCAACCAAGGAGAAAGGCGAAATAACAGGTAGCACCAAGAAGTTAAAGAAACAAAAGGGAACAGGTACTGCTCGGTTTGGTAGCATTAAAAGTCCCCTTTTCAGAGGTGGTGGAAGGGTTTTTGGCCCTCAGCCCAGAGAATACGGGTTCAAATTGAATAAAAAACTGAAACGTCTTGCGCGGAAATCAGCTCTGACCTACAAGGCAAAAGAAAGTGGAATCATCATTCTTGAAGATTTTACATTTGATGCTCCAAAGACTAAGAATTTTGTTTCTCTGTTAAAAAGTTTTGAACTTCAAAATAAGAAAGTGCTTATGGTTCTGGCTCAAAATGACAAAAACGTTTATTTGGCTTCCAGGAATATCCAGAAAACCAAAATTGTGGATGCCGCAAGCATCAACACTTATGATATTCTCAATGCGAACAATGTCATTATTGCCGAAAGTTCATTGAAAGAAATTGAAAAAATCCATTCAGTAAATTAATAAATTAGCGATAAGATGAATATCATAGTTAAACCGGTAATCACTGAGAAAATGACAGGTTTAGGAGAGAAACTAAATCGCTATGGGTTTGTGGTTCATAAAAAAGCCAACAAACTGCAGATAAAGAAAGCGGTTGAAGAACTCTATGGTGTGGATGTTGAATCTGTCAATACCATGTTTTATTCAGGAAAGAACAAATCACGGTTCACTAAATCCGGAGTGATTTCAGGCAGAACCAGTGGTTTTAAAAAGGCTATAGTTACATTAGCCAAAGGTGAAACAATCGATTTTTACAGCAATATATAAGTTAAATAGATGGCTTTAAAAAAATTCAAACCGACAACATCAAGCCAGCGCTTTAAGCTAATCAGCGCTTTTGATGATATTACCACCTCCAAACCTGAAAAAAGTTTGTTGGTACCGGTGAAAAAATCGGGAGGTAGAAACAACGAAGGAAGAATGACCATGCGCTATATGGGTGGTGGTCATAAACAGAAGTACAGGATGATCGATTTTAAAAGGGATAAGGAAGGAATTCCTGCTACCGTAAAAACGATTGAATACGATCCAAACCGTACAGCAAGGATTGCACTCCTGAATTATGCTGACGGAGAAAAAAGATACATCATTGCACCCAATGGTTTGAAAGTTGGAAATGCTGTTCTTTCAGGAAAAGGTATATCACCGGACATCGGAAATACTTTATACCTCAGTGAAATTCCTTTTGGAACCATTATTCACAATATTGAATTACGACCCGGACAGGGTGCGAAAATGGCCAGAAGTGCCGGATCATATGCACAGCTTATGTCGCGTGATGGAAAATTCGCAGTCATTAAACTGCCTTCGGGCGAAACCCGAATGATATTGCAGGCCTGCAGAGCTACTATTGGTATTGTATCCAATGGTGACCATAGCCTGGAAATTTCAGGTAAGGCTGGCAGAAGCAGGTGGCTCGGTCGTCGTCCAAGAACCAGGGGTGTTGTAATGAATCCTGTTGATCATCCGATGGGTGGTGGTGAAGGTCGTGCATCCGGCGGACATCCAAGGTCAAGGAAAGGTATTCCGGCTAAAGGATATAAAACTCGGGCAAAAAAGAATGCGTCGAATAAGTATATAATTGAAAAAAGGAAAAAATAGTAATTGAGTATGAGCCGATCAATTAAAAAAGGACCTTATATCCACTTCAAACTGGAAAAGAAAGTACTTCAGAATTTGGAGACAAAGAAAAAAAACGTGATTAAAACCTGGTCAAGGGCTTCAATGATTTCACCAGAGTTTGTGGGTCAGACCATTGCCGTTCATAATGGTAACAAATTTATACCTGTTTATGTGACTGAAAATATGGTGGGTCATAAATTGGGTGAATTTGCACCCACACGAATTTACAGAGGACATTCCGGTAGTAAGGATAAGGGTAAAAAATAATTAGAATTCGAAATAAAATTAAGATACAATGGGAGCCAGAAAGAGAACTAGCGCAGAAGCTTCGAAAAAAATAAGCAAAAAAGTTGCTTTCGCTAAACTTAATAACTGTCCGACATCACCCAGAAAAATGAGGTTGGCTGCCGGATTGGTCAGGGGTGTAGAAGTTGAAAAAGCAGTACATATATTAAAGCATTCGCCACTTGAAGCATCCGGAAGGTTGCATAAGCTGCTTTTGTCAGCTATTGCTAACTGGCAGGCGAAAAATGAAGGTGTAAGGATTGAAGAAGCAAACCTTATTGTGAAAGAGATTTCAGTTGACAGTGGACGTGTGTTGAAAAGAATTCAAACAGCTCCTCAGGGACGCGCATACAGACTTCGTAAGCCGTCGAACCACGTTACTTTAATCGTTGATAATAAACAAGTATTAAAAGAACATTTAAAGCATAAATAAAATAATATTAATGGGACAAAAAACAAATCCAATCGGCCTTAGGTTAGGGATCATCAAAGGATGGGATTCTAACTGGTACGGTGGCAAAAATTATGACCAGAAATTATTGGAAGATGATCAGATCAGGAAATATCTTAATGCAAGGTTGTCGAAAGCCGGCATTTCAAAAATTCTGATTGAGCGCACATTAAAACTTGTGACTGTTACCATAAATACAGCCAGACCAGGAATTATCATTGGAAAAGGTGGCCAGGAGGTGGATAAGCTTAAAGAGGAACTTAAAAAAATAACATCAAAGGAAATTCAGATAAATATTTCCGAAATAAAACGGCCTGAACTGGATGCTGTGATAGTTGGCAACACCATTGCAAAGCAGATTGAAGGAAGGATATCACATCAGAAGAGCAATAAAAACTGCAATTGCTTCCACCATGAGGATTGGAGCGGACGGAATTAAAGTTTTAATTTCAGGCAGGTTAGGCGGCGCTGAAATGGCACGAAGGGAAATTTATAAGGAAGGCCGCATTCCATTGCATACCCTGAGGGCCGATATCGACTACGCTTTGGTTGAAGCTCATACCAGCTATGGGAGAATAGGCGTAAAAGTTTGGATTTGCAAGGGTGAAGTTTATGGAAAAAGGGATTTGACGGCTCATTTTAGCCAGGAGAAGAAAAAAGTTCAGACTGATGCAGCTGAAAGCAGACCAAAAAGAAGAAGAAGTAACAATAGCAGATAATAAATTAGGTGAATCATTATAATGATATAAGATAATGTTACAACCAAAGAAAACAAAATACAGGAAACAGCAAAAAGGCAAAATGAAGGGAAATTCCAACAGGGGAAATCAATTGGCATTTGGTTCTTTTGGAATTAAAACTTTGGAAGAATGCTGGATAACAGGAAGACAGATAGAGGCAGCCCGTCAGGCAGTGACCCGCCATATGAAACGTGAAGGACAAATATGGATCAGGATATTCCCAGATAAGCCGATTACCAAGAAACCTGCCGAAGTTCGTATGGGTAAAGGAAAAGGTGCTCCGGAAGGATTTGTGGCAATTGTAACACCCGGAAGGATCATTGTTCGAAGCTGAAGGCGTTCCACTTGCTGTGGCAAAAGAAGCTTTAAGACTTGCTGCTCAAAAGCTTCCTGTTTTAACAAAATTTGTAGTTAGAAGAGATTACGTTGAAGAAACTAATTAATTAATATGGAACAAGAAGTAATCAGAGAACTTTCAACGGCTGAATTAAAAGAGCGACTGGAAGAAGAATCGAAACAACTGGTAAAACTTAGGCTTAACCACGCGGTTTCTCCTTTGGAAAATCCTAATAAAATAAAGGCATACAGGAGAACCATTGCCCGGATTAAAACGGAAGTGAGAAAAAGAGAGCTTGAAGAACAAATCAAAAGCGTAAACAAATAATGGAAACCAGAAAATTAAGAAAAGAACGAATCGGCCTCGTCGTCAGTGATAAGATGGATAAATCCATTGTCGTTGTTGTTGAGAGAAAGGTAAAACACCCGATGTATGGGAAGTATATGAAAAAGACCACCAAGTTTATGGCACATGATGACAAGAATGATTGCAACATTGGCGATACCGTTCGCATCATGGAGACAAGGCCGTTAAGTAAAAATAAGTGTTGGCGATTAGTTGAAATCATTGAAAGGGCTAAATAATCATGATACAACAAGAATCTAGATTGGCAGTAGCTGATAATAGTGGTGCAAAAGAAGTTCTTTGCATCAGGGTTCTTGGCGGAACAGGTAAAAGGTATGCAACCATTGGAGATAAAATTGTTGTTACCGTTAAAAATGCTATACCGTCAGGAAATATTAAAAAAGGAACTGTTGTTAAAGCAGTTATCGTAAGAACCAAGAAAGAAAACAGAAGACCCGACGGATCTTACATCCGGTTCGACGATAATGCTGTTGTTCTGCTGAACGCTGCAGGCGAAATGATCGGAACCCGTATCTTTGGTCCTGTTGCAAGGGAATTAAGAGAAAAACAGTACATGAAAATTGTTTCATTGGCACCTGAGGTGCTTTAAACAGATATTGAACCATGCAAAAGAAGTTACATGTAAAGAAAGGCGATACCGTTCTTGTTATAGCCGGCGACTCCAGGGGCCAACAAGGAAAAGTGCTGGTAGTGGATGTTGACAAAAACAAAGCCATAGTTGAAGGGGTAAATCTGGTTTCGAAGAATACCAAACCCAATGCTAAAAATCCTAAAGGAGGAATCATAAAGAAAGAGGCTCCGATTCATATTTCCAATTTGAAAGTGTCTGATGGAGCTGGTAATTTTACCAGGGTAGGTCGAAAACTGGATGAAAAAACAAATAAAATAGTGCGATATTCAAAAAAATCTGGGGGGGTAATTAAATAATGGAATACAAACCGAGGTTAATAAAAAAATACCATGATGAGATAGTTCCTGCTTTGCAAAAGCAGTTTAACTATACCAGCATCATGCAGGTTCCCACGGTTGAAAAAAATCAGTGTGAACCAGGGTCTTGGGACTGCCACGACGGATAAAAAACAGATCGATAGCGGAATCGAGGAAATGACAAAGATCACCGGACAGCTTGCAGTTTCCACCAAATCGAAGAAAGATATTTCCAATTTTAAGCTGAGAAAAGGTGTGCCAATTGGTGTCAGGGTTACTTTGCGTGGAAATAACATGTATGAATTTCTCGACAGGCTCATTTCTGTTGCTATTCCGCGTGTCAGAGATTTCAGGGGAGTAAATGACAAAGGCTTCGATGGAAGGGGTAATTACACATTTGGTGTTACTGAGCAGATCATTTTTCCCGAAATCGATATTGATAAAGTAAGCAACATCAATGGAATGGACATCACCTTTGTTACCAGTGCAAAAACTGACAAAGAGTGTATGGAACTTTTAAAAGAATTCGGATTACCTTTTAAAAATCAAAATAAATAAGAATATATGGCTAAAGAATCAATGAAAGCCCGGGAAGTAAAAAGACGCAGAATGGTTGAAAAATATGCAGCCAAAAAGCTGGAATTGAAAGCCGCAGGAGATTATGTCGGTTTGCAGAAAATTCCAAAAAATGCTTCCAAAGTGCGTTTGCACAGCAGATGCAGTCTGACTGGAAGACCTAAAGGCTATATGCGCCAGTTTGGAGTTTCCAGGATAAATTTCAGGGAAATGGCATTGAAAGGATTAATTCCGGGAGTAACAAAAGCGAGTTGGTAATTTATAAACAGAGATAGAGCAATGAATACAGATCCAATTGCAGATTATTTAACCAGGATACGAAATGCCGTACAGGCAAATCATCGGGTAGTTGAAATTCCTGCATCAAATATAAAAAAGGAGATGACTAAAATTCTTTATGAAAAAGGATACATCCTGAATTATAAATTTGATGATGAATCAAAGCCCGGAAGCATAAAAATAGCATTGAAATATCATCCGGTAACCAAGCTTTCTGCCATCAATAAGATGCAAAGAATAAGCAAACCCGGACTTAGAAAATATATAGATGCTGATAAGTATGCCGCGTGTTATGAATGGCCTTGGAATTGCCGTTTTATCAACCTCACAGGGTTTAATGACGGATAAAGAAGCCCGCAAACTTAACATTGGTGGTGAAGTTTTATGTTATGTTAGTTAATTATTAGAGAATAAGCATTATGTCACGAATAGGAAAATTACCCATTGGTATACCAGCCGGAGTCAAAATTGATATTTCCAAGGACAATGTGGTAACCGTTAAAGGTAAATTTGGCGAATTGCATCAGAAAATTGATCCATGTGTTACAGTTACTACTAAAGATGGGAACATCGTATTGGAAAGGGCTTCGGAAGCGCTGGATCATAAAGCCAAACATGGATTTATACAGGTCACTGATTGCCAACATGGTCACCGGAGTTTCTGAAGGATATACCATTGTTCAGGAACTGGTGGGTGTGGGTTATAAAGTTGAGGCAAAAGGACAGCTGCTCGAGATGATCCTTGGGTATTCGCACAATATCGTTATGGAATTACCCAAAGAGATTCGTGTTGAAACAAAAACTGAAAGGGGAAAAAATCCAAGCATCACCATGACTTCAATTGACAAACAATTAATAGGTCAGGTAGCGGCGAAAATAAGGTCACTGAGAAAACCTGAACCTTATAAAGGAAAAGGTATTATATTTAAGGGAGAAGTTATCAGGAAGAAAGCTGGTAAATCTGCTGCTGAAAAATAATAAAACGGAATAAATTTTTATAATAATGGCTACTAAAAACTGGAAGCAGTACCGAAGAAACAGGATTAAAATGAGAATCCGGAAAATCGTGCATGGAACAGCCGAAAGGCCTCGCATGACGGTATTCAGAAGTAACAAACAAATCTATGTTCAGTTAATTAACGACCAGGCAGGACATACACTCTTGTCGACCTCCTCTTCAATTGATGAGATAGCTGCTGCAAAAGCAAACAAGATCGATCAGGCCAAAAAAGTGGGAAAAATGATAGCTCAAAAGGCCAAAGAAGCAGGAATTGAAAGTGTAGTTTTCGATAGAAATGGTTATTTGTATCATGGCAGGGTTAAAGCTTTAGCTGAAGCTGCAAGAGAAGGGGGACTTAAATTCTAAAAAATTATGTCAAACGTCAATATCAAAAGAGTTAAATCGAGCGAAATCGAATTCAAAGACAGGTTGGTTAGTATCCAGCGTGTTACCAAAGTAACCAAGGGTGGACGTACATTTAGTTTTAGTGCTATCGTGGTAGTAGGTAATGAGCAGGGTGTTGTTGGTTATGGACTGGGTAAGGCAAAAGAGGTCACTTCAGCCATTTCTAAAGGAATTGATGATGCCAAGAAAAACCTCATTAAAGTTCCCATTATGAATGGAACCTTGCCTCATGAGCAGGAAGGAAAATATAGTGGTGCCAAAGTTTTTCTGAAACCTGCAGCACCCGGAACAGGTGTAATTGCCGGTGGAGCTATGCGTGCTGTTCTTGAAAGTGTAGGCATAAAGGATGTGCTTGCAAAATCAAAGGGTTCATCAAATCCGCACAGCGTTGTGAAAGCCACAATTAATGCTCTGATACAGATGAAGGATCCTTATACCATTGCTCAGTTAAGAGGAGTGGAGCTAAGTGTTGTTTTTAATGGTTAATGGTTAGATTTAATTGGAGGATTCAAAAATGAAAAAGCTAAAAATCAAACAAATTAAAAGTGGGATCGGACATCCCAAGCGGCAAAAGCTAACACTGGAAGCACTGGGACTGAAAAAGATGCAGCAGGAAAAGGAAGTTGAAGCTACCCCCCAGATTTTGGGTATGATCGAAAAGGTCAGACATTTAGTAAAAGTCGAAGAAATTTAATAATATAATCTTTAGATAAAGATGGATTTAAGTAATCTTAAGCCGGCTGAAGGCGCAACTAAAAAAAGAAAACGGATCGGAAGAGGACAGGGTTCCGGGCACGGTGGTACCTCAACAAGGGGTCATAAAGGAGCTAAATCAAGGTCAGGGTATAGCAGCAAACCCGGATTTGAAGGAGGTCAGATGCCATTATACAGGAGGGTTCCTAAATTCGGATTTAAAAATATAAACAGGGTTGAATACAGAGGAATTAACATTGATGTTTTACAAAAACTTGCTGATGAATTTAAAATATCCGCAATCGATGTAAATTTCCTGATTGAAAAAGGTCTTGCCAATAAAAAAGATTTGGTGAAAATTCTGGGCAGAGGAGAATTAAATGCAAAACTCGAAGTGAAAGCTCATGCTTTTTCTAAAACAGCCGTTGCTGCTATAGAAGCTAAAGGTGGTTTGGCAACAAAAATCTAAGTTTTAATGAAAAGATTAATAGAAACAATTCGAAATATTTCCAAGATAGAGGAACTCAGGACCAGAATACTTTATACACTGGGTATAATTGTAATTTACCGTCTGGGTGCATACATTGTGCTTCCCGGAGTCGACCCTCATCAGCTGGCAAATTTGCAAAATCAGGGTAGTTCCGGATTACTTGGATTATTAAATATGTTTTCAGGTGGTGCCTTTTCCAATGCAAGTATTTTTGCATTGGGAATCATGCCTTACATTTCTGCATCCATCGTGGTGCAGTTATTAGGTATGGCCATTCCTTATTTCCAGAAATTGCAGAAAGAAGGAGAAAGCGGTCGTAGGAAAATAAATCAGATTACCCGGTATCTTACGGTTATCATTTTAATATTTCAGTCCCCGGCTTACCTTGCAAATCTTGTAAGGCAATTGCCGCCTGATGCAATTTATCCATTCGATCCAGGAATGACTTCAAATTCCATCTTCACTTTCTTTGGAATTTCATCTATCGTCATTCTTACGGCAGGTTCAATGTTTATCATGTGGCTCGGTGAAAGGATCACTGAAAAAGGTATTGGAAATGGTATTTCTCTGATCATCATGATTGGAATTATTGCCAGATTGCCTTTTGCTTTATTTGGTGAGTTTATTTCAAGAATGGAAGAAAAAGGCGGTGGACTGGTATTCTTTGTCATCGAAATAGCAATCCTGGTATTGGTAATTCTTATTTCCATTTTACTTGTTCAGGGAACCCGAAGAATTCCGGTTCAATATGCAAAAAGAATCGTCGGGAATAAGCAATATGGAGGTGTTCGTCAATACATACCATTAAAAGTGAATGCTGCAGGTGTAATGCCAATCATTTTTGCCCAGGCTATTATGTTCCTGCCCATTACTCTGGCTGGATTTACTGAATCAGAATCGATGTCAGGTTTTATAAATGCCTTCGCCAATATCAATGGTTTCTGGTATAACTTCACTTTCTTTATCATGATCATCCTCTTTACATATTTCTATACAGCCATCACCATTAATCCAAATCAGATGGCTGATGATATGAAAAAGAATGGAGGTTTTATTCCCGGAGTTAAACCAGGAAAGAAAACAGCTGAATTTATTGATGGTGTAATGTCGAGGATAACTTTACCGGGCTCAATTTTCCTGGGATTTGTTGCCATTATGCCGGCACTGGTAAGACTATTTGGAGTTAGTACCCAATTTGCCCAGTTCTATGGAGGTACTTCATTGCTGATTTTGGTTGGTGTAGTTTTAGATACCTTGCAGCAAATTGAAAGTCACCTGTTGATGAGGCATTACGATGGTTTGACAAAATCAGGAAGGATAAAAGGCCGTTCAGCTTATAGCATGACCGGTTAAAAATTAGAATAACAGCCGTCGGATGATTATACATCAAGACTGAGGAAGAAATTGAATTAATAAGAGAAAGTTCTTTGCTTGTTGGTAAAGCTTTAGCTGAAGTAGCTAAACTTATTGCACCCGGAAAAAAAACGATCGAGCTTGACAGGATCGCTGAAGAATATATCAGAGATCACAAAGCCAAGCCCGGATTTAAAGGGTACAATGGATTTCCGTATACACTCTGCATTTCAATCAATGAACATGTGGTTCATGGTTTTCCTTCGGAGAGGGAATTAAAAGATGGGGATATTGTTTCGGTAGATTGTGGTGTAATAAAAAATGGCTTCTATGGTGATTCAGCTTATACTTTTGCAGTGGGTGAGGTGAAGGAGGAAATCCTTCAATTGATGGAACGCACAAAGGAATCGTTGTATAAGGGTATCGAAATGGCTTATGCAGGAAACAGGGTAGGAGATATTGGATTTGCCGTGCAAAGTTATGTTGAACAGTTTGGGTATTCAGTGGTGAGAGATTTAGTCGGGCATGGATTGGGTAAAAGTTTGCACGAAAAACCTGAAGTTCCAAATTATGGGAAGAGAGGATCGGGTCCGGTATTGAAAGAAGGCATGGTACTGGCTATTGAACCGATGATCAACCTGGGGACCAGAAAGGTGATCCAGGAAAGTGACGGATGGACGATTAGAACAGCTGACATGATGCCATCGGCTCATTTTGAGCATGATATTGTGGTGCGAAAAGGCGAAGCTGAGATTTTATCAACTTTTAAATATATTGAAGAAGTATTAAATCGAAAATAAAAATTAAATATTAGTCTGGTAATATATGGCGAAACAAGCCTCAATAGAACAAGACGGAACAGTTATAGAATCGTTGGGTAATGCAATGTTCCGCGTGGAACTTGAAAACGGGCATGTAATTACAGCCCATATTTCAGGTAAGATGCGGATGCATTATATAAAAATATTGCCGGGAGATAAAGTGAGATTGGAAATGTCTCCCTATGATTTAACAAAAGGCCGGATAACATTCAGGTATAAATAAAAAAAGGATTTAAAATGAAAGTAAGGGCATCAATTAAAAAAAGAACACCGGATTGCAAAATCGTTCGCAGAAAAGGCCGTTTGTATGTGATTAACAAAAAGAATCCCAAATACAAACAACGGCAGGGATAAAATAATCCGGCATTGTACTGAAAATTATTCAGAGCATTTGCCGGTTAAAATTGAATTAATGCTTTGTAAAAATGTTAAAAGTAATAACAAACAATAAATTATGGCTCGTATAGCAGGTATTGATATACCAAAAAACAAAAGAGGAGTAATTGCTTTGACCTACATCTTTGGCATTGGAAGGTCAAGGGCTGCAAAAGATCCTGACAGAAGCCGGAATAGATATAAATAAAAAAGTACAGGACTGGACTGATGACGAACAAAACAACATCAGGAACATTATCAGTGGTAACTTTAAAATTGAAGGAGAATTGCGTTCTGAAGTCCAGATGAATATCAAACGATTGATGGACATTGGAACTTACAGAGGAATAAGGCATCGTACCGGTTTGCCTGTGCGCGGACAAAGTACAAAAAACAATGCCCGTACCCGTAAAGGAAGGAAAAAAACTGTTGCCAATAAAAAGAAAGCACCAAAAGGTTAATGTAATTCTTCTGCTTAATTAAAAAGAAAGTAAATAAACATTTATGGCTAAAAAAACCAGAGCAACAAAGAAAAGAGTAGTCAAAGTTGAACCGACAGGAAAAGCTTATATCAATGCGTCGTTTAACAATATCATTATCTCTTTAACCAACAATGCAGGCCAGGTTATTTCCTGGGCATCTGCCGGTAAAATGGGATTTAAAGGTTCAAAGAAAAACACTCCTTATGCAGCACAAATGGCTGCTGAAGATTGTTCAAAAGTGGCACACGATCAGGGTTTACGCAAAGTGAAAGTTTATGTGAAAGGTCCCGGTGCCGGAAGAGAATCAGCCATCCGTTCAATCCACTCATCAGGTATTGAAGTCACTGAAATTAATGATATGACTCCGCTGCCGCACAACGGATGCAGACCACCAAAAAGGAGAAGGGTATAATTTTTAAATTCAGCTGCTTTAAATTTTGCTGCTGCTATGAATAAAGAAATTTAATAAATATAGAAATTCAGATAAAAAAATGGCAAGATACATTGGTCCGAAAACAAAAATAGCCAGAAAATTCAGAGAACCGATTTATGGTCCGGATAAGTATTATGAAAGGAAAAATTTTCCACCCGGCCAGCATGGACAGTCAAAAAGGAGAAAAAAACTGTCGGAATATGGTGTCCAGTTGCAGGAAAAACAGAAGGCTAAATATACTTACGGAATACTGGAAAAGCAGTTCAAAAATATATTTGAAAGAGCATCAAGAAAGAAGGGCATTACCGGTGAAGTATTGCTTCAATTGATTGAGGCAAGGCTGGACAATGTGGTTTACCGTATGGGCATTGCCCCATCGCGGCCGGCATCACGCCAGTTGATATCGCACAGGCACATTGCTGTAAATGGAGCCATCATCAATGTTCCTTCTTATACATTGAAACCAGGCGACATTGTTAGTGTAAGAGAAAAATCAAAATCACTTGAGGCCATTGCAAATTCACTTGCTTCCAGAACAGGCAATTATCCCTGGTTGGAGTGGGATGGACACTTGATGGCTGGTAAATTCATGAGTTTTCCTGAAAGGGAACAGATCCCTGAAAACATTAAGGAGCAACTCATTGTCGAATTATATTCTAAGTAACATTAACCTGATAATCCGAATTATCAATCAAATAAAATAGCTGAAAATGGCAGTTTTATCATTTCAAAAACCCGATAAAGTTATCATGATAGAAGCCGATGAATTCAGAGGATCTTTGAATTTCGTCCGCTCGAACCTGGTTTTGGCATAACCATTGGTAATGCCCTGAGAAGAATACTACTTTCTTCTCTCGAAGGCTATGCCATCACTTCGATTAGAATCGACGGAGTCGACCAGGAGTTTTCAACAATTAAAGGAGTGGTGGAAGATGTAACCGAAATCACCCTTAATTTTAAAAAGATAAGATTCAGAAGACAAATCGAAGGCGAGAACTCCGAAAAAGTTCACATCGTGATTGGCGATCAGGAAGTTTTCAAAGCCGGTGATATTAACAAATTTCTTTCGATCTTTCAGGTGCTGAATCCTGAGGAGATCATTTGCCATATGGAACCGAACGTTAAACTTTCGATTGAACTGAATATTGAAAAAGGAAGAGGATATATACCGGCAGAAGAAAATAAAGTATTAAATATGCCGGTTGGAACTATTTTCACAGATTCCATTCATACCCCGATCAAAAATGTAAAGTACCACATCGAAGATTACAGGGTTGAGCAAAAAACCGACTACGAAAAATTGATCCTTGAATTGGAAACCGACGGCTCCATTCATCCTAAAGATGCTTTGAAAGAGGCTGCTAAAATTTTGATTCATCACTTTATGTTATTTTCTGACGAGAGAATTACACTTGATAATATTGAAAAAACAGTTTCTGAAGAGTTTGACGAAAGCTCATTGCATACAAGGCAGTTATTAAAAACCAAGCTTGTCGACATGGATCTGTCGGTGAGGGCTTTGAACTGCCTGAAAGCAGCGGATGTTGAGACCCTGGGTGATCTCGTACAATTTAACAAGAATGATCTTTTGAAATTCAGAAATTTTGGTAAAAAATCATTAACTGAACTTGAGGAATTAGTTAAAACCAAAGGCCTTGAGTTTGGAATGAATATCTCAAAATATAAATTAGATAAGGAATAATCGAGATGAGACACGGGAGAAAAATCAATCATTTATCGAGAAAAAGCGCGCACAGGAAAGCCATGCTGCAGAATATGGCAACATCACTTATCCTGCATAAAAGAATTCATACAACACTGGCAAAAGCAAAAGCCCTCAGAACGTATATCGAGCCATTGATTACCAAATCGAAGGAAGATACTACGCATTCCAGAAGGATTATTTTTAGCCAACTTCAAAGCAAAGAAGCTGTAACTGAACTTTTCAGGGAAGTCTCTGTGAAGGTAGCTGAACGTCCGGGTGGCTATACCAGGATCATTAAAATTGGCAACCGTCTTGGAGATAATGCAGAATTATGTATGATGGAACTGGTGGACTTTAATGAGAACCTGTTGGGTGACAAACAAGCTAAAGCGAAACCAACCCGGAAGAGAAGAAGTCCCGGTAAAAAGAAGACAGAAGAAACAGCTGCTGTATCTGCTACCACAGCTAAAACATCAAAAAAGGTGAAAGAATCTGTTAAAGAAGAAGCAGAAGAAAAGGATGAAACAGCTGAAAAAGTTCCTGAAGTAAATGATGAAGCCGAGAATCCTGTGGATGAACAAACAACGGAAAATACCAAAGAAGAATCCAAATAATTGATTTGAGTAAATTAATCGTTCATGCAGAAGGATAAGAGTTTTAAAAAGCTTAATCCTTCTGTTTGTATTTAAAAAAGGATGTTAAATCATAAAATATTAAGAATATGAGTACAATTGTTAACTTGACTGCCCGGCAAATATTGGATTCAAGAGGGAATCCAACAATTGAAGTAGATGTGATGACTGATTCAGGCATCATTGCAAGGGCGGCTGTTCCTTCCGGAGCATCAACAGGAATTCATGAAGCTGTGGAATTAAGGGACGGCGACAAAAAAGTTTATATGGGGAAAGGCGTTTTGAAAGCCATTCATAATGTAAATAAAATTCTGAATGAAGAACTGAACGGTTTGTTTATCCAGGATCAGAATGGTATAGATGCCCGCATGATCGAAATTGACGGCACACCCAACAAAGCAAAACTTGGGGCCAATGCCATTCTTGGTGTTTCACTTGCTGTTGCAAAGGCTGCAGCTATGGAAACTGACCAGGCATTGTTCAGGTATGTAGGTGGTGTAAATGCCAATACCCTTCCCATCCCGATGATGAATATACTAAACGGAGGTTCGCATGCCGATAACAGCATCGATTTCCAGGAATTCATGATCATGCCGGTGGGTGCTGAATCATTTAGCGAAGGATTAAGGATGGGCGCTGAAGTGTTCCATAACCTGAAAGATGTCTTAAAGAAACAAGGATACTCAACCAATGTGGGTGACGAAGGTGGTTTTGCTCCAAACCTTAAATCGAATGAAGAAGCCATCAAAGTGGTTTTGCAGGCTATTGAAAAAGCAGGTTACAAACCGGGTGTTGATATTTGCATCGCGCTCGATCCGGCTTCATCGGAATATTTCATTGAAAAAGAGAAGAAATATCACCTGAAAAAATCTACCGGCGAAAAGCTTACTCCAGCCCAAATGGTTGACTTCTGGCACGACTGGGTAAAGCGTTTCCCGATTGTTTCGATTGAAGATGGTATGGCCGAAGATGACTGGGACGGCTGGAAACTGATGACCAAAAAAATGGGCGACAAGATCCAGCTGGTGGGTGATGATCTTTTTGTTACCAACACTGAGCGTCTGCAAAAGGGTATTGATAAAGGTGTTGCCAATTCCATCCTGATCAAGGTGAACCAGATTGGAACCCTTACTGAAACCATCAATGCTGTAAATCTTGCTAACCGCAATGCATACACTTCAGTGATCAGCCACCGGAGCGGGGAAACCGAAGATACTACCATCGCTGACCTTTCTGTGGCTTTGAATACCGGCCTCATAAAAACCGGTTCAGCAAGCCGTTCGGACAGGATTGCCAAGTACAACCAGTTGCTCCGGATTGAAGAACAACTCGGCGACCAGGCAAGGTACATCGGGAAGGACTTTAAGTATATGAGATAAGAGATTGACTAAAGTGACTAAAGTGACTTAGATTGCCTAAATCTAAGTTTTCTTAAAAAGTCAATTTACAAATTTTAGATTGCTTCTCCTGAAGTGCTCTTAATGACATAATTCAATATATTTTATATAACAAATAACACTCATGAAAGCATTTCTTTTAAGCATTATTCTCTTCTTTTCTGTTGCTGCAATCCATGCGCAGGAGGAGAAACCACAAATTTATGATCCTTCGCTGGATGCGAAGGCTGAAATCCAGAAAGCTGTTGCGCAGGCTAAGCTTGAGGGCAAGCATGTGCTGCTGCAAATAGGAGGGAACTGGTGAACCTGGTGCATACGTTTTCATAAGTTTGTACATGAAGACGCACAGATTGATTCGCTGCTGAAGGCCGATTATGTTTTTACGTTGCTGAACACCAGCCGCGAAAATAAAAACTCCGATATCCTTGCTGACCTTGGCTATCCGCAGCGTTTTGGTTTCCCGGTGCTGGTGGTGCTGGATGCCGATGGAAAGCGCATCCATACCCAGAACTCGGCTTACCTGGAACTGGAAAAGTCGTACAGTAAGGAAAAGGTTTTTGAATTCCTTCTGTTGCCGCAATAAACGCCCAGGAAGAGAAACCACAAATTTATAATCCATCAGCGGATGCGAAGGCGGATATCCAAAAATCTGTTGCGCAGGCAGAGGCGGAAGGAAAGCATGTGCTTCTGCAAATAGGAGGGAATTGGTGAACCTGGTGCATACGTTTTCATAAATTCGTACATGAAGACGCACAGATTGATTCGCTCCTGAAGGCAGATTATGTTTTCACTTTGCTTAACACCAGCCGCGAGAATAAAAACCTTAACATCCTGGCCGACCTCGGTTATCCGCAGCGGTTTGGATTCCCGGTGCTGGTTGTTTTAAATGCCGAAGGCAAGCGCATCCATACCCAGAACTCGGCTTACCTTGAACAGGACAAGTCGTACAGCAAGGAAAAGGTTTTCGAATTCCTGAAGCAATGGACGCCGGCTGCCATTGATCCGAAGAACTATCAGTAAGCCAGGCGTTAATTTTTGAAAGAGAACCACGGAGGCACCGAGAACACTGAGAAGCACGGAGGGAAGGGATTTCAGATTTACGATTTCAGATTTAGGATTTTACGATTTGAAGTGGAAAGCTCACGTGCTGCTTACCCGCATGGCCGCACTAGAGCACTTGCCTGCGGGAAGTTCACAAAATAACTCACTCGATTTTGAATTCTTTAATTATTTTCTCATTTCCGCTTGAATTGAAAATAATGATTTTATAATTACCAATAGGTACCTGATTTTTTACTTCTCTGCGAATAGTTCTGCCTTCAAATCTTCGGTAATTTCGATAAACTCTTGTTGATCCCAGGCAAATGTTTCATGAATATGCATGTTTCTAATCATAATGGCATCGCTGCAACTATCATTAGTCCTTATTCGTTTTATCTTTCTATTTTCACAATATTCGTCAAAACCCGTACCCTCTTCTCCGATACAAGAATGTCGTAGTTTTACAGTAAATAAAAAATGATAGTTAGTATCTAATCTGATTATAAAATAAGGCATTTGACCCGTACGAATTTGAACACTATCGTCAATCCAAAAGGTTATGGTGTCACCCTTTCTATAGGTTTCTTTATTTAGGACATTTTAAGATTGGCAATTATCACAACTAAACCATCCAACAATTAGAACAATTCCAACAAGCAATATTCCAATTGTAGTTTTTGTTTTTGAGTTCATTTTGACTCCTCTTTATAATTATTTTATAACTTTCTATGGTTAAATCAATCGGTTCTTTCATGTTTCATGAATTTTCTTAGTCCTTTCTCCGCCGTCCTCCCAAACCAGCGGTTCAAAGATAAAGAAATTGGAAAGTAGAAAATTGAAATTGTTTTTATCCGGCACACGTGCTGCTTACCCGCATGGCCGGGGTGGAACACTTGAGCCTGCGGGGTTACTGCCAGTATTTATTTTTTATCGTATTTCTCAGGTACAGGTAAAGCAAAATCTTTCATTTTCTGCCTTGCAATCTTATCAGTTATCTGATAATTCTCTCGGTACAAGAATTGAATCATTATTGGATAATCATCTTTTGCATTGACATTAATCAAAATGTTTGAACTATAGTCATACAAATTATAAAGCCAATAACTATGGTTTTTGTAGTTAGAGGGGGAAAGTGGAAAATGGAAATTGGAAATTTGGGGGGCGCTTAACCTGTCACCAGTCTGCTGCGCTGAAGGCTGCAGACAAGACTTCGGACAGCGGGGGAAATAAAATTTTCATTGATGTAGGTTGGTAACCTGACTTTCCATTTTCTTTTGTAATAAATAATCATAAACAGATTTTTTATATCTCCACGCAGAGTAAAAGATTATCCATTTCCCAAATTCTGTATTGACTTCGAATTCCAATTTAATAGTTCCTGTTTTTCCCCATACAATGTTTTTTACCTGATGTATGTGCTTTACAGAATTCAAGTTTATTTTAGTTCTTTTATCGCCAATTACAATAACCAAACAATTTTCATTCAGGTACAATTCATCAGCATATTTTGAATTAAATCTGGTTAACAAATAAAATCCTATTAATTCAATTATTAAAATTAAGGTCATTAGAACAATAAAAACTATCTCACGGTTTAAAATCAAAACAATGTTAACAATCACTGTAATTACCAGTATAGACAATAATAAAAACGAGAAGAAAGCCTTGTAGTATTTAGTTAAAGGCTCTGCTAAATTTTCCATTTTAATCTATCAGAATAATAATCTATTTTCTCAACTTCTCCCCAAGCCAGCGGTTCAAAGATAGGGAAAAAGCTAAAGATAATTACCCGGCAGGTCTGATCTTTAATATCTAAAATCTAATCTAATATCCCTCTTTCCTTTTCAGCACCAGCGCAGTCCTGTTGGTAACATAAAGCTGCAGGTAATGGTTTGAATCGCCCTGATTCTGGAATGTAGGAATAAAGCAAATGATCGTCGATACGATTGTGCCCGCCGAATTGAGGCGCATCAGAATTCAGAATGATCCGGTAGTTGCCGGGTTGAGGAACGCGAAATCCGTAATCAAATACAGAATGATTCACATGGAAATTAAAGATAAATATCAGGTTATTCCTTTCGAATATGATGGTCTTGTTCCAATCGTCCATGTTTAACTGCTGCGCATATAGCGAATTCAAAATGCGATTGTCTTTGATAATGTTGATCATGGCTTTATCAAATTCTGCCAGACACTTGTACTTCAAGTTGGGATTATCCACCAGCGACCACTGGCGACGGCAATATTTATAGCTCCAGTTGTTGCCTTCCCTCGGAAAATCAATCCACTCAGGATGACCGAACTCATTGCCCATGAAATTCATGTAAGCCTGTCCGCCAAGCGATATCGTGAATAAACGGATCAATTTGTGAAGGGCAACACCACGTTCGATGATAATATCCTGGTCATCATTCAGCATGTGCCAATACATTTCCTTATCCATAAGCCGGAAGGCGAGAGTCTTGTCGCCTACCAGCGCCTGGTCGTGCGATTCGGCATAAGCAACGGTTTTTACATGTGGCAGGCGGTCGTTCAGCGTATGCCACATTTCCCAGATATTCCAATCTTCGTCCTTGTATTCTTTAAGAAGTTTAATCCAGAAATCGGGAATACCCATTCCCAGCCGGTAATCAAAGCCAAGCCCGCCATCTTCAACCGGCGTTGTCAGTCCCGGCATTCCTGTTACGTCTTCGGCAATGGTTATGGCATGCGGATTAACCGTATGAACTAATTTATTGGCCAGCTGCAAATAGGTGATGGCATCATATTCCACACCCTGACGGAAATATTTATCCTGAGCATCAATCGCCTCATTGCCATGGTGGAAGTACATCATCGATCCTACGCCATCGAAACGGAATCCGTCGAAATGAAATTCTTCCAGCCAGTATTTAAGGTTGGAAAGCAGGAACCGGAGTACCTCCGTTTTACCATAGTCAAATATCTTGGAATCCCAAAGCGGATGATCGCCCCTGTCGCCGGGATGAAAATATTGAGAGTCTGATCCGTCAAACTGATTAAGTCCTTCTACTGTATTCTTAACCGTATGTGAATGGACAATGTCAAGAATCACGGCGATGCCCATTTTGTGTGCCTTTTTGATCAGATTCTTGAGATCTTCCGGAGTTCCGAACCTGGAGGACGGTGCGAAGAAATTTGAAACGTGATAACCAAATGAACCATAATAGGGATGTTCCTGGATGGCCATCATCTGGATAGCGTTATAGCCTGCTTCTTTGATGCGTGGGAGGATATTTTCCGTAAACTCTTTGTAGCTCCCTACTTTTTCTTCTTCCTGGGCCATACCGACATGGCATTCATAAATAAAAAGATCGGTATCTTTACCCAGCTTGAATTTATCGCCTGTCCATTTGAAAGGTTCCGGCAGCCAAATCTGGCCTGAGAACATCTTTGTTTCATCATCCTGTATCACACGCCTG
The DNA here is from genome assembly GCA_963705185.1 of uncultured Bacteroidales bacterium. Classification (GTDB taxonomy): domain Bacteria; phylum Bacteroidota; class Bacteroidia; order Bacteroidales; family JAADJA01; genus JAADJA01. The sequence continues at coordinate 63,086 of CAVPJF010000006.1, forward strand.
ATGTAAGCTGGAATTCGGTAATTATGGCCCATCTGCGAATCGACCAGAACTTTTATCTCCGATTTGTGGGTGAATTTCGACTTGTATTTATTCTCGTCGAGGAAAATTTCCCAGATACCATATTCATCCTTTTTCAGCGGATGGGAAAATTCATTCCAGTCATTGAAGTCACCGGTCAGGTAAAGCGCATTTGCCTGTGGCGCCCACTCGCGGTAAGTCCAGCCTTTGCGTTTAGGATTGTAATTGATCCCAAAATAGTTATATCCATCAGCAAAATTTTCGATGCTTTTAAAATCATCTTCAATTGATTTCAGCCTCGATTGGTAACGATGGAAACGATCTGTAATATCCTGTGTGCTGGGTTCAAGCCAGGGGTCAATTTTAAGCAGACCCAATTTATTTTCAGTCATAAATGGAATTAATTGAAAACAAAAATACGAAATGCCTTGTTTACTAGTAGGAATAAAACAAGAATTATCAAATTTAGGATTAACGGACAGAAAAAATGCCAGAATATCTACTTTTGTAAAGATAAAATTAATGATTTCTGTGATGGAAAGTAACGAAGTACTCGATAGATTGCCAAAGCACTTAATGAGCCTTGTGATCGACCAGCCCTATAACAATTATACGGCTCAGGACCATGCTGTGTGGCGTTATGTGATGAGGCAAAATGTGCGTTACCTTCCTACTGTAGCACATCATTCCTATCTGGAGGGATTGAAACGGACGGGCATCAGCATCGATCGTATCCCGCATATGTACGGTATGAACAGAATTTTGAAAGAGATAGGCTGGGCCGCAGTTGCGGTCGATGGTTTTATTCCTCCCAGGGCTTTTATGGAATTCCAGGCTTATAATGTGCTGGTGATTGCTGCCGATATCCGCCCTATTGATCAGATTGAATACACCCCTGCGCCTGATATCATCCATGAAGCGGCAGGTCATGCGCCCATCATTGCCGATTCTAATTATGCAGAATACCTGAGAATGTTTGGCTACATTGGTTCCAAAGCTTTTTCATCGGCGCTGGATGGAAAGATTTATGAAGCTATCAGGCATCTGTCCATATTAAAGGCTGATCCTTATACCCTGGAAGCGGAAATCAAACAGGCTGAAATGCAGCTTGAATCTCTTGAGAAAAGCATCACCGGACTTTCCGAAATGTCGCTCATCCGAAATCTTCATTGGTGGACGGTTGAATATGGATTGATCGGTGAAGTGAAAAATCCGAAAATTTATGGCGCCGGATTACTTTCGTCCATTGGTGAAAGCTATTCATCCATGCTTCCGGAAGTGAAGAAATTACCTTATACCATTGATGCTGTGAATAGCAATTTTGATATTACAACCCGTCAGCCACAATTGTTCGTCACACCTGACTTCAATCAACTTTCAGATGTATTGGATGAATTCGCATGCAGGATGGCCTGGAGAAGGGGAGGTCTTTACGGTGTGCAAAAAGCCATTGAATCAGAAAGCACTGCAACCTGTGATTTTAGCTCAGGTCTGCAGGTATCAGGAACTTTTACCAACTTAATCGAAAGGCATGGGCAGATTGTCTTTATGAAAACCACAGGACCAACCAGTCTTTGTTTCGAAAACAAGCAACTCGAAGGACATGGGAAAGATTATCATCAGCATGGTTTTAGTTCACCGGTTGGTAAATTAAAAGGTCAGTCCAAACCTCTCGAAAAGTTTACTGATGCCGAATTAAGAGCATTGGGAATTGAACCAGGTAAAAATTCCGTGCTGGAATTTGAATCCGGCGTAAAGGTCAGTGGAAAGCTGACAAATATCCTACGGAAAAAAGGAAATATCCTGTTAATGACTTTTACCGATTGTACTGTGAAATACCAGGATCAGGTATTGTTTGATCCTTCATGGGGAATCTTTGATATGGCTGTTGGTGAAACAATTTATTCAGCCTATTCTGGTCCAGCCGATCCGGCAGCTTTTGATTTCATGTTTGAAGTTCCTCATGAAAAAACTCATAAGATTGTTTACTCCGATAGTGCTAAAAATCTTCATTCATTTTATAACAAGGTTCGTGAAGTGCGGGAAAAGAATGAAATGGCTGGTGAGTTGAAGAAGCTGTTTAGTCAAATGCAAACCAATTACCCTGAGGAGTGGTTACTTGCAATAGAAATTCTTGAAGCCGCAGAGAATTCAAATGGCTTTGCTTCAGAAGTGAAGGGTCACTTATAAATCTCAAATTCCGGAAACCTGAATTATCGATGCTAATGATAATGATTAAAACTGTTGTATTATAATAATCAGCGAAATCTGCGGAATTAAGAGAAGATATTAGAAAGACATATATATTTCCCATAAGCAATTTCAAAGCCTCGGCAACTTTATTCTTTGCAAGTAATTTTCTTGCCGCTATCGGCCAGTTCCTTTTCATCCTTATACCTGCCTTTATAATCGGCTGAATTGAATTCCTGAATTTCAGGTTCAGCCGGAAGAGTCTCAAGATTTCCTAACTGTCCAAGGTCATTACCGGAAAGGAAAGGGGAATGTTTTATTTTATCAGGCAAGGCATCAATACCAATCCCGAGTTTTTGAAGTGGTTTTTCAACGGTAAATAATGCTTCACCCGAAGCCCGGACATAATAATCGCCTCCCATCCTTCCCACCAGGTCAATCTTATTCGGATCAATATTGCCCTTCTCATCCAGAATGGATTCATCAATGTGGATTAAAAGAATTTCGCACACAATCAGGTTGGCTGCTCCGCCCTGGTCACCTGTTTCGATAATCTGCCTGACCTTGCATTCAAACTGAACCGGAGATTCTTTTACCCTGAAAGGCTTTATTTTTTCAGAAGGAACAGGAGTTAAACCCGCTTTGATAAATTCATTCACACCTTTTGGATATTCAGTACTGGCAAGGCTTGCCTGCTGAACCAATGAATAATTTACGGAATTGATAACGACTTCGGGAACTTCTTTTAAATTTTCATAGGTATTTTTGACTGTGTTATCTCTTCCACGACGTGAGGGTGAAAATATCAAAGTAGTTGGGTTGACACCAAAAGCATTATAAAAACTGAAAGGGGAGAGGTTGGGATTTCCATCTTTATCCACAGTACTTGCAAAAGCAATGGGCCTGGGAGCTACACTTCCAAGTAAAATCTGGTGAACTTTCGGAACCGGGGTTTGGTATGGATCAATACGAATCATCATTCTATTTTGCTGGTAAGATTTTCGTAGTACATTCTCCAAATCCAATTCTTAATCCATCTTTTTCTGCCCAGCCCCGCATAATAATGGTGTCGTTATCCTGGATAAACTTTCGTTCCGATCCGTCATTTAATTTTACTGGCCGGCTTCCGTTCCAGGTAATTTCAAGCATGGAACCAAAGGAATCTTCAGTCGGTCCGCTGATCGTTCCTGAACCATACATATCACCCACATTTATGTTACAACCGTTAACCGTATGATGGGCTAATTGCTGACACATATTCCAGTACATGTGCTTGAAATTGGAATGACAAACCTTGTTTTCCGAACCTTTTTCCGGCTGAATAAATACTTCAAGTTCAACATCGTAATTCTTTATGCCTGAATATTCAAGGTAGGGAAGGACTGCCGGTTTTTGTACCGGGCCATCTACCCTGAAAGGTTCCAGAGCATCGAGTGTAACAATCCATGGAGAAATGACAGATCCGAAATTTTTGCTTAAAAAAGGGCCTAACGGAACATACTCCCATTTCTGAATATCGCGGGCCGAAAGATCATTGAATAAAACCAGCCCGAAAATATAATCTTCAGCTTCGGTAGTTGAAATGCTTTCACCCAGATTCGCTTTTTTTCCCGGTAATGAAAGCCATCTCCAATTCAAAATCAACTAACTTGCTTGGACCAAAAACGGGTAATTCAGCATCATTTGGTTTGGTTTGTCCTTTTGGCCGATGAATGTTCGTTCCTGAAACAACAATGGATGAACTTCTTCCATGATAACCCACCGGGATATGTCTCCAGTTTGGCAACAATGCATTTTCAGGATCACGGAACATTTTCCCCACGTTGGTGGCATGTTCAATGCTTGAATAAAAGTCAGTATAATCCCCAACCTGGACTGGCATCAACATTTCAACATTCGAAATAGGAGTAAGAATTTTCGTTTTTTGTTCCAGGTTATCCCTGATTAAATGGACAGGAAGCTTCGAAAAGTTCAGAAATCTTATCCCGGACTGCACTGCCGAAAGGCTTGCCAATTGCAATAAAATCATTCAGAACCTGCCTGTTGAAAACTTCAATATCAGGAATTATCAATTCATCAAAATAACCTAAGCCAGCCAGTTCATGAAGATCTATCACGTATTGTCCAATCCGGGTAGCGCAACTTACTTTTCCGTCCTTTTTCCGGATAACTCCAAAAGGAATATTTTGTATCGGAAAGTCGCTATCCTTCTGAACCTCGATCCATGATTTTAAACCCGGGTCATTCGCTTTAATCATCACTTCTCATATTTTCTAAAATCCTAAATCGTCAACATCCCAAATCTTAAATCCTACAAGGTTCCCCTGTTTTGCTGTTCTCTTTCGATGGATTCAAATAAAGCTTTGAAATTTCCTTTTCCGAATGAGAGTGCGCCTTTACGCTGGATAATTTCATAGAAAACGGTTGGACGGTCTTCGACCGGTTTGCTGAATATCTGCAACAAATATCCTTCTTCATCCCTGTCGATAAGGATGTTCAGCTTTTTAAGTTCATTTAAATCTTCGTCAATATGCCCGACCCGTTCAGTTACTGTTTCGTAATAGGTATCCGGAACATGAAGGAACTCAACCCCTCGTTTCCGAAGTTCTCCTACAGTATGAATGATGTTGTCTGTTGCCAGCGCTACATGCTGAACACCCGGACCATTATAAAATTCAATGTATTCCTGAATCTGAGATTTGTTAATTCCCTTAGCCGGCTCATTGATCGGGAATTTAATGCGCATGTTGCTATTGGCCATCACCTTGCTCATCAAAGCTGTGTATTCAGTCGAAATATCTTTATCGTCGAATGAAACCAACTGATTGAATCCCATTACATTTTTATAAAAATTTACCCAGGGGTTCATTTGTCCCCAATCCACATTTCCGACCATGTGATCCACATATTTAAATCCGACTTCTTCGGTTTTATATGCAGGTTTCCAATCTCTGAAACCGGGCAGGAAAGTTCCTTTATAGTTTTTTCTTTCAACAAAAAGGTGAATGGTTTCGCCATAAGTGTGGATACCCGACATTACAACTTCACCATCCTTATCGGTATATTTTTTTGGAGGCAGGTATGATTTACCGCCTCTTTTTGTGGTTTCGTCATACGATTTAGTTGCGTCATCAACCCAAAGAGCAACGAATTTTACCCCATCGCCATGCGATTTACAATGTTCCCCGATCACCGAATCGGGAATGAGGGAGGTAGTGAAAACAAAGGTTACTTTTCCCTGCCTGAGCACATAGGAGGTTTTTTCTTTATCTCCTGTTTCAAGTCCGCGATAGGCGAGGGGTTGAAACCCAAAAGCAGTTTGATAATAAAAAGCAGCCTGTTTGGCATTCCCGACATAAAACTCCACGAAATCGGTACCATTAATCGGTAAAAAATCTTCTTTTGTCATATTTGAAATTCGAAATTTATATTTTTAAAAAAAATCAACTTTGAACTTTGAACACGGAACTTTGAACTATTTTTCCAGCCATGATTTAAAATATTCTTTATCCTCTATTTCAAGTGCTGCCTTTGTTAATTTCAGTGGTTTAAAAGTATCCACCATCACTGCCAGTTCCTGTGTGTCTTTTTTTCCAATGCTTCGTTCCACAGCTCCCGGATGCGGCCCATGAGGAATGCCAATGGGATGCAATGTGATCTGACCCTTCTGGATATTGTTTCGGCTCATGAAATCGCCATCCACATAATACAGTACTTCATCCGAATCTACATTGCTATGATTGTAAGGAGTCAGGAATTGACAGAGGATGATAATCATAAAGCCTTGGAACAAAAGCACAGGTTACAAATGTATTGGTTTCAAAAGTTTGATGAACCGGAGGCGGTTGATGAATTCGGCCTGTAATGGGCTCAAAGTCATGAATTGACAACGCATAAGGATAATGATATCCATCCCAGCCGATCAGGTCAAATGGATGACTTGCATAATGGTATGGATAAATCATATCATCCCTTTTAATCAGTACAACAAAATCTCCTTTTTTATCGTGTGTTTCAAGATTTACCGGCTTCCGGATATCCCGTTCACAAAAGGGAGCATGTTCGAGCAATTGTCCGGCGCGGTTTACATACCTTTTGGGGAACCGGATAGGAGTAAAAGATTCAACAATGAATAAACGGTTATCGGTAGTTTTAAATTCGACCTGGTAAATAATTCCTCTAGGAATTACTATATGATCACCGTAACCGAAATCAATGTTTCCATACATGCTTTTTAGTGTTCCTTCACCCCGGTGTATAAAAATCATTTCATCAGCACCTGAGTTTTTATAGAAATAAGATTCGGTCGACTTCCGCGGGGCTGCAAGGCTGATATGAACATCATTGTTAACCAGCACCGGAATCCTGCTTTTCAGGTAGTCATCAGCAGGTTTAATATTAAATCCATAGAAGCTTCTGGAAAGTAAGTTTTTTTCCACTGCAATGGCTGGCGCTACTGAATAAGGCTCGTCAACTGCAAGAACCATGGTTGGAGGATAACAATGGTAAACCAGTGAATAAAAATCAGAAAAGCCTTCGGTTGAAACCAGTTGCTCAGAATAGAGACCACCATCAGGTTTTCTGAATTGAATATGTCGTTTTGAAGGAATCTGACCCAGTTTATGATAGTGAGGCATATTTCGGTATTTAACTTTAAAGAATTATGTTATCACTCAATTCATTCATCGATGATTTAATGATGATTCGATGTGAATCGCAAAGATAGGAGAAAATCTCTTTCTTTGCATTATAAACTAAGGCAGTTAGATTTTGTTCAAAAGGCATTTTAACTTAACTAAATATGGGAAATAATTCAAAACTACTGGAACCGATATCGCTTGGAAAACTTGAATTAAAGAACAGGGTAGTGATGGCTCCATTAACCCGCAGAAGGGCAAGTGATGAACATGTTCCGACGGATTTGATGCGGATATATTATGAGCAGCGTGCGACGGCAGGTTTGATCATTGCAGAAGCCACCAACATTTCATTGCAGGCTGTCGGATATATGAATTCTCCCGGGATTTTTACACAACAACAAATCGATGGCTGGAAACCAGTCACAAATGCTGTTCATCATAAAGGAGGTAAAATATTTCTACAACTTTGGCATGTAGGCAGGGTTTCTCATCCTCTTGTCCAACCGAACAAAAGCTTCCCGTTTCTGCTTCTGCAATAAAAGTCAATAGCGATTATTAATACACCTGAAGGACATAAAGAGATGGTTGTTCCCCGTGCGCTTGAAACAGATGAAATTCCAGGCATCATTGCAGATTACAACAAGCTTCCCTAAATGCTATTGAGGCAGGTTTCGACGGAGTTGAGATTCATGGGGCTAATGGTTACTTGCCCGATCAGTTTTTGCATGATGGGAGCAATATCCGGACAGATCAATACGGTGGCAGCATTGAAAACAGGAGCCGCTTTGTTCTGGAAGTTGTCGAAGCATGCTGCTCAGCCATCGGTCCGGAAAGGGTAGGGATCAGGCTTTCACCAAGTGGTTCCAACCAGGGAATGTTTGATTCAAATGTTGTCGAACTGTATGAATATTTAATTCAAATGCTGAACGATTTTAACCTTGCTTATCTTCATTTGATGGAACCTTATGCTCCGCTTGAACCTCCCGATAAATATGCTCATTATTTGAAAGTTGTAACGCCTTACTTCAGAAAATACTTCAAGGGTGCTTTAATCACAAATGTTGGTTATAATTTTGAAACTGGAACCAAAATTCTGGAGGAGGGTTATGCTGATTTTGTTGCTTATGGCAAGCTTTTTATTTCCAATCCCGATTTGGTTGAACGATTTGCAAAAGGAGCTGATTTAAATCCCTGGGACAAAGAAACTTTTTATTATGGAGGCGAGAAAGGTTATACCGACTATCCCTTTTTAACCTGAAGGATATTTTCAACCAGTATGCCCTTCCCCCTTTGAAGAGCTGTCCCGCTCCAGGGGAGGGGCAGGGGGATGTAAATGTATATTGGGTATCTCTTTTTGCAAAATATTGACCTTATAATAAAAATGGATTTAGCCTCAAAATATTTCCCTAAATTTGAAACGTTTTCTAAAAAGAGGTCATCATGGCACGAAAAATCAATCGTCGTAAATTTATCGCTGATACAGGTAAGTTGGGCGCTGCTGCACTTGCAGGAAGTTTAACCTTACCCGGACAATCTTTCGGTTCTTTATTCAGTTCACCTGATATTGTTGTCATAAATGGGACTAATTATTTTCAAAATACCATTCAGGCAATTGAAGCTTTGGGCGGTATGGGAAAATTCGTTCCTAAAGGTTCAAAGGTTGGCTTGCTGATCAACTCGGACTTTGAAGTACCAGGAACTTATGTCAATCCTGATATCAGCATTGCTGCTGTGAAAATGATTTTTGATGCAGGGGCTTCAGAAATTACCAAATTGCAGGTTATTAAACCTGAATACTGGCAGCGCAGTTCACACTATGAAGAATATAAGGATATGCTTGATTCTCTGAAGGTGGTTAGCAGCAATACCTTTCCTGCCGAATATAATGAAGCAGACTTTGTAAAGATTAGCCCGGTGGAAGGTGGAAAATCACTCAAGGAGACAGAAGTTGTTAAAGCCTGGCTCGATTGTGATGTTTTCATCAATATTCCGATTGCCAAACATCATGCAACCACTTTCGTTACCGGTGCGTTGAAGAACATCATGGGCGTTTCAACACGAAAAGCAAACGTTACATTTCATCTGGGTTCAGGCACAAAAAATGATCCTGAATACCTTGCTCAATGCATCGTTGATCAGAACCTGCTGAAGAAAACGAATCTTTGCATTATGGATGCTACTGAATTTATCACCAACAATGGCCCAAGCGGACCGGGAGATATCAGGACGGAAAATAAAATTGTGGTTGGAACAGACATCGTTGCTATCGATTCCCTGTGTTCACATTATGTAGGGTATGAGCACGATGAAATTTTAACCAGCGTTTTAGGCAATCAGGCCGGCCTCGGAACGTTGGATTTTAGTAAACTGAATATTTTGAACTGACTGCTTAACTATGAAGCATTCTTGTTCAAACAAACACTCTTATTATATCGCTTCTGCAATTATCTTTCTACTGCTTTAGCCAAAAAGAAGCCTCCATGCATGATTTATTACCCGGTAACCGCTACTTCGACAATTGGAAAGTGAAAGATTCAGTTGAGATATATACAGGCGATAACCTTTTCAGTTACATCAATGGGGGAGCTGACATTTATCTGGAATATGGCTTTATAGAAGTTGCATCATGCAAGTATGCCAATTTTGCTGCAAGCTCAATTCGTGTAGAAATTTATAAAATGACAAGCGATAGTGCTGCCTTTGGGATTTTCACCATCAATTCATCTGAAAAAGGTAAACCGGTTGATCTGGGAAACAAAGCCTTACTATACGATTATTACCTTGATTTCTGGAAAGGCTCTTATTTCGTCAGGTGCACATCTGGCCAGAGAGACAATGGACTGATGGATACCTTGAAACTTTTTGCCGGATATGTGAATGATAAGATCATGGAGACAGGCCGGGAGCCAAAATTGACAAATGTATTTCGAGTTGACAAAACAGAATTCCGGAATATCAAATACATTACCGGCATCATCGGGCTGGGAAATGTTTTTAATTTCGGCCATGGCGCTATTGCAGGATTCAGGGAAGGTGTAATAGGTTATACCGATGATAAGATACTGTTTACTTTTAGTTACCCGGATGATCGTAAATGCCGTGAATGGTTTGCCAGCGCAAAAGGTAAAATGCAAATGAACCAGAAATTTTCCGATTACATCCAGATGGAAAACGGATTTACAATTAAAGATAAGGCCGGAACCAGTTTTTGTTTTATTCCCTATAAGCGATTTATCATTATCATTAAAGGAATGGGGTGGGAGGAAGCTCAGCCAATGCTTGACCAGATCCGAAAGAACCTGAATAACTAAATTCCAAAGTCAAAATTCCAAAAGCCAATAGCAAATCGCCAAAAGCTATTTCTTATTAAATCTATTCTTTTTCTGTTACCAGGATATTCTTCAGCGGTTTAAAATCAGACCTGATGATTTCCCACCTGTCAGGATACATTTTCAGCAGGTTATTAATTTTTGACTTATGGTTGTAAAGCGCATCGGAAATTGCCGGAGCGCTGATGGGTTCGGAGAAAGAGTTACCCACGTTTGTTCCTGTGAGCTTCAGCTGCTTGCTCTTAGCGACCAAAGCAGCATTTTCGAGCTTATCCAGAAGCGATAAGGTTTTTGAGAACTTATCTTCCTGCCTGATAACTTCTGTCTTTTCAATCTCTTTTCTCACCGGAACATCAAAAACAATGTGCCATTCAAGAATTTCAATATCATTGCTGAAATCGACATGTAAACTATCAGCATAAGCCAGTGTATCACGCATATTGGATTCGAGATCCTTTATTTCACCTTTGTAGTTTTTAATTTTATCGAGCGCCCCGGGCGAAAGCTTATAATTTCTGCCATTAGCGGCAGCATGTTCTTTGATGATCTGCTGGCAAAGCTTAACGAGGCTGATGCCATAGTTCTCCTTCGTTCGCTGCATTTCAAACTTCAGCGACTCAGTCTGGTCGATGATCTGGCGGGTGCGGAGATTGTATGTCTTGAGTGTATTTTTATCATTCCTCTGGTGATGAACAAAAGTCCTGATGGTGTTATTCAATACAAAACCAATAATGCTCTTGTTATCCGTAGTAAGTGGATTTATGGAATTTGTAACACCGAAATTGCTGGGATTTTCATTCAGGTAAAGAAATACAAGGTCATTAAATTCTTTGCGTGCATCGGGCACCCTGATAAGCAAAACAATATTTTTAAGTTCCGAAAAGAGATTAATGGTAGGATTTGAATTTTTTATCTCCACTTCAAAAGGAAGATTCTGGCGATTATACCAGTCGTAAGGATTTTTTTCTTCCATATACCGCTGCAGGGTAGGGAGTATTTTATCAATGTTCAACTCATGGGAAATGTACTCCTGGCTTTTCTTTTCAGTAAGCCTGCCCACTATCTGTTGCTTCACTTCATCATAATGAATGGTAATGATTTTCTCAATTCCCGGTAGTATTCCGGGGATGATTTTATGAAGCTTTTCTATTGGATGATCGATGAAAGTGTAAGTCTCCATAAGAAAAATTTTAAGCAAAATTAATACTATTTTTAAGCAATGCAAATTTTTTTTAAGTTATTTTTTAAGTTGTTAATAACTTTTTAAGCTATTAAGTTTTCCTCCTTAAGCGACTTAATTCTACACTTATTTGTGAATTTACTACTTAAATACCTTGACAACTGATAATTATAATTATTAATATTGTCCGGAATTTATTTTTAATTGTTTTAATCGTTTAATAAATTACTTAATACTTAACTTAAAATGAGAAACGAAATATATAGCCGCATCAGGCAGAATAAAATGAAGTATTATGCCGAGCTTAAAAACTTAAACGAACCGAAAAATCCTGTTACCATAACCGTAGAAAAAAAACCGGAAACTAAAACTCCAATCCGGGAAATACAACCGAAGGAAAAAAACGCATTTTTGAAAAAGGTGCAGGAATATGATTACAAATCCATGTTTCAAAAAGTACCTGAGGCTGTTAAAAATGGTTACCAGGAAACGTTAAAAAGCAAAGCATTAAGTTCTTTGAAAGCCCAGGTGAAAAATGATCATGAAAAGATCAGGCAATTCAGCGCTAAGGTGAACCAGAAGATCGACAGGCAAACGGACAAGCTGGCCAACGGCGTTTACAACATGTCGTCGTTTTTGTTCGAGGATCAGAATGAAAGCAACAACCGTTCAGAATACTCCGCCAGCGCCCTGGTGATCGAAACCGCTAGGCAACAATACCATCGAATGGGAAGTGGATGCACAGAGCCAGCCTTCGGTTTCTGTTTATGATAAAATAGGCGTTTACTCCGAAAAGACATTTGCATGGCTCAGAAGCATGCCGGGTAAGTTTGTTAATTATATTACTACCGACGATTTGCCGGATACTGACTATATAAATCTGAACAGTATGAAATAGGCCTTAAGCTTTTAAACCGGTAATGTTTTCTCATGGCATTGCGCAGTGGTTCAATCAGTTATAACTTAATTAGGTTTTAAACTTTCTCATATGTTTGTAAAGAAAAAGCCCGCTGATTTTTTAGCGGGCTTTTCATTCGAGTTGTTTACCTAAACCAATTACTATGAAAAAACATGGCTATTCATTATACATGGTTTTGTACGGAAGTTATTGAAAAAGGTTCGATATATTAATTCACTATAATTCTCCGGATATCCAATTTCAACTTTTAACTTTCTTTCCTACCTTTGGGAACGATAAATCTCAGGTTCTCTTTATTGATTATTCAATTGTTTTAAACGTCACAAAAAGAAAGGAAACGTTATGGAAACCAAATCAAACACGAAAATGATCTCCGGCTATATTTTTGTTGGTGTCGGATTCGCATTTATCCTTTATAGCGCTATAAATTTTTTTTACAATTGGAACTTTGGCGCTCCTTCAGGAGCCATTGGTATAGTGTTTTTAGGGGCCGGTATAGCCATGCTGAGGAAAGCGAAAAGGAAAAGCCAGGAGTAATCCGCACGCTTATAATAATTTAAACCTGCCCGCTCAATTGGAAATACGATTATTTCGAAAATCGGAAATCGTTGATCGATATTCTGAGATTACCATTCTAATTCAACATTAATTATTCAAACGAGTGTTAAAGGCCTGATTGGGATTAATAAAAAGCTAGTCTGTAAAGGGGCGGGTTTTTTATTTATTAAAATATCCATATTGGCAAAATGTGTATTATATTTGCTGGAGAGGAGAGAAAGAAAAAATTAAAAGAAGCAGCAATCAGATATTTAATGCAGCATGAACCCAAAAAAAAGTGCACAGCATGACCATTTCTGACATTAAAAGCTAACCGATATGATTTCAACACTGGTCTTAATTATCTCATTTTTATTGATCTTTTCAATAGCCGCGGTCATTGCCCGGTCGGTCATCACCAAACAGCAAATTTTCGGACGCCCGCCCATCCCTGTGGTCTTTTTTATCCTCGCTAAAATGCTGGTGGTCGTTAACCTGACATTTCCTGCTCCTGAAAGGATTCAATATAACGGTCACCCGGCTTTTTGTTCCCGCTGAATTTATGGATGTAATTGCACTGGCCTTTTTAATTGCCGGTACTGTGATATTAATTCTTGCTACCTTCAAACTGAATAAAGATCTGGTTTTCGGATTGTCTTCTTCCGAAAGTCACAAATTACAAACTACAGGTATCTTTTCGCTGAGCCGGCATCCGTTTTACCTGGGATTTATTTTCATCCTGTTCTCGTCCTGCCTTTTCAATCCGCATTACCTGAATATCCTGGCATTCGCAGGTGCATGGATCATCCATCATTTCATCATGATCAAAGAAGAGCAATTCCTTACCTCGCAATACGGCGAAGAATACAGGCAATATGCAAAACGAGTGAAAAGATATATTAACCATTATAAAATATGACAATCCATGAAAGTATTGATCATTTTTGCACATCCAAACCCCTTGTCCTTTACACGGGCAATCCTTGACAATTTTGTCAAAGGACTCAAAGAAGCAGGACATCCGTATGAAATTGTTGACCTGTACAAAACAAAGTTCAACCCCATATTCCGGGATATGGATTTTGCATTCTTTGTGGATAATGATATTCCTAAAGATATTTTACAGCAAATGGACCTGAGAGGCACGATCATCAAACTTGCAGGGGGGCCAATCAAACGGTTCATTGCCAAATGGTATATACGGAACAAGACCGATGAAGAGATCATCAAACTGATCCAATCGCAAAAGCCAAAAGATGTTTTATTGCAGCAAAAGAAAGTGGCCGAAGCGGATGTGCTGGTTTTTATCACACAGGTTTTCTGGCTGCACTTTCCGGCGTTGCTGAAAGGCTGGATGGAAAGGGTCCTGACCTATGGATTCGCCTACAAGCTGAATGAGGAGGGCTGGCGGGGAGACCCTGACGGGCGGATACCCCTGCTTAAAATTAAAAAAGCGGTGATCATGCATCCTGCTTTTTTTAACGAAAAAGTGTACAGGGAAAAAGGATTTAAAGATGCCATGGAAAAATTAATTGACGACTGGGGGCTGAAGTACCCGGGGATTGAACAAGTCGACCATATTTATTTCCATTCGATTTTATCGGTGGGCCAGGAGACACGGAAAAAATACCTCGAAATCGCTTATTTAAAAGGCAAAGAATTGAGGTGTTAGCAGATTAATTGGAAAATGATGAATGGTGAATTTTGAATTTTAAATAAAAGTTAAAAAGCTAAATGCCAAAAGCCTTCTTTTGTGTCCTTGGTGTAAACTCTTGGTGTGCTTTGTGGTTAAGCTTTCACGCAAAGATGCGCAAAGGAAGAGCAAAGGTTCGCAAAGTGGGATTTGGTTTAATGCTGAATATTGAATGATGAATTGACAGGAAATTAGAAAGTTGAACATTTGAAAATTTGAAAATGGAAATTTGAAAATGATGAATGTTTAATGTTGAATTGTGAATTGCCAAAAGCTAAAGCCAAAAGCCAAAAGCCTTCTTTCCTGCCCTTGGGTGTAAACTCTTGGTGTGCTTTGTGGTTAAGCTTTAAGGCAAAATAAAAAATAATGCAAAGTAAAAAGTTCAAAGTCAAAGGTAATCGGAAAATAATGTTTAATGGATAATCGATAAATAACATGGTAAATGAGTTGAAGTTCGCATAGTTTAGTTGGAAGTGTCATGCACAGGTATTCGATCATAATGTATTTTTTAATCGCCTGCATTATTTCATGGACGGCAAAATTTTTCATGGCTTCCATTGATATTGGCCTGGTGACAACAAATTTCCCGAAAGGAATACTTCAATTGATTGCCCAGTTTGGTCCTTCCATCGCAGGCATAATCATGATAGTGGCGGAGAGGGGAAAACAAGGCATCATCCATTTAATTGGAAATATAACCTCCGTTAATGTTCATGTCAAATGGTTTGCGATGGCGCTTTTCTTTGAGCTGGTCATCTTCCACCTTGTCATTTTCTATTGTATTGTTTCAGGTTATGGAAATGTCACGATTCAAACAAATCATCTGTTGGCCAGTTATTTTAATTTTTTGTCAAATACCCTGCTGCTGGCACTTCTTACTGGCCTTGGCGAAGAAATAGGATGGAGGGGTTATCTTCTGCCTGTATTGCAATCCAAATATAAAATACTGATTGCAGTATTAATTTTGTCTATCACAAATAGCCTCTGGCATTTAAGGAGCGATTGCATCGTCATGATTTTGCAAAATGACTTTGCCGGTTTCAGCCGGATTTATTTCCCCGATATGGGATTAAGGATGCTGATTACCCTCCCGGTTATCCTGGTCATGATTTATATTTTCAATGAAACCAAAGGTAACCTGATGCTGATGATCTTGTTTCATGGCGCAGCCAATGCATCGTATGAATGGGCAAAGGAAATAACCGGAAACCCGGCGCCTGAATTTTTGCTGCCTGTTTTTGCAGCAATACTATGGATATCTGCGATCTATTTTTTACCGGCCATTATTAAACAGGCTAAACAGCATAGACTTATTACTCAATTAAGTTGAATCGAATAAAGACTGTACACACACTTACAATTGAAATGGTAACAAGAAATTAACATAATTTCAATTAAAGATGGATTATCAATTCAGATTTTTATCACAGGATGATTTACCAGAACTTTACCAGACGTTTCTTGAAGCATTTTCTGACTATTCGGTTCGTGTGACCGACAACTCAGAAAAGTGGTTTCCAAACCGGCTGACAAAGAACGGTGTTGATTTCAATTTATCCGTTGGGGCATTTGACCAGGGGTAAAATGATCGGGTTTACCATGGCAGGAGTAGGAGAAAAAAACGGTGTTATGTGTGCCTTTGATGCCATGACAGGCATCGTAAAGCCACACAGGGGAAAAGGCATAGCCCGGAAGATGTTTGAATTTATGGTGCCCGGCCTGAAGAAGGCAGGTATCAGGGAGTTTTGGCTTGAAGTATTGCAGAACAATGAAGCTGCCATAAAAGCATATCAAAATACCGGTTTCAGCATCGTGCGGGAATTTGACTGTTATACCATTGCCTTCAATAAATTAAATTTGAAAATGCCCGGCGATAAAATGATAAGAATAAAGGTACTGGACAAAATGGAATTGGGTTTTTACGAAGGTTTTCTGGATTGGCAGCCTTCATGGGAAAACAGCTTCGCAAGCATTATCCGAATACCTGATGAGACTGTCCTGCTTGAAGCGCGTTATGGAGAGGCAAGGGCCGGGTTGCTGGTCTATTACCCAACACTGAACTGGATCATGTGCTTAGCCGTTGACAAACCCTACAGGCGGAAAGGGATAGCCACGGCATTATTGCATGACTTGAAAAACCGGATCGAAGATAAAATCTCAGTCATCAAAATGCTCAATGTTGACCATGCTGATAAAGACATGCACCAATTTCTTCTAACGTTTGGTTTTGAGCTTTATGTAAAGCAGTTTGAAATGAAGCTGAAATTGTAGCCAAGCCGGGAAAGAAAAGACAGGGACTCATTTAAGTACTGAATGTCAAATGGAAAATTCCAAATTCCAAAGGCCAAACACCAAAAGCTTTTCTTCGTGCGCTTTGTGATAAAGCTTTGTGCGACTTTGTGGTTAAGGCTTTAAAGACAAAATAAAAAAAATCGAAGGAAAAAGCGAATACACCTAACACTAGCAAGTATTCTGTTTGCATAAAATAAAATCATTTTAGGGTTATTTATGAAATATAAGTAATTTTGAATAGGAAAGATAGAATCAAACCGCAAAGGGGAAAATATTTATGAAAGTTACAGCATTTATTGGCAGTGCACGAAGGAAGCATACCTATAATGCGTCTGAAAACTTCCTGAAAAAACTACAATCACTTGGAAATATTGAATATGAAATAGTCCTGTTAAGTGATTATAACCTGCAAATATGCAGAGGTTGCAAATTGTGTACAGATAAGGGTGAAGAATTATGTCCGTTAAAAGACGACCGGGATAAACTAATTGATAAAATGGTAAACTCAGACGGTGTGATTTTTGCATCTCCTAACTACTCCTTTAATGTCTCAGGGCAAATGAAGGTATTTCTTGATCGGTTCAATCCCTTTTTACATCGTCCGCAATTTTTTGGAAAAGCATTCACCAGTATAGTTGCGCAGGGAGTTTATGGGGGTGAAAAGATTGTAAAATATTTTAATTTCCTGGGCATGGGATTGGGCTTCAATGTAGTGAAAGGAAGTTGCATAACAACACTGGAACCGATGACAGAAGAAGGCCAGAGAAAAATTGACAAGATTATTGACGGGCAGAGCAAAAGATTCTATTCAAGATTAATAAAAAAAGAATTTCCGACTCCATCCATATTTAAGCTTATGATTTTCAGATGGGGCCGGACAAGCATTAAACTCATGCTCAACGAGAATTTCCGGGATTATAACTACTATATGAAAAAAGGATGGTTTGAATCAGATTATTTTTATCCTGTAAAATTAAATCCGTTAAAAAAATTTACCGGCAGATATTTCGATATGATGGCAGCCCGAACAGCAAGGAACAATTAATAAATTTCGCGCAGAAATGCAGTTCTTTCGGGTAAATCAGTGAGGGTGTCGACAATAATTATTTAACATTATTAATTTCAAAATAAAGAGGCAATTATGAAAATATTATTACTTGGCGCAACAGGAAGAACCGGAAAAAACATCATAAGTGAAGCCCTGAAAAGAGGGCATAAAATTTCAGCTATTGCGAGGGATCCTGTGAAACTCAAAGATTTTGAAATAGACATTACCCCCGGTACGCCCTATGACTATGAAACGGTAGAAAAGGCATTAACCGGTTGTGAGGCGGTTATTAATACGCTGAATGTTTCAAGAAAGTCAGACAATCCCTGGGCAGCACTTGCAGCCCCTAAAGATTTGATATCGAAATCCGCATCCAATGCCATTAAAGCCATGGAAAAGGCAGGTATAAAGAGATTTGTTGCCTTAGGTGCAATAGGGGCGGGTCGTTCCTGGAAAACAAGCCCTGGAATCCTGAAGTTTATCATTTCCATGAGCAATTTAAAACATGCTTTTGTGGACCATGGAAAGCAAGAGGAACTGCTTGAAAACTCAGCGATGGACTATACCATCTGCAGGGCGCCGATGCTTTCGGATAAACCAAACAATGCAGGTGCCATCGCAACTCCCGAAGGAAAAAGGCCTGCAAGCACAGTCCTGAGCAGGAATTCAGCCGCCGAATTTTTCCTCACTATAATCGAAAAGAAGGAACAAATCAGGTCAACTATAAGCCTTTCGAACAAACCTAAATAAGCGCACATGCTCACGCAAGCGTTCCGTTTCAAGAAAATAATATTAACGCATATTATTATTGAAGAATATGAAAGTTGAATTTACGGAAATTGCCGAACCGGATTTCGAGATCATCAAAGAGATTTATGATTATTATATCGAAAACTCAACTGCCACTTATTATACCGAAAAAATTAGCATTGCAGAACTGAAAGAGTTTATCCCTTGCGGGCACGAAAAGTATAAATCATACCTCATTTTAGCAGATGGAGAATGCTGCGGATTTTGCTACCTTTCGCAATATAAGAAGCGGCAGGCCTACGACCGCACAGCCGAAGTTTCTGTTTACCTAAAACATGGCCGAACAGGGAAAGGGATCGGGAAAACTGCCCTCAGCCACCTGGAAAAAGTTGCACTGGAAAAGGGCATCAGCGTGCTGATCGGGATCATATCGGGCGACAATGAGAACAGCATAAAATTGTTCGAACGGTGCGGATACGAAAAATGCGGGCATTTCAGGCAAATAGGGGAAAAGTTCAATAAGATACTGGATATTGTTTCTTATCAGAAGATTATTCAATGAGCTTTTCGGTTCAAGGTTTTGCCAAAGGCATCCCTATGGAAAAGTTTAATGTTAAGTGTTAAATGTTGAATGGGAAATGCTTCGTGTGCTTTCTGATCCGCCTCAGTTTGATTTGAGGGCTATGTGGTTAAGCCTTTAAATGTCAAAATAAAAATTAACCAAAGGAAAAAGATATTTGAGTATAAATGTAAAAGGGTTGTAATAGGCGAAAGAAAATGTTAACAGTAAACATCTTCTTTTGGGCTTAAGCTTATTTTTTTAAATGTTACAAATCAGCAAATTATTTTTTGCAAATAATCATAATAGCCCTCCTTTTTCCCACAGTAATTTGCTAAAAGTCCCTGATTTTATTTTTTAGTGTATGTCATTATTTGAATTATTGTAAAAATCAATAAATGCCTCTTAGTATTGGCGCAGATCCGTTTCTTTTCTGCACTTGCCAGCATTAATTTTGATTCATAGATTTTGATTAATGAGATTAAAAATTCAATTTATTAACATTAAAAAATTAAAGCTATGAAAACAATGATTTTAGTAATTTTAATTATGCTGGCATCGTCGGCAGTAGTCTTTTCGCAGGATATTCTTATCAAGAAAAACGGTGAAAGAATTAAATGTAAGATACAGAGAGAAGACAGTACCAATGTCTATTTTAGAATGAATCAGAATGGGCATGATGTGGATACTTATATTAATAAAAACGAACTTACATCGTACCGGTACGATTCTGTTTACCAGGCTCCTCTTCCCTTACCCGCCGACAGGATTAACCTGGGAGTAGGCTTAGGTCTGGATTATGGTGGGATTGGATTTAATTTAATTGCATACCCGCAGAGAAACATAGGATTATTCGCTGGTGGAGGATATGCAATAGCAGGAATGGGATACAATGTTGGGCTTAAGCTTAGATTTGTCGCAAAAGAGTCAAAATCGAAGGCGGTTGGCTTTGTTACAGGCATGTATGGATACAATGCAGCTGTTTCGGTTCAAAATGCAACGGATTTAAATAAATTATTTTATGGTTATACGGTGGGAGCAGGAGTTGATTTACGATCGAAAACTAAAAAAGGAGGTTACTGGACACTTACATTATTATTGCCCTTTAGAAGCAGTGAAGTTGACAGTTACCTTGAAGATTTGGAGACCAATTATAATGTAGAACGTAAGAGTGATTTCTTTCCGATAACAATATCCATCGGTTACAGGATTGTCATTAAATGAAAGGAAAAATGGTTTAAGTAAAAGGGTCTACTTTATCCTCATTATGATCTGCATAATGAGGATTTTTTGTGCTTTTTGGTTAAAGCTATTCCTTTAATACTTTAATCCCCCAAAATATTAAATAATCAAGGTTGACAAGAGGAAGTTAATCATCCTGGCAAGATTTTTTTTTAGTGGTTGCAAATGATCTGAAAATTGTATATTTGTATGATAGAATGATAAAATTTAAAACATGAGCATCCTTACAGCACCCTGACTCAATGAAACAGTTGACAAAATTTGTTTTATTATTTCTTATCAGCTTGCTCTTGTCATGCAAAACCTTTGATAAGTCAATACCAATTGCAAAAGAAGGTTTGCTCGATTTATCGCACAGGGATTTTGAAAAAGACGGGAAGATAACACTTGACGGACAATGGGAATTTTACTGGAATCATCTTTATTCGCCTGATGACCTTCAAATCGACACTCTGATCACCGGGGCTGAATATTTAAAGGTGCCGGGAATATGGAATAAGCTGGTGGTTGATTCGAATAAGATTTCTGGCCAGGGTTTTGGAACCTATCGCCTCAAAGTAAAACTGAATCGTACTTACAGCCTTTTAGGAATCAAGGTAAATGATGTTTCTTCCGCCTACAAATTATGGGTCAATAAGAACCTGATTCTTAGCAATGGGACAGTTTCTTCTGTAAAGGATGAAATGGAACCGCAGTATCTTCCTCTTATAAAAGGTTTTCAGGCCGATTCCAATTTTCTTGAAATTGTCATCCATGTCGCAAATAATTTTCATCACGAAGGAGGGATCAGGGCAAGCCTTACGCTGGGAACTCCCGAACAGGTGATACAGTTGCGCGAGCATAATATCATGTACACACTGTTTCTTGCCGGTACACTTTTTATTTTATTTATTTATCATATCTGGATTTATCTTCTGAGAAGGACTGAAAAAACTGCATTGTGGTTTGGCATTCTGTGTTTTATCATCCTGATCAGAGCACTTTTTATCAATGAAAGGATTATTTATAGTTTCATTCCAAACTTCAATGTAAACATCGGTTACCGTATTGAATACCTGGATTTTTTCATCATTGCATTCATTTTCGCAATGTATCTTTTCAATTTATTCGACAGGGCCCTTCCCAGAATCGGCCTCATAGTAATAGGAGTAATTACAATGATTGAAACAGTCATTATTTTATTTACTTCATCCATCTTTTTTACCTCAACCGTTCTTGTGTGTTCGATCATCTTATTCTTAGAATTTGTATACTTCTTCATTCTTACTATTCGCCAAATTGCTGTAAGACGAAAGGTTGCTATTTTTTTGCTTCTGAGTTGGCTGATGGTTTTACTTTGTGGAATAAATGATATTCTTTATGTTAATTATGTAATCAATACAAGTCAAGTTTCTCAATACGCTTTTATCCTGTTTCTCATTTCCCAGGCTTACATTATCTCTTATAGATTTGGCAAAGATTTTCGAACAATAGAAGATTTATCAATCAATCTCGAAAATAAGGTTGAAAAACGCACACACGAATTAGCTGAAGAGAAAAAGAAATCCGATAATTTATTGCTGAATATTCTTCCGGCAGAAGTTGCAGATGAATTAAAACAAAAAGGACGAACAACTACAAAGACTTATAGCATGGTAACTATAATGTTCAGCGACTTCAAAGACTTCACGGGCGTAAGTGAAAAAGTAAGCGCTGAATTACTGGTCGCTGAGATTGATTATTGCTTCAGCGGTTTTGATAAAATTATTCAGAAATATGGGATTGAAAAAATCAAAACGGTTGGTGATGCATACATCTGTGCCGGCGGATTACCTGCATTGACTTACACCCATGCCATGGATACTGTTAACGCAGCCATTGAAATAAGAGACTTCATTCTAGCACGCAAAACAGAAAAAGAAGCCAGGGGAGAAATACCGTTTGAGATAAGAATCGGAGTTCACAGCGGACCGGTTGTCGCTGGAACTGTAGGTATTAAGAAATTCGCTTACGATATTTGGGGCGACACAGTAAACATAGCATCCCGAATGGAAAGCAGCGGCGAAGCCGGCAAAGTGAACATTAGCGGTACAACTTATGGTTTAGTAAAAGATAAATTTAATTGCATACATCGAGGTAAAATCCAGGCGAAGAATAAGGGAGAGATTGATATGTATTTTGTGGAAAGGATTTCATAGCCGGAGTTATACATCTGATAATATTTTTAACACGATTAATTGATTGAAAAGCTTTTATCTTAACTTTAGTACCTGTAATATCTGAAATAAATTGACTTCTGTCCAAACCGGGACAATACAGAAGGATCTCTGTAATAGTGGTTTTTTCAGTTGCGGCATGGTAAATGAAATGTTGATAAATTTTAAATTATAGCGCTGTTATGTGGTCAATAGCGATGATGATTATCTGCTTTATTTGGTTGCTCTCTGAGATATTGATCAATATACTTACAAGATCAAAGAAATCAGAATCAAGTTCACATGATCAAAATTCATTGAGAATAATATGGATTGTTATTGTATTTTCAATTGCAACAGGGGTTTTTGTTGCTTCTTCATTTCCAAAGTTCACTGCATTTAAATATTTCGTTGGCATATCCCTGATTATCGTTGGAATAACTATCCGGCTCATTGCAATATTCTCACTTAAGTCATTTTTCAATTCAAACGTAGCCATTCATCACGATCATCGGTTAAAAACAGATGGGATTTTCAAGAAAGTAAGACATCCCTCTTATTCGGGGAGTCTGCTGTCTTTCCTGGGACTGGGGATTATGCTCGGTAATTGGATTAGTTTATTAATCATTTTCTTACCCGTGCTGGGTGCATTTTTATACAGGATTAAAATTGAGGAAAAAGCTTTATCAGGTTATTTTAAAGAAGACTACCTAAATTATCAAAAGAGAACTAAGAAACTTTTACCTTACTTATATTAAAACCTGCTGCCAGCTAACATATCCTGCAGGGTGGATTTTGTGTTAGCGCAGCTACAAAAAATTCATAGATAAATGCGGTGCTCACCGCGAAAAAAAGCAGGAGGTAACCATGAGCAAAAAAAGTCATAAACATTCTGCCGTAATTATTTGTTATAGTTTTGTGTTAAATCATAAATCAAACAAATAAAAATGAAAGCATTGAAAATCGTTACAATCATCCTGGTTGTCATCCTGGCAATCTTTTTAATTCCGCCGTTATTCATGCCGTCGGAAATGTATGTCGAAAAATCGCTGGTATTAAAAGCCCAGCCCGAAGTCATCTGGGATCAGGTGAACTGCCTGAAAAACTGGGAAGCCTGGGACCTATGGCATCAGGACACCAATATGACGGGTCATTACGAAGGACCTGAATGTGGTGTGGGAGCAAAAAACATCTGGAAATACAAAAATGTTGACGACGGGGGCACCCAAACCATTGTTGAAAGTCGTGAATACGAGTATGTTAAGACATTGCTCGAATTCCAGAAAATGGGTACTGCCGATGCAGAGATATTCCTTGAAAAAGCAGAAGGCGGAACGAAAGTGACCTGGAACATTCGCTCCGATTCGCCTTATCCGATTGGTCGGTGGATCATTACAACCATGGTTAAGCCCGAAGTCGGGAAAAGCTATGAAACAGGTTTGAAAAACCTTGATGAACTGACCATGAACATGAAACCGAAGCCAAAATTCAAAACCGGCGAAGTAACTGTGGCCGATGTCGTCAGTCAGATGGCTATAGGCATTAAAGTTGAATCGGATATGCTTACCATGTCGCAGGTGATGAGCAATAGCTTCGGAAAACTGGTAGACTATACTGCAAAAACAGGAGCTCAGATGGCAGGAATGCCTTTTGCAATATGGTATCAATGGCAGGATACTACAAAATTCATTTTCGAATGCGCTCTTCCTGTTTCAGGTAAGCTAAAAGGAGAAGGCGATATACGTTTCTTCAACACCTATGCCGGAAAAGCAGTTACCGCAGAACATTGGGGTAGCTATGAAACTTCAGGAAATTCATGGGAGGCTGTAATGAAATATGTCAAAGACAACAGTCTCGAAGCCAACGGCGATCCTTATGAGATTTATGTAACCGACCCAACCACTGAACCTAATCCTGAAAAATGGCTGACGGTGCTATATCATCCGGTAAAATAGTAGTCATTTTAAAATTAAAAAAAAGAGCCTGGCGACAACCGGGCTCTTTTAGTTTTGTATTGAATTTGCTACAGTATTACTATTTTTTCGGTTTTAAACTTCCCATTGATTTCAGCTTTCAGGAAAAATATCCCTGGATTTAGGTTTATTTCATATTTGTAGCTTCCTTTCTCAAGCTTTCCGCTCTCAAAGTTTTGAATAAGCTGCCCAGTTATATTGTAAACAGTAAGCGTGACGAAAGATGATTTTTCTAATGTCAGGTCAACTTTGCAGCTTCCGTTTGAAGGATTTCCAAAAATTGTCAGAACGCTTCCATGATCAGATTCTGGGTGAACCGATGTGATGGGATTATAAACCCTTGTCTTAAAAGTGCTGCTCGAATAAGTGGAGGCACAGAAATACGAAGTGTCATTTACAATAAACGGAATGTGAGAAATGAGAAATACTGGTTGCTGGTAACCCTGTGTTGGCAGCTTCCCAGGTTGCCCCGCCATTGGCCGTCAGATACACCCCGTTCTCAGTGGTGGCAGCATAAACGATGTTGTTATCCAAAGGACTTACCAGGATATCATTTACCCTTGAATAGGTTCCCAGACTGAGCGAGGTTGCTGTCCATGCACTGCCGCCATCAATCGATTTGTAAACGGTTGCATTCATGTCGCCATAACCACCCACTCCGCCATAAAGTACATCGGAGTTACCCGGCTCACAAACAATGGCGCCACTCCATTTATTCACCGAAGGAATACCATTGTTCATATCAACCCATGTTGAACCACCGTCGATACTTTTAATAAATCCTGCATGATCCGTTTGGTTGGCATAAGAGGCGTATATTACCTGATCATTCGAATTGGGATCGATAAACACATACTTAAAGCTATTGAATTCCGGACCCATGTATACGTTTTCCCAATCATCTCCGCCATTCGTTGTTCTGTAAACCATCGACTCCCAGCCATTGGCGCCAAAATTATTCCCGCCGATAAAGATCAGGTCAGGACTGGTTGCGGATGCAGCCAGCCCCCAGATTTCTGTTTCGAAAAGGCCGCCAATATTTGGACCTTTGTTTTCCCAGACAGTTCCTCCATCAGTCGATTTATATAATCCTTCCGGTGCAATGCTGGATGGGCCATTCGACCAGGCATAAAGCGCTTCATCAGAACCAAAAGTCACCTGCGAGAATCGTGTGCCCGGCAATCCTTCGACAAGCTGCCAGGTTTCACCCCCATCGTTGCTTAAATAGCAGCCTCCGGAGTTCTCTGCTTCAAAAGCGACAAGGATTTGCATGGGATTCATTGGGTTAACTTCAATATCGTCGGTTATAAGTGTGGCTATGCCTTTGTTCGCCAATTCCCATGAAATAGCTCCATCGGAACTTTTACAAACGCCCAGGCTTAAAAACCCGGCATAGATCACATCGGTATTCCCGGGTTCGAAAATAAGGCAACGGGCTGCTCCGCTGTTGCCGGCTCCATTGGTATTATAATTCCAGGTAAGGCCGCCGTTCAATGTGTAATAAACACCATCACCTTCAGAAGCGGAATACATTTTATTTGGGTCAGTAGGATCAATCAAAATAAAATTTGAAACTTTGTTGGGGAATGAAGTTGAAATATTCTGCCACGATTGACCGTAATCTGTAGATTTATAAACACCGACTACCTGCCCTCCGAACAACTGACCACCGGCGATAAAAACATTTTGCTCTGCAATAGCGAGGTGATTCAGCGGTTTTCCGGTCGGGAGGTTTCCCGTCCGGTTTTCCCAGGTAACTCCGCCGTCGAAAGTTGCAGCCACCTTAGCATTGCTGATACCTTCATTTCCTATCGCGAATAGAATTTGATTATCACCAGGATCCAAAGTGAGATTAACCACAGAATACCCAACTGGTAAAACGCTGGCCAGATTAAAGTAAGTCCAGTTATCTCCCTGGTTAATGGATTTAATAATGACATTATTTGCTGTTGCACCCAGAACAGAAGTGAGTCCTGCTAAAACAACATTCGGATTAATCGGATCAATGATTATATCAAGTACAGAAGCATTGACCGGAATGGATTTTTGCACCCAGGTTTCACCGCCATCAACCGACCGGAAAATTTTATAATAGGAGTAAGGTCCTGAAGCATATATTACCCCGTTTGGTGCCGCTTCAAAGGTATTGATAGGTGCTGCTGCCAGGTTCGAAAGGCTTTCGAGCACCTGCCACGTTTCACCACCGTTGTGACTGACGTAAGGCACACCTGCTGCGGCAAACAGCGTATTGGGATCCAGAGGATCGATAGCAATATCAAGGACGTCACCACCAAAGGGACCAATGGAATTCCATACTTCCCCGGCTTTTGCCTGATTTTGAGGAGTGAAAAATCCATTGCCTGTAAATGATTTCATGGTAAAGCCATTTTCATCTCTAACCGGTTGCTGTCCCATGCTGGTTAAGGGGATCAATGTACTTAGAAAGAAAAATAAAATAACTGCTGTTTTCATTGCCTTAATATAATTTAAAGTTCGACAACAAATGTATTTAAATTAGCCGAATCACATTGTTAATTGAATAATATTAAATTAAGGTTTTTACATCTTTCTGTCTTCGACATACAGTACTTATTATGATTCTATTTTTTGTTAATTTGCAGAATTAAATTATTCGATTCAATGAAAATAGTTTTAGCGATTATCATAACCGGTTTACTGTTATTTAATTTAAGAATTGCTCCCGCACAAAGCTTTGATCCGTTCATTCAATCGGTTGTTGACCAGGTTTCATACGATACCTTGCAATCCAAACTGTTAATGCTGGAAAGTTTCGGCCGGAAGGAAATTGATGATCCTGCCTTGGGATTCACTGCTGAATGGCTTATGAGTACTTACTCGGCTTATGGTTATTCCGATATTCAAACAGATCCATTTACCTTATTTGGAAATCCCACCTATAACATCATCGTAACCAAACAGGGAACTTTATTTCCCGATAAATATATCATAATCGACGGGCATTACGACACGAAAACCGGTCCGGGAGTAAACGACAACGGCAGTGGTGTAGCCATCATTCTTGAGATTGCGCGGCTCTTAAAAGATATCCCGACAAAATATTCAATTAAGTTTATCAACTTTAGCGCTGAAGAATATGGAATGGTCGGAAGCTCACATTACGTTGATAACGTTGTTATTCCTCAAAATATGGATATCCGGCTTGTCTATAACATCGATGAAGTTGGAGGTGTGGCTGGAATGGTGAATAATGTGGTAGTTTGTGAAAGAGATGAAACATCGCCTGAATATAATAATGCTGAATCATGGGCTTTTACCGACACCCTTGCAACACTCGCCGAAATCTATTCCAATCTAAACCCAACCATAAGCTATGCCTATGGTTCGGATTATGTCCCGTTTCAGTACAACGGTGAAATTATTACCGGAATTTTTGAGGATAATTATTCGCCTTATGCTCACACTTTGCATGATAGCCTTGTGAACCTTGATATGGACTATGTATTTGAAATGGCAAAGATTTCGGTTGCTGCCGGGATGTATTTTGCCGGAGCTTATGATACAGGTACCGGATTCATTTCCGATCCAATTGCAAACTCAATTATTGATGTTCATCCCAATCCATTTAGCGACTATCTGATGGTGGATTTATCTTTTTTTCCGCAAGATTGGGTGTTTATTTTATATGATGAAACGGGAAAGGAAATTCTCAACATGAATTTGGATGCAGAACAACCTCAGGTTTTATCGACACATAAATTGAATAGAGGATTTTACATGTACCAGGTCAGAGATAATTCCGGAACATTAATAAAAAGCGGAAAGTTACTCAAGGTGCGTTAATTCAAATTCGATTGATCCATTGCGAAAGTGGCTAATGAGAACAAATTTATTACCTGATGGTGGTCAATTTTTAGTGCACATGCAAAAAGATTATTTTTTACCGGAACCTACAATGGACTTTAACCGTTTAATATTCGAATGAAAGTAACTATACGGATATTAACGGTCGTTATAATCCTGTTGCCGCTTACGGAAATATTCCTGGTAAGTCAGTCGACATTTATTGATTATTCGAATGAATGGCGGGATATTAGGATAAAAAAGGGTAATCACAGTTATTATCCCAGTGTTCAGTTTATTTATCAGCTCAACGAGATAGAATTTTATTTTAAACCCAATAGCAGCTGGTACTATAAGGAGCCTGAAGCGCAATGGATGGAACAAAGTTAGGGGTTTTTCAAAGGGTTTGCACCACGACCATGGTTCTGCCAGGCTGGTTTATAAATGTATCGATGACACACTCCTCTTAGTCGGAAGTTACTGCTATGTAAACGGAATCCACCCGGACCGGGGAACAGGTCAGCAGGCTGTGCTGGACACCATAATACCCGGAATAACTTATCACTGCATTATCAGGCATGAGGATGATAAATTTAAATTCTTTTTTGAAGATAAATATTGGGAATGTCCGGCAGGCAATAATCCTTCATGGGGTTATATGCTAAATCCCTTTATTGGCGGAGTCTTTACACTGGAGCATGATTGGGAGATGGAGATCATTGATGTAAAAAGAAAACCAGTTGATACCTTGCAGGCATTCAATCCAGAATCATTTCGTTTAAAAAATGATCGGCTCCGAAATTAAACAAACTGGAAGACCTGCTGTTATTTCAAAGAATTCTATTATAAAATTTACGGAGAAAATGTATTTTGCTTATTAATTTATATTATCTTCGCACACTATTTTTTTAATTTATTATTAATAATTTACAACAAACAATGAAAACAGGAAAAGTAAAATTCTTTAATAGATCCAAAGGTTTTGGATTTGTTATTGATGATGAAACTGGCAAAGATTATTTTGTTCATGTTTCAGGATTAGTTGATGAAATCAAAGACGAAGATGCAGTAACATTTGAGCTTCAGGAAGGCAAAAAGGGTTTAAACGCGGTTAATGTTAAATTAGCTTAATATAGTTATTCAGAAGTAAATGATTTAAAAACCCGGTAGTCAGCCGGGTTTTTTTATTAATAACTTTGTCAGGCCTTATGAATTACCTGTCTGCAGAAAATATTTCTAAAAGTTTTACTGATAAAGAATTATTCAGTAATCTAAGCTTTGGCCTAAACAAAGGAGACAAGGTTGCAATGATTGCCGGCAATGGAGCTGGTAAAACGACGCTGCTGAAAATTCTTGCCGGAAAAGATGTTCCTGATAATGGTAAATTGGTCCTTCGCAATGGTATCAAAGTCGGATTCCTTGAACAGGACCCTGATTTTAATCAACCACTGAGTATTACCAAATATATTGAAAATTCTCATTCCGAAATATTTACGATTATCAGGGACTACAAAAAGGCCTTGGAAAATCAATCGGAAAACTACACCGAGGAAACCCACGCGATATTTGAAGCTGCTTCAACAAAGATGGAACAATATCATGCCTGGGATTACGAAAGGAGAATTATTGAGCTCCTTACCCGGTTTAATATTACCGATCTTGAGCAATCAGTCGATACCCTGTCTGGGGGTCAGAAAAAAAGGCTGGCACTTGCCATTGTATTATTGGACAACCCTGATGTGCTTTTATTGGATGAGCCAACCAATCATTTGGATATTGAAATGATTGAATGGCTTGAAAAACATCTTTCCCAATCTAATATAACACTGCTTGTAGTGACCCACGACAGGTATTTTCTCGACCAGGTATGCAATCGGATCATTGAGCTGGATTATGGAAAACTTTTTTCATATAGCGGTAATTATTCATATTTTCTTGAAAAGAAAGCCTGAAAGGGAAGAAATTGAAAAATCAGAAGTAGATAAAGCCAGACAACTTATGAAAAAGGAACTGGAGTGGCTGCGCCGTATGCCCAAAGCCAGAACTACAAAATCAAAAGCAAGAATTGATTCGTTTTATGAAATCCGTGAAAAAGCATCTGGTAATAAGATTAAAAAAAATATTAACCTTGAAATAAAAATGACAAGGGTAGGAGGGAAGATACTTGAGCTTGAAAAGGTTTCGAAAAGCTATGGCAATCTTAAAATTCTTCACCATTTCGATTATATATTCAAAAAAGGTGAGCGGGTTGGAATCATTGGGAAGAACGGAGCAGGTAAAACAAGTTTTTTGAATGTTTTGACGGGTAAAGAAAAGTGTGATAGCGGAAAAGTTATCAAAGGAGAAACTACAGTATTCGGATTTTATACCCAGGAAGGGCTGAAAGTGGATGAAAATAAAAAGGTGATTGATGTGGTAAAAGATATTGCCGAAGTGATTATTACCGGAAACGGGTCGACTCTGACAGCTTCGCAATTCCTTCATCATTTTTTATTTCCGGCTGAATTACAACATACACTTGTTTCAAAACTAAGCGGCGGCGAAAAACGTCGTCTTCTCCTTCTGACAGTTCTTATTAAAAATCCGAATTTCCTTATCATGGACGAGCCCACGAACGATCTTGATATTGCTACTTTGAATAAACTTGAAGAATTTTTATCAGATTTTGGCGGATGCCTGATCCTCGTTTCTCATGACCGCTATTTCCTGGATAAACTAATTGATCACCTGTTTATTTTTAAAGGTGAAGGAGTAATCCATGATTATTACGGAACCTATAGCGATTATAAATTGAGTAACGAGCGTCTGCTAAAGACGCAAAGTAAATCAAATGCAGCCAGGAAGAAGGCCGGTAAAGAGAATCCTGATTTAAATGTTCCTAAGGAGAAAACGAAACTCACTTACAAGGAAAATCTTGAACTGGCAATACTCGAAAAAGAGATAAATGAACTTGAAAAGGAAAAAAATAACCTTGAAAAGGTGATCACTTCCGGGGATAAAAATTATGAAGAACTTGAAACGATTTCGAAAAGAATTGCTGCTATGATCAAAGAAATAGATGAGAAAACAACACGCTGGCTGGAATTGGCTTCTTTTACAAATTTATAAACAGGAAGCAGATTCCCGGTAGGGAATTGGGGGCGTGCAAAAGTTCTTTAATTTTTATTATTCTTCGCTTTCAGCAGCAGGGGCTTCTTCATGTGCATCAGTTTCCGCTTCTTTCTCGGCTTCTTTATCAATGAAGCTTTCAGTTATTTTTTCAACATCGCTTTTCGAATCAATCTTAACATTAACTTTTGCCAGGTATGATGCATTATCAGTGTCGATATCAATTGCATAGAAAAAATCACCATTTGGTTTAGTAACCTTTCTAACAAAATCCTTCCAGCCATCAGGGTACCTTTTGGCTAGTGCCTGCATTGCATCCGGCGGAAGATCCTCAAATTTAATGACTTTCTTTATCCTTTCCATTGTCAAAAATTGAAATGCAATTTTAAATAAAAAAATCTTTATGTTGAGCTAAACAAATAAAAAAAAAATTAAAATTACCTTTAGTGGTCAGATAAACAAATAATTTGTAATCTGGTTTTATGTATGTTTGTATTTTTATCACTGATACAACGATCAATTGAAAAATATTGTCTGTGTTTTAGGTCTTGATTTTTAACATCATAAAAAATAACGATGAAATTCCAATTTATTTTCAGAAGTTTGATTTTACTGACAATCCTTGTTAGTAATATTCAAAATATCTCAGCTCAGGTAGTGATCAATGAATACTCAGCTTCAAATTTATTTACCATTCTCGACAATTACTCCAGCAACGAAGATTGGGTAGAACTATTCAATACTGGGAGTACATCTTTTAATTTGGGAGGCTACTATTTGAGTGATAATCCTGCGGATTCAGTTAAATGGCAATTCCCGGCAGGAGTTTCCATTCCGGCAAATGGGTTTATTAAAATTTGGTTATCTGGCAGAAATGAAGTTGCTGGTGGACATTATCACACCAATTTCAAATTAACTCAATCAAAAGCCAATCCCGACCATATTATTTTAACAAGTCCGTCAGGAACAGTTTTGGAGTCAGTTCAGATTCAGATCACTCAAAAGGATCACTCAAGAGGTAAAAAGCCCAATGGTAGTGGGAATTGGGTAATTTTCACAAACCCGACACCCGGTAGTTCGAATAATTCAGCAGCTTCTTATCAGGCCTATACCGCCAAACCATCAATGGACTCCATAGCCGGGTTCTATTCCGGACCAATTACGATTACAATTACTAACAACGAACCTAACTCAGTCGTACGATATACATTAGATGGCTCTGAACCGACCGGTTCTTCAAGTATTTATTCCGGTCCGGTAAATATTTCAGCTACAAAAGTCTTGAACGCCCGTTCGTTCAGCAATGACAATACTATTTTACCTGGTTTAATTGAATTTAATACATATTTTATTGGCGTGACTCATTCGCTGGCAGTCATCTCAACTTCTTCTGAAACGCTGGATAACTTATTAAACGGAAATGCTGGATTGAAACCATTCGGTACAATTGAACATTTTGACAAACAGGGAATTCGAACTACGTATGCTTACGGTGAATTTAATGAACACGGACAGGATTCATGGGTTCATCCCCAGCGAAGTATGGATTATATTACACGTGATGAATGTGGTTATAATTTTGCCTTACAGGGCCAGCTAATGTCAAGATCGGACCGTGATGAATTTCAGCGGTTAATTTTCAGGGCCGAAGGGGATGACAATTATCCCGGAATTGATACCAGCGCTCATTTAAGAGATTTCTTAATCCAAAATCTTGCGCACAGATCTCACCTAAACCTTGATGTCCGGCAAGGGGAAAAATTTGTTCTCTATGTCAATGGCCAGCATTGGGGAGTTTATAGTTACCGGGAGAAAGTTCATGATCATGATTATACAAACTATTATTATGGACAGGATAAATATCATATTTATTTTTTAATGCTTTGGGGTGGGGCATGGGCTGAATATGGGGGACAAGCCGCATGGAACGACTGGAATGCATTGCACGATTTTATCCTGTACAACGATATGTCCATCCAGGAGAATTACGAATATGTCAAAACAAAATATGATGTTACAAGCTTATCGGATTACATCATCACCAATTCTTTTGTCGTTTGTTCCGACTGGATCAACTGGAACGTAGGGTGGTGGAGAGGAATTGATCCAAATGGCGGTCATCAGAAATGGGGATATATCCTTTGGGACGAGGATGCTACTTTCGGTCACTACATTAATTATACAGGAATACCAGGGCAAAATCCCTATGTTTCTCCTTGTTTTCCAGAAGGCATTACAGCCGATCCTGAAGATCACATCGAAATTCTGAATGCACTGATGGACAATGCTGAGTTTAAGGAGTATTATGTTTCAAGATATATTGACTTGCTTAATACTGTGTATCGTCCTGATACTATGATCAATTTCCTCGATTCCATCGAGGGATATGTTCTTCCTGAGATGGAAGCCCATTGTGACAGATGGGGTGGATCTGTCGCCGAATGGCAGACCAATGTTCAGAAAATCAGGAACTTCATTAATACCCGTTACAGCATTCTTCCTGCCGGATTAAACAATTGTTACGATTTGAATGGGCCTTATGAAGTAAACTTCAATGTTGTTCCGCCTGTAGCAGGCAAAATGAAAATCAATTCGATCTATCCGCCAGAAGTACCCTGGGGTGGCTATTATTATGGTGGAATTAATACGAAACTAATTGCTGAAGAAACAAATCCTACTTATGAATTTGACAAATGGATATTGAATAATCATGAAGTATTTCCTAATGATACAACAAAAGAAGTCACGATGGAATTTACTACAGGTGATTATATTATTGCACAATTTAAGCCTAAAGATTTTGCAGATTCTTTGGTTATCAATGAAATCAATTATAACTCTTCTATTGAGGTTGATCCGGGTGACTGGGTTGAGTTTTATAATCCACATGAATACTACCTGGATATAACAGATTGGACTTTTAAAGATAGCGATGATACCCATATTTACACATTTCCTGAAGGAACAATGATTGAGCCTTTTGGTTACCTGGTTTTATGCCGCGATTCTGCAAATTTTCAGGAAGTGTTTCCTGAAGTAGAGAATTATATCGGCGAAATGAATTTTGGATTAGGAAGCACAGGGGAGTTGATACGGATATTTGATGCAGAAGGAGCGTTAATTGATACCGTTCATTATGGAGTTTCAGACCCGTGGCCAACTGAACCCAATGGAAACGGGCCGACTCTTGAACTTAAGTTCTGGCAATATGATAACGCACTTCCCTCAAGCTGGGCTGCTTCTGAATTAAACGGAACTCCCGGGCAACCTAATGGCTACGTTGTTGGAAAAGATGAAATTCAAATCAGAAAGGAATTTTTCTTTCGTCATATATCCCAATCCTGTTACCAATCTGGCAATTATTCAGGTTACTTCAGACAGCGAAATCAATGATGCGGAAATTGTCATTTGCGATATCTATGGAAGGATTGTAAAAAGTTTCAATAATATTAATTCCGGCAGATTTGAATTTGCACCCAACGGGCTAAATGAAGGATTGTATTTCTGTAAATTTCTTGACAACCATAAAACAGTTCTCGGAACAGAGAAATTTATTATTCAATAATTTACCGACTAAATCTAACTCGTTAATTTCCTGATTTTGCTTTTAATGGTTCCTGTTTCACCTATTCTAATGACTATAATCAGAGATGAAAGCAGAAAACCAGGCCGGTATAGTTTTTTACTGAAATTGGAAACCTTGTTGTCCCTCATTTCAATATAATCGAACTGTTCTTTAGTGTTCTGAATTTTCGCAAAATCCAATGCGACTTGCCAGGCGGCATCGCGAGCTATTTCAATTGAAAAGCTGGCGATAGCCTCATCAATTCTGCCGGCTAACCAATCGATGAGCTTTAAGAGCGGCCAGATAGTAGCCAGATTTTCCTGGACAGTGTTTATCATAGAGGATAAAATAGAATTTACTTTATAAAAATCGCTTTGTAGCTTGCCGATAGATTCACCAGGGCTAACTGTTGCAGCAGCTATTCCTAAATCCAGACCGATATGTGCATTCATACCAAGAAAAAGATGCTGAATAACTAATGGATTCCAGAACCTTGCTGAACTGAAAGCAATTTCCCACGATTTTGTAACTATCTCATCATCATTATGTTTGTAATATGCTTCCAAAAATCTGTTGGCAAAAACTACATCAAGTTTTTCGATAAGATGATTGTTTTCAAAATAGCCTGCATTGATTTTGTTCCTTATTTCCTTGGTTACACTTAAATATAAGGTTGCGAAATAACCTATCCGGTTATTATAATTAACTGCATCACTGACAATTGTTTCCAGATGATCAACAACCTCATCAATGGTTTTTGGTAATATATACATGGTTGTTTTGTTTTCAAAAGTAATAAAATGTGAGTTCACCTAATAATTAGTAACTTTGCCACGGTAATTGATCAATTTTAAATGTCTTTTGCAGTTTTATTCTAAGAGTTGCTGCACTTGTCATATTGAAAATAATAAAGTATAAATTAATAAAATAATCATAGAAAAAAAATGGCAAAATCTCAGCAAACATGGAATAAAAAAGACAGAGAACAGAAAAAGCAAAAGAAAAAGAAAGCAAAAGAACAAAGAAAAGAAGAAAGAAAAGCAAATGCAACTTCTGGTGATCTGGATAATATGATCGCCTATGTTGATGAATTTGGAAATCTGACTTCAACACCACCAGATCCAACAAAAAAAACAAAGATCAGCGCAGAGAATATTGTAATAAGTGTACCAAAACGTGAAACACTCGAAGTAACGGATGTTGTTAGAACCGGAATTGTAACTTACTTTAATGATTCAAAAGGTTACGGTTTTATTAAAGATATTGAAACTCAGGAAAGCATTTTTACACATATCAATGAACACATTGATTCGGTAAAAGAAAATGATCGTGTTACCTTCCAGATTGAAAGGGGACAAAAAGGATTCAATGCAGTTAAGGTAAAACTTGCCACCTAAAAATTCAGGATTAGTTCTATAATGCAATTGTTTAAGGATTCATAAACTTAAACACAATTGTCCTATAATTAATATTATGTTAAGTAATAATTTTATAAATAAAGGAGAAAGTTCTGATACTCCCTCCTTCGGTAGCTCTTTATTATAGGTCAGATTTACTCCTCAAGTTTTGTATTGATTACTTTAAGTTTATCAAGCATATTCAAACGAGTATAAATTTCTTTCAGCGAAATCAATGTACTTTTATCATTTGGCTGAAGCTCCAGCGCTTTTTCAAGATAAGGTAATGAATTGCTTAAGTATGCATCAGCTTCCATTTTAAGCCTGTCATATTCTTTTTGTTCTGATAGCGGGAGTTTATTGGCAATGTCGATTAAAGCAGCAGCTTTATTAACATAAAGTGCACCCATATTATAATTCGGATCAAAATAGTCAGGTTTTAATTCAACCGATTTTTTATAGGCGTCAGCAGCATTCTTAAATGCCCCTTCCCTCATCTCGGCGGGTCTAAGTGTATCATCAGCAATCTCATTGTATTTAGCTCCGATGGCGAAAAATACTGTTGGATTGGTTTCATCAATTTTTGCAGCAAGCTTAAGATTCTCTAAAGCTTTTTCAGTCTGATTCTCTTTAAGATAGATATTGGTTTCATTTAAAAGAATATTCAGATTATCAGGATATTTTTGCCTTCCCATTGCAAAATATTCCAAAGCCTTATTAACGTTTTTATCCTGATTATAACAGATATTTCCTATGGAAGAATAAATGGATGGTTCGGGATAATCCATTGAAACAAGTTTTTCTAGTGACTGTTTGGCTTTTTCATAATTCTGTCCCAGTTCGGCTGCCGACGCAATGTAAAAAATGCAAGTGGTATCGATCCTTCCGGACTCCTCATAAATTTTATATGCATTTTCGAAGGAATTGACCGCTGTGCCAAAATATACTATCGCCTGCGCAGTATCAATATTGCTCAGAGAAGTCATTCCTTGATTATATTTATTTGCTCCATCATTGAAGTATCCATCACCCACAAGCGGCATTCGTTGCAAGATATCAAGTTTATATTCCTTTTTTGTGTCGAGTTCTAAAGCTTTATTGTAAGCCTCATAAGCCTTATTTAATGCATCCTTATCCAGATTTTTATAAACTGAATCCTGGCTCCTGCTAATATCAATATAAATGTTACCCCTGTAAAACCAGGTTTTTGCATTAACCACAGCCTTTGGATTTTCTATTGCTTTATCAATGGATATTTTAGCTTTATCAAGCTTGCCTGCATTATGATAATTAAAAGCACTTACTACATCGGCTTGTGAGTAAACATAAATAAATGAAATCCAAAATGCTAAAACTAAGGTGACCTTTTTCATAATTATTATTTTTAAAATATTCGGGCAAAATTATTAATTAATACATATCTTGTATCAATCTGCAGGCCAAATTAAAATATTTTTTTAACTGTCAGAATCTCAGATTTAATTATACGTTTAGGTAAGTTCTGTATATCTCTATATATCTGTTGATTCGGATTTATTCTCGTCTTCCTGATGATTACTTACATCAGTTTCAGGATTACCTTCAACAGCCATGTTTTCCTGTTCAGCCTGATTAGCTTCTTCCTCAACTTCAACCCTGGCAACCGATGCAATTGCATCTCCCTCTTTGATGTTAATA
The DNA here is from genome assembly GCA_963705185.1 of uncultured Bacteroidales bacterium. GTDB lineage: Bacteria > Bacteroidota > Bacteroidia > Bacteroidales > JAADJA01 > JAADJA01. The sequence continues at coordinate 101,199 of CAVPJF010000006.1, forward strand.
AGCCTTACTCCTTGTGTTGCCCGACCCATCACTCTCAAATTAACAACCGCCATTCGAATGATTATACCTGAACGATTTATAATCATAAGATCATCATTGTCAGAAACATCCTTAATGGCAATTAAATTTCCTGTTTTTGAGGTGATATTTATTGTTTTAATACCCTTTCCACCCCTATTGGTAACGCGATAATCTTCAAGTTTCGATTTTTTACCATATCCATTTTCAGAGACTACCAGAATGTCCTGATCTGTATTTTGCAGACAAATCATGCCGATGACTTCATCTTGTTCGTTGGATAGCTTCAAACCCCTGACACCTGAAGCATTTCGTCCCATGGGTCTTACGGTTTTTTCATTGAACCGGATTGCCCTTCCTGATTTCAACGCCATTATAATTTCGTTTTGACCATTGGTGAGCCTTGCTTCCAGTAGATTATCCCCTTCCCTGATATTGATGGCAATAATACCGTTTAACCTGGGCCTGGAATAAGCTTCGAGTGATGTTTTCTTTATGGTTCCCTTTTTGCTGCACAGAATAATATAATTGTTTTCTACATATTCTTTATTCGTTAAATCCTTTACATTTATAAAAGCCCTGACTTTATCTCCCTGTTCAATGTTGATCATGTTCTGGATAGCCCTGCCTTTAGAGCTTTTTGTACCTTCGGGTATTTCGTAAACACGCAACCAATAGCATTTCCCTTTTTCAGTAAAAAAGAGCATATAATTATGATTACTGGCAATATATAAGTGTTCAAGGAAATCTTCGTCCCTGATATCGCTCCCACGGGCCCCAACTCCTCCCCTGTTTTGCCTTCTGTATTCAGTTAAGGGTGTCCGTTTGATATAGCCTAAATGAGAGATCGTAATTACCACATCTTCGTCAGCAATAGTATCAGTTATGTTGAAATCTTTGGAAGTATATTCAATTTCTGTTCTTGTTTTATCCCCATATTTTTCTTTTATTTCCTTAAGCTCATCCTTAATAATCCGCATTCTAAGTGCTTCATCAGCCAGAATTTCCTTGAGGGTTTCAATTAATTTAAGCAATTCTGCATATTCTTCTTTCAGTTTATCCTGTTCAAGTCCAGTGAGCTTTTGAAGACGCATATCCAGGATGGCTTTGGCTTGAATTTCGGTTAATTCAAATTGGCTCATCAACCCATTCTTTGCTTCTTCAGGCGTCCTCGACGCTCTTATTAGGGCAATCACTTCATCAAGATGGTCTAATGCTTTTATTAAGCCTTCCAGAATATGTGCTTTTTTTTGGGTTTCTGAAAGATCAAACTTTGTTTTCCTGATTAGTACTTCATGTCTGTGATCGACATAATGTCTGATCATATCCTTCAAATTCAGCAGAATAGGCCTACCCTTTACCAGGGCAATATTATTAACACTAAAAGAATTTTGAAGTTGTGTAAATTGGTAAAGCTTGTTTAGAATAACATTTGGGATGACATCTTTCCTGAGTTCATAAACAATGCGCAGGCCTTCCCTATCTGATTCGTCCCTGATATCAGTAATCCCCTCGATTCTTTTTTCATTTACCAGGTCAGCAGTTTTTTTAATCATCTCTGCCTTATTCACCTGGTAAGGAATTGATGTTACAATTATTTTGGCTTTGCCATTGGGTTCTTCTTCTATCGTTGCTTCCCCTCTTAATACAATCCTTCCCCGACCAGTTTCATAAGCGCTCTTTACGCCGTCATAACCATAGATTAATCCACCCGTAGGAAAATCAGGTGCTTTAATAAACTTCATTAATTCAGGAATGGTAATTTCCATGTTATCAATGTAGGCTACAATTCCATCAATAATTTCAGTAAGATTGTGCGGTGGCATATTGGTTGCCATCCCAACAGCAATTCCTGAAGCGCCATTGATTAAAAGGTTAGGAATTTTTGAAGGTAAAACAGTAGGTTCTTCCAAAGAATCGTCAAAATTAAGCTGGAAATCAACGGTTTCCTTATTAATATCGGCCACCATTTCTTCGGCGATTTTCTTGAATCTTGCTTCAGTATATCGCATTGCAGCCGGGCTATCACCATCCATGGATCCAAAATTACCCTGCCCATCGACTAAAGGATATCGCAGCGACCATTCCTGTGCCATTCGAACCATTGCATCATAAACAGAGGTATCCCCATGCGGATGATATTTTCCCAAAACTTCTCCAACAATTCTAGCAGACTTTTTATATGGCCTGTTCGAAAGTAAGCCCAAATCAAGCATTCCAAAAAGGACCCTCCGGTGAACTGGCTTCAAACCATCACGCACATCAGGCAGTGCACGAGAAACAATAACTGACATCGCATAATCGATGTAAGCCGTCTTCATTTGGTTTTCTATGTTGACATTAATTATTCTCTCTCCACTTTGAACGTTTTCCATTTCTTACAATATTCAATAACAATCAATTACGTATTAATCTAAAAAGTGACGAATGTAATCATTTTTGAGGTATTGAACCCTGAATTTTACCCATTATTATTACTAACATTTCTGTGTTAATAAAAACCAATGGCATGTCTTTTTTTCAGTCTATTTGTAAATACATTTGAAAATGCCGTAAAAATGGCACTTCTAATGCACAATACAAGAATCGGAGCGGTTTTTGTTTATGCAACTTTATCAATTTAAAACTGTTTATTGTAATGAACGTACAATCATGGTAATAAATATTTTGATGGTTCGTTTTAAATTTTGAATAACAACTGATTATATAAAATGATGGAAGCTAAATTTTCACAACGCGTTAAAGATGTTTTATCTTATAGCCGCGAAGAGGCCATAAGGCTGGGCAATGATTATATCGGCCTGGAACATCTGCTGCTGGGAATTATACGTGAAGGAGAAGGCATGGCTATTCAGATACTCACTTATTTTGGAGTCGACTTTATGAAAATAAGAAAGGAAATTGAGTTGGCAATTGCAAACTCAGATTATAGTAAAATAAGAACCACTGATAATATTCCACTTATAAAACAAGCTGAAAGAGCTTTGAAAATAACTTATCTGGAAGCCAAACTTTTCAACAGTGATTTAATTGGCACCGAACACTTACTTCTGGCTATTCTGAAAGATAATGACAATATTGTTACCAAAGCCTTTCAAAATTACGGGGTCGACTATGATGCTGTCAAGGATGAATTGAAAGCGATTATTTCGAATACCGACGGAGGCATGAAAATGGATCCAAAGGATGAAATGCCAGGGGGTACTGCTGATGATGATCCTGAAGAAGCAACCCAGAATTTTGGGGGAAATATTAAGAAGATTTCCGATTCAAAGTCTAAAACTCCGGTTCTTGATAATTTTGGCAGGGATATTACCAAATATGCCGAAGAAGGTCGACTTGACCCTATTGTAGGAAGAGCCCGTGAATTAGAGCGGATCGCTCAGATTTTAAGCCGTCGTAAAAAGAATAATCCCATTCTCATTGGAGAGCCCGGTGTAGGTAAGTCAGCAATAGCAGAGGGTCTTGCTTTAAGGATTGTTCAAAGAAAAGTATCAAGAGCACTTTTTAATAAAAAAATTGTAACACTTGACCTTGCTTCTCTGGTTGCAGGTACTAAATACCGCGGACAGTTTGAAGAAAGAATGAAGGCTGTTCTGAATGAACTGGAAAAGAATCCCGACATCATTCTCTTCATTGATGAAATTCATACCATTGTTGGCGCAGGTAACGCTTCCGGTTCGCTAGATGCATCAAATATGTTTAAACCGGCTCTTTCGCGAGGCGATATACAATGCATTGGTGCTACCACTCTTAATGAATACAGGCAATACATTGAAAAAGATGGTGCACTGGAGCGGAGGTTTCAAAAAGTTCTTGTGGATCCTACTTCTCCTGAAGAAACTTATGAAATTCTTAATAATATCAAGGAAAAGTACGAAGATCATCACCTGGTAACATACACACCAGAGGCTATCAGAGCATGTGTTAATCTAACCACCAGGTATATATCAGACCGGTTTTTACCCGATAAAGCCATTGATGCACTTGATGAAGCAGGATCAAGGGTTCATATTGCCAATATCCATGTACCAGTCGAAATCATCGACATTGAAAACAGAATTGAAGAGACGAAGTTGAACAAAACAAAAGCAATCAATAATCAGAAATTCGAAGAAGCAGCCAAATTCAGGGATATAGAAAGGAAGCTTCAGGAGGATCTGGAACGTGAAAAAAAGAAATGGGAAGAAGATTCCAAAATTAACCGGGAGGAAGTTTCCGAAGAAAACGTTGCTGAAGTTATTGCGATGATGACTGGGGTTCCGGTACAAAGGATTGCCCAGAATGAAAGTGATCGACTGATCAACATGGAAAAGGACCTTGAAGGCTCCGTGATTGGTCAGCCGGATGCTATTAGAAAGGTAGTTAAAGCTATTCGTCGAAACCGCGCAGGACTTAAAGATCCCAATAAGCCAATCGGAACATTTATCTTTTTAGGTCCTACCGGTGTAGGTAAAACGCATCTTGCCAAGGTACTTGCAAAGTATTTGTTCGATTCTGAGGATGCTCTTGTTCGGATTGACATGAGTGAATACATGGAAAAATTTGCTGTATCACGGCTTGTTGGTGCACCTCCTGGTTACGTGGGATATGAAGAGGGCGGTCAACTGACAGAAAAAGTCAGGAGAAAACCTTACTCCATCATTTTGCTGGATGAAATCGAAAAAGCGCATCCTGATATTTTCCATCTGTTGCTCCAGGTGCTTGACGACGGAGTTTTAACCGACAGTTTCGGGCGAAGGGTCGATTTTAAAAACTCCATTGTCATTATGACTTCAAACATTGGTTCCAGACAATTAAAGGATTTCGGACAGGGCGTTGGTTTTAATACGGGTGCTAAAAAATCCAATAAAAATGATTTTGCGCGAGGGGTCATCGAAAATGCCCTTAAAAAAGCATTTGCTCCTGAATTCCTTAACAGGATTGACGATGTTGTCATTTTTGATCCGCTCGACAGAGAGAACATTCATAAGATCATCGATATAGAATTAAGTTATTTATATAACCGCGTAAAAGGCCTCGGATACCAAATGGAAGTTACAGAAAAGGCTAAGGATTTTATTGTTGACAAAGGATGGGATGAACAGTACGGTGCAAGGCCCTTAAAGAGAGCGATTCAGAAATATATTGAAGATCCGCTTGCTGAGGAGATGATTAAAACGAAACTGGGAGAAGGTGATAAGATCCTTGTTGATTATAAAGATGAAGAAAGTGAATTAATCATCCAAATGGTAAAACTTAAAAAAGAAGTAGTAAAATCCAAATAATTCTAAGCCTGTCGCACCTGACAGGCTTTTTTTATTGTATCAGTTCATTAAGTGCAACATTCTCCTTGTTCATGTATCTGATCATTGCAGAAAATCCATTTTCATAAAAGTAAACTGAAGTTTCATTTTCCCCTTCTATGTAATAGTGCATGGCATCATTCCCGGGAATTACATCACAATTATCCATTAATGATTTGGAAACAGATTGAATATTGCTTTCTGTCAAATCATCAATAAGATATTCTCCCATCACAAACGATTCGAAGATAAAAAAGAACACCGCTTTCACAGGGATACCAAGAATGCTTTTGTTATAACCATAGGCCCGCAATTCCTGATTTTTAATTTTAAATGCATTAAAACAATCAGGCTTACCATATTTTCCAACTATTTCCTGAAGGGAAGAATAATATGGAATACCTTCAAAGAGCAGGATCTTTTCCGATTGGTAATGGTCAATATTTTCTTTTTTAGCATTACCTAACCTGAGATAAGGCATTATATCATCTTTAAAGCAATAGGGAAACGGGCTTTTATTTACATATTTCTTGAATTGCCTTACATATTTGTAACTATATTTTCCATGTTTTATGCTGATCAGGCCGAGCCTAAGCTGCTTCCTGAAAAGGATAATAAAAATGATTAGTACTGCTAATACTCCGAAAAAATAAATCATAACGGCTCCCATGGATTATCCATTTTTTTAAACATTCAAATTTATCAATATTTTTATAATTTTAGCGCCGAATTAACAAATACCTGAACTGGATGGAAAAAGCAAAATTAATAAAAGGCGGTGAATTTCTGATTAAAGAAACAGAAGCCGGTGATATATTTATACCTGAAGAATTTAATGAAGAGCAAAAAATGATTGCCCAAACCTGTGAGGACTTTCTTGAAACGGAGGTTTATCCTATACTCGACAGAATAGATGCCCAGGAAGAAGGTTTGATGAGAAGCCTAATCCATAAGTCAGGCGAACTGGGATTGCTCGGAATTTCAGTTCCCGAAAAATACCAGGGATTCGAGCAGTCGTTTGTAACTTCAATGCTTGCAAGCGAAGCGATGGGTTCAGGATATTCTTTCTCAGTTGCGTATTCAGCCCACACAGGAATCGGTACACTGCCAATTGTTTATTATGGAAGTGATGAGCAGAAAGATAAATACTTACCAAAATTGGCTTCGGGTGAATGGGCTGCTGCCTATTGTTTAACAGAACCCAATGCCGGGTCTGATGCAAATGCTGGAAAATCAAGAGCAGTGCTTTCTTCAGATGGAAAACATTATATCCTGAACGGACAAAAAATGTGGATAACCAATGGCGGATTTGCTGATGTGCTTACGGTTTTTGCTAAAATCGATACCGACAGGGTACACAGCGCTTTTATTGTTGAAAGAGCCCTTGAAGGCGTGGTGATCAATCCTGAAGAGAAAAAGATGGGAATTAAAGGTTCTTCTACTGTTCAAATATTTTTTAATGATGTTAAAGTTCCGGTTGAAAACCTCCTCGGAAAAAGAGGACAGGGCTTCAGAATTGCCTTGAATATCCTGCACATGGGAAGGATAAAGCTGGGAGGAACCGTTTTGGGAGCTGCAAAAAGAGCTATCACACAATCGGTAAATTATGCCAATGAACGTAAGCAATTTGGTGTTCAAATATCGAGTTTTGGAGCCATTAAATACAAGCTTGCCGAGCAGGTGATCAAAACATGGGTGACAGAATCGGCGGTGTATCGCGTGAGCAAGAACATTGACGACATGATTAAGATCATGATAGATGAGGGAACGGATAAACCGACTGCTACCATCGAAGGGATTGCCGTTTATGCCATTGAAGCAGCCCTGCTTAAAGTTTTCGGTTCCGAAGCATTGAATTACGTGGTTGACGAAGCTGTTCAAATATTCGGTGGAATGGGTTTCTCAGCTGAAACTGATGTGGACCGCGCTTACCGCGATTCGAGGATCAACAGGATATTTGAAGGAACCAATGAAATTAACCGGCTGCTTGTTTCAGACACGACTGTTAAAAAAGCTTTAAAAACCGGCTTTGATGTGGTGAGGTATGCCAATGCCATCATCCGGAATCTCGAAACGGAAGAGGAATCAACTGTTCCGGCAAACGATTATTTCGCTGAAAAAAGGTATTACATAAAGAAGTTCAAAAAAACAGCCCTTTTCCTCTTGGGATCGTTGTCCGATAAATTCCAACGCGATTTTCTTAACGAACAGGAAATCCTTTTTAATATTTCCGATGTGATCATGATGGTTTACGGCGCTGAATCTGCTATGCTGAGGGCTGAAAAATTATCTTCGATTAAAGGATTTGAAGCTACAAGTCTGTACAGGGATATCCTGGATGTTTACGTTTATGATTCGGCCTGCCATATCCATAAGAGCGCTCATGATGCAGTTAATTCATTCTTTACAGGCGAAGAACAGCAGTTGATGGCTGACAGGATTGATGTGTTTACTAAAGTAGCGCCTGTAAACATTAAGGAAGCCCGACGCAGGATAGCTAATAAACTGATAGAGGAAAACCGGTATTGTTTTTGATTGCCGTCTTTCCATATAAAAAAGCCTGGAAAAGAATAGTTTCCGGGCTTTTTTGTTGTAGAAAGCTGAATAAGTTTTCCCGCTGATTACGCTGATTTACGCAGAGATTGAAAAACTATAAACGTATTGTTAATGTGAGAATATCTTTTTATTCAGCTCGAAGTCGCAGACTTCGCCCAACGGAGGGTTTTTTTTCATTCCTTGCCGGGATCATACAACATAAAAAAACCTGATCTCTTTGCCGATGACAAAAATAACCAAACTTTTTATTACCTGCTTTACACAGCTATGGGTTCCCTTTTATTTTCAGCACTTTGTAGATTTCTAAATCATATGTACGCAGGGTGTTGCGTAAATCATTAATCATCAAGTGTGTAATCTCTAATGCTAAAATTCCTGTTATTGCACCAATAAAACCCCAGTTATAATGTCCATCCGTGTAATTCCAAATAGGACTGGAAACTATTATAAGAGGGAGAATTACGAGTTCAATACCAGGGGTAGCATTATTATCAGTCTTTCTACATTGAATGCTGTCAATTTCAGAGAAGTAAAATTTTTCAATATCAGTCGATCTGTAGAAGACAAGATATGTTGTAGGTTTTTTACCTGAAATAAAATAATGAAGTTCTTGAGTGGGTTCTTTATAATTTATTGCCTTAGTTAAAGAATCAGAAAAGTACCATCCCTCACGAATATTTTTATTATAATGGCTATGTTTAGATGGTTCAGTCAGATATTCAATTTTATTTGGATACCTGTCCCAAATCCTAAGTTCAAAATAATTACTATCGAAATAAACTACATTGCCTTTGATCATTGTCGAATCATAAAATATTTGCATATATCGTTCCTTCTTGATCGAAATCCTAGCCTTAGTTTCAGGGTGCATTAAAACTATCTTACTATTTTGAGCAAAGGTCTGAATATAACTTAAAAGAAATATAATCAGAACGATATTTCGCGTGTCGCTATTCTGTTTCAATTATTTACGTTTGAAAATATTTCTACTTTCTCACTCACTCTGGGTTCCCCACCATTAGCTGCCAGATTCCTGCGGTGGTAGCATTTGGGTTGTTTACCATCAGGTAAGTGTTGCTTTCTGCGCCAAGCTCCGATGCCCACACTTCGGTTTCGATGCCGGAATCCACATACTATTCTTTTAATATTGCTTTTGAGATCACCACCCGCTGCACCTGGTTGGTTCCTTCGTATATCTGGCACAGCTTTGCGTCGCGCATCATTTTCTCAACACCGAATTCACGGGAATAACCGTCCCCTCCCATTGCCTGCACCGCATCGGTGGTAACTTCCATGCCAATATCGGAAGCATATAGTTTTGACATGGCTGAAAGCTTATTTAATTTTTTCTTATCATTATCATAAGCCCAGGCAGCATACCAGGTAAGTATCCTGGCTGTTTCAATTTTGGTTGCCATATCGGCCAGCATAAATCCAATGGCCTGGTTAGAAGCAATAGGTTGACCAAACTGTCGTCGGTTCTTAGTCCATTCTTTGGCAGTTTCATATGCTGCTCTTGCATTCCCCACACTCAAGGCTGCCACACCGGTGCGGGTGCGGTCGAAGGTTTTCATAGCAATTAAAAATCCATGTCCCTCCTCCCCTATTTTATTTTCAACCGGTATTTCTACATTGGTGAAAATAATCTCATTTTGGACTGATGCTTTTTGTCCCATTTTCTGCAATCTGGGCTTAAACTCAATGCCAGGAGAATCGGAAGGTACCAAAAAAGCAGTCAGGCTTCTTGAACCTTTTTCAGGATCAACCTGGGCAAAAACTGTCAAAAATGTCGAAACTTCTGCATTGGTAATAAACCTCTTGTGTCCGTTCAATATATATTTATCGCCATGCTTAATAGCATTCGACTTTATTCCCTGCACATCCGAACCTGCATTGGGTTCGGTGAGGCAATAAGCTGCGACACCTTTAACTTCATTGATCAGACCGAAATATTTTTTCTTTTGAGCATCAGAAGCTGCAAGGTAAAGTGGTGTCAGGGCCAGGGTATTTGCATCAATACAAATTCCTATACCCACGCAACCGGCGCCAAGTTCCTCAGAGGCAAACGCACTGTCCAGCAGGCTGTAGTTATGCCCACCGTATTCAGCAGGCATGGGTCCATTCATGATGCCTTCATCATACGCAGCTTTTACAATTTCCCATGGGAAAACAGCCAGTTCATCATATTTTAACCGGTTCGGGATAACCCATCTGGTTACGAAATCACGATATTTTGCAATGATTTCCTCCTGCTCTTTGGTAATTTGAAAATTTATCATTTAAAGGATTTTTATTTGTTGACGTTTTAAATTTTTTTTCCAGGACAAATATAAATAATCATTGGATAAAATGAAGCAATCAGAAGAATTTTTAATCATGATACTTAGTTCTGTAAGAATAAGTCAATTAGTGCGTCATTGCAAGGAGCGCTTTTTATCGCCGAAGCAATCTGTTTATAGAATGGCAGATTGCCTCTCCCGCTGAAAAAGCGGGATCGCAATGACGGGTAATTAATCCACCGGCGGACAATCTTCGCAATCGAGGCTGCGATTGTACATTTTCATTGCCTTGAGGCTCATACCCATGCTGGAGAAGCCGCCATCGTGGTAAATATTTTGCATGGTAACTTTCTTAGAAAGATCGGAGAACATGACGATCGTAAAGTTGGCGCATTCCTCAGCCGTAGCATTGCCTAGTGGTGACATGCGTTCGGTAAAATCCATCAGTCCGTCGATACCTTTTACACCGCTTCCGGCGGTAGTCATCGTGGGCGATTGCGAAATGGTGTTTACCCTGATCCTTCTTTCACGGCCATAAATATACCCGAAGCTTCTTGAGATGGATTCGAGTAACGCTTTGGCGTCGGCCATATCGTTGTAGCCATAAAGTGTTCTTTGGGCAGCAATGTAAGAAAGGGCGACTACACTCCCCCACTCGCTGATGGCATTAAGCTTAAAGCAGGTTTGCAGGAGTTTATGGAATGAAAGCGCTGAAATATCCAGTGTTTTGTCGAAAAAATTATAATCGAGATCGTTGTAAACCCTGTGTTTGCGAACGTTCATTGACATCCCGATGGAATGCAGGATAAAGTCGACCTGGCCTCCCAAAATTTCCATAGACTTTTTCACCAGGTTTTCGAGGTCAGGAACACTGGTAGCATCAGCCGGAATAATTTCGGCTTTGCATTTCTTCGCCAGTTCATCAATTTGGCCAAACCTCATTGCCGTCGGGGTATTGGTTAGGGTGAATATGGCTCCCTCTTCGAAGGATTTTTCTGCAACTTTCCAGGCTATTGATTTTTCATCAAGCGCACCGAAAATGATTCCCTTTTTTCCCTTCAGTAAGTTATATGTCATTGTGGGTTAATTTAAAGTTATGACAGCTAAATTATCTATTTCAATAAATGTTTTGCAGTTTCAACTGAAGCAGAAGTCACATCTTTACCGCTCAGCATTTTTGCAATTTCCAGTACCCGTTCTTCAGAGTCAAGTATTCTTATTTCTGTTTTTGTTGAGTTCTTATCTGTTTCTTTATAAACGAAAAGATGGGCATTTCCTTTTCCTGCAATCTGCGGAAGGTGAGTGATCGCAATTACCTGCATAGAGCCTGAAAGTTTACTTAGTATTGTGCCAACCTTATCAGCAATTTGACCAGAAACACCTATATCGATTTCGTCAAAAACAACCGTTGGTAGCAGATTCCTTTGAGAAATTAAAGATTTAACAGCCAGCATAAGACGCGACAATTCACCACCGGAGGCTACCTTCGACAGCTCCTGCATTTCGCCGCCCTTATTGGCATTGAACAAAAATTTCACAGCATCTGACCCATCTTTACCCGGAACATCCAGAGCCTTGTGATGAATGCTGAATCGGGCATGGGGCATCCCGAGTTCAGTTAAGGTTGCTCCTATTTCCTTTTCAATAGCTACAAAATGCTTTTTACGTTGGTCTGATATTTTTTTTGCTTCTTTCGAAACCTCCTTTTCAACTTGCTGCAATTGAATTCCCAGCTTCTTAATTTTATCTTCAAGTGAAGCTATATTGTTCAGCTTTAAATTAAGGTCATCCTTTACAGCCAGTAATTCTTCAATAGTTTTTACACGGTGTTTGTTTTGAAGGTGATATATTAAATCAATCCTTTCTTTGATTTCGTTAACCTTATCAGGATGATATACAATTGATTCAGTGTTTTTTTCGATCTCGTTGTAAATGTCGGTTAGCTCAACAAAATTACTTTCAATTCTCGAAAATATCTCACTCAACTCAGCACTAAACCCCGATATTTGGTTAAGGTTTGAACGTACTTCATTTATTCTGCTGAGAATACTCACATCATCTCCACCAATCGCCTGTGATGAAAAGCTCAGGCGTGATTTGATCTCCTCGGCATGGTTAAGAACCTGAAGCTCACTTTCAAGCTGCTCCTGCTCGCCTAACGAAAGTTTAGCAGTTTCAAGTTCATTGAATAAAAACTCAAAATAATCCTGTTCGTTTTTCGATTTATTTTCTTCCTCAGTCAGGCTTGCCAACTGACTCTTTAATTTGATGAAATTTTCGTATAGCGATTTGTATTTTTTTACACTTTCAATAATCCCGGAGAAACTGTCAATGACCGCGATCTGAAAATTGGCATCGTTTAGAGCCACAGTTTGATGCTGCGAATGGATATCAATTAATTGTTCTCCGAGGTCTTTCAAAAGGGTAAGATTAACCGGCATATCATTAATAAATGCCCTCGATTTTCCGTTATTTGCGATTTCACGCCGCAGTATAGCCTGGGTATCATATTCCAGGTCATTTGAAGCAAAAAAATCCTGAAGATTATATTGACCGATTGAAAAAAGACCCTCTACAATACACTTTTTCGTTTTATCAAGCAGTACCTGTGTGTCTGCACGTTTGCCCAACATGAGGTTTAAAGCACCTAGTAAAATAGATTTTCCGGCACCTGTCTCACCCGTTATCACTGTAAGTCCCGGAGTGAAATCAATTTCAAGCTGCCTGATCAGCGCATAGTTTTGAATAGATAAGTGCGTTAGCATAATTCTGCTTAAAAAACATTTACAAAAATAGCAAAGAAATTTACTCAGTTATTAGGGGAACCATTAAAGGACAGAATCGCCCAATTCAAGATCAATTTCGCTCATTAATCTTTGAATAAGTGGAAGAATTCGCAGGATCAATTTCTTTCATGATACTGATAACTTCCGACTTTTCGGAGGGATTACCTCCCTTGAATATGTTTACTATTTCATCTTTTTTTGCATCCACAATCAGTTGTAAAGCGAAAAGACCTGGTTTCAAACTGTGTACAATCTGCAGCAATTTAAGACTTTCCGCAATAGCAGCTCTGCCCTGATCGGTTTTTTCAGCCATAACATCCAGGCCTTTATAATGATAATCGTACAGGAACTTTCTAACATCTGAATAGGACTGATTGAGATAATTCTCTACTAACCAGAAGCGGTTGCGCTCATCTTCAGATGAAGACCATCCGGTAAATGAAATATTCTGGCAAGTATTTACGATTTCCTGAGCCTTTTCATAATATGGCCCTCCCCCAAACTGAGAAAAAGTATCAAAATCCAAACCTAAGATAAGATAAACGTAATAGGCCATCACTGAAGTTAAATTCGAAGTGAATTGGTTATCCTGATAATCGAGCGCCTGAAATTCGACGTATTCAAAATCAAATTTCTGGTCAATATAGTTCAGGATAACTGAATTATAGCTACTCCCATAAATTGGACGGCTTGCAACAACATTTAAAGAAGCCTTAAATAGATCGGTGGAGGGTCTTTCACGAATATTCAATACCATGGTACATTCAATGCGCTCATTTGTATTGAAATCATAATTGGTCCATCTCCGGTTATTTACAAATTCGTTCAATGCAGCGGTCATAGTCTCGAAAACACGCTTATCCGTACCCTGGATTTGTTGAGAATTAACCTGAATATTACAAAGTATCTCCTGGCCACTGAGAACTGCAGTTAGGAATAAAAAATAGATAATGGTAAAAAATGTTCTCAGGTGCATTTCATTTGGATTTGAGGTTGAAAAATAATGACTTGATTTTATCAGCAATATCAGCGGCAACTTCAGTTTTTAGCTTAAGACCAAATGATTCAACGTCGCCTTTTTTATCAATCATGGTTACTTTATTTGTTGCATGACTAAATCCTGCTCCTGCATCCTTGAGCGAGTTAAGAACGATGAGGTCAAGGTTTTTATTTTTCAGCTTCTTTATGTGCATTGCTTAATTCATTTTGTGATTCCAAAGCAAATCCAACCAGGAATTGATTTTTCTTTTTTAATTTACCAAGTTCAAATAAAATATCAGTAGTTTTCTTAAGCTGAAGAGTCAGATTACCCCCCTCCTTTTTTATTTTCTGATTCTCTTTTTTGACCGGAGTATAATCTGCGATGGCTGCTGCCATTATCGTGATTTGAGAAGTTGGGAAAGCTTTCATGCATTCATCATGCATTTCAACTGCAGAATGAATCCTGGTGATTTTTATTTTTTGATTTGTAATGTTCAGGTTAACTGGTCCTGATATTAAAGTAACATCAGCATCTCTTCCTGCAAATTCATGGGCAAGTGCAAATCCCATCTGTCCGGATGAAAAATTACCAATAAACCTTACCGGGTCAATTGATTCAAAAGTAGGTCCTGCTGTGATCAGGACTTTAATCCCGGTGAAGTCTTTTTTTTTTTGAACCAGGAATCTAAAATTCCAACTATTTTTTCAGGTTCCTGCATCCTTCCTGCGCCATATAGTCCGCTTGCAAGTTCGCCTTCATCGGGTTCAATCAATATATTACCAAAAGACTGAAGTTTCTCTATGCTGTTGCGTGTTGACGGATGATTAAACATGTCGACATCCATGGCAGGGGCAAAAAAAACAGGGCATTTGGCAGCAAGATAAGTTGCTGTCAAAAGATTATCGGCAATTCCGTTTGCCATTTTCCCCATGGTATTGGCTGAAACCGGAGCCAGTATAAAAACATCTGCCCAGTTTCCCAATTCAACATGACTGTGCCAGGTTCCATCATTCTTTTCAAAAAAATCGCTGAAAACAGGATGGCCTGTTAAAGTTGATAATGTCAGAGGTGTTACAAAATCTTTGGCAGCATCAGTCAAAATAACTTTTACTTCAGCCCCTTCTTTAATCAGTAACCTGATGAGAAATGGTATTTTGTAAGCAGCTATGCTGCCCGTAATGCCAATCAGTATTTTCTTACCTCTCAACACCGAACCTTAAAATTCATTTTCAATTTTCTTCTGCGGGTTGCGGTAATAAACCTTATCCTTCGAAAATTCATAAATAGCTATAAGGGTAGGTTTCGGAAGCTTTTCGTAAAATTTTGCTACTTCGATTTGCTCCCGGTTTTCAAAAATTTCTTCCAGGTTATCCTGTGTGGTTGCAAACTCCTGAATTTTTTGGTTCAGTTCTTCCTTCATTTCAACAGCTATCTGATTTGCCCTTTTCGACAGAATAGCTACCGTTTCGTAGATATTTCCTGTAGGCTTGTCAAAATCACGAATTTTTCGTGTAACAGTAGTTGTATCTGCTTTAGTTTTCTTGTAATCCATGTGTTATTTTGTTTTATAATTTTTCCAAATCTTTGTGAACCCGTTCAACCATGTACTCAATATCCTTGTTGTGCTCGCTATCAGGATAAAGCCGGGTAAATTCTTTGTAAATGTCTACTGCTTCCTGGTAACGCTCCTTTCTTTTTGATTTCACACTCTTGGAAGCATAAAAATAATAGGCCTTAATGGAATAAAACATAGCATCCTCCTTAAACTTCGTATCGGGATATTGTTTTAGCAAATTTTCAAATGCTGCTATGGATGAATTATACTTTTCCATCTTAAGGTAAAGCTTAGCTATTTCAAAATCTTTGCGCTGAAGCTTATACCTGAGCTCATCAATCAGGCGGTTGCAAGCCTCAAGGCTATCACTGTGGGGATATTTATTAAGAAAAAGCTGCATTTCTTTTATGGCGTCATAAGTGTTTGTTTGATCCAATCTATAAATAGGCGATTCTTTGTATTTGCAATAAGCTGACATGAATGCGCACTCCTCTGCCTTTTCATTACGGGGATAGGTACTGGCAAATCTGTTGAAATGATAACTCGCCATGATGTATTCCTTCTGATAATAATAGGCGTACGCATATTTGTAAGCAATCTTTTCAGCCTCTTCAGTACCACGAAAAAAAGGCATCACCTGGTCGAAAAGATTCATGGCATGGTAATAATCCCCCCTGTCGTAATATTCAAGTGCTTTTTGGTATTTATACTTAAAATCCTGGCTCTTCGAAATTTTCGAATATTTGCTGCAAGAGTAAAAAACAACTGATAACGAACCAATTAGTATTAAAAGTATGGCCTTTTTAAACATGGGCGCAAAATTACTGTATTTTAATGAAATTTAAAAACGTTCATTCTGTGTAATTATTTTTGTTCGAATTAATTGAAAATTTAATTTGATTAACTATTGAATAAATTTTAGTTTTGCGCCTTTTTATTGGTTAACAGTATTTTAAAGCTTTAAACAAGAAATGGATATATACAATAAAATTGAAAGTTCGTTCGGGCCACTCGGTAAATATATGGAGCAAGCCGAAGGTTACTATATGTTTCCCAAACTGGAGGGAGAAATTGCAAACCGTATGATTTTTATGGGAAAGGAAAGACTGGTTTGGAGTTTGAACAACTATCTTGGATTAGCCAATCATCCCGTAATCAGGAAAACAGATGCTGATGCTGCTGCCAAATGGGGTATGGCATACCCTATGGGTGCACGTATGATGTCGGGGCAGACCAGATACCATGAAGAACTTGAGGAAAAACTTGCTGCATTTGTTAAAAAAGAGTCTTCCTACCTTCTCAACTATGGTTACCAGGGAATGGTTTCCATCATTGACTCACTGGTTGACAGGCGGGATGTTATTGTGTATGATTCTGAAGCTCATGCATGTATAATTGATGGGATGAGACTTCATATTGGAAAACGATTCGTTTATCCGCACAACAACATGGTGAATTTCGAAAAGCAGCTTGAACGTGCTACTAAAATGGCAAAGGAAAGCGGTGGTGGAATTCTGGTTATTACTGAAGGTGTTTATGGAATGGCTGGTGACCTTGGAAAGCTTAAGGAAATTACTGATTTAAAAAAGAAGTTCAATTTCAGATTGCTGGTTGATGATGCCCATGGTTTCGGAACGATGGGCGAAACCGGTGCAGGAACAGGTGAATTTCTGGGTGTTCAGGATAAAATTGACCTTTATTTCGGAACTTTTGCCAAAGCCATGGCAGGCATTGGTGGATTTATTGCAGGAGAGAAAAAAGTGATCAAATACCTTATGTATAACCTTCGTTCTCAAATTTACGCTAAGTCTTTACCCATGCCAATGGTGATTGGTGCATTAAAACGTCTTGAGTTGTTACAGAATGAGCCTGAACATAAGAAAAAATTGTGGACGATTGTAAATGCATTACAATCTGGATTGAAAGCTAAGAATCTTAATCTTGGAAATACTGAATCACCGGTGACACCCGTATTTTTTAAGGGAGGTGTACCCGAAGCGACTCAGGTTACGAAAGATCTGAGGGAGAACTACAATGTTTTTTGTTCCATTGTAACCTATCCTGTTATTCCGAAGGATGTAATTATGTTAAGGCTGATACCTACTGCCGTGCATACCCTCGAAGATGTGGAGTATACCATAAATGCTTTTTCAGCAATCAAGAAAAACCTGGATGAAGGTAAGTATTCAGATGGTTCGATTGCTTCGATGGTAGTTAAATAATAGCATATGAACTTGGATAAAAAAACCTGACTGGTATTACCAGTCAGGTTTTTTTATTGGAGATCGTTGGAAATCATTTGTTGTAAAATATTACATTTGCGGCATTAAGCCTTGTCAAATGAAAGAATCTACCAGGAAAAAAATTCTGGGTAATAAATTATATACTATTTACAGGAGGATGAGATTTCTTTTGTATAAAAAAAGGCAATTAGAGCAAGAGAAGAAAAAAAACCAAATTGTAAAAAAACTCTCCGAAAAAACTGCTTTAAAAAAACGAAAAACATCACTTCGTTACAGGTTATATCGCATTTACAGGTTAACCAATTATGCATTGAAAAAGCGGAAAGCCAATCGTCTTGAAAACAAGAACAGAATTAAAGCCCAGAAACTTGTTGATAGAATCGAAAAACAGGAAGTCAGGCAAAGAATAAAAGAAAAGGAAATCCAGGACAGGATACTTGAGCAGGAAAAAGAAAATGCCGAAAAGATTCAAATCCAGCAAGAGAAAAAGCTCCGCAAAGAGGAAGCCCGGCAAATAAGAAAAGCCCGACGGAAAGAATTTATTCATGAAATCAAAACATTCGACCGGCATACCTTAAGGAGATGGTTCCGTGGTGTAGTTGAATTTGCCGAAAACAAAGATAAGCGGCATAACTTCTTCATCATTTCGATCAATTCGCTTGTGTTATTCCTGTTTTCATACTTGGTCATATATTTAATCAGCCAGTTTGTAACAGTTTGGGTTGCAGCAAGCTTCGATTACAAGACCATCCTTTATTATTACAAGATTTACTATGACATTGAAAGCCATGCATGGAATGCCGATTCCGTAAAAATTTTGTTCAGTATTATGCCCATCGTCGGAGTTTTAATGGGAACTATTTTTATTATTCTGTTCAGTACTTTTCGTAATGAGCCCGGTAACCTTAAGCTGTTCTTTCTTTGGGGATTTGTCCATGGAATGGTAATGTTTTTTGGCTCTTTGCTGATGGGCACACTTCTCAATAAGGATTTTGGATGGGTAATCGCTTACCTCTATTATCGTGATACAGGAAAGATGATATTTTCAATCATTTCCATCTTTGCCCTTGTCTCCATCGGAGGTTTAATTGCAAAATCTTTTCTTATTTCCGGGAATGCCTATTTTAACTTTGTCGACAAACGGAATAGTAGATTTTTGCTGTCCGGCCAGGTAATTTTTCCGGTAATCATAGGAACTTTCATTTTAGCTTTACTTAAAATTCCCGATAGGTTTTATTTTGGAACCGTGGATGAAATGTATTACGAATTCCTTAAGCTATTTACAATGATACTGGTTATAGTCCCGCTTATCATATCGTTCAGGGCTTATAACGAAATTTATTATGACGAGGAACCCAGAAAAATCAATCTGAACTGGAAATTCCTGTTTATTACCTTGATTTTAACTCTTATCTTCAGATTTGGAATGGTATCGGGAATTACTTTTGGCGGGTAAACCGGCTTAGGGCTTTGGAAGCGTAAAACTCAACCGGAGCAAATTCATCTGTCAAAACAATAGCTTCAGATCCCGGGTCAATTGAAATTAAATGATTGAGAAATCGATTGATTTCTTCATTATCACCCGTAAGATCAGGTTTTATGTGGGACTTCAAACCGACAAGTAAAAAATTCTGGAAATACCGCTTCTCAATTTCAGAAGGTTCAGGATATTGTACTGCAAAAAGGTAGACTTGTGGAAAAACACTTTTGTAAGTCGCAATTTCAGACCGAAGAAACAAATCATTATTTTGATCGAGGGAAGAAATGATATTGGCATACACAGCACCCTTTTCATTCAATATGTCGAAAATCTTTTGAACGGCTTCATGAGTTGTTAACTGGTAAGGAATGGTAAGCATGGATTTATATGCATCCATAAAAACAGCATCATATTTCTTTGCAGTATGGTTCAGAAAAGTGCGTCCATCTTCATGAAAAATCCTAAGCCTGGGATTGTCAGTTAATTTAAAATACTGCCTTGCCAATTTAGTCAGGCCCGGATCAATCTCCACAACATCAATAGTGGCTTCAGGATAACGGCGTAAATAATCTTTTGGGAAAGCGTAACCTGATCCTCCAATCATAAGCGAAGAGTGAAACCCAGGATTAAAGTGTTCCACCAACCTGTAATATTTCAATACTTCAAATACCAGATCATTATCAGCATCGGTAAACATAGCCGAACTCTTTTCATCGTTTACCTTCAGTATTTTTACAGGCCTCCCGGTCATATTATCAGTTGTATTATAAATTATAACACGATTATACTGGGTATCCACATCGATATAATCAAGCTGCTTTCTATTCAGAACAAACCAGAATACGATAAGAACAGAGCTTAACGCAAAACTTGTAATAACCGACAAAGGTTTTTTTTCAGCGACAAATAAGGCAAGTGCAATTATCAGCAATGTAGCTGAAGTTGCAAAAAGAACCATTGCAAATCCAAAAGCCGGTACCAGTAAAAAACCGGCGGCAAAGGTACCAAGGATGCTTCCAAGGGTTGATAAAGCATATAAATTCCCGATGGCGGATCCTGAGGTCCGGATATTATTCATTACCAATTTTGCCGCATAAGGCAGAACCATGGCAAGACAAATGCTGGCGGGGCTAAAGAGAACCATAACAGCAATTACCGTTCTTAACCGGAAATCCGAAATGTATTTGACTATTCTGCGTAAAATGTAATCATGACCCAATGACGTCGCAAGCATTAACACACCTGCCACAAAAAGTATCCAGGCAAGAAGTAAAAGGTCATTTCTTATCTTCGAAATTCTTCCGCCCAGCCAATATCCGATGCTGAGACTGCCCATGATAATTCCTATCAGGCTGGTCCACACAAAAATGGAGGTGCCAAAATAAGGTCCTAAAATCCTGGATCCTACAATCTCGAAGATCATAGTGAATGCGCCACAGAGGAAAATGATGATCCCGGCTAAATATTTGAACGTGGGATTAATCAAGTTTTATTCGATAACAATTTTTCTGGACAGTATAAACCCGGAGGTTCCTATTTTCAAAAGATACATACCCGTGCACAGATTTCCGGGGAAGAGTTTTATACTTTTATTATCCAATCCAAATTTGATCTGCCGCTGCAAAACAATCTTACCAGTAATATCTGTCATCTCGATGGTTGCGAATAATGATTCGTTGCCAGCATAACTAATCGTAATGTTTTCTTTTACCGGATTTGGACCAATTGTAAACCAGTGGGAATAGGTATCCTCTCCTATTCCTGAACCAGTATAAACCAACTCAACATCCTTGATGGTTTTTTGGTAATTTACAGCAGAAACTTGCTCAAAGGTCTGACTCGCATATTTCGGAGCTGAATAAGTAATGGAATAAGTTCCTTGCATTACCGGCCTGAAATAGCCACCTGTTATTGAATCAGAAAGAACCCAGGAACCATTATTATCGTGGTCATTGATCGTTATTGTCGCTTTTATTGGAAATCCTGATTCCGAATCGGTAACTGTACCTGAAATTCCATATAATCCCTGTGCCATATAATTTATGAAGGAACGGTAATTATATTCCCAGTAATCGGGCAAGAGGTTTTCAGGAAGTAATTTTATATCTGAAATCTCAAGGGTGATCTCCCGGCAATGATGATAGTAATTCATGTAATCCTGTCGTCCGCCATCAACCTCATACCATTCGTATCCATTGGTAACACCATTGTCCATTAAAGTAAAATATCCAGACGGTGCATTTGCATGAACTGTATCGGCCCATTCCCTGCCAACCAACTGCCACCAGTCATCATCCGGATGAAGTTGTGCCCAGGTATCCCAAGGATAATTGAATACTTCAGCCCCTCCATGAAAGTTAGATGCCATCACAAATTGGACACTGTCAGCCAGTTCCATAAATTCAAGGGTTTCCTTCTGCCATGCATTTCCATCCGGATGGGGGCCATCCTGGGGATCCGGATAATTTCGGTTTAAATCAACATTATTTGCATTATAACGAGTTGCACAACAGACCGATTCATTTCCTCCGGCATAAGTTCCATCAGGGTTGGCAAGCGGGTTGATCCAAATCTCCATATTGTTAAGCAGAGTGGTAATTTTATCATCCGAGCCATAATTATTCAGCAGGTGATTAATCAATCTAAGCATAAGCACATAACCTGTCAATTCATCACCATGTATGGAAGAGGTATAAAGAAACCGGGGTTCATTTTCCTGAATGTTAACATTGGCTGAAATTTTTGCAATCATTAATTGCCTGCCCTGTACTGTGGTTCCAATGCTGAAAACATCACACAGATCGGGATAATTTTGTTCAAACTGGTTCAGCAGGTCAAGATAAGCTTCGTAGGTGGGGTAAAAATCCCATTCATTTGGTGCTTTCGTATCCACATGACTTTTCATTGCCGGAACAATAAGTGAACCTGGATGAGGCAGGAGTTCGTAAGCTTTATTCAGATTCAGGAAATTTTCAAACTCCTTCTTGTTGGCATAAGCATAAATCCAGTCGGCTGAAGTTTTGTGATCAATGGATATCATTTTAGTCAGGAAATGGATGTCGGCTTGATTTGAGTTCTCAAATCGAAAATAAACTTCCCCTTTCCCATTAAAGATTTCATCAATGCTTTGTTGATTTTGACCAAATATAAGGTTTGGCAGTAAACCTAAAATGAAAAAATGCGCCAGAATTAAATAGCGGGCCATAGTAAAAATTTTTTGTAAAAATATTGATTTTTTGAGTTAGCCGGCAAAATTAATCTCATCCTGAAGACTTAAATATTGCAATTGGTATCAGAAATAAATTTCCTGGTTGAGCGATCAAATTCCAGTTATTTTTGTTTTTCAAAAAAAATGAGCCATTTGGTTATTTATTAAATGAAAGAATTACCGGTCATAGAAGTGAAGGATGTTCACAAATCCTTTAAAACTGTGCAGGCAGTAAGGGGTATTGATTTGAGGATTGATCACGGCCAATTTGTGGCCTTGCTTGGACCGAACGGAGCCGGTAAAACTACACTGGTTGAAATGATCGAAGGTATTCAGAAGCCTGACAAAGGCGAAATCCTGATCATGGGCAAGACATGGAAAGGTCATGAAAATGAGCTTCGCCGTTTGATAGGACTTTCACTTCAGGAAACCCATTTCATCGATAAATTGAATGTCAGGGAAACTCTGAGGTTATTTGCCAGCTTTTTCAGATTAAACCGAAGCCGCGTTGATGAGATCATCAACATTGTTGGGCTTGAAGAAAAAGTTAAATCTTATGTTGTGAATTTGTCCGGTGGTCAAAGGCAGCGACTCGCCCTTGGCATTGCTTTACTCAATAGCCCAAAAATTCTTTTACTTGATGAACCTACAACGGGCCTTGATCCCAATGCACGGCAGGAGATCTGGGCCATCCTTAATTCGCTGAAAGAAAAATTGGATACATCCCTTATTCTCACCACGCATTACATGGAAGAAGCCGAGCGTTTGTGCGATTTTATTGTGATCATCGATAAAGGGAAAATCCTTCAGCAGGGAACTCTCAATCAATTGCTGCAGACTGAAGGCCCGAAAGGAAAAACAATTGAATTTACCATTCAAAATCCAGGATTAGCGGTACAGAAGATATTTGATGAATCGCAATACAATATCAGTCTGGAAAAAGATAATGGGAAAAGGACCGTTTCTCTAAATCATCTGGAGGAAGATTTACCCGCATTTCTTGCCTTCCTGAACAATTCCGGTATCAGGATCGAAAACCTGGAATTCAGAAGAAAAACCCTTGACGATGTTTTTATTTCATTAACAGGAAGGCATTTGAATGCATAAAAACTTATTGAATAATCAGCTATTTCAGATGATCTCGGCTTACTTCAAGGAAATGATCCGGGAGCCGGGAGTGCTTTTCTGGGGAATTGTTTTTCCTATCCTGATGTCTTTAGGGCTTGGAGTAGCTTTTACAAAGAAAACCGATGTAATCAGAAAAGTTGCCATAGTCAGCCAACAAAATAATCCTGATTTATCGGCGGACTCATCTTTCAGGATTGAAATGTTATTAAAGGGATTGGCAATGTTTGAAGATTCAGCCGGCAATGAAAAAAGTGACTACAAGCTGTTTATTCCTGACGATAAAATGGGAAATACAACAATCTTGTTTTACAAAACCAGCTGGCATGAAGCGATGATTATGATGAAACGTGGAACTATCAGCCTGGTGATGAGTGAAGACAGCGGAATGGTACGTTATCATTTCGACCCGTTAAATCCTGATGCTCAACTAACTTATTTAAAACTTACGAAGCTTTTTGGTGGTGAAGCACTCAACCTCGATCATAAAAATGAAACTATTGAACCCCTGACCGTAAGCGGAACACGCTATATTGACTTCCTTGTACCCGGACTGATTGCGATGGGTGTAATGATGTCGTGCATGTGGGGATTGAGCTATGGAATCATCGATAAGCGATCGAAGAAACTGCTGCGGAGGATGGTTGCCACTCCAATGAAAAAATCATATTTCCTGGTGCGCTTTGATAACTGTAAGGGTAGTGATGAATTTGATTGAATCCTTGCTGTTGCTGCTATTTGCCTGGCTTGTTTTCGATATTACCATCCAGGGAAGTGTTGTGGCATTGCTGATGATCTTCATCGCTGGCAATATCGCCTTTGCGGGAATCGCAGTCTTTATTTCATCTCACACTTCCAACACTGAAATAGGCAACGGGCTCATCAATGCCATAGTAATGCCCATGATGGTGCTGTCGGGTGTTTTCTTTAGTTACCACAACTTCCCCGACTGGAGCATCTCCATCATTCAGCAACTACCACTCACTTTGCTGGCCGATGGTGTAAGGAGTATTTTCATCGAAGGAGCTGGCTTCCGGGAGGCATTTATTCCTTTCTTTATTATGGTAACGACCGGGCTTGTGTTTTTTGTTGCAGGGTTAAGGATATTTAAGTGGCATTGAAAATGGAACGGGCTTTCAGAAAACAATTTCTAAACGGAAATGAATTCAAAAATGTTTTCATCAAAACAGCAACCTATGAAGGAATGTATGATGACGGACGACCTAACCAAAAACTCCTCGAGCACCATGTTAATTTAGCAAAAGGAGATGTTGCTTTAACCACATTGTCCTATGGCGCTGTTTCTCCTGACGGAAGGACGTTTAAGGATCAAATGTATATTCACGGCAATAGCATTGACAAGCTTGCCAAAATTGCGGAAAAGGTTCACGAAGCCGGAGGAAAAATCTCTATTCAGCTGACCCATTGTGGTTACTTTTCCAAGAATACTGAGATTAAAAGACCCTTAGCGCCAAGCCGGTTGTTTAATGAATATGGCTTCATGTCCGGTATCATTTTTTCCAGGGCAATGGATAGAACGGATATGAAAAGAGTTTCGGATGATTTTGCCGATGCAGCATTGAAATTAAAAAATGCAGGATTTGACGCCGTCGAACTTCATATGGGGCACGGTTATTTACTGAGTCAATTCCTAAGTCCATGGACAAACAGAAGAAAAGACGCCTATGGAGGTTCAGTTGCCAACAGGGCCAGGTTCCCGTTAGAAGTACTAAAAAATGTGAGGGATAAAGACAGGTAATGATTTCCCTGTATTGGTTAAGCTTAACCTGAGTGACGGATTTAAAGGCGGATTTACACTCGACGACTGCAAGTATGTTTCTGTTGAACTTGAAAAACAGGGTTGTTCGGCAATTGTATTGAGTGGCGGATTTACAAGCAGGTCTCCTTTTTACCTGATGAGAGGCGATGTTCCGCTGAAGGGTATGATAAAAAACGGTGCTTCCATTGCGGAGAAAGTTACCATGGCTTTGTTTGGGCCGCTAATCATAAAAACTTACCCATTTACACCCAATTTTTTCCTCGATCAGGCTAAAGAAATCAGAAAAGTGACACAAATGCCGCTGGTATACCTTGGTGGAGTAGATTCGAAAGAAGGAATAACTGAAATACTGGATGCCGGGTTTAATTTCATTGCAATCGGAAGGCCATTAATTCATGATCCAAATTTTTTGCTTAAACTGGAAGCCGGTGAAATTAAAAAATCGAAATGCACCAGGTGCAATGAATGTATTGTAGAAATGGACCGTGGAGGTGTTCGATGTGTTATTGATGATTAGATTTATGACCATTAAGATTTGTAAGATAAAAATCTGTTAAGTGAAGACCAAAAAACAAGCACTACTCATTGGTGCTAAAGGAGGCTTAGGCTCTGCAACTGTAAAGTTAGCTTAGTAACAAAGGCTGGCATATTTTTGCATCCGATGTTCACCAGGATGTCCTTACTTTTTACCATGATACACCCGGCATCACACCCTTGCAAATGGATATTACAAATGATAAATCAATTGAAGAAGCGTATAAACAAATATCCTCTCAAACAGGCCACCTTGATGCGGTGATCCACATGGCCGGCATTCTTAAAATCGGTTCCCTTGCCGAGCTCCCGGTTTCTGATCTGGAGAAAGCCCTTGATGTAAATTTACTGGGGATTTATCGTGTCAACAAACAGTTCCTTCCCTTGCTTTTGCATCGAAAAGGAAGGATAATTATTTTAAGCTCCGAGGTTGGGCGGCAGACAGCTGCTCCTTTTAACGGCATTTATTCTATTTCAAAACATGCCATTGAAGCATATTCAGATGCTTTGCGGCGTGAACTTGCTTTTTTAGGCATTAAGGTGATAAAAATCCAGCCCGGACCCATAAAAACATCCATGACTGAAAATGCAGCACAGTTATTTATAAAGGCTGAAATGAGCTCAACCTATTTCAAGAAGAATCTTTCAAAGGGTATTTCTTATTTGCCCAAAGTTTATAAAAATGCCCATGATCCTGCAATTGTTGCAAGGGCAGTCATGAAAGCATTGAAATCCTCCCACCCCAGGACGGCTTACCTCGTTAAACCCGATAAGCTGCGGATGCTCCTTGATCTATTGCCGGCTAAATGGGCTGATATTTTAATAAAAATAATGTTGTCCTAAGTAGGTTAGTTGTTATCTCACCACCATCTTCCCTGTAAATGATCCGGAATCTGATGTAACGGTGTAATAATAAATTCCTGCAGGAAGGTTATTGTTTACGAAACGAATCCTGAGCTTAGTGTTTGGTTCTTTTCCGAAATAACCAGATTGTGTATTACTACTTTAAAATGGAAATATCCTTACAGTTTTTTAATCAATAAACATTTATTTTAATTCTTAAATATTTTTAATGTTTCATGTTTTCTTTCCGAAGTCAGATGTATAATATAAATGCCTTTTTTTATAAAATTCAAGTGCATCTTCTTATACTTAAAGCCTGAAGTAGTTATTATATTTTCTCCTTGCAGGTTAAGAATTCTAATTTGAAAACCAGGGGCATGATCATTCAAATATTCAATAGTTATTTCGTCAGTAATACAAGTTGGAAATACGTTAAACATTGGTTCAGCAGTAAAATTCTCATTATTTGTATATTCCTCGACATTTACTACCGGAGGATTGCAATTGATATTAATATAGTTGAAAACATTATCAACCAGGAAATTCCATTGATCCTGAGAGTCGGTATTGATACTGGGATCATCGAATACATAGCCTGTTCCGGAAACTTTGTTATTTGAAACTGCAGCTATATCAGCAAGCCAAATATCGTATGATGAAACACCCGGCAAATGAACATAACTGCTGCACACTTGAGTTAAATTAAAATCATGGAAATAAACATAAAAAGGTTCCTGATAGTAAGTATTTAAACCACATGCAATCAAGGAATCATTAATATTTACTAAGCTCGTACTCCATATATTGAGGTCCGTTGGACCCACGTATGTCAATGAATTGATCATGCCATTCGAATTAAGCCTTGCAATTTGCCAGACATCTCTTGGAGCAGGAGTAAAAACAGTTATCACATAATTTATAAAAACAACATCATGTAATACTTCAAAACTGCCAAAAAACTCATTTATCGCTAGATCGTAATTCTTTGTTTGAATATAGTTCAACTCAAGGTCGTGTATATCGATAAACACCTTGGCATGAAATTGAGGACCCGCAGCAGTTTTACGTGTGCCACCTACATAAATCTTGTCGTTGGGTGTTTTTATAATCTTATTCGGATATCTGAGGTTCGATTCGCTTGCATGGGTTTGAATGATATGAAGATTTGTATCCAGTTTTTCGATGATGATTCTGTTGCTGTCTCCTCCAGAATCATTATCCCATTGGCTTAACGCCAGAAATTGATCATCCGAAAACCTGTAGAGATCAACCAGGAATCTACTGATCAAATCATGATCAATTTGGCAATAAATTGTATCACCGTTCACATCATGTTTTGAATAAAATACATCAAAACCATTATATCCACTCTGATAAACTATACCCCCTACAAAAAAAGAATTATTGTTAAAGAAAATTATATCATTTCCTTGTAATAAGTGATAATCCGGTATGAATAATCTTTGCGTCCACTGAAGATTGCCTAAAGTATCATAAAAAATAAGTGAAATCCCGCGATCGTCTGTATTCAAATCAACACAAAACCCAAGAAATAACACTCCGTTATTCCAAAAGAAGGGTCGAATTCCCGAATCAGCATTATTGGGAAAGTTATCATCACGGTTACTGAAAATATAATTAAAAGGCGGTTGTGATTTAACAGATAACGAGTATAAAAAGCATAGAATTAAAACTAGAGTTATTTTTTTCATCCTGTCCAATTTATGCAATCTTCAAAATGTGGAATAGTTTAATTCTTAATCACATATACAACTTTTAATACCTTCTATTTTCGAATGCTTACGACTTTCGTCCGATTAAATTTTTAATTGTTTCAAGAGTGGTTAGTCACCTTGTTTCCTCCATGTACATTACTCCACCATCATCTTCCCCGCGAATGATCCTGAACCGGATGTAACCTTGTAGTAATAAATCCCGGCAGGAAGGTTATTGTTTTCGAAACGAATCCTGAGCTTAGTGTTTGTAATCCTCCCGTAATCATCAGAATAAACAATTCTTCCGGTCACGTCGCTCACCACAAAGCTTATCTGTCCCGGCTCATCAATCGTAACATCAATATAAGTTTCCGTTTCGAATGGATTGGGGAAATTTTGTGAAACTATCAACGTGCCAATTGTCGTTTATTATTGGATTGTCATTTTCACCAGTCAGAAATGACGTTTCATGAGACATATAGGTAATAATATTTGGTCCGGGATCAAGTTGTTGAGTGCCCATACAAAGATACCTGGCTCCGTATCATTTTGAAACAAGAAATGGAATTGACCATCTGCCAGCACTGGTGACATGGCCGGAAAAACACATTCAGAAATCAAATAAACCAGGTCGGTATTGAAATCCACAATGGTATTCCAGCTGGCACCGCCATCGCTCGAGGAATTGCCATAAATATGCCTGTAATTTCTTGTTCCGTATTAAATGCTGGGTGCTGCACCGACAAATACAAGAATGCGGTCGTTGCCGTCAATAAGCATTTGAGGATGCGAAGTAAGTGAACACAGTAGGAGGAAAATCTACAATCCCGCTTATCCCGGGATCAACACCCGACCAACCAGGTTATCGGCAGCAATGAGATAGTCAAGCGTATATGAACTGACAAGAGTTGAATCCATAACCGGCATGGACTCATTCCAATAAATCAAACCTTCGGTGGCAGGATAGAAACCAATTGCACCTGCATCATCATAGGCGTAAATCATCCTTCCAAAAACAACATGCACAATCATTGCAGAGTCAATAGCTAAAGCCTGTGTTCCATCACCAGCGCCATAGGTCAACTTGTCCGCTGGTGGCGGATAATATGGGCATTCATAGCCGGTATAAATTCCCAGGTATCGCCATTGTCAGTCGATTTCATAATGCATGCTGGTCCAAAATCAAAACCAACAGAAAATGCAAGCGTATTTCCACGTGGTTAGCCCACGCATAACCATCAGCTTCAATGTTTACAAAATAATCAGGACCCAGTGCATCAAAAAAATAATTCTGGATATCCCAGGTAGCTCCCCCATCCATTGACCGGGAATATAGCAAAGCTCCATCCTGTCCCATATAAGGAATATTATTGCATTATAGGAACGTGCAAGCAAATGAATAGTACTGTGGTCTGTTCCAGCTGTCACTATATCGGGCCAAACGATTCCAATTTCGGCTTCAGGTCCTGGCAACTTGATTTCTATCCATTCACCCTTTCCTTTGTTCTCTCGTTAATTGATAAGAATCACCCAATCATCCCAGGACAAAGCATGTGAAACAACCACTTCGCCATTTAGGCCAAGCGGTGCATAGCATGGCCATCCTGTCCGCATGGATTCAATTCTTTCTGTCGGATAGTCCCCCATTCGTTTCCGTCAAAATAATTATACCCTGTTCCTCGGTCAATCCAGCAGGAGGTTTCGAATGCCATCATCCATATTGTTCCAATGGTTCCGTCAGGATAAGCATAAATCCTTTGCTGCATGGCTCCATAGGTTTGAAGGTCGTACAATGGTATCTCCAATATTTGATTCTGTGAACTTTTGTCCGATTATCGCCGGCTGCCCATTGTATCCAGACGGATCCAGAAGATTTCTGTGGCACCTTTTCGGTTCGGTTGAGGTTTTGCTGTCCGGAAACAATATTTGTTACGACTGCTAATACCAGAAGAAATAATAGCTTTTTCATGATTTTAAATTTTATAGTTTCATTGCTCAAAGGTATAAATTTTTTAGTCTTGATTAATTTTGCACAAACAATTAATATCAAATCTAATTTCTAACTTCGCCAGCGATAAAAAGATTTGAAACAAATTTAGGCTTCAATCACCTAACAATATGAAAATAAGTGGTTTTACCTTTATTAAAAATGCGCTCATCTACGATTATCCCGTCGTGGAAGCTATACAATCCATCCTTCCCATCTGTGATGAAGTAGTTGTGGCTGTTGGTAAATCGGATGACAATACCTTACAATTAATAGATAGTATCGATAAAAGCAAGGTCAGGATCATCGAAACTGTATGGGACGAAAGCCAGCGCAAAGGAGGAAGGGTTCTGGCACTGGAAACCGACAAAGCATATGCGGCCATTTCTCCCGACTCTGACTGGGCATTCTACATCCAGGGCGATGAGGCTGTTCATGAAAAATACCTCGATCCCGTTTATGAAGGTATGAAAAAATATAAAGAGGATAAGCGAGTGGACGGATTGTTGTTTAAATACTCTCACTTCTATGGTTCATATGATTATGTGGGCGACTCTTCAAAATGGTATTCACATGAGATTAGGGTGATCCGAAAAGACAAATCATTTTATTCTTTCAGGGATGCCCAGGGATTCAGGAAAGGAAATGAAGAATTACTGAAAGTTAAACCCTTGGACGCCTGTATTTATCATTATGGCTGGGTAAAAGAACCGGCTGCCATGCAGCGTAAGCAGGAAAATTTCAATAAATACTGGCATGAGGATGAATGGCTTGAAAAAAATGTCGCTAAAGCAGAGGAATTTGATTACAACACAAACCTTTCAAGGTTGACCCGCTTCGAAGGAACCCACCCAAAAGTGATGGAAAAGAGGATCATGGCTAAAAACTGGAAGTTCGATTATGATATATCTTTCAACCGCACAACCAGCAAAGAAAGGATAAAATCCTTCCTGAAGAATTACGTTGGTATTGATACCAGCTATAAAAATTACAAGATTATTTAAAAGGGATTTCAGGTTGAATGGTAATGCAAATTTACCAGAACTTATAAAGTCACCTGACTTGATCCTTGAAAGCTTAATTATTGTGATTCATGAACGTTGTCTCCTGTGTCTGATAATCTGGATGATACAATGATTTTAGAAATTTTATTGATTCGTTTGGTGATTCTGTTCTTTTTATCATGGATAAAAATTTGATAAAACTAAATTTAACTTGAACAAGTAGATTTTATCTTTGTTTATATTGTAATTATGACAAGTGAAAATTTAAAAAATTAATTTTATGAAAAAATTTTACAATGTAATTTTCGTTTTAGCAATCCCGGCGTTATTTTTAATTCTTACGTCGGAAAGCGACAAATAGAATGGTTCGCCGGGTGGAAAAACAGGTTCACCAGGTGATGGTGGTGCAAATTGTACCGAATGTCACGCAGGAACGCCGGTAACTGAGGAGTTATGGGTTTACAGCCCCGAGCTTCTAACCTCAGGATATGAGTCCGGACAGGTTTACAATATATTGGTTGTAGGAGTTGACCAGGAGGCCAATAAATTTGGATTCGAAGCAACTGCTGAAAGTTCTGCCGGAACCAAAGTTGGGAACATTTACGCCAGGCGCAATGGGGTTAAATCAATTTGCAACAATAACAAAGCTGTAACACATACATTTGCGGGCACTGTTCCTCTTGTTCCTGGTGAAGGGACAATCATGGTTGTTTACATGGACTGCACCGGAAACCACAACAGGAACTATTACTTTTTATGCTGCTATTAACGCTGCAAATGGTAATGGTGCCAATAGTGGTGATCAAATTCACCTGAGCTCGTTTGCTGTTTCTCCAGCTGTTGGTATTTCGGAAAATGATATGGCGCAATCATTCCAGGTTTATCCTAATCCTTCCACTGGTTTTGTGAATATTAACTCGAATGAAAACCTTAACAAAATTGAGGTGTTGAACCTTCATGGCCAGTTGGTTTACAGCAAGGATGCCAGCGGACAAAATACCAAATTAGACTTGACCGATATGGAAAAGGGGATTTATTTTATACGGACAGGAAATACTACACAACGATTAATCATTCATTAAATAGAACATAAATAATAAAATGAACCTCTCCGGATCCGGGGAGGTTTTTTTATTTTTGGCAACTTAGAAATAATCGACCCTTTATTATATCCTTTACCCTGCAATTCATTTTACCATTTTTGTAAGAATGAGGATTGCTTTTTTCAACCGGGACTAAAATTTTTTTACCATAATCATTCCTCAATATGCAAACCTTTCTTTCTCCGGCTGGATAATCAGGCACAATATCCTCGCCGATAATTTCAAAATCGTAACATGCATTGATTTGATAATAAGGATGCCTTGGTTCAATAAATAGTTCCTTCCCGGTCTTAATGAATCTACAGTATATGGTTTGGCCGATCGAGAGACCGTACTTTTCGTAATATTTATAACGCAACTTATACATTGAACCATTATGTGAAGAAATGATATAATAACTTCGTTTTCCGGGAACATCAATGAAGTCTTTTATGATGAAGGGATATTCCATTCCTTCTGTCAGTCCCTCATATTCTTCATCAAAACCAGGCTCCGAAAGATACACAAGGCCCTTTTTAATTCTCGCAACTTTTAACTTCACAAACTGGCCAACCTGCAATGATTCAGGAAAGTGGCTCAGAGTTAATTTGATTTCGTTGCAAAAAATATCTTCAAAAATAGCCACCTTACTACCTCTTTTATTGTTTTTCTCCTCCATTCTGATGAGGGGAAATTTATATTCTTTTCCAAGCCGGTAAAAGGGATGCAAGGGTTCGATGTAGATTTTCCCATTGCAATTGATTTTATCCACCCTGCATTCGATAAATTGTCCAACTTCAAAATGGTAATTAATATAATGCTTTTTTTCAAGAAGATGTTTTACACGGTTCGGGTCAATTAATATAAAATATTCAGTACCGTCGGGTAACTCCGCAATTCCTGTGATTTGAAAAGGATAGTTATTTCCCTCTTTGATCTTTACAATATTTTTCGCAACGGATGAGATCATACTTCCAGTTCTGACCTTTTGGCTTTTTTTACACCTTTTACTTTGAGTATTTTATGTATCAGCATTTCGAGATGCCTGGTATCCTTCACGCTGACTTTGAATTTCCCGGCAAATTTTCCATCCCAACGAGTATCTACATTTACTGAGACCATGTTTACCTTTAAATCGTCTGATATTACTTTCGTTATATTATTCAGAATTCCTAATTCATCATTTCCTGAAACCTGGATAGTGGTAAGGTAAGTTTTATGGTCATCGGTTTGACGCCATTTTACATCGATCACCCTGTAATCATATTTTGAAAGAAGCTGGCGCGCATTGGGGCAACTGATCCGATGTATCGTAATTCCTTTTCCAACCGTAACAAATCCAAATACGGCATCGCCCGGAACCGGATGGCAACATTTTGCAAGTTCATAGCCCAGTTTTTCAATAGAATCACCAATAAACATGAACTCATCGCTTTCTTCTATCTTTGATTTGTATCCTTTCGGCTGATCTGAATCCACTTCCTTGTCTGCAGCTTTCAGGGGATCAGCGTCTTTAACGGAAAGCGATTTTTTTATATCAGAGAGATCAATCTTCTCGATAGCGATCAGATAATAGAGATCGATGGAAGACTTTAGCTTATGTTGTTTGAGCAACCTGTCAACAATGGTGTCGCTGAATGGAATCTTGCGGTTTCGTAGTTTCCTTCTTAGAATCTCCTTACCCATTTCAGCCTCCTGAAATTTTATTTCATTAACGGCCCTCTTAATTTTTCCTTTAGCTTTTGTTGTCACCACGATGCTAAGCCAATCCAGCTTTGGCTTTTGGTTTTTGGAAGTGATCACCTGCACCTTATCCCCATTTTTAAGGACATGCCTTATCGGTACAATCTTTCCGTTTACACGCGCTCCGCTGCACATATCACCGAGGCTGGTATGAATATCATAGGCAAAGTCAAGAACTGTGGAGCCCTGGGGTAACTTTCTTAAATCACCTTCCGGAGTGAAAATAAATATTTTGTCGCCATAAAGATCAATTCTTGAAACTTCGTTGTTTTCAATCTTCTCCAGAGGATGTTCAATAACTTCCCTGATCCTGTTTAACCATTCTTCCTGTTCTTTTTTAACTCCTCCTTCCTTGTATTTCCAATGGGCAGCCAGTCCCAATTCCGCTATTTCATCCATTCTCACAGTCCTGATCTGGACCTCAACAGACTTACCATATGGACCGAGAACCGTTGTATGAAGAGATTCGTACCCTGTGGCTTTGGGCGATGAAATCCAGTCGCGAAGCCGCAAAGGATTGGGTTTATAAATATCCGTTACGATGGAATATGCGCGCCAGCAGTCACTTTTTTCATTTGCTTTGGGTGTATCAATAATTATCCGGATGGCAAACAGATCGTAAACTTCCTCAAACTCAAGGTTCTGCTTTTTCATCTTCATCCATATGCTATGAATGGATTTGGGCCGGCCCTTGATATCAAACTCAAATCCATTACGCATTAATTCGCGTTCGATAGGTGCTATGAATTCCTTAATAAAGGCATTCTGCTTGGCCTTCGATTCTTTTATCTTTTTATCAATGGATTTGTAAACTCCCGGAAAAGAATGCAATAACCAGAGATCTTCAAGTTCGGTTTTTATATTGTAAAATCCAAGCCTGTGGGCAATCGGGATATAAATAAAATTGACTTCCAGTAAGAACCGTTGTTTTTTCTCATCCGGAAGGTAATCAAACCGGCGCATGTCATAAAGCCTGTGCGCAAGCTTAATGAGAATCACCCGAATATCTTTTATGATCGAGAGAAATAATTTCCTGAAATTTTCGGATTGAAGAGAAATTTTTTCAGTCGGTATCTCTGATAGCCTTACATAGCCTTCGATAATGATAGAAATCTCTTTACCAAAAACTTTTTGAAGATCATCGATCTTTATCCTTTTATGATCTACCACATTGTGGAGCAAAGCACAAATTACCGAAGGAATTCCCAGGTTAAGCTCATTCAAAGCAATCTTTGCAACTTCAATGGAATGGTATATATACTCTTCTCCGGATTGTTCCCAGGTAGGCCGGTGATAATCGAGCACCAGTTCATAAGCTTTCCGAAGTAAAACCTGATCAGGTTTTTTAATGAAAGGATTACAGGCTCGCAACAAATCTTTGTAGATTGTGACTATCCTTTTATCATTTACTTCGCTGCTCATTTATTTGTATATCCCGTTTAAAAGGATCTTCCGGTTGTTATGTTCGATCCAACTTTTATCAAACTAAAAGCCAGGAATTTTAGTATTATTCAAAGTGTTAACATAAAGTTAAATAATTATTAGCAATTTGAAAGTTACAGCAAAGAAGTAAAACTTTACAATTAAGAAAAAGTAATATAAACAGGACTTCAATAAAGGTTACTTCTCCTGGTTTCCTTTCCCTTTATCAACCTCTCTCTTTTTAGCAAGGGTGGGTTCTGCAATGGATTCGCGCATCTGCGTATCGGCCTGGATATTTTTAAATTTATAGTAGTCCATGATACCAAGGTTACCACTTCTGAAGGCTTCCGCCATAGCTAACGGTATCTGTACTTCAGCCTCGATCACTTTTGCCCGGGCTTCCTGGGCTTTGGCTTTCATTTCCTGCTCAATGGCAACAGCCATAGCTCGTCTTTCTTCAGCTTTGGCCTGGGCAATGTTTTTATCAGCATTGGCCTGATCCATTTGCAACACTGCGCCAATGTTCTTTCCAATGTCGATATCAGCTATATCAATTGAAAGGATTTCAAATGCCGTACCTGAGTCTAATCCTTTACTTAACACCACTTTTGAAATGGAATCCGGATTTTCAAGGACTGATTTGTGAGAATCAGCTGAACCGATGGATGACACAACGCCCTCTCCTACCCTGGCGAGCACCGTTTCTTCACCGGCACCTCCAACCAACTGTTTTATATTTGTACGCACAGTAACCCTTGCTTTTGCAATCAACTGGATGCCATCTTTGGCCACGGCTGTTACCGGTGGAGTATCAATCACTTTTGGAGTAACCGACATTCGCACAGCATCCAATACATCACGCCCTGCAAGATCGATGGCAGTGGCAACTTTGAAGTCAAGTCCCATATTTGCCTTATCTGCTGAAATTAAGGCGTTTACCACTGCTACAACATTACCACCCGCTAAATAATGCGCTTCAAGTGCATCACGATTAAGTTTAAGACCCGCTTTAGTAGCAGCAATTAAATTCCTGACTATGATTTGCGGCGGAACTTTACGCCAGCGCATCAAAACAAGTTGTAACAACGATATTCTAACACCGGATAAAAGTGCTGTAAACCATAAACCGACCGGTATAAAATAAAAAATAATCCATAATCCAAATAGTGCGGCTACACCAATGGCAATGATGATAAGAAAATTTGCTTCCATGTTTTAAACTTTTTTTACTGTTATTTGATTGTTTTCAATTTTTACGACTTCAATTTCAGTGCCCGGATCGATGAACTGACCCATTGCATTTACTTCATAATACTCTTCGCCAAATTCAGCTTTGCCCATTGGGGCCAGCCTCGACACTGTTTTCCCCTTATCTCCGGTTTTGATTTTCTCGGTGTCAACAACATTCACCCTGCTGTCGATGTTTTTATGAAGTGCAGCTTTATCCCAGGTCCTGGATTTTAAGGCGTAATAAAGTGTAATAGCCGAAAGCAACAGCGTTGCAAGCAGCGTAATGGTCCCGGCCATGCCGCCATAGACTGCATAAGCCTGCCATATACCTATAGCAAGCAAC
This sequence comes from uncultured Bacteroidales bacterium, assembly GCA_963705185.1. Taxonomy (GTDB): domain Bacteria; phylum Bacteroidota; class Bacteroidia; order Bacteroidales; family JAADJA01; genus JAADJA01. The sequence continues at coordinate 138,399 of CAVPJF010000006.1, forward strand.
ACAAATCCCACTACGCCCGCAATATTAGTTCCGGGCAGTACTAATATTTCAAGCAGGAGAAAAAGAAATCCAACTGCTATTAAAACTGCTATTATTGTCCAGGTCATACTTAATCAATGGTTACTGATAATTTTCGATTGGTCATTTCATTATATACAGGTTTCAACTCCAATGTCGTCCCTGATTTCACTGCGCACTTGCCGTTATAATGAACAATCAAAGCACATTGTTCGGCCTGATTGGCCTCATGACCACAGACGTCAATCAGGGTTTCAATAACAAAATCAAATGTATTAACATCATCATTAAACAAGATCAGCTCCCGTATGTTTTCATTGAGTTCCTTAGTATTTCCTGAGGGATGAACTTTTTCTTTTGTCATTTCATTTAGCGTTAAAATGATGCCATAAAAATAAACAATATTTCTCAACATTAATTATCTTTTCATGAAAGATATTGCTATTGTGAAATTACCTGCAAAACTAAAAGTTTTACATGTCGCTTCATTAATAATTATTTTTGCATCGTGAATATGCCTTACAAAATAAGAACAAAAAATGAGATTGAACTTTTCATTGATTCGCTCAGGGAAAGAATTAAATTTCCCTTACCCGGAAAAGAGGCTCAGTTAAGGATGGCTTCAACAGTAAGGAATAAAGACCTTAATTTTAATTATAACACATCAACAGCAACCAAAAGTGGCGTTCTGATCCTTCTATACCCTTATTCAGGCAGTATCTATACAGTGTTTATTCTCAGGCAAACATATGATGGAGTTCATTCCGCGCAGGTTTCTTTTCCGGGTGGACGTCTGGAAAATAATGATGTTTCACTTATCAACACTGCGCTCAGGGAAGCCGAAGAGGAAGTGAACATAAATTCTGATCAGGTAAAGATATTGGGTACATTATCTGAGCTTTATATCCCCCCAAGCAACTATCTGGTTTTACCAGTGATTGGTTATACCGAACATCGTCCCGATTTCAAACCTGATCTTTCTGAAGTGGCTGAAATTATCGAAGCAGATCTATCTTTCTTGTTTGATGATCAATTGCTAAAAACGAAAATTCTGGATATAAAAGGATTCAATATCGAAGCTCCGTATTTTGATGTTCAGGGTCATGTGGTTTGGGGTGCAACAGCAATGATCCTTAGCGAATTGAAAGAAGTTATATTAAGTATCCCTTAATCTTAAAATTAAGATAACCATTTTCTTTATCTCAGTTGAACAAAGACAGGTGAAGCCCGTCGGAAACAAAGCTTTGGTTCAACTACTCAACAACGATTTTATATTGCAACTTAGCCGCTTTGCCAAGCATGGCTGAAACACCACAATATTTTTCCTGGCTCAGATTTATAGCTTTTTCCAGTTTATCCATTTCCAGGTTTTTACCCCTGAAAATATAAGTAATTGTTATGGTATGATAAACCCTGGGATGCTCCTCAGTAAGCTCACCTTCCACCTGAACATTGAAATATTCAGGTTCAACCTTCATTTTTTTAAGGATCGAGATTACATCCATTCCTGTGCAACCTCCCAATGCGACCAGTGTTAATGGCTTGGGTCGCGGACCATGATTATGCCCCCCCACAGCTTCGTCGGCATCAAGCAGGATGATGTGATCATTTACCCTGGCCTCAAAGACCATATCCTTTGTCCAAATAACATCTACTTTGCTCTTCATATTACGACAATTTTAAAGTGCCAACAAATTTACAAAGAATTTGCAAATTTTAAACACCGGAGTAGTCAAAATAAGGCAATATTTTTCTTTGATATGCTGGCAATAAAACATCCCGAAGGGATAGCTTAATTCAGCCCAATGGCATCGCCTTGGGTTTAGGATATTTATTATTTTTTTACCTTCGCCATGAATTGGCAGCTTAAATATTGTTCAGTATGGGTCAATCCTTATCGAAGTTATTTGTCCATATCATTTTCCATACTAAAAACAACAATGTTTTGATTAATAGTGAGGATAAAAATGAACTATATGCATACATTGGGGCAATAATAAAAGATAACGGTTCCATTCCAATTTTGATCAATGGCATGGAAGATCATATTCATATCTTATGTGTAATATCTAAAAATATTTCACTTGCCAAATTTGTCGAAGAAATCAAGCGTCATAGCAGCCGGTGGATAAAAACAAAAGGTGAATATTATCGCTTATTTGCCTGGCAAAATGGGTATTCGGGATTTTCAGTGAGTTCATCATTGCTCGCTAAAACCAAGTTGTACATTCAAAATCAGGAAGTGCATCATACGAAAATGACATTCAAAGAGGAATTAATTGCTTTCTTAAAGGAGTTCAAAGTAGATTATGATGAAAAATATTTGTGGTCTGATTAATTTGCCCTTTCAGGGCGACAATGAATTGTTCTGACTGACTATCCCAGGGTGTTGCCCTGGGCTTATTTAAACAAGGCTTTCAGCCTTGTGGTATCAGAAAAACTATGATGAAGGAATGATTACCGAAACAAAGATTCATTGAATATGCCTTTTGGCACATCAAATTAAAATTCAACCCAAAATCAACACTTAGGGCACAAAGTAAATTTCACCCGGAATTATACCAGTTTCAATGGAATCAATAACGGCTCCAATTTCTGCATTATATCTGAATACCCAACCATTCTGAACATAATCCAATGGATCGGTTCCATAAAGGGTGTTGTCCATTTCATCATAAGCCAAAGTATAAAATCCGTTCGCTCTTGCAATGAATGGATCGGTTTCCGGTTCAGTTGCATCAATTCCGATTTTACAGATGCCTCCGGGATAACGATAATAAAGAATCTCCTTTGTCATATTAATGGCAAGTTCTTCAGGGTGGTTTTCAGCAGATGGAAATGTGATGTCTTTAAGAATGGTATAATCATTTGGATGAATGCAAAGCAAATGCCCTTCCGAATTTCCCCCCGGATGCCATGCATTTCTACCGCTACACATTACCCAGATATTACCGTTTTTGTCCTGCTGAATGCCGGAGGGTTGGGGATAAACCTGTATGGTTTGTACGATCGATTTGGAAGCAATATCAATAACGGTTAACGAACTATCGACTGAAAATCCGCCCTGGCTTAAAACCCATATCTGGTTATTATTTACCTTCATCATTTTTTCCGGACCGTTAACGGGAATTGAACCCAGGATTTCAAAACCATTTAAATTAATGATCTTAACGGAATTGTCATCAATGCACGATACAAATGCGTTTTCATCGTCTGCTTTAATAATGTAGCGGGGAGAAGGGAGGTTTTCTATTGTTCCGAATTTTTTAAATGTTTTCGTATCGACAATCACAATTTTATTGTCATTGTTTACTACAATGTAGGTTTTGAATCAAATACTGAAACAGAATGCACAAGATTTCCAAAAATCTGCCCTTCGTTTTCGGTTTGAAAAATATCCGGATACTTTTTACCATCAATGGTCACAAAGTCAATGGTTCCTGTACCGGTCATAAAAGGACCCTCGTTTACAATGTAGTATCCATTTATAAATCCCAAATCCGGGTTGGGTGTAGGCTCAGGGTTATCCTTATCGCATGAAGCAATAAATAGTATGGCTAAACAAAGCCAACCCAAATCCATTCGATTTTGTTTTCATAATGAATTAAATTTAAAATTAACTGAAATTTTATAAGATCTTCCCGGCATCGGGTAATACTCGATTGCCTGGTAATTTTCTTTCCACAAATTATTGATGTCAAACTGCAGATTAATTGCATGCTTGCTTATCCTGAATTCTTTACTGAGCGTCAGATTATGAAGGGAAAACCACGGCAAGGATTGTTCATTATCGGTGGTAGTATAACGCTGTCCTGTTAGTGTATAGTTATAGTTCAGCCGGTAATCCGTGAAAGGAAAAAAATAAATTCAGAAACATCCGGTGAACCGGAACATAAATTAATTGCTTTTTATAGGAATTATCATTGCTGTATAGCTTTTTCTCACTGGTGGACCTGGCATAAGTATAGCCCTCTGTCAATCTGAGGTTGATTTTTTTAATTGAAGAGTTGTTTGTCCGTTAAATTCAAGTCCCCTTGACCAAACCTTCCTTACGTTTTCAGGCTGCCAGTTATTTCCGGATGGAATCCAGACAATCCAGTCATCGACATTTGAATTATAAATGGTAGCTGTAAATTCTGACTCATGTTTCCCTTTGGTTTTCCCGATTTTTGCTATCAGGCTTGCTTCTTCATTCCACGATTTTTCCGGCTCCAGTTCGGTATTGCCATAAGGTTTCCAGTATAGTTCATTGAACGAAGGAATCCTGAAGTTCCTTGAAACATTTGCTTTGGCAAACAAAATTTCCATATCTTTCCTTTAATCCGAAGGCAGGTGTAAAAGGCACGGAATACCCTCCATCAAGTCCTGCCTCAGGTTCAGATTGACTTGCCATTGCAGCGAAGGAAATAACTGTAGCAAAGAAGCAAAAAATCCAAGCTGGTTCTGACCGACAAATCCATCATAATTGTTGCTATTTCCTGCTTCGTAACTAAAGCTTGTACCTGTGTTTAATGAAGTATTTGAAAAAACCCGGCGGTTGTCCTGAATTTCGGCAATAAATTTATCTGTTTTAACTTTCGAATCTTTGTCACTTTCGACCTGGCTAACCGGATCCTGGTAATGCAAATCGTCATGAAAGAATGCAAGTTTCAAAGATGAATAACCTTTTTGGTGAAAGTTTTTAAGAGATAAAATTGATTTTACTGATTGATCTTCCTGTGTTGCTTCGCTGGGTTTACTAACCATGGTCGATGGAATTTCCCTGAAGTTTGATTGCAACCAAATTGACACACCTGCAAGCCAGTTATCATGAAATTGCCAGTATAAATCCTGCATCAGGCCATAATGCCGGTAAGCCGCATTCTCCTGCTTGACAACTTCACCATCAAGGTTTTCATAAGGAAAATTATTTATCGAATTCTTGTAAAGCAGAGAAGTCGAACTAAAGAGTTTCTTTCCAGAAACCACTGCGGCTGCAGAAGCCCCGTAATCACTAAAGCTACCCGCCGAAAGACCTGCCGACGCACTAAACCCACGGTTAAAAACAGGCTCATTGTTCAGGTGGATGCTGCCCCCAATGTTTCCGCTGCCGAAAAGTGAACCCGAACCACCTGATAAAATCTGAATAGAGTTAAAATAGGCTCCCTGCGCAAGCGACAGATCAAACTGCCGGATATTGGGAGGATTAAGCTGGATGCCATTCCAGTAAACCCGGTATGGGTAGCTGCTGTTCCCCGAAATGCAATGGTTGCAAGCCCTCCCTGCCCGTAGGATTTAATATAAAGCGGTGTTTCCCTTCCGAGAATCTCATCAAGGTTATCAAATTTACTGGTTTCGAGTGTCAGGCTGTCTATCGATAAGGTTTTCAGCCCGGTTGTAAAGGTGTTTAACCGTGAAGCCGAAATTTGAACCTGTGATAATTCAACGATGGTATCTTGTCCTGAAACCACAATCACGATTAAGCTTAACAATATAACCAGAGAAACCTTCATTCTTTATTTTGCCAAAAAGCCACTGAATTCATAAAGTTACCCGTCATTGCGAGGAGCACCTTTAAGCGACGAAGCAATCTGCCTTTTTTAAAGCAAGTGGATTGCTTCGCTACGCGGTGAGGAGGGGCAGGCTCGCAATGACGTTTTCCTTTTTAGAGATTGCTTCATCCGCCTGAGGCGGATTCGCAATGACGAAAATGTTAAACATTATTTCAAATAAACCAACGGGAAATTGTCTGTGAATAGATGACGGATCAAATACGCGCAGCTTTATTACCCGAAAGCTTTAAACTATTTTGCATACATGGCAGGTCTTCTGACTTATCCGGAGATTGAGGCCTTCCCATTCCGCCTATGGCGGATCAGTGGCACAGGTTTCAATCCCATTTACAAAACTTCCATCTCGGCAGGAAACCAAAATTCCAAAAGCCAATAAATTGGAATTTGGATTTTCAATTATTGGAATTTTATCGGATTTACAGCAGCGGGTACTGTTGCCGATTTTCCCAATCGCGGGAGCACGGCATTCCCTTTTCAGACTTATTATTTTAAGAACAAGTGCACCATTTATGCAGACGACAAAAGTAAAGCAAATTTTATTTGAAGAACATCTGGTTGAAACTTCTTTTAAATAGTTTTATAACCTAATAAAATAAACTTGCAAAATTCAAATGAAAATATTTAATTTTACAGGTAAGAAAATCAATGACAATGAGCTGTTTCGGACTTGAATTTCCAAAATCATGAATAATCAAATCACATAAGATCATAATGATATGAAAAATTAATACTTGTTATCGCATTTGCTGCTTATTGCCACTAATTTTTATTCCTCAAGGTTGCTTACCGGAAGGAATCACATTTACAACCAGAATCAAATTGATAATTTTCAAAACAATTATCCCGGGTGTACTGAAATAGAGGGCGATGTAACAATTTCCGGAGATGATATAACCAACCTGAATGGATTAAGTATTCTAACGGCAATTGGTGGAAACTTTTGGATTGACAATAATTCATCACTGTCGGACTTTACCGGTCTTGAAAATCTTACATCGATTGGTGGATATTTGGACATCAGCGATAACGAGATCATAACCGGGATGACCGGATTAAATAACCTCTCCCTCATCGGCGGAAGCCTATACATTAGCACAAATCCTTCACTCCTCAACTTAGGCGGTTTGGAAAATGTTAGTTATATACCGGGTGATTTGCAAATAAGCAGCAACACCAACCTGAACAGTACATTCGGACTTATCGGTTTGACGAGTATTGGTGGTTCATTTTCTCTAATTTCCAATATTAGTCTAACCGGATTGACTTCATTGAATAATCTGACAACTATAGGTGGTGACTTTCTTATCAGTTACAATCCATCGCTGGAAGCTTTATACGGGCTTGATGCGCTATTTTCAATCGGTAATGATTTAATTATTCAATCCAATAACGGATTGAGCTTTCTTTATGGAATCGAAGGATTGACAGTGTTGGCAATGATGTCGTTATTTATGACAACAACGAACTAAGTAACCTTTATGGGTTTAGTTCATTATCAGCCATTGGTGGCGATTTAATTATTTCAGGCAATGACTTTTTGGTTACTCTCCAGGATTTCCCATTGTTAAATTCGATCGGTGGAGATTTGAGTATAGGATACAATAATGCAATAACAAATTTATATGGATTGGATAATTTGCTTTCGATTGGCGGAAACCTTACAATAGAATACAACAACAGTCTCACAAATCTTGAAGGGTTGAATAACCTCGATAATAATTCTATTTCCAATCTTTACATAAATAATAATGATGCATTGTTTTATTGTGATGTGGAAAGTATTTGTCAGTACCTGGCCGAACCAAACGGTGTCGGTCTATATCCAGGACAACGATGAGGGTTGTAACAGTCCGGAGCAGGTCACAGAAGCATGCGATAGCCAGCTAAGTTGCCTTCCGAACGGTATTAATTTTACAACGCAGGACGAAATCGATCATTTCCAGATCAATTATCCCGGATGCAACCAGATTGAAGGTGATGTAATGATTACCGGAAATGATATAACCAACCTGAACGGACTGAATGTCTTAAACTCCATCAATGGCGGACTATCAATTGATCAAAATCCTGCTCTGACCAGCTTCTCTGGACTTGAAAATCTTAATTTCATGGGTCACCTCGTTATTATAAATAATGATCTCATTGAAAACATGAATGGTTTGGAGGGTTTAACAGCAATTTCAGGTAATTTGCTTATCGGATATGACATGGCAGGACAGGGAAATGCATCATTAAATAATTTAACCGGCCTGGAAGGATTGGTGAGTGTTGGAGGATATGTTGGTATTTACTATAACGAACAGTTGGAAAGTTTGACCGGACTGGAAATCTGATTTCAGTTGGCGGAGCTATGGAAATTATTAATAACCCTCTGACAAATTTGACAGGGCTTGAGAGTTTATCCAGCATTGGTGATTACTTACTTTTAAAAGAGAATTCTGAAATGACCGGCCTTACCGGATTAACAAATCTCAATATATTAGGTACCGGACTTCATATTTGGGACAATGACCAGTTGACATCTTTAATTGAATTGGAAAATATTGATCTAAACTCAATCAGTTATCTTAGCATTTATTCGAACAATTTATTGGCCGACTGTGACGCTCAAAACATTTGTGAATATTTATCCAGCCCGAACGCTGAAGTTGATATACATGACAATGCCCCGGGATGCAACAGCGAGGAAGAAGTGCAGGCAGCCTGTCTTACAACGGTAGAAGAAATGAAAACGGAAATGGAATCACAATAATTCCCAATCCTTCAAATGACAAAATCACTATTTCATCACCTGCAATAACAGGCAATACCCAGCTTTCAATCTTTAATGTCAGCGGAGAAAAAGTAATGGAAAGGCAGCTAACAGATACCGAAACCCAGATCGACATCAGCGCCCTGCCAAGGGGAGTTTATTTTGTGAGGCTGCAAAATGAAAAGATGGTGGAGGTGGGGAAGATGGTTAAGGAGTGAGATAGTACAGAGAAGTTATGTAGTTAGACGGGGAATAGAGGAAAAAAATAGAAATAGATGGAAATAGGGGTAAAAGGAATAATCCGCGAAATCTCCTTCCTCCAAGCTCCAAGCCCCATGCAATGATAGACTTTGTGGTAGATCCTTTTAAATTTTAACCGTGTAGTATTCTTCAAGTTTTTCTAATTCAACATTTAAAATTCATCACTTATAATTTTCAATTTTCCAATTTCAATTCCTCAATTCTCCCGAAGGGATGCCTTTGGCAAACAATTTCCTTTTATTCTTCTGCCAAAAACGGATACCGATAATCTTCAGGGTGGATTGAAGTTTTCCTTGATGGTTCGCGGTGAAACCCAACGTATAAGGTTAAGCATTGAACCGGATTTATCATTGGTTCCTGAAGCTCTTGCACCGCCAAAAGGTTGCTGGCCAACAACCGCTCCTGTTGGTTTGTCATTGATGTAGAAATTCCCGGCAGCATGCATCAGCTTTTTGAAAGCAAGATCGATTGCCCAGCGGTCCTGCGCAAAAATGGCTCCGGTAAGTGCATAAGGTGAAGTCTTGTCAACCAGTTCGAGAGTTTCTTCGTATTTGTTTTCGTCGTAAACATAAATGGTAAGCACCGGACCGAAGATTTCTTCCTGCATGGACTTGTATTTCGGATTTGTCGTCAGGATGATGGTAGGTTCAATGAAATACCCACAGATCTATCGTATTTTCCACCGGCAAGGATGGTACAGGAAGGATCTTTCTTTGCATGATCGATATAGGAAGCAATCTTATTAAAAGCCGGTTCATCAATCACTGCATTGATAAAATTCCTGAAATCTTCCGTGCCTCCCATTTTAAATGATTTTACATCTGCAACAGTTTTTCTTTTATTTCTGGCCAAAGATTGGAAGGTATATAAGCCCTGGAAGCTGCGCTGCATTTTTGTCCCTGGTATTCAAAAGCGCCACGGGCCAGTGCGACTGCTACTTGTTTTGGTTTAGCAGAAGAATGAACCATCACAAAATCCTTTCCTCCTGTTTCACCGACAATTTTAGGATAAGTATTGTGCAGCATCACATTATCTCCAATGGCTTTCCACACTTTTTTAAATACCTCCGTTGAGCCAGTAAAGTGAACGCCCACAAAGTCAGGGTGCATCGACATCACCTTCCCTCCTACTTGCCCCGGCACAAAGATCATATTGATCACACCATCAGGCAAACCGGCTTCACGGTATATTTCCATCAACACCTGAGCAGAGTAAATCTGTGTTTCTGCAGGTTTCCAAACCACTACATTGCCCATCAAAGCCGGAGCAGCAGCAAGGTTTCCGGCAATGGAAGTAAAGTTAAAGGGGTAATGGCATAAACAAATCCTTCCAGCGGGCGTTGCTCAACCCTGTTCCACATACCGGAGCCGAAACAGGCTGCTGGCTGTAAATTTCCGACATAAACTGTACATTATACCTGAAGAAGTCAGCCATTTCACAAGCGGCATCAATTTCAGCCTGGAAAACATTTTTCGACTGAGCCAGCATACTTGCGGCATTGATTTTTGCGCGATAGGGTCCCGACACAAGGTCGGCGGCTTTCAGAAATATGGAAGCCCGCATTTCCCATGGCATTTCCTGCCATTTCGGCCGGGCTTTCAGCGCTGCATTGATGGCTTGGTTTACATGTTCAGCATTGCCATAGTAATAATATCCCAACAAATGCTTCTTATCATGGGGAGGGCGAATTTCCCTTTTATCATCCGTGCGTATTTCCTGTCCACCGATAAACATGGGAATATCTGCGACTTTCGACCGCATTTCGGCAATCATCTTTTTTAATTCAATTTTTTCTTTTGAACCCGGTGCATAATCCTTTAATGGGCTCGTTGTAAGCTTTGGGTACTGCATAAAAACCTCTTGACATAATGTTAATGAATTTTAAATTGTAAATTATTTATTCTTGTTTATAGATTTGATGAACTCACCCATTCAACAATTTTGAGCCAATTGGTTCATAGTATGATGTAATGGTAGTTCCAATTAAATCTATACTTTTGCAGAAAAATTTAGCATAATGAATGTTAATGGGAAAAATCAATGAAGAGCAAAATTCTAATTTTGATCTTGGATTATTAGTGATATTTGTTACTATTCTTTCTTCCAAAACATGTGCTTCGTTATTTCTACTGGAATTATGCCGATCTGAATGATTATAAGAAATTTCCAAAAGTTGAAATCAGGAAAGGTGAAACACTTTTCAGTTTTACGAACCGTCAAAGAAAGTATCATTTCAAATACCTGACAAATTCAATCCGGATAAACAATGGATAGTCTTTTAATGAGTTCCTCGGAGAAAAATAAGACAGTTGCTTTTCTTGTAGTCAGAAATGACACCATGATTTATGAGAATTATTTTGCCGGTTACTACTGATTCCTCCATCATTCCTTCTTTTTCAATTTCCAAATCCATTTGTTTCAGCATTGGTTGGCATTGCTATTGATGAAGGCAATATATCAAAGTACAATCAGCCCATAACCGATTTCCTGCAAGAGCTAACGAATCCCGGATTTGAAAAAATCACTATCGAGGATCTGCTAAATATGCGTTCCGGGATTGATTTTAATGAAGGTTATAATAGTCCGTTGGGTCGACATGGCTAAGTTTTATTATGGAACAAATCTTGAAAGAATACCTTAAAAAATTAAAAGTCAAGAGAGCTTCTGGCAGAATTATGACTATATCAGCGTAAATGCCTTCTACTAAGCCTGATTGTTGAAAGAGCAACCAATATGAAGATCAACAAATACCTTGAGCAAAAAATCTGGCAGCCCATCGGGATGGAATCCGATGCCTCATGGAGCATTGACAGCGAAAAAAACCAAACCATAAAAGCTTTTTGCTGTATCAATGCAGTTGCAAGGGATTTTGCAAGGTTTGGACGGCTATATCTAAAAAAAGGCAATTGGAATGGCAAGCAGGTTGTCCCTGAAAAATGGGTAATACGTTCAACTTCCATTATCAACGACTCAAGAGATTCGCAGGGATATCCATATACCTACCAGTGGCGGGTACTCGAAAACGGAGCCTTTTTTGCCAAAGGAATTTTAGGGCAATATATTTTTGTTTATCCTGAGAAAAACCTGGTCTTTGTGAGAATGGGGAAAGATTATGCCGATATTGACTGGGCAGATTTATTTGTAGAACTTATCTAAATCTTTATAAATGGTCAAAGTATTGCGTTTAGTAAGTTTAGTTAAGTTTTAATTTTGAGTCAATTTTGTCAAAGTGATCACTTCAGTCAATTTAGTCACTTCTTTCTGAAAAATTCCTCAAACTCAGGAAAATAAAGCTTTTCTCTCGCAATCTCTTCGGGATAGATAAAGTATTTGACAATGCCTTCGCAGCATAATTTATTTTCATGGTCATAAAGTTCAGTTCTCACATAGGCGATTCGCTTTACTCACTTTTTCAATGTGAGCTTTCAAAAGCAAATTTCCTTTATCGGTAAAAACCGGCTTTTTAAATTTCAGATCAATGTTGGCCGTTACTCCCGCAGTCTTTAATTTCACCTGCACAGTCCAGGCGGCAATTTCATCCAGCAGGGTTGCCTGGATTCCTCCATGAAGGACATTTTTATAGCCACCGAAGTGATGGACCGGAATCCAGTCGCAGAGAACAGATTCGCCCTCTTCATAAAATTCCATTTTCAATCCCTGCTCATTATCGGGCGAACAGCCAAAACAATGATATCCCTCCAATCCGACATAGGGATTTGAAATTTTTCTGCGAATGGATTTGCTCAAGGTAAAGATTATTTTTCGATTTCCTGTCCTTTGCTTATATAGAACTGTTTTTGCAACTGCTCCGTGAGGATCATATTCCACCCACTCTCCTTCCTTATTCCCTAATATATACTTTCCGGCAGTTTTTAATTTTCCGGTGGGATAGTACTCTTTAAAGTCGCCATCCTGGATATTACTAATAAAAGTTTCCTCTGTTTTCACATTGCCATTGGGATGATACGTTTTGTTAATTCCGTCAAAATTTCCATCCTTATACTGATAAACAGCTACAAGCTTCTGATCTTCGGAATACCATTTGGAATCACCCGTTTTTTTACCTGCCTTATAATTCGATTCTTCCTGTATCTTACCGTTTTCATAATAAAGTACACACGCTCCTTCCAGTTCACCTTTAAGGTACTTCATTTTTGACTTTAATTTATTCGGTCCGTAATATTCAAGGAAAAAGCCATCCAATAAACCTGCCTTGTAATAACTCTGTTTGGTGATATAACCGGCCCTGTCAAACTCAATGAATGCACCTTGCTTTACCCCTTCCTTATAGGACTCGATATTGGCCAGTGAACCGTTTTTGAGTTCATAGAGCCAAACGCCATCCTTTTGACCGTTCAGGTAATAACCCTTTTCGAAGTAATTACCCCTGAGACTTTCTGTATAACCGGTTTCCTGCGAAAAGACAGATAAGCCGAAGAAAAACAGTAGCCAACAACCCTGTGATCATGAATAACCTTTGCATAGTAAAAATTTAAATTGAACGCGCAAATTTATACAAAAGAATTCCCGCAAGGAACCAGGCTGCTAATAAAAAATTCATACTTTTGCCTCCGTTTTATTTTTCACGCGGATGTGGCGGAATTGGTAGACGTCCCAGACTTAGGATCTGGTGCCGAAAGGCGTGGGGGTTCGAGTCCCTTCATCCGCACCAGTTTAATTTTTTTATTCCCAGTTGCATAGCATTCAATATGTTAAGTTTCTGGGATTTTTTATTTTTAAACAAGAATAAGCCTGTTCATAAACTGATTCGTATACCAGGATTGCACGCATAACAATTATCAAATCAATTGTTTAAACAAAATTGAGCGTAGTTATGGCACCAATAAACACTTTTAGCAAATTATTCTTTATCCGTTGCGATAGAATAGACAATAACGGGGATGCACCCATTTATCTATGAAACGCCCGAAATGGAAAAAACATAATTTTTGAATATTGGCAGTACCGTTAATTAAAATTTATAGGCGCCTTCACAATGACTTGTAAATCAAGTAGGATAAGCTGATGGAAGTGCTGGAAAAGAACTTCAAAAAAATGTCAGGAATTAATTGAAAAAAAATATCGTAAACTTGTATTTATTATATCTGGATTATTTTTATATATTTGTAAGCTATAAATTTATTAATATATTTAATCAATCAAAAACAAGTAAAATGAAAACAATTACAAAAAACACCAGCCTGTTATTTGTCTTGATTTTGGGGATTATATTTTCCTTCTCAGTCAGCGGACAAATGGTTAAGACTTTCACAACCAGCGATAAAGTTAATCCTGAATCGCAATTTCTTAAAGACCAACCGGGACAATCTTTTTTGAATGTCAAACCCGAAGTTTACCAGCCGGTTTATAAATCGACCAAGGGTTCCTTTCCGCAGGAAATCACACCACTTTTACTGGGATGTGACCACTATCTGGATGGCTGATTACAATAAGATTGTAACTTATGATAATCATGGCAACATATTAACCGAAATCACTACAGATGCAAATACCGGCGATACAACGACAGGAATTGTTAACACTTATGATGCCCAGGGAAGAATGACTGAAAGTTTAAATCAAATATGGAATAACGGGGCATGGGAAAATTTTTCTAAATTATTTTATGAATACGATGAAATGGACAACCTGGCGATTGTTCTTCAATTTATGTGGCAAGCAGGTAATTGGGTGGCAAACGGTGGTAATAAATATATTTATACATATGATGCAAACAATAAAATTACTGGAAGAAATTTCCCAAACATGGGATGTCAATACTACTTCATGGATAAACTATGGAAGAAGCATATTTAGCTATGACGCTAATGGGTATTTAACCGAAACTGATTATTCAGGGATGGGATTCAAATACATTACATGGAATAGCACCGGTAAGCAAATCTATACCGTAATTGCTTCCGGTGTAATAATCGAAGATACTTAAGCAAACATGGGATAATAATAAGCAGTAATATGGGTAAATTCAGGAAAGATGGACAAATATTGTCTGGCATGACTGGACGGGTGATCCTGAAGATTCTGAATATGCAAGTTATACTGTCTTTATAGTGGAATAACGGCATTTGGGACTAATTACTACAGGGTAAATATTACCTTATGACACGTATGGGGGTTCGGTTAAAATACAGGAGAGTTATTTTAACGGTAATTGGGATAAATACAACCAGAGAAACGTATTCGTATGACCAGCATAAAAATTATACAGGATGGCAGGTTGAAATGTGGTTCAATAACACCTGGTCGATTGATATGGGAAATAAAAACATTTTGACATATACCGGAGATGATGTAATGGAGAGTATCTATCAATTCTATGATCACGTTAACCTGGAGTGGGTTAACCAGGGTAAAGAAGATTACAGTGACTTTTTTTATACCCAGGGTATAGATATGAATTCTTTCATGCTGGCCGAAATTAACCTATTCCCTAATCCAACCAATGGAATACTTAACCTGGAAATAATTAATCTGAACAAGGAAGTGCTAACACTGGAAATAGTAAACATAAACGGACAGGTTGTTTATTCCAACCAGATGAATGCTTCTGATTTTCCGGTTCACAAAATTGATTTGTCAAATTGTTCAAAAGGGGTCTATTTTGTGAAATTACAAAATACCAGTGAAGTAAAAGTGGGAAAAGTAATTTTACAATAGCCAACGAAATAAATATAAGTTTTCAGGAATTCAAAGAATGCGACCGGGCAGGTTTGAGAAGCGATGCCATAAAGGATTAAGTAGGCTATTGCAGAAGTGTTCAATGAATTGTGTTGACTTTTTTAATTCAGTTTTCAAAGTAAATAAATTAGAATCCCGAAATTAATGAAATGCTCAATTTCGGGATTCTTTGTAAATCGGTTAAAAAGGCTGATTCGCCCAATCACAAAAGGTAGTGTTATCAACAATTACGGTTGATAACAGGTAGAAAAAAGAACCCCGAAAAGAGCCAAAAAAGGCTAAATTCGGGGTAATTCTTTTTTTAAAGCTATGTCAAAAGTAATAAAACTCTGTGAAAAATTAAGCACAATTAATTTTTATTCTCCCCAGCAAGAATATGATTTATATCGGGAGTCTTTTTTAAGGTCAGAACTGGGAGGTATCTACCAATGCATCCCCTGGGATGAATTGATTCGAGGCTTTAGGCTTAAACTATCAAAGGTTGGCCGAAAGGCTTTGTTTGACAGTCAGGGACAGTTGGCCTTGATGTTTTTAAAGTCCTATACCGATCTCTCTGACAGAAAGCTTATTGAGCAGTTGAATGCCAACATCGATTACCAACTTTTCTGCGGTGTTTTGTTATCCCCGGGAGAAAGGTTGGTTGACTACAAGATCACAAGTAAGATTTGGACCAATTGGGCAAGAAGCTGGATATAAAATCCTGCCAAAATATTTTAGCCAAATACTGGAAGCCTATGCTGACAGATACCCATGCAATGCTTACCGATGCCACGTGCTATGAGAGCCAGTTGCGTTATCCTACGAATGTAAAACTATTGTGGGAAAGTGTGAATTGGAATTACAATCAGTTAAAGTTACTGTGTAAAGGTCTTCGGGTGCGGATGCCCCGGAACAAATACCTGGAACAAAGGGAAAAGTATTATCAATACCAGCGCAAGCGCAGGAAGCCTCAGATGGACACCACCAAACGAATACGCAGTTTACTTTACCTGCTTGATAAACTCAATGGGTTGCTGGATCAATTTGAACAACAGTACCACAATCGGCTTGAACTACCGGATAAATATTATCAAAAACGCAAGGTCATACGAAAGGTCTATCATCAGCAAAAACAAATGTTTGAAACGGGTAAGAGCATTCCGGACAGGATCGTAAGCATATCCAAATCCTATATCCGTCCCATTGTCCGTGGAAAAGAGATCAAAAAAGTAGAGTTCGGAGCTAAAGTAAACATGATCCAGGTAGATGGGATCAACTTCATTGAACACCTGAGCTTTGACGCTTTCCATGAAGGAAACCGGTTGATTAGCAGTATATGGTTATCCCAATACCTGTTTGGTAAAACAACCCATATCTCAGCAGATGCCATTTATGCTACCAACAAAAACCGGAGGTATTGCACCAAAAACCAGATTACTACCAACTTTGCCCGTAAAGGAAGGGCTGGCAAACACGAACAACAACGTAAGTTGATCAGCAAAGCGTTAAACAAGGAGCGGGCCTCACGTATGGAAGGCAGCTTTGGAACCGAAAAGGAGCATTACAGTTTGCATAAGGTCAAAGCCAAAAACCAGGCCAATGAAATGCTCTGGATATTCTTTGGTGTACACACGGCCAATACCGTTAGGATTGTTAAGAAAATGCAATCCAAAGAGTTAAATCAAAAAGTTGCTTGATAATTACATAGGTTTAAAAAAACAGTGAAGGATACCTATGCCTGAATATGAGAGATTTAACTAAAAGTCGACCCAAACACCTGAAAAAAGTCACGAAAACTTCAAATATTATCGGAAACCAAATAAATTTTTGGCTCCAATTTTATAAATGATGAATTTAGCGAAATAGCCTAAAAATTTATTCATGCCAAAAAAGTTGTGTAAACAGATTTCATCAGGTTACACAATTTGGTATTTGTAGGTGCTGTATATAAAATTTGCTCAGATTTATTGCTTCAAAATTTTTATTCCGGTTTGTTTTCCTTCAATTTTTACCGTTAGATAATACATTCCACCCGAAAGAAAATTGAGGTCTATTGTTTTTGAAAATGTATTACCGGAAATATTTTCGATGGTCTTATAAAATGTCCTTCCAAACACATCATCAATTGATAAAATAACTGAACTGCAATTCAGATTTGAAATGGAAACGGACATGGAAGAATTGAAAGGGTTTGGATAAGCATCAACATGGATATTCACTGAATAAGGGTCATTCACATTTCCCGGTACTCCCTGCGGAACCCAATAATTACCTGAAAGAACCAGCATGCAGAGCAGCTTAAGGGTATTGTCGTAATACTCATAGTCCTGCAATTCAAGTGTGAGCAGAAAGTCATAGGCATCATTCAACCAGCTTTGATTGGAAACATCCACCATTGCTGCTACTGCAAAGGGACCCGCAAAAGCCGCCGACTCATAATCATTTCCCGGAATATCATCACCATTAAGATAGTAGCCTGCATAAATATTGGCCGGGTCATTTCCGGTTTTGGCTTTAATCCAATTGTTTATTTTCTGAACTGCATTTTTCCCGCGGATATCTCCCGAAATCAGATAATCCGCTCCAATTCTCAGGGGTGTCCGGCAGGCATTGTAATAATAATCTCCGTCAAAATCTCCTTCCAGATAATTGGGCGCTGCAGGTGCAGGTAATGAATTTACATTCACAATAAAATCAGGAAGCAATCCTGAAGTTGGGGAATAATTTGTTTGGATTGTATTGATAAGGGTATAACATTCGTTCAGCATATTGTTCCAGTCAGCATCACCCGCCGCATTTTGAAAAGCGCGAAAATGATCCATCATAAAATCAGAAGGACGTGTATCATCGTATTCATAACTTCCGGGGGTAACCCAGTCTCCAAGCGTCGGTATCCATAAGTTCTGATTGGCATCATCCTGTTTAATGGCATTAATAATGGCGATGGCTTCCTCCAAATAATTGATGCTTCCTGTGCTTCCCCATTGCTTATCGGCAAGCAAAAGTGCAAAGGCTATATCCTCATCACCATCCGTTGCTGAATTGTTACCCCCATCCGGATCATCAATACAACCTGTAATTTGATTCCAGGCCATCAGCTTGTTATTGTTAACACTTGGATGTGCTTTATAATAATTGTACAAACCATCGAAGAATATTTTTGCATTTGCATCATATCCGGCCATGTAAGCCGTGATCATCATACCATATCCCTGGCCTTCCGAAACACAAATACTGTTGTTGGCAGATGATTCGTCAAACCAAACATAGTATTGACTTGCTCCGCAATTATTTTTCAAATAAATTTCTTTCCACTGGTTGTAAAATGCCTTCACAGAATTATCCAATTGCGACTGAGTATAATTTATAGGCTTTATGGTACCTGCCGTGTAAGTGACATGCTGTGGAAACGGTTTCAAGGGAGATTGTTCATATGCTTTAATCGTAAACAATATAAAAACAAACATAAAAACAGGATTTTCATATTGTATTCGTCAGTGGTTATAGTGCTGACTCCGCACTTTTGATTATTTTGATCTGAGAGATCATTAAGCTTTTTTTACGAGGCTGTAAACATACGAATAAAATCAGGTAAAGTCAAGTTTATATGATGATTTTATTTTCTGTGTGGATTAAATCTGCATGCTCGAAATTATTATTCTAACCATGAATAACAATGTTAATAATCATGTTTATACAGATATAATAACTTTAAAATATTCTTGAACAATATCATTAAATTTCGTACTTGAATCAATACTATGAGAGCAACCAATTCGTTTATCGGCGAAATCAACAGACTTTCCAGACTGAGGATCTGGTGCCGAAAGGTATGGAGATTTGAGTCCCTCCATCTTCTGCAAATAAACCTTGCAAAACAGGGATTGTTTTTTTAAAACATCAAACCTTGAACCTTTAACATTAAACTTTAAACCTCATCCATGCAACCCTTTTGAGTTTGAAATTGTTAAGTAATAAATTAATACCGGCAGTGAAAAGTTAAATATTTATCTAATTTTGCTGCCCTATTTTAAAACCGTAAATTGAATGAATATTACACTGGAGAATACAGGGGAATTATCGGCAACCATAAAGATTGAACTTGGTCAGAACGATTATCAGGAACAGGTAAATAATTCCCTGAAAGAATTACAGAAAAAATCGGCATTGAAAGGATTCAGACCGGGAAAAGTGCCTTATGGGCTGGTTAAAAAAATGTATGAAAAAGGCGTAGTGGCAGAGGAGGTAAATAAATTATTGTCCGATTCGCTTAACAATTATATAACTGAAAATAAGCTTGAAATTTTGGTTATCCTCTTGGTAATGATGAAAAAAACAGAAAAGTAGATTTTGAGAACAGCACTGATTTTGAATTCTTTTTCGATATCGGATTTACACCCTCCTTTACGTTAGACATTTCTGAAAACACTTCAATGGAGTATTACAATATTGTTGTTGAAGACAAAGTTGTGGACAATTACCTTGAAGAAACACGCCGGAGATTTGGCAAGTTTATTGAATCCGAAATTGTCGAGGAGGGTGACTTTTTGCAGGGTGAAATTTGTGAATTGGATGAAACCAGACAGATAAAGGAAGGTGGGATAAAAAATAACACCTCGATTTCGTTGAATCATATTAAAGATGAAAAGGTCAGGCAGGATTTTATCGGGAAAAAGATGGGTGACAAAATTGTTTTCAATCCCCTTAAAGCTACCGGAAATGTGATTGAAACTACAACCATGCTTGGATTAAAGAAAGATGAAACCGAAAAAGCCGATGCTGATTTTGAATTCACCATTACAAAAATTTCCAGAATTGAGCTTGCTGCGGTTGACCAGGAGCTGTTTAAAAAGGTTTATCCCGGAGCAGAAATAATAGATGAAAAGCAATTCAGGGAGAAATTAGCCGCCGAAGCAAATGGTTACTACCAGGCCGAAAGTGAAAACTATTTTGTACACACAACCATGGAAAAACTGATCCATGATACCCAATTTGATCTGCCTGAAGCATTTCATCAAGCGATGGCTGGTAGATTCTGATGAAAAACTCACACCTGAATCGGTTGAAAAAGATTATCACAGTTATGTGAAATCACTCAGGCAACAACTGATCATAAACAAAATAATGAAGGACTATAATATCAAAGTTGACGATCAGGAAATGAAAGACCATATCAAAGGGATATTTGTTAGCCGGTATATGTTTGATCCTTCGGATGAAGAGAAATCAAAACAGCTTGATTCGATTGTGGAATCGGTAATGAAAAACAAAGATGAAGCGACAAAAATCTATGACCAGTTGTTTGATAATAAAGTAAGGGAATTATTCAAATCCAAATTTAAACTGGACAAAAAGGAAGTCAATTATGCTGATTTTATTAATATTGTAAACGAACACCATAAAATACATCACCATGAACACGAAGAATGAATTCAGAAATTACGCGATAAAACACCGGGGAATTAACAGTATCTCTCTGGATAAATACGTCAGGTCGTCCAATAATTATATTTCACCGACCATTATTGAGGAGCGCCAGTTAAATATTGCCACCATGGACGTCTTTTCAAGGCTGATGATGGACAGGATCATCTTTTTGGGTGTACCTATTGATGATTATGTAGCCAATATCATCCAGGCACAATTGCTGTTCCTCGAATCGGTGGATGCGAAAAAAGACATTCAGATCTATCTGAATACGCCTGGAGGTGGGGTTTATGCCGGACTTGGTATTTATGATACCATGCAATATATCAATCCTGATGTGGCGACCATCTGTACCGGTGTGGCAGCATCTATGGGCGCTGTCTTGCTTTGCGCCGGTGAAACCGGTAAACGAACAGCCCTTCCCCACTCAAGAATTTTGATCCACCAGCCGATGGGCGGAGCTGAAGGTCAGGCATCGGATATTGAAATTACTGCCAGGGAAATTCAAAAGCTGAAAAAGGAGTTATATGAGATCATTGCCAAACATTCCAATCAGCCTTATAAAAAGATTTGGAAAGATGGGGACCGGGATTTCTGGATGACCGCTGCTGAAGCAAAAGAATATGGAATGATAGATGAAGTGCTGAAGCGTACAGAGAAAAAATAATTAATTATCAGCAACTTAAATAGCATTACTTTTGTATAATTGATAAATAACGGCTGTCATGGTCAAGAAAATTGAACGATGTTCCTTCTGCGGAAGAGAGAAACTGCAAACCAATGTATTGATTGCGGGCCTGGATGCGCATATTTGCGACTATTGTGTAGCTCAGGCCCAGTCGATTATTAGTGAAGAAATCGCCACCAAGACGCACAAGCAGTTTACAAAGATCGAGCTTCTTAAACCAAAAGAGATCAAGGCCTACATCGATCAGTATGTAATTGGACAGGATGAAGCCAAGGTTGTGCTTGCTGTTGCTGTATACAATCATTATAAGAGAATTACCCAGCCCGCAAATAAATCCCAGGATGATGAAACTGAGATTGAAAAATCCAACATCATCATGGTGGGTGAAACCGGTACTGGCAAAACACTGCTGGCCAGAACCATTGCTAAAATGCTCAAAGTACCTTTTTGCATTGCCGATGCCACAGTTCTTACAGAAGCAGGCTATGTGGGTGAAGATGTAGAAAGTATCTTATCAAGGTTGCTGCAGGTGGCTGATTACAATGTAGCTGCCGCCGAAAAAGGAATCATTTTCATTGATGAAATCGATAAGATTGCACGAAAAAGCGATAATCCTTCAATTACCCGGGATGTTTCGGGTGAAGGTGTGCAACAGGCTTTGCTGAAACTCCTGGAGGGTTCTGTAGTTAATGTTCCGCCTCAGGGTGGACGTAAGCATCCGGAACAAAAAATGATCCAGATTGATACAAAGAACATCCTCTTCGTTGCCGGCGGTGCTTTTGATGGCATGGAAAAGATCATCGCCTCACGCTTGAGAACCAATGTCATAGGTTATACATTTGGCCAGGCCGAAGGTAGCATCGATAAAGAAAATATCCTTCAATACATTTCTCCGCCCGACTTGAAAAAATTCGGACTTATCCCTGAAATCGTAGGACGGATGCCGATCGTTACTTTTTTGCAACCTTTACACAAGGACTCTCTAAGAAGAATATTAATAGAGCCAAAAAATTCGCTGATAAAACAATATACCAAATTGTTTGAAATGGATGGGATCAGGTTAAAATTTGAGGATAATGTTCTTGATTTTATTGTTGATAAATCTATCGAATTTAAGCTTGGCGCCCGTGGACTCCGCTCGATCGTTGAAGGAATTCTAACCGATGCCATGTTCGAACTGCCTTCAACCAAATCTGTACGGGAATTGATTATTACTCCTGAATATGCTGAAGATAAATTCAGGAAATCAAGCATTGCAAGGCTTAAAGTTGCATAGTGAAAAGTTTCCTTTTCGAAAAATAATTTCCAGGCTATATAGTTTTATCTTTGTATTACTTTCAAACTTGTTGCAAGCTAAATGGCTGGCACAATTATTGATTTTTTAATGTCCATGAAGCGAATACTCGGCATTATAATCTTTATATCATTTTTTCTGCACAATGTATCGTCGCAGGAAAGTATTGGTATTGTTGTTCAGGCTAGAATTACTGACAATGACACACTGATCACTCAAACCCTTCCTGAGTTTTGCGTCAATGCAAGAATGCCCTGGAAACTTAAAGCAGAATTTAAAAGCTATAGCAAGCTTGTTTACAATGTTAAGAAGGTTTATCCATATGCAAAACTTGCCGGAATAAAGCTCGGGGAATATGAAGATTTACTTATGAGCGCTGCCAATGAACTGGAAAGGAAAAAGCTGATGAAGCAGGCAGAAGAGGAGTTGCGGGATGAATTTGAAGAGGATATTAAAAAACTAACCTATAAACAGGGGATTATTTTGATAAAATTAGTCGACCGTGAAACCGGTAACTCGTCCTATGCATTGATCCAGGAATTACGTGGAAAATTTGTTGCTTTTTTCTGGCAAACCTTTGCTAGCCTGTTTGGCTATAACCTTAGAGAAGAATACGATCCTGCCGGAAAGGATAAAGAAATTGAAGATATTGTGGTAATGATCGAAAACGGTCAAATCTAACAAATCAATCAAAAATCTTACATCTAATATCGTATTTCTTAAATCCTCACTTCCCTCTACCCTGCATCACGATTTTTACTGTATAGATCAGAATCTTAAGATCCATAGCCAGCGACATATTTTCGATGTAAAGAATATCATACTTCAACCGTTCAATCATTTCCTCAACAGTAGATGCATAGCCGAATTTGACCTGCCCCCATGAGGTAATTCCAGGTTTTACTTTTTGAAGCAAACGGTAATGAGGAGCTCTTTTTACAATTTGATCAATATAGTACTGTCTTTCGGGCCGCGGACCTACCAGTGACATATCACCAATAAATACTGAAAAAAACTGGGGAATTTCATCCAGCCTGACTTTTCGCAAAAACCTCCCGAAAGGTGTAATCCGGTCATCATGGGTAGAAGATAACTGCGGGCCGGATTTTTCAGCATCACTAAACATCGACCTGAACTTGTACATGCGAAATGATTTCCCATGCAGCCCAATTCGTTCCTGACTATATATGATGGATCCTTTAGATGATATTTTTACCCCTATTGCAGTAAAAATATAAACTGGTAAAAGGACAATTATACTGATGAGCGAGGCAACGATATCGATCATTCGCTTCAGACTCATTTGCCATGCAGGCATCAAATCGGGAGAAATTTTTACCAGCGGCGTGTGCCAGATACCCTCCGTTTTAACAGCACCGGTGAGAAAATCCTGCAGGTTGGGTAATATTTTTATTACTACATCTTTATCTTCGAGCTCTGTAATAATTCTTTCGATCCTGCCTTGCTCCGAGCGCTCGATGGCAATAATAACTTCCTCAATTTTATGCTCCCGGATCACTTTTGCCAGATCGGACAGGGAGCCGAGGTGAGGAAGATGGGTCGCTTAAAAGAAACTTATCATGGTCCGTCGCAGTGACAAATCCAATGAATTTATTTCCACTGGAAACTTTTTCTTGTTCAATTTCCTGGTAAATCTTAAGCGCATTGCCATTCCCACCGATAATGATGCTGTTAAAACCAAGCACTCGCCGGTGGATTTTCCTGATGGTAGTACTTGTGATAAATAAGCCTGAATGAATAAGTAATAACAAAGTGAAGCAGAAACAATACCAGGAAAGACTGGTAATATGATTTATAAGAAATAATGAGGTCGTCCAGAATGATAGCAAAGAAAATAAAGATCACACCAAAGAATGTAATAGACAAGGTCTGTCCAAGTTCCTTTAATCGCGATTTTCGGAATATTTTACGGTAAGAGCCAATGATGATATAAAGCGAAAGCCAGAAAAATGGTATTACAGCAATCCCGATATAAATCTTGTCATCTGAAAAAACTTCTTTCAGGTTCCTGATGATGTCAGGATCAATGGAATACTTCCTGTAAATAAAAAAAAGCATCCAGGCAATAGCTGCCGAAAGGAGATCAGCAAATAACATATTTCGCTACCTGTAAATTCTTATTCATTAGGGTTCCTGATTGGTAAGTAACTTTAAATTATCGATTTTTATTACTGCCGAATTCAAGCCTGCCGGAATTTCAGCCCGGATAAAAACATTAAAATAATCAGCATTAACATTATCACTCACAGTTGGAGTCATATTCACATAAATTTTTTTCCAGGCACCATAGGTGGGATTTAATACCACGATGGGATGCCTGGTTATTTGTACACCGGTCTCAATGATAAAAAGTCCGACAATAAGTGGTATATCGATGTTATACTGCATTTCAAGGAATACAGGAGCAGTGTTTGTAGGCAATACTATTCCGGGTACTTCTTCATTGTAAGAGGCCACTTCCAGAACAGGATGCTCCTGATCCAGATATCCTATTCCTGAAGCATTGCCATAAAGCAATGTATCCGGTGGTTCATAGGGTCAGAAATTGCAGAATAGTATCGCTATCAGGTGAAGGCTGAAGAGAATTGGATGCATCATCAAAATCCTCCAGCCAGGCAGCAAAGGTAGTATTGTAATACCTTACCACCGGACTGACTTTTACTATGCTATCGATATACAAAATAAATCCTGTATCAATATCCGGTTCCAGAAAAGGATAAGGACCTCTTGTCCCTGACATTCCGTTGTATTTAATTCCAGGAGCCAGGGTAAGTTTATGCTTTCCTTCTAAAAGTACAGGGATCCGCTCAGCCGGCAATTCAAAAGCTCCAATGATCTCATCGTCCACATAAACCCATACATCTGTAATATTATGGGAAATATAGCCCAGTTCAAGCTGCGAATTATTGGCAAGTTTAAAAGTATCGACACTGATATATGACGGTACAGTTTGAGACCCTTCAAACTTTTCGCATGAAAGAAAGCCTGTCAAAACAAGCAGCAATCCTAAAGCTGAAATCAATAAATTCTTTCTGGTTCTCAAAACATCATTGTTTAAGACTGCGAAAGTATAAAAACGATTCTGAATTATCGGTTAACCTTACAGAAATGTTGAGATTAAAAATGAATTTGGGTAAATTATTTTCCCCGGTAGTTCATTTTGTCCATGATTTTATAGGCAACATCCAATGCTGCATAGCCGTCTTCGATGGATACCTGCGGTGTTTTATTATTTTTTATTGCATGAGCAAAACTTTCGAGCTCCGTTTTAATAGCATTCACAGGTATTATTTCTGGCTTTTCAAAAATAATTTGTTTGGTGCCTTTTCCTTTTCCAAGATCAATCAGCATGGCAAGAGGGTCAGCCTTTTCAGGGTCCTGAACATTTTCGAGCCTGAGGATTTCGGAAGTTTTATCAAGGAAATCAACCGAAATATACGCATCGCTTTGGAAGAACCTTGATTTCCTCATATTTTTCATCGAAATACGGCTTGCAGTAAGGTTTGCCACACAACCATTATCAAATTCCAGCCGGGCATTGGCAATGTCAGGTGTATCGCTCACAACAGGAACTCCGCTTGCATTGATCTTTCGGATATTAGATCTGACCACACTCAGCACGATATCGATGTCGTGGATCATCAGGTCAAGGATTACAGGAACATCGGTACCCCTGGGATTAAACTGCGCAAGGCGGTGGGTCTCGATAAACATGGGTTGAGTAAAGAATGGTTTCGCCGCGATAAAAGCTGGATTAAACCTTTCCACGTGGCCCACCTGAATTTTCACGCGGGCCTCACCGGCAAGCGCTATCAGTTGTTTGGCTTCTTCCGGAGTATTTACCACCGGTTTCTCAATAAAAACATGCTTAAACCCTTTCAGCGCTGCCGAGGCACATTCGAAATGAGAAATGGTCGGCGTGACGATGTCGACAACATCCACACGGTCTATCAGACTTTGAATATCAGAAAATCGTTTCAGGTTAAAATCCCGTTCCACTTTATCGGAAATCGCAGGGTCAGGGTCATAAAACCCGACAAGATCATATTCATTTGATTCCCGGATACATTTTATATGTATTTTACCAAGATGGCCAGCTCCTAATACACCGATTTTTAGCATTTCACAATTATTTTATTAAATCGCAAAGTTATCGGGTGATTTTCTAATTTCGCCAAAAAATTCATTCACTTATAAACGGGGGTTGGTTAATTTCTTAACTATGTTTGCATTGTATCAAATTAAAGGAACTTGCATCTATGATTAAAGATACATACAGGCATAAAGGGATGCGTAAAAACCTGGTAGAAAAGATCAGGGAAAAGGGAATCAGGGATGAAGCGGTACTGAAGGCTATCGATGCTGTTCCGAGGCATTTGTTTATGGATTCTTCGTTTCTTGAATTTTCTTACGATGATAAACCATTCCCAATAGGCGCTGGCCAGACAATTTCACAGCCTTATACAGTAGCTTACCAAACAGAATTGTTGAGAATAAAAAAAGGTGATAAAGTGCTTGAGGTAGGCACTGGTTCGGGTTACCAGGCATGTGTGCTTATGGAATTGGGAGCAAAAGTCTATACCATTGAACGCCATAAGAGCCTTTATCTCCGAACCAAAGCATTGCTGCCAGCTTTAGGATATAATCCGGCCCTCATAACTTATGGTGATGGTTATAAAGGCCTTCCTGTTCATGCTCCTTTCGACAAAATTATTGTAACAGCAGGAGCTCCCTTAATACCTGAAGAGTTAAAAAGTCAGCTTAAAATCGGTGGCTGTCTTGTCATTCCTGTTGGATTAGAAATTCAGGTGATGATGAGAATCATCAGAGAAGATGCCAGCAATTTTATAGAAGAAAAGCACGGAACTTTCCGGTTTGTCCCCCTGCTTGAAAATAGGGCAAATGATTAACAAAATGAAACAAGGAACAAGAAACAATAACAAACAATCAAGAAACATGTTTTTAATGGCCTGATTTTTGTCAATAAAGCACACTTTTAGCCAGCAAAGAATGTAGGTATTTTAAAAAGTTTGTTTAAAATCTTGAATTTATTTATATATTTGCCGGCAAAATAAGACAGTTTTAAGTATAATTTTAAAATTATTATCAATGAAAAAATTAAGTTATTTATTGGGATTATTATTGTTGGCAGGCATGATATTTACATCCTGCAGTGACGACGAAACTACCGAACCTCTAACGCCAACTCTGGCCTTCTTAGGGGGAGAATATGAACCAGGTAAAGACAGGGTGGACAGTGATGTGACATTAACAGTTGGTGAAGAATTTGTTTTTGGAGTATCCGGAAGTACCAGATCAGACAAGGATTTGAAAAGATTGTTAATTCAGCGTAAGTTTGAAAATGTATCGACTATTACAATTCTGGATTCCGCTTTTAGTGCATCTTCGGTTTTACTTGATATTACCACATTTGCTTATCCAACTGTGGGTACAGAAGATTTTATTTGCACCGTATGGGATAAAAATGATAAATACACAAAATAAGCTTTACAGTTACCACTGAACCGGCTGCACCGGATATTACAACTTATGAAGATAAAATCCTGGGTGCCCAGGCAAGTGTAACCGGTAGTTCATTTGCATCAATTGATGGTACAGTTTATACTTTAGACATGGCTAAAGCAAATTCAGATAAGATAGATTTCCTCTATTTTTATGGAGCGACTAATTTTGCCACATTGGCTGCACCAGATGATGCTGATGCAGCAACAGTGTTTACAGGAGCAAATGGATTAGATACATGGGATGTTTTAAATCCTACGAAGTTTAAAACTACTGACTTTGAGCAGCGCTGATTTTGATGCCATTACATCATCGAGCCAGCTTGTTACCGCTGCTACCCTTCCAACGCAACCCAATCTTTCAAAAGCAAACGATTTATCTGTTGGTGATGTGCTTGCTTTCAAGACTGCAGCTTCTTATTTTGGTTTAATAAGAGTTGATGCTATTAACGGAGCAAATAATGCCGGAACCATCGAGATTACGGTAAAGGTTCAATAGAAAAAAAATAAAATAATTTTGGGAAAGAGAAACTATATCAGTTTCTCTTTTTTTTTTACTTTTATAATCTCTTTCAAAATTAAAAGATTATGAAACAAATCAAGAGAATTTCCAAAACTTATAAAACTGGTACTTTGTTTTTAGTATTATTGGTTTTTGTTTTTATTTCATGTTCGAAAGACGAAAATGAACCTGATACTCCAATTGTAGAAAAACCATTAATCACACTGGTTAATCCTGATACCAATTATGTAAATTGTAATGCGTCCGAGCTTATTGCAATTGATCTTTTTGCCGAATCAAGCTTAATTTCCGGAAAATTATTGGCAAGCTTTAAAATTACCAGTAAGTTTGGAAACAATGCTCCTGTAATAGTTATGGATACTGCGATCAGCGGTAATGAGTTTATTTTAAACAATTACATAATTGTAGCCAATACTGGAAATGAAAATGGAATTGAAATCTTGACTTTCAGGGTTACGGATGTATCGGGCCAATACGATGAAGTTAAACTCACACTCAATATTACCTATTACCCACCGCCAAGTTTAGCTTTCCTAAGTGGAGAATACCAACCGGGATGGAATCGCATTGATGCTGACGTAACTTTGACGGTGGGTGAAGAATTTGTTTTTGGCATTACCGGGAATACTAACTCAGATAAGTATCTGAAAAGATTGCTTATTCAGCGAAAGTTTGAAAATGTTTCAACTATCACCATTCTGGATTCAGCACTTAACACGGTTTCCATAACACTTGATATCATGACCTTCGCTTATCCTACAGTGGGTTTGGAAGATTTTATATGCACCTTATGGGATAAAAACGATAAAAGCACTACCATAAATTTTACCATAACTACTGAACCCGCAGCATCGGATATTACAACTTATGAGGATATAATCTTGGGTGCTCAGGCAAGTACAACAGGTGGTTCATTTGCAACAGTTGATGGAATGGTTTACACATTAGACATGGCAAAAGCAAATTCAGATAAGATAGATTTCCTCTATTTTTATGGAGCAACTAACCTAGCAACCCTGGCTGCACCAGACGATGCTGATGCTGCAACTGTCTTTACAGGAGCAAATGGATTAGATACATGGGATGTTTTAAATCCTACGAAGTTTAAAACTACTACTTTGAGCAGCGCTGATTTTGATGCCATTACATCATCGAGCCAGCTTGTTACCGTTGCCGTTCTTCCAACGCAACCCAATCTTTCAAAAGCAAATGATTTATCTGTTGGTGATGTGCTTGCTTTTAAAACTGTAGAAGAAAAATTTGGTTTGATTCGTGTTGATGCTATTAACGGAGCAAATAATGCCGGAACCATTGAAATTACTGTGAAGGTTCAATAATTATTTCTTATAATCATTTTAAAAAAAGAGGAGCCAATGGTTCCTCTTTTTTTTGCATAACCAAATCCCTGTTGTACTAGATTAACCTTTTGATAAGCCTGAGTTTATGAGTGTATTTTTGCAATATCCTTATTGTAAATTCCATGATGGTCAATCGTATCAATTCTTACTTTTCCGGAAGCATGGATGATTTTATTCTTTTCAATTAACATACCCACATGAACGATTTTTCCTTCCTCATTATCAAAAAAAGCCAAGATCGCCGGCTTCCGCTTCATCAATCAGGCTGATAGTTTCACCTTGTGTTGCCTGTTGTGCGGCATCCCGAAGCAATTCAATGCCATTTGCTTTAAATACCGTCTGCGTTAAGACCCGAACAATCAATTCCAAAGGGAGTTTTACCGCCCCAGAGATAAGGTGCATTGTAAAAAGAGCATGGCATCCTCAATGATCGAATTGATCTTAGGATTTTCACCTGGTAATGATAAGCTGCCCGCTCAAATAGAAAATTTCATTTCATCAATTTGAAACTTGCTATCCTTTACATTTCTTAATCGTGCTGCCGAAAAGAACAGGTATTAATTGACCCGATTCACTCTGCACTACTTCGACCAGGTCTTTTGTATATTGCGCCGGAACCTGGTTTAACAGGTGAAATTCGTTTTCGGTTATTTCACTAATTTGCTTTTGGTCAACCCAGCCTTCATAATTGTCATAAATATTCCGGATTTTTATCCAGTTGCTCCTATTTTCATTGATTACCACCAATTCACCAAATTGCAACTGGGTGGTAATTTCAGCTTTGTCCGACGGCTCTGACCTGACAGGAATAACACTCAGCAAACAAACACCAAATTTCATATCAAAAAATTAATTCAAACTCAAAATATTGGTTTGCAAAGATAAGTTACCTGACTTTGCAATGAACCTAAATCGATGGAAATAAAAATTCCAAATTTTTAAAACAATAAAAATTGGCTGGTTTACCTGCATCAACTTTATTTTCTTTTTACTTGTATCTTTTATCTTATCACAATTTCGTTCAATATATCACAAGATTCAGTTCCAATATCAAAACAATAAACCCTTCCTTTTTACGTATAGGTTTTCATGAATCATTATCTTTGCTCAAATTTTCGTAGATGATCATCCACAAATTTTCAATAGCATTCAAGATTCTGACTATTTCTTTTATTGGTTTCGCTTATTTTATTCGTCCTGCAAAAAGGATGATATTATCAGCACCGAACCCTCATATAAGCTTGAGTTTTCATCCGACACCATCATTTTTGATACGGTATTTACCACTGTTGGATCAACCACAGGATTTTTGAAGGTCTACAACCGGAATAAAGAAAGGATTAGCATCTCTCATATATACCTTGCCAAAGGTTCAAATTCACAGTATCAGATCAATGTGGATGGAACACCGGGAATTTCACTAAGCAATATAGAACTTGCTGCTGAAGACAGCCTTTTTATTTTTATAAAAGTTACAGTTGATCCAACCAATCAAAACTCTCCGCTTGATCATTTCGGATTCCATTGTATTCGAAACCAATGGCAATATCCAGGATGTTGACCTTGCTGCATGGGGACAGGATGCCCATTTTTTTGTCGGGAATAAAAAAATCGAAGGATTAAGTTATCCTTATATAATTGTTGCCAATGAAGGCGAAACTGTAACCTGGGAGGACGATAAACCTTACGTAATTTATGGCTGGGCAGTAGTCGACTCAACCGGAATTTTGAATATCGGACCAGGTTGTAATATCCATTTTCATCAAAATTCGGGATTGTGGGTTTACCGTGGCGGCAGTATTCATGTGAATGGAGAATTGGATAGCGTGGTTACTTTTCAGGGCGACCGGCTTGAAATGGAATACCGTGATCTGCCAGGCCAATGGGATCGGATTTGGATTAACGAAAGCAGCTGTTAACAGTGAGTTTAATTATGCTGTAATAAAGAACGGATTTATTGGTATCCAGGCTGAAACCACAAAGGAAGATATGGGAAGCACCCTGTAATTGAATAATACCATCATTCAGAACATGAGCCTTTGGGGAATGTTTACAGTTGCTTACAGGGTGAATGCGACCAATAGTGTTTTTGCTAATTGTGCCGAAAAAACATTGTTCCTTTCCGTTGGCGGAAATTATGATTTCAGGCATTGTACTTTTGCCAATTTCTGGACCAGCACCGTGCGCCTTGAACCGTCGTTTGTTATCAGTAACAATCTTATTATTTCAGATGCAGATGGAAATCCCGTCACCCTTCTGGGTGATCTGCAGAATGCTTATTTCGGCAATTGTATTGTTTATGGTTCCAACGAAGAAGAGATCATTCTTTCTAATAATGACCAGGTCTTATTTAATTATAAGTTCGACCATTGCATTTTAAAAACAATCCTGGAAATTACTGATCCACAGTTTTATTTGGATTGCCAGAAAAACACCGATCCATTGTTTGTTGATACCCTATCGAAAATAATTACCGGATCGATACCTTGTCTCCTGCAATAAATATTGGAAGTATTGAAATTGTGAATGGTTCTCCGGTTGATATAACCCTTGATCTTGATGGTAACTTAAGGAATTCTGATGAAGGACCCTGACCTTGGCGCTTATGAATTTATTCCTCAAGTGAAGAATCGAATGAAATGATTAAAGTTCCTGGTTATTGATTTTCCTCCAGACTTTTTTTCCTGATATCATAGATTTTTCTGAAACTATAACCAATACCTAAAGATAGCAATATCATGAAACTGCCCCCAATTGGAACCCCGCCACCGGGACCATCGCCTCTCGTTTGGATGAGCAGGAATCTGGGCAATAGTTGTTACCAAGAAGAAGGAACGTAAAAAAAACAAAACTGACTATAAATTTTCTCATATTTTAAATAATTTCAAAACTTTGTTCTGAATTATTTTTATATACCCGGTATTTGAGACTGTCAGAACAAACTTTTATGCCAATCTCGAAAACTTCAGTATCAAATTGATTATCAACAATGCTTTTAGACAATCACATTTGTGTATACGGAATTGAACCTATCCGGTTTCAGATAAATTGCCATTATTTTCGGATGGCAAATAAAATTTTCACCCTTGATTAACGGTACTATTTGAAGAGCAATGTAAAATCCATTGCAATTAAAGAAATTGGTTCGAATCTGCAGATAATCATTATTGGGTTTTGATGATAGGTTTTCTTTTTATACTTTTGTTTTGAAATAATAACTACCAACCTTTTATTTATGGAAATGGGATTTACATTAGCATGGATCGATTATGCAATCATGATCATCTATTTCATCTTTGTACTTGGCATTGGCTGGGCATTGAAACGACACATGAAATCAGCATCGGCTTTCCTGGAAGCAGGACGTTCAATGCCGGCATGGGTGGCAGGATTGGCATTTATTTCGACCAACCTTGGCGCTCTTGAAGTAATGGGAATGACAGGTTCCGGTGCTAAATACGGTATGCTTACCACGCATTTTTACTGGGTGGGCGCCATACCGGCCATGGTTTTCCTGGCCATGTTCATGATGCCTTTTTACTATGGTTCAAAAGCAAGATCGGTTCCTGAATATTTGAAATTGAGGTACGATGAGAAAACCCGCGGATTGAATGCCATCCTATTTGCAGTAATGACCATCCTGGCTTCCGGTATTTCGATGTATGCACTGGCTATCCTGATGGAAAAAGTTCTCGGATGGAATTTCCATTTAAGCCTTGTTTTATCGGCTGCCATTGTTTTGGGATATACTTATTTAGGCGGACTTTCATCTGCGATTTATAATGAAGTGCTGCAGTTTTTCATCATCGTGATCGGATTATTGCCTATTGTTTTTTTAAGCATGAGGGATCTGGGCGGCTGGAGCGGAATGCAGGAACAACTTGCCCCGATTGTTACCGGTAAAGGGTTTTGCTGCCGATACCTGGACCACAACCTGGAAATACACCGGATCGGGAAAGGCAAATCCCATGGGTGTGGAATGGTACAGCATTTTTGCAGGACTTGGTTTTGTGCTTTCTTTCGGATACTGGTGCACTAATTTTTTAATCGTTCAGCGGGCCATGGCTGCCGAATCAACAACTGCTGCACGAAATACTCCGCTGATTGGCGCCATTCCCAAAATGTTTATCCCTTTCCTGATCATTGTGCCGGGTATTGCTGCCCTGGTGCTGATGAACACGCCCGGAAAGGAATTTGCTCTGCCACTCAACGAAGCGGGGCAACCGATTTATGATTACACCATCATCATGCTGCTCAAACAATATCTGCCTGCCGGTGTGCTTGGTCTTGGGATCACGGCTTTGCTGGCTTCTTTTATGTCGGGGATGGCGGGCAATGTTTCCGCTTTCAATACGGTTTGGACTTACGATATTTACCAGAGCTATATTCGTCCGGTTACAGGTGATAAAACTGCTGATGAAAAACATTATTTAGATGTTGGACGGCTGGCTACTATCTTTGGTGTACTTGTAAGTATTGCAGCAGCCTACCTGGCAAGTATGTTCGGAAATATCATGGACTTTCTGCAAACCATCTTCTCGATGATCAATGCGCCTTTGTTTGCAGTGATCTTCCTGGGTATGTTCTGGAAACGAACCACCGGTCATGCTGCATTTACAGGATTGCTGGCCGGGTTCATGATTGCATTGGTTCATCATGGATTAACATACCCTGAAGGTGCTGATACACTTGTCAAAGGAGGATGGATCTATCACCTGTTTGCTTACCCGGTGGAGATGGCGCAGAATTTCTGGACAGCGATATTTGCCTGCAGCACCAGCGCCATTGTTACAGTTGGATTATCCCTGGCAACTAAAAAAATCAAATCGGATGAGGAACTGAAGGGACTTGTTTATTCATTGACCCCGAAACTAAATGAAGAGAAAGTGGTATGGTACCAGCGTTCTTCCACACTGGCTGTTTTTGTGCTGGCGATTGCAGCCGTTTTAACGGTAATGTTCTGGTAGAAATAAAAATAATTTAACAATTATTAACCTAAAAAATTATGGGCGTAGATATAAAATTTCCGATCGGTTTAATGTTTTCTATTTTTGGCTTGATGCTGACCCTTTATGGTTTGTTTACCAGTGGTGATGAAGCGCTTTACAGCCGATCGTTAGGTGTAAATATCAATCTGTGGTGCGGATTGGGCATGCTGGTTTTCGGATTGATCATGCTGGTTTTGGCATGGACGGCGAAAAAGAAAGCAGATTAATAGTGCTAAGAAAACAAGAATCAATTATTTATTTGGATCAAGAATACAAAAGACAATAATTATGAAAACCCGTTTTTTATGTCCTTCCTGCAGGTCGGACCTGAAGATTAAGAATTCAGTGATCTTTTCGGCACAGACGGAAAAGGGATCGAAAGGCTTAGTTCTTTTAAGCCCTGAATTGGGAAATTACTCAATCCTTCATGTGCCAGCATTTACTTATACTGAAGGCGAACACATCGATTTTTTCTGCCCGGTGTGTCATGCCGACCTTGGCATCCATAAAGTAAGCAAAGACCTGGCCGGCGTCATCATGATCGATGAGAAGAAGGTGGAGTACAACATTATCTTTTCAGAAATCGCCGGAAAGCAATGCACCATCAAACTGAAAGAAAACACCATCGTCGAATCATTTGGAGAGGATGCAGGTGAGTTTTCAAACTTTTGGGGCGCGGGACCGAAGTATTGAGAAGTTAGTACTTAGACATTAGACTTTAGACATTGTAAGTGTTCCGGCACCACTGATGCTTTCCACTTAGAAGTGATTTAAACTTACCTGCTGAAATAAAAAATTATGTTAATTTTAGTCAGCCTGAGAATCGCTTTTGGTCGGTATGAGGAGGAAGACAGCGGGGATAATATTTAGTTTGGACAGCAATCCGAAACAGCGGTAAAATTTAATTTTGCAGCTTTGTATTTAACTTCCACAAATACGATGTCAAATAGATTCCTTACAACTCCGTTTGATCAATGATTCCCAAACGTAATATTCGATTTTTGGACAAATCGTAAATTTTATTTCTTGATTAGTCAATTGAAAAAGTATCTTTCCCTCCGTGTTAATATATCCCCATAAACCGTCAACTTTAACTACTGCTAGTCCGCTTTCAGGGTCAAAATTCTTAGCTACTTCAAATTGGGGAGCGATTGCCCATTGCCCTTTTTTATTAATGTAGCCCATTTTTCCTTCATATGTTCTGGCCCAGGCTAAGCCACCATAAAAATATCCTGTGCCATCAAATAGGGGCTCAATAACTGTTTTACCCTCACCATTTACAAAACCCCATTTCTGGCCTGGTACTTCAATTGTTCCAAGCCCCTCAGAGAAATGCCATATATTCAATATATTTTTTTCTTCAAGCTGTGTTTCTTTACCCTCCTTATCTATCACATAGAATATTTTATCCCTTTTGGCCAGTGCAAAACCGTTATCAAAATGAGTGAGCCTTTCATATTGAATGGGTATTGCAATTTCACCCATGTGATCTATGCATCAAACAAATTGTTTTGGCTAACTACAAGATAACCATCAAAAAACTCCTGTGGTAAACCGTTGCAGAAACTAATATTTGGTGAACCTTCAACTGTAATTATCTTATTTCAACGAATATATTATGGGGTAGGTATTACTAACACATGTTAAATACGTTGTTTGAATTTGGTTTAATAAATAATTTCATAGTGCTGGCATTCTTGCTTTTGGAAACGTACTGGAAGAATAGGATTCCAGATCTATGATATAAACAAACATTAAATAAATATTTTATAAGATATTGGTAGATTTTTTAATTTAATAGATATATTAGCGTAAAATAGAGTAATCCCTTTATAAATTATTGTATTGGTCATTTCTTAAATGAATTATGCATAACTTATTAGTATTTTATTCAACCTCCACGCATACTAGCGGTTCAAAGATAGGGAAAAAGATAATTGAGTAGAAATCAGAAGTGAAAATTGAAATTTCCTGAAGGAAATCCTTTTTAAAATCTTACTTCTTTGTACTAACTAATCAATACTAACCTAAAAAAAACCTCCCGCAAAAGCATCGCGGAAGGTTCCTAATTTCTTTAAGCGCCTGGTTCTAAAGGAACGAATAATTCTTCGAATAATAGAGCATTTGAGTTGTATAGTCATCCGGATATTCAATCTTAATATCGGTGATCTCGCCGTTGGCTTCGGTAACTTTAAATACAGGGTTGATAAATCCGCCATAAGGAGCGATGTTCAGTTTCACAAAACGGTCTTTTACCTCTTTATGCAACACCGGATCAACCTGCACGCCATAGGTTTCAACCAGCTTTTTGCCGGCTTCGTAATCGCCTTCCGATTTGATGCGCTGCACCTCGGCAAGCAACTGCCCGAAAAGGTTCCTCAGCTTCTTATAATCGTTGATCTTATAATAGGTCTTTCCGTCCCTGGTCACCTTTTCCACTACGTTTTCGGGCTGCCCTTTTTCGAAGCACCACCTGGCAATCAGCTGGCGGTTGCGCATGTGCGCCTGCTCGATGTTCTTGCCCAATCTCAATGCGGGTAAGCTGCGTCATCAGTCCATTGCGCATATAGGCATTGTATTCGGCTTTTGCCGTGTTGGTATCGGGAACAATACCAAGCTCGATCATTTTCGGATCGGCAAGGTAATAAAGCGCAAACAAATCGGCACGGGATTCTTCAAGGGCAGAGGAATAATTTTTGAGCGCTTCGGAGCTGGTGCCGGGCAGCAATTGTCCGGAGCCATGTCCAAGGCATTCGTGCAGATCGGTGTGGAGATTGCCTGCCAGCGGACCGTATTTCTTTGCCAGTTCAATCTCTTCGGGTGAATAGCAGAACTCTTCGAGGAAACCATTCCCCAAAGAAGCCTGATCGTATGCATAGGTGATGTTCTCCATCGTAACGGATTTTGATCCGTACTCCTTGCGAATCCAGTCTGCATTGGGAAGATTGATTCCGATCGGGGTTGAAGGATAGCAATCACCACCAAGCTGAGCTACCGTGATCACTTTGGCTGAGACACCTTTTACCTCCGGCTTTTTGAACCGTGCGTCGACCGGTGAATTATCCTCGAACCATTGTGCATTGGCGCTGATGATCTCGGTGCGTTTGGTGGCTTCCATATCCTTGAAATTCACCACCGATTCCCAGGTAGCTTTCATACCCATCGGATCGCCATAGTTTTCGGTAAAGCCATTTACAAAATCAACCATCGACTGAAGATCGCTGACCCAAAGCACATTGAACTCATCGTAAGTTTTGAGATCGCCGGTCCTGTAAAATTCAATCAGCTTATCAATGGATTGCTTCTGATGCTCATTTTCGGCAACAGTTGAAGCTTTTTCGAGCCAGTAAACCACTTTTTCAAGGGCTGCAGAATACAAGCCTCCCACCTTGTAAACATCCTCCATCACCTTACCATCCTTCTTGATAAGCTTTGAATTCAGGCCGTAAGCGATCGGGGTGGTATCTCCGGGAACTTTCATTTTCTCATAGAAGTCTTCGGCTTCTTTCTGCGTTACACCATCATAAAAGTTGCATGCTGAAGCCTTGATCATATCTGCAGATCCATCCAGGCTTATCCGTTTTGCTGCAATCTGAGGATCGAAAAGCAGTGATGTCATTTCCGGAACAAGATCATTCACTGTTTGCCCTTCAACCAGCGGCCATTTAGCATCCGGACTTTGACTAATCAGTTCGTTTAAATATTCCGGTGAAAAGCCCGGTACAAATTTGTCGGTCGAATAATGATGATGGATTCCATTTGAAAACCAAACCCTTTTCAGGTAAACCACGAATTCCTTAAAATCGTTCGATTGGCGGTCACCCTTGTAATTCTTGTAAATTTCTTCAAGGGTTTTCCGGATCTTCAAATTGTACTTATAATTCTGATCGAACAGGATATCCCTGCCGCACAAAGCAGCCTCACTCAGATAATACACCAGCTTTTTTTGCTGAAGGCTGAGTTCATCAAATCCCGGAACCTGGTATCGCATGATCTTCAGGTCGGCAAATTGCTCAAGGAGATACTTGAATTCTTTTGTTTCTTCCATTTTATTTTCAGTTGGGGCAGTTTTGCTGCCCTGATTGCATGCTGTAAGTAAAGCAGTCATAATAACAATCGTTGATAAAATCTGTTTTTTCATTTCAATATATTTATAAGATAATTATTCTCGTAAACCGGGATCACCCTGGTGGAATTCATAGCTAAGAGCAAGATCAATATCTTTTTGTACGCCAAGCTGAACCAGCCTTTTGTAATGCGATCCGTTTTTTAAGTATGAACCCAAATCTCCTTTAGCTGACTTCCAAAGTTCAATGGCAGCAACCGAAGAGTCATAGAGGATGTAACGATCGGGCTGCTGAATTAAATGATTCAATTAATGCGCCGGCAAAAACGGTATCCTCAAGGCTGAAGGTTTCTTTCCAGCCTGAGCAAAGGATGACAATATTCCGCTTCAAAGTTAAAAGCCATTCTGAAAGATAACTGAGGTTGGTAAATGCTCCAATGGCTATCAGTTTGGCTCCTGTAGCTGTTTCAATTGCCTTTGTTCCGTTGGTGGTGGTTAGCACCAATGTTTTACCTTTCAGGTCTGCATTCATCATTTCGGCTGGGTGAATTTCCGAAGTCAGCAATCTCCAGTTTAATTCCGTCACGTTCACCAGCGACCAGGAAACCTTTTTCTTTATAGTTTTTGGCTTCGTCCACTAAGCCAACAGGTATGATCTTTTCAACTCCCTGCTGAAAAGCAGTGCAAATGGTAGTCCCGGCGCGAAATATATCCACTACCACCACATCAAAATTTTCTTTTATCTGCCGAGAAGGATAAAGTAACGGAGAAACAATAACCTCAATGCCCGGTGTTATTTATGGACACGATAAAATGCTTATATGATTTTAACCTTTATAAAATGGGATTTTTACAATTTTTGCCTTTAACAGCTTTTCTCTGATCCGGATATAAATTTCAGTATCCAGCTTCGAAAATTCATCCTTCACATAACCCATCCCAATGGCTTTATTCAATGAAGGAGCCTGTGTACCTGAGGTAACTTCGCCAATAATATTTCCGTTAGCATCGCAAATTTCGTAATGCTGGCGCGGAATGCCTTTGTCGATCATTTCAAAACCTTTCAACCGTCTTGAACTCCTTCATTTTTTTGTTTAAGCAGAAGAGGCTTTATCAATGAAATTTTTCTTATCGGTGAATTTGGTGATCCAACCTAATCCTGCTTCAATCGGAGAAGTGGTATCGTTGATGTCGTTGCCGTAAAGGCAAAAACCCATTTCGAGGCGGAGGGTATCGCGTGCAGCCAGTCCGATCGGTTTTATCCCGAACTCCTCCCCTGCTTTGAAAACCGCATCCCAGATAATTTGTGCTTTGTCGTTAGGCATATAAATTTCGCATCCGCCTGAACCGGTATAGCCTGTTGTCGAAAGAAGAATATCCGGAACGCCGGCGAAAGTCAGTATTTTAAAAGTATAATATTCCATGTTTTCGATGGGCTCAGAAGTGAGTTTTTGCATTGCTTTCAGGGCTTTCGGTCCCTGAACGGCAAGCTGGGCAGTATTGATCAGAATCATTGATCAGTTCCGTGCCTTCTTTTAATCCGAATTCTTTTCCTTTCGCCACAATCCAGTTCCAGTCTTTCTCAATATTGGCAGCGTTGATGACCAGTAAAAACAATTCCGGATTCATCCGGTAAACAAGTAAATCATCCACAATGCCTCCTTTTCCATTCGGGAAACAGGAATACTGAACTTTGCCGTCAAATAAAACAGATGCATCATTGGAGGTGATCCACTGGATAAAATCAAGGGCTTTTGGACCCTTTACCCA
Organism: uncultured Bacteroidales bacterium; assembly: GCA_963705185.1. Classification (GTDB taxonomy): domain Bacteria; phylum Bacteroidota; class Bacteroidia; order Bacteroidales; family JAADJA01; genus JAADJA01. The sequence continues at coordinate 179,317 of CAVPJF010000006.1, forward strand.
AACTTCGCCCATGTGGCTTACATCGAAAACTCCAACTCCACTGCGAACGGTTAAATGTTCTTTTATAAGCCCCTCATACTGGATGGGCATGTAATAACCTGCAAACTCAACCATTTTAGCGCCAAGTCCTTCATGGAACTTTGTAAATGCTGTATATTTCATTGTAAAATATTATAAAAAATATACAATTATGTTATGGCGGCAAATGTATAAAAAGCCCAAAGAAGAATCCAAATATTGTTCTGAAATTAATGCTAATTTTGGCATATTAAAACATACAGCATGCTCCTGACCCGACAAAATATGCCCCGCTGGCTGATCTTCCTGATCGATGTTCTTTTTGTGCTGTTTGCAGTGTTGCTTGCTTATATGGTCAGGTTTAATTTTCATGTGCCTCCAGATGAAATAAAATACTGGCCACAGGTATTTTCAATCATTCTTATCGTTCGAAGTCTGAGCTTTATTCTTTTCCGAACCTATGCCGGGATCATCCGTTATACAAGCACTGAAGATGCTGTCGGATTTTCCTGGTGATATTTGGTGGCAGTCTGCTTTTTACTGCAGGAAATGTAATTTCTTATTATTTCATCAACGATCAATTCCTCATCCCTTTTCAATCATAGTCATTGAATTTATGACAGTTGTCTTATTGATGATAACCTTCCGTATCGTTGTTAAGATAGCTTATCTTGAAATGGTCAATCCCTCTGGTGCAAAAACGAAAGTGATCATTTTCGGAGCTGGTGAAGCCGGGTTAATAACCAAGCGGGCATTAGACAGGGACATGGGGATACGCTATAAAGTCATTGCATTTATTGATGAAGATAAAAACAAATGGGGTAAAAAAATCGAAGGGGTTGATATCAGCGGGCTGGAAAAACTGGATGAAATGCTTTCCGGTAACGATGTTGACAACTTGATCATTTCCGTTCAAAAGCTGAGGCCGGAGAAAAAACAGGCCATCGCTGATATCTGCATGGCTTATAAAACAAAAGTGTTTACCGTTCCTCCGGTCTCAAGCTGGATTAACGGAGAACTCAGCTTCAACCAAATCAAGAAAATCAATATTGAAGACTTGCTGGAAAGGGATGAGATTAAACTCGATACTGAAAAAATCAGTCAGGATCTTTCGGGCAAAGTGATCATGGTAACCGGTGCATCCGGCTCTATCGGCAGCGAACTGGTGAGGCAGATCATGAATTTCAATCCGGAGAAAATCATCCTTATCGACCAGGCCGAAAGCGCCATGTACGATCTTGAAAATGAACTGACCGGTAAATTCGAATTCAGAAATTTTGAAATAGCCATTGCGGATATTTGCAATGAAGTGAGAATGGACCAGGCTTTCCGGTTGTTTAAACCGGCTATTATTTACCATGCTGCTGCTTATAAGCATGTTCCGATGATGGAAAATAATCCCTCGGAAGCGCTTTTTACGAATATTAAAGGCACCAAGATAATAGCCGATCTTGCAGTTAAGCATGGCGTTGAGAAATTCATTATGATCTCTACAGATAAGGCAGTAAATCCTACCAATGTCATGGGTGCTTCCAAGCGGATTGCAGAGATTTATGTTCAGTCGTTAAATCAAAAAACAACCACTCAGTTTATTACTACCCGTTTCGGGAATGTGCTTGGTTCTAATGGATCGGCAGTGACTTTATTCAAAAAACAGATTGAACAGGGCGGGCCAGTAACTGTGACCGATCCGGAAGTGATTCGCTACTTCATGACCATCCCCGAAGCCTGCAGGTTGGTGCTGGAAGCAGGAATGATGGGAAAAGGAGGTGAGATTTTCCTGTTTGATATGGGTAAACCGGTTAAAATTGTTGACCTTGCCAAAAAGATGATCCGGCTTTCAGGTCTTGAAATTGATAAAGACATTCAAATTAAGTTTACCGGTCTTCGTCCCAGGAGAAAAATTATACGAGGAATTGCTCAATGATTCAGAAAACACTCTTCCTACTCACCATCCCCAGATCATGATCGGCAAAGTGCGGCAATATGATTTTGAACCGATTTCAAAGGAAATTAATGAACTTATCGATCTGTTTGATAAGCAGGATAACATGGCCATTGTTAAAAAGATGAAAGCCATTGTACCGGAATTTATAAGCAAAAACTCGGTATTTCGAAAAACTGGATGCTGAAGAATAATCCAAATCTTATATTTAATTTCCAAACTCCGCAACTACCTTACTCCTTGGATTTTGGATTTTCTAATTTGGTATTTATTCTTTAGTTTTTTGGTTTAATCGAGCAACCGATTGCTTTCGTGGTTGCAGGATCAGGATCTTTTCCTGAAAGCAATGCATTAACAGCATTTTCAACATATTTTTCTGTCACAGATTTAGCATCAGCATGATTGTTGTCAATCGCTCCGATGTATTTAACAATCATTCCTTTCTCTTCTTTTTTCAAAATGAAAATATGTGGTGTCCGCGTAGCTCCGTATTGCGGATATATTTTCTGACCCTCATCAAAAAGGTAAGGAAAGGTGAATCCTTTCTCTTTAGCCCGGATGATCATGTTTTCATACGAATCTTCAGGATAGGCTTCATTGTCATTCGGATTAATGGCGATAACCGGAAAACCTTTATTCTTAAACATTTTATCAATTCGATTGATACGGTTTTCGTATGCGATGGCATAAGGACAATGATTGCAGGTAAAAATTACAATAAATCCTTTGGTATCTTTGAAATCGGCCAGATGAAACAATTTTTCCGTCTACGTTTTTCAGTTTGAAATCAGTAGCCAAATCACCAATTTTATAACCTTGAGCAAATACAATGTTTACAAAAAGAAGAGTCAGAATTACAAATAATATTCTTTTCATTTTACTAGATTTTAGATTCAACAATTTTTTTTAATTTCATCATAGGTAAGGATTTTTTCATAAAATTCCCTTGAAGTGTTTTTATAGATTACTGTTGCAGGAATTGCACCCGACCAAAACGGACTGACTTTATCGATCCAGGTATTGGCATCGGTATCGGTCAGATGGATCACTTCTGATTTGATATTGTGTTCTTTCAAAAAAGGGATTAATGATCCATCATGCTTATCCGGAAAATCCAGGCTGACTAAAATCACCTTTAACTTTTTCGTTTCGGTAATCCTTATTGATTTTTTCAAAATCAGGCAATTCTTTGATGCAGGGTTTACACCAGGTAGCCCAGAAATTAATAATATAAACCGTATCGTTCGGTCTTTTGCAAATAAGGTTCAAACTGGCTGAAGTTCATCTCAGGCACCTGTAATGTTTGATCTGAGGTACAGGACATTAAACCGATGATCAGCAAAATTGCTGAAACCAAACTAAAAGAAAATAGTTTTTTATCCATCATTGAATGATTAATAAACAAACAACAAAGGTAGTATATTGTTCACTAAATTCCGATAGATAATTGTGGTAAGAAAATGAAATACAGCGTGATAGTGATAGTTACATTTTCATGAACTAACCGATTACCTTTAATTTGGCATATTGAAGCAGCAGCTGCTTCTGTCCGACATTTTTAAAGAAGACAGATGCTTTCCGGCTTGCACCCGATCCTTCTATACTGATCACTTTACCCTTTCCGAAGCGTGCATGTTCCACTTCTGCGCCAGGAATGATCTTGTCCATCTGGCTATAAACTTCGTCTCCACTTGAAATTGATGGTCTAGCTGCCAGGTTACCCAGCTTTTTAAGGTTTTTTCTCACATTAGGAACAGCTGAGTGATCCATAAAACCGCCGGACGGTATTTTCTGCATGTTGGCCCTTTGCGGGTAAGCAATGTAATTACTGTCGATCTCATCAATAAACCGGCTGGGTTCGCAGATAGTTAGGTTACCCCAGCGATAACGGTTCTCGGCATAAGAAATAAAAACCTTCTTTTCAGCACGGGTAAGGGCAACATAAAAGAGGCGGCGCTCTTCCTCCAGATCAGCCCGCGATCCCAGTGATTGAATGGATGGAAAAAGATTTTCTTCCAGTCCAACAATAAAGACATAAGGAAATTCAAGTCCTTTTGCAGCATGAATAGTCATCAGAGATACCTTATCACCACCATCTTTATCCTGAACATCAGCATCTGTAATCAATGCCACATCCTGCATGAACTCGTCGAGTGTGCGTATGGCTGCTCCATCAGTTTCCTTCCCCGGTTCTTCACCGGGATTGAATTCTTTTGGCTTATCCGAGAACTCTTTGATGGCATTCAGCAACTCCTCAATGTTTTCGTACCGACTGATACCTTCAGGTGTTTTATCTTCATTCAAATCTTTCATTACTCCTGAAGAATAGGCAATCAGTTTGGCAAGATCATAGGCATTTTTTGTCTTAATTTGAACTGAAAAACTTTTGATCATAGTCACAAATGCAGAAATCTTGCTGAGTGCTCCGCTGTTCAGGTTCAAGAGCATATTTGTGGGGTTCTTCGATGATCTCCCACAGCGATTTATCATGCTGATCGGCTAACACAACAATGCTTTCCTGGGAGGTTTTTCCGATCCCCCTTGCGGGGTAATTGATGATCCGCTTGAGCGCCTCTTCATCTTTATTGTTGATGCTAAGCCTGTAATATGCCAGCACATCCTTAACTTCCTTTCGGTTATAGAATGACAAGCCACCATAAATCCTGTAAGGGATATTCATCCTTCGCAGCGCTTCTTCAATTGCCCTTGATTGAGCATTGGTGCGATAAAGTACGGCAAAGGCATCGTTTTTTAGCTGGAAGTTCATTTTTGTTCCGAAGATGGAATTGGCAACAAGTGTTCCTTCCTCATTGTCGGTTTTAGCTTTTAACAATTCGATCAGGTTGCCCTCTTCATTTTCGGTCCAGATTTCTTTAAAGATCTGATCCTTGTTGTTTACAATGATCGTATTGGCAGCGCTTACAATGGTCTTGGTGGAACGGTAGTTTTGTTCAAGTTTGAATTCCCGTGCATCCGGATAATCACGTTTAAAATTCAGGATATTTTGAATGTTGGCTCCCCTGAACCCGTAAATGCTTTGCGCATCGTCGCCAACCACACAAATATTTTCGTTATCGGCAGCAAGCCGTTTTAAAATCATGTATTGCGCATGGTTGGTATCCTGGTATTCATCCACAAGGATAAAGCTGAATTTTTTCTGGTATTTCAGTAATACTTCAGGAAACTGCTCAAGCAGGATAAAGGTATTCAGCAGCAGGTCGTCGAAATCCATGGCTGCCGCCCTGAAACAGCGGATTTTATATTGCCTGTAGATTTCACCAAGTTGAGGTTTACCTGCCATCTTATCCTGCAGCAAGAGCTCTTCGCTGGCATTGTATACTTCGGCGCTGATAAGACTGGATTTTGCAGAAGAAATGCGATGAGCTACAAAACCAGGAGAGTATACCTTGTCATCCAGATTTTGCTCTTTAATAATGGTTTTTATCAGGCGTTTTGTATCATCGGAATCATAAATTGAAAAGCTGGCAGGATAACCCATCCTGAAGGCTTCTGTTCTGAGCACACGGGCAAAAATTGAGTGAAAAGTTCCCATCCAGACATTCTTAGCATCCGCATTTCCAACCAGTTTAATGATTCTTTCCTTCATCTCCCGGGCTGCTTTGTTGGTAAATGTCAGGGCAAGAACATTAAAGGGATCTACACCAAGGTTCAATAAATGAGCAACCCGGTAAGTCAACACCCGTGTTTTTCCGGAACCGGCCCCGGCAATGACCATCACGGGTCCCTCAAATGCCTCAACCGCCAGTCGCTGCGCACTATTCAACTGATTGAGAAAATCACCCACTATAGTTTTATTTAGTGGGTAAAATTAAGTATAATTGCCTCAGAAGATTTCTGACTTAAATGAAGGTTTGAAAAAGTTATTCACATCCGCAGCCACAAAGATTGCAGAAACTAAGGAAATAAATGGTTTAAATTACATGCTATACCTTGAATGCAAGGCTCTGTGATTCGAAATCAAGCCCTGCTGAATCATTCACGATTAATTTCATGTGAGTGGGTGAAAATGCATGTTTTTCAAGTATGGTTTTAAAATGGCCAAGATCGACTTCGCAGCTCAGCTTCTCACCAATTTTCAGCATTCTTGGAAATTTACAATTAATGGTTTCAGGCTTGACCTGGTAAAGTTTGGAATGAGTAGTATGGCTGAAACGAACATAAGGAGCAAGGAGCTTCAACTTCCTTTTTCCAATATTTTCCATACTTACAACCAACACTGAGTCATTTTTTTCATCACTGTCGGACTTAAAATTACAGGAGACATGTAAACGTTTTGCCGGACGGTAAAATATGGTAACCAATAGTACAACCAGCAAAACAAATCCGATCAAAAAAAGACCTATTGCTAAACCTGAGAATTTATCCATGGTGATTCATTTTGTTTATTTGAGCCGAAATTAAATAAAAATCTGTTACCTTAAACGAAAATTTTTCCAACACCGATATTAACAATCGGTCATATTTTGTTTACTTCTACGATAACAAAGTGTTTTTAGTTCGTTAACAAGGTTCTATTAGACTGTAATAGATTTAACAACCAATCTTTTTATTTGTTTCTCAATCTTTTCACCACTGATATCACCATCTCTGAAGCTCTTTCTATCTCAAGCTCTGTTGTGTATTTCCCTGTCGAAAACCGGATGGTACCCATCGCAAATTCATCCGGAACTTGCATCGCCTTTAACACAGACGATATTTCAATGTTATCGGTATGGCAGGCAGCGCCGGCTGATGCAGCGATACCCGATAATGCCGAAAGCAATGCGTTGGCTTCGATACCCCGAAAGCTAAGGCTCAATGTATTGGGCAACCTTTTTTCAGGGTGGCCATTAAGTTTTACATTTGGAATAGATTCGGTCAAACCCTGATATAATGAATCCCTCATCCTGCATAAGTGAATACGGTTTTTTTCCAGGTCCCGTCCTGCAATTTCGCAAGCCATTCCCAGGCCGCTTATCTCAAGGATGTTTTCAGTTCCGGCTCGCTGGTTCATTTCATGGTCTGCCCCATGAATCAGCTTTTCCAGTTTTACTCCTTTCCGGATATATAAAGCGCCTATTCCTTTTGGCGCATAAAGTTTATGGCCGGCAATCGAAAGCAGGTCAACTTTCATTCGGTTCACATCAACATTAATTTTTCCAACCGATTGGGCAGCATCTGTATGAAAAAGAACTTGTTGCATTCTGGCTATTTCGCCAATTTCCTCTATAGGCTGGATTGTGCCTACTTCGTTGTTGGCATGCATGACGGTGATTAAAATGGTTTCCGAGGTTATTGCTTTCTTAACATTATCAGGATCAACCCAGCCAAATTCATCCACCGGAAGGTAAGTAATCCTGAAACCATTTGATGCAAGGTATTTGCATACTTCAATGACAGCCGGATGCTCGATGGAAGTGGTGATGATGTGATTTCCTTTATGCCTGTTGGCAAGGGCTACTCCTTTAATTGCAAAATTGTTGGATTCGGTTCCGCCGCTGGTAAAAATGATCTCTTGTGGTGAACATCCAATCAAACCGGCAACCTGTTTCCTGGCTGTTTCGACTGCCTTTCTTGTCCTGACACCGAATTCATGACTGCTCGAAGGATTTCCGAATAGTTCGTCAAGAAAAGGCTTCATGGCCTCGGCTACTTCTTTGTCTATTGGGGTTGTAGCGTTATAATCGAGATAGATGGGTAACATATGGAAATTGTTGAATTGTTATATTGTTGAATTGCTGAATTGTTGAATTGCTGAAATGATTTTTTGAATTTTGTTATTATTGTTGAAATGATTTATCGAAAAGGTGAAATTTTGATTTAATTTCCCGGTTGTAAAACTCCAGCACCTTCTTAGAATTAATTTCTGGAACACCTGAATTAAGGCTTAACACAATTACCTTTGACGGATCCCGGTCTGAAACTCCTTTCAGGTAAGCCTTATCGTAATAATCAAGAAGAATTGATGCTGACGTTTTAAAATCTTTATTATTAAGAGAATCAATGGCAAGTTTCATATTAAGTCCGCCCAATCTTTGCGAAATCCGTCGGATGGCACTTTCTAAAAGAGAAACATTAAAACCGGCATATTCATTCACAAGCCGGTCGACACGAATTTTCTTTTTAACATCAATAAATAATAACAGGCTGTCTTTCATTTTTATAAAAAAAGGTTCGGGAATACTCACAGTGCCAATGCCACGGCTTTCATCCTCTACCCAGATTGCTTGAATTCAGATCAAGCTTATGAAGTTCGAAATATAAGTTATTTTCAAATTGCTCATTGGTGGGTTGAATTCTTCTGCCCCAGATCGCCAAAAGCAGAACCTTTGTGGTGAGCTATTTTTTCCAGATCCAAAACTTGTTCCCCTGATTGGCCAATAAATTCAAGTATTTCGGATTTTCCTGATCCGGTATAGCCTCCAAGAATAACCAGTTTGACCGGTTCGCCAAGTTGCTTACGGATATAAGCCCGATAAGATTTATATCCGCCCTGTAAAACACTTGCATTAAATCCGGCAGTTTCAAAAAGCCAGGCCATTCCGTTGCTGCGCATTCCTCCCCGCCAGCAATGCAACAAGAATATCTTTTCCCTGAATATTTTTCTGTAATTCTTTGACAAGTCCCGCCATTTTCGGACCGACAATCTCCAGTCCAAGCAATACAGATGCATCTCTACCGGAATTTTTATATAAAATCCCAATCCTCTTTCTTTCTTCATCATCAAACAAAGGCAGATTAATTGCCCCGGGAATGTGTCCCTGCAAAAACTCTGATGGCGAACGTACATCAATGATGGGCTTTTGTGCAGAATACTCAAGAAATTGTTGGGCATTGATATAAATCATAACCTGCTTTTAAAACGATCAAAATTAGTACAAATAATTTCCTGTAGTTTTTGCCAAAACAAAAAGAGGGTGGGATTAAAAATCCCACCCTCATTCTGATGTTTGTTGTTATGAGAAATATATCAGAAGTGCATAATTGTCGTATTGAATGTTGACTTAGAAATTTGCTTTTAATAAAGAATAAAATTCCTCCCGGAGCCACCAAACCGGAGCTATATGGCCTGTAACGCTGATCGGTCAGGTTTTCGAGACCTCCGCTTATCGATAAATACTCAGAAAGCTGGTACATTGCTTTAAAATTCAGAGTGTACCAACCTGGGGAATAAGGATTTCCATCAGCATCAATAGCATACATATAATCTTTACCCTGCTCTTCCTGTGGCATATCCTCAAAAGGCACTTCCCCATTGTAGGTCGCATAAAAGTCTAGCTTAAGTTTTTGAGCCGTATACGTGAGGGAAGATATGCCAAACCAGGGAGCTGCATGACGCAATGGGCTGGTGGTTCCGTCATCGAGCTCTTCATCACCTTTCTGGTAATTGAATTGTGAAGAAATGCCAAACCCCTCCGGAAGTTTTATTTCCAGTCCTGCCTGAACGCCATAAACAGTTGCACTGGCCGCATTTTGAATGGCCTGTACCTGGCTCATTTCGCCATCATACATAATGCTATCCTGGCCGTTCAAGGTAAAATTACGCCGAACCATGGCATCGGCGAGATATGTATAATAGGCAGCTACATCAATCCTGAGAAGATCACCAAAAACTTTGGCAACATCAATTTCTGCATTATAGGCATATTCAGCTCTCAGATCAGGGTTTGGAACGATAACATACCCTGGTTCAGAATCGAATACTTTACCGGCGTCATCCACATTAGGTGCTCTGAAACCGGTTGATAAGTTAGCACTAATGGTCCAGGTTTGATTTGGTTTATAAATCGCACCAACACTTCCGGTAAGCGCACCATCTTTAATTTCCATGCTTGTATATGGAAAGGGATAAAATGTGGTATCAAAATCACCCTGAAGATTATACATATTATATCGTGCTCCGGCCTGCAAATGTAAATTTATCTGATGGCCGAGTACAGATAAGTAAGATATGCAGCAGATGATGACCAGGTTGACATAGGATACCTTGCAGGGCCTTCAACCACAGTGCCGGTGGAAATATCTTCGTCTGTGCCTGTTGAGTTAACATCATTGAAGACATACTCAATCCCATACATAATACTTTGATTATCAGATAAGCGACTTTGTAAAATCAAAATTAGCAGCCAAAACATTAACTTTTTCCACCCTATGCCTGAGCTCAGTTTTATTGAAGTCGCGGTCGTGACGGCTTTCTTCAAAAAACTGATGCGTTAGACGAATGGTTAGCTGGTCATAGATGCCTGAATTCATAGTGTTGGTAACCGAAAGGTTATTCATCATCCATTCCTGCGGCCCATAATACCATTCAGCCGAACGGGGTAATCCATTCTTTGTGCGTAAAAGACGGTCATAACGAGAGTAGTTTGTGGTGGTGGAATAGTGGAAACCATAATTTATATCCCAGTGATTATTAGGCTTGAATCTTAACTTTTGCATCATATTGATCTGTTCATAACCCGAAGGTCGCTGGACAAGAGGATCATCATTTGTAACAACCCTGTCGATACTATCTACCCTCTGAACATAATTGTCACGAAGGTATTCATCCGGTCCTATTGGTCCCCATCCGAAGATCATCAAAATTAAAATAGGAAAAACTGGAAACCATTGCAAATTTTTTCCAGCCGACATTGACATCAACATGACCCGTTCTCTCATCATTTGCCGATGAATACCTGCTAACAGCGCTTCCCGAAACATCAGATTTATCACCTAATGATAACTTGGGAGTGAGTGTATTAAAACCCATGACACCGCCGATGGCATCGCTACCATAAATAACTGAACCTGGACCAAAAAGCACTTCGGTTCTTTCGATAGCAAAAGGATCAAGAGAAATTACATTCTGGAGATTGCCACTACGAAAGATGGCGGTATTCATTCGCACTCCATCCACTGTGATTAAAAGCCTGTTGGTGGCAAATCCCCTGATCATCGGACTTCCTCCACCCTGCTGACTTTTCTGAATAAAAACTTCGCCGGAGGTGGCAAGCAAATCAGCAGTCGTTTGGGGATTTTGCAAGGCAACTTCCTGAACTGAAATGGAGGTGATTTTAGCCGGAATATCCCTGGTGGACTGGTTCCATTTGGAAGCCACAACCGTGTATTGCTCAAGCGATAAACTTGAAGGTTCCAGCATAAATCTTAAATTCAGATTTTTCAATTTCAGCGTAACTTAAAGTCAGATTATCATATCCAATCATTCGTAATTCTATTTTAGCTGAACCCTTGAATTCCGTCAGATCTACCTGTCCATGAGCGTTTGTTAATGCTGAGGCTCGCGGACTTTCGCTGTATATTGTAACCATCTCCAAAGCCTGGTTGCTTTCTTTATCCCTAATGGTTAAAATCTGAGAATATGATAATAATGTTAATGTTATGAATATAATTAAAGTAATTGTCTTTTTCATTTCAAGAATTTTTTAAATAATTGTAAAACCAATTTCATTAATAAAAAAGTAGTTTATAAACATGTCGACCAAACCGGCAACAGTCCATAACAATTAAAAATAAAGGAAAATCTATGAGAAAATCTTGGGTGGCGGGGTTTTTGTCTCCGGAGTAACTGAAATTAGTGAAAAAGTAAACCAATCATATTTCAATTCATTTACAACTGATGTATAAGATGAAACTTTGTCTGGTGGAAAATAGTCCTTAATCAGGTTTTTATTTAGGTTCTGTTCATTTCTTCTCATTGCCGGCCAAGTTTTCCATGTTCTGGTTGATATGCTTTTCAAAATTGACAATGAGTTCTTTTTCTTTATTATCGATGATGCAGTATAACCTTGTTCTTCCATCCGTGCAAATTTCCCGATACACAACATCATACATTTTATCCATGAACCGGAATTCATTTTTTCTGATCCATTTCAACGCATTTATGTCTTGCTTGTCAAATGATAAAACAGTCAGTGTCGCTTCAGCAATTCCCTGATTTATCAAATTGCTCAGATCATCCTGAATAGCCTTCTGACGGATTAAAAAAACCGGGTAATGTCCAATAAGGTTGAACAGGAAAACAATCGTAAAGAAAACTGCACCTACTCTTTTCAATCCAATTAAATTTCGTAGCAAATATAGAAAAATAATAACGAAACTAATTTTTAATAACTTTTCGAATAAATAATCTTAGCCGTATCAAACTTTTGTACATTTAGCCGGTTTATATCAGAGTAATCTATTACGCATAATTACATTGTGTATGAAATTATTAACTTCCTGTTTGATATTTTTTACCCTCTTTCTGACAGTGCCGGGATTCGGTCAGGAAATAAATGATGTTTGGCCTGAATCCGAACAGGATGAAATGAAATGTTCACACATTAGCCATTATCTTAGAGCTAACGGGCAAAAGTCAATAATCAATCCCAATCCGCATGTATTTGACTATGACGTGAAATTTTACAAGCTTGATTTAGCGGCTAATAATCTAACAATCAATTCGCAGGTAGTGCGACTATATCAGCAGAAGTGGTAATACCCGCGAAATGAATATTTTTTCCATCGAGCTTAGCAATAAACTTCAGGCCGATAGTGTCTTTATTAATGGAGTTAAATACACTTATACCCATGCTTCCAACAATATTACTATAACCTTCCTGTTTCATTACCTGCAAGGAACCCAGTTCGAGTTTCAAATTGTATTATCATACTCCCTCCACCTACATTTCATGCCTATTACAGTTCAACCGTTAATCCCACCTACGGTAATTTCCCGGTATCTCAAACCCTTTCGGAGCCTTATTTTGCGCATGAATTTATGCCCTGCAAACAGGAACTGGAAGACAAGGCCGATTCCGTACATGTTTTTATTACTACTGATTCCAGTTTAAGTGTTGCAGGTCCCGGCCTGTTAACCAAAGTGAGTTTACCGGATGGTAAAGTCCGGCATGAATGGAGAACCTATTATAAAACAGCCTACTATCTTATTTTCTTTGCTGTTTCTGATTATAAAGATTATAGCATTTATGCTAAACCGACTAATCTGCCCTTTGATTCAATTCTTATTCAGAATTATGTTTTTGACTACCCGGGTTGCCTTGAGTCCAACAAAGCTGCGATAGACATGACTGATAATATGATCGAATTACTATCCGGACTGTATTCGGTATTCCCATTCGATGAGGAAAAGTATGGTCATTACCTTTGGTATCCTTCCGGTTTTTCCGGAATGGAACACATCACCATGAGTGGTATGCGATATCTGAATACTTATCTTATTTCGCACGAATTGGGACATTCCTGGTTCGGGGATAATGTTACTTGTGCCACATGGTCAGACATATGGATTAACGAAGGCTTCGCCACTTATACTGAATATCTGGTAAATCAATATCTTGTATCACAGGCAAGTGCCGATGCAATCATGCTTTCATATATGAATAATGTAATGACTTCTCCGGGGGGTTCAGTTTATGTGCCGTGCAAATGAAACTACCAATGTTGGCAGAATATTTAGTTCACGGCTTACTTACAGGAAAGGTTGTACTCTTGTCCATATGATCCGGTTCGAAATGAATAATGATGCAATTTATTCTTCCAAACTCTGACAATTTTCAGCAACAGTATAAAGGTAGTCTTGCTACCGGCCTTGATTTTAAGACTGTTTGCGAAAATGTTTCAGGGATTGATTTTACAGATTTCTTTAACCAATGGTATTTTGGTGAGGGTTATCCCACATTTTCAGCCATCTGGTCTCAGGAAGAAGATACCGTTTACCTGAATTCAATTCAAACAACTTCAACAGCAATAACAACCCTTTTTTAAAACTCCAATTGAATTTAAGCTGAACTATGCGGGTGGCAGTCAAACCTTCCGGCTCAGCCAGTTGACAAACGATACTACCTTTAAAATTATAATTCCCCATGAGAGTAACCGGAATATGCGATCGACCCGAACAACTGGGTGCTAAACCAGGCAGGGAACAATCACACACATGAAAAAATCTGAAATTAAAAGTATTACCTTGAAGGTCCATTTAACGGTACACCGGTCAAATGAACAATGGGTTTTGATCCTGTTCATTTTCCTTTGAATCAGCCCTCAATCAACCGCCCTGGAATTACAATGGAAATGAATCCATTGCCTCGAAATTGAATTAAAATATCATCGATTGGGTTTTGGTCGAAGTTCGTGATGCCGCATTCAGCAGCGCAAGCTACCTCATCAACAACAATTCACGACAAGGCCGCACTACTATTAAATGATGGGAGCAATTAGTAGGTATGGATGAATCCTCCACCTCTTAAATTTGACAATTCAACATCCTTCAGCAGCCTTTATGTTGTCATTAATCATCGAAACCATTTGAAGCATCATGTCAGCTGTTCCGCTGATTTACCAAAAAGGAGTCTATAACTACGATTTTTCACAGCTGCTCAGCAAATATGGAGGATATAGCTGGGATTAAACAAATTTATCCCGGAATTTGGGGAATGATACCAGGTGATTCTGATGCAAATGGAACATTGAACAAGCAGATAAAACAAAAGACTGGAATACAACTGCAGGGAAAACAGGCTATTTGTTCCCAGATTTAAACCTGGACGGGCAAAGTGATAATGTGGATAAGGATAATTATTGGTTGCCTAATAATGGAAAAGGGTCACAGGTCCCTCAATAAGGCACTCTTTAACTTTTGATCCATATAATAAAATTGATATTTGAATATCCTCCAGAATTCCCTTTAAGTGAAATAGCTATTATACCGGATTATTCTATAACCAGAAGTTCATTCCCGGTCTTTTATTACTTTTGAAAATCGATTGATCAAATTTCAAAGTTTTTGTTTAGTAAAATTTAAAGAATAACAAAATGTATAGCCTTTTCATAGTTTTATATTGCTTTTTTTTAGTTTTTAATAAAAATGAGAAACCTTTTATCATTAAGGATTTTAATCCTTTTATAAATTATTCTACTACAACGGATACATTGAAGATGAAAATGAATTTGACAGATGCTGTCACGCAGGGTGTTTTCCTTCCATCAATTCATGATGCGAATGATAAAAAGTATTTTAAAATTTCATTTTTTATTAAAAACACAACTGATAGTCCAAAGTCCTTTCATTACAAGGTCTATTATCAAAACGAATCTTACAAAATATTAGAAGGTACCAGTTATTAGTGAAAATCCATCATATAACCGATTATCATCAAATAATTTTTACGGTAGTTGGGAGAACAGTAATGAAGGATTTCACGTTACAAAAGTCATTCATCCAGATGGTAATTTCCATGAAGTATGTGATTCTTTACGAATCGTGGGGAATCCGAGGGAGGAGGAGAAATACTTTGGGTCAGTAACAGTGAATTCAAAATTAAATATTGAAGATGTCAACCGTACCATTAACAGAATCAAGAATTCAGAGGAATGGGTGAGTCAGATACAAAAAAAAGCAACCGAGAATAATATTACACTGGATGAACAATTTTATCATGATGCTATCTGGATAATAGATTATGACAGAAAAACTGGAAGGGAAAATAACCGTTGGAAAAGGAATCCCCGAACTGGTATTTATAGTTTTCTTTTAGTTGTTACTGATGAGAATGGAATTAAAAATATACCTGAACCAGTTCAATATATTGGAATGAAAGATACAGCCCTTGTGGAATACATGAATCCTTACTATTACTTTCTATATTCAAAAATCCCTGATAATGTTTATTATGAAAAGTCGAAGAAACTCTTGAAAACAAAAGCACAATTGGATGTTGCAAAAGGATTATATGTTGATATGTTTAAATATAAGGGATTTGATTACGATTTATCCAATTTAAATGCTTACTGTGGAACTACCGATGAATTGTTTAAGGAAGCGCACTTTGAGCAGTTTTTTCATAACATTAACAAAAATGTCAAGTTAAGAAATATACCATTGATTTATGATGTTGTAAAGGGTAATTATACCGCCAATAAATATTACCGGCAAATGGAAAAGGCAAATAAAAGCGCAATTAGTGAAGACAACATATACATCACAAAACATCCCGGTAAGACCGTTGGTTTTGATGATAAAAAGAAAGCCATTTATATTAAAAATCCGGGCAATAAAAATATTGATGAACCAATAAAGGAAAACGTTGGAGTAAATACGCGAATTGGCTTCACCTACGGAAAGTATCGGGCAAAGATAAAATTTCCTCTTCTGCTGAGTTCGGATAATGTATGGAATGGTGTAACGTGTGCATTCTGGTTGCTCTTTCAGGATGCAGCAGAATGGAATAACAGGAGTATCTGCTTGGGTTCGGGATATCTCCCAAAAGGTGAAAACGGGCCATCTGAGAACAGGTTACCAATGACCACTTACAGTGAAATAGACATAGAAATTGTTAAGACTTCTAAATACTGGCCCAAAACCTCTTATGGAACACCCGATTTTCCTCATGATGAACCTTCAATGAGTGATGAACTTATTGTTGCATGCACCAACTGGGATCTGTCCTGTAGAGAACCTTCCAATTTTCATGTTGGAGTGAAAACTTTTGTCCATGACAATCAATCATTCGATTTACATAGATGGGATGATTGGTATAAAGCTATCACATTGAAAAATGTTAACCATCAAAATAACATCGTTGGAGACATAATGTACTATGAAATTGATTGGCAGCCTGATAGGATAATTTGGAGGATAGGAATATCCAAGAATGATATGAAGGTAATTGGTTATATGGATAGTTCATCTACAAAAAATTCCGGATAATCAGATGATAACTGTGATTAAACAGGAATTTCATGATACCAAATGGTGGCCATTTTTTCACCCTGGGATCAGAACTATATTCCTTTTCCTAAAAATGACATTACCGGTTATATTTATGAAATTGAAATTGAATGATTGAATTTGCTGATGAAAACTAATTTCCCTTTCCCGCATAAGTTAACTTTTTTATTGAATCATTGCTGAAGAGAAAGTAAAAAATCTTTTATTTTTCCGGCCCAAATGCTATACCTTCATTATTCAGGTGGATTTCGTCAATTGTAAGCTCTTTTTTAAGCCCATTTTCATCAACCAGGCTTTCATTTACATTCGAGAAATCTATCACTTATTTATTTGCAATCTGCCGAAGAAGAACATTAATAGAATCAACCTGCATATTATATTCCCGGTCATTATACCTGTTAAAGAGAGATTGAATAACCGGTCGAATATTGTGACTTTGCAACGAATCAATCATCTCCTGAATGTTGGCTACTAATATTTTTTTATCATAACAACGACTATTTATATCATTGCCGCCACCCTGAATAAAGCAAAACTCAGGTTTCAAGGGCAGCACCTTGATCATCATCAAATTTTTTAACTGATCTGAGGTCATTCCGCTAAAACCTAAGCTGATCACACTATAACCGGAAAGAAAGGAAGTCCAATTAGCATTGGCAGTATGCGAATCTCCAAACATGACCAGTTCGGGTTTCCCCTGGCAAGAATAAATTTCTGCTTATTTTATCCTGGTTCCTGAATAAATAAATTACGAGTAAAGTCCATAAGAGGAAGTTTAATGCCACCGAAATCCAAAAGAATCATCCTTAGTAATTGGCGTTACATTTTTCATGGCTACTAGACTTATAAGTTTAATAGAAAATTCCATGGTATCAACACCGTCAGCATAATCCCACAATTCAGGCTTTTGTGCCCGTCCAAAAGGTATAGAGCCGGAAATTTCTGTCAGAATGGCTGACGATACACTGAATCTGGTCATGTACTGTTACCAGATCGTTCATTCAGGGCTTTTAAATCATTATATTCCTCATAATAAAGAACCGCATGGGGGAGATGCATAATGCCATGTCTTGCTTTCAGTAATAAAAAGCCATTGTCAAGATGCTTCATGTCCATTAATCAGATAAATGGATTTATAATATTCATAATTGTTACAGTACTTATTGTGATCAACTACCGTCCTGATACGTTCTCCAATGATTGAAATAATCGGTCGAATGAATAATCTTTTGGAACAAATACTTTTGAAATACTCCTGCAACCCATTCCAAAATACAAAAAAATATCCTGCCCAAGTAAAGTCAGTTCCTTATTCGTTTCCCTGCCGGTCAATACTGCGACACCGTTCCTATTCCTTCGGATAATATATGGGACATTCCTGAAATAGTACTCAAAATAACGTGAGGAATTATTGCTGCCGGTGGCGATAACGGCATCGAAATTTTCAAGCTTTCCTTCACTAAATAGAATTTGATCAGCAAATCCCGGTTCAATCTCAATTAGTTTTGATGCAATAGCAGGCAAAAGCTGATTATCATCTGATGAAAGCCTGGCAATGATATTATTCCCTGATAGAAGGACACATAAAAAATCATGGAATCCAACCAGCGGAATATTCCCCGCCATGACCACTCCTACCCTCCTGGATTGTCTTTTCTGTATCAACTTACGCGTATACATTTCCACCCAATGATTCAGACTTTGTTCTGTCAAGCTTTCACCAATATTACGTATAGAAGTAAGGACATTATCGGGTGTAAACCAGGGATTGAACATATAGCTCTCATTTGCCAATTTTAGTAATGATCCAAATTGTCCTGTTCAGGATTAAGGAGTATTAATATTTCTCAGAAATTCACCGAGCTTGACAAATGCCTTAATCCTTTTTTCAAGTTGAACCATAAAACCAATTCCTCTTAATTCATATTAAAATACTTTTCCAAAGTTATCTATTTCAATTCAATCTCGGCGATCCAAATGCAATTTTCCTTAAACTCGTTCCAAATAGAGCTATGCATAAAAATAAAATTCTGTTTTGTTATTGTTTTAACAAGAAAATTTTACTTTTGCTTCCTTCCTGAAAGGGAATAAAAATGATTACGAAATAATTAAAACTTTAAATGTATGAAAAAACATAATTTTTATGCCGGGCCATCCATACTGCCCGAATTCACTATTGACAATACTGCCAAAGCAGTTAAGGATTTTGCAGGAACCGGTTTATCCATCCTTGAAATATCTCACCGGAGCAAGGAATTCATTGCTGTGATGGATGAGGCTATAGCTTTGTTCAAAGAACTTTTAAATATACCCCAGGGATATTCGGTAATATTCTTAGGCGGAGGAGCAAGCCTGCAATTTGCTATGGTACCTTTCAATCTTTTCAATAAAAAGGCTGCTTACCTTTCAACCGGTGTTTGGGCAAAGAAAGCTATTAAAGAAGCCAAAATTTTTGGTGAAGTGAACGTTGTTGCTTCATCAGAGGATAAGAACTTCAGCTACATTCCCAAAAATTTTACAATTCCAACCGACGTTGATTATTTCCACATCACCACCAATAATACGATTTACGGAACGGAAATCAGGAAAGATTTCGACAGCCCGGTGCCATTGGTAGCCGATATGTCATCTGATATCTTCAGCAGGCCAATTGATGTATCGAAGTATGCTATCATTTATGGTGGTGCACAAAAGAACCTTGCGCCATCCGGAGTGACTTTTGTTATTATCAGGAATGATGTTTTGGGGAAAGTTCAAAGGACTATTCCTACCATGCTTAATTACCAGACCCACATTGACGGGGAATCGATGTTCAATACACCGCCATGCCTGCCGGTATTTTCAGCCCTTCAGACCCTGATATGGTTGAAAACCAATGGAGGTGTTGCAGCGATGGAGAAAAAGAATATTGAAAAAGCAAAAATCCTCTATGATGAAATTGATCGCAACAAGCTTTTTGTCGGTACAGTCGAAAAAGAAGATCGTTCACTGATGAATATTTGCTTTGTGATGAAAGAGGAATTTAAACACCTTGAAGATGAGTTCGGGAAATTTGCTTCAGGCAAAGGAATGATCGGGCTTAAAGGACATCGTTCGGTGGGCGGTTTCAGGGCATCTACTTACAATGCACTTCCAAAAGAAAGTGTGGAAGCATTGGTGGCGGTAATGAAAGAATTTGAATCCATGAAATCATAAACAGGGAACAAATAACTGTGAACTAAGAACCAACAAAAGGAATAAAAACAGAGGTTAAAACTTTAATTCGAACTATCATGAAAAAAGTACTTGTAGCAACTGACAAACCGTTTGCAGCGGTTGCAGTTGATGGAATCAGAAAAGTTGTTGAAGGTGCCGGTTACGAACTGAAACTCCTTGAAAAATATACTGATCAGGGTGATTTTGTTAAAGCCATCGCTGATGCTGATGCAGTCATTATCAGAAGTGATAAAGCAACCAAAGAAGTTATCGAAGCTGGTAAAAAATCTGAAAATTATCGTCAGAGCGGGTGCCGGTTATGACAACATCGACCTGGCAGCAGCTACAGCTCATAATGTGGTTGCCATGAATACCCCCGGACAAAATTCAAATGCTGTGGCAGAACTTGCTTTGGGAATGATGGTTTACATGGCGCGTAATCTTTTCAACGGCAGTTCCGGAACAGAACTAAAAGGTAAAAAAATCGGGATTCATGCCTTCGGAAATGTCGGTCAATTGGTAGGCGAACTTGCCAAAGGATTCGGAATGGAAGTGTTTGCTTTTGATCCATTCATTCCAGCCGATGTCATTGAAAAACACGGAGTAAAAGCATTGAAGACCGTAGAAGAATTGTATTCAAAATGCCAATACGTTTCATTGCATATCCCCGCCAATGAAAAAACAAAGAAATCGATCAACTTTGAACTTCTTTCCAAAATGCCTAAAGGTGCTACCCTCGTTAATACAGCAAGAAAAGAGGTAATTGATGAAGCAGGATTGATGAAAATGTTTGCCGAAAGGGCGGATTTCAAATACGTTTCTGATATTGAACCTGATTGCAAAAATGATATTATTGCAGGTTTTGCAGGGAGGTTTTTCTTTACTCCAAAGAAAATGGGCGCGCAGACTTCCGAAGCGAATATCAACGCAGGTATTGCTGCTGCAAAACAAATTGTAAACTTTTTTGAAAAAGGAGATGCCACTTTTAAGGTAAACTAAACTACATGTCATAAAAACATCTTTGCTGCTTGTGATTTTTCTATTTGCTGGAGTCAGGAAAGCGGCGTATAAATTTATTAATAGAGGTTATTAATTTCTAAATTCAGACACTATGGAGAACGATTTTACAAAAAGTGTTTCTTTTTTCAGGTTCGAAGACCTGCGGGTTTATCACAAGGCTCTTGACTACATCGATTGGGTTTCGAATACTACCCAGATGATTTCAGAAAACCATGTAAATGGTATTGCACATAAGTTTAATTTAGCTGCTCAGTCCATTGCATTTTATATTGCAGAGGGATCGGCACGGAATAAAAACCAGTTCGTTTATTACCTTAAACTTGCAAAAAGTTCGCTCAGGGAATGTGTCATTTTGACTTCTGTTTTGGAAAAACAGGGTGCAATGACCGAATCGATGGTTGAATATTCGAGAAACCAGCTAATCGAGCTAACAAAAATGATTGGAGCACTTATTGGTTCGCTTCAAAAATCGAATAGAAAATTTCAAGGTAATAATCACAACCGCATGAACCAGAGGAAGATCTTGAATTTGTAGATCAATACAGTTTAAGAAAATACTAATCAGACGAGAAATTTTATTTACAGATGGCAGTTTTAAAAGCATTCAAAGGATTACGACCTCCGGCAAGGTTAGCTGAAAAGGTCGCCTCAAGGCCTTATGATGTTTTGAATTCAGAAGAGGCAAGAGAGGAAGCAAAAGGGAATGAATACTCCCTCCTTCACATCATTAAACCGGAAATTGATCTGGATCCTGAAATTGACGTTCATGCCCAACAGGTATATGATAAGGCAAAGGAAAACTTTGATAAATTCCAGAAAAAGGGGTGGCTTGTGGATGATGATGGTGAATACCTTTACATCTATGGCCAAACCATGTGGGGTAAGACCCAGTATGGAATTGTAGGTTGTGCTGCTGTTGATGATTACCTGAACAACATCATCAAAAAACACGAATTGACCCGACCGGATAAGGAAGAAGACAGGATGAAACATGTGCGGATCAACAACGCCAACCTGGAGCCGGTTTTCTTTTCATACCCCGCTGTAAAGGACATCGATGAAATTGTAAAGAGTTACATCCTGCATAATGCTCCGGAGTACGACTTTGTGGCGGCCGACGGAATTGGTCATCATTTCTGGGTAATTAAGGATAAAGGTATCATCATGAGCCTTATCGAACTATTTGATCAGATTCCTTTTACTTATGTAGCTGATGGCCATCATCGAACTGCAGCAGCGGCTCTTGTTGGCAAGGAAAAGAGAGAGAAAAATCCAAAGCATACCGGTAAGGAAGAATACAATTTCTTTTTAGCAGTTCATTTCCCTGATAACCAGCTTACCATTATTGATTATAACCGGGTGGTTAAAGACCTCAATGGATTGACATCTGATAGAATTTATTACCAAATTGAAAAAAAATTTGAAGTGAGGAGAAAGGTACTAGAAATTTATAAACCTGAAAAGCTCCACAATTTCAGCATGTATCTTGAGGGTAAATGGTATTCATTAACAGCTAAAAAAGGAACTTATGACGACAACGATCCGATCGGAGTGCTGGACGTGACAATACTATCAAAATATGTCCTCGACAATATCTTGGGAATAAAAGACCTCACGGACTTCTCAGCGGATTGATTTTGTTGGTGGAATTCGGGGATTAGATGAACTAAGCAAGAGAGTTGACAGCGGTGAAATGAAAGTAGCCTTTGCTTTGTATCCCTGTTTCAATGAAACAATTAATTGATATTGCTGACAGCGGAAATATCATGCCGCCAAAAACAACATGGTTCGAACCAAAATTAAGAAGCGGATTGGTTGTACATAAACTGAATTAATAAAAATAATTTTTACATTTGATAAAGGAGCCAACCAGCTCCTTTTTTATTTGCTTAAAATCTTTACGAATTTTCAGTTTTCCTGAAAAAACTCAATTTTTTTCCCAATCTGTAAAATACTCTAATAATTTTTGTCCAATTATACATTTGTACAAATATCACATTTGTAATACAAATTGTATTTAATTTACATTTGTATTCGCAATTAACATAAATTATATAAGTGATTATGTATTAGCATCCATCAATCGGTAACTTTTTCCTGACCTCACTCATTTTCTTAAAACATAAGCATTCATCAATTCTCTTCTGAGCGATCTATTTAATCTTTCCACATATCTATTTTGCATATTTTTCTTTTGAATAAAAACCATTTGAACTTTTTTTCTTTACACCATTTTCCATCTTATCTGAAATAAATTCATTCCATTATCCACCTGATCATTTCTGTCTTCTCTCGTTTTAATTCATTTTTTCAAGCACTCTTATTACCTTAATGCTGTAATATATTTCTTCTCAATAGACAAAACTTCACGATTGTAATCATCCATGATATTCAGCAAACGAAACTTTCTCCCATCCCATAGGCTTCACTCATGTAATCAATACTCCACACCTGTTTTACTGCTCTGTTTGAAACAAGGATTTTTTACCTTGCCGGTAATCGCTTCTTTCCTTCGTCGTATATTCAATTTCATTTGTGTATAAACTCTGTATACGCGTTTTGATTCCACTCATGCCCATCTCTTCTTATGCGATAATAGCACTTCCAAAATCCAATGGACGTATGCTTTTCAACCAATTCGCTTAACAAACTTATGATCTTTGTCATCCTTTTTTATCCGCTTGTATTGAAAAGTAGCTCGTGTCAATTTTACTGCTCTGCATGCCTGACGATCGGTGAACGTATGATGCTGAACCAAATAATCTACTGCTTCACGTTGTTCATCAGGCCCTACAACTTTTTTTCGATCAAATCCTTTAAAGCATAGTTTTCCATACTAATCTCTTACTGATAATAAGCTATTTTAAAATGTATATTACAGATTATAAACATTAATTGATACATCTGTAGAACTTGTTTACTTTATTACAAATCTGAAAAAGTATAAATTATAGTTGATAGATTACATTTTATACATTATATTCCAATACTTTAATCATCTTATATGAAGTGGTTATTTAATTTCACTACTTCATTTATCTGTGACAGACTTTACCTCTCACATACATCACATTATTCAGTATTGATAAGGCATGAAAGATAATTCAATAATATTTATATTATTATGTTTAGGTATTTCATTTTTTATACATTTGTAATTCATACTCAAATTGCATGATTGGTTTAATATGATTCACATTTGTAATTTTAGTTTTGCTAGCGCGTGTAACAATTGTAATTTGTCAACTGTATAATAGGCCTTAATTTAATTCAATTTTAAATCAGAAAATATGATCAGTCGAATTCAACTTATATTGAAAACAAAGAACATCTCCCCTTCTCAGTTTGCTGACCAGATACAGGTACAGCGTTCAGGAGTATCCCACATTCTTTCCGGCAGGAATAATCCAAGCCTTGACTTTATATTAAAATATTAAGGACTTATCCGGAAATTGATGCTGACTGGCTGTTATTTGGCAAAGGGCAAATGGTAAACCTTGCAGGCAAAGCCTGACCTGCTGCGACAGCATGAAGAAATAAAAGATAAAGCTCCTGTCCAGCCCGATTTATTCGCTCAGACTTGACCTCCACAAGTAGAACCAAAAACTAAAGTCACAGAGGAAAAAGCTGAACCTCCAGTATAAACTTGCCCGAAAAGGTCACTGAAACATTAAAAGAAGAAAAAGCTGGGGGATAAAATTGGAAAAGATTGAAGATTTTTTACGAAAGCAATTCTTTTAAGGAGTATAAACCGAAATAACCAGATTGATTCATATTTCTATTTTTCAGGCTTTAGAAAAACTTTAAGTCGGGTTCATTTTGAATATCTTACAATTAAAAATGACATAGAACTCTTGATTTTGTTTTAAAATTCAAATAGTAATCTATTAATCCGTGAAATTTTCAACCGCATCCTTCAGACATTTATTAACCAACCATAAAACAGAGTTCATCTTGGAAAGGTCAACCTTGTTAAAAGTATCACGTGGTGAATGATAATCATCATGGAGACCTGAGAAAAAAGTTATTACAGGGATATTCCGTGATGCAAAAGGGGCATAATCGCTGCCACCATCTTTGAAGCTTCCCAGAGATCAAGTTTAAATGGGTGGGAAAGAAGAAGATTGTTACTTTGGGCGATAGCCTTAAATACTTCACTGCCTTTTAGTGTTCCAACACTAAGTTGAAGATGCGCGCTGTCATCGGCTGAACTTCTTGAAATCATATCGAGGTTGACAATGAGCCTTGAAATTATTCGTATCAGCTTTTGTATGTTGCGCAAAATAACTGCTACCCAATAATCCCTTTTCTTCCGCAGTCCATGCTGCGAAAATAATATTAGATGCTGGTTTTTGACTAACCTCACTCCATACTTTGGCAATAGCCAGCATACCTGCAACTCCGGAAGCATTGTCGTCAGCGCCATTATAAATAAGTGCGTTTCGGCTGCCCAAATGATCAATAATGCGCGCCTACGATAACAGATTTCGTGGTATCTTTTCCGGTGATTATTCCCAGCACATTTCTTACTTTAAGTGCTTCCACTTTTACGACAAGTGAAAATCCGGCTATTTTTTCTTTTATGGCCATAGCGGAGGTTAATAAATTCTTCGCTGCCTTGTCTTCCACATTTTTTAAATTCAATCCTGTTCCTTTAAACAGCTTTTCTGTTGCCATTGAACCAAGTCGAAACAGTGGAATGGTGATATTACTGGTGTCACCTGGCAGGGCATAGATAATCATCCATATAAACGGGATCGGTCTGTTTTTCTGAATTCATGGCAGATTGGGCAGATGGACGAGATTGCTTTGCGAATTTCTATATGGATTAAAACTTCCATCGGGAGATACTTCGATAAGTGCAATGGCTCCTCTGTTTAAAGCATTTTCAGTTTACTGTCGTGCCGGAATATTCTTTTCCAAAGGCCTTACCCAACTTTTTCCATGCCATTGAGGCAGTATCGTGATGACCAGGGAACCCTTTTAGAACGACAACAATTTTGCCTTTCACATCAAGGTCTTTATAATCATCGTAACCTTTGTCGGGTGCACTGATACCATATCCGGCAAAAACTAATGGTGCTTCACCCTCCAGGCCATTTGGTACTGCCTCGACTTCAAAGTCAACGGAGTGATTAAGTTGAAATGATATTGCTGAAGAGCCTGCATGATTAATCCAAGACAGGGAAGCTTTATCGGTTTTATATTTAATAATATCGAAATCCTGGAAGTAACTTCGCGCTGGATTTTTCTTTTTCCCCAATACAGATTCCTTTACCGGTAATGGATCCCCGTAAGGCTTCAATCCGTTAAGCTCCATCATCGAAGCAATATAATCGGCAGCCATAAAACCACCCTTAGCTCCGGCTTCGCGGCCTTCCATCCAGTCGGAAGAAAGGAAAGAAAGCATCGGAGAAAAGTCGCTGATTTTGATATCTTCAATTTGCTCATCATGGGTTTGAGAATAAATTGAAACCGATGTTAAAAGGAATAAAACACCAATTAAGATACTGGAAAGTGATTTCATATTTTTATTCTTTAATTAAAAATCGAATTATTATTATTGAATTTGAACCACATAGGCACAATAGGGCACAATAGAATAATCACATAGTTAATGAGTCTTATTGACTACCCGAAGAACCGGAAACGCTTCTCCTGCAACAAGCAAATATTCAAATGCCTTATAGTTAGCCAATCCCAGCATTGACTTTGGCTCCAAAGCCTGAATGATCAAATTACCTTTCAATTGGTCTGCAGGAATAAATAAATAATCATCTGAAGCAATTGAACCCCCATATTCTTTGACTTCAATCATCGGATTTGCAATTGTATCTAATTCAAAATCTATCGTTTCAATCCGGGTGATGAAATATTGCTCAATTGTATATTCACCTGACAACTCAAACTTTCCCGAAACCAAAGCCTGCCTGTCAACCCAATCAATAACTTCTTTTAATTGATAAGGGATTAAATATCCTTTCGGCTTTGTAACGGCAAACAAAGACTTGACTATGGGGCGAAAATTATTAATGATGATGACCGAATCAGACCCGGATTTTACTGAAAATACTGGAAGGTTCAATTGCTTTCCATTTTCGGCATGTTCCATCTGGATAACAACCGGTAAACCATCATTAAGTTCGAGCAAATTCTTTCTTTCGTTATCAACCATTTTTTTGATTCGCTTTTGATGCTCATAGGCAAATTTTAGTAAGCCCATCATACCCGTCATTTGTCCTTCAGCCCTTTTACTGAGATTATGAACTAAGGCATCCTCACCGTTCATCCCTTCCTGGATAAAGGAAACTGTGTTTTGAATGCCAAGGCTTTGCCTGCCATCATTGATATCGAAGGTACTATGCCTGATATAGGTTTCAGCTGGTGGCCCGCCCGGACAATATTCAAAGGATGAAAAATTTCGGTCCGCCATAAACTTTAGAATAAAAGGCAAATACCTATTGTTGGAGAAATTCCGGATCTTTTCAGATACATTTATATTGGTGATGGCTCCAACAGTAACTTCCGAGTTCTTTCTGTAGCCATATTTCAACCATGCTTCATCATAAGGGTAATACTCATGAACATCCATTGATACCTGGAAAAGATATTGGTCGAAGAACCGATGCAAAGCCATCGTTTCCGGCTCGGTCAGAATCAGGTGATTGCGGTTCAGGTCAACATCATTTCCATTTCGTCTTTGATTGAGTTCCGACCCATCCGGATTCACCTGAGGGATCAGTGCCAGATCGATCCGGTCAAACAAATACCTGTATTCAGGTTGGATTAGCTTTTGTGCAAGCAAAAGAGCTCCTTCTTTGCCAGACTGCTCATTGCCATGTTGCTGGGCAAAGATGAGAACCTTGATTTTAGATTCGTCTTTGCCAAACTCAGACGAGGAAAACTTCATCGCATAAAGGTTCCGGCCTTCAACAGATTTACCGATGATTTCATTTTGTAAAATTTCCGATTGCTGATCAAGCAACTCCACGAATTTCACTAGTTCATCATAGGATGTAACCCTTTCGAAGTTGTTCTGCTCCAAAGGAGTTACTGCTTTCTGGGCATTTAGTTGAAGCGAGAAAAGAAATAAGAAAAGAATTATAAGCTTTATCATGTCTTAGTCATCATTTTTCCCATCGCCATTACATGGATTATATTGAATCCGGGATCAAGCAAAACCAAATCAGCGTCAAATCCTGGCTCGATTCGTCCCTTGCCTGGAAGTTTGAGAATATCAGCCGGATTTGATGTTAACACCTGCAAAGCTTGTTCAAGAGGAATGGCTTCATTCATTACGGCATCCTTTAATTCTCTCAGGTTCGAAGAAGGAAGACCCATTTCAATTTTTATTAGTTTTCCGGTTTCAGGATCAAAACCTGGTAATGAGCCGCATGCATCGGAAGTAAAGGTGATATGATTGAGCGGAACGCCTGCTGCCAAAAGTTGCTTCAATGCTATGGAAGGTTTAACTTCTTCATCAGGATAATAAGGATACGAACTGGTGGTGATATCCACATAGCCCTTCTTTCCGTATTCCAGCGAATCTTCGAAAATATAGCTGTTGCGGTTGCAATGGGTAGGAATAAATTGTTTGTAGCCAAGCTGGCTTTGAGCCACAACCTCATGGATAGGTCGGAATGGATCAACAGCATCGCCCATGTGCATATTAACAATCCCTGCTTTTCCACCAATCATTCCTGCAACCCTTGCCTGAGCAGCTATTTTAGCCAGTTCTGAAATTGTAGGAACAGATGACCGGTGATCTGAAATGGCCACTTCTCCTACCCCGATAATTTCATCAATAAGGGCAATATCTTTCATAATATCGCCGGTTATTGATGGAGGTGGCACCTGGTATGCTCCCGTGTACATCCATGCTGAAACACCTTGCGACCGTAATGTTTTAACTTTCATCAGCACACTTTCAACGCTTCGCGTAAAACCGTCTGTCCCCAGGCAACCAACAACAGTCGTTACGCCGGCTTCGATCATCATGTTCAGCTGCAATTCAGGCATGCGCGAGGAAGGTCCACCTTCCCCACCCCCACCGGTTATATGAACATGGGAATCAATTAATCCGGGAATAAGCCAAAGTCCTGAACAATCAATTATATTGACTTCAACACCTTTTGGTGGATCGATATGGTCATTGATAGCAAGTATGGTTTTTCCTCCGGTCAATAAATCCTTCTTGCCAAGGTATTGTGGAGAATATATTAATGCATTTTTATAAAGGGTTATCATGTATTCTGAGTTTAGTTAGCAAAGTTGGTAAAAATTATTCATTTGGTCTGAGGAAAGGTATTTTTTTTAATTTCGCTCAACATAATTTCTTTTGTGATTCAGTAAAAAAATGAGGAGGCTAATATTACTTTGTTTAGGTTTGATTTTGCATTACAGCAACGCATCGGTTGCACAGAACTTTCCTTCAGGAAACCTTGTAATTGCGGGAGGTGGGCTTGAAGACAACAATAAAAACGTTTACAACCAATTAATTGATATGGCCGGAGGTGCATACAAGGCCACCTTTGCAGTTATTCCGTCAGCCAGCGGGGTTGCTGTTCAGTCTTTTGTGAGCTTCAGGAAAGTTTTAATTTCCTACGGAGTCAATCCTGTTAATATATTTCTAATTCCCGTTGCAATGGTGGATGATGACAGCACATCAGCTGTTGATGAATCAACCTGGAGTAATAACGGAAACGACCCGTCACTTGCCGAAACTGTGAGAAAATGCTCGGCCGTTTGGTTTACCGGTGGAGATCAAACACGAACCACAAAAACATTATTTCTGTCTGATGGCACGAAAACTCCCGTGCTCGAAGCTGTCTGGGAGGTATATAATGCTGGTGGTGTTGTGGGCGGATCAAGTGCCGGTGCAGCCATTATGAGCGAAACCATGATTGGCGGAGGCAACAGCCTCGGTGCGCTTACTCATGGTGTTATAACAGATTATCAGGGCGATGATTTTCCCGAAAGCAATGGAGTGTTGCTTACAAAAGGTCTGGGATTTTTCCCATTCGGCATTGTCGACCAGCACTTCGATCAGAGAGGACGGATCGGCAGGTTGATTGTAGCTTTGCTGCATGAAAAGAACCGGTTTAATATAGGTTTTGGTGTGGACGAAAACACAGCACTCATTTATATTGGCAAACAAAAAGAGTTAAAAGTTGCTGGTGCTTCAGGTGTAACCTTTATAAACACAGCAGAAGTAATTTACACTAATAACGTGGGACTTCCGAATATAGAAAATCTTATTGTAAGCCGATTGGAGGATGGAGATTCCTATGATTTAACTACGGGAACAATTATTCCGGCAGAAGGTAAAAAATCGACCATTGGAAATGAATACTACAATATTGAAAATCCGGGACAGGCTGGAATTTTGTCGGGTTATTCTTCTGAGTTCCGCGACTTACTTACAGTGAACCTTATGGATAACAAAGGAGCCAGCATAGTTCAGAATCTCAGTTTTTATGATCAATTAAATGGATTTCAGGTAACATTAAGTAAAACGATGAACAGCAAGGGATTTTATACTGATCAGCCCGATGGAGAGGATCATTATACCATTGCAAACGTCAGGATGGATATAACTCCTGTTCAGGTTGCAGTGATCCCAAGGAAACAATGATTAATTACCAAACATTATAAGTATGAGAAAACTTTACGTTTTAATTTTGGTGCTGACAATGTTCATCGGAACATTGAAAGCACAGGACATATCCGTCAGCGGAAAGGTAACCGGTACAACGGATAAACAATCCATTCCGGGAGTTACCATTATGGTAAAAGGAACCACCACAGGAACTACTACTGACCTAAATGGAAATTATACATTAAAAGCTCCATTGAATGGTCTGCTTGTATTTTCTTTTATTGGGATGCAAACACAGGAAATTCCAATAAACGGGCGCATCGAGATTAATGTGGAAATGGCCGATGAAAATATCGACCTGGGTGAAATTGTTGTAATGGGCTATAGTACAGAAAGTAGAAAGCTGATTTCCGGATCGGTGGGATTGGTACACGAAGATGAAATCAAGAATGTACCTTTACGAACTGTTGACGGAGTTCTTCAGGGAAAAGCTGCAGGACTTAACATTTTTCAGAATTCCGGTACACCGGGCGGGCAATCCACCATTACACTCAGAGGCGGCAGTTCCATAAATGCCTCTAACTCTCCGCTTTTTGTGGTTGACGGAATTCCTATAGTTACAGGCGAATATGGTCAGG
Source organism: uncultured Bacteroidales bacterium (assembly GCA_963705185.1). Lineage (GTDB taxonomy): Bacteria > Bacteroidota > Bacteroidia > Bacteroidales > JAADJA01 > JAADJA01. The sequence goes on from CAVPJF010000006.1 coordinate 210,462, forward strand.
CGAGCTTCAGCGGCCAGGAGATAAATGCAATATCCGATATCAATCCCAATGACATTGAAACTATAACGGTTTTGAAAGATGCTTCGGCTACTGCCATTTATGGTGCCAGGGCATCCAATGGGGTAATTCTGATATCAACGAAAAAGGGAAACCTGAACAAGACCGATGTAAATTTTAGCACAAGCATCGGCAGGCAAACCCTTCCAAACGAACGACTGCTGGACCTGATGAACGCCGAACAATGGAATGAGTACAAAGGAACAAATGTTCAGGGAATTGATACCGACTGGATGAGCGAAATTCTTCAGGTTGGGCTCACCACCAACAATGAACTTTCCATCAGCAGCGGCAGCGAAAAAACACGATTCTTCCTTTCGGGAAACTATTATAAGAACGAAGGCGTTGTGATGGGAACTGATTATAGCCGTTACAGCGGATTGCTGAATGTAGATCATACCCTGAATAAGAACTTCAAAATTGGAGGAAGTGTTTCTATATCTTATTCGCAAAATGCCCGCGTCGAAGGCGACGTTACACTCAATGGTCCTCTTCCGAATGCGATGTCAATTCCGAACATTTACCCGGTTTACAATCCGGATGGTACTTATAATGAGGATGGGCCTTATGCTAATCCGGTGGCCATTGCAAATGAAGCCGTGAACGATGCCTATACGAACCGCAACACCGGGAATGTTTTCCTCGAATACAAATTCCTCGATCATTTTACATTTACCACCAAGTGGGGCGCTGATATTTATAATTTACGCGAGCACAGCTACGATCCGGTTACAACCCGGCAGGGTGCCAGGTATAACGGACTTGGCGTTGAAGGAACCAGTTATGTCAGCAACCTGGTTTCAAACAACGTCCTTCAGTATACCACCGCCATTAAGTCGAAACACAACATCGACGCACTTTTCGGATACAGTTTTGAGAAATATGCCAACAGAACTACCTATATCGAAGGAATTGATTTCCCGAATGAAGACTTCCAGTACCTGATCTCAGCCGGCACTATCCGTTATGCCGATGCTACAGCTACTGACCGGGGTTTAAATTCATGGTTCGGACAGTTTAAATACAATTTTAATTATAAATATCTCCTGACGCTCACCGGACGAGCAGATGGTTCATCAAAATTCGGAACCAATAACCGCTACGGATTTTTCCCTGCAGCTTCTTTTGCATGGCGGATGTCAGAAGAATCCTTTCTTAAAGATGTAAATACTATTACCGATCTGAAGATCAGGGCAGGTTTCGGAATAACGGGTAACGATGGTATACCGGATTATGCTTACCTGGGTCTTTATGAAGGTGGTTATAACTATGGTGGTAACTCAGGCATTGCTCCTTCCCAGTTGCCAAATCCCGACCTTAAATGGGAAACAACCCGTCAAACAGGTTTTGGATTCGATATCGGGCTGCTAAAGGACAGGCTTGTCCTGAATGCTGATTTTTATTACAACTTCACCAGCGACTTATTGCTAAACCGTCCGATTCCATCATCAAGTGGGTATTCCTCCATTTATTCCAACATTGGTGAGATGGAAAACAAAGGCATTGAAATGATGCTGAACGCAGTGATCATTGACAGGGCACTTAACTGGTCAGCGAATGTTAATTTTGCCGCAAACCGTAATAAAGTTTTGAGCCTTTATAACGACCAGCCCATCGACGATCTTGGCCGTGGCGGCAATCGCGTTGAAGTTGGAGAACCGATAGGGATTTTTTACGGGCTTAATTGCCTCGGAGTCGACCCTACTACAGGTAACCTTGTATATGAAGATTTAAATGGCGATGGAATCATTACCTCCGATGACAGGATGAAAACAGGTGACCCGAATCCTGATTTTACACTTGGATTTACGAATACTTTTACCTACAAATCATTTGATCTTTCTATTTTTCTTTACTCCATGTATGGTAACGATGTTTTTAACGGAACCTTTATATACCTTGAATCGGGAACAGGAGAAGACCAGCAGACTACCACCATGGTTGACCGGTGGAAAAACCCCGGTGATGTGACCGATGTGCCAAGGGTTGGCGATCCATATAAGTCATCAAGATTTATTGAGGATGGTTCGCATTTGAGAATCAAAAATTTAACCCTCGGTTACAATTTCAGTAAAAAACTGATTCAGAAAATCCGTCTTAAATCAGCAAGGATTTATGTAACCGGGCAGAATCTTTACACATTTACAGTTTATAAAGGTATGGACCCCGAAGTCAATTACTACGGTGGATCAAGCAACATAATTCTGGGAACAGACTTTTTCACCTATCCCCAGACCCGGACATTTTTATTTGGTTTAAATCTTGGTTTTTAACAGAAAAAATACAGAATCATGAAAAACATATTCATCTTTTCGATTATAATGTTAGCGATCTTCAGTGCCTGCACTGATTTGCTGGATGTTGAGCCAACGGATGCCGTTTCAGCTGATGAGGCCATCAATGATAAAGTGGGAGTTGAACGGGCCATTACCGGTTCTTATAATGCTTTGCAGTTAGTCGGATCTTATGGCAGAAATCAAATCCTGGTAAGTGACCTTCCTGCTGACAATCTCCGATGGTCAGGTACCACACAGGAATATTCCCAGATTGACCTCAATGAAATTGCGGCTGACAATGGAACAGTAGACGGAATGTGGGCTGCCGGTTACGATGGGATCAACAGGGTTAATAATGTCCTTTACCAGATTCCGGGTATTAGTGACCTGTCGGATGACGAAAGAAACATATTTACAGGTGAGGCACTTTTCCTGAGAGCGCTGTTTCATTTCAATCTGGCTGGTTTCTTTGGAGGGGTTCCCATCAAAACGATGCCCACACTCGACCTTAGCAACCTTGATCAGGCACGAAACTCCCATGAGGAAGTATACAACCAGGTCATTGCTGACCTCGTTCAGGCTGAAGGGCTTTTACCTGCCGAAATGCCGGTAGGTCATGCATCTGCGTTCAGTGCTACAGCTCTTTTGGCAAGGGTCTATCTTTCACAATTTCAGCTTACCGGTAATGCTTCTTATGCGGCTCTGGCATTGGAAAGCGCCGACAAAGTTATTAACGAAGGTGGTTATAGCCTGATGGAATCCTATGCCGATCTGTTCATTCCCGATCCTAATTCCGAATCCATATTTGAAGTTGTTTATGATGCCCAAAACAGCAATCGTCTGGCGCAATACTTTTTCCCGCGCAGCCTTACGGGCCGCTATGAAGTGGCGCCTACTGAAGAATTGATTGAAAGCTATGAGGAAGGTGATGTCAGGCTGGATGCATCCATTGCAATCGACGAGGAGAACTATCCCTACGGAATAAAATATACGGATATCACGGCAGGCACCGATCGCGTTTACGTTCTCAGGCTGGCCGAAATGTACCTCGTTCGTGCCGAAGCCAGGGCTTATTCAAACGGTGACATCGGATTAATTAAATCCGATCTGGATATTATTCGCAGCCGGGCAGGTTTACCTGCAATCACTGCCGAAGATTACCCTTCCCTCAAACTGGCCATCGAAAACGAGCGCCGTCATGAATTTGCTTTCGAAGGGCAGCGATGGGAAGATTTGGTGAGAACCGGTCGGGCTGCAACCGTCATGGGAATTGAATAAAGAATACACCTTGTTCCCGATTCCGTTGAGTGAAATGCAAACCAATAATCTTATGACACAAAATCCCGGCTATTAATTTTGAAATAAACAATAAAACATACGATCATGAAAATAAATAGAATCTGCCTGATATTCTCCGTCATAGTACTGATGATGGCCACAGGATGCGATAAAAACGATTTGGGAAATCCGCCCGCAAGTACCATCGCGGAATTTTCCGATACAATCACCAATAATGGATATGCACCATGCGAAGTAGCATTTACCAACCTTTCGATCAACGCAGCCGGGTATTTGTGGGATTTTGGCAACGGTCAAACCTCTGCTGAAGAAAATCCGGTTGCACAGTTCGAAACGCCCGGACTTTATACCGTGACACTCACCTGCACGGCTGTTAATGATGTCTATTATAATAAAAATATCAAATCCCAGGTCATTAATATTAAGGATCCGCTCGCCGGCCTTTCGCAGGTGTTGTATTATACCAGCCGAAACAATGAAGGCGGAGGTGGACACATGGTGATCCTCACCGATGAGGCTCCTTTGGTACAGAATTTCGATTTTGTCGAGCTTTCACGTCCGTATGGGATTGCAGCCGATACAGTTAACCGAAAAGTATTCATTACCGATTACAGCCTTGGTTATATCTACAGTTTCTCAGCCGAAGGAAAAAACCCGGTGAAGATTCTGGATGTTACCGTTCCCGGGCAGGAAATAGTTGATTCCCCGGAAGGCATATTCTGCTGGGATAATAAAATGTACTGGGGGCGACCGGGTGGCATTTACCGCTCCAACCCTGATGGTACAAGCCCCGAAGAGTTTATCCCGATGAGTACCACTTCGGCTCCGGAATACCCCATTGATATGCAATATGATTTCAACACAGGTAAAATTTACTTTGTAAATGACCGCTATGATTATACAGGTGGATTATTTTCAGTTAATTTCGATGGAACAGGACTGACAACGATTTTTCCCGATATTGACGGAACAGCTATCGAAGTGGATACAACTACCGGTAAAATTTATTTCTGTGCTTATGAAGTAGCCGGATCAGCTGTTACCGAAAACGGGGTTTATATGTGCAATACCGACGGAACTGATCTTGTAAAAATTGGTGACTTTGGTGACAAAAGCAACCTGGGGCATGGCGATTGATTATACCCGCAGTAAGCTCTTCTGGGGTTACAAAATTTCAAACTCTGAACCCGATGGTAAAATTATCCGGGCTAACCTCGATGGTTCGGGACAGGAAGACTGGCTAACAGGTGTATGCCCTCATGCCATGCAAATTGTTTGGATTAAACTATAAAGTCTTTAAATACTTTTAAAGAGGAATACCTTAAACAAAAATCCCCTGATTCCAATATATTAGAACCAGGGGATTTCTTTTTGGGTTAACTCTTATTATCTGGTTCTTGATATTTTAATTGTTTTTACCTGGCCGTTAAGTGTAAGGGTACAGAAATATAGGCCATCTTTTAATTCTTCACCCTTCAGTTGAACCGAATAGTTACCTGCAGGTTGAACAATGTTTACCAGTTCGGTTACTTCTCTCCCGGTTATGTCATAAACTTTAAGGCTGACATATCCATTTTCGGGAAGGTAATAGCTTATCATCGTCGATTCGCCAAAAGGATTGGGAGAATTCTGCTCAAGGGTCAGAAGATTATTTCCTGCAATCCTGTCACTGGTAGACACAATCATAAAATTGTATTTCTCCACTGCCATAGCAATGTTCTCAAGCATAGCATCTTCATCCGCTCCAAGTGCCAGTGCATAATACACATCAACCGACTGACCGTTGTTGAGTGCGATTGCATCCTGCGAAGTGATGGTAACAGGGCCATCTGCGGTATTGGAAACATACTGAGGCTGCAGTGTACCTTCGTTCATCCAGTCCCAATAATCTTCGTCAACTGTATAACCGTCGTACCATTCGAACGAATACAAAGAAGTAAGCGGATGCGAAAGCAACTTGATCCCCATATTCACCTGGTCCCCTCTGTGGAACCGGATCACGCCTGCCGAACTGTTATAAGTAACCGTGTCGAATCCATATTCCTGGTTCAGTTCAGGAATGATATCCAGCCCGATCATGGCATTGATGCTGTTCGTCTCGTCGCTCTCCACATTGAATTTCACAACAGTATAGCTTCCGTTGGTCCAGCCGTAAGCGTTCAGTTTAACAATGACATCCGGAGGCAGGTTGGCAAAAGTATTGTCATACGCGCCATAGATTTCGAAATCACTCTCCTGCGGATCGGAAACCAGTACGGTTGGATCCAGTTCCTCAGCATCATTGGTATAATCAAATACAGCGGTTGAAGATGTACCGACAAGTATCGACGCCCGCTGCAGATGCCTTACATCATCCGGGGTCCACAATCGGATTCGTCCGTATTCGCTAACATCAACCTGGATAGCGCCGGTGTTAAAGATAGCCTGTGAATAACTGCTGGCAATGATTGACATTGCTGCAATAAAAAGTAAATTTTTTTTCATAATATTTTTTATTTTTAGTTAGACCTTTCGATTATGCAAATGTATTAAATTTTCAATCATTAGCATGTATTAAATTCGGTTCAGTTTTTTTAATGAAAGTTTAATTCATCCGCCATTTCAGTATTCCCTGCCTGTCTAACCGGAGGACTTCATTCCCCAACCTGTCCGCCTCCGCTGGATTCATCAATTCCCACTCCCCCTTCTGAAGGGGGCCCGGGGGATGTCTTTCAATTCCAATTCTCCCGAAGGGATGCATTTGGCCAACAATTCAACAATTTATCAAATCGCCTCATATCCTAATCTCCCAATATCTCAATTAACCATTACCCCCTGTTCATCCTTCCGGTAATAAAAAAATAGTTGATTTTCTTCAGTATGTCTTGTAAGTTTTTATATTTGCTGGACTAAAACATGATAAATGGTTTTACATTCTTTCACTAACTATTATTGAACAAGCCCCAATGTCCCTCTCCCTCATCTCCCAATATTATAGCAAGGTCGACAAGCTGATCCAGTTTGGCGGAACGAAGAAAGAAACTTCGGTAAGGAATGAATTTTATAACCTGCTGGGTCATTATGCCGATAAGAAAAACCTTGTGCTGGTGGCTGAATTGCCGGTAAGGGGAACAAAAGGAAGAGATGTAACTCCTGACGGAACCCTTAAAAACATTCTCCGCCTCGATTATGGCGTTGTGGGAAAGCAAGGATGAATCGCTCTTCCTGGATGATGAGATTGATAAAAAGATAAAGAAAGGCTATCCGCTCAATAATATCCTGTTCGAGGACAGCAACAATGCGGTTCTTTTCCAGGGCAGCCAGGAAGTAATGCGGATCAACATGCGCAATCCTGACGAGCTGGACAGGATACTGAATGCATTTGTAAACTTCAAGAACCCGCTGGTTAAAAAGTACGAGGATGCCATCACAGCAGTTTCAGCAGGACATCCCGACCATCCTCGAAACCCTTCGCGACAGGATAGATGAAGCCCGCAGCAATAACCAGAACTTTATTTCGGTAAGCGAAACCTTTCTCGAATTGTGCAAAAGCGAGATCAACCCCGACATCACCATGGCCGATGTGCGCGAAATGATGATCCAGCACATCCTTACCAGCGACATCTTCAACAAGATTTTTGATGATCCGGAGTTTCACCGCCACAACAACATTGCGAATGAACTTGAAAAGCTGATCGCAACCCTGTTCAATTACAGCGAGCGCAAAAACCTGCTGGGAAGCATCGAGCATTATTACGATGCCATCAATGCGGCTGCCGCTTCGGTGGCCGATCATCACGAAAAGCAGAAGTTCCTGAAGGCGCTGTACGAAAACTTTTACAAGGCATATAATCCCAAGGCTGCCGACCGGCTTGGCGTGGTGTATACGCCCAACGAGATCGTTGATTTTATGATTGACAGCACCAATTACCTGCTCGAAAAGCATTTCAAGCGGGTGCTGTGGGATAAGAATGTGGACATCCTCGACCCGGCAACCGGAACCGGGACGTTTATCTGCAACATGATTGATAAATGCCCCAACCAGAGCCTTGCGCACAAATACAAATACGAACTGCACGCCAACGAGGTGGCGATATTGCCTTATTATGTGAGCAACCTGAACATCGAGTTTATCTTTAAGCAGAAGATGGGCTATTACGAGGAGTTCAGGAACCTCTGCTTTGTGGATACGCTGGATAATACCGATGCGCTGGCTTATTCCGGCAAGCAGCACAGCCTGTTCGGGTTGAGCAGCGAGAACTCACGAAGGATCAATGAACAGAACACACGCAAAATATCTGTTATCATTGGCAACCCGCCTTATAATGCAAACCAGAAGAACGAAAATGAGAACAACAAAAACCGGGAGTATCCAACATTGACAAACGAATTAAAGACAGCTTATATAAAATACAGTACTGCCCAAAAAACAAAAGTTTATGATATGTATTCCCGCTTTTTACCGTTGGGCAAGTGACAGGGTGGATAAAAATGGAGTTATTGCTTTTATTACCAACAGATTCATTTATTGATAGCAGAACTTTTGATGGTTTCAGAAAATGTATTCAGGATGAATTTGACTGAATGTGTACATTATAGATATTAAAGGAAATATTAGAGAACTTTCGGGAAAGATGGAATATGGATGAATGAGGAACATATATTTTTGGAGTATCAGAGCGGTTGGGATAGCAATAATGTTATTAGTGAAAAGATGAAATAAAAGAAAAACTTGCCAGATCAATTATATTCATCCTGACATGATAGACTGTGCAACAAGGAAGGAAAAATGGATTGGTTCAAAGTAATAAATCATTGATAATATTAGAATTTGAAAAAATTGTTCCTGATAAAAACCATAATTGGATAAATCTTGCAGATAATGATTTTGATGAATTTAATACCATTGTAATAAAGATGTTAAATCAGGTAAAGCGAAAAGCTTATTTGAATTTATTCTCTAGGTGTATGCAACCAATAGAGATGAATGGGTTTATGATTTTGATCAAATAAATTTAGAAAAGAAGATTAGATTATTTATTGATAATTATAATCAATGATTTAATTAAAGGATTCTGATAACAAAGAATATTGAAACGATTATAAAATGGAGTAGTACACTTAAAAAATGATTTATATAAAAGACAGAAACTATATTTTGATAAGAACAAGATTATTAAGACATCTATCAGACCTTTTGTAACAAATTTTTACTATTCTGATAAACCATTAAATGATAGATTAACAGCAAATCACTATTCAATATTTGGAGATAGATTAAATAGAAAAATTCTATAATTTGTATTAATGTTAATGCAAAGGACTTCAGATTTTTAGCTACAAATAACCTGTTCGATTTACATTATACTGGTGACACAAAGTCTTCCACTATATAAATACAATCAGAATGGTGAACGCATTGAAAACATCACCGACTGGGGCCTTGAGCAGTTTCGGAATCATTACACCCCCGTCATTGCGACACGAAGCGAAGCAGGGGAAGCAATCCGTAAACAATGAACAGATTGCTTCGTCGCTGAAAAGCGCTCCTCGCAATGACGCAGGAGATCACCAAAGAAGACATCTTCCATTATACCTACGCCGTCCTTCACAACCCGGCTTACCGCAAAAAGTATGAGCTTAACTTAAAGCGGGAGTTTCCGCGCATCCCCTTTTATGAAGACTTCTGGAAATGGGCAGCCTGGGGCAAAACAACTGATGGATTTGCATATCAATTATGAAACGGTTGAGCCATATCCCTCTAACCGTCATTGCGAGTGAAACGAAGCAATCCCACAAGCAGCAAAAGGAAATGTTCACCATCGCCGAAGAACCAGAACCGATGTTTGCCAAAAAGCCAAAGGTAAAAGCAAAGCTCAAAGCCGACAAGCAAGCCGGCATCATCGAGATAGACGAACTTACTTTCTTAACCGGCGTCCCAAAGGAAGCCTGGGAATACAAGCTCGGCAACCGCTCCGCCCTCGAATGGATACTTGACCAATACAAAGAAAAGAAACCCAAAGACCCTACCATAGCCGAAAAGTTCAATACTTACCGCTTTGCGGATTATAAAGATAAAGTGATTGATTTGCTGAAAAGGGTTTGCACGGTGAGCGTGGAGACGGTGAAGATTATTAAAGAAATGGAAAGGATAAATACATAAAAAGTAATGGATAAACAAACTAATTTGAGAAAAAAGAGTTAATCCAAATAATACCAGCCATACTGGAAAAGTTGATTAAAAGAGAATTTTAAATTGAATTAAAAAAATTTGAAACTTTGCAGTCCATGAGAGAACAAATTACATATCAAATAAAACCGGAGGTTTTGCTTTTCATGCGAAAGTCATCAGGCATGAGTGAAGATGAAATTGCAAAGAAGCTAAAACTCTCCAGGTCAAAATACTTGAGCATTGAAAATGGAAACGAAAAGATTTCGCAAAATCATTTAATTGACCTTGCTGACATTTATAAAAGACCTTTGATTGCTTTTTATTCGGTGGACATAACACAAACTGCCGAGTTACCGCATGATTACCGTTTAAACCGTGATAAAAAAATTTCATCAGAAGTTTTTCTAGCAAAACGGAAAGCCATTTATCTGGCAGAGGAGTTAAGAGCAATTACTGGAAGAAAAACTACACTGCCTGAAATCAATACGAATTTTTCTGCCATTGAGTTGGCAAGCAAACTGAGAACACTTTTGGAAATTGATTTTGATTTTCTGAAAGAACTTATTGAACGGAAAGAAGAAACGGCTTTGGGTTATTATAAATCGGTAATTGAAGAGAAGTTTTTCATTCCTGTTTTGGAACATCCTTTAAAATCAAGCGGTGTCCGTGCCTTTTCTGTTTTTGGGGATGTGAGTGTAATAGTGTTGAATGAAAGTGATTCAAATGAAGTAAGATTATTTTCACTGTTTCATGAATTTTGTCATTTGCTAAAAAGTCAGGATGGTATCTGTACCGTTGATCTTGAAAAAGACAAAAGTAACCATCCTGAAGAAAAATACTGCGATGAGTTTGCAGCTTTTCTTTTAATCCCTGAAGAGCAATTGAGGAGTATGATAGTGGAATTTCCAATCACTTCTCTGAAGCAATTGGCTGACATTTCAAAAGTGTTTGGCGTAAGCAAATTGGTTACAATAATTCAAATGAAAACGTTAGGCATCATTAACCCAAGCCAATTCAAATCACTTAAATCTAAATTAGAAGCAGTACAGAATAAAGGATTTGGCAGGAGAAATTGGGAACAGACATACATCAAACGCACCAGTCGTTTAGTGTTGAATCATTTGATCGATTCATACAAGAAAGGAGATTTAACTTATACTTCATTGTCAACCATAACAGGCATTAAAGACAAGTATCTGCAAAAATTTATTTAATGGCAATCAAACGTAATCTTTTCACAAACGCCATTTACATCATTGATATGAGTTCTCTCAAAGAACTTCATGACCGCTATCCCAAAAATCTTTTTCCAACCATTTGGCAACATATCACTTCTTTAATTCTGGAAGGACAACTTTTTTCTCATATTGAAGTGTTGAGAGAAATCCGAAACACAATTTATTCGAAGGATAAACTTTTACTTTGGAGTAACAAGAACAAAAAAATATTTTCAGGAATGGATGATTGCCAAATTGATAAATTGCCTTTGATTAAAAGCAAATTTAATCCTGACTATTGGAATAATAATATGAACCGCCCTGCACCATGGGCAGACCCTTACCTGATTGCAATGGCCATGTGTGAGAATGCAATCATCGTTACACAGGAACACAAAACTAAAGCTAACAGAATTCCACCAATAGCAGAGGAATTTGGAATTGAATCTTTGAACTTGTTGGAGTTTTTTCAAGAACTGAAAATCAAACTCTAAATGGGTTTAAGCATTCATTACAGCGGCAGTTTCAAACCAAATGCTTCTTTAATCTCAATGATTGAAGAGGTGAAGGACATTGCAGAAATGTATAAATGGGAATATACTGTCTTTGATGAAAAGTTTCCTGAAGCCGGATTCGGCAAAACGGAATACACCCAGGATATTTATGGAATATGTTTTTCACCTCCGGGTTGTGAGGCTGTTTGGTTGAGTTTTCTGTCAAACGGAAAATTGAGCAATCCTTCGCACCTGAAATTTTTTGGTAACTCTGAAAATAAAAAAGAACAGCAATACCTGTATATGCTTGCCACAAAAACCCAGTATGCAGGAATTGAAATTCACAAACTTATCATTCACCTGTTGAAATATATCAGCGATAAGTATTTGCATGATTTCACCCTGTATGATGAAGGCGGTTATTGGGAAACCGGGGATGAAAAACTCCTTCAGGATACATTTAAGCGATACACTGATTTGATAGAGAGCTTTGCATCTTCATTAGAAAATTATCCACGGAAACAGGGAGAAAGCTTTGAAGCCTATTTTGAAAGAATAATTACGCAGATTCAGGAAAAAAACAAGAAATAAAAGGACCGGTTACAATTCACCGGTATAAAACAATTGTACAAAAACGGTCAACGTTTTTCAGGCCTGGTCAACCAGAAAACCGAGAACTGAGAACCGAGAACCGCTCTTAAAACCGCTCCAACTTTGCAAAGAAGAAATCGCTTTCGATGGTGGCATTTTCATCGCTGTCGGAACCATGAACAGCATTGGCTTCAAGGCTGGTGCCGTAAAGTGCCCGGATGGTTCCCGGAGCAGCATTGGCCGGGTTGGTTGCGCCAATGTAATCGCGGTAAGCCTGCACAGCATTTTCCTTTTCGAGAATAGCCGCTACAATAGGCCCTGACGACATCGAATTGACAAGACTATGCATAAAAAGGGCGCTCTTTGTGCACTTCATAAAACTTCTGCGCCTGCTCCACTGATAATTTTGTGTATTTCATGGCGACGATCCTGAAACCGCCTTCTGCTATTTTGGCCAATATGGGTCCGATAAATCCTTTCTCAACAGCCAATGGCTTGATCATCGTAAGTGTAATTTTTCCTGACATGGTATAGTTGTTTTATATGTGAAGCGGGCAAAATTAAAACTATTTTATAAATTTGCGCTTTTTATAAATTAATCTTCTCTTTTCTTGAACAGTTTAAGTTTTTCGTCGATTAAAGATCTTTTCACCGTACCTCGAAAGATTCTTTTAACCTCGCACACCAACCCTGACGGTGATGCTATAGGGGCTGTCCTTGCCATGTATCTCTTTTTTAAGAACCTCGGTCATGATGTCTCGGTAATTGTACCCAATCCCTTTCCCGAGTACCTTGCATGGATGGCGGGCAGCGATGAAATAAAAATCTATGAAAAAGAAAAAGCAGCCTGCGATCTGAACTTTTCGCCAGTGCTGAAATCCTTTTTTCACTCGATTACAATCAACCCGAACCGGCTTGAAAGATGCTGAAGCAGCATTTTCAATCAGTCCGGCGCAATTAAAATTTTGATCGACCATCATATCCAGCCGAAAAGAGGATGCGTACAACCATGTTTTCTCCACGGCTGAAACCTCTTCCACTTCAGAACTGGTCTTTGATTTTATCGACCAAATACATCCTGAAGCACTTAACAGACCCATTGCAGAATGTATCTATGCCGGCATCATGACTGATACAGGTTCGTTCAGCTATTCCTGTAATTCTGAAAAGACATTCCGGATTGTGGCCGAACTTTATAAAACCGGCATTGATGGGGTGAAGAATAAACCGGCTGGTTTACAGTACATTTTCGGCAAGCAGGCTCCGGTTGCTTGGTTTTGCTTTGAGTGAAAAGCTTCAGCGTGCTTCCTGAATATGCAACAGCCTATATTTCCCTGACCAAAGAAGAGCTTGACCGTTTTAATTACCAGGTTGGCGATACCGAGGATGTGGTCAATTATGCATTATCCATTAAAGGGATCCGGTTTGCAGCGATGTTTATGGAGAGAGATAAGAAAGATAAGGGTCTCCCTGCGTTCTGTTGGCGATTTTTCGGTTAATACTTTTGCCCGTGACCATTTTGAAGGCGGTGGTCATAAAAATGCTGCAGGCGGTGATTCATTTATAACAATGGAAAAAACACTGGAAAAGTTTGAACAGCTCCTGCCTGCTTATAAAAAAGAACTTACTGAAAAGTAAATTGCTTTATGCAGGTTCATTCGACAATCTTTGTTTAATTGATTTCATTTAGTATTGACTTTCTGTTTTATTTCCTGCAGGCAACCGGAACAATCTGAAAAAAAGCTAAATCAAAAAAAAGTGGAGGAATCCCTGGTAAAAGCCAATAAAAATCTTGTCAAAACTGAAGATCAGCAGATCGAAGATTTTATTGAACGCTATGGTTGGAAAATGAAAGAAACAGGGACAGGTTTAAGATACATGATTTATAAGGAAGGATCGGGAAAAAAGGCTGATAAAGGTAAGAAAGTCACCCTTAAGTATTCATCGAGTTTCCTAAGCGGCGAAGCGTGTTATACATCAGATGAACTGGGCAACAAGGAATTCATTGTCGGGCAGGGAGGAGTTGAACCCGGTCTGGAGGAAGGAATTTTATTTTTGAAAAAAGGTGACCGAGCAAAATTTATTTTACCTTCGCACCTCGCTTTCGGACTGGTGGGTGACGGGAATAAAATCCCCGCTAAAGCAACACTGGTATACGATGTAGAATTAATTAGAATTAAAATAAAAACTAAAAAAAATGAAAATTTCAAAAATTGCAAAAGGATTATTCTTTACAGCTGCGGCTGTTTTAGTATTGGGTTCATGTGATCAGAAAAGTGGATCAAATCAACTTCAGGTGCGCTCACCAATGAACTCGACAGTGTGAGTTATTCTATTGGTATTGACATTGCTTCAAACCTTAAGAAAAGCGGATTTGAGCAAATCAATTCAGATGCTATCGCTAAAGGTTTCGCCGATATTTTTGCCGGAACTGAACCATGCCATTGATCCCACAGTTGCCAACAAGTATGTGATGGATTATTTTAATAAAATGAGAGCAAAGAAAGGTGAAAAGAACATGAAAGATGCTGAAGAATTCCTGAAGGAAAACGGAACAAAAGACGGTGTTAAAACAACAGCAAGTGGTTTGCAATATAAAATTATTCAGGAAGGTACAGGCCCTATCCCGACTGAAACCGACATGGTAAAAGTTTATTATAAAGGCACGCTGGCCGACGGAAGAGAATTTGATGGCACTACCGAAGGAAATCCTGCACAATTCAGGGTGAATGGTGTGATCCGTGGCTGGACAGAAGCCATTATGCTTATGCCGGTGGGTTCAAAATGGACGCTATACGTTCATCCTGATCTGGCTTATGGAGCCAATCCAAGACAGGGCGGAATTATTGAAGCCAATCACCTGCTTATCTTTGATCTTGAATTGTTGGAGATCGTTAAAAAGTAAAATTTCTCAATTCCATGAACTTACACGAATATCAGGGAAAAATTCTGCTGAAAAGTTTTGGTGTTCCTGTCCCGCTTGGTTTCGTAGCTTTTTCACCTGATGAAGCTGTGGATGCTGCCAGAACCATTGCCAAGGAAACAGCATCCGATAAATGGGCGGTCAAAGCTCAGATACATGCCGGAGGTCGGGGTAAAGGCGGTGGAGTTAAAATTGCGAAGACACTTGAGGAAGTGTTGAACTATGCAGATGATATCATCGGCATGCAACTGGTTACCCCTCAAACAGGACCGGAAGGTAAAAAGGTGCGTAAGGTGTTGGTTGAGCAAAACATCTATTACAAAGGAGAATCAGACATCAGGGAATTTTATATGTCTATACTGCTCAACAGGCAGACAGGCAGAAATATGATCCTGTATTCACCCAAAGGCGGAATGAATATTGAAGAAGTGGCTGAACATTCCCCTGAAGCACTTGTTTACTGAAGAAATCAATCCTACTGTTGGTATTCAGCCTTTTCAGGCAAGAAAAATAGCTTTTAATCTTGGATTGGATGGAGCAGCTTTTAAGGAAATGGTGAATTTCGTCCAGCTGATCTATAATGCCTATAACGGTGTTGATGCATCTTTATTTGAAATCAATCCGGTGATTAAGGCTGCTGATAATAAAATTTATGCAGCGGATGCCAAAGTGGTAATCGATAACAATTCCTTGTTCCGTCATCCTGACATTGTTGAATTCAGGGATTTCAATGAGGAAGACCCGAACGAAGTGGAAGCCAGCCGCTTTAACCTGAGTTATGTAAAGCTTTCAGGCAATGTAGGTTGCATGGTGAATGGCGCCGGGCTTGCCATGGCAACCATGGACATTATCAAGCTTTCGGGTGGCGACCCGGCGAATTTCCTTGATGTGGGCGGTTCGGCCGATTCAAAAAGAGTTGAAGAAGCTTTCAGGATCATTTTAAAAGATCCGAATGTAAAAGCGATCCTTGTGAATATTTTTGGAGGAATCGTTCGTTGCGACAATGTAGCCACGGGTGTTGTGGATGCATGCAAAAGAATTGGAAGCATTAATATTCCCATCATTGTAAGATTGCAGGGAACCAATGCCGAAGAAGGAAAGAGGATCATCGACGAATCGGGCTTAAAAGTTCATTCTGCAATTCATGTTGCGTGAAGCAGCAGATAAAGTGAGAGAAGTTTTGGCCTGAGGAAACAGAAAGATAGATATTATGCCAAAGACATCATCCAAAGGAGTCCTTAGACATTGGGAGAATTTAGATATAAGATTGAAAGCTGGCTTAGGCCGGCTTTCTGTTTTTATGTCTGGTCGAAAATCAGGGAACGATGATGTTTAAGGATTGAGGATGGATTTTTACATACAGTTTTTTCTTCATCTTTAAGGGTTCGCCATCGATATTCACCCATCTTTTTCTTCTTGTTTTAACCACCAGCTCTTTAGCTTTGATGATCTCAAATTGCCTGGAAAGGTCAATTTTTTTCCAGTAAAGAAGGCTGGCGAGTATTGGCACTTCAATCATAAGGGGTTTTTTCATGATGATCACATCCAGCAATCCGTCATCAACTGAGGCCGAAGGTGCAATAGAAGCGCCATAACCAAACTGGTCGGAATTGGCAAAGGAAATAAATAATGCCTTCCGTTTGAGAATTTCACCATTAATTTCGATTGTGTATTTTCTGGGACGATAGTTGACGTATTCTTCTGTAACAACTTTCAGGTAAGTAAAAAATCCCCGGCGTTTATTTTTGGCATATTCACGGGCAACGATGCCATCAAAACCAATTCCGGCAATGCTCACAAAAAAAACATCATTGATAGAACCGGTATCTATTTTCAATATTTTACCCCTGTTTATGATTTCAATTGCTTTTCTGTAACTAAAAGGGATATTAAGATGATGTGCCAATCCGTTGCCTGATCCGGCAGGAATAATACCCAGAACAACTTTTTTATCTGTGAGGGTTCGTGCGATTTCATTCACTGAACCATCACCACCCACAGCCACAATAATATCCACCCCTTCCGCTATCTTCCGGTTGCAAATTTCGATTGCATGGCCAGGTCCTTCGGTATATTCTATTGAATAATCAAACTTAGTCCTATCCAATCCCTTCCCGATGGCTTCAATTACCCGATCCTTGTTAAAAACTCCCGAGACAGGGTTGATGATGAATGTTAGCTTTTTCTTCTCCATTCCTGAATCAATTTTTAATGGTAAGTTCATTGTTCACAACCCTGTAATCAAATTGCTGCTTGATGGCTTTTGTTAATTTGTTCATCGATTGCTGAACCGCATCGTGCCGGTGAACCAGATTATGTCTTTAAAAAATTATCATTTTCAATCCGATAGAAAGCGATGTCTTTTTCCCCATTAAATTTTAATACATATCCATCCTGAATGAGCTGGTAAATACCTGAAAGATAAGAAACAGCAAAATGTTGGGCGGCTGTATCAAATACACTTTGACCAAAAGCAATGAAATCATCATCATAACCAAGATAATCAAGGATGCTGGGTAAAATGTCGGTTTGCTGAACGGTCATTGCACCCTGGGTTCCCCAATTTTTTCCAGACTGATAGAAAACAATGGGGATGGAATATTTACCAATGGATGTCCGATAAGATGAATAATTGCCCTGGTAAGTATGATCGGCCGTCAGGACAAACAAAGTACTATCAAACCAGTCAGTGGTGGAAATGGTATTGAAAAACTGTTTTAATGCAAAATCGGCATAACCGATGCTTTCATGAATGTCAAGTTCTCCTTTTGGAAACCTTCCTTTATATTTTTCAGGAACCGTATAGGGATGATGAGATGACAGTGTAAAAACTGCCGCACATAAAAGGTTTTTTCATTTGATCCATTTTTTGAGCTGTAAACTGCAAAAACTCTTCATCAAAGATACCCCACTTTCCATCAAAATCATTTTCGTTATTGTATTCAGTTCGTCCAAAATAGCGATCAAATCCCGCTATCTTAGTATACGCTTCAAATCCCATGGTACCATTTGTTCCCCCATGATAGAAGGCAGTCGAATAGCCTTTTGATTTTAATAAGCCTGCAATTGAATTTATTTTATTACCGGCGTAGGTGGAAGTGATAAAGGGGCCGGTCATTAAGGAGGGAATTCCAGAAAGAATGGCAGGGATACCGTCGATGGATTTCTCGCCATTGGCATAACCTTTAAATACAAGGCTGTGACGCATCAGCGAATCTAAAAATGGAGTAAAGCCTCGATAGGTTCCATTGTCAAACTCCGGATTCAGAAATGCACTATGTTCGGCAGTAAAGCTTTCGAGGATGAGAATGACTACATTTAAGTTTTTGAAATTTTCCGGCTGGTGATTGAATGACTTAACCGGTGTAAAAATGGTATCAAGTTCCTGCTGATCTGAAAAATACACTTTAGGAACGATCGTTGTTTCATCCTTTGTTTTAATGAGGGTAAAAGGTGTGTTTAAAAGCACCGGAAAATATTTTGGTTCGGTATATTCACCGGCATTGATAATATTTATCGGTCTGTACTGCAAGCCGCCCCTGCCTGCAATAATGAACAAAATCAAGATGACAACGAATTTTACATGTATCCAAAAGATAGTTTCTCAACCTGTATTTTTTTATCAGGTTTTCATCAACACTGATCCGTCGGGTTACCCAAACCAAAACAAGAACAAAAAATATCCAAAGAATAAAAGGAAACCAGAAATCACGGATAAAATCAGGGATGAGGGAAACTATTTCATTACCATTTTCTTTTACATATTCAAAAATATCAATGGTCATTCTTTTCTGAGAAAAGCGGAAATAGATCACATCGATGAAATTCAATGCCAGGGCAACTGAATTGGTAATGCAGAATAAAATGTTAAGGATAGCCTGATAAATCCTGTTATACCTGAAGCCAAGGGGAACCGCAGAAAAAAAGATCAGCGGAATATTAACAATAACAAGTGTGAACAAGTCAAAACGAAGTCCGGCAAAAAAAACAAACATCAGGTGAGAAAAACCAATGCCGGAAAATAATGAAGGGTTAAAAAAATAGATCAGTATACGCGAAAGGAACAAAAGCAGTAAAGCAACAATAAGCTTCAGGGCTAAGGCGATGTATACGTTTCCGCGGTACCAGGTTTTATTTAACATTGTTGCTTTTAAAGTCAAATTCACATTGCTATTTGCAATACATTACATTGACCTCACGGGTAGCTGTAGTTTGATTTCCAGCTTTGTCTTTTACACTATAGGTTACACTATATATCCCGGTAACATTGACATTAACATCCGATGAGGTGCTGATTTCTGAAGTAATGTCACCATCTTCATCATCCAATGCAGTAGCACCTTCATCGGCATATGGGGGTGTTTCTGGTAATTGAATGCAGTATGTATAAGGATTACTTCCAAGAATAGTAATAACCGGTGGCGTTGTTGTCTTTTTTACATGAATTTGTAAATAAAAGAGAAACTGTAACAAAAAACACAACAAACCATTTATGCAATTTTTCGCTCATATGATTAATTTTTGGCAAAACTAATTAATTCATGGTTTATTATTCATTGAAGAAGATATCTCTTCAAATAAAAATGCTGAACTCATCGGTATAAGTTCAGCATTTCATTTATTAACAAGGGTTCCTACTTATTGGCATTATAAATTCCACCTGATCCACTGATATCCGAAGTGATTTGAGGGTAGCCAATGTAATAGACATTCCCGCTTCCTGATATTTTAACATCAAGCAGACTTGAAACATTTACCTCGCTGTTGCCGGAACCACTGATATTGACATAGGTAATGGAAGTTGGGAAATTGAATGCCCGAACACTTCCGGAGCCACTAATATGAATCCGGTGTTCATAGCTGCTTCCGGTAAGGTATATCTCCCCGGAACCTGAAATATAGCTTTCTGTCATTTGGGCAACAGTGTTAAATGCGATATTTCCTGATCCGCTGATATTTAAATACGTATTTACTGAATCAGGAAATAAATTCGTTGTGTTCACCGACCCTGAACCACTGATCGAAATGTAATCGACCAAAGGTGAAGTGATGTGGATCGTCACACCGGCGTTGCTTCTTACATTTTTGAAATAAGAAATATTCCAGTATCCATCGGAGGTAACATACTTTTCGATATTGTCGATAATATTCTGCTGGCCTTCAATTAAAACTTCCTCCGTTTCACCATGGGTGAGGATCAACATTGGCATCAATATTTAATGCAACGGCTGAGATCGTTGGGAGCACAAATGATTGTTCAACAACGGGTCCCTGCCCTTTAATAGGTCCGGAATCTTTATCACACGAAACAATGATTGAACCGAGTAAAAGAAAAGCTGCCGGAATAATAAGTTTTTTAAGTTTCATTGTTCTTAATTTTTAAATTTCTATCCTAACGACAGAAAATAAAACAGAGGGTTGCAATTTGATGAATCGAAAATTTTTAATTGGGTTTACTTTTTTATTTCAAGGCAATAGACCCTTATGCACAGATCGAAGTTCAATGAAGGAAATACACTTTCGGTTCCGCATTCGTACCAGGTGGTTGGCCATCGATGGTAATCAGGGTTGACCCAGCATTTTTTGGCAGTAATATGCGGTTCAGAATATCCCTTTATATAGCTTTCGACCGGTAATGGCAAAGTATCCGTTGGATGAGCATAACTCATCATTACATAAAAATCTTCACCTTTCCTGATATTCACAGGTTTATCAAGATCAATTGTATAATAGCCGGCAAAGAGGCATCGAACAGGCTTTGAAGCGGACAACAATCCGGAGAGAATTCCGCTGGCAGCATTGAAATGATCATAAATTTCCGAGTATATTTTGGTGCCGGAAGAATTGATATGTGTTGCAACTTTTGTAACCTCAATATCATTTTCAGCAACAAATTTTACCAGTCCAAAACAAATAGTATCCCTAAATCCATAAGAATGAAATGAACCAAGAGTATCGTAATAATAAATACTGGAACCCTCCTCATAAGGAATCCAGTCAGGCCAGATGGCATTATATTCCAGGATATTCGGGTCCTGATAAGGAATATAAAAAAAACCGTTGTCCCCATAATTGGGTCCAAGGCTGTTTTGAGCAATCCAGGCGCCCTTGCCTGTTTTGGTAATGAGTGTATCATTCCAACCCACCAGCAAAACAGCATGGTTAATTTTTTTTGTGAGGGTATAATATATGTTGGTAAGGGTATCAAGATTCTTTTTATGATGGTACGTCATGGAATAAACTGCTCCAAATTGCGTGATTGTCTTTTTTACCAATTCCGGATCGTTTGGAAGATATCGGGCATCAGTGATATATTGAGTTGTAACCGGGGAAGGCTGGTAAATAGAATCATTATCAGGACCCTTAAACAGGGGGCCTGAGCGCCGGCTGAAATAGGCTGTTGCCATATAATGATTCCCATTGCTGCTTCGCTCAGGGACGAAGCCATGAAATAATTTTAGGTTGATATCCGAAAGTACTTCATTGCCATAACCAAATGTTCTCCAAACCGATTCAACGGATCCGATAGCTGCACTTGCCCAGCATCCCCCGTTAGGTTGAGTTTTAACCGCTCCTAACCTACCGTATTTCTCAGATTATAGTATTTCGGCAATTCTGTATTAATCATTATTAAACTGTCAAAATCAGGAATAGGAGAAATTTTTTCCTGTCTTTGGGTAAAGCCATTCATTACACTCAGAAAAATCAAATTCAGAAGAAAAGTAATCCTTGTCATAACCATTATCATGAAACAAAAATATCCGAAAATTGTCAATTGATAGCGAACTACTTTTTAATAACACTTTTGGTCACTGCCAGCCAGCGGGTTAATCACTTTTCCATTATTATCAACATAGCTCACATTGGCGATGTTTTTATTTATTTTTGTCATTCAAGGTTCCCTTAAAAAACGAGTTGATTTATCCTCGAAAATGATACTATTTAACAGTCAAATTTGAGACTTGGGAGTTGGGACCTGTAATTTGGATATTGAAGCATGAACCCTGAAACATCGAACATCGAACTTTAAACTTCGAACTTTAACTATGCCTGAATTCACGCACCTCCACGTACATACTCAATACTCCATCCTGGATGGAGCTGCCAATATTGAAGCCATCATCAAAAAAGCAAAAGATTCCGGGATGAAAGCGCTGGCCATTACCGACCACGGAAACATGTATGGCGTGCTTAAATTTTATAACGAGGCTATTAAGCAAGGCATCAAACCTATTATTGGCTGCGAAGTTTACGTTGCAATAAAAGGGAGGACAATAAAAGAAAAAACCCGTGGCAAACAATATAATCACCTGATTTTACTGGCAAAAAATCTAACAGGATATCACAACCTGATGAAGCTGATCTCTTTAGGTTACCTCGAGGGATTTTATTATAAGCCAAGGGTCGACAAGGAAATTCTTGAAAAATACAGTGAGGGAATAATTGCCTCATCAGCCTGCCTTGGGGGGGAAGTTCCGCAGGCATTTCTGAACTATGGCGAGGAGAAAGCCCAGGAAGCAATCGATTGGTATAAGCGTGTTTATAAAGACGATTTTTATCTTGAACTTCAGAACCATGGTCTTACCGAACAAAAAACCGTGAATGTCGCGCTTAAAAAGACTTGCCGCTAAGAATGAACTTAAGGTCATCGCGACCAACGATGTTCACTATATAAATAAGGAAGATTATGATGCCCATGACATTCTCATCCGGTTGAATACCGGCTCTGACATTAATGACGTAAAGGATGACCTGAAGTATACCGGACAGGAATTTCTTAAAACACCGGAAGAGATGGCCGAGCTTTTTCCAGATACCCCCGAAGCGCTTGCCAATACTCAGGAAATAATTGATAAAGTAGAAGACTATAGTATCCATTCCGCTGTAATTCTTCCGGTATTTCCTTTACCTGAAGGGTTTGATTCTGAAGATGAATACCTTCGACACCTCACTTATGAAGGAGCTAAAAAGTTATATCCTGAAATGGAAGAGGAAATAAAAGCACGTCTCGACTTTGAGCTTTCGGTGATCAAAGAAACGGGGTTTCCTGGTTACTTCCTGATTGTGCAGGATTTTATCAACAAGGCGCGTGAAATGGACGTAACTGTGGGTCCTGGAAGAGGCTCGGCTGCAGGTTCAGCAGTTGCTTACTGCACAGGAATCACTTCCATTGACCCGATCAAATACAATTTACTTTTTGAGCGATTCCTTAATCCGGAAAGGGTCAGCTTACCTGATATAGATGTAGATTTTGACGATGAAGGCCGGGAAAAAGTGCTCGATTATGTTGTAAATAAATATGGAAAGAATAGGGTGGCGCAAATTGTCACATTCGGAACGATGGCCGCAAAATTAGCCATCAGGGATGTCGCGCGTGTACTTAAACTTCCATTACCTGATGCCGACCGGCTTGCCAAAATGGTTCCTGAAAGACCGGGAATAACACTTAAAAAAGCTTATGATGAAGTTCCCGAATTGGGCCAAATCAAGAATCACGGTGAAGAACTTGAGCGCAAAACCCTTCGGTTTGCCGAAACACTCGAAGGTTCTGCCCGTCATACCGGTACCCACGCCTGTGGCGTGATCATCGGGCGGGATGACCTGATCAATTATGTTCCGCTTGCTACCGCAAAAGACTCAACTTTGATGGTAACCCAATATGAAGGAAAGCTTGTGGAATCTGCCGGCATGCTGAAAATGGACTTCCTGGGATTGAAAACACTTTCCATCGTCAACGATGCAATAAAAAACATTCATATAAGGCATGGGATTAAAATTAACATAGATAAAATTCCTCTTGAAGATAAAAAAACCTACGAACTTTATCAGCGTGGCGATACCATCGGAACTTTCCAGTTTGAATCGGAAGGGATGCGAAGCTACCTGAAAGAATTAAAACCTACCAACATCGAGGACCTGATCGCCATGAATGCGCTTTATAGGCCGGGTCCAATGGAATTTATTCCTCTTTACATACGCAGGAAACACAAAAAGGAAAAAGTGATTTACCCTCATCCGCTGATTGAAGAAATCCTCAAACCTACATTCGGCATTATGGTTTACCAGGAACAGATCATGCAGGTGGCACAGGTGATGGGAGGCTTTTCTCTTGGCAAAGCCGACTTGTTGCGCAGGGCGATGGGAAAGAAGAATATGAAAATCATGGAGGAACAATTGACCCTTTTTGTTGATGGCGCTGCTGCAAAAGGAATAGATAAAAAAAATGCTGAAGAGGTATTCCATACCATGATGGAATTTGCCAAATATGGATTCAACCGTTCACATTCTGCAGCTTATTCCCTGATTGCCTACCAAACAGCCTATCTGAAAGCGCATTACCCTGCCGAATACATGGCTGCGGTTCTTACCCATAATTTAAACGACATTAAAAAAATCACCTTTTTCATTGATGAAAGCAAAAGGCAAAACATTCCGGTTCTCGGCCCGGATGTAAACGAAAGTTACCTCAATTTTATGGTAAATGACAAAGGGGAGATACGTTTCGGGCTTGCCGGAATAAAGAATGTTGGTGAAAATGCAGCGCTCAGCATCATCAATGAGAGAGATAAAAACGGCAAATATAAAACCATCTTTGATTTCACCAAACGGGTGAACCTGAAATCAGTGAATAAAAGAAGCATGGAATCGCTTGCCATGGCAGGTGCTTTTGATTGTTTCGAAGATACCCACCGGGCCCAGTATTTTTTCAGGGAGAATTCAGAAGACACCATCTTCCTCGAAAAAATCGTAAAGCATGCCGGTGATTTCCAGACCCAGCAAAATGCATCACAGGTAAGCCTTTTCGGCGATATGTCAGCCATCCAGGTAAAGGAGCCTCAATTGCCTCAATGCACTCCATGGACAAAACTGGAGCAACTGAAAAACGAAAAAGATGTTACCGGATTTTACATGTCAGGCCATCCGCTTGAGGATTTCAAAATTGAGATCGATCATTTTTGCAATGTCACCATTAATGATATCAAGAGCCATCGCGAGCAATTTAAAAATAAATCCGTAAGCTTTGCCGGGATAGTAACCGAAGTCAATCACCGTACTTCCAAAACCGGCAATTCTTTTGCTACCTTTACCATCGAAGATTTCACCGATTTCGATCAATTTATCCTTTTCTCCGAGGATTATTTAAAGCTGAAACATTTCCTGGTGGAAGGATCTTCCTTATTTATCAGGGCACAGATACAGCCCCGCAATAACAAAAACCGCGATCAGCTCGAAGTTAGGATCATCAGTATTGTATTGCTAACTGAAGTCATTGAAAAATTTGCAACAGAAATGCGGCTGCAAATTCCACTTACATTGATTTCTCCTAAATTCGTAAAGGAAATTGCTGACCTGATGAAAAGAAATGAGGGAAATTGCCGGTTAAAGTTCGAAATCAGCGATGAAGAAAGCAACACTTCCATTGGTATGCCGGCACCCAAGCATCAGATAGCAGCTTCCGGGTTTGCGAAAGAACTGGCCAAATATCCGGAACTGAAGTATAAGTTTTCTTAAAATTTTTGAATATCATTAAGGTGGATTTCTGTTTGATTAAAAGTAAATGTGCCAATTTATTAAAATAATTCAAAACTTAATTTTTGAATTTCCGTTTATTGTATAATTGCTTTTAAAAAAATAATATTTTTGGCACTCAATATCATTCACATTTAAAACACAAGAAAATGGCTTTAGAAATAACCGATGCTAATTTCGATGAAATTGTAATGAAATCAGATAAACCTGTGATTGTTGATTTTTGGGCAGAGTGGTGTGGCCCTTGCAGGATGGTTGGCCCCATTGTCCAGGAAATTGGTCAGGATTATGAAGGAAAATGTGTTGTAGGCAAAGTTGATGTAGACAGCAATCCGGCGGTTTCTGTCAAATTCGGCATCCGTAACATTCCTACAATCTTGTTCTTTAAAAACGGACAAATTGTTGACAAACAAGTTGGCGCTGTACCAAAACAGATCATCGTCAATAAGCTGGAAGCGCTGCTTTAGTTTCAGGTTCAAAGTTTCAGGTTCCCCCTTTGAAGGGGGCAGGGGGATGTGAAATGGTTCAAGTTTCAAGTGCAATGCTCCAGGTTTCATTCCTCCTTTAAATGCCTGTCCTGCATTTTGTAGCTTTTGTTCTATTACAATTTCGGCATAATAATCATATAATTTACGCAACTGACTGCTAATTTATTCACTATACTATAAATTAACTTGGAATACACCATTGAACATAACCGGATTCAGCAGTTTGGAACCCTTGAATTCATTGCCAAACAGGTTGTCGAAGGATTTATTGTAGGCCTGCACAAATCTCCATTTCATGGTTTTTCAGTTGAATTTGCCGAGCATCGGTTGTACAATACCGGTGAATCGATCAAGCATATCGATTGGAAACTTTATGGCCGCACTGATAAAATGTTCATCAAACGCTATGAGGAGGAAACCAACCTTCGCTGCCAGCTGATTCTTGACATCTCATCCTCAATGTATTTTCCGGTAATGGAAAAGATTTCACTTTCGAATCCCAATAAAATAACTTTTGCTGTTCATGCTGCTGCTGCACTCATCTATCTGTTCAAAAAACAACGCGATGCCTTTGGAATGAGTTTGTTCAGCGATACCATCGAACTTCATACTCCCTGCAAGTCCAGCTCTGTTCATCAGAAATTCCTTTATTCCGAACTTGAAAAACTGCTGAAACCTTTGCCGGTCAATGCCTATAAAAAAACATCAACCACCGGTTCCCTGCACGAAATATCTGAAAAGTTACACAAACGTTCCCTTGTTATCATTTTCAGCGATATGCTGGAGAACTCATCCTCTCCGGAGGAATTATTCTCTGCACTTCAGCACCTGAAACATAACAAGCATGAGGTTATCCTTTTTCATGTGGTGGATAAAAGCAAAGAGATCGATTTTGAATTCGACAACCGTCCCTATAAATTTATCGATCTGGAAAAGGGTGACGAGCTTAAAATCACTCCCAACGAAGTTAAAGACCTTTATATCAAAAGGATCAGCGAATATAAAAATGAGCTTAAAACTTCGCTGCGGCCAATATCGAATTGAATTTATCGAAGCCGACATCAACAAAGGATTCGAACAAATTCTCCTTCCTTACCTGCTTAAAAGAGAGAAACTCTTTTAAGTTCTCCTAATTCCTGTTTAATGGATGGCTTGCGAAAAATGAAGCGTTTTTCGGAATGAAAGATTTTTTACTTTTGCCGTTTCACTCAGAAAATTAATAATTGCTGAAATGCTTGCTTTTATTGAATTTAAATGGATAGACATTGTTGACATTGTGCTGGTGGCTGTTCTGTTGTTCGAGCTTTATAACCTGCTCAAGGGGACTGTTGCGATTAACATTTTCTTCGGAATAGTAGCATTTTATTTCCTCTGGAAGCTTGTCAATGCGCTTGAAATGAAGCTGCTTGGTGAAATTTTCGGGGCATTTGTGAGCGTTGGGTTCATTGCCCTGATTGTCGTCTTCCAGCCTGAGATCAGAAAGTTTTTATTGTTGCTGGGGACGCAAGGCTTTATCAACAAAAAGCGCAAACGGTTTCTGTTTTGGAGAATTGATGTGCGGAATCCTGAAAACCAGCTGGATGCAGATAAAGTCATCATGGCTTGCCGTAACATGTCGGAAAATAAAATTGGTGCGCTGATTATCATTGCTAAAGTAAGCGGTCTGGACCAATACGTTGAAACCGGTGAGCGGATTGATGCCAATGTTTCAGAATTGCTGATTGAAAATATTTTCTTTAAAAACAGTCCCCTTCATGATGGTGCACTTATTATTCAGCATAATAGAATGATTGCTGCACGCTGCATTCTGCCGGTTTCAGGCAATCAAAAAATACCTGCAAGTTATGGGCTCAGGCACAGGGCGGCTGTCGGATTAACTGAACAATCCGATGCGCTGGCTATTATTGTCTCGGAAGAAACCGGGCTGATTTCCTATTCAAAAAACGGAAAACTGCAAACCAAAGTGAAACCTAACCAGCTAAAGATCTATTTAACGGAGGATCTTGCTTAAGGCTCATTTAACT
Source organism: uncultured Bacteroidales bacterium (assembly GCA_963705185.1). Classification (GTDB taxonomy): domain Bacteria; phylum Bacteroidota; class Bacteroidia; order Bacteroidales; family JAADJA01; genus JAADJA01. Next base: position 238,512 of record CAVPJF010000006.1, read on the forward strand.
TCATAATAATAATTCCTGTTCCATTATTTGTTGTTTGAATTTTGCTCTACTATCTATAAGGGTTCATTATTCTTCCTTCTATGTTTTAAATTCAATTCAAAAATTCACCATTTATTTCCTGAAAAATGCAATAAAATTATTTTGATATTAATAATTTTCTACTTTTGGTTTGTTAAAACCTGAAATTATGGAAGTCAATACAGTCAATGCAATCTCCCCGATCGATGGAAGATACAGGAAATACGTCGAGGGCCTTTCCTATTATTTTTCGGAGGCTGCCCTCATCAACTACAGGGTATTTGTTGAAATTGAATATTTCATTGCCCTGGTTAATCTTGGATTACCGCAGCTAAAGGATTTTGATAAAAGCCGGATCGACGAGCTTCGCGCCATCTGCCGGGATTTTACCTTTGAAGATGCAGTAAAGGTAAAAGATATTGAAAAGATTACCAACCATGATGTAAAGGCGGTTGAGTATTACCTGAAAAAGGAATTTGAAAAGCTGGGGCTTCAAAAATATAAGGAGTTTCTCCATTTTGGTTTAACATCTCAGGATATTACCAATACAGCACAACCCTATTCCATGAAACTGGCTTGTCACGATAGCCTTTTCCCTCAGATGAATAAAGTCGTCAATAAACTCCAATCACTCTCCAAGGAATGGAAAAATGTAAGCATGCTGGCCCGAACCCATGGACAACCGGCATCTCCGACAAAGCTGGGAAAGGAAATCTATGTGTTTGTCGACAGGCTTAAACACCAGATCAAATTACTGAATGCTTTGCCCTTTACAGGAAAATTTGGTGGTGCCACAGGGAATTTCAATGCGCATTATGCTGCTTATCCTGATATAAACTGGCATGAGTTTGCTAATAATTTCTTAAAAGATATGGGTCTGGTCCGCCAAAAGTTTACAACACAGGTGGAACATTACGATTATCTGGCCGCCTTTTTTGATAACATGAAAAGGATCAATACCATTCTCATTGATCTCAACCGCGACATCTGGACTTACATTTCGATGGAATATTTCAAACAGAAAATCAAAGAAGGTGAAATTGGATCATCCACCATGCCGCATAAGGTAAATCCTATCGACTTTGAAAATTCTGAGGGAAACTTAGGTCTTGCCAATGCAATGTTTGAACATTTATCAGCGAAACTTCCCCTTTCGAGGCTTCAAAGAGACCTGACTGATTCTACCGTAGCACGCAATATCGGACTTCCCATAGCGCACTCACTATTAGCCTACAAGATGCTGATGCGGGGATTGAATAAGCTCTTGCTGAACAAAGACAAAATTGATCAGGACCTGGGTAACAACTGGGCGGTGGTTTCAGAAGCCATCCAGACCATTCTGCGGCGCGAAGGATATCCAAAACCTTACGAAAAGCTCAAAGAACTTACCCGTTCGAATGAAAAGATTGATGAGAATACCATAAAGCAATTCATACACTCCCTGAAAGTAAACGAATCGCTTCGTAAGGAATTATTGCTGATAACGCCTTTCAATTATACCGGCAATACTTCATTTAACGGATAGCTGAAGCAACAATGTTCAAAAAGTATTTGCGGGTTCTTTCGTATGTAAAACCCTTTTGGGTTTCTGCATTGATGAATGTGATTTTCAACCTGCTGGTCATCATTTTTTCGCTGGTTTCATTTGTCATGCTGATCCCTTTCCTCAACCTTCTTTTTGGAATCGAAAAACTGGTTGAGGTTAAACCTGAACTTTCATTAAGTCCCGAATCTATCCTCGATTACATGAACTATTACATCAGCCAGATAATCATTACCAGGGGAAAATTCGATGCCTTGCTTTACATTTGTTTTTTCCTGCTGACTACTTTTTTCTTTCGCAATCTTTTCCGGTTTCTGGCTATGTACAACCTCGCCACCGTCAGAATTGGCGCTGTTGAAGGCATCAGGAATGAAACTTACAGGAAACTTACTATTCTTCCCCTCTCCTACTATACCGGCAATAAAAAGGGAGACATCATTGCCCGGATCACTACGGATGTCCAGGAAGTGGACTATTCCATCATGAATTACCTGGAAATGATCGCCCGCGATCCCATCACCATCCTCACTTATGTTATCACTCTTTTTATCATGAGTCCGCAACTTACCTTGTTTGTGATGATTTTGCTTCCGCTGACAGGATACATTATCGGTCGGATCGGACGAACGCTGCGAAAGGAATCAAAGATTGGCATGGCAAAGTTTGCAGGACTTCTGTCAATCATTGAGGAAACCATTTCCGGGCTAAGAATTATTAAGGCTTTTACAGCAATAGATTTTTCAAACAAGCGATTCCAGCGATTAAATAAAGAATACTCAAAACTCAACTTAAAGATTTACCGCACCCGCGATCTTTCATCCCCATTAAGTGAATTTCTGTCATCTGTGGTCATCATTATTGTTTTGTGGTATGGCGGAAGGCTCGTACTTGGGGAGAACCAAACAATAACAGCTGCTATTTTTATTACCTATATGGTCATTTTTTCGCAGATCATCCCTCCGGCCAAAACATTTGCTTCAGGATTTTACAGCATGCAGAAAGGGATTGCATCTGCTGAACGGATTTTTGAGATACTCGATGCCGAAGAGGTGATAGAAGAAAAACCAAATCCTACACGGATTCACGAGTTTAAAGAGGCGATCGAATACAAGAATGTTTCTTTTAAGTACAAGAATGATTTTGTGTTGAAAAACATTCAATTCCGGATTGCAAAAGGAAAAATCATTGCGCTGGTGGGACAGTCAGGCAGCGGAAAATCAACTTTGGCCGACCTGATTCCCCGTTTTTATGATACTACTGAAGGTGAAATTCAGATTGATGGAATCCCGATTAAAGAATACCGGATCGACGATGTGCGCCGGCTTACCGGACTGGTTACCCAGGAACCTATTTTATTCAATGATACGGTATTCAACAATATTGCCTTCGGAAAAACTGATGTAACCGAAGAAGATGTTGTCAATGCAGCTAAAGTAGCCAATGCCCATGAGTTCATTGTGAAAATGGAAGAAGGATATCAATCCAACATTGGTGACCGCGGATCAAAGCTTTCCGGCGGGCAGCGCCAGCGATTAAGCATTGCACGGGCAGTGTTGCGGAATCCTCCCATCCTCATACTTGACGAAGCTACTTCCTCGCTCGATACTGAATCGGAAAGGCTTGTGCAGGATGCCCTGGCAAAAGTAATGTCGAACAGAACCTCCATCGTTATTGCCCATCGCCTGTCAACTATCATTTATGCTGACGAGATTATCGTACTTCAAAATGGCGAGATCGTTGAACGGGGAACCCACTCCGAACTATTGGAGAAAAAAGGGATTTACAAAAAGCTTTATGATTTGCAGGCATATGAGTCATAAATTTGCAATCTAAACAAAATCTTCCCTTCGTAAAAAATTTAAACCAGAACAAAAATTTTAACATGATCATTTTTTTATAAACATCAATTTCAAATTATCACTATTTTTGCTTCAAATTTTAGAATATGGATTTAAGTAAGATTTTAGCAATATCAGGAAAGCCGGGATTATATAAAACCCTTTCGCAATCGAAAAATGGGTTTATTGTTGAATCATTCAGGATGGAAAGCGCTTTACGGCTTTCACCCACGAAAGGATCAGCACCCTGGAGGAAATCAGCATTTATACTGCCACTGATGACATTCCTCTGAAAAAGATATTTAAAACCATCTTTGAAAAACAAAACGGACAACCTGCTATTTCTCAACATGCAGATCCAAAAGAAATTACATCTTTTTTTGAGCAGGTTATTCCGGATTACGACAAGGAAAGAGTGTATGTATCGGACATGAAAAAAGTGGTGAACTGGTACAACCTGTTGCTTGAATATAAAATGCTTGACTTTACGGAGGAAGAAGAAAAAGAAGACAAATCAGGAGAAAAAACCGAAGCAAAAGCAGATAAGGAAATAAAACCTGGTGAAAAAGTTAAAAAGCCAAAAAAAACAAAAGCTAAGGTTGGAGAAAAACCGGTAGTTAAAAAAAGTAGTGCGGCAGGAAGCAAAAGGCCCATCGCTCAAAAACAAAAAAATAAATAATCCTGTCCCCTCACGGGGACTTTTTTTTATATTGACATGAGTAAGGTAATTGCAGATCACAAAGTAATAAGTATAGAATATCCGGCAGATGGCAATTACATTCTTCGGCTGAAATCGCCAGTTGAAATACCCACAATCAAACCAGGTAATTTTGCAGAAATCCTAATCGAAAACTCGCAGGATGTTTTTCTTCGCAGACCCTTTTCGATCCTCGATGTAAATTACGAAGAACAATGGATCAGTTTTTATGTGAAGGTTATCGGCAAAGGGACCCAGCAGTTAAGCAAGGTAAAAGAGGCAGACACGGTAAATTTGATTTACCCGCTCGGTAATTCATTTTCACCTCCCGAAAATAAGGGGAAAGTACTTATCGTTGCCGGTGGTTCAGGAATTGCGCCTTTTATTCTTCTGGGTAAAGAACTCCGGAAGAAAAATATTAAAACTACTTATCTCATCGGGGGTAAATCAAAAAAAGACATCCTGTTGATAGATGAGTTTTCAAAATATGGAGAAGTATTGATAACCACTGAGGATGGCAGTCTGGGTGAGAAAGGCTTTGTAACCGATCATTCCATTTTTAATCCTCAGAAATTTAATTTTGATAAAATTTACTCTTGTGGCCCCGAACCGATGATGAAGGCTGTTGCGAAGATTGCCTCAGTCAGAGAGATTGAATGTGAAGTTTCGCTCGAAAATATGATGGCTTGCGGTTTTGGAATATGCCTCTGTTGTGTAACTCCCACTCATGGAAGGAAATAAAAGAGTCTGCTGGGAAGGTCCTGTTTTTAATTCAAATTATCTGAAATGGCAGATTTAAAGGTTAAAATACACGATCTTGAATTAAAAAATCCGGTAACTGTTGCTTCCGGAACTTTTGGTTTTGGAGAGGAAATGTCTGAGTTTTTTAACCTGGGACTGTTAGGAGGAATTTTTGTTAAAGGCCTTACTGCAAAAAACCGGGAAGGCAATGATTATCCGCGCATGGCTGAAACACCTTCAGGTATGTTGAACTCTGTCGGTCTTCAGAATAAGGGAATTGATTATTTCATAAGTTCGATTTATCCGAAAATAAAAGATTTCGACACCCACATCATTGCAAATGTAAATGGTGGAACAATTGAGGAATATATTGAAGTAACAGAAAAGCTAAATGACCTGGATAAAGTTACCGCTATTGAATTAAATATCTCCTGCCCGAATGTAAAACAAGGCGGCATGCTTTTCGGGATCAGCTGTCCTTCTGCGATTGCTGTTACAGAAGCCATCCGTAAAGCCTATAAAAAGACCTTGATTGTAAAACTTTCTCCCAATGTTACTGATATTGCCGAAATGGCCAGAGCTGTCGAAGGTGCCGGTGCCGATTCCATCTCACTCATCAATACATTACTGGGAATGGCTATCAATGCTGAAACCAGAATACCTGTTTTATCAACCATTACAGGCGGACTCTCAGGTCCTGCGATAAAACCTGTGGCTTTAAGAATGGTATGGCAGGTGTATAAAGCAGTAAAAATTCCGATATTCGGTATGGGCGGTATCATGAATGCAACCGATGCCATTGAATTTATGCTGGCAGGTTCAAAAGCGGTTCAGGTTGGAACAGCAAATTTTATCGATCCGCTGGTTACATTGAAAATCATTAAAGGAATTGATGAATACCTTGAGCGCCATAAACTTTCGTCAGTAAATGATTTGGTTGGCGCCTTAAAGGTTTGATAATTTTTCAGCTGAATAAGATATGCTATTGAGAATTCACCCCGAGAATCCAAGCCACAGGCAAATTAAAACCGTGGTTGAATGCCTGCAAGACGGTGGGGTGATCATTTTCCCGACGGATACCATTTATGCAATGGGTTGTGATATTTATCAAACCCAAAGCCCTTGAAAGAGTAGCACAGATTAAAGGGATCAAAGATTGAAAAGGCAAATTTCTCCTTTCTTTGCCGTGACCTTAGCCAGATTTCTGATTTTACAAAACCCATCAGCAACGATGTATTTAAGCTCATGAAAAGCACACTGCCCGGGCCATTTACTTATATCCTGAACGCAAACAACAATGTTCCGAGGATTTTCCAAAGTAAGAAAAAAACCCTTGGGAATCAGGATTCCTGACAACAATATTGTTTCAGAAATCATACATGAATTGGGAAACCCGATAACTTCTACTTCAATACATGATGAGGATGAAATTATTGAATATACCACTGACCCTGAACTGATCTACGAGAAATTTCAAAAGCATGTTGATATTGTTATTGATGGAGGTTTTGGAGGCAACGAACCATCTACTATCATCGATTGCACCGGACATGAAGTATTGATAGTAAGGGAGGGCAAAGGAAAACTTTAACTATTCGATTCAACTAAATAAAAATTTTCACCTTTTCAATCAAAATATTTATGCAAACCATGGCAGGCAATATTTTTTCAGATCCTCTTGTTAATAAGAATGCTCCCGAATCATTTGAATCGCTGGTTGTCACTGATGATCTATTGGTGGAGCGGATCGTAACTGGTGAAACATTTACAACACCGGGACAATGGTATGATCAGGACAAGGATGAATGGGTTGTTTTGATTACAGGGGCAGGCTGAATTGGAATTCGAAGACGATGAAGTGCTGAGCCTAAACAGGGGTGATTATATTTTTATTCCGGCCCATAAAAGGCATAGGGTGAAAGCTGTGAGTAAGTCTCCAAACTGCATTTGGCTTGCTATTCATGGCAATCTTAAATAATTTCAATGATGGACTTGTTTTAATTAAAAAAAAACTTAGCTTTGCACCCTCAATTTTTTAAACGATTCCGTAGCTCAGCCGGTAGAGCATATGCCTTTTAAGCATAGGGTCGCGGGTTCGAATCCCGCCGGGATCACATAAAAAAACCTTCAATAGACTAGAAGGTTTTTTTGTTTATACATGATTTTATTCAAAAAGCGAATCATCCCTTTCAAGCAATAGAATAGAATACTGAGGAACGATATAATACTTTTCGTCCTCATAAATCACCTCCACAGCTCCTTTCTGGAGAAAAATCGCCAAATCGCCCTCTTTTGCCTGCAGAGGAATGTATTTAATCTTTTCATCAGACTTTTTCCAGGGCTCATCAGCATCGTCTGCAGGAATAGGGATCGGATATCCGGGTCCTACTTTGATCACATAACCCGACTGCACATCTTCCTTCTCCTTATAACCCGGAGGAAGCAATAATCCGCCCTTGGACTTGGAATCATGCTTCACAGGCTTAATCAGGATTTTATCCCCAACCACAATAAGGTTTCTGAGCTTATTCTCTCCTGTAACACGCATGTATTTTCACTTTAAAAGTTTTGATTTCTTATTAGCTTCCAAGCGTTGCAACCATTACAGCCTTTATGGTATGTAACCTGTTTTCAGCCTGGTCAAATACGATAGAGGCTTCCGATTCGAAAACTTCTTCAGTAACTTCCATGCCATCAATGCCATACTTCTGATAAATCTCCTCCCCCACTTTTGTATCCCTGTTATGGAATGCTGGCAGGCAATGCAGAAATTTTACTTTTGGATTTCCTGTCTTTTTAAGCATTTTAGCATTTACCTGGTAAGGAAGCATCTCCTTGATCCTTTTTGCCCAGAGTGATGCATCTTCACCCATCGAAAGCCAAACATCGGTATAAATGAAATCTACTCCTTTAACACCCTCAGCAACATTTTCAGTAATGGTGATCTTCGCACCGGTTGTTTTTGCCACTTCAAGGCATTTTTTCACCAAGGCTTTGTCAGGATGCCCTGATTTTGGAGCTACAGCCCGGTAATCCATACCCATCTTGGCAGCGCCAACCATCAGCGAATTCCCCATATTGTTCCTTGCATCACCACAATACGCAAATGAAATTTGATTCAGTGGTTTATCCGAATGTTCTGTCATGGTAAGAAAATCAGCCAGAATTTGAGTGGGATGAAATTCATTGGTGAGACCATTCCAGACGGGAACTCCCGCATATTGAGCAAGCTCCTCAACAATTTCCTGACCGTAACCACGATACTCTATGCCATCATACATCCTGCCAAGAACACGCGCTGTATCTTTCATGGTTTCCTTCTGTCCAATTTGTGAACCTGAAGGACCCAGGTAAGTAACCTGTGCACCCTGATCGAAGGCAGCCACTTCAAATGCACACCTGGTGCGGGTTGAGGCCTTTTCAAAGATCAATGCGATATTTTTTCCCTTAAGCCTGGGTTGTTCTGTGCCTGAGTACTTAGCTTTTTTAAGGTCAGCCGATAAACTGAGCAAGAACTTAATTTCCTCCGGAGTGAAATCCAATAATTTTAAAAAGTGTCTGTTTCTGAGATTGTAACCCATAAGATTTATGATTTAGATAAATGATTTACGATTCAAGATTTTATTATAATTAGACCATTACGATTCTGGTACCACCATCATCCACACCAAGCAGAGTGGTTTTGGTGATGATTGCGTCTTTTCCTGTATTTTCAACGAAATCAATTGCCGCACGTATTTTTGGCGCCATGCTTCCTTCTGCAAATTGACCTTCAATAAGATACTTTTTTGCTGTAGCAATCGTCATTCGGTCAATCACCTTTTCCTGAGGAGTATTGTAATTTAAGCAAACTTTAGCCACATCGGTTAGGATAAAAAGTTTATCAGCACCGATCTGTTTTGCAAGTAAGGATGATGCAAGATCTTTATCTATTACTGCATCAATACCCTGCAATTTGTTGGGCTCAACATAGAATGCCGGAATTCCGCCGCCTCCCACTGCAATTACAATCTGGCCATTGCGGGCAAGCTGCTCAATGGACTTTTTATTGCTTATTACCAGGGGCCTCGGGGATGCAACTACTTTTCTCCAACCACCCCTTTTCTTATCTTCGACAAAAACAGAACCGGACTCTTTCATGATCTTCTGAGCCTCCTCCTTTGAATAATAAGGTCCGATTGGTTTTGTCGGTTTTTCAAACGCAGGGTCATCTTTGTTGACCAGAACCTGGGTAATGATGGTCATGATATCCCGGTCCATGTCGTTTGCTTCCAGCACATTCCTGAGTTGCTGCTCAATAATGTAACCAATAAAACCCTGAGAATAAGCCACGCAAATATCGAGAGGCATTGGTGGTAATCCATGCATTTTGCTGCCCGCCTGGTCGGATAATAATATGTTGCCAACCTGAGGCCCATTTCCATGTGTAATAACTATGTTGTAGTTATTCTTTAGCAGATTCAACAGATTTTTACTGGCTTCATAAGCATTCTTCTCCTGATCATCTATCGTCCCTTTCTGACCTGCCTGTAAAAGCGCATTCCCACCGAAAGCCACAACGGCTAATTTTTTCATGTAGTCTGTTCTTTAAATCAGGGACAAAACTATGAATTTTTGCAAATTTAAAAACTTGAATCCTGCCTTTTATTTTATAATTCAGATATCTGAATGAATATGACTTCGATGAACTTTAGATTTCTAATTTATAATCTATCTGTTTGAAATAACTGAAGTATCTTTATACAATGAAATTTGAATTAATAACAACATCAAAATTCAGCCAATGAAAAATATGATACGGTTCACATTTCTTATTGCCATCATATTCATGCTTTCGCAGGAAAGCAACATCTATTGCCAAAATTTAAATGATAGTATTCCCCGAAAAAAGGAAGAGAAAAAAAAGAAAGGGCTCAGCTGGAATCCTTTCCCGGTATTAGGATACAATTCTGATATTGGATTTCAGTATGGCGTATTGCTTGATTTATACAATTATGGCGACGGATCATTGTATCCCGATTATAAATACTCCATTTACTCCGAAATATCCCGGACTACAAAAGGCAGTGGAATTAATCAGCTGTTTTTTGATTCGAAGTATCTCCTGCCTTACAATCTCAGGATTACAGCAGACCTAAGCTATCTTACTCAACAGGCTTTGGATTTTTATGGATTCAATGGTTATGAAGTAATCTATAATCCCGATTTCGAGGATGATTCAAACGAAAATGGACAATATATTTCACGAGTATTCTACCGTCACCAGCGAAAATTTACAAGGTTTACTGTCGATTTGCAGGGCAAATTATATACAAAAAAGCTATTATGGCTTGGTGGTCTGGGTTATTTTGATACCCGTATTTCAACAGTAAATATTGATAAGTTGAATAAAGGAAAAAGTGAAACTGAAAAATTACCGGATTCTACTGCTCTTTTGTATGACGATTACGTAAATTGGGGAATCATTGGGGAGAATGAAAAAAATGGTGGGAAAACGCCCTACTTCAAAGCTGGTGTAATTTACGATACACGCTCCACCGAAGCTAATCCTATGAAAGGAATCTGGACAGAAGTCCTGCTGTTTATGGCACCTGAAATTCTTGGGAACACAGACTTTTCATACATTAAGCTTGCCATCACACATCGTCAATATTTCACTATTGTCAAAGATAAGCTGAGTTTTGTTTACCGGCTTGGTTACCAGGGGACCATTGCCGGAAAAGTGCCATTTTATATGCAACCCTATATGATCTCGTCATTTGCTAAAGTAACGACCACAGATGGACTTGGAGGAGAAAAAACGATCCGTGGAATTTTGCGAAACAGGGTAGTTGGTGACGGAATTGCCTATGGAAATCTGGAAGCCAGGTGGAAATTTTTTAAAACTACGCTCTGGAATCAAAATATTTACTTTGGGTTAAATGCTTTTGCTGACGCTGGAACTGTTGTCAGGAAGATAGATTTCGACTACGAACGAAATAGATCCAGAATCTGCTCAGCTCTTTTTTTCAAAAGAAGACGAATCTCTGCATTGGGCTGTTGGTGGCGGACTCAGAATAGTTATTAACGAGAACTTTGTAATTGCTGCCGATTATGGTGTCGCACTGGATAATCGCGATGGTAAAAATGGATTGTATATTGGAATCGGTTACCTTTTTTAAAAAGTAAATTTAAATTAAGTTTGTACCGGTATATGCAAAGGATTCGATCTGAAATAAGAGGATTTCTTCTTTTCACCGGGATATTCATATTTGTCATCCTGGTTGATATAATGGCTGTTTATCTTTATTGTAATCTCGTCCGGTCTTTTGTAACCAGACAGCCAGAAAATCTGAAAGGTGATGCAGGTATCCTATTTTTCGGAGACTATGATGAGGATGGAAAAATACTTGGTATCGATAGTAAAAACAGAGCAGGAAAAGCAGTAACGTTATACACGACCGGCAGAATAAAAAAAGTTATCTGCGTGGGAGGTTATGATTACAGGTATTGGAAAGGGAAACCTCATTTGATGAAAAATTACCTGATCGAAAACAAAGTAGCCCCTAACGATATCATTTACGATTCGGCATCATATAATACGATAACCAATTGGTGGGAAGCACAAAAAATCATCAGCCGGTTCAACTTCGATACCGTCATAGTAATTAGTGCACCTTTGCACATTTACAGGATTTCGGGTTTAATCAAACTGCCCAATACTTATTTTGCAACCTATTCTTATCATTTGCAAGGCATGCACGACTATTGGGTGCTATATAAGGATGTCCATCACGAATTCATAAGTCAGATTTTGAACCGGATATTAAAAGATGAACTTCGAAATAAAATAGTTTTTATATATGGGTTCATTTCGGATCAATTTGATAAAATATTTTAAAGCTCATTTATTTGTTATTTAATCATCATTATTAAAGCATGGCCAACCAAAAACGTGCATACCTGTATGCGATAGTTACAATACTGCTTTGGTCGACGATGGCTTCTGCTTTTAAGATTTCCCTGAAATATCTTGATTATTTCCAGCTTTTGTTTTTTGCATCATTATTCTCCTGTATAACTCTTTTTATCATTCTAACCTTTCAGGGGAAATTAAATCTACTAAAAAATACCAGTAAACAGGATCTGATGCATTCAGCATTTTTGGGCATACTCAATCCGTTTTTATACTACCTTGTTTTATTTAAAGCTTACTCACTGCTTAAAGCGCAGGAAGCCGGCACATTGAATTACATCTGGCCTATCATCCTGGTTTTGCTCTCGGTACCTTTATTGAAACAACGGATTCATTGGATGAGCATTATTGCAATTGTTATCAGTTTCTCAGGAATAATAATTATATCAACTGAAGGTAATGTAACCACACTTGAGTTTAAAGAACCTTTGGGAGTTGCACTGGCCGTTGGTAAGCAGCATTTTTTGGGCGTTGTTCTGGATATTCAATTTGAAAGATCAGCGGGATGAAGTAATTAAACTGTTTATGAATTTTGTTTTTGGGACAGTTTATGTATTTATCGCATTGATGTACTTTTCAGGATTCAATTCAATTAGCTTCAAAGGATTAACAGGGGCGCTATATATCGGCTTATTTGAAATGGGTTTGACTTATGTCCTTTGGCTAAAAGCCCTGAAGCTTTCCTCAAACACGGCTGTGGTATCCAACTTAGTTTACCTTTCCCCCTTTATTTCGTTAATAGTAATCAGAAGTGTGATTGGGGAAAAAATTTTACTTTCAACAATTATTGGCCTGTTCCTGATTATTTGCGGGATAGCAGTTCAGCATGTGAGCCGGAAATTTATGAATAAGTAAAAAAATTATTCTGAACCTACAAATTCATTTAATAATGTCATCAGATTTGACGGCCGGATTGGTTTTGAAATATACATATCACATCCTGCTTCAAGGCTTTTGGCTTCATCTTCCGTCATGGCATAGGCCGTTATTGAAATAATAGGAAGGTTTGGCTTTAACATTTTAATTTGTCGTGTTGCATCATAACCATTCAGATTAGGCATCCGGATATCCATTAACACCAGATTGATATGGTTATTCTTCTTAACCAGTTCAACAGCCTCATCCCCATTCATTGCTCTGATGATTTTTATTTTGGTTCGACCAATTGAAGCCTTAAGGAGTTCGAAATTTGAATTTTCATCTTCGGCAATCAGAATGGTTTTGCCTTTCCAATCGTACTTAATGCCATTGAATGGTTCTGCCTGAATTATTTCTGCGTGCTTCCCATTCTCATAAGGTAGTGAAAAATAAAAGATTGAACCCTTGTTAATTTCTGATTCCAGCCAAAAGCTTCCACCCAAAAGATCGACCAATCGTTTTGAAATGGATAATCCCAGGCCGGTTCCGCCAAATCGCCGGGTCTTTGAATCATCTATTTGCCTGAACCGTTCAAAAATAACACTTTGTTTATCCTTCGGAATGCCAATTCCTGTATCTTTAATATAAAATTCGATTGTGGATTTGTCATCGTTTTTCCTGATACTGTAACCTAATTCTACAAATCCTTTTTCGGTAAACTTCAGGGCATTACTCAACAGGTTATTGAGTATCTGCTTAAACCTAAAAGGGTCGGTCTTTAATGAATACCCATCGCTATCTGTTGGAAGATTTAAGCGCATTTCAATGTTATCATTCTTCTTTGTATCCCTGGTGGACAAAAACACTTCTTTCACTATTTCATTGATATTACAGCTCACCGGGTTAATGTTGATCTGGCCTGCTTCAATTTTTGAAATATCAATAATGTCGTCAATCAGGTTAAGCAAAAGTTTGCTGCTGTGAAGGATATGCTGGAGATAATTTTCTTTTTTATCCGGTTTTAAATCCGCTTCATTCAATAAATTTGAAAAACCGATTATTGAATTCATTGGGGTACGGATTTCGTGCGACATATTGGCAAGGAAAGCCGTCTTCAACCGATCAGATTCTTCTGCTTCAGCTTTCGCATGCTTAAGGTTTTCAATGAAATGAAGACGTTCAGTAATGTCGGTAACGATCAACACACAGGCAATATATTTGTCTGTGTTGTCTTTAATTAATCCTCCGGTAATTTCAGCATTAAAGGTCGACCCTTCATTCCTGATAAGTGAATACTCGTCTGTTTCAAATATTCCGGTTTCAAAAGCCATATTAAAGCGGTCCCTGGCAATGCTTAACTGGTCGGATACAAAGTATTGATCAATTTTCTTATTCAGAATGTCGTCCTTATTTATTGCTCCAAGCATGGCCAGGCATGTATCATTGCAATCAATAATAGTCGATTCCTGGTTGATAACGAAAATGGCAGAGGGTGAAGCATCAAATACGCTTCGCAGCATTTCTTCATTTTGTGTAAGGGCTTTATTGATCTCGACAATGAACCTTCTCAGATCTTGTTATGGCTTCATTTTGCTCCTTTAATAATTTATTTGCTTTGGTTTTATTCCTGAACATAAACCACAAAACAATCGCTATGGCAAGGATAGAAATAATGCCTGCAACAAATGAGTATATGACGTAATTTCTGTTACGGATTGCAGAATCTTTATTTGCAAGAATCAATTGCGTTTCCAGGTTGAGATTTTCCAGCTCTTTCTGTTTACGATCAAGTAAAGACTGGTATTGAATGTTATCAAGGCGGCTGGAAAACTTCTGGCTTCTGATAGAATCATCGTAAATCTTGAAGAGGATATAATTGGAATAAGCATTCTCGAACTGACCAAGCCTTTCATAGGCAACAGAAAGGTTATTATAAATATCGCGAAGGCTTGTAAATTGATTGTTCTTTTTGGCAATTTCCAGGGCCTGGTAAAGGTATTTCAATGCCTGCTTATTATAATCCAATTCGATGTAAAACTGCCCTATATTATTATTTGTATTGCTATTTTCAATACCCACAATATCATAGATTTTAATTGCAGTAAAATAATGGTAACTCGCTTTTTGATAATCTCCAATCAGAAAAAAGCCTTTGCCTAAATTGTGATGAGCAGTTGCGGTTCCTCTTTGATCGTTGTTTTTTTCACAAGCAATCAAAGATTCATTAAGATATTCAATAGACTTTTCATAATTTCCCAATTCCTGGTTTATCAGTCCAAGATTATTTAAAATACTGGGAGAATACTTGTAGCTGTGCAATTTCTCACAGATTTTAAGCGCCTTCAGAAAGTAGTTCTGAGAATTAATATACTCACCGAGGTCGTAATAGATTGAGCCAATATTATTATAAGAACTAATGATTCCAATAGAATCGTCGATGCCCATTTTATATTTAAGCGATTTAAGGTTATAATCAATCGCAACTTGATAATCACCCAGATGCTGGTATATGAGCCCAAGGTTATTCCAAACTTTGGCCATACCGGCTGAATCATGCATAATGGTATAAGCCACAAGGCTGGAATCATAGTACCCAACCACCTTGTTATTATTTCCCTGATAATAATATATATTGCCAAGTGTTTTGTAAGCTTCGGCAATCAAATTCTGATCTTTAAGGTCTTTGGCCTTGGCTAAAGCCATTAATGCATATTCTCTGGATGAATCCATTGAAAATGAAAGGTACTGCTGGGATAACTCTAACAGAATATTGGCTTTTTCAGTTGAATTGTAATATGGCAATAACTTTAACAGGCTGTCGATATCTCCTCTGTTATCAGCTGAAGCTGAAAACGCAAATGACTTCACCCCAAATAAAAAAACAAAACTTATAAAATAAAAATTCCGAAACATTCCACAATCTATAAAATGAAGATAGCTGTTGCCATAGTAAAAAGTTCTATTTGTTCATATACCTGCTAATTTTTTCAATCAGATCATTTGGTTTTATTGGCTTGGATATATGGTCATTACAACCTACCTGCAGGCTTTTTTCCCTGTCATCCGGTAACGCGTAGGCGGTAAGAGATATAACTGGTAAATCAGGAGCATGGGCTTTTATAATCTCCGTCGCTTCGTAACCGTTCATCACAGGCATTCGAATGTCCATTAATACCATATCAACTTTTTTCTTCAAACACAAATCAACTGCTTCTTTACCATTATTTGCCCGGAAAATAGTAACATTTGTTTTGGCTAAAATAACTCTCAGCAATTCGAAGTTTGAGTTTTCATCTTCGGCCACTACAATTGTTTTCCCGGTCCAATCATTTTTACCTGAATTTGCTGCAAAAGGTTTCATATTATCAGTTCCTTTTGCCAATTTATAGGGCAATGTAAAATAAAATACACTCCCCACATTTAATACAGATTCAACCCAGATTTTACCA
>CAVPJF010000007.1:0-62846 GCA_963705185.1 uncultured Bacteroidales bacterium
CTAAAATATTATTTCTCATATCCAATGTCGGAGTCGTGGAAGCATATAATGCAGCACTGCCAAATAAGGCGCCAGTGCTCGAAGCATTCAGATAAACCGAATTATAAAAGACATTCGAGGTCGTGCCTCCTGAAATATAGATACCTGCCAATGGAATAGCAGCATTTGCATTTGGAGTTTTTAAATCATTCACATAGTTGTTATATGTATTTATAGTTGTTCCTGCCGAAACATAAATACCATATATAATACTGCTTGCATTACTGCCTGTAATGTCATAAATTTTATTCTTATAAACATTTGAAACCGCACTGGTACCAGATGCTAAGGATTGAATACCATAAATGGATGAAGCGCCTGAGGAAGATATACCACTGATTGTATTCGAATAAACATTTTGCAAGGTAGCACTACCTCCGCCACAAGACATAACAGTGATGGCACCACCACCTGCAATATTGTTGAAAGTATTGCTGTAAATATTAGCCGTTCCGTAATTGAAAGTCAGTCCGGTAATTGCACTTGTTCCGCCAGTTATATTGCTCAAAGTGTTATCATGTATGGATTTATTGGGTGTACCGCCGTCTGTATCCTGAAATCCTATTAAAGTAGTGGCTCCAGTAAGCGTAATATTAGAAAAATTATTGTAGGCCATTGTTTTTGTACTACCGGCCACCGAGCCACCATTGGTATACGTACAATAGACAGTACCCCCTGCTCCTGTTTTGCTAAATCCGGTGACAATTGAGTTATATGTAACTGTTTGGGTTGAAGTGGCCAAAGGCAATGAGTTACTGTAATATAACAGGTAAACAGCACCTGTGGTGTTAACACTCAGGTTAGTAAATGTATTGTAATTGATAGTTTGATTGTTACCTGCACCGCCCGAATATAGGCAATT
This sequence comes from uncultured Bacteroidales bacterium, assembly GCA_963705185.1. Taxonomy (GTDB): domain Bacteria; phylum Bacteroidota; class Bacteroidia; order Bacteroidales; family JAADJA01; genus JAADJA01. The sequence goes on from CAVPJF010000007.1 coordinate 902, forward strand.
GATAGCTGCTGTTCCAGCAACAGTATGTCCGAAGTTATTGAAATCGTTATAACTCACATCATAACTGATAATTGAGTTACCAACAGCGTTATTAATGCCATAAATTATTCCAGCAATTAATCCGCTCTTTATCGATAAGTGTATTATGTGAAATAGTGTTAGCAAAAGGACCACCAGTTGTAGGAAGTGTACCTGATGCCTGATTATAAATACCATATACAGTTCCGGCAGTATTTAAGCCCGGACAGGTGACGCTGTTATAGGAAATATTTACGTTAAGACTGTTGTTCACATTAATACCCATTACTGAGCCAGACACTGAAATATAGCCAGAAAAAGTTCCGGTTAGTTCCATAGTTGGCTGATGGTATTAGCTGTTCCGGTGCTGAACCGCCGACATCAATACCGGTATTCATATAAGCACCTGTAGTTGATCCTACGACAACAATCCCATTGTTGATATTGGAAATATTGTTATTGTAAATTTTCAGTGTTATCCGTTGGCACCTGATACGTTCGTAATATCGGCAGCGGTAGAAATTGCCGTTGGAGAGTGACGAACATTTGAATAAATTCCAAAGGTATTCTGGTAAGTACGCACAAGAGTAATGGTGTTGTTCTGGATAGTGATATTTTTCGCACCATCAGTCACAGAAAAATAGCAATACTGCAACTCCCCACTCGGTCATGTCATTGGTAGCTGCAGTAGTTAATAGTGTTTGCAGCATTTTCCTGCATGGTAAATCCCTGAATAGTGATATAGTCAGCACCCGATAATCTTGAAGATACCATCGTTCAATGCACCGATTGTAGCCTGAGGTGGCGATAGCAGTAATAGTGTTGCTATTACCGTAATGGTGACGGTCTGGGAAATACCAGAAGCATTTGCTCCTGCGCCGCAAAGTGTTGCACTTCCATAACATAACCACCAGCAGGAGCTGTTTGCGGATTTCCTGCTAAGCAGATTTAATGTCACATTTCCGCTAACACCGACACGTGTTGAGGTTTGTGATGGCATCTGCCAAAGTTGGGTAATCTCCAGGAATATTGTATGTCCCGTTCAATTGCCCAAATGTGATACCGGTAAACATGAGTACCGATATCAATCCAAGTAAAAACTTTTTCATACATTTAAAATTTAGGTTAAAAAATATTAATGTTAACTATAAAAATAATTCGTTTTAAAACCAGGGAAATAAATATATAATAAAAAGAGGTAAAACCAGAGGAAACTTCTCCACACCGACCATTAGTCGTTAATGTTTTCATTTTCATTTAGGTAGTTAATTAAACAACCCGAAAAGTTATGTGATAGAATGCTAAAGTACGAATTGCAAATATAGACAATTTTTTTAAAAACCAATTTTTTTTAAAAAAAGTTAATTATTTTGTTAACAAAACAGATTTCGCAGTTAAAAATTAATCATCCTACTTTGTTCGTCCGGATTTGAAGAAATCATGCGGAAGATGCGGCAGGCATTAAGTCAGAAAGAGCAGAAAACTACAACGTCATTCGACTGAAGTATAGTATGAAAATCCTCCTAGGCTATCCTATCATTAATTTTCGGATTAGCTATCGCCAAAGGCCTTCCCACAAATCCGAAAGAGCAAGGTAAGAAAGCAGAGCATATAATTAACATAACTTTAAGCAGAAATCTTTAACGTGCACAAGTTCAACACCTTCATAGCTTGTTGTTTTGCCTAATTCGTCCATGGTGACAAGGTATTTGGGATAATTATCAGAAATTTCCAGCAAATTGCCATATTCGCGTTTTATCGTCTCTTCATTTGTCATGAGATAGCTAACCTGCACATACATTTTACTCTCCGGCTCTGATACAAACAAAATCCACTTCTTTTTCACCGGTTTTACCAACATATACCGTATAGCCCGCCATTTGCAAATGATTGAATACGATGTTCTCAAGTATCTTATTTATGTCTGATGCTTTGAATCCTATGATGGAATTTCGCAATCCAGGTCTTCAAAATAGTATTTTTCACCGATTTCAAATATTTTTTTCCCGCTAATATCAATGCGTCGGGCTTTAAAAATAAAAAACGCCGACTCAAGATAAGCTAAATAATTTATCACTACCTGAGTGGAAATATTAATGTTTTGGGATTTCAGAAATCACTGATCCTTTTAGAAGAAACCAGACTACCGATATTATCGCAAAGGTATTTTACCAGGTTTTCAAGAAATGGAATATTCCTGACGCTATAACGGGTTACAACATCTTTGAAAAGAATGGTGTTATAGATGTTTTTCAGGTAATCGTAAACTATGTTCTCATCCTCCGGCAAATGAATAAGATATGGTAACCCCCCGATTTTTAAATACCGCATAAATGAAGGCGTTGAATCATTCAATTGATGAAAGATAAGAAATTCAGGAATATGACAAATCCAGTAAACCTTTATTTCAATATATCTGCCACTCAAATATGTTGCCAGTTCGCCCGATAGCATGTTTGCATTGCTGCCGGTACAGTAAATATCGAAACCTCCCTCTGGCCAATAAACTTCGAAGGGCTTTTTCAAAGTCAACAATGTCTTGTAATTTCATCAATAAAAAGATATGCTTTATGTGTTTCCACTTTTATTGGTCTCTTACATAATTCAATAAATCTTTGTAATATTGGATGGCGTGAGAATTCGTCTAACTCTTTATTAATGTAAATGATTTCAGCGTTCCGGATTTTCCTTAGTGATGACTATCCACTATTTCATACATTAGATAACTCTTACCTACCCGCCGCTGACCGGTTAATACCTTAATCATTTCTTTACCTATGAATGGTCTAATGCTGTGAATATAGGATGGTATTGGATATAAATTCTGGATATTGCAGTATTTGATACAGTAAAAATTTATACATGGTAAATGTTAGGCAATAATATGAATGTGATTCGATCTGTAGTTAGGAAAAGATAGAATGCAGATCATCGTCGAAGATAAAGTGAATAATAAAATACTGTTATTCAGTAATTGACATTTGACCCTCATTTAACTTCGGCTCGTCCGGATTTCGACGACGGCTGATAAGTAAGTCTCATCCGGACGGGATTAAATTATGGGATTTGATGCGAAAGCAATAATCCGGAGAAGTATTTCAGGATTGGAAAATCCCGATTTACTTGCTTTCGGATTAGCCAACGCAAAAGACCTTCCCACAAATCCGAAAGAGCAGAGGAATTGGCCTGTGTACTGTTTAATCCTTGCAGAAATAATTCCACAAAGGATCATCAGGTGGGGGAGCTTCAATAGCTACCTGTTCCTTTTTAACCGGATGCAGAAATTCAATCCGGCGTGAGTGAAGGTGGATAGAAGCATCAGGATTGGATCTGGGAAAGCCATACTTCAGGTCGCCTTTGACCGGGCAGCCGATATGTGCCAGTTGCGCCCTGATCTGATGATGCCGGCCGGTGAGCAATTCGATTTCGAGCAGGTGATAATTGTCACTGCTTTTTAAGAGATGGTAAATCAGTTCTGCTTTCTTTGCATCCTTCCTGTTTTCAGACACAATGAAGGATTTATTCTTTTTTTCGTCCCTATATATATAATGTATAAGATGACCTGATTTTTCAGGAGGCGGATTTTTTACTACTGCCCAATATATTTTTTTTATTTCACGTGTTTTCAGCATTTCATTTAACCGTGATAAGGCTTTGGATGTGCGCGCAAAAAGAACAACACCACTTACCGGCCGATCCAGACGATGAACCACACCAAGGAATACTTCGCCGGGTTTATTGTATTTTTCTTTTATGTACTTTTTTAAGATTTCACTTATAGGCTCATCCCCTGTTTTATCTCCCTGGACTATCTGGGAAGGAAGTTTGTTGAAAATGATTAAATGATTATCCTGATAAAGAATTTGTCTTTCAATGGATTCATTGATCGGGAATTCAGTCTTCATCCTGACATCAAAAATCTAAAATCATAAATCAAATATCTTAAATCTCAATACTGTTCGCGCTCATTCGGAAAATTGGCTGATTTGACGTCATCAATATAGGTGGTTACCGATCCTTTGATCTCTTCACTTAAATTATGATACCTCCTTAAAAACCTGGGAGAAAACTTGGTGGTAATACCCAACATATCATGCAGTACCAATACCTGTCCGTCGACACCGCTTCCGGCGCCGATACCGATGGTTGGGATACGAATTTCCTCAGTTACCCGGGCGGCAAGACTTGCCGGGATTTTTTCAAGAACGATTGCGAAACAACCTGCATCTTCAAGGAAGTGGGCATCTTTTATCAGCTTTTGAGCTTCATCCTCTTCAGTAGCCCTAACCACATACGTTCCAAATTTATGTATCGATTGAGGAGTTAATCCCAGATGGCCCATTACAGGTATCCCTGCCGATAGGATTCTTTTCACAGATTCAATGACTTCTTCGCCTCCTTCAATTTTAATTGCATTGGCCCCGGCTTCTTTCATAATCCGGATGGCTGAATTAAGTGCTTCGATCGAATTTCCCTGGTAGGTTCCAAAAGGAAGGTCTACCACAACAAGCGCCCTGGTTACAGCCCGCATCACCGACGAGGCATGGTAAATCATTTCATTCAGGGTGATGGGTAAAGTGGTTTTATGTCCGGCCATCACATTGGATGCCGAATCACCCACCAAAATGACATCAATACCGGCTTCATCAAGGATCATCGCCATGGAGTAGTCGTATCCGGTAAGCATAGCTATTTTCTCACCTTTTAATTTCATCTCCTGAAGCACATGGGTGGTTATCTTGGTGTAGTATTGCCTTGAATCCGTTTTCTTTTGCATAATATGTTTTTTACAAAACTACAAAGTTTTATTCAACAGAAGATTTTTAGCCTGAATTGTTCAAAACACTACCGGTAACTTACATTTTGCTAAGGTTTAAAATATTCTGAAAATTTCCGAGTTAATTATAATTGGCTACATTTGTACAACATTTTATAACAGCTTTTTTAACAGTACCATGAGAACATTTTTACTTTTTGTCAGCCTTTCTTTATTATTTTTTTCCTGCGAAACCGATTTTGAAACCAATGCCGAATGGAAAGATATTACGGTTGTTTACGGTTTACTGGATCAAAGAGACTCCCTGCAATACATTAAAATTAACAAAGCATTTTTAGGTGAGGGTGATGCCATGATGTTTGCACAAGAGTATGACTCTGTCAACTACCCTTTTCCCCTCAAAGTCTGGCTGGAAGAATGGGACGAAAACGGCACCAAATTACAAACCATTGAATTTGATACTGCCACTACTTACAAGCCAGATGATCCGGATGCTGTTTTTTCGACGGGAGCTCAAACTATTTACAAAGGAGGGCCTTCTGATTATTATGAAATCCGGTACATTGTACAGCCACCCAACGACACAATCGGTTATGAAACAATATGGTTGAATGATAAAAGCACGTATAAACTTTTTATCCAATATCCTGATTCAAGCAAACTGATTACTTCTGAGACTTATTTGGTAAAGGATTTTGATATCACAAAGCCGGTTGGCACATCTTTAAGTTTTGAACCAAACCCAAGCGCTACAACGACATTTTCATGGCAAAAAGCACCCAATGACGAGGATAATAAATTCAAGTATGAATTGAAAGTTATTTTTAATTATCAGGAATTGACATATGATAATCAACTCCACGACACATCCTTAATCCTTATTTCTGGAGAGGGAACTTTACAGCAAGGAGTATTTTCCTATTATTATAAAGATAATAATTTTTTTACAACCTGTAATAATACAATACCTTATGAGGATCCCGCTGTCGAAGGAAATATTAAAGAACGTTATACCGGGAAAGTCGAAATTATTATATATTCAGCAGCAGGAGAATTCAATTTGTTTATGAATGTTTATGAGCCTTCTACCAGCATTGTCCAGGAAAAACCACCCTATACTAACATCGAAAATGGAATTGGGATTTTCTCGTCGAGGTATTACGTTCACACAAGTAAAAAACTAACCGATCCAACAAAGGCCATCTTGATAAATAGTGGGCTGAAATTCGTTAATTGATTTCCTATTGAATCTTCCTCCAACCGGATTTTTCCAACTAATTCTGCCTTTTTGTCACCAACAAAGAGATTAGTAATTATTATCATTACCCGGCATCTTAATAGTCCTTTTCACCACTAAACATAAGGTCATCAGGGTTTTGTAATAACTTTTAATTAATTCATTAATCGTAAAAATTTACTGAAATTCATTTGGCACAATGATTGAAAGACAAGGCCGGTTGATATAAAAAGATTAAAAGCAATAAAATAAAAAAATAAGAAATGGGAAAAATAATTGGAATCGATCTTGGAACCACCAATTCATGTGTTGCAGTTATGGAAGGCAACGAACCTGTTGTAATACCCAACAGTGAAGGCAGACGAACAACACCTTCAATCGTTGCATTTACAGAAAACGGCGAACGGAAAGTGGGGGATCCTGCAAAAAGGCAGGCTATAACCAATCCTCAAAAAACAATTTATTCCATCAAGCGATTCATGGGAGAAACCTTTGACCGGGTAACAAAAGAAGTTGCACGGATTCCCTATAAAGTGATCAAGGGAGATAATAATACGCCCCGCGTAGACATTGACAATCGTCAATATTCCCCGCAGGAAATTTCGGCTATGATACTGCAAAAAATGAAAAAAACAGCTGAAGATTACCTTGGACAGGAAGTGACGGAAGCGGTTATTACAGTACCTGCTTATTTTAGCGATTCACAGCGGCAGGCTACCAAGGAAGCCGGTGAAATTGCAGGTTTAACGGTTAAACGTATCATCAATGAACCTACGGCGGCTTCACTGGCTTATGGCCTGGATAAAAAAAACAAAGACATAACCGTAGCAGTATTTGACTTGGGTGGAGGAACATTTGATATTTCGATCCTCGAACTGGGCGATGGTGTCTTTGAAGTGAAATCAACCAATGGCAATACGCACCTTGGTGGTGATGATTTTGATCACCGGGTAATTGACTGGCTGGCAGATGAATTTAAAAGTGATGAAGGAATCGACCTGAGAAAAGATCCGATGGCGCTTCAACGCCTGAAGGAAGCTGCTGAAAAAGCCAAGATTGAATTGTCGAGTTCCTCTGAGACCGAAATCAACCTGCCTTATATCATGCCTGTGAATGGCATTCCAAAACACCTTGTCAGGAAATTATCCAGGTCAAAATTTGACCAGCTGACCGATGACCTTGTCAAGGCAACAGTTGAGCCATGTAAACTGGCATTAAAAGATGCCGGCATGCAAATCTCAGATATTGATGAGGTGATACTTGTTGGCGGTTCAACCAGGATGCCTTCGATTCAAAAAACAGTTCAGGACTTTTTTGGGAAAGTACCTTCAAAAGGTGTTAATCCGGACGAGGTTGTAGCTGTTGGAGCAGCTATTCAGGGTGGAGTTCTTACAGGAGAGGTAAAAGATGTTCTTTTGCTGGATGTTACTCCTTTGTCACTTGGAATAGAAACATTAGGTGGTGTTATGACCCGACTAATCGAATCCAACACGACTATTCCCACTAAAAAATCAGAAACTTTTTCAACGGCGGCCGATAGTCAAACTTCGGTTGAGATTCATGTATTACAGGGTGAACGTCCAATGGCTAACCAGAATAAAAGTATCGGAAGATTCCATCTGGATGGCATTCCACCTGCTCCTCGCGGTATTCCTCAAATCGAGGTTACTTTCGATATTGATGCCAATGGAATTTTGCATGTAACAGCGCGTGATAAAGCCACAGGAAAATCTCAGAATATAAGGATTGAGGCTTCATCGGGATTGAACGATGCAGAAATTAAACGAATGAAAGATGAAGCCGCTGCTAATGCTGAAACTGACAGAAAAGCCAAGGAAGAAATAGATAAGCTGAACAGTGCAGATGCTTTGATTTTCTCGACCGAAAAACAATTGAAGGAGTATGGTGATAAAGTGCCTGCTGATAAAAAATCGCTGATTGAAAAATCACTGAACGATTTGAAAGAAGCGCATAAAAGTAAAGATATTGTCCGGATTGACAAGGCAATGAATGACTTGAATGCTGCATGGCAGGCTGCCAGCCAGGAAATGTACCAGGCAACCCAGCAACAGGAAGCACAATCAGGCCAGCAAAGTCAGGCCGGGAATGCGGGTGGAAAAACTGCTAATAAAAATGATGAAGTAACCGACGTGGACTTTGAAGAGGTGAAATAACACTTAAAACTTTCTAATACATATATAATTCACGGCTTCCGGTTGGAAGCCGTTTTTTTTATTTTTCTTCTCTCAGCTTTTCCTTAATTCTTGAGGTTAGGATATCAATGGCAATCTGGTTTTTGCCTCCCTGGGGGACTATGATATCGGCATAGCGTTTATTGGGCTCGATAAATAAAAGGTGCATAGGCTTCACGGAGCGCTCATAGTGTTCAAGAACCTCCTTGAATGAGCGTCCCCGTTCTTCAATATCTCTCCATATGATTCGCATCAGGCGATCATCCGAATCTGCATCCACATACACCTTAATATCCAGTCTTTTCCTGAGCCTGGGATTGGTAAGGATCAGAATTCCTTCAATGATGATCACTTTTTTGGGTTCTACGGGAATGGTTTCTTCTGAACGGGCACAGGTAACATAAGAATAAATGGGCATTCCGATAGTGTTTCCTTCCAAAAGCTGATCTAAATGGTTAACCAGTAAACTGAACTCGATAGACGAGGGATGATCAAAATTAATCTTTAAACGCTCTTCAGCACTTAGTTTGCCATTATCGCGATAGTAAGCATCCTGCGAAATAATCGAAACAGAATTGGGTGGCAAGCTTTTAATGATCTTTTTTACCACTGTTGTTTTACCTGATCCCGAACCGCCGGCTATTCCTATGATTAACATGGGCTGAATGTTGATTGACTGAGATTAAGAGTGCCTAAGTATTATTAAAATGTCTAAAGTACTTAAAGTAATTAGACAACAATAATGTTTTTCATTTTCATTTAAATCGTCATCACCTGCAATTCCCTGGGCTTTTTCCATAAACCTCTCGTAAAGTCAGGAAATTGGATGGGCAATCCTCCGCCCTTAATTGACTTTTCGCTCAATTCAGTAACTGCGCTCAATACTGCTGCGTCATATACATCCATGTCAGGTTCGAGACCGTTTAGCAAAGCATGGATCAACCGGTAATCTTCCAGGTAATCCATGCCACCATGCCCGGCACCGGCAGCCTCTGCCTCCATTTGTTTCCACAAAGGATGATAAAATTCATCTTTATAAATTTCCAGATCTTCCCACGTATGAGCAGGACTGCGGCCTTCAATATGGATTAGCGGAGAAGGATATTTTTGAACAATGCCATTTGTGCCCTGGACAAGGATATCTCTGCTGTAAGGCCGTGGGCTGCTGGTGTCATGGGTGACCAAAATTGTTTCACCGTTCATTGTCCGGATGAGGGTTGTAACAACATCTCCAAGTATAAATTCCTCCTTTGCCTGAGGGCTTTCAATACCAAATTGATCCAGAGCATATTGATGCAATCCCTTTGTTTTTGTCCCAAAAGAAACCAGGTAATCAAAATAATTACCACGGTTGATGTCGAGGCATTGGGCAACTGGTCCTAATCCGTGCGTAGGATAAAGATCGCCATTGCGTTTCATCGAATGTGCCCTTCGCCAAACGCCTTCACCATTCATATCATGTTTTACAGCCCTCAAATCGTGAAGGTAACCACATCGTGCATGAAGCAATTCACCAAAAACTCCCTTCTTAACCATATTCAGGATGATCATTTCTTCCCGGTCATAGTTGCAGTTCTCCATCATGATGCAATGCTTGCCGGTCTGCTCCGAAACTTCGATCAATTGCCAACACTCTGCAATGGTCAAAGCAGCCGGAACTTCAGTAGCAGCATGTTTCCCCGCATTCATCGCCTCAATACAAACAGGAACATGCCATTCCCATGGGGTTGCAGTAAATACAAGGTCAATATCATCACGCTGACACATTCGTTTAAAATCAAGTTCACCTTTCGAATAACCTTCAGGTTTTGGGAAGCCAGCTTCTATCGCCATATTTTGCGCCCGAACCACGCGGTCTTCTATTATATCGCAAACGGCGACAATCTCACATCCCTTAATTTTCAGGAAATTACTGACATGGGATGTTCCCATGCCCCCGACGCCAACCATCCCAATTCTGACTTTTTCAAGCTTCCCCGGATCAAACGGATAAGATTCAAGCGATGGAAGCAATTGCTCTGCTTCAAGGTTCAGAGCCATGGTTCCAAACGCGATTCCAAGGCCTGCTTTGGTGCCTTTCTTCAGGAAATCTCTGCGGTCTAATTGATGCTTCATGTGATTCAAACTATTTAAAAGAATTTCTGCTGGCACAAATATAGAACATACTTGCTAAAAGAAAACCGATAAAAAAACCAGAATGTTCTCTGTATTCTTTATTTCATTTACCGCAAAACTCCATTAAAACACCAAAGGTTGATTTGGGATGCAGAAAACCAATGTTCAGACCTTCTGCACCTTTTCTTGGAGTTTTATCAATGAGTTGTACTCCATTTTCTTCAGCATTTAGAAGTGCCCCGCCAATATCTTGCTGGGCAAAAGCAATGTGATGGATGCCTTCACCTTTCTTTTCAATGAATTTCCCGATTGGACCCTCCGGATCAGTCGATTCCAGCAATTCAATTTTTGTTTGTCCGACCATGAAAAAAGCTGTTTTCACTTTCTGGTCTTTGACCTCTTCGATTGCATAGCATGTCAGTCCGAGAACTTTTTCATAAAATGGAATTGCCGCGGCTAAACTTTTGACTGCAATACCTATGTGTTCAATATGAGTGGGTTTCATAAAAGTAAAATTAAATTCCTTTCAACAAATGTAGACTTATTTTCTGAGGCTGAATACAAAAGAGTTTATTTAAAAAAGAAGAGGCTTCCCGAAGAAAGCCTCTGTATCTATAACTCTGATAAATTTTTCAGAGTTTAAAATTAACAGGAATGATCATTCTTGTTTTTACAGGTTTGCCACCCTGCAGCCCGGGCTTCCATTTACCACTGGTAAGTTTTATTACTCGCATTGCTTCCTGGTCCAGCAAGGTATTGACACTTCGAACAATATTTATTTTCCCAATCGTACCATCGGTATTCACCTCAAATTCAACAAATACGGTTCCGCTGATCTTTTTCTTTTTTGCCTCTTCAGGGTATATAATATGGTGACTTAAAAAGCTCATAAGCGAATCATTTCCGCCGATATATTCAGGCATTAACTCACAGTCGAATCCAAAACTATCTCGTCTACTTTGATCAACTTCCATATCAACCTCTTCGGCTAAATATAAGTTCCTGTTCCCGGAATACGAACTGCTTTTTTGCAATTGCACTCCACCAATAAATGAAGCAGTTCCAACTGCATAATTACTAACTCCATCCGGCAAAGGCAGTGGTTGCTTAACCGTTGTTATATTCCCGTTCTGATTTCTCACCTCCGAATCAATTGCAACAAAAGAAGTATAGCTTGTCAGCAGGTTGTATTTTAAACCCAGTGCAGTCATTTCCTCAGCATGGGTATCGTTTTGTGCCAGGTTGGTGTAATCATCCAGTATTCTTATTTTTTCGCGGGCCCACAATGATCTGATTCCTGAATTTTGATTGCTTGGTTTAAAGTTTGCCAGGTCCAACCGCTGGTTAATACCGAGTCCACCATTTTCACCACTTAATTGGATGAACCCTGTTGGCTGCCCTTTGTATTTACCATAAATCAGGACAGGCCTGTCGGAGAAAATATCAGGGACTTCCATAGGCTCAACATCATATACATCGAAGCCATTGAAATCGATTTGGATGTTTGTTAAGGCAGGATTGCTCACATAATTTCTGAATTTCCCGGCTATTATTTTTGCTTCAGATTGTGAGGTTGCTATAAATGGAAGACCCTTACCCACGTGCGCCATCCCTTCGAGAATATACCTGTTCACGGAGGTTCCGATACCAAAGGTAAAGAAGTTTGCCGTTCCAAGATTTTGCCTGATCAGATCAAAGGCTTCCTTTTCAACTGTCACATAGCCATCCGTAGCAATGATAAAAGTCCTTGAATAATTTTCGGTTCCATTAAGTGCAAGCGCTCTTTTTAAAGCAGGTAACAATTCTGTTCCTCCTCCTCCCTGCTGTTTATCGATGAAGTCGATTGCCTTTTGGATATTTGCTGCATTTGCTTCAAGGGAAATGTTGGACATTATTTCGTTGCCGCCGGCAAATAATATCACATTGAATTTATCTTTCGTCCGTAAATTACCGATTAGATCTTTTAAAAGCGATTTGGAAATTTCAATAGGGAAACCATGCATTGAGCCTGAAACATCCATAATAAAAACATATTCTCTCGTTGGAATCATTTCCGGTTTGATTAATTTAGGAGGCTGAATCATCGCAAGAAAGAAATTTTCATCCTTTCCTTCATAAAGCAGCAAACCCGATTGAATTTGATTTCCCTTCAATTTAAAGTTAAGAATGAAATCCCTGTTCCCGCCAAATTTTTCGTCTTCTTTTAAACTTACCGCTACCTTATCTTTACCCAGAAAATTTATATCCACCTGGTGTGAAGTACACACAACATCGCTTACGGGAAGGCCGGCGTTCAAATTAACATCCAGATCAAATGTATAAAATGGCAGTTCACCCTCTTTTGTATAAGGATTGGATACCCATAATTCGCTTGCAATGGCAAGTGTTTCAGGAGTGTTGGAATACCTTGGACCGACGACCGTTGGATAAACAAATTCGTAAATACCTTCCTCCGGAATTAACAGTTCTGTGTAATTAAGCTCAACGATAATTTCATCTCCCGGAAGAATATTTGCCACATTCATCTGGAAGACATTGGGTCGCTGCTGTTCAAGAAGAGAAGCGCTTTTTCCGGCTTGTTTGGCAGCTTCGTAATCCTGCCTGGCTTTGTCTTTCTTTTCAATTTTTGCTTCAATTGTCCTCTCCCCTATCGTCATTTTCATCCCATTGACCGCAGCCCTCGTGGATGCGGGAAAAATGTATATAGCTTCAATGGTTGAAATTCCGGAATTTTTATATACCTGGGTTACCTTCACATCAGCGATCACACCGGCAATATTTACTTCCGCTGAGGTTGATTTTAAAGGAAGCTGATCCGTTCCCGGATGATCGGACAGCACAAAGAAATAGGGTGACAAGGTTTTGTCGTCGGTGGTCTCCCTTTGAGAATAGCCGCCAATTGAAATCAATTGAATAAGTGCTACTATGCCGGCATACAGCTGGGTTGTTTTAACTGATGTTTTCATGATCATTTGATATTAATTTAAATTAAATTTTACAGGAATTCTATAACGAACATTCACATTTTTACCATGTTGCATACCAGGATTCCAATCAGGCATGCCCTGGATAACTTGAATTACTATCTCATCTAAACCTGCACCTAATCCCCTTAATATTTGAACATCCCTGATAGAACCATCCTTCCATACTACAAATGAAACATGCACCGTTCCATCCAAATTGATAGCTTTTGCTTCTTCAGTAAACCGGATATTTTTGCTTAGATAACTGAACAACGCAGACTCTCCACCCGGAAATTCAGGATACTTTGAGGGATAATCATAAATTGCAGTATCCTCAGGAATTATTTCATCCTGTTTAAAATCAACAAACAGGTTAGGTTCGTTAAGCCCCTCCTCAGAGCTTTCAATAATGAATTCAATTGTTTCATCAACTTTTGCTTTGTTGTCAACTGCCATAAAAACCTGAACCACTTTAGGCAAAGGAACGACCGGTTTTACTTTCTGAGGTATAACATTGATTATGTCTTCTTCAAAATTACCCTTGCCTTCCCAGTTAATGGATTTTATTGACATTTTAGGGGTCTTCCATTCAAAGGCAAGAAGCACCAGCGCAAGACTGATTATCATGCCGATCTGAAATAAAACAGTCCGTTTTCTTTCAAGCTTTTCGTTTTTTGAATTTTCGTTTTTCATAACATTTATATTTTTTAGGATTACATAATTAGGATGATCAAAAATTCAGTATTCCATAAACCGGGATTACTTTTTACATGAATTTTAAGAATCCCATTGGAAACACTATGGAAATATTTAGCATAATCCCTTTAATTTAAATAGCTTTGACAAAATATTCCGGCAATGAATTAAGTTATGGAATGAATCCGATTTGTTCCGGTTATTAGGATAAGTGGTACAATGTTTGCAAACTTTTAGATGAAAAATTGAATTGAATGTTCCTCAAAATCAGCTTCAGATCAAAAAAGGAAAATGAATATAAGTCACTTTCTGACGAAGATTTGATCAGATCATTTAAAACCACCCAAAATAATAATTACCTTTCGGAGCTTTTCAATCGTTATACACACCTTGTTTTCGGCGTGTGTATGAAATATCTTAAAGATGAAGAGGAAAGCAAAGACGCGGTCATGCAAATTTTTGAAAATCTGATAGTCAGTTTGCATAAACAGGATGTTGAAAATTTCAAAGGTTGGATTTACTCCGTTTCAAAGAATCACTGTTTGATGTTTTTGAGAAAATCGAGGTCACTAGATAGAGTAAAAACGGAATACCAGGAAAATATAAGGCAGGAAATTATGGAATCAGAGGACATTTTTCATCTCCATAATAAGTCGGATCCTGAAGAAAAAATTCCATACCTTCAGAAAGCGATTGAAAAATTGAATGAAGAACAACGGAGATGCATAGAATTACTGTATTTACAGGATAAATCGTACCAGGAAGTTGCGATGATCACAGGATACAGCTTAAAACAGGTTAAAAGTTACATTCAGAACGGGAAACGAAATCTAAAAAATTACCTGGAGACAAAATGAATACTGAAATAAACAAATATGGTGGACTTTTTACCCCTTCGGGATGCCTTAGTTTTGAGACATTAAGGAGGTATGGGGATTCATCGCTGAACACAAGAGAAAAGAAAGCCATTGAAAAACATTTAAATGAATGTGAACTTTGTTCTGATGCAGTTGAGGGATTGAAACTTATCAATAACCCTGAAAAGATTTCATCAATCGTTGCAGAAATAAATAAAAAACTGAATGACAATCTTACCCGGGAAAATTTACCCATAACTCATAGACACAGAAGGATTACTGATAGATTTCTATATATATCTGCTGCGGCTTCAATTTTGATTTTAGTTGGTGTGTTTGCCTATTTAAAACTAAACAAACCTTTCAAAACCGATGAAATAACTGCAATATCGCAAACAGAATCGCCAGAAAGAATGATACCTACTCCCCTTCCAAATACTGCTGATAGCGTTTCACTTATGCACAAAGATCATAAACGGAAAATGACAGAAAACACTCCTTCTAAAACCGTTGCAATTAAAAGTGAACGTATCGAATCAACCAATATGACTATACAGAAAATAAATGAAAACGAAAATTCAGAGACATCAGCTGGGCAGGTTTCAAATAAAAAAATTGTGAATGCAGATACCGGATTAATGAAAGAAGCAAAAAATGAAGTGGTTACAACGCTTTCAGATGAAATAATTGAACCGGAAGCAATTGATATTGCAAGTGTACAACCCATCGAATATTACCTGGGAGAGGTCATCATCCAGGCTGAGAAATCGAAAAAGGATAAAAGATTAACAGTAAATCAGCAGAAATCTGAAAATGCCTATACCATTGGCGGAATAGCTGTTGAATCAGAAACCGACCGGCAAACGATGGTACCTTTGATCAGCAAAGAAGAATCTAAAGAAAAAGGTGCAAACCTGGCCTCTGAAACAGTAATAAATGAAAATATTAATAACTCCGGGCATTTTTTTAAAGCCATTGATACCATGCCTGAATTTCCGGGAGGGATTCCAGCCATGAATGATTTTCTGAAGAAAAATCTTCATTATCCTTCGCAGGCATTGGAAAACCAAATCGAGGGGACAGTTTTTATTACATTTACCATTGAAGAAAATGGAAAAATTACTTCTGTCAACGTTATGAGAGGCGTTGATGGGGGTTTTGATGATGAGGCATTGCGTGCTATTCATTCCATGCCTGATTGGAGGCCCGGATACAAAAACGGAAAACCTGTCAGGGTTCAAATTAACTTGCCCATTAAATTTCAATTGTTTTAAGGGCTTTAGTTTGATTTATCTGGTAATTTCAGAAATCCTTTTTTAATCTTTCTTTGGTTGAAAGCAACCCACAGGCTGCTTCAATATCCTGACCCCGTGAAGCCCTCAAAGTCGTTCTGATACCCTTTTTATTCAAACCAACCATAAATGCTTCAATAGTTTTATCATCAGAGGTCTGATAAGGTGAATCAGGAATGGGATGAAACCGGATCAGGTTGATACGGCAACGGATGCCATTCAATATTCTAGCGAGTTGATTGACATGGCGGGGAGTATCGTTTATCCCTTTAAACATGATGTATTCGAACGATACCCTCCTTTGCCTTCCAAGATCATATTTTTTAATCGTTTCCAGCACATGCTGAATGGGTTGATTATTCTGGACCGGCATTAGTGCTTTTCTTTCTTCATCATATGGAGAGTGCAGGCTAACGGCAAGATGGCATTGACTCTCTTCCAAAAATTTGGTCATCGCTCCGATAATACCAATAGTGGAAACAGTTATTCTTCTTGGACTCATGGCATAACCCCATTCAGAAGTCAAAATCTCAAGGCTTTGCATCACATTCTGAAAATTATCAAAAGGTTCACCCATTCCCATATATACAATGTTGGAGAGGGTGTCACGTTCAGGCAAACTCCTGATCTGGTTGACGATTTCGCCTGCTGTCAGGTTACCCTGAAATCCCTGCCGGGCGGTCATGCAAAACCGGCATCCCATCCTGCAACCCAACCTGTGATGAAACACATAATGTCGCCCTGTCCCCTTCAGGGATGTAAGCAGATTCAATAAACCGTCCATCCTTCACCGGGAATAAATACTTCTTGGTTCCATCGGATGAAATGCTCACTGAGGAGTGGTCAAATACGCCGACCTCAAAGCTTTCTTTTAATTTTTGCCTGGCCGGTTTTGAAAGATTGGACATTTCATCAATGGAGGAAACCTGCTTTTTGTAAAGCCAATCCGAAATTTGTCTGGAGGTGTATTCCGGCAAATCAAAGTTCCTGACCAGCTCTTTCAATTGATCTAATGTCTTTCCAAAAAGGGGTTCCACTCTACAATGATCGTCTAATGTTTTGGCAAAGATAATACTTTGAGAACGCGTTTTTAATAAAAAGCATGATTATAATGACAATAGATAAAATTTGTGTATATTTATCACCAAAATATGTTCATTAAAACAGTTTAACTAATAAAGTCCTATGAATATTGCTTGTAGCTATCGATTTTTCTGAAACAACTGAAAGAATTATTCATTTCGTTCAAGACCTGTCCTTAGAGAATAAAACAAAAGTTTATTTGGTTCATGTGGTTCAACCCGAACCTGATTTCATTGGTTATAGTGTTGGTCCTGAATCGGAAAGGGAATTTGTTGCCCGGAAGTTTCATGAAAAACATATTCAATTGCAGGAATTAGCTGATAAGTTAAAACACGAAAATATAAATGTGATACCTTTGCTTATCCAGGGTCCAACTATACAAACCATTCTGCAGGAAGCTGAAAAATTGAAAGTTAATTTTATAGTAACAGGATCACATGGTCACCGTCCTATGCTGCATCTTATAATGGGCAGTATAAGCAAAGGTCTGGTTAAACATTCACACATCCCGGTTTTAATTGTTCCTTCAGAAATGAGGAAAAAATAAAAAGGGATATTGCTTAACAACATCCCTTTGTGGAGCATAGGGGAGTCGAACCCCTGACCTTTAGACTGCCAGTCTAACGCTCTAACCAACTGAGCTAATGCCCCAAAAACTTTTAGTAAATTAATGCATCTGTTTAAGACTTGCGCAAAAGTATAAATTAATCATAAATTTACCAGCAAATTTTAAACTGTTTTATGAAACGACTTTTTGCAGCTATTAAGATTCACCCTTCTGAAGCATTTATTTCATTGCTCTACCAATTTAAACAGGTGCTTCGCAATGAAAATATCAAATGGGTGGAGCCTAATAATATTCATATTACGCTGAAATTTTTCGGAGAAACAGAAGAATCCAGAATAGCAGAAATAATTGAACGATTGAATATGGTTGCAGCGAAACATAAACCATTCAAATTTTACATAAAGGGTGCCGGTGTGTTTGGAAGTTCCTATGATCCCAGGGTTATTTGGTTCGGGATAAAAGAAAATAAGGAATTACAAAACCTTTCAACAGATGTTTTGAATTCAATGGAAAAGATCGGGTGGGCAAAAGACAGACAAAACTTTGTTCCCCATTTGACGATGGGCAGGATTAAGCATATTGCCGATAAAACCAAATTAAAGGAATTGGTAAATAAATATAAGGATGTTGATATTCAGGAGGAGAATCTGAATGAATTTTATCTTTACGAAAGTATTCTCAAACCTCAGGGCCCCATTTACACTATACTGGACACTTTTACTCTGAAATAAAAAAGGTCCACCGGATAAGGCAGACCTTTAAGGACTTTTTTCTTCAGGAAACTATTCCTTTTTCGTCAGGTTATCGTTTCCCTTTTCTTCATTAAACATTTTCCGGGCAATGAAATAATTGATCAGAAGCGCAAGTCCGCCGAACAGGAAAATCATCGAAAAATAAGCCGCTTCCTCTGCTTCAGCAAAAGGTGCACTGTTAGCTAAAAGATTTCCAACCAGGATACCTAATGCTAATCCAATTAAAAGCAATCCATACTTTAATGAATATTCATTGCTACTGGTTTTTTTTGAAAAGAACACGGAAGCATCAACACCTTTTTCAAGCATAGCCATCCGCTCTTTTCTGCGAACTCCTAATATAGACAATGGCGACAATCGCTCCGAAAATGATCCCTAAAACTAATACCGGGGTTAATTCTAACATAACTTTATGATTTAAATTGTTTTTACTTTAATTTCGTAATCTTTGACGCATCATTTTTCTACCGGTTACACAATAAAGAATTTTACATTTTTCGTTTTAATGTAACCGGAAGAATGTAAAGTCGTCATACATACAGATAATGTATCAGAGCGACAATTTTTATATAGAAAAGATCAGGAATAAAGAGACTGCAGCCTATTCCTTTCTTGTCGACAAGCACAAGGATATGGTCTTTTCGATTGCCCTGAAGATTTTAAGAAATCGTGAGGATGCTGAGGAGCTTGCGCAGGATGTTTTTGTAAAGGCTTATCAGTCGCTGGATGCCTTTAAAGGAGAATCAAAATTTTCGACCTGGCTCTACCGCATCGCATATAATGCGGCCATCTCGAAAACAAGAAAAAAGAAAATTGAAACGGTTGACCTGGATTATAATCTCGTTGATAATTACTCAACCGATGAAATTAAAGAAGATATCAATCGTCTGGGGTATGATGAACAAAAAAAGATTGTCGAAAAAATTTTGAAGGAGTTGAATCCTGAAGAAAGTGTGATGATCACTTTGTTCTACTTTAAAGAAAACTCAACCGAAGAAATAAGTGAAATAATGGGATTGACCCAGTCGAATGTAAAAGTGAAATTGCACAGGATAAGAAAAAAACTTCTTCATGATGTACAGCTTATCCTTCATAAACAGAATAAAGAGATATACCTATGATAAACCATAAAAATAATACGGATGATTTTTTGAAGGACTTCATTCAGAAGGCCGACATTGACAGTCCTTCACCAGATTTTACAAAATTTGTGATGCAAAAGATAAATGAAGTGGCTCCTAAACCTTCATTTAATCAGCAGGCAGTTCAAAAAATAAAAGGCTGGTATTTCCTTGCATTAACCGGAGCCGGAGCCCTGGTTTATACGATATATTATTTTTTTAATCAGGATTCAAAATTGCTTGCTCAGGATTTTGATCCGATTATATTACCGATTTTTAAAAGAATTTTTCAAAGTTTTTCAGGTTTGTTTCAATCCATGCAAATTTCTTCTTTTACGGTAGTCATTATCCTGGCGATTGTTGGGCTTTTTATTGTTGATCGATTAATCAGCAGACTTAAAACCGGAAGACAGATTTATTTCTCTTTCTAATATTCACTTTTCGAATATTGTTTCTAATTTCCGAATGAGTTCCTTGTTTTCCGCTCGCAATGATTTATTAATTTTGCGCCCTTAAAATTATCCCGGATGGAAAGCAACGAAAAGAAAATTGAGGAAGGAAAGACCGTTGAAACAAGGTCATTGAATTTCCTTGAAACATTTATTGAAGAAGATATCAATACCGGTAAGAACCAGGGTCGTGTGCATACACGGTTTCCCCCGGAGCCGAATGGATACCTTCATATCGGTCATGCAAAATCCATTTGCCTGAATTTCGGACTGGCTCAGAAATATAAAGGATTATGCAATTTACGCTTTGATGATACCAATCCTACCAAAGAGGAGGAAGAATATGTAAATTCAATAATGGAAGATGTCAAATGGCTGGGATTCGATTGGGAAGACCGTTTGTTTTATGCGTCGGATTATTTTGACCAGCTTTATGATTGGGCCGTAAAACTAATAAAAGAAGGAAAAGCTTATGTGGACGATCAGTCATCCGATCTAATAAGCGAACAGCGGGGAGTGCCAACACGTCCGGGAACAGAAAGCCCCTTCCGAAATCGTTCGGTTGAGGAAAACATGGAATTATTTACCCGGATGAAGAATGGTGAATTCCCTGACGGAACAAGGGTTTTAAGAGCAAAAATTGATATGACCTCACCCAATATGCACATGCGCGATCCGGTCATGTACCGCATCATGCATTCACATCATCAGCGAACCGGAGATAAATGGTGCATATACCCAATGTATGATTATGCTCATGGCCAATCGGATTACCTTGAAGGAATAACCCATTCTATTTGCACACTTGAATTTGAGATTCACAGGCCGCTTGTATGATTGGTTTCTCGACAATATCATTGAAACCGAATACCGCCCAAGGCAATATGAATTTGCCCGGTTGAACCTCAGCTATACTGTCATGAGCAAACGAAAACTTCTCGAACTGGTAAAAGAAGGTCATGTCAATGGCTGGGATGATCCGCGGATGCCAACCATTTCGGGTATGAGGAGAAGAGGCTATACTCCCGAATCGATCCGTAGTTTCGCTGACAGGGTTGGGGTTGCTAAACGTGAAAATGTGATCGATGTGGGATTGCTGGAATTCAGTGTCAGAGAACATCTTAATAAAATAACACCCAGGATTTTTGCTGTGCTTGATCCTGTAAAAGTTATTATTACCAACTATCCCGAAGGGCAAAGTCGATAACCTTAGCCTGGAAGTAAATCCGGAAGACCCGGCGATGGGATTCAGGGATGTTCCTTTTTCGAAGGAAATTTACATCGAAAGAGAAGATTTTATGGAAGATCCACCCGCAAAGTTTTTCCGACTCGGACCAGGCAAAGAAGTTCGGTTAAAGGGAGCCTATATCGTCAAATGCGACAGCTTTAAGAAAGATGAAAAAGGCAACATCAGCGAAATCTATTGCACATATGATCCGGAGACGAAAAGCGGCTCGGGCAGTCAGCGAAAGGTGAAAGGAACGTTGCACTGGGTTTCTGCAAATCATGCTATTGATGCTGAAATCAGGCTATACGACAGGTTATTCATCAATGAGTTTCCGGATGAAGTTGAAGATGAAACGAAAGACTTTAAAATTAATTTAAATCCGGATTCTTTAAAAGTGATCACCGGCAAAATTGAGCCCGGTGTAAAAGATGCCAAACCCCTGGATAAATTTCAGTTTCAGCGGTTGGGATATTTCTGTGTCGATCCTGATTCAACTTCTGAGAAGCTGGTTTTCAACAGAACCGTGACACTTAAAGATGCGTGGACTAAATTAAAAGATAAAACGGAATAGAAATTTTTTTTCCTAATTAAAATACTATTTTTGCACTGCTTTTGCCCGATGGTGTAACTGGCAACACGTCTGACTCTGAATCAGAAGAGTCCAGGTTCGACCCCTGGTCGGGCAACAAAAAGCCGTTCGATAGAACGGCTTTTGTTGTAAAACAGGGGGAGAAGTTTATCCCGCCCTTTTAGAGCGGGAACCCCTGGTCGGGCAACATTTAAAATCCTGGTTTAATACCGGGATTTTTTCATTTTAAAGTTCTCCTTAATTATCGAAATGAGTGCCTGACCAGGGGGAGAAGGTTATCCCGCCTTTTTAGGCGAAAACCCCTGGTCGGGCAACTAAAAAAACCTGGTTTAATAACCGGGTTTTTGTTTTAAAAATAGAATTTTTTTAACCTTAAGCAGCGAACACTATAGCCCCATCCTGTCGGGGAAAGACTGGTTGTATTTCAGCACTATTTGAGCTCATTTCCAGCGGATCGTTATTTGTTGATGACCACCAGGCACCAGAACCACCAAGGCCGTTGAAATAATACGGATCAAAATGACCTCCAGGGAGACCTGTAAAGCCATTCTCATCGGTAGCGCCCGTATTGGGTGATAGCCAGTGGGCAAAACCGGCTTCTTTCATTTTTCCTCCTGCAATATTTGCTCCGCCAAGATAGGTTGTGAGCGTAGTCCACCAGCAGCTGTTGGAATATGCCAGCCCGTTGGACAAATCCCCTGTGAACCTTCCAGTGTGGAGTATTGCATCATTTCTTCCCAACAGTATAAACCCCCGTAAATTTCGCAGTAGCCGGGTTCGTGGTAATAGCAAACTTTCTCTATCTGTCCGTTATTTGTCTGATAGCTGCCACCATTCACCCTAATCCCCACATTCAGGTTCTCCCTGAACCAGCACTGACTTCCAATTTGCACAGTATTATATATTTGGCCTTCGTAGGTAACTGTGGGTATACCTGCGCAGGGTTCGCCACCGCCCCCATTGTCTTGCGCAACGAAACTCACCATATTTCCATAGGCTGTGCAGTTGATGTCGGTGGCATAAGCTCGTACATAATAAACAGTATTGGTAATAAGTCCGGTGATTTCGCTGGTAAATGTTATCGTCCCGCCTCCATTCGATGTATCGGCGGATCATTGATTGTTGGGTATTGTGATGTACTCCAGCATATACCTCTTTCTGTAACGGGGGAATTTCCCTCTGCTGTCACACTGCCACCACCGATGGCTGAGGCCTGGCTGATATTATTTATATATGTGGTTGTTACTGTCGGAAAGCCTGGAGCAGCTTCATTATTCAAGCAACGTACACTTAAGCCAAAATAACTGAATAAAGAAATCCTGCCAGCATTTGCACTATTGGAACTCAGATTAATTTTATAAGCTTTTGTAAATAGTTTTATTTTGATCGAAATGATCCCTTGTGGATGACCACCAATGCCCAACTGTGCCTATGTCCATGAATTCACTCCAAAGGTTAATACCGCCGGGAAGACCAGTAAAGCCACTTTCATTGGTAGCGCCGGTATTAGGTGATATCCAGTGCGCAAAACCTGTTTTCTTTCATCTTGCCACCGGCAACACCTGTTCCTCCTAAGTAGTTGGTAAGCAGTGTCCATTCCAAATCAGTGGGAATATGCCATCCCTCTGGGCAAATTCCCTGTACTCCAGTTGTTAAAGTGTACTGCATTAATTCCTTCCACTGGTAAAGGCCACCGTAAACTTCACAATTAGCTGTATCATTGTCGTAGCAGAACTTTTCAATAATACTGTTGTCTGCCATATCGGTCTCACCAGGTATCATTGTTCCGATATTAAGATTTTCGGACATCCAGCATTGGGCGTTTATCTGCATGGTGGAGTAAGTTTGCCCGTCCCTGGTGTCAACCATTGGCTCGGAGCACTGCCATGCTTTGGTTGTAAAAGTAAATACTGGTCCCTCAGTTGAATTGTCATAAAAATCATGAGCAACTATCTTCCAGTAATAGGAAGTGTTGTAGGCCATTGCACCAGGATTGAAAGCAGATTCTGTTTGACCAGTAACTAAAAGTGATGGAGGATTTATAGAGCCAAAATAAACATCATAGGTCATTGGGTCATTTTCCGGGTCGGTGCACACCCAGGATAAAGTGGTGTTTATCGGTTGGTACAATGCACCATCGATTGGCATGGGATTGGATGGTGCTGAAGGAGGTTGGTTCGCTATTGTTGAAAAATTCCAGATTGTTCCTTCTGTAAAATTACTATGGTCGTCATGGGCAACAATCTTCCAGTAATAAGAAATGTTGTAAGCAATTGTTCCGGGGTTAAATGTGGTTTCTGACTGACCTGATAAAACCAGGGATGGAGGATTATCTGTTCCAAAATAAATATTATAGGTTATTGGGTTATTTTCCGGGTCGGAACATGTCCAGGATAAAGTGGTGTCGATCGGTTGGTTCACAGCTCCATCGATTGGCATGGGATCGGATGGTGATGAAGGAGGTTGGTTGGCTATTGTCGAAAAGCTCCAGATCGTTCCTTCTGTAAAATTACTATGATCGTCATGGGCAACAATCTTCCAGTAATAAGAAATGTTGTAAGCAAGTGTTCCGGGATTAAATGTGGTTTCTGACTGACCGGTTAAAGCCAGGGATGGAGGATTATCTGTTCCAAAATAAATATCATAGATCATTGGGTCATTTTCCGGGTCGGAACATGTCCAGGATAAAGTGGTGTCGATCGGTTGGTTCACAGCTCCATCGATTGGCATGGGATCGGATGGTGATGAAGGAGGTTGGTTGGCTATTGTCGAAAAGCTCCAGATCGTTCCTTCTGTAAAATTACTATGGTCGTCATGAGCAACAATCTTCCAGTAATAAGAAATGTTATAAGCAAGTGTTCCGGGGTTAAATGTGGTTTCGGACTGACCTGTTAAAACCAGGGATGGAGGGTTATCTGTTCCAAAATAAACATCATAGGTCATTGGGTCATTTTCCGGGTCGGAACATGTCCAGGATAAAGTGGTGTTGATTGGTTTGTTCACTTCACCATTGATTGGCAGTGGGTCGGAAGGTACTACTGGTGGCAGATTTGTTGTAATATCTTTTAAGCAACGAACACTAAAACCATGGTTCTTGCTGCTGTCGCTGCGGATTATATTTTCGTTGAGATAGAGCAAACCTTGGCCCATGCATTAACAGTATTGGGCACTGAGGATGACCAGAAGGTAGCGACTTCAAATAATTGATAGAAACCGCTGCCGATACGGTAGCCGGCTGGAAGCGCTGTAAATCCGCTTGAGTTGGTAGCCCCAGCATTAGGGGAAACCCAATGTGAAGTTCCTGCTTCTTTTATGTTGCTGCCAGCATCAATCCCTCTCCAGCCTTCAATATCCCAAATTGGATCACCTACACCAAACTGACTATCAACACTACCCTCAAGAACCTTCCATTCGCCATCAGTTGTCACATGCCAGCCGATAGGGCAAATACCTTGCACACCTTCCTGTTTAATATATTCCATCATTTCATCCCATTGATACAAGACCACCATAGGTATACTACAGTTATGTTTCATTATCATCATAACAATACTTTTCAATAATTAGGTTGTTATCCATTTGATTTGCAAGTCCTGTATCATTGCGGATTCCAATGTTCAGGTTTTCTGCCATCCAGCATTGCCCACCAATTTGAATAGTACTATAATTTTGATCATCCCGCTGGTCAATAAGTGAGTCTCCGCATATCCATGTAACGGGAGCTATTATGGTATCTTTTACCGGATAGCTGCTTTTACCTGCATTTGGTTCCCATTTTACAACCTTATCGTCGCTATCCACCTGAGTATCCAAATTAAAATCACCTTCATAATAACCAGTAAGACCCTGTTGCGGAAGCCAGACATCATTTTTATCATGATTATCAATCTGACCGCTAGCATTGGCATCAGCAGCTATCATACCCCAGATTAGTCGAAGAAAGTTGTTTTTGTGCTCAAAGAGCCACCCAGAGCTTGATCGGCTGAAACGGTGAAGTCATAAGAGAAAACTCCGGATGATTCGACCAAAGGATACGGCCGAAATAACTGAAAGGTGATTCCGGTGATGGATACGAATATAAAAACCGGACGTCATTTTTGTTGCGACTGCGAGGTTACTTATACCATCAAGGTCTTTGATAAAGCCATCATTAAAGAGAAACCCTGCCTTACGGCCCATTAATTCAAACCTGATGTGATTACTGTCGTTGTGAGGTTTTAATATATCCACAACACCCAATCAACAATATATGACGAAGGAAGTGAGGTAACCGATTCAGTTCCCAAATAATTCCAGGGAGCGGTGTTATAGGGTTGGCTTGTTGGCAAATGGCCCAACACATTCAGGAAAGGGGTCATTTGTCCATTGTGATAGGGACCTTCGATAAAAACCTTGATGTTTAACTGAACCGTTTGTGCAATTGCAATTTGAAGCATCAGTGTGGTGATAAGAAAGAGTAGGATTTTTTTCATAAAAATATTGAAATTAATGCTTTCAAAGGTATAATAAATATTCTAAATAAAAATCTTGCCTGTTTTTCGGTATTTCATCAACTATAGCAAGGACATTGTTTTAATTATCATGATTCAACTCGAACGTGGTTATTGAACTGTGATTTTAGACCTGTTTGAGGTAAGCTTTGCAGCATAAGTTCTTTCCTACTGAAGGAAAGAACCCTTTTTGGGGTGACCAGGGAAAACCTTTTATAAAATCAAGGGTTTTTACTATTTTTATCGCTGAAAAATTAAATCAAAAAATCAATCTTATGAATTATCCGGAAATTATTAACAAGCTTCCAAAAATAGATATCCCTATAGATGAAGCAATGGTTACCTTTTGCAGGGCGAAAACAATCAGCTTGTTTTCTTCGAATTCAATAAAGACACCACTATTCCGCAACATTCTCATGGCGCCCAGTGGGGGATTGTTGTGGATGGAGAAATCAGGCTAACCATAAGCGGGGTTGAAAAAACCTATCGCAAAGGTGACAGTTATTATGTTCCTGCTGGCGCCGAACATTCAGGAATTATTTCTGCCGGATTTAAAGCGATCGATTTTTTTGATCAGGCTGATAGGTATAAAAGTTTTTAAAAATAACAAGATACAAGCACCAAAATACGAATAACTCTCAATGCCCAAAATCTCAATATTCAAACAGGTCTAGAATAAAAGACAGATTGGATCTTGTCAACAAAATTTCGTGGCAGATTATATCATTACTTTTGTCCTGAAAATATTTATAAAATGGCCAGGTTGATTTTATATAGAATCCTATTGATTCTTTTTTTTTGTAGCTTGTTGTTGGCAGGAACCAGCTTTGCTCAGAAGAAACCATCCTTTATAGCCATCAGAGGAGGCGCTTCCATTCCATTCGGAAAATATCATGAAAAGAGTCTTGATGGTGGAAGCTTTACGCTCACCGGATTCAATGTCTCGGCTGAAGGGGCCTGGTTCTTTCATCCCAAAATTGGCGTTGGAGCTTCTGCTGGAATTAATTTTCATCCGGTTGATGTTGGAGTATTAGGCTGGGAAAAAGTACAAAGTGATCCTTTCCTGGATGATTTATACATCCGTTCAGATCCATATAAAATCATGACAGCAATGGCGGGGTTTTATACTCAACTTCCGATTAAAGGTAAATTTTACTTTACCGGAAAGCTATTGGGTGGCCTGCTTTGGGGGCAAACGCCTTACCAGCTTTATAAGCCTGACTATTTTATAGTTGGACCAGCCTATTTTGAGATTACCCCAGCCACCGATATGAAATTTTCGTGGCAGGCAGGCATTGGCTTAAGGTATGATATCTCGCCCTGTTTCGGGCTTGTTCTGGATGGAGAATTGATGTATGACAAACTTGCCTTTCAATTTAATACCGGTTCAGGGCCCCGGACAGACGAAAGAATCATTTCTTTTATAAATACTACATTGGGCATACGGTTCAATCTTTAATTCAAAGCATGATTTATTTAACGACAAGATAATATTTAAAATTTTTAGTCATAGTCATTCTATTATACTAACTGCTGAGTTTTATTTAAAGACAACTTTTGATTTGAATACTAATCCTGCATCTATGATTGAATTTTTTATACTTTTATCCATTAAAAAATTTAGTAAAAATGAAATATAAAAGTTTACCCAACAAATTAAAATTCTGGAAAAAGACGCTGGCAATGCTGGTTTTCGTTATTCTGTCTATTTATCTCCTGGCCGACGACTGGCAAACCGGTCCGGGGGGTAAACCTTCCAGGCATGGATTATCGACCGAAATTGGGCCACAGGCAGCCGATCTGCTGTGGCAGGGAAGTGTGTCAGCGGTTGTTGCACAGCAAGCAGTTATTGATGGGGATATAGTAGTGATGAGCCGGATGTTTAACATCAATAATGTTCTTTACGGAACAAAGATTGTCGCCCATGACTTAATTACCGGTGACACCTTATGGACCAAAGGGCTTCCGGTTGATTTTCCATCTACCGACTGGCGAAGCAGGGTTTCTGCATTTAAGGATGGTGTGGTTTATGCTACCCGAGCTGGCAATACCAATTATTCTTACATGTATGCGCTGATGTGGTGGATGGTTCGATCATTTGGAAATCAGAAGGATTGGTAAACGAAAGCAGCACCGAAGGTTCTTCCTTTTCTTCAAATGGTGATTTAATAGTTGGTAATTTTGATAATGTTATCCGGATTAATCATTTGGATGGTACGACTGTTTGGCAAACAATGCCGATCGTGCCCAACTACCGGGGGAGGAGAAGTTGCTGTTTTTGCCAGTAAAGGATATTATTGGGAAGCAGCAGCTTATGGACCAAAAATTAGTGTGATTGATTTGGAAAGCGGGGATTATCTCTATTCAAGTGAATCATTAAGTCCGGGTATGATTCAGCAGGTAGCTCCATTTGTTGGACCAGACGGGACTGTTTATGGAACCCGTACCATGAATAATGTTTCTACTGATTTCCTATTTGCACTTAACGATAAAGGAAGTTATTTTGAAGAAAAATGGAGTGTTCCCCTGGGTTTTGTTCCATTTGCAACATTCGGTGTTGGACCTGACGGATCTGTTTATTCTTATTCACAATCCGATGAAGTCATACGAATAGATCCGCTAAATGGTAATGTTATTGATACATCAGAGGTGAACCTTGGCGGGGATTTTCCTCAACCCCGTATGGCAATTGACGCCCAGGGATTTGTGTTCGTTACCAATGGCGGATTTACAGGTGGAGCCTTGTATTCCTTCAATCCTGACCTGACATTAAGATGGTCGGAAAATATTACGAATGTAAATGTAGGTGGCCCGGCAATCGGAAATAATGGTACGATGGTTGTTTGCGGAACAGGAACCAATGTCAGAGCTTATGAAGGGATTGGAACAAATCAGAATGAAATTACAGCCAAATAATACACTAAGGATTTATCCCAATCCCGCAAATCAATTCATAAGTGATTGAATATGATTTCAATTCAGGAATCAACAACCATGATTGAAGTAGTCAATATACATGGAATAGCTGGTTTATATCAAATTCCTGCAAAGTGGAACGGAAGTAACACTTATAAAGAAACAATTTACGTGAAAGATTGGGAACCTGGCATTTATATCATCAGGGTAAAGAATTCTGATCAGACCATTGCCATCAAAAGCGTTGTAGTAAATTGATCATGAAAGTTCAAAAAAACTGATTCTGTTCGATTCCTCTTTCTTATTTGTTTGATGAATGTAATAGGCGATTCTGAAAGGATTTTTTCATTATTAAATTCATGATTACCGGATTATCAGATAAGTGAATGTAGTATCTTTGCAACGTGTTAATTTAAAATTAACAAGCATCAATTTGATAGCATTATAAAATATAACCTGCTGTAACCATGACAACGTTGCGTCTGATTGCCTTATGGCTGATGCGTATTGGGGTTGCTCTTTACGCCGTCACCCGAAATTATAAAACCATCATAACCTTTAATACCGAAAGTGTATTGTATTGGGTCACTTTTTCTTACAGCCTTTTTGCCGCGCTGATGCTGGTCGGAGGTTTGATTGGAAAATCATGGTTAACCATTTCTTCCGCTTTATTCCTGATATTTATTACCGGTTATTTTGCGGTGATCAATGTGAAAGAGATATTTGATCATAATTTTGCAGCTTATGTCCTGATCGGTGGAGTGGCTGTATACTTTGCTGTTAATGGAAACGACAGTAAATAAAGCTCTTTTGTATTTATAATCAGCAATGGAAATATAAAATAAATATCCTTTTAATAATTTACAAAAATGAAACATGCTATCATCCTTTTAACGGCTATTATTATGTTTGGCCAGTCTTCCGGTCAACTGGTCCAGAATATCAACTTTAAAGATTATTTTGAAAACAAAACCATGCGGGTTGATTATTTTCATTCCGGGACTGCAACTGAAGAACATTTTGCCATTGACCGCATCCTGAATGACGGACCCTGGAGCGGAAGCAAAACACAATTGATCGACAAGCTGAATTTTGGCCTTTACTTTTTTGTATTACTCGACCTTACAACAGGCAAGCCTTTATACAATCGCGGTTTTGCCAGCATTTTTGGTGAATGGCAAACTATACCTGAAGCCAAGGATGGTTGGGGAACTTTTCATGAATCCATAAGATTTCCATGGCCATTGAAGCCGGTAAAATTGATTGTGAAGAAAAGGGATAGTGAAAACAATTTCGTTAAGATCTGGGAAACCGAAATAGACCCTTCCTCAAGAATAGTCAATCCTGCCGAAAATCTAAAAAAACACAATGTATTCAATTTTATGGAAAATGGTCCTGCTTCCGAAAAAGTAGACATCGTTATCCTTGGTGATGGATATACTGATGCTAAAATGGAGAAATTTCATCAGGATGTGATCCGCATGACCAATGAGTTGTTTGCAGTTGAACCATTCAAATCGCGTAAAAATGATTTTAATGTGAGAGCCATAGATACTCCAGTCTGAAGTTTCAGGTGTAAATAAGCCTCATCCGGGTGTTTTTAACAGAACTCCCCTGTCTGTAAGCTATGGCGCTTTTGATTCTGAACGATATGCTTTAGCTTTTGATAACCGCACAATCAGAGATGTGGCAGCAACGGTGCCTTATGATTTTATGTTCATCCTTATCAATGAGGAAACTTACGGCGGTGGAGGGATTTACCAGCTTTATTCAACCGTTGCGGTCAACAATAAATTCTCCGATTACATTTTTGTGCATGAATTTGGCCATTCTTTTGCTGCGCTTGCTGATGAATATTACACTTCGGATGTATCTTATGAGCCAGCACCTGTAACTGTTGAACCCTGGGAAGCAAATATTACAGCCCTGATGGATAAAGAAAATCTGAAGTGGAAAGAGCTTGTAGAAAAAGACATTCCTGTGCCTACACCCTGGGATAAAGAAAAACATGATAACTACAGCTTTGAAATCCAAAAAGAAAGAAAAGCATTAAGAGCAAAAAATGCTCCGGAATCAGAAATGGAGGCATTGTTTGAACGGGAAAGGAAAGATTTAACAGTATTGCTCGATAACATGAAGTATTCAGGCAAAGTAGGAGCCTTTGAAGGTGGTGGCTATATGCAATATGGCCTTTACAGACCTTATGCAGACTGCATCATGTTTACACGGAACAAGCAGCAATTCTGTCCTGTATGCCGGGATGCTATTAGCAAAGTAATAGACATGTATGTTAAATAAATAATGAACCAACTTATAGACCTACGCAGCGATACCGTTACCCGGCCGACAAAAGGAATGCTGGATGCCATGCTTTCAGCTAAAGTTGGAGATGATGTCTTTGGCGATGATCCCAACTGTGACTGAACTGGAGAAGAAAGTGGCAACTATGTTCGGGAAAGAAGCAGCACTTTTTTGTCCTTCAGGAACCATGACCAACCAGATTGCTATTAAAATTCATACACAACCCGGAGATGAGGTAATTTGTGAAGAAGGATCTCATGTTTACCGATATGAAGGAGGAGGCATTGCATTTAATTCAGGGTCATCCATAAAACTAATTAAAGGTGATCGCGGAAGGATAACTGCCGAACAGGTTCTGGAATGCATCAACCCCGATGATATTCATAATGCCAGAACAAGCCTGGTGGTAGCAGAAAACACCTCAAACCGAGGTGGTGGAAGTTGCTATGATTTCAGAGATTTAAAAAAGATTAGTATTCTTTGCAAAGATCACAATCTGAAGTTTCATTTGGATGGCGCACGGTTATTCAATGCACTTGTCGAAAAAGTTGAAACCACTATTAATACAGGCAAGCTTTTCGATTCTATTTCTATATGTCTGTCAAAGGGCCTTGGTGCCCCGGTTGGATCAGTTTTAACAGGAAATGCTGAATTCATAAAACAGGGCCGACGTGTCCGGAAAGTTTTTGGCGGGGCAATGAGACAGGCAGGGTTTCTTGCCGCTGCCGGCATTTATGCGCTGGATCATCATATCGAAAGGCTCAAAGAAGATCATCAAAGAGCGAAAATAATAGGACAGTTCCTACCCCAGTGCAGTTTCGTGAATGAGGTGATGCCAGTCGATACCAATATTATCATTTTCAAGCTGAATGAGAGTATCAAACAAAAAGAATTTATTGAAATCCTGAGGTCAAATGGTATCCTGGTTGTTGGTTTCGGTCCGCAAACAATCCGAATGGTTACACATCTCGATTTTACTGATAAACAACTTGATATCCTGACCACGACACTTCTTTCACTGTAAGTATTTTATCCTTCTGCATCAACTCACAAAAAAATGATTTGGAGAAAATGCAATAATTTTCTTTTATCCCGTCATAATTATCATGAGCAGCCAGACAGAACATCAAAAAAAGTTGACAGGTTTTTTCGCAAGGGAATATCAGAATTTGCTTTCGTATATGAAAAGCTACTGGCCTGGCGATGAGGAAACAGGTATTGCTAAGATCATTAAACAACATCTTTTAAAACAGGACTCAAAACATCACTAACATTTCATAAAATCCATCCGGTTACATAATTTTGAGGCTTAATGATTTTACTTAGTTTTGCGCAATGGTTTTTGTAACCGGCAGCACGGGATTTTTAGGAGCTCACCTTATTTATAATTTACTCTCAAAAGGTAAACATGTCAGGGCTTTGAAACGGGAAATCGCTAATCTATTGTTGTTCAATCGAATTTTTAGTTTCTATCAAAGCTCACCACAATTGCTCCCTGGGAAATTAGAATGGGTGGATGGGGATTTGTCAAATGTTGGCTTGCTGGATGAGTTGATTTCTGATAATATTACTGAAATATATCATGCTGCGGCAAAAGTTTCTTTTCAGCCACAGGATAAAACCGAAATGATACGCACTAACATCACTGGAACGGCCAACCTTGTGAATGCGGCACTCAATAAAAATATCAGAAAGCTATGCCATGTAAGTTCAATAGCAGCCATCGGGCGCGGTGAAAACCAGAAACCCATAGATGAAACCACCCTCTGGAAAGCCTCACGACGGAATTCAACTTATGCCATTAGCAAATACGGCGCTGAACGTGAAGTTTGGCGGGGTATAGAAGAGGGATTGCCTGCTGTCATCATCAACCCTTCCGTGATACTTGGGCCGGGAGAAACAAACAGTGGCACCGGTAAAATGATCTCAGTGGTTTTGAAAGGACTGAAATTTTATTCCAATGGATGCAATGGCTTTGTAGATGTTCGCGATGTTGTAAAAATAATGCAACAGCTTACCGAAAGTGACATCCACGGAGAACGATTTATCGTTTCAGCTGAAAATCACACTTACCGGGAAGTTTTTACTTTGATTGCCAATTCCATTGGTAAAGAACCTCCGCCTTATAAAGCTAACCGCTTGATGGGTGAACTTGCCTGGAGAGGTTCGTATGCATTGGGAAAACTCACACGTACTAAACCATTAATTACCCGCGAAACAGCTATTACTGCACGGAATACTTACCTCTATTCGAATCAAAAAATAAAAGAAAAATTAAATTATCAGTTTTTACCTTTAGATCAGGCCATAAAAGATGCCTGCAGGTTTTACATGGAGAAAAATGGATAGAAGGTTAAAAAACATAATTCATTTTTTTCTCCCACACACCTGATCATTAAGCCATTGTTAATTATTTCTAAAATGTGAGGATGGGATTTTTATTGAAAAATATTTCTTTAAATTTGCAGCTTCGAAATGTAAACGATTAATCCAAAAATAAGTATGAGTAAAATTGCATTGATTTATTGGCCTGAAGGTGGGAATGTTGAAACGGTTGCAGATAAATTTATCGGGCATTTTGCCGGGAAAGAAATTGTAAAAATGTCCCTTGGAAAACTAGATATAAATACATTGCAGGAATCCAATCATTGGATCGTAGGTGGTTCAACTGTAGGGTCTCATGTATGGGAAGATGCCAATGATTCAAATAAGTGGAACGAGTTTTTTCACTTGCTGGATAAAATTGATGTTTCGAAAAAAACAGTTGCTTTCTATGGCCTTGGTGACCAGGTTTTATATCCAAACCATTTTGTGGATGGACTTGGAATTCTGCAGGAGGAGTTCGAAAAAAGAAATGCTAGAATTATTGGTCAATGGCCCGTTAATGGCTATGATTTCTATGAATCAAATGGTATAAAAGATGACATGTTTTTCGGGCTGGCACTTGATCAGGATCATCAGGAAGAATTGACAGATGTTCGAATTGAGCAATGGCTTAAAATCATCAGCCCCGAATTCGGAAAATAATTACTAGAAAACTTCCAATAAATTATCAGATGTATTAAATCCTTTCTGGCTTCAGGAAGGATTTATTATTTCTCCAGGATTTCAAATTCAGTTCTGCGGTTTTGCTGCCTTCCTTCTTCGCTATCATTCTTCGCTATCGGGCGATTAAAACCATATCCTTTAAACGTCAACCTTGATTTATCAACACCTTTATCGAACAAATAATTCACCACAGATTTAGCCCTGCTTTCGGATAACTTCTGATTGTATGACGCCGAACCTACATTATCGGTGTGACCTGATATTTCAATCTTGAGCGATGGATTCTCGTTTAAAAGCTTGTAAAGCCTATCCAGTTCAGCTTCCGATTCGGGACGAAGGGTGGCTTTATTAAAATCATAAAAAATGTTGTTAAGAACGATCCTTGTTCCAATTTCCACCTTCTTCAGCAGGATGTCTTTTTTGATCTTTTTAGCCACGGCATCTTCTGGTATGTCGAAGTTTTCAGAATGGAAAAGGTAGTCCTTTTTATTGACAGAAATTCCATAGTTTTTGCCTGGCTGCAAAGAGATGAGGTATGCACCGCTTTCACTGTTGGATTCAAAGCTTGCCATCAGTTCGTTTTTGGAATTGTCGACAATCTCAATGGTTGCCTGCAGAGGCATTTGCGTGGCTGCATCCAGGATATTTCCCGAAAGAGTTGTGTTTTGTTCGATCTCAGGTTCAGGTTTAGGCGCTGATGATAGTTCCATAAAAGCATGCCTTACATCGCTGGAACTTAAAAGCATAGGCTTGGCTGCTCCCAGAAAAGTGATGATGTAAAGGTCATGTCCTCCGATAGCCATCTTTTTTCTTGGAAGAGTAATATCCTCTTTGCCCGCTTGCTGCCATCGTAAAAAACACATCGTCGTCAGGCGTGTTGATAGGATAACCGAGATTCTGTGGATTGGACCATTTACCATCCACCCATTCAGTTTTGAAAATATCATATCCACCCATGGTATTGTGTCCCCTTGAACTGAAATATAATGTTTTTCCATCCGGTGTTATAAAAATCCCCTCTTCATCATAAGGAGTATTGATGGTAGCACCAATGTTGACGGCATCCTGCCATCGGTCTTTTGCATCTTTTTTACTAATATAAATATCCTGCCCGCCATAACCGTCTTCCCTAAGGCTGGTAAAATAAAGGGTCGTCTTATCAAAGGTTAAGGAAGCAGATGCCTGTTTCAAACCGTTGTTGATTGAACTCGACATATCTTCGGGCAATGTATATGTATTATTTATCAATGCACTTTCATAAAGATGATTGCCTCCTGCAGATTTATATACATAGAGAATAGTTCCATCCGATGAAATACCGGCTGTGGCATCATGGCTCACACTGTTCAGATCGTATGAATTTTCAGGAATTTTCCATTTTCCTTCTTCATAATAGGATACATATATGTCCTCAAAGTAATATGAGTCTTTATCCCTTTTCCCACCAGTTGTACTTTCTCTTGCAGAAGTAAACATGATCATGCTTTCTTCGGGAACGACAAGCGGTCTGTAATCGGGATAGGCAGAGTTGACTACATCACCAAGGTTATCAACGAAAACCCGAATAGGTTTAGCAACCAGTTTCTTTGCTGTTTCACATTCACCAATCATTTTATCGATCTTCTTAACATCTTTTGCCAGTTGTTCCGGATTCAATCCGTTTTTGTGTTCCTTGTATTTCGAAATGGCTTTATCGAACTGATAGTCGAGATGGTAAGCCTTTGCAAGCAAAAAGTTAACATCATTGTATTCCATATCCATACTGATACGCGGATCAAGTTTATAAGCTTTTTCAAGATATTTTATGGCTTCGGACTTATCATTCTGATCCAGGTAACATCTCCCGATCTTATAATTCAGCAATGCATTTTCGGAATTGAACTTATTGGCTTTTAAATAACTGTCAATGGCCAGCCTGTATACACCTGGTCCTTCCTGGTAAAATTTATCTCCTGTATTGATTTGCCCCAATGCAACACTCAATTCTTCCTTATTTGAAGGAAAATTGTACTTGTTAAACTCAATACTTTGTGTAAATGCAATATTGAATACAAACAACAGGACAAGAATTGATACTATAACTTTTCTATCCATTTTCATTTCTATTTAATCCTTCTGACATTGATTTTTAACATAATTTCCTGCAGCCGTTATCCCTAGGTCAGCAGCTTTAGCCCAATCCTGACAAGCTCCTTGTGTATCCCGAATCATTTCTTTTACCACTCCCCTGTTCAGCCAGGCTTCACCATATTTTGAGTCGAGTTCGATAGCCTTTGTAAAATCAGCTATTGCTCCATCCAAATCACCAAGCATATATTTTGAATTACCGCGATTATTATAAGCCAAATCAAAATCAGGATTCACTCCTAAGGCTTTTGTAAAATCCTCAACCGCTCCTTCAAAATCCTCTGAATTATGCTTTGTTAATCCGCGGTTGTTATATGCGGCAAAATAATCAGTCTGAATTTTCAGGGCTGTTGTAAAGTTTTCGAGAGCCGATCCGATGTCACCGGCTATTGCAGCTAACTCACCGAGATTATTATAAGCCAATGGCAAGGGCCGGATCGAAAGTTACCGCCTTTATCAAATCGGTTTTAGCAGCAGTAAAATCCTTCATTTTTATTTTTACGCTTCCACGGTCGTTGTATGCAATTGCATAATTAGTTTGCAACTCGATGGCTTTATCAAAATCAGCCAAAGCCTGTGTATATTTTTCCTGCTGGGTATATACACTACCCCTGTAATAAAAGGCATTGGCGTTTTTAGGGTCATTCAGGACAGCAACCGACAAGTCCTCAATTGCCTTCTGATATTCTTTTTTTAGTAAATATGTATATCCTCTTCCCATATACCCTTTAGAACCCGGCTCAAGCTTAATCAGCTGAGTGAAGTCTTCAATGGCATCATCCAGGCTGTGCGATTGCAATCTATAGCAGCCGCGGTTATAGTAGGCTTTTGCAAACTTCGGGTTGAGTGCAATTGCCTTGTTCAACATGGTAATCGCTTCAAGTTGTTTTTGCTGGTTGAACAAGCCAAGACTTTCGTTATAAAGCTTTATCGAAAGCAGGTTATCCTTTGTGGAAAGCTTTGAGGTATCAGGCACCTGACTGAAGCTCAATATTGGAATTACCAGTAAAACGATGATTATTAATCTTTTATTCTTCATTTTTGACTGACTTAAATAAATTCAATTAATTAATTCTTTTCTACGGTGATTATTTAATTTGGTTAACACTGGACTATTTTATTTTCGGATAATTGCAGAAGGAAATTTATAAGATATAACATTAACCACCTGTTATGTTTTTATAATGCTGGAATCGTTCAAAAATTTCATTCACAAAGCTGTAAGTTTCTTCGCCCCTGCAATAACCGTATCTCACTACAGAATCATTATAGTACTCTGGCTTAGATTTGTTCAGGATATAAAAATCCACATTATCGTCCCATTTAAAGGGATTTTTATTGTACTTTTCGGCCAGGCGCCGGGCGTCATAAATATGGGCGATTCCTGCATTATAAGCGGCAAGGACAAACTTTGTTCTTTCTTCTATGTTCTCAGCTTTATCAGTTAATTGTTTTTCCAGAGCTGCAATAAATTCTACTCCTGCCCTGATCTGGTCTTCGGGTGAAGAAAGGCTGTCAATACCATAATGTTCAGCAGTGCCCGGCATCAACTGCATAAGACCAAATGCCCCTGACCAGGCAACCGTATCATGATAAAACCTTGATTCCTGGTATATCAGTGACGCAAGCAATCGCCAGTCCCAACCAATATCTTCGCTGTACTTTTTTATGATCTCATCATAAGGAGAAATTTTGCCTGCTGCAACTGCATAGGTTGTTCTTTTGGCAAGATTGTCCCTTCCTTTATTTTTAAAATATTTATTATAGAGAAAGGCTGATGCTTTAGAATTCTTAAAGTTTTCGAGCCAGTAATTGATAGTATCAAGCAATCCATAGGCTTCTTTTTTTACAGCCCAGGCAATATTTTGAGGAAAACTTATCGCTGTTTCAACATCAATATCAGGGTAGTATCTGCTATTAGCCAAGGCAATGTATTCTTCGCTAATGGTATATTCGATTTCTCGGTTGGCCACCATCCTGATCAATTCTTCTACTGTAACTTCAAGTTCAACAATATGAATATCAGCACCGATCTCTTCGGACAAATTGATTAAACGGTTTTTGAAAATTGAATTTTTCTGAATATAAATGGTTTTGCCGGCAAGGTCAAGTGGATTGCGGATCAATCTTTCATTAATTGCCTCGGCGGTTGGCATTTTTTGCCAACCTTCTGGTCTACACTGAACCAGCATTTGCCGGGTTTGATTTATGGGCAGGGTGAAATCAACTACATTGTTTCGATCTTTTGTGATGGCAAGGCCTAATCCTATGAGGTCGCAATCATTGTCATTAATGCAATTAAAACTTGACTCCAGATCGTTGTTGATTACTACTTCAAGCTTAACCCCAAGAAAATTTGCAAATGATTTAAGCAATTCATACTGATATCCCATGGGTTCACCGCGGTAAATATAATAATTGGTCGAATTGTAATCAGTAGTTGCAGTCAATCTTCCTTCAGCAAGAATTTTTTTAAGGATCGGGTCATTGCTTTTTTTAATTTGCCGGAGGTCGTCAATACCTAATTTTTTCTGCTCTTTGCACGAATTAAAAATCATCAGTAGAAGGAAAACAACGGCTATTTTTGTATATTCGCGCATTAAAATTTGTATTGCTTTTTTAATTCCTTATGGGCTAAAATAATTAATTTTTATTTGATGACATTTTTTTCCGACTCAAAGAAATTTGATAATAGTCTAAGATTTTTTAATGTTCCTTTTTATTTAAACGGACATTTTGTAAATTTGTTAAAAATTTCTCCAAATCATAAAAATCAACATCATGAAAAAATTATCGTTTTTAATCACACTACCCGTTATCATGGGCTTTTCTTTGCATGTTTTTTCTCAAACACAATCTGGGGCATTTACAGTAACAGGTGCTGGTTATAGTACCGCCGTTGTTACCGATTACCAATGCATAGGCCTTAATCCTGCCAATCTTGGCTGGAAACGTAACAATCATTTTGTTAATTTTGGAGTGGGAGAAGGAACCATTTCAGTTTATTCAGAACCTTTAAAACGTGCGTTGGTTAATGAATTGTTTGCGTCTTCCGACACAAAGTTTACTAATGAAGAAAAGCAGGAAGCAGTACAAAATTTTACCGAAACAAAACTTCAGTTTGAAGGGAATGTTAGCGGCGCTGGTATATCCTTGCAGGATGATAAGATAGGTGGGTTTGGATTTGCAGTAAAAGAAAGAATCATGTGGGATTCTTTTTTAAATGAACAAAGTGCAGACATTCTTTTTAATGGATATAATTCTTCCTATTTTGACACCATCCAGATAGACGCTGAAACAGGAGATTCCATAGGCATCTGCCTTAATCCTGAATATGTGACGAAATTATTTGAGAATACCTATCTCGAAATGTCATGGTTCAGGGAATACAATTTATCATACGGAAGAAAAATTATTGAAAACGACAAATTGACCCTTTACGGAGGAATAGGTATAAAATATATTCGTGGTTACAGTGTGTTTAATTACTCATACAGAGATGGAGTATTCAAGACTTATTCTGCCCTTAATCCTGCACTGAATGTAGATTATGATACTCCCTCTCCCTCTGAGATTAACAATACTGATTACCAATCAATAGGCAGCGGCTGGGGCTTGGATTTCGGTGTGTCCGCATTATTGTTTAATAAACTAAGATTAGGATTAGCACTGACTGACGTTGGAAAAATCACATGGGATGGTAATGTTTATCAGGGTGAAGATGCAGTCTTAAATGATATTGAATCATCAGGATTAGATAATTATAACATTTTTGAATTGGATGATAATGCTGCTTTCGATCACTTTAAATGGGGCGGATGGGAAGGTTTGGAAAGCAAAACCACAAATCTCCCGACGAATTTAAGATTCGGGGGCGCCTACCTCCTTAAAGAAAAATTTGAATTCGGAACAGAATTTTATTTTCCTGTAAATGATGTGCCGGGATCTTACGATCAACTTATATTCGGACTTGGAACCCGCATCATGCCTGTAAAATGGTTCAGGGGATCTATTGGCGTGGTAACCGGTGGTGCAACAGGAACCAAGATCCCTGTGGGAATTTCATTTTTTCCTTTCAATAACAACGGTTTTTCCTGGGAAATGGGTTTAGCTATTCAAGATATAACTTCCTATTTTTCACAAAATAATCCTACTGTATCTTTGGCAATGGGGCTTTTTAGGTTTAGCTTTGGAGAGTTGTCTCATGAGACTGAAGAAATCAAGACTGAATAAAAAGCTTTTCCTGAAAACATTATTAGTAAACCGACTTTTGATAATTACCTGGTAACTTTTTTAAATGGAAATAAATTCCGATAATGGATTCACCTTTTTTCGTTTTCCATCCTCTTTGAAATGTTTCGTATATTTGCCGGAAATTATAAAAAATGGTTGCAAATATTCTTCTTGGTATAATTGGTCCCTGGCAGATCATACTGATCGTCGTGGTAGTAATATTATTGTTTGGCGGGAAAAAAATTCCTGAGCTTATGAAAGGTATTGGAAAAGGAATCAAAGATTTTAAGGAAGGCCTCAATCCTGAAGAAAAAACGAAAAAGGATAATGAAAATGAACCAGGCGGAAAGACTGAATAATGTAAATGAATACCTGTTTTTAAATTAACAGCCTAAGGTGGATAAAGCGGATAATTAATTGTATTTTTTTGCGTTAAAATGATTTAGTTTGCAACGAAAATAAATTTCTGCCGTAAGATCGGTATTGTTCAACATGATCTCAATTTTCGACACTAATGATGATAACTAAACCTTTTATAATTTTTGTTTCGCTGCTCCTTTCAATCGGATCTGTTTACTCAACCCCTTACCAGCCAGTTCCTGACACCACTGAAGTAGATGAAACTCTGGCCCTGGCCACAAATAATAATCTACCGGTCAATGATACGGCATCATTGAATTTGCTAATTGCAAATGAACTGAAAAGATCTGTTATTGGAGATATCCTTGACAGCCTTGTAAACATAAAGTTTTTTACTAACACCACTTTCCCAGCCGATACCACTGCTCTGAATACTAACTATTATCCGGCCGGATTTATTCCGGTCTTTAGTGATTCGGTTTTTGAGGCGAGAATTAAGGAACTAAATAATAATTCAGCCATTGAATTGACCTATAATAAAAATGTAAAGGCCTTCATCGAATTATATGCTGTAAAAAAGAGGCAACTTGCCTCGAAGATATTAGGGCTTGCTGAAGTTTATTTTCCTTTCTTCGAAGAACAGCTCGATAAATACAACATGCCCCTTGAACTTAAATATCTCGCTGTTGTTGAATCAGCCCTTAATCCAACAGCTACTTCACGGGCAGGTGCTAAAGGATTATGGCAATTCATGTACAACACCGGAAAATTGTACGGACTCAAAGCGAATTCACTTATCGATGACCGTTATGATCCTTATAAGGCAACCGATGCTGCCTGCCGGCACATGAAGGACTTGTATAATATTTATGGTGACTGGAACCTTGTTATGGCAGCCTATAATTCGGGGGCGGGAAATGTAAATAAGGCTATTCGAAGAGCCGGAGGTGTCAAAAATTACTGGGCAATCTGGCCTTATCTTCCATCCGAAACGCGGGGTTATGTACCTGCCTTTATCGCTGTTATGTACCTGATGAACTATCCATCAGAACATAACTTGTACCCCATGCGACCAACCATTTTATTTGAAGAAATTGACACTGTAATGGTCAGCGATGTTTTGTCGTTTGACCAGATATCAGAATTTCTTAAAATTCCCCGCGAAGAAGTAGCATATTTAAATCCGGCCTATAAAACCGGCATTATTCCATCCAGCAAGGATAAAAAATATATATTAAGATTACAGCAAGAGTACATCGGTGCATTTATTGAAAACGAACAAGAACTTTACGCTTACAAAACCACTAGTGGCATTGAAAAAGAAAAGCTGCTTGCGGAGGTTAAGAAGGCCAAAGAGCAGGATATTCATATTGTTCGTAGCGGAGAAAGCCTGGGCCTGATCGCAAATAAGTATCATTGCTCTGTAGCCAGTCTGAAAAGCTGGAATAATTTAAAAAGCAATACCATACGTCCGGGACAAAAATTGTATGTTTTAAGCCCAGGAAAATCAACAAGCACTATTTCTAAAACCATCGATCAGAAGCCAAAGGAAATTGTACAGGTTAGCAAGGATCCGAACATTCATATTGTTGCTGATGGAGAAACACTGGCTTCGATTTCACAGAAGAAGAATTGTAAGGTAGATGATCTGAAAAAATGGAATAACCTGAAGGATGACACCATTCATCCCGAGCAGAAATTAGTGGTCACTGCTCCAAAAGAAGAAATCGCATTATCTGAAAAACAACCTGAAAAGCAACCCGAAAAGAAATTTATTAATGACGAATACATCTATCATATTGTGAGAAGGGGCGATACTTTGTGGGATATCGCAAGACAATACGACGGCGTTACAGTTGAACAAATCAAGAAACTGAACAATATCAGCAATTCGAAATCTCTTAAACCAGGGCAAAAACTGAAGGTATCACAAAAGGGTTAATTGCAGGAGAATTATCCGGTTTTAGATAAGGGCTTACATTTGGTTGTCAACCTATGGTTTTTTTCTAAATTATGAATGATAACACCTAATTTCCCAAATTCTATGAACCGTTTTGGCTTGTTAATTATTCTGTTTTCCTTTTTAATTATAACCTCATGTGGTGATATGGGATCTTCCACTGCAAATTCATCCGGTAAAACAGCCGAAATGATCGTCGTTACCAATAACCAGGCGAAATGGGAAAGCATGGTTGGAGATAGTATCAGGCAATTCTTTAACAGGGAATTTGAAGTATTGCCTCAGCC
Source organism: uncultured Bacteroidales bacterium (assembly GCA_963705185.1). Lineage (GTDB taxonomy): Bacteria > Bacteroidota > Bacteroidia > Bacteroidales > JAADJA01 > JAADJA01. Next base: position 44,564 of record CAVPJF010000007.1, read on the forward strand.
AGAACCGTTGTTTGAATTGACTCACATTCCAATGGCCACTTTCACGGACAATGCCATGTTTCAATCGCATCATAATATTTTTATCATTGATATAGACAATAACCTGAATAAGACCCGGCTAGATTTACAGAAAGATGAGTGGGCAAGTCCTCAAACAGTTATCCATTTAATTGCGCCTTCGGAGGAGGATTTAGTAGCTTTCTTTAAGGAATCAAAAAAATCGATACTTGGACTTTTAATGAAATCGGAAAGGGAGCGTTTGATCAATACCTTTCAGAAGTTCAGGGACGTTGAAGTAATTGAGGATTTGAAAAATAATTATCACTTAACACTTGAATTGCCTGGCGGTTTTTACATTGCTAAAAAATCTGCCGATTTTATGTGGATCAGAAAGGAAACACCTAAAATCAGTCAGGGAATATTGATTTATTCCTATGACTTTATTGATACCGTTGCTTTCGATGTCTCGCGCATAATTGCATTCAGGAACAGCATGACCGAAGAATACATACCCGGACCAACGGAAGGTTCGTTCATGACTGTTAGCCAGGACTATTTACCAGTAATTTCAAAAAGGATTGATTTCAATGGTATGTTTGCTGTTGAAACAAGGGGACTTTGGAAGCTTGAAAAAGATTTCATGGGCGGGCCATTTATAAATTATACCCTTATTGACGAAAAACGAAACAAAGTGATTACCATCGATGGTTACGTATATGCTCCCAATGCCCCCAAGCGAGACCTGATGATACAAATGGAGGCGCTGATTTACTCCCTAAAGTTCGAAGAATAATCGTCACCAATAAAAATTTTTCAAAAAAAATTTGCAGAATAAAATTAATTTCTATTTTTGTCCGGTTGGTTTAACCAAATAGTTAAACCAAATGAGTAAAAAATAAAGTGTCAGAGAAAGAATTAAATACAGAACAAACGATACTGGAGGCTGCTAAAAAGATTTTTATCCGTAAAGGCATGGATGGCGCCCGCATGCAGGAAATAGCTGACGAAGCCGGCATTAACAAAGCGCTGTTGCACTATTATTTCCGCAGCAAGGACAAATTATTCGAAGCCATTTTTACGGAAGCCATCCTGAAACTGGTGCCCAACATCATGGAAATGATGAAGTCGGATTTACCCTTGTTTACCAAAATTGAAATATTCACAGGCAATTATATTGATGCCTTTATCGAAAATCCCTTTATACCCGGGTTCATCCTGCATGAGCTCAGCCGCGATCCCTCCAAAATCGCCAATATGGTGAAGAATTCCGGGGTGAACCCCCAACCATTCATTGACCAGGTTAACAAGGAAGCGGAATCGGGTAACATTATCCGTGTTGATCCATACCATCTTTTGGTAAATATGCTGGCCATGAGTATTTTCCCGTTTGCAGCCCGACCGATACTATTGAATGTATTGTTTAATAAAAATGTAGAAGCATACAACCAGTTTATCGTTCAGCGGAAAAAAGAAGTTCCTGAATTCATTATAAATTCAATAAAGAAAAAATGAACCGGACAATTATCATATTGATTTTTATGGTGTGGGGATTCATGGCATTCACCCAGGAAACCGTAACCCTTGAAATATGCCATTCGAAGGCCATCGAAAATTATCCATTGGCAAAGCAAAAAGAATTGTTACCCCAATCGCATGACATTAAGGTTAAAAATCTGAACAAAAACTACCTGCCGCAGATGAATGTAAACGGGCAGGCACATTACCAGTCGGACGTAACAAAAACTCCGATCCAAAACATACCGGGAATTAATATTCCTACTGTTGACAAGGACTGGTACAAAGTTTCCCTCGATGTCACTCAAACGATTTATGATGGGAGCAATACAAGCCGCCAAAAAGACCTGGAAGACATCACTCTGGAAATTGACAGGCAGGGTATCGACATTGAATTTTACAAATTGAAAGAAAGGATCAATCAGGTATATTTTAATGTGTTGCTTCTCAAGGAAAAGGCTAAAATTCTTGAATTGCACCGGTCAAATTTAACATCCAAACTGAACGATGTAGAAAGCGGGGTACGAAATGGAACCCTTCTTGCGTCGAATGAAGATGTCCTGAAAGCTGAGATCATCAAGGCGGAACAAGCCATAGCCGAGGTTAAAATAAGCCTGAAGGCAAACATTGGCATATTGAATGAATTTACAGGATTGGAAATGAAAGAAGAAACCGGATTTCTGTTGCCTGAAGTTAAAGTTAACCTGGATGCCTATATAAACAATCGGCCCGAATATTTTTTATTTTCCCTTCAGCAGGATAAGCTTATCGTCTCGAAAAAATTGACCGGTACGAGTCTTTTACCCCGTTTTTCCGCATTTGGTCAGGCGGGATATGGTCGTCCGGGATACGATATGCTCAATGTTAATTTCGATGATTTTTATATGATCGGGGCACGACTGACCTGGAAGCCATGGGACTGGAACCTGAGTCGCAAACAAAAGGAAGTTCTGAATATTCAGAATGAAATAATCAATTCTCAAAAAGAAACCTTTGATAAAAATGTAAAGATAGACCTGGAAAATAAAATTGCCGAGATCAGAAAGGCCGAAGAACTGATCAGTCGTGATGCCGAATTAATCCAACTCAGGGAGAAAATCACGAAATCGGTCTCTTCTCAGCTCGATAACGGGGTGATCACTTCCTCCCAGTACCTCACGGAGATCAATGCCGAGGCCAGTGCCCGGCTCGACCTGGAATCTCATAAAATCCAGCTGGTAAAAGCAAAACTGGATTACCAGGCTGCACTTGGAAATTTGTAATATTTAATCTGAAAACTTATTATAATGAAGACAAATAATTTATTCCTTATCATCGTCATGCTGCTGGCAGCATGCTCCGGCAAAAATGACCGTTCGGATGCTTACGGCAATTTTGAAGTCGACGATGTGATGATTTCTGCGGAAGCCAGCGGTAAGCTGCTGACCTTTACAGCCATTGAAGGTAAAAGTCTCAGTGCGGGAGAGCTTGTTGCTGTCATCGACACGACAGACCTGGTATTAAAAAGAAGCCAGTTTGATGCGCAGAAAACTTCCATTTCAGCCAGAATTGATAATATTCGGGCACAGATCGAAGTGCAGAAACAGCAAAAACAAAACCTGCTCACTGATAAAGCCCGCATCGAAAAGCTGTTGAAGGATGGCGCTGCCACACAAAAACAACTTGATGATGTCAATGGTCAGATAGATCTGGTTGACCGGCAGATCGCTTCAATCAATACCCAATTTGCTTCCGTAAATGCAGAACTTGAAGTGGTGAACACCCAGATCGCCCAGCTGGAGGAATCGATCAGCAAATGTAAAATTTACAATCCTTCAGAAGGGATCGTTCTTGAAAAATTCGCCGAACCAAATGAAATAACTGCTTTTGGTAAGCCTTTGTATAAAATCGCCGACATGAATGAAATGATACTACGAGTTTATATCAGTGGTGATCAATTGCCCAATATCAAGCTTGGCCAGGAAGTGGAGGTGCTGATCGACCAGGATAAAAAAACCAACCGGAAACTAACCGGGGTTGTAAGCTGGGTTTCGGAAACCGCCGAATTCACACCAAAGATCATCCAGACAAAAGAAGAACGGGTAAATATGGTTTACGCGGTTAAAGTAAGGGTTAAGAACGATGGCTCTCTGAAGATCGGGATGCCAGGGGAAGTGAATTTTTAATGTTTAATTGCTTAACCACAATGGAAACAAAGGTTTTACACTCCCGAAGGGATGTCTTTGGCAAAAGGCACAAAGAAAAATGTCATAGTGCTCTTCGTGCCTTCTTGTGAGCTCTTAGTGGTTAAGTTTTCTATCATAAATTAAATTTGAATGTTAAACTAAATTTTATAAAAAATGAAAAATCACAAATTGACTTATTTGCTGTTTCTGACAGCTCTGTTTTTTACCGGCAACTTAATTGCACAGGATTATAAAGCCGATGATATTCTCGGAATCTGGTTCAACGAGGAAAAAGATGCTAAGGTGGAAATTTACAAGGAGAATGGCAAGTATCATGGCAAGATTATTTGGTTGAACGAACCCAACGAGCCAGCTACAGGTTTACCCAAACTGGATGATGAAAACGAAGACGAATCGCTGCGCAGCCGGCCGGTTATGGGGCTGATCCTTGTTAAAGACTTTAATTATGACGGTGATGGCTTGTATGAAGACGGTGATATCTACGATCCGAAAAACGGCTCAACGTATTCCTGCTATATGAAATTTGAATCGATGAATCAGCTGAAAGTTCGCGGTTACATTGGCATTTCTTTGATTGGTAGAACGACATACTGGACCCGGACGACAAAATAATATGATGGGTAGGCCTTCAATATTGGCAAATGATATATCGAAAAGTTATGGCGAAGTAAAAGCCCTGACTAATATTTCATTGTCAATTGGAAAAGGAGAACTCTATGGCTTGATTGGTCCTGATGGAGCCGGAAAAACAACCCTGTTCCGAATACTGACTTCTCTGTTAATCCAGGATTCTGGTAAAGCCGAGGTGGGAGGTTTTGATACAGTAAAAGACTTCAAAGCGCTTCGAAAAATTCTGGGTTATATGCCAGGACGGTTTTCGCTGTATCCCGATCTGACTGTGGAGGAAAACCTTCAGTTTTTTGCTACCATCTTCGGAACAACCATCCGGGAAAATTACGATTTGATCCGGGACATTTACATTCAGATCGAACCTTTTAAAAATAGAAAAGCGGGTAAGCTTTCGGGAGGTATGAAGCAAAAGCTGGCTCTTTCGTGTGCTTTGATCCATAAACCTGAGGTGCTTTTCCTTGATGAGCCTACTACCGGTGTGGATGCTGTTTCGCGCAAGGAGTTCTGGGAAATGCTGCGTAAACTTCAGCAGAAAGGGATTACCATCATGGTTTCCACACCTTACATGGATGAGGCAAGCCTCTGCGATCATGTGGCGCTCATTCAGAAGGGAAAAATACTGGGTATTGATACACCCTCAGGAATTGTTGGACAATATCGTTTTCCGCTGGTCAAAGTTATAACGGACAACATGTTCATGCTTCCTGAGCATCTGCAGCTGTTTCCTGATGCCGAGTCGGCTTATCGCTTTGGCGATTCGGTTCATTTTTCTTCCCGCAGGGAAATCAGTCAACAGGAACTCAACGCTTTTCTTGTCAAAAAAGGTCATGAAAATATCCGCATCGAAGAGACAGCTCCAAATATTGAAGATTGTTTTATGGCATTGCTGAAAAATGAAAACTGAGTCGTTACCGATTATTGTTGTAAAAGATTTGGTGAAGAAATTCGGAAGCTTCGTCGCCAATGATCATCTTACTTTTGAAGTTAAGAAAGGAGAAATATTTGGGTTTTTGGGTGCAAACGGAGCCGGCAAAACGACAGCCATAAAAATTTTGTGCGGATTGTCCTCCCCTACTTCTGGCATCGTCAACGTGGCTGGATTTGATGTTTACAGGCAGACCAACAAGATCAAGCAGAATATCGGTTACATGAGCCAGAAGTTTACCCTTTACGAAAACCTGACGACGAAGGAGAATATCAGGTTCTATGCGGGCATCTATGGTTTATCTTCAAAAGAGATCAATAAGCGGATGGATGAACTGCTCGAGCGGCTTCAGATTGAGCACATGAAAAACACCCTGATCTCTTCCCTTCCTCTGGGCTGGAAACAAAAGCTGGCTTTTTCGATTGCCATTTTTCACCAGCCTAAAATTGTTTTCCTCGACGAACCTACCGGTGGTGTTGATCCGATAGCCAGGCGACAGTTCTGGGACATGATTTATCAGGCTGCTCATAACGGCATCACGGTTTTTGTCACCACCCACTACATGGACGAAGCCGAATACTGCGACCGGGTTTCCATCATGGTGGATGGAAGGATTGAAGCGCTGGATACTCCGGCGGCGCTTAAGAAGACGTATTCCGCTCAAAATATGGATGAGGTGTTTTTAAAGCTGGCAAGGAAAGAAAGAGTTAGCTTAGACTAGCAATTAGACATTAAGAATTGTTACGATAAATAATAGTTAAATGAAATATTAAAATGCATAATTATAAGAAATTAATCGTTTGGCAAAAAGCTGTTGAGTTAGCAGTAGATAGTTTATAATCGGACAAAGAAATTTCCTGAATGATGAAAAATTTGGAATGACTATGCAGTCACGAAGAAGCTCCTGCTTCCATTGCCAATAATATTGCTGAAGGTTCAGGAAGAGGTTCAGGAAAGGAGTTCAACAGGTTTCTTGAAATTTCTGATGGTTCGTCATGCCGAATTAGAAACTCAGTTAATTATTTCTGAAAAGATTGGATATATCACTACTGATGAATTTGAATATAATACTGAAAAACGATTGATGAAATTCAGAGAATGATCACAGCCTAAAAGAAAAAAATCTAAAATCTTAAAAACATCTAAACTCTAATGTCTAATATCTAACCTATCTACTGCCATGAAGCGCTTTCTCGGTTTCGTCAAAAAAGAATTCTTCCACATCTTCCGCGATGTAAGGACGATGCTGGTGCTTTTTGGGATTCCGGTTGCCCAGCTGCTCATCTTTGGTTATGTGGTTACCAACGAGATCAAGGATGTTAAGATTGCCATCTACGACCAGTCGAAGGATGAAGTAACCCGCGAAATCACAAACAAGATCACCTCTTCAGGTTATTTCATTCTTGAAAGAAACCTGAACACAGCCGCCAATATTGATCAAATTTTCAAGGAAGGAAACGTAAAGGAAGTCATCGTATTCGAAAAGGATTTTGCCCGCAACCTTGAGCGTGAAGGAAAAGCCAATGTACAGCTCATTGCCGATGCTTCCGATGCCAATACTGCCAACCTCATCGTAAATTACACCAGCGCCATTCTGATGGATTATATCACCAAAGTAAACAAGAATAACGCAACCCCACTAAAGATCGAACCGAAGGTAAGAATGGTTTACAATGAAGGAATGAAAGGCGTTTATATGTTCGTACCCGGCAGTATGGCTCTTATCCTGATGCTTGTTTCGGCAATGATGACCTCCATCTCCATTGCCCGCGAAAAGGAAATGGGAACGATGGAAGTTCTTTTGGTTTCGCCGCTTAAGCCCATTCAGATTATCGTTGGCAAAGTATTGCCGTATGTGTTGTTCGCTTTCATCAATGCCCTGACAATAATTGTAATCGGATATTTTGTTTTCGGGATGCCTATCAAAGGAAGCATTCCTTTGTTGCTGGCCGAATGTTTCCTGTTTATCAGCATGGCGCTTTCGCTGGGAATATTAATTTCCACCATGGCCAACAGCCAGCAGGTAGCCATGTTCATTTCGGTGTTCGCACTGATGCTGCCGACGCTTTTACTTTCGGGCTTTATTTTCCCCATCGAGAACATGCCGGTCATTCTGCAGTGGCTGAGTCACATCATGCCGCCGAAGTATTTCATCATCATCATCAAAAACATCATGCTTAAAGGTACAGGGTTGATGTTCGTCTGGAAAGAAACCCTCATCCTCTTCGGGATCATGGTTTTGTTTATCATAATCAGTGTAAAGAAATTTAAAGTCAGGTTCGAATGAAAAAGTTACTGGTTACAAGTTCTGGTTGCTGGTTACTGGTTCCATTCCCCCTTTGAAGGGGGGCAGGGGGATGTCTTCAAATTTCCATTTTCCAATTTCAAATTCATTCCCATTGTCTAACTTCTAAAATCTAACTACTAAGTACTACCAATGTGCCGCATCCTCTTCATCATACAAAAAGAATTCATCCAGATCTTCCGCGACAGGACGATGCTCCCCGTCATTTTTATCGTTCCCATCATGCAACTGGTCGTGCTGGTGTATGCCGCTACCCTCGAAATGAAAAAGATCGACATGGTGGTAGTCGACCAGGATTTATCATCCACCTCCCGCAGACTCATCAGCAAATTCGATGGCTCGCCTTTCTTCCAGGTGAACGGTTCCACCTTCAGCATCCGTGAAGCCGAAAATGAAATCACCACCGACCGGGCCGACATCGTCATTATCATTCCACCCGACTTTGAAAAGGATCTTTTTAAGGAAAACCGATCCACCCTCCAGCTCCAGATCAATGCCATCAATGCCACCGTTGCCGGGCTTACCAATGCTTATGCCTCAATGGTCATTGCCGATTTCAACCGTAACATCATCACCGAAAATATCAACTACATCCAGCCTTCCATTAATAAAAGCATTTCCATCAACACCTCTTACTGGTACAATCCCGAGCTGAATTACAAGATTTACATGCTGCCCGGCATCCTCGTCATCCTGGTCACCATCATCGGGATGTTTCTCGCAGCGCTCAACATCGTCCGCGAAAAGGAAATGGGAACCATCGAGCAGATCAACGTAACGCCCATTCTCAAGTACCAGTTCATCTTCGGAAAGCTGTTTCCTTTTTGGGTCATTGCCATGTTCGAGCTGGCTTTCGGGCTTACCATCGGCAAGATCCTGTTCGACATTCCCATGGTCGGAAGCCTGTGGCTGTTGTTCGGGTTCACAGCCGTTTACCTCATCGTTGCCCTCGGGCTGGGGCTGTTTGTTTCCACCCTGTCCAATACCCAGCAGCAGGTCATGTTCCTCATGTTTTTCTTCATGCTCACCTTTGTTTTGCTCAGCGGCATCTTCACCCCCGTCGAAAGCATGCCCGAATGGGCGCAATGGGTAAACAAAATAAATCCCTATGCTTATTTCATGCGCGTCATCCGCATGATCCTGCTCAAAGGCTCAGGCTTTTGGGATATCTCCAAAGAGTTTTTCTCCTTGCTGATTTACGGAACAATCATCCTCAGCCTTGCCGTGTGGAGATACAGGAAAACGGTTTGATAAAGAAGGGAAAGTCAAAATATCAAACATTCAAATAGCAAAGTTAAAAGTGGCTGCCCGAAAAACTTTGATTCCTTTGCCCGTTGGGCATTTATATCCATAGTAAATGAGTTTTTCGGGAGATCGATTTCCGTAGGAAATAAACAATAGCGGTTAAATGGTATACAAAAGGGAAAGTCAAAATATCAAACATTCAAATAGCAAAGTTAAAAGTGGCTGCCCGAAAAACTTTGTACTTTGAACTTCGATTATTTGGTATTTGTAATTTCATTGTCTTTAAACATTTGATTCTTACACAAAGAGAAAAATTATCGTATTTTTGATAAATTCAAATTAAACACAATGCGCTCTCTGCTGATATTTTCACTTCTTTCAGTACTTTCATTTACCCGGCAGATTTATTCACAGGATTCCATCTACTTCAACAATATCTATCAACAGGGAAACAACTTTGCCATAGGGTATGTCCATACTTGAAACTGATGACGGCTATGTGGGCTATGGCGGAACCGAAAATCCAAGGCAATATAGGACAAATGCTGTTATTCTTTAAAATAGATAAACAGGGTGAAGAGGTGATCTGGAAACCCTTTGGCGAGAATTACCATTCATTATTATTTTGGAAATGTAGGTGGAGCAATGATAAAGACCTATGATAATAATTTTGTGATGGCTTGTCATTATGCTGATGCAGAATTTGCTTATGCGACTTTAATAAAATTGAATGAGAATCTTGATACTATCTGGAAACGGAATTTCCATACAAATGAATACACAATTGGAATAAATGCCAGAGAAACCATCAGATCATGGTTTTATATTAACCGGCTGGGTTTGGGATGCAGGTTCGAATTTGGATGCTTTATTACTTAAGACAGATAGTAATGGTATATTACCAATGGCACCAGACTTATGGGGGTAGCTTTAGTAGAACAAGGTGAGAGCTATCATCCAAACCCCCGATGGCGGTTATCTTCTCGGAGGGTTCAGGTACGATCCGGCGGTCTATCACTCACTAGATGCTCTGGTAATCAAAACCGACAGCCTCGGCAACGAGGAATGGACAAAGACCTACGGCAATCCCAATGTGGATGATGATATGGCGCATGTGGCTTTGGCGGATGACGGGAATTACCTGGTGGCTACTGTTTATGGGGAGTGGAAATTTGCGAAATGATTATAGAATTGGAAAACAATGCATTTATAAGATCAATCAACAAGGTCAGACGATTGAATTTTTATTTACTGGGATGTTCTCGTTTGGTTAACCATATCAGAAATATGAGAAAGATTAATGATAGTTATATTTTAACAGGTTTTTCTTATGAAACCGATTCAATAACATATCAGTATTACAGCGGTTGGATGATGAAACTGGATAATAATCTAGATAGCGTATGGTATCGGGATTATTACTATTCTAACAATGAGTCTGATCAAAACCTATTGTACGATATGTTTCCCTGCCAGGATAAAGGATATATAGGCAGCCGGCTTTGCGTGGCCTGATATACCCGGCACTCACGAAAAGCTCTGGATCATCAAAGTTGACAGCATGGGCTGCGATACGCCGGGGTGCGCAACAGGAGTTTTTACTAAAGAATTATCTTTTATCAATGACAGAAATATCACCGCCTACCCCAATCCTGCCGAAACGGAAATCACCCTTGCCTTCCAAAACACAGAGCATCATAACAACCTGCTGCTTTTGTGCTACAACATTTACGGGCAAAAGGTTCACAGCGAAAAAATTTACAAAGGGCAGCAGCAAACCCGGTTAAATGTTTCCGGCTGGAGAAAAGGCATCTACCTCGCCATCATCCGCAGCAACCAATCCATCACCGGCCAGTCCCGCTTCATCATAAAGTAAGAAACAATAACTATTTTCCATTTTTTATTTCTCCGGACAGATCAGCGTATTCCCGTGAATTATCATCCGTATGATCCTGCTCAAAGGGTGTGGAAGAATGGAAAGTCAAAATATCAAACATTCAAATAGCAAAGTTAAAAGTGGCTGCACGAAAAACTTTGTACTTTGAACTTTGATTATTTGGTATTTGTAATTTCTTCTCCTAAACCTTGCTGTTCGGAGATACAGGAAAACAGTATAACGAATTATTATTACTTCTGTCTAAAGTTAGGGACATGAACAGAATTTTTATTCAAGCAAATCGAAGGACATCTACTTTGATAAAATAGTACTTGCTTTTCACATAAATGTGTCATACATTTGAAGGTGATAAATTTTTCAGTTGTACAAGACAAATCATGTTTAACACTTTTAAAAATCATGAATTATGAAACGATTTATATTAGTTTTAATGGTTTTGGGATTAGCCATCGGTGCTTATTCGCAAACAATGATCGCCACTGTTCAAAACAGCCAGGCAACTGAAAATCATAACCAACGGAAAATTGTACGTGATTATAATCATCACGTTTATGTGTTTTACCAGGATTTTGTTGCGGGTTCATGGGGCATTTACCAGGTGATACACGACAGCCTTACTTAAAGCTGGTCGCAACCTGAATATTTGGTTCCTGGAAATAATCCTGCAGCCGCCATTGGATTTACGGATTCCATTTTCCTTACATACCGCTCGAATGATGTCAATGGTAAGATCATGCTGATGAAAAAAGCACCTGGTGGAGATTGGTTGCCGCCTGTTCAAATCAGTATGGCTGATAGTTTGGATAATTTGCTGCCGGTAGCCGATGTGGACATGGAAGATAAAGATTCTTGTTTCCTGGATTGAAAGAGGAAATCCTGATGACAAAGTGATGTTTTACAAAAATGGTCAGGCGAGTGAGCTGTATGCATCCGATTCCATTTCTGATCTTTCATTATCAACAAGTCTTCAATTGACAATGGATATCAACGTTTTTTTAGCATTGGAAGAATCGGGAAACAGGGTGAAGTTTTTCAGGTTTATTAATCCAAATGAAATGGAATTAATTATTTGACACATTGGGAACAAAACCATGTCAATCAATCGGTTCTTATGCTCCCGGATAAACATCGATGAACTGTTACAGCAGATATATTTATCATTGATCAGATCAATAATATTACCACCGGTAAGCAATAGAGATATTTGTAGTTAAGACCGAATTATTCGGACCCTATTACATTGATTGAAGCATCCAGTTTACGATATCGCAATAGATGATATCCTTGATACCGGTCGGTTTTGATTTTTTATACTCAGATAATAAAGGATTCTATAATGCATTTACAAACCAATGCATTGTGGTATCCCTATGCAACAATTATTGACGCAATATCCTGTGAGTTGTTTCAATTTCTCGATCGCTTACAAGCATTTCAGCGCAACCATTGTTGATTATATTTGGATGGAGAGTTCCGGATCGGATTATAGAAATCTATTATAAGCGTTCGAATAAAATACCTTATGATCCTGGCGTCAATATAAAGGTGAATAAAGATAATGGGAATGAACTCTGGTTTTCGTCCAATCCTTTTAGAGATAAAATCTCACTGAAGTTATACACAAAAGAGGAAACCCAACCTGCTGTTAAAATTTACGATTTGAACGGAAGTGTAATAAAATCCATAACTGAAATAACCTATCAAGGTGAATTATTTTTCATTTGAATGGGACGGAGAAAATGAATCAGGCCGTGAAGTTAATTCTGCAACTTACATTTTGAATATTACTATCGGAAAACATGTGCTGAATAATCTGGATCGTGAAGGAATAAATCAATAAGACCGAACAGAATTTTACTTTAAACCGTAATCCCCATCTCCCGCATCAGCAAAGTGGCGTTCATGTTTTTCGAGACCCCTTCCCTTAGCTTATAGTCAAAAGTCAGCCGGTCGCCATCAATGTCAACTTCAAAGCAACGGTTCAGGATATTATCAGGGAACGATTCCTGCAGGATGCCGAGTGCCACATCATGCGTAGCCACAATCCCGATTGCATTGTAACGGATCAGTTGTTTCAACAGCGCTTCGGAACCGGCATGTTTATCTTTCGAATTGGTTCCTTTCAGTATTTCATCAAGAATGATAAAAAGTTCTTTGCCGGATTTCAGTTCATCGATGATCGCTTTCAGCCGTTTCAGTTCCGAATAAAAATACGATTCATTCTTCTGCAGCGAATCGCTGGTGCGGATGCTGGTATAAATTTCAACAGGTTTAAAACTGAACTTTGTTGCACAAACCGGCGCCCCGCACATTCCCAGGATCAGGTTAACCCCCACCGTGCGAAGGTAGGTGCTCTTCCCTGCCATGTTTGCCCCCGTGACAATGAGAAACTGCCTGTGATTGATTTCAAATGGATTATCCACCCTCACTTGCCGCAGAATGAGAGGGTGTCCGAGGTTTTCAGCTTGTATGGTTTTCTTATCCGAAAAAATTACCGGGAAATGAGCATCCGGATGATTGTAATGGAAATTCGAAAAGCAGATCAGCATATCAATTTCAGCAATTGTTTCGAACCACTTTGCTATTTCATCCTGATGTATTTTCTGCCAGTTTTCAAGCCGGCGCATTTGTAAAATATCCCAAAGCACCAATCCATTGAACAACGTCCACGAAACGAAATTCATCCGGTTGTCGAGTGCTGTCAGAATGGAAGATAAAGACCGGAGGCTTTTTGAAGCGGAAAGATCAGCTTTTACTATGTTGTTCTTTAGCTCCGCCAGTTTTGCTGATGCTGGCCGGAGGGATTCGATTTGTTTTAAGAGGAATGCATATTTGGTCAACATTTCAGAAGTTTTGCTTACCATCGAATGCCTTCGGTTTACCTTTATAGCAAATGCCCCGCTGATTGCAAGTGGAAGCAATAAATAGATAATAAATTGTTTAGCTTCAATTATCCCTGTGGATAAAAGGATGATCATAGCGAGGGTAGCCATTGGAATCAGTAAAAAGTAAAACAGAGAACAAAAGATTCCCAAATAAGGGAGGGAGTTTTACCCAGTTCAGGATCTTTTCCCTGTCGTTCTTTTTATCTTCATAAGCCAGTCCGATTGCCTGAAAATCCTGACGCCATTCTTTTAAATCTTTCAATTCTGCAATGGCCTGCTGGTTCGCTATAATAATTTCAGGTTGTAGATATGGTTTCTGAAGAACGGTAGCAAGTTTTTCTCTTCCGATTTTGGTTGATGTCCTGTTCAGAAACTGAAACAATGAACCCTGCCCGAAAATGTCCAGGTCAAAACTGAAGGGATGTGAAGGATCGTCGAATTCGGCACCATCTTCAAATACAGAATAATTTCCTTCAAGCGCTGAAAGTTCGTCGTTATTGATTTTAATGATGGCTTCTTCCAGCTTTATTCTAATCAGAATTTTGGAATGATATTGCATTAAGGCGATGAAAATCCCGGAACCGAAAACCAATGAAGCAACCAAAGCTGGAATAAAATTATTGGCCGCAAAGAAATAAACCAGGAAAGCGGCAATTAAAAATACAATCAACCGCAAAAATGAAATCATCTTGCTTAAGCCTTTTGCCTGCCGGTTCAATTCTGTGTATTTATCAAGTGTAGAATGGTAGCCGGCCTTTAATTCAGGGATCATAAAGAAAAACTTATTTGAAGGAGTAAAAGTAGGTAAAACAGGCAGGATGGAATTCAGGAATTGAAATAAAAAACGGCGCCCACATAAGTGGACGCCGCCAAACCCAAAAGAATCGAATTATGAAAAAATTAATCAACTATTAATTTGTATGGAGGATAAGAAAAATCATTTGAAATAAATTTGATTAAATAAATTCCCTTATCAACCTCCTGCAAATTTAGTAATACTTTATTATATGCAACTAATTTTTTTAAAATTATTTTTCATTCAAATTAAAACATGGCATTTCATATATACAGAAATCTTCATCCCAATTGCAAGTCAATTTATTTATTGAATCCAACGCAAAGGTAACCTGATCTTTTTATTTCGAAAAGTATTTTATCAGATTTAACACTTTTTTAACAACCTGGGTTTACCATGTTGAATAGGGATTCCTGATTAAATTCGAATTAAAATAGCGGGGATCATCTGTAACTTCTATCCCCACCCATTCAGGATGATCAAAAACCTGGTCTTCACTCTTCAATTCAATTTCGGCAACGATTAGGCCTTCATTCAGCCCTTTGAATTCATCAACCTCCCATACAACATTGGCAGCTTTTATTCTATACCTGAATTTTTCGATGATGGGCTTTTCACATAAATCGTTCATCATAAATTCTGCATCTTCCAATGGGATTTCATATTCAAATTCCGTCCGGGATGCACCTTTGGATATTCCTTTTATGGTAAGAAAAGCCTGATGACCCGTTATTCTGATGCGGACCACGCGCTCTTTTGCAGAGCTCAGAAAGCCCTGCTTTATAAAAGTCCCGCGACCGAATTTTTTAAAGTCCTGGTTCTTAACCAAAAACTTTCTTTCAATTTCTTTACCCATTTGATTTTTTTTGATTATCGGGTTATCACAAAACGTTGAAGAGAGCTTTCATTTCCTGTTATGAATGTTGCAAAATAGATTCCTGCTGATAAATCCCTTACATTATATTTAAAAGAATAATTTCCTTGTGGATAATATTCATCAACTAATTTGGTAATCATACGGCCATTCATATCCAGGATATTTAAGTTGACCTGGGATCCTTCAGTTAAATGGAAATTAAAAGTTGCTTCGTTCTTTGCAGGATTTGGATAAATTGAAAATTGAAAAGGATCTGAAAATTCAGGCTTGTTTACTTCGGTAAACAAGGTATTGAAAGTAAGTCCGTCAATCCAAAGTTCAAAGCCAAAATCCCAGGTGTCGGCATGGATTTCTACATAGCTTAACTCATCAAAGGAAACATCTCCTACTATAACTCTTGACCAGGGATTACCCCCTGCCAATGGAATATCAATTCGTTTCCATTGTCCGATAGTAGGATTCAATATAGTTGCTGCCGGAGCTGTGTATTTGTAATAACCTCCGCAGTTATTTCCAACAATCACCTTGCAGAATTGAAATCCATAGCCGGTATTGTTTATCGATTTCAGCCAGAATGTAAGCGTATCTTCCTCCAGAACACTCCATGAGGCAATCGAATCACCGGCCGGCCGATACATCGCACCTAAATCCCAGCCATTACCGGTTGCAATATGCACAGAAGCATCTCCGAAAAGTTTGTTTTCATAATCCCATTCAACGTAGGTAGGTATATGCAGTCCATAGCCCCAGCAAGCTTCAGGGTAAACATACCAGACTGCATCCGGTTCAGACATGTCGTATGGATACTGATCCTGGAATTCAGGATCGCTTCCTGCAATATATGGTTGCCAGATCACCTGTCCGTAGGCGGCATTATCATTCATATCATAGATTTTGCAATTGATAATGGATTCATCATTGATAACATAGCTATTGAATTTCGCATAAATATCCTGCTGTGAATTATTTTCAATGTGATAAACAGTGGTATTGCTAAAGCTGTTGGCCGAAATAGTATCTCCTGCGCTTCATCTGAAATGTAAACACCATTACGGTTGTTCAGGAAATTGTTGTTAAAAATAATGCTGTGTTCTGTTTTTTTTAGCGAAACAGCTATTGTGTTGCCCTCTATATTGTTTTCATAAATGTAATAGTTATGTGAAAACTGGTTTTGATAAGGAGTTATGGGGTCGCCCTCCCAAAGTTCAATTCCGGTTGGATTTTCACTAATGTCATTATTTGAAATTGCATTATTAAAACCCCGATCAATTGCAATGCCGGCATATTGATTACCGATTATTTCGTTATTCCTGACGATTGAATTATATGAATAACCCAGCCACAAACCATAATGGCTGTAATTGCAATTGTTAAATTCATAAACATTCCCGTCAGCAAACGTAGCCTCAATAGCATTATGAGGAGAAAATGAGCAGTTATTATATCCAAAATAGTTATTGTTCAAAATTTGTGAATATTGATATTGGCCAAGAAAAATTCCATCACCGGAATAAGACAGATCATTGTTTAGGACAAAATTGTTGTTGGATACGATTAACAGAATCGCAGCACAATCGCTCGGATCGGTATAAGGCCTGTTCACATTTGAACAATTATTTCCCTGAATATTGCAAGCATCAGAAAAATACATCCTGATTCCATAGGAAGTATTCCAGGCAAAATCATTGTTATGGATAACGATACTGTCGCTGTGGTAAAGCGCTACACCATCATTCTGATATTTCATGGTATTGTTGTCAATCAATACTGTATGGGTTTGATACATCATCACCCCTCCTCCTAACGCAGATTGGTAATTTGTCCAAACAGAAATCCAGCCGGTGGAATCAACTTTGTTATATGAAAAGTTATTGTTATTGATGCTGATGTGATGAGAATTGGTGATATACACAGCATAATAATAATGGCTAACCGCATCAAAATTATTGATCTGAATATACGATGAGTTGTTAATCTTGATCATGTAACCCTGGTAATTGGTGCCATCGACCGTAACGCCATCCGCATCAATCATGATACTATCCTTGTCATTTATCTGAATTACCCCGTTATTACCCCCATCCGGGATTACATAATTACCGGGATTAATAATGATCCATGAATTACTTGGGATTACCATATTATCCTGAAGGTTCATGTAAACCTGAGAAACTGAAAATTCAACCAGTATGATAAATAAGCCGAGGATAAGAATAAGATTTTTCATGATAAAAGCTTTTAAATAGTCATTGCGAAGATAGTAATTTCAACCCAATTTTGTCAATCATTTATTAAAAAAATGGCAGCTAAGGGTATTGGATATTTTAACCTATGGAAGAAGGTAGGACATACAATCCTATGTAATTCAGTAAAAATTCTAGTAAGACGGTCTTCAGCAAAATATTACTTTTGCGTAAATTACAGTTGAGTATTCAGTATTGAATCCATTAAAAAAACTTGCCGGACAAACTGCCATTTACGGTTTGGGAACCTTGGTTCCCAGGCTTCTAAATTACCTGTTAATCCCGCTTTATACCCGACTGTTTCTGGAGGATGAATATGGAGTAATTACCGAGCTTTATTCATGGATCGCCTTTTTTTTAGTCGTATTGCTGTATGGAATGGAAACAACATTTTTCCGTTTTGCCAGCAAAGATCCTAATCCCAAAAAGGTATTCAGCACCTCATTCCTCAGCGTCCTTTTTACTTCACTTCTTTTCCTTGCCCTGGTAATCCTGTTTATTAATCCGATTTCCGTGGCTTGAAATATCCTGATCACAAAGATTTTATAATCTATTCGGCCATCCTGATATCCATAGATGTTGTTACATCCATACAGTTTGCTTATCTCCGCCACCTTAACCGGCCTATTTTATTTTCTGCCATCAGAATTATTTCTGTTGCCGTAAATGTAGGTCTGAATTTGTATTTTATCCTGTTCTGTGACTACGAATACAGGAGAAATCCTGATTCTCCTCTGTTGTTTTTTTATGACCCAAACTTCAGGATTGGATATGTGTTT
>CAVPJF010000008.1:0-38073 GCA_963705185.1 uncultured Bacteroidales bacterium
TCCAAAACAAATTCTAAAAATGCTGAAAAATACATTGGCAAAAAGCAGCTTGATTTTGATGAACAATTGCAGCAGCTTGAAATTGAAAAGAAAGAACTTGAAAAGGACCAGCAGAAAGTCACAGTGGCTGATGAAAAGCTAAAGAGATTTGTTAACAAATATCAGGACTTGCTGCAAAGTATAGAATCCCGAAAATCGGATATTATTTTCAAGGCAAAAAAGGAAGCTGAAGAATTGATTGATTCCTCGAATAAGTTGATCGAAAATACCATCAAGGAAATCAGGGAATCGCAGGCAGACAAAGAAAAGACAAAACTGCTCAGGGAGAAGATCAAAGAAAAGGAAAAGAAAATCAAAGATATTGAACCTGTTCTTCAGAAGCAAATAGAAAAAAGGCTAAGGACAAGGCTGAGGCTAAGACTGAAAAAAGCTGAGGACAAAGGAGAGATTAAAACAGGAGACTATGTAAAAATATTGGAGCAGGATGTTACCGGAGAAGTCCTTGAAATTATTGATGATGAAGTAGTCATTGGGTTTAATTCGATCAGGTTCAAGACACAATTAAATAAAATTGAAAAAATCAGAGCAGGACCAACCAGAAATTATTAAATCCAACCAGTCTCTAAAAAAACTCTGTTATAAATGACTTGAATGACAAACTGGCAAATTTCAATCATCAGCTTGATGTCAGGGGAAAAAGAGGAGAGGAGGCGGTTGACCTGGTCAGGCAATATATTGATGATGCCATTTTACTGAATATCCGTGAAGTCAGAATCCTTCATGGTAAAGGATTTGGCATCCTCAGAACCATGATCCATGAGTACCTGAGAACGGTATCAGAAGTCCGGCAATTCCAGGATGAACATATCGAACGGGGTGGACACGGTATAACCGTAGTGATACTTAAGTGATATAGTGGCATTATATTTGATAAGCTCTCTTCCTAAATAAATGATATGATTGATACTTCAAAACCCATCCATTTGGATTACCCGAATTTCGAAAAGGTAATTGCAAATTCAACAATTCTTGTTGATTTTTGGGCAGCCTGGTGTTCACCCTGTAAAGTTCAGGATCCAATTCTGGAAGAAGTTGCAAAAGAACTAAATGGAAAAGCTCTGATTGGAAAAGTGAATGTTGACGATAACCGTACAATTGCTTCAAAATATGGTATCACCAGCATTCCAACGATGATCCTGTTTAAGAACGGACAAAAAATCCATCAATTTGTGGGTGTTCAACCGAAAGATAAAATTTTAAATACCATCTTAAAAAATATAGTTAATGATTCAAACAGCAGATACAGGTAGTGTAATCACTTACATCATTGCCGGAGGGGTGTTGGGTTTTATAATTTACACATTTATAAAAAACAAGAAAAGGATGAATAAACCACCTTCAGTCAATGTTAAAATTCTGACTGATGATAATTTTTCTTCAACCATAAAAAGTGGTGTATCGCTGGTAGATTTCTGGGCGGCCTGGTGCGGTCCATGCCGGGTCCAGGGTCCGATTGTCGATGAAATAGCAGATGAAATGGGCGACAAGGCGAAAATTTGCAAGCTGGATATTGACCAGAATAAAAAAATTGCCGGACAACTTGGAATTCAAAGTATCCCGACAATTTTAATCTTTAAGGATGGTAAAATGGTCCAAAAGTTTGTTGGTGTGAAACCAAAACCTGTCCTTGTTAAGGCAATTAATTCATTACTTTTAAAACACAAATTCAAAAATGGAAGATAAAAATATAGAACAATCCTGAGAAAAAGAGTTTTTTCAAAAAGATTCCGCTTATAGCATTGATTGGACTGGTGGCAGGAGCAATCGGAGGATACATTTATTATGCAAAAGTCGGTTGTGTTTCGGGAACCTGCGTCATAACCTCCAATCCATGGATGAGTACCGCATGGGGAGGCGCTTTCGGATATCTGGTATTTGATATGTTTAACCGACGAAAAAAAAAGAAAAGCAGGAGAGCAAGGAATAAATAATGTTTTTGATGCATTAAATCAAGCCAAGCACATCTCTTTCTTTTTTTGGCAAGGAACTGACAACTAACCTGTAAGAATCATCAATCCAGATTTTCAACTCTTCGTCACTGATTGAACCATCAATATAAATTGTATTCCAATGTTTTTTATTCATGTGATAACCGGGCTGAACAATAGGATATTGTTCCCGTAATTCAATGGCTTTTTCCGGATCACATTTAAGGTTTATACTAAAGTCATCTTCAGTATCAGTAAGGGCAAACATCTTACCCATAACTTTAAATACCAAAGTTGTTTCATCGAAAGGGAAGCTTTCAGTTACTCCTTTTTTTGAAAGACAATATTCTCTGAATTCCTCAATGTTCATATTACTAAGTTTGTCCAAAGTTAAAAAAATCATTAAAAAATTGGATGGTCTTATATAATTTATATTTTCTATCTTTGCCTGCCATTTTTTAAATGGTTTCGAATATAAGTAATAAAATTTACGGGTAAGGTATATGAAAATCTACCCAATATAGAAATAAATCCGTTCATTGTAAATTTGCAATAGTTTAATTAATTCGTTTTTAATGCCGGAAATTTAAATTTATAAGGTTTGATTACCAAATCTTTTGATCAATTAGTACAATGTCTCAACCGGCAATTTTTAATTAAGGACAAAGTTTTTCAAAATTAATTAACCAAAAATTATTTTATGGGCTTGAAACAAAAAACAGCCGATCTCAAAAAGCGAATGCGGGAAGCAATCAAAGGTGGTGGATCAGAAGCAATTGAGAAACAGAAGGCCATCGGTAAAAAAACTGCCCGGGAACGTATTTTATCCATCCTAGATACCAAATCATTTCACGAATATGATCTTTTTGTAGAGCATGCAGGCAGGGATTTTGACATGGACAAAAAGTATCTTCCGGGTGATGGAGTTGTAACAGGAACAGGCAACATAAGTGGTTATCCTGTATGTATATATGCGCAGGATTTTACAGTGGCAGGCGGTTCACTTGGTTGGGCGCATGCCGGGAAGATCATCAAGATCATGGATCATGCCATGAAGCTGAAAATCCCAATTATTGGAATTAATGATTCAGGTGGCGCACGTATACAGGAAGGGGTAAATGCTTTGGCCGGATATGGTGAAATATTTTACCGAAATACTCAAGCTTCAGGTGTAATTCCGCAGATTTCTGTTATCCTGGGACCTTGCGCTGGAGGCGCAGTTTATTCTCCTGCTTTAACTGATTTTGTATTCGTCGTTGAAAATGTTTCTAAAATGTTTATTACCGGACCTGAAGTTATAAAAACAGTGCTGGGTGAAGACATTTCGATGGAAGAATTGGGAGGAGCAAGGGTTCATGCTGAAATTACCGGCAGTGCACATTTTTTTGCAGAAAGTGAAGAAGAGTGTTTCGATCAGATAAAACAACTTATCAGTTTCATTCCCTGGAATAATGACAAAAAAGCTGATCCATTTCCAAAAAAACCACCTAAAGCAAGGCAATTTAATATTGATGAAATTATTCCTGCTGATCCGCGTCAACCTTATGATGTAAGAGATGTAATCAAAGCCATATGTGATGATTCTGAATTTCTTGAAATCCAGGAACTTTTTGCTGCCAATTTGATTATTGGATTTGCCAGGATTTCAGGACAAACTGTGGGTTTTGTTGCTAATCAGCCGCTGGTTCTCGCAGGCGTACTCGATGTAGATTCTTCTGATAAGGCCGCGAGGTTTATTCGATATTGTGATGCATTTAATATTCCGCTGGTAACATTGGTAGACCTGCCTGGCTATTTACCCGGTATTGATCAGGAACATGCAGGTGTGATCAGGCATGGAGCAAAGGTACTTTATGCATACAGTGAAGCCACTGTTCCTAAAATTACTGTTATCATGAGAAAGGCTTACGGCGGAGGTTACATAGCGATGTGTTCTCACCATTTAAGAGCTGATTTTGTATGTGCCTGGCCTACTGCTGAAATTGCAGTTATGGGTCCTGAAGGTGCTGCCAATATCATTTTCAGAAATGAAATTAAAAATGCCGAGAATCCTGAAGAAATGCGCAAACAGAAAATAAAAGAATATAAGGTTAAATTTGCAAATCCTTACGTTGCTGCTGCATATGGTTATGTTGACGCTGTTATAGAACCTAAAGAAACCCGTAATTTTATTGTACATGCATTAGAGGTCTCGTCCTTAAAACTAGAAGTTACACCCAGGAAAAAACATGGAATACCACCTTTTTAATGACGCTAAATAGTTTAGAAAATTCGTTTGTATATTAAAAAGAATTTTAATTTGTTTCAATAATGGCTGATATAAAAGATTTACAACAAGATATAAAGAAAGAGCAATACAAGTCTCTTCTCATTGAAAACATTAAATACAGGACCTTTCTGACAAAAAAATATCAGGAGAAGAAACCTTATACTCCTAAGGATATTAAAAAGATAACTGCTTTTATTCCAGGGACAATTACCAATATTTATATTGCTCCCAAAAAAAAGGTCAAGGCGGGAGATAAACTTCTGGTGCTGGAAGCTATGAAAATGAGAAATGATATTATATCACCAATTGATGGAACAATTAAAGGGGTTTTTGTGAAGGAAGGTGAAAAAGTAACCAAGGAAAAAATTCTCATAGAATTCAATTAAGCCAACTTGAGCAGGGATTCCTGGATTAGAATGTCCATCATGATATTTTATAGAGTCCCTATTATCTCAATATTTGCTTTTTCTGTATAAAAGATTGATAATATGAATTTTAAATCGACTTTATTCATACTCAATTTTATGCTGATTACCCAGTTTGTAATTTCACAATCTGAAGCAGTCATAGAAGAAAAAAGTGCTATTCCAGATTACCTGTTCGGTAAATGTCAGAGAACAGATCTTCAAAAAGGCGAGTTCTCGAAATTTTTCTTTAATGAATATACAAATTATTATCCCAAAAAAGAAATTACAGATCTGCTTAGAAATAAAATTTACAACTATTCCATTACTATTATATTAGGAACCTGGTGCGGTGACAGCAAAGAACAGGTTCCGAAATTCTTTAAAATGCTGGATGAACTTGATTACAACACAAATTACATTGAAATTATTTGTGTTGACAGAAAAAAAACTGCAGGAATTGATATTTCGGATTTAGAAATTGAGCGTGTTCCAACTTTTATTTTTTATAAGGAAGGAATTGAAAAAGGAAGGATAACCGAAACACCATCACTTACTCTTGAAGAAGATATTTATAATATCCTCAATAATTAAAATTCAACCGGGGAAATATTGAGATTATTTGATTAATGCCTTATTGAATGAAAATACTGGAAACAATAAAAGATACTTCGGATCATTTGCAGGAAATCAGAAATGGAAACATTTCAATTGGTTTTATCCCTACTATGGGAGCCCTTCATAAAGGGCATTTATCTCTGATCAAAGAGGCGAAAAAAGAAAATGGTTATGTTACCTGTAGCATATTCGTGAATCCAATTCAGTTTAATAATAAAAATGACCTTCAAGTTTATCCGCGGGATATTAACCGGGATATTAAGTTATTGGAATCATCAGGGTGCGATTTTCTTTTTCATCCTTCAGAAACGGAAATGTATCCGGAACCCGTCAATGAAGTATTTGATTTTGGCAATCTTGATAAAGTGATGGAAGGGATGTTTCGTCCCAGGACATTTTAATGGAGTGGCTGTTGTTGTTAAAAAGCTTTTTGAAATACTAAAACCTGATAGGGCTTATTTCGGATTAAAAGATTACCAGCAGCTGGTTATCATACATAAAGTTGTGAATGATTTTAAATTACCAGTAGAAATAGTACCTTGTTCAACCGTAAGGGAAGAGGACGGATTGGCCATGAGTTCCAGGAACCAATTGCTTAGTAAGACTGACCGAATGCAGGCAGCTATGATTTATGAAGCCTTAAAAATGGTAAAAATTCAGTCAGGCTATTCAACCATTAATGAAATTAAAAGATTCATAGAACAATTCTTCCGTAAAACCAAGAATACAAAGCTGGAGTATTTTGATATAGTGGATATGTACACACTTAAACCATTGACAACATGGGCACAAAGCAGCAATGTGATTGCTTGTATTGCAGTTTATGTTGGAAATGTCCGTTTGATCGATAATATCATTTTATTTTCATAATTTTGCAGCGTCATGCAAATAGAAGTACTAAAATCGAAAATACACAAGGCAACGATCACCGGATCAGAACTGAATTATATTGGCAGTATTGCCATTGATGAGAATTTGATTGAAGCTGCCAATTTGATTGAGAATGAAAAGGTTCATATTTACAACATTAACAATGGTGAACGACTGGAAACCTATGTAATAAAAGCAGCCCGGCATTCAGGGATTATTTCACTCAATGGTGCCGCAGCCCGCAAAGTTGCAGTTGGTGATAAAGTAATCATTGTTTCTTATGCCTCTTTGGATTTTGAAATGGCAAAACAATTCAAACCAACCATAATATTTCCTGACGATAACAACAAACTGAAGTAAATCGGTTGAAAAAGACATTCTTTAATGTTTTAAAAGTAATTTTCTTTCTTGGGCTGGGGCTTTTTTTTATCTGGCTGTTTATGCACAATTTAACCTCAGACGAAAAGAAAGAAATTTACGATTCGTTTATAAATGCAAATTACTTCTGGATACTTGTTTCTTTCATTTTTGCTATCCTAAGTCACATCAGCCGAACCCTTCGGTGGATGATCTTGTTGGAACCAATGGGATATATCCCAAGAAAAAAAAATGCATTTTTGGCACTTATGATTGGTTACTTTGCAAACCTTGCATTACCAAGGCTTGGTGAAATTACTCGTTGTGGAATTCTGTCAAAGTATGAAAAAATTCCCATGCAAAAATCTTTTGGAACTGTCGTAACTGAAAGAGGATTGGATTTGATTATGCTCGGTTTGATTTTCATTGTAAGTTTTTTTGTCCATATCAATAAAGTTAAAGCTTTTTAAAGAATCAGCCTTATACTTAAATATTTCAGAGAAGTACAGTAAAATTGAAAATCCAAATACCATTTTTTATGCAATCATTGTCATCGCGGTTATAGTTGTTTTTCTTTTTTTGAAATTCAGACATAGGATTTCTCATTTTAAAATTTACATCAAGATTAAAAATATTTTTTTCGGATTTCTTGAAGGATTAAAATCCCTTGTTACCATAAAGAAACCATTTTGGTTTATTTTTCATACGATATTTATCTGGTTGATGTATTTATCCATGACCTGGATAATATTTTTCTGTCTTCCCGAAACCAGCCATCTTAATCTTGGAGTAGGATTAGCCGTATTGGTATTTGGATCTATTGCTATTGTATTGGTTCAGGGTGGAATTGGAATTTATCCATGGATTGTTGCTGAAATTCTCGTCCTTTTTGCCATTCCTTCAACAACAGGATATGCAATGGGATGGTTATTATGGACTGGTCAAACTGTAATGGTAATAATTACCGGTTTAATTTCGATGATATTGTTGCCAATAATTAATAATAAACCAAATGCAAAATCTTGAGATCATTAAGTCAAAGATTCTGGAACTGCCAGAACTAAAGAGGCAACTATCAATTTGGAGGTTTTTTCAGAAAAAAATTGTTTTCACAAATGGATGCTTTGACATTGTTCACCTTGGCCATCTTGATTATTTATCCAAAGCAAAAAATCTTGGAGATAAATTATTGATAGGCCTTAATACCGACGAATCAGTCAGTCAGATCAAGGGTAAACATCGGCCGGTGACGGATCAAAACGCACGTGCTATATTTCTTGCTTCGTTAAAGTTTGTTGATGGAGTGGTATTATTCAATGAAACGACACCTTATAATCTGATAAAAGAAATTAAACCGGATGTTCTCGTAAAAGGAAGTGATTACCAGATCAATGACATAGTCGGTTCGGATATTGTGAAAGAAAATGGAGGTCAAATTGTAACAATTGATTTTCTTGATGGTTATTCCACCACCGCAATCATTGAAAAAATAAAGAAATGCTAATTACTTATTAGAAATTTAAATGGCCAGGACAAACACCGTCTTCTTTTGTCAAAATTGTGGAGCACAATCCGCCAAATGGATTGGCCGATGTCCATCATGTGGAGAATGGAATACCTATGTGGAAGAAATAATTCAACGCGAAACATCCAAAAATAAATCGCCTTTTAAAATCCATAAAGATTCTCCTAAACCTCAGAAAATAGAAGAGATTCAGAGCGGAGCAGAAATCCGAATCAATACCTCTGATCAAGAGCTAAATCGGGTACTGGGAGGGGGACTTGTCTCTGGTTCATTGGTTCTTGTTGGGGGTGAACCTGGCATAGGTAAGTCAACCCTGATGTTGCAGGTTGCTTTAAACCTCAAAGGAATTAAGGTTCTTTATGTTACCGGTGAAGAAAGCGAACAGCAAATAAAAATGAGGGCTGAAAGGATTGGAATAGTCAACCCGGATTGTTATGTTTTAGCTGAAACCATTACTCAGAATATTTTTCAGCATATTGAGCAATTGCAGCCGGGAATGATCATTGTGGACTCCATCCAAACCCTGCATACTGATTATATTGATTCATCTGCCGGAAGTATTTCCCAAATTCGTGAATGTGCATCAGAATTCCAAAAGTATTCGAAAATCTCAAATGTTCCGGTCATATTAATCGGTCATATTACGAAAGATGGAACATTAGCCGGACCAAAAATTTTGGAGCATATGGTGGATACGGTTTTGCAATTTGAAGGAGAAAGAAATTATGGTTATCGTATTTTGAGGTGTGTTAAAAACCGTTTTGGATCCACATCAGAGTTGGGTATTTATGAAATGCAGAACACGGGATTACGTGAAGTTGAAAATCCATCTGAAATACTACTTTCACATCGCGATGAAAACCTTAGTGGAATAGCTATTTCTGCTATGGTGGAGGGATTACGGCCTATGATGATTGAAACACAGGCACTGGTTAGCTCGGCAGCCTATGGAACACCGCAAAGATCTTCTACAGGATTTGATTCAAGAAGACTAAATATGCTGCTCGCTGTTTTGGAAAAGCGAAGTGGTTTTAAACTGGGTATAAAAGATGTTTTCCTGAACATAGCCGGTGGACTGAGGGTGGACGATACAGCCATTGACCTTGCAGTTATCAGTGCAGTACTTTCTTCGAGTGAAGATATTCCAGTTAATCAGAATATTTGCTTTGCTGCTGAGGTTGGTCTTTCCGGGGAGATCAGATCGGTTAATCGAATTGAACAGAGGATAGCTGAAGCCGATAAACTTGGTTTTGAAAAAATATTTATTTCAAGGTATAATCTGAAAGGCATTAGTCAGGAAAAGTTCAATATCCAAGTAATACCAGTAAGTAAAATTGAAGAAGTTTTCAGCCGGTTATTTGGTTAAATTGCAATGAAAGTTTGGTTTAAAAGCAACAATGATATTGATGAGATCCCCCAAAAAAAGAGGAGTGAAATTTATAAAATTTCACTCCTCTTTTTAAATCCATGACCTATTTCAAACCGACTTCTGTAAATTCAAATATGAATTTTGGTCAGATTAGGAAATATTAAACTGTTATTCCAATAGTTTCTTCCTTGAACTAAAAACCTTTTTTGAACCATAAGCCAGTCCAAGAGCAAACATCATGATTAAGCCACCGCCCAATGGAGAACCTCCTCCAACAGGATCGCCACCGCCGGGTCCTCCTCCCGGATCAGGTGGTTGGTCAGCATAAATATTGCTTATAAATGCAGGAAGACAAACCAGAATCACTAAAATAACAATATGTCTGATATTTTTTTTCATTATTTACGGCTTTGTTATATTCGTTTAATTTCTTCGTGATCGATTAATTAACAATAACTTAAATCCAAAATAGTTACAAAATCATAAATTATTGACTATGCAAAATTAGGTGTTATTTATAACTTTTACAAAATTAAATTAAAAAAATATTATCCTTCTACAAAAATAATCCAAATTTGGGAATTAAATTCAATCTTACTTATTTTGTTCAAAAAACTTATTAACTCCATTTAGAATTTACAAATTATTTAAAAATTTTATAGTTTAAACCTACTGAAAGTAATTCTTTAATTTGTGTTCGTGGGCCTGTATTTCCATCTTTATCAGTAATTAGAGTATTATCATCATACAACATTTGAAGTCCAAAACTTGCACTAATCCATTCGTTGACTTTCATGTTGATCATGGTATCCCAGTTTACATCAATATTTTGTGGATTTTCCAAATAATCTGAGAAAAGTTCCAGTTTTGTACTGACATTAACATTTTTCATAATATCCTTTATAAATAAAAATCTAAAATAAGCACCCAATTCAAATCTAATATTCTCGCCATCCTGATATTTTGATTCAATTACAGGCATTCCTGTGGAATCGATCTGATTATATTTTGCAGGTTCAACGCCAAATGCTCCGGCATCAGCTAAATACTGGTCATTTACTATGATCCATCTTGCTGTGGCAGGTGATAAATAAAACGACATGTAATCGAATGGCCTGTATTCCATACCAACACCTAATGAAATAAAACCAGGAGCTAAAAAATTTGAAATCTTTACTGAAGAATCAGGTTTTATATCATCGTGATACTTAAAACCTTCAGCGAATTGGGTTTTAAAATTAAAGTTTGCTGAATAGTACCACTTATCAGAAGCCTTGATTCCATAATTGGATAGAAAATCTATTTTGTCCTCGCTTTTCCTGAAATCCCGCTCACCGGTTTTGTTCATTCCATAAGCCAATCCTAGAATATTTTCCCATTTGTGCTTACCCTTAATGTAACCGGCATAAAAATTAAAAAAGCCATTTAACGTAATGTTGTTTTCCCCACCGGCTGCCCAATTGGTAAATGAAGACTGCGAAAACATTAAAGCTACATCGCTTTTAAATTTCCATGAAGTGTCAGCCTCATTCTGAGCGCTTGAAATAAGGCTTAACAATAAAATTCCTGATAATAGTAATGTAATTTTTTTCATTGTTTAAATGTGTTTATAAGAAATATTAAAATTATTTATAGATTGTTAATCACTAGTTTCTCACAAAAGGAGAAATAAATTTTGTGTTGCAAAAATATTATTTTTTCTGTTTCTACTTAATGTTAGCATTAAATTACTCCTTATGGTTAACTTTAAAACCGGATTCATTAATTTTGTTCAATGGTTCAACGATTTGAAAACTTTATCAGGCAAAATGAACTGTTCAAACCTGATGATCATATTTTATTGTCAGTCAGTGGTGGAATAGATTCCATGGTTATGACCCGGCTATTTGATAGGTGTGGGTTTACTTACGCAATCGCACACTGTAATTTCCATTTGAGAGGAAAGGAATCTGATGGTGATGCATTGTTTGTTGAAAAGCTTTCAAAAAAAAATAAAGTTAAATTCTACCTGGAGAATTTTGACACCAAAAAGTATGCGGAGCAGCATAAGATTTCAATTCAGATGGCAGCCCGCCAACTTAGAATCAACTGGCTTGAAAATTTAATGGATCAATATGGGTATAGTTTTTATGCCACGGCACATCACAAGAACGATCAAATCGAGACTTTTTTGATTAACCTGTTTCGGGGTACCGGCATTTCTGGTTTACATGGAATTCTGCCCAGGCAGGGTCGACTGATTCATCCAATGCTCTTTACAAGCCGAAATGAAATTGAAGAATTTGCAAAAAAAAATAAAATCCGTTTCAGAGAGGATAGTTCAAACCTTCGTGATGATTATATCCGAAATAAAATCCGACACCAACTACTTCCTGTTATTAAAAGAAATCAACCCGGAATACACTGAAATTTTTACTAATAACATTGAACGATTGCGGCAATCTGAAACAATTTATTTTCAACAAATTGACTTTGTCGCTTCTCAATTAATTAAAAAAGAAAACGACAAAATTAAAATTTCTATCCCCTTAC
The DNA here is from genome assembly GCA_963705185.1 of uncultured Bacteroidales bacterium. Lineage (GTDB taxonomy): Bacteria > Bacteroidota > Bacteroidia > Bacteroidales > JAADJA01 > JAADJA01. The sequence goes on from CAVPJF010000008.1 coordinate 11,933, forward strand.
TAAATAAACTTGAAGCTGTCGATACTTATTTATTTGAATTTTTGTCACCTTATGCGTTCAGCTATTCTGATGTGAAAAGTATTTTAAATTCTCTAAGTAAGCAATCAGGTAAAATGTTTCTTTCGAATTCCCACAGGCTATTTAAGGACCGTGACTATTTGATTATCGAAAAAATTAAAGGTCATGAGCTAAATGAAAAATTATACCAAATTCAGAAAGACATGAGGGAAATCATATTCCCGATTAAGATGGAGTTTAATTTAGTTCTAAAAAAACTAGATATTACGTTTCCCAGCAATAAGAATCAAGCCTTTCTCGACAATGACAAGCTTGTTTACCCTCTATTTATAAGGAAATGGAAAAAGGGGGATTATTTTTATCCCCTGGGAATGCAAAATAAAAAACTTATCAGTGATTTCTTTATTGATAATAAGCTTTCTATTCCCGATAAAGAAAAAATCTGGCTTTTAACTTCCGGTGATCAGATTGTCTGGATCATTGGACATAGAATTGACAATAGATTTAAAGTTACTTCGGATACACAAAGCGTCCTTAGGATACAGTGGAATACATAAGGTTTGTAATAAATTGCGAGGATAAAGAAATTTAACCTTTAATTTGTTATTCGTTAAAAATCATTAACGACTCCATCACTGATTTAAGGAAATATTTACATTTGCGAATTTGTACAACTATTTAAAATAAGAAGTTGTCTTCCAGATCAACATAAACAAGGATAATCTAGTAATAAATGAAGCGGTTAGTTTTATCAGCAGGCATTATTTTATTTTTTGCATTTATTGTACGATCCCAAATATTAGACCCGGTGAAATGGAGTTTCAGCAAGTCAGATTTGGGAAATGATGAATTTGAATTTGTATTTAAAGCTACCATTGAAAAAAAATGGCATTTGTATTCGCAATTTGTTCCTGAGGGAGATGGGATGCCGGTTAAAACATCATTTTATTTTTATGATATAAAAGGGATTGAGTTTTCAGGATCTGATGCTAAAATTACTGAAGAAGCTTCCTACGAAAAGGAAAACGATATTGATTACATTGTCACATTTATTGAACCAAAAGGGCACGAAGAGAAAGACCCGATGTTTGATAATGCAATTATCAAATATTTTGAGCATGAAGCCGTATTTACCCGAAAGATAAAGGTTGTAACCAAAGATCCACTGACTGTTTCAGGATATGTCTATTTTATGTGTTGCGATGACTCTAAATGCTTACCCCCGAATGATGAGTACAAATTTGAATTTACCTTTAATGGAAGTGACAAAGAAGTTGCTGTAAAAACTCAGGATACTGCAAAAAAAATCCCCTTAGTCGAGGTTACAACAATATCTATTGGTGCTGATCAGGAGGAGATTCGGAAACCTGGCGAATATAAGAAAACATACGAAATGCTTAAAGACAAAACGGTTTTGGACAGAGCCGATGTAGACGATATTTCTAATAAATCGCTCTGGGAATTGTTTATCTTTTCGATATTAGCGGGTTTGGCAGCCATACTTACTCCTTGTGTTTTTCCAATGATTCCGATGACAGTCAGTTTTTTCATGAAGGAACAAAAAGCAAAAGCAAAAATCCAGGCAATTGTTTTCGGTGTTTCAATCATTTTAATTTATACCGTAGTCGGAACCTTAATCGCAGTGACGCTGGGTGTAAATTTTGCAAACTGGTTAAGCACGCATTGGATTCCCAATGTACTTTTCTTCCTGATATTTGTGATTTTTGCGGCATCCTTCTTTGGCATGTTTGAAATAACTTTACCCAGCTGGCTAATCAATAAATCGGATTCGAAGGCTGACAAAGGCGGATTTACAGGAGCATTTTTCATGGCATTTACCCTTGTATTGGTTTCATTTTCATGCACTGGTCCTCTGGTTGGAGCCATATTGGTAAAGGCAGCTACCGGAGCATGGATCGAACCAATTGTTGGGATGCTGGGTTTTTCAGTGGCCTTTGCTTTACCTTTTACACTTTTTGCATTCTTCCCATCCTGGATGAACAAACTTCCAAAGTCAGGTGGATGGTTAAACAGTGTAAAAGTTATTCTTGGATTTATTGAGTTAGCATTGGGATTGAAGTTTTTAAGTGTGGCTGATCAAACCTATCATTGGGGAATACTCGACAGGGAAGTTTATATTGCCTTCTGGATCATCATATTTATGCTCATGGGACTTTACCTGTTGGGCAAAATTAAATTTGCGCACGATACCGATGTGAAATTTATCAGTGTTCCCAGGCTTACCCTGGTCATCATAACCTTTACCTTTGTAATTTACCTCATTCCAGGTATGTTCGGAGCACCCCTGAAAGCTTTATCAGGGTATTTACCACCTATGGCTACACATGATTTTGATTTAAACAAAATCATCCGGCAAAATAGTTCAGCGCAAATGGGAATAAAAGAAGGTTCATCCATTTGCGAGACACCTAAATATCACGAATTTCTTCATTTGCCTCATGGACTTGAAGGATACTATGATTATGAACAGGGACTTGCTTGTGCAAAAAAATTAGGCAAACCTATTTATGTTGATTTTACAGGCCACGGCTGCGTTAATTGCCGAGAAATGGAAGCCAATGTATGGTCTGATCCCGGAGTATTGAAGAGATTGAAAGAAGAATATGTTGTAATCAGTCTTTATGTGGATGACAAAACTACACTCCCCGAATCGGAATGGGTTTTATCATCTGCCGATGGCAAACTAAAAAATCAATTGGTAAGGTATATGCTGATTTACAGATTTATAACTTTAATATAAATGCTCAGCCTTATTACATATTATTGGGTCATGACGGCGATTTGCTTGCCAAACCAAGAGCCTATGATCTGGACATTGATGCTTTCGTTAAATTTTTAGATACGGGCCTGGAGAATTTTAAAACAGGTAACCACCTATAATCATTCTTTAACATATCATTTTCAGATATTTTTTACCTTTGCACGCTTTTTTAATTTACCAATCGTTAATTTCAAGCAATTGCTTTTGGGAAAACAAAATGAGTTTGCTATACTTAGTAAAAACAAAAAATTAATTTTAAGAAAAGTTATATGAACAGAATCAGATTAGGATTAAAAGGATTCGGTGAAATCCCAAGGCATATCTACAGGATGTGTATGGAGGACGACCGGATAGAAGTTGTTGTGATTTCAGACCTTGGAAAGCCTGAAATTTTAAGTTATTTGGTAGGAGCCGAAACGAAAGGCAAGGCTAAAGTTAAAATGGAAGGAAATTTTCTTGTATCGAATAATGGTAAAGCGAGGTTTATTGGTGGCGGTGAGCCCGGTAAAATTCCCTGGGATATGTTTGATGTGGACTTTGTTGTTGATGGAACAGCGCAATTCCGTTCCAAAAATGATATGCAAAAACATCTCGAAGCAGGAGCCAAAAGAGTTGTTTTAACTTCCTTACCTACCGATATGATCGACCGGGTTGTGGTTCAGGGTGTGAATGATCACACTATTAAATCTTCTGACAAATTGATTTCAGCAGGATCAGCAACAACCAATGCAGCATCTTTAATGCTGAAAATTCTGGACGAAAATTTCGGTATCGACTATGCTATGTTTACGACAGTGCATTCCTACACTTCAGACCAACCATTAAGAGACAAAGCAGGAACAGACTTCCGCAGAAGCCGTTCAGCCGCTGAAAACATCATACCATTCGACACCCTGGTGCCAAGATGGATCGAAAACATTATGCCTGAATTAACGGGAAAAGTTGAAGGTTCGGCAATTAATGTGCCGATTCCAAACGGATCATTGCTCGATTTGAATACTGGCCTTAAAACCAAAGTCAAAGTTGAGGATATTAATAAGGTAATGGAAAAAGCCGCTAAATCGCTATCCCACATCATTCAGGTAGTAGATGACCCAATTGTATCGACCGATGTGATCGATAATCCACATTCCCTTGTATTTGATAAGAAAGCAACCATGCTTTCACCCGGCAGAATGGTTAAAAACCTTATCTGGTATCATGGTGCATTTGCCATGGCAGCCAGAATTAAAGAATTAATATTAGCTTATGATAAAGCAGATAGGAAAGGAGGTGCAAAATGAGAGTAGCAATTAATGGATTTGGAAGAATAGGGAGGTCTGTATTCCGCATTCTAAACAGCAGACAGGATATTGACGTAGTTGCAATAAATGATTTGTTCGATAATGATGTACTTGCGTATTTACTCAAGTACGATAGTATTATGAAAGGTTTTGGTGAGGATATTAAAATTAAAGGTGATGATCTGATTACTGCTAACGAAACTGTAAAGATGCTTGCCATCAAGGATCCTAAAACCTTACCCTGGAAGGAACTTGGGATAGATATTGTTGTTGAAGCAACTGGTATTTTCCGCTCGCGTGAATCTCTGCAACTCCACCTTGATGCTGGAGCTAAAAGGGTTATTTTGACAGTTCCATCAAAAGATGAAATTGATTTCACAGTTGTAATTGGAGTAAATGAAGACGGTCTGAAACCGGAACATAAAATTATCTCAAATGCAAGTTGTACTACTAACTGCCTTGCCCCTATGGCCAAGGTTCTTCATGATAATTTCGGGATCATTGAAGGATTAATGACCACTACCCATGCTTATACCAATGATCAGCGTTTGGCGGATGTTCCTCATAAGGACTGGCGTCGTGGACGTGCTGCTGCTGAAAACATTATCCTTACAACCACCGGTGCTGCAAAAGCCGTAGGTAAAGTAATGCCGGATCTTAAGGGGAAATTGGATGGAATGGCTTGTCGTGTGCCGGTTCCTGATGGTTCCATTGTAGATTTGGTTGTTGAAGTGGAAAGAAATGTTACAGTGGATGAAGTGAATGCAGCCGTCAGAATGGCTTCAAAAACGGAGCGAATGAAACATGTTTTATTGTATTCTGAAGAGAAATTGGTTTCATCCGACATCGTGGGGAACTCTTATTCATCTATTTATGATCCTGAATTTACAAGAGTTTTAGGAAAGCGTGTTATTAAAACATTGAACTGGTATGATAATGAATGGGGTTATTCAAACCGGGTTGTTGACCTGATCGGACTGATAATGAAGTTTGATAAATAGAATTTCGGAAATATATTGGAAGAAGGAGGGAATTTCACCCTCCTTTTTTTATCGTAACAAGGTTACAGAACCCCGGACTTTTTTATCAATGGGTCCTCTTAAAGTATAAACAGAAACCAATCCTTCAAAAAAATAGACTCCCGGACTGCAATCCGCGTTGTTGCTTTGGTCTTTTCCATCCCATTTAAAAAATGGATCTTCCGTTTCGTAGACAACTGTTCCCCAGCGGTTAAATATTGTCAACCGGAATTGTTTCACCGAATTTACAGAATCAGCCTGAAAGAAATCATTAAAATTATCACTATTCGGTGTCAAAACATTTGGAAACCAAATGTTGCCACAGGCATCGATATCAATACATACAACATTGCTTGGAAGGCTCTCATTGTGCATGGTATCAAGGGCTGTAACACTAAAACATCCTACAATTGAGGGAGGAGTGGTTGAAAAAGTATACTCAAAAACATCCGGTCCGGTGGTAGAAACAAGTGAATAATCTGAATCTTCGGATGGTGCCCAATATATTTTAAAATAAACTGAATCTTCCTGGCAGGTATCAGGGTAAGGCCACCATTTTAAATAATTAACCAATTCTTCACAATTAATTTCAACTTTTAATGCAGGTGGGCATGGAGGGACTTTATCAATTGGAAAGCTGCAATTTTCCTGAGAAAAATTGATAATCGGATCAACGAGTCCCGAAGCAGAATACCTGCCAATAGATTTAACTTTGTAACAATATTCTTTACCATTCTCCAGCCCCGTGTCTAAATAATCAGGAGTTAAAGAAGTTCCTATCAATTCAAAATCGTTAGATACCGAAGGGATTTTACGGTAAACCTCAAAAGTATCATTGATCCATGGAACATCATTGTTCCAGCTTAACTGTAAAGCCTTATCCGTAGGTTCAATCGAAATAAAAATGGAAGGAGCAACCACAGTCGATCCGATGTAAAATGGATTATCGGGGTTTTTTGTCCAGCAGATCAATTCGGTATCTGAACTGCAAATCCCTGGTATTAATTGAACCATCATTATAAATGGTATCATTGAGTGAGTTGAATGAAGCAATCTTGTTCAAAAGTGGATCCTTGTGAATTGTCATTACGGTACAACTGGTATTCATAGGGTCCCGGAATTTGAATAGTATCAAGCTCTGTAGGCTTTGCCCAGGCGACATAACACGAACCATCGTTATCATCTGTTGAAGTAATACTAACATTTGTTATTATTGGCAGATCCCTTTTCAGTAAAGCACAAACCTCTTCAGTTGCATAGCTTTCACCACCATCCGAAAAAATGGCTGTGATCATATAACAATACTGAATTCCGGGTATCAGCCCATTACCATTTTCACTGTCAGTATAGGAAAGATTATCTGCTCCGTCAATTTCAGAAATTTTTGTATAACCCGTATATTCCGGAACTCCAACCTCGCAATGGCCGGGGAAGAATCCATAATAGGATTTTCGCCGGTAAATAAAATACCCTTTAACATTATCACAACCATTTTTCTCCCAATTAAGAATAATGGAGTTACCCAACGAAGTGGCAAGTGGATTTTGTGGAGCCGGCCCTACAACTTTAATATATAAAGTTTTATAGCTGCTTAAGGTTACTATTGGGTCATTGTCAATGGCTTTAAAATAAACCGGATGTGGATTTTTTAATACATGTGAACAAACAGTTTTCCAATGAAACTGAGCAATAGCATTCACATTTCCAATGGCAGGATTTGGGTCCATAACAGCCGGAGATTCTGCTTGCAGAAAAGGACTTCCGGTTGCTGATAACTTAACCTGGTCACCATCAGGATCTGTGGCTGTAACCTGGAAATACAATGAATCACCCGCATTGATACAGGTATCTGAAATGGTAATGATTTCAGGTGGATTATTGGAACAGGCGACAACCTGGATTTGTAAATCCCTTGTTACATACCCGATTCTTTGCCCGAACCTCCATTCTTCGATGATGAAAGCAACATTATATTCTCCCTGTAATGTTGGGCTATCCCAGATCAAATCACCATTATAGGCATTAATACTAAAGCTCCCCGGATTTCCCTGATCCACCAGGTGCGGAAAAATATAACCCGGAACAGGTTGTCCACCTGCACCTTTGCAAATGGTAAGTTTGTATGAAAGGCTGTCTCCATCAGGATCATAGGCGCCGGGGTTATGAATGTAAACGCGGTTAATACATCCAAAATCCAAAGGTGGATTCAGCAATACTACAGAGCTGTTGTTACCTAAAAAGGGATTGATGACTAACTCCGTTTCAATATAAAATGGAATATTGACTGAATTTGGAATATTAACAATACCGTAATTCCGGTTTGGATCTTCAATAGCCAATTTAAAAATTCCGGGTGCGGCATAAGTATGTTCACCCACATAAACATTGCGTTGAATAATTTCAGTAATGGGTATTTTTTCGGTCCGGTCAAGCACAGATGCTGTTGCATCGCCCCACATAAGAGTTAATTGGGGACGGTCGGCCGGACTTGGAGAATAAGTATAGGTAATGATGGTAGCCTTGTATTTGAGTCCATCAATGTGTTCATAAATAATTTCACCTGCTCTTTCATGAGTTGCAAAAGCAAGAGAATGGAAAAAAATAAGGAAAAGGGCGTAAAAAAATTTTTTCATCTTGTCGTTCAAAATTCAAAGCAGGATAACCCGATCAAAAATACACATAATTTTCATTTAGCTATAACGAGGTCACTTGACTGATTATTTGTGAGGCTATTCACTAAAATTTATTTAATTAAGGCGAAGTGCAATTATTGCGCACTTTAATTTAATTTTGCGTTGATTCAATTTACTAAATCAGATGTTTATTCCGGATACAATTCAGGAAAATAAAGCTATCATAAGCCGCTATCGGAACCTGCTCCGGGAATGGAGCCCTGAAAAGCCTGAAGATAAAAAACTGCTTCGCAAAGCTTTTGATATTGCAGTTGATGCCCATAAGGATATGCGACGCAGAACGGGAGAACCATACGTTTATCATCCCATTGAAGTAGCCCGGATTGTTGCGGGTGAGATCGGATTAGGCAAGACTTCTGTTATATGTGCTTTGCTCCATGATGTTGTGGAAGATACTGAATATACCCTGAGTGATATTGAAAAAATGTTTGGTCCTTCAGTTGCCAGGATCATTGATGGGCTGACAAAAATCAAGGAAATTTTCGATACTAACTCCAGCATCGATGCAGGCAGAGAATTTTAAAAAGATGCTTTTAACCCTGTCGGATGATGTAAGGGTGATCCTGATTAAAATTGCTGATCGATTGCACAACATGCGCACACTTGATGCCATGCCTCCCGATAAACAATTGAAAATAGCTTCAGAAACTACTTTTTTATATGCACCCCTTGCTCACCGTTTTGGTTTGTATGCCATCAAGACGGAACTTGAGGATTTGGCAATGAAATATACTGAGCCTGAAATTTATGCTTCTATTTTCGAAAAGCTTAAAGATACTTTTAAGGAAAGAAAAAGGTTTATTAATAAGTTTGTCTATCCCATAAAAAAGACACTGAGCCGGCAGCAAATTAATTACGAAATAATTTCAAGGGATAAATCCATATATTCTATCTGGAACAAAATGAAGAAAAAGGAAGTTCCTATGGAAGAAATTTATGATCTGTTTGCCATCAGAATTATCATTGATACTCCGCGCGAAACAGAAAAAGTAGATTGCTGGAGGGTTTATTCCATCATTACAGATCATTATCGGCCGAATATTGACCGTTTGCGTGATTGGATTTCTATTCCTAAAGCCAATGGTTATGAAGCCCTTCATACCACAGTAATGAGTATAGAGGGTCAATGGGTAGAAGTGCAGATCAGAAGTAAACGAATGGACGAAATTGCTGAAAAAGGATATGCCTCTCACTGGAGATATAAAGATGGATCAGGCGGGGTTTCTGAAGCCAATATTAACAATTGGCTCGGACGCATCCGGGACATGCTCCAAAGCAATGACTCAAGCGCTCTTGGTTTCATCGATGATTTCCAGGGATTTTTATTTACTCACGAGATATATTTGTTTACACCAAACGGCGAATTACGAAACTTACCCGCAGGTTCTACAGTACTTGATTTTGCTTACGCCATTCACTCCGAGATTGGAAATACCTGCATTGGAGCCAAGGTAAATCATAAGTTAGCTCCTATGAACCAAAAATTAAAAAGTGGTGACCAGGTGGAAATATTAACTTCCAAAAAGCAGTCTCCAAAAGCTGAATGGTTTACGTATGTGGTCACTGCCCGTGCCAGAACCCAAATAAAATTTGCCATCAAAGAAGAAAAGAAGAAATTCGTTGAAGCAGGAAAGAGCAAGCTTAAGGAATATTCTGAACAACTCAACATAGAATTAAATAGTGTCAATTTAAAGTTACTTCAGCAGAAATATAATTATATCAGTACGATTGATTTGTATTATGATATTGCTCAGGATTTGATCGGACTGAAGGAGCTAAAAGAATGTTGCGGAGTTGTTGATAAAGAAAGCTGGTTCAGCAAAGTGATAAAGATACCGTTTGGAAAATCAAGACCTGCTGACCACAAAACCTTAACCGAAACCGTACTCGATAATTTGAGAGAAGGGGATGATCACCAAAAGGATCCGAAAAAGATCCAGAAGATCAGCTATGACATTGCAAATTGCTGTAACCCGATTCCTGGTGATGAAATCGTTGGTTTCATAAAGACAGACGATGCGATAGTAATTCATCGAACCAATTGTTCTGTTGCAGTTGGACAGATGTCGAAATATGGAAATAAGATTATCCGGACAAAATGGAATGACAAGGAATCGATTGGATTTATGACCGGAATTAAAATTAGTGGAATTGACAAAAAGGGATTTATCAACGACATTATTAAAATCATCACTGAAACTTTTGACCTGAATATTAAATCCTTTCATCTCGAAAGCCAGGGAGGTATGATTGAGGCTTCAATTATGCTTTATGCTTACAGTACCGAGAATCTTAGCAATTTAATCCGGCACATTAAAGAACTCCCCGACATAAAGAAAATCGACAGGATAAATACCCTTTAGGGATTGCTTGCGCCGCAAAACCATGCTTTACTTTTCTGCAAATTTTAATTAATTTGGCAGGTGATAATTTATTTTTATTTATTCCAAATATTAATAAAGAAAATTTTTCTATTTTTAGCCTTCGAAATTTACTGCATTTTATTTTGACTTTCATTTGAAAAATGCAGGATTAAACAAATGATCCTCTCACATGTTTTATTGTTAATATAATTGTGATTAAATAATTTCAGATCAATGAAGACCTCTAACAAGGACACCTTTGAAACCGTAAAAAAGATATTTACCGACTATCTTGAAGGTAAAGGAAATCGTAAAACACCGGAAAGGTATACCATTCTTAAGGAAATATACTCAACTGAAGGCCACTTCGATATTGAAACCCTTTATATCAGGATGAAGAACAATAAGTACAGAGTCAGCCGGGCTACTCTTTACAACACCATTGAGCTTTTGCTCGATTGCAACCTTGTTACCAAGCACCAGTTTGGAAATAATTGCGCCCAGTTTGAAAAATCATTCAGATTCAAACAGCACGATCATTTCATCAACCTCAGTTCGGGTGAAGTCCTTGAGTTCTGTGATGCCAGGGTTGAACAAATTAAAAATACCGTTGAAAAAGAGCTCGGAGTAAAAATCAGTCATCATTCCCTTACTTTTTACGGCGGCAAAAAATAAATTTGGAAATAAATCCAATAAATTTTTAGTGTATTTTAGTACGATTTCTTTTTATGGTTATTTTAGCCATGAATCTTTTTGTATTAAGGTATAAATTTTTAGATAGTAAATTGAATACTTCTCTGTCGCATTTCAAATTTTTATTTCTGGTTAAATGAAAGCTGATATTTTGTTAGGCCTTCAATGGGGAGATGAAGGTAAAGGAAAAATTGTGGATGTACTTGCCCCGCGCTATGAAATTATTACCCGGTTTCAGGGCGGACCAAATGCAGGTCATACCATTGAGTTCGACAATAAAAAATTCATTCTTCATACCATTCCTTCCGGGATTTTTAACCCGGATACGATCAATATTATCGGGAACGGTGTTATTATCGATCCTTATATTTTCAATCGTGAAATTGAAAACCTCAGAAGCCATCATATTCAAATTGGCGACAACCTTTTAATTTCAAAGAAAGCGCATCTTATCTTACCTACTCACCGGATGCTTGATGCCGCCTATGAACATGCAAAAGGAAATGCAAAAATAGGATCAACACTTAAAGGTATTGGGCCTACTTATACCGATAAAACAGCTCGTTTGGGTTTGCGCATCGGGAATATCGACAGACATGATTTCCTCCAGCTTTACCAGGAATTAAAACAAAGACATCTTACGATCATTCAATCTCTTGGACTCGATTATCACAATTTCCAAATTGAAGGGTTTACACTCGAAGATTATGAGGAAAAATGGTTTTCTTCAATGGATTCAATAAAAGCTATTCGCAAAAATTGACAGCGAATATTTTATCAATCAATGCCTCAATAATAATAAAACAGTATTGGCTGAAGGTGCCCAGGGTACCATGCTGGATATCGATTTCGGATCCTATCCCTTTGTCACTTCTTCAAATACTATAACTGCCGGGGTTTGCACCGGATTGGGCATAGCCCCTTCAAAAGTCGGAGAAGTTTTTGGGATTGTTAAAGCCTATGCCACCCGCGTTGGAAGTGGTCCATTTCCAACAGAACAGGACAATGAAGAAGGAAAGATACTAAGAGAATACGGTCATGAATTCGGTTCCACAACCGGACGGCCCAGAAGATGCGGCTGGCTTGACATTGTTGCACTCAAGTATGCCATTATGCTCAACGGAGTTACAAAGCTGTTCATGACCAAAGCAGATGTTTTAAATACTTTTCCATCTATAAAGGCCGGAGTTAAATATAATCATAAGGGACAACAGATTGAGCATATACCCTTCGAAGCCTCTTATGAAAAGTTGGAGCCCGTTTATAAAGAATTCAAAGGCTGGCAATCTGATATCTCAGGGATCAGAAATCCGGCAGAAATTCCTGACCGGCTTGCCGAATACATTTCTTTTATCGAAAAGGAAGTTAATGTTAAATTCGGAATTATTTCAGTTGGCCCGGACAGAAACCAGACAATAATTCTATAAATTGGTAAATAAGGTTGCTAACCTCTCAATTATTTTTGAGGGAAAAATCTTTCATTATTTGTTTTTCACGGTGATGATTAGATTGGTTTTTATCAATTTATAATGAAATAAAATTTCTTCTAAAGAATTATATGTTTTTGTAAACTTTATTGCAGATTTGAAGTATAAAACCAATTATGGTTGGATTTTTTAAATTACTAAAGTATAACAAACAAAATATTAATATGAGATTATTTTTAAGTTTTTTTCTGGTGGTATCAATGCTTGTATCCTTTGGTCAGGCTTCTTATGACAAAAATATACCGGATATTGTTCAAAAAAATTTCAGCAAAAAATTTCTTCGTGCCGAAAATGTTTCATGGGCTAAAGTGGACAACAACTACAAAGCCGACTGCTTCTATCGCGGAAAAGGAACTTATGTTGAATACACACCCGATGGCGAATGGGTTCAAACTGTAACGGATATGGATATAAAAGCACTCTATCCGCCTATTGAAAGATATCTGAATGAGAACTATAAAAAAGACAAGGTAGTTCTTGCCGAACAAGCGACCAGAGCCGATAAGAAGAACTATTATTATGTACAGGTTGCACGTAAGGAGAAAGACCGCAAAGAACCCTATATCTTTGAATTGTTTTTCGATAAAACAGGAAATATCGATCAGGTGAAAACTCCTGAAGGTGTTCAGCAAATGACAGTGGTGGGTATTGATAACCCGAATTCTGAAACGCCGGCTGTGGTGATCGAAGCCTGGCAAACACGATTTCCCCGTGCTGAAGAAATAGTATGGACTAAAGTTAAAATTTCGATTGACTCAACCAACTATCTGGCTACTTTTATTTACAAAGAGCATGTAACGCGTGCCAAATTTCAATCCAGCGGAGCATGGATTGAAACCCGGATTGAGTTAGATGAGAAATCGCTCAGTGAAGGGATATTAAAATATATTAAAGAAAACCATTGGGATGATGAGCTGATCATTGCAGAAAAAGTTTCCGTTGTCGATCAGCCGGACATATATTATGTTAAGCTTGAGAGATTTCAAAAAGGACAATTCAAGCCACTTGAATTTGAATTGTTTTTCGACAAAACAGGTAGACTGATCAAAGCAAACCGGGACGAGGAGTTAAAGAATCAATTCCTGTTGACGGTAGACATTCCGGTAGAAGTTGCTAAAAAATTCAACGGCAGGTTTACGAATGCCAGCGACGTAAGATGGGAAACCAAAGAAGGCAATTGGGTTTCGCATTTTATCTATCGCGGCCTTCCTACCACAGCAGAGTTTTCTGATTCGGCTGCATGGGTCATGACCATTGTTGAAATCGACACCGAAAACCTTTATTCTCCCATTCAGCGATACCTCAGCACCGAATATTCCGACTACAATGTAATGTATGCCGAAAAGGCTACCCTTGCCGACCGGAATGATTATTATTACATTGAGCTGATCAGTAAAAAGAAGAAGGAAGAAAACCAAAAAGTAGGATTGTATTTCGATAAGGCCGGCAAGCTAAAGGAAGGAAAATAACACAGCAGGTTTCTTTCCTTTCTGCCACTTTTAGGCCATAACAATAAATTCTGCAGCAATCAAACAGGTATTCTAGCATGTCAAAGGATTTCTTCTTTAGACAACATGGACAATTGGGCTAATTAAATCTGACTTCTTAAATATCACTCTCCTTCTTCCTTCTGTCATATACCCGCCAACCTATAACAAAATTCGAATTAATTTGAACATCAGCTCAAGCAATTATTAAAGATGAGCTATTTTTGACGTCATAATAATCAATAAAATGAAGAAGAACTATCAAGCTTATTTTGCCCTATTTGGGATAACAGTAGTGGCAATACTATTGCTATCGGGCTGCGCCAATAAAGAAATAGTAACCGATTGTCTGAAGGGTCAAACCTATGGTTTCTGGTGGGGACTATGGCATGGCATCATTGCACCGATCGACCTTATCGGTATGTTGTTTCAGGGATGATGTAACCGTTTATGCCCAGAACAACAACGGTGCATGGTATGCATTTGGCTTTTTAATCGGTAGCGGAGGATGGGGATTGCTTGGTGGACGTGGAATTGGGAAAGGAAGGAAATAATCAAAGTTCCTTAGCCGGATCCCAGAATACTTTATCAAATCCAACTATTTTATCATCAATGATGGTGTGGCCTTCGTTTTCGAGGAGTTGCTGCATCAGATCAGGGCTGCCGAAGTGATGTTTACCGGTGAGCAAGCCGTTCCGGTTTACTACCCGATGAGCCGGGATAGAAAAGGGAGCTGAATGAGAAGCATTCATGGCCCAGCCTACCATTCTCGCCGAGCCTTTCGTTCCAAGGTATTCGCCAATGGCCCCATAGGAAGTCACCCTTCCATGCGGGATTAGCTTTACTACCTCGTATACTTTTTGAAAAAAAGATTCATCCCTTTCCATAATTTTTTTATTAGACTCAATGTTCAGACTACTCCGAAAAGTCCATTGGTACGTCATTGCGAGGAGGGACGACGAAGCAATCTGCTATTTTTCAATCTTAACAGATTGCTTCGCTACGCTCGCAATGACGGGTTGCTCCTTTACGGAGGGGACTCCAAATTTAAACTAAAAACAACATATTTGATTTTCAACCCTTCAGCCAGATGCATTTTTTCATAATGGGTCTGGATTTGAGTTGCTTCATCCTGTATCCCCGAAGCATAAAGATCATTGGTTTCCTTAATAAGATGGTGACCATGTTCCTTTATAATACCCAGGGTAAATTTATACAATTCTGTATTATCGGTCTTCAAATGGATTTTGCCACCCGGTATGAGGATTTCTTTATACATGCCAAGGAAGAACGGTGAGGTTAGACGCTTCATGCTTTTCTTATTTTTAAGCTGTGGATCAGGGAAAGTGATCCAAATTTCACTTACTTCATGTTTGCCAAAACACAGACTAAGGAAATCAATCCCTGTCCTTAAAAATCCCACATTGGATAATTGCTCCTCCACAGCAGTTTTCATTCCCCGCCACATGCGGGCGCCCTTGCGATCGATACCGATGAAATTCTTTTCAGGATAATTGCGCGCAAGCCCCACTGTATATTCGCCTTTGCCACAAGCTAATTCCAGAACTACCGGATGGTTATTGCCAAAAAGTTTTTCTGCCCACTTGCCCGACAGTTGAAAATTGTCTTTGACTTCATCAATGGTCGGTTGGATGAACCCTGGAAAAGCCTCGTTCTCGGCAAAGTGTTTTAATTTGTTCTTAGCCATTCAAAAAGAAATCAATAAAATCTGGCGACAAAAATAACTGAACGGATTTACAGCAAACCAGAAATTAATGATTGTTCTTAATTTCTTTTGATTATTTGGAAAAATAGTATTTAAGTTTGGCAGGGAATCAATAGTTTGAACCTAAAGTTCGAAGTTGGAGGAGCAATTTCCAAAATAATCTTCAATTTTAGAATGCATAAAGTTATTAAGGAATTCCTGATTTATAGGCATCTGCTCGTCCGGATTTATGAACAGGCTGGTACGTATGATAATCCGGACGGGATAACTTAGGATTTGTAATCCACTTAAATTGTTTTAAAGGGTTACAAATCCATTTTTATTTTATAAGAATTTGATCAGTTCGGATTTATGCACAGGCTGTTAAGTATGATAATACAGTGACGGGAATTTGATTCATGGATTTGTAATCCTGCGTAAATTGTCTTAAAGGGCTACAAAAGATTCTTTTTAAAGATAAGCTTAAAGAGCCAACAAGATTTTAAAAACTGTTGGTTTGCCAAAATAAAAAACCACAGCCACGCAACTGCAAAATTTGCAACCGGAGAGATTATATGTCTGCAAATTAAAGGCAATTAACGGGCTTACTACAAATACGAAACAGAAGAGAAAATGAAAGAAAAAACAGTTTTTAACACAAATCCAAAAGAGCTGAAGATTTTAAAATTGAATTTATTTCTTCAACAACCAGGCTGAAGGATTCTTTTCGCGGCGGATGGTTGCAAGATTAACCAGGGCTTCAGATTTATCTTCGGAAGAAAAATAGCTGACCATGTACAAACCGGCCGGATTTTGACCAACATCTTCAGCATGATAACCTTCCCCGCGTAAAACAGCCAGCAGCTTATCAGCATTCTCCCTGATTTTGAAGGCTCCGCCGATGACATAAAACTTTGATACCGAAATTTTGATATTTTCTTTAACCTGATTAATTGCGGCATCCGCTTCATTATTCTGATACCTGGGGCACACTTCTGATTTTATAGATTCATTTCCTTTGGTGCTGTAATGGAAGGGATTCGATTAGTATCATCCTTGCCGGATAAACAGCGATGCTGATTTCGGTTTCCGAAATGGTAATTACTGCCGATTGCTGAGACCCGTCAAATTTTGAAACCGGGTTAAAAATGATCCAGCCTGTCAACAGCAATACCGGAACCAGAGCAACTGCAGCCCAGTAAACACTTCTGTTCTTTATTTCACTTACCGGCCTGGGCCTGCGGTCAGCAAACTTCTTTTCCAGTCGCTTGTGCATAGGCGATCGCAGAATGGGCGGGGAAATAAATGTCGGCAGGCCGTATGAATCTTCAAGATAGTTTACCGTGGTATCCGGATCGAACAGGTATCGCCCGTCTTCATCTTTCCTGATCTTTCCAATTCTTTCCAGCTTCACATGCTTACCTTCATTCAGATTGTGCGTGCAATCATGGGTAAACTCATCAACCATTTGCTTTGCCTGTTCGTAAGAGATGCCTTCACCAATTGAAATGGCATGCAGGAGCAACCCGTCATCACTCAAAAGTTTGGAATTAAAAAGGATACTTTTCGAAGGAGGATAAAAGGTATGATTGACAGGGTGAATTTTAGCCGGAGCATAATTGGAAACAAAACCGCCAAAACCCGGAACGATCACACAATCATTCGCAAAAAGCAATTCACTGATGTAATGGGCAACTTTCATTATTATTCCAATCGGATGCGCTAAATTAACTAATTCTACGGTTGAAACTAAGGTTTGTTTAAAAATTTTAACAAATCTTCAGGTGTATCCACAGCAATGCTTTCGAATTCAGTAATTTCGACATGAATTTTAAAACCATTCTCAAGCCATCTCAACTGCTCCAGTGATTCGGCTTGCTCCAAAGGCGAAGTATCCAGCATGGTAATCTGTCGCAAAGTCTGTGGCCGATAGGCATAAATACCAATATGCTTATAAGTATTGATGTTGGCTTGACCAGTCTTTCTTTTCAAAATTTCTGACAAATGGGATGGGGTTTCTGCTGAAATAAAGAGCCTTTTTATGAATATCGAAAACCACCCTGATGATATTGGGATTAAACAATTCCTCTTCTGATTTGAGCTTGATGGCGAGCGTGGCAATAGTGACATCAGGTTTGTTGAAGCATGAGGCTGCAAGGTCGATTTGCTCAGGATGAATGTAGGGTTCATCCCCCTGAATATTGATGACAACATCGAATGATTTGCCTTGTTTCTCTAGCTTTTCATAGGCTTCCATGCAACGGTCAGTTCCGCTCCTGTTCTTATCGGATGTCATGATCACCTTACCACCAAAGCTAATTACGGCATCTTCTATTCTTTTATCATCCGTGGCTACATAAACTTCGGTCAGGGACTTTGCTTTGATCGCCCGCTCATACACATGGCGGATCATGGGTTTATTGTTGATCAGTGTAAGCGGTTTACCCGGAAACCTCGTACTTGCATAGCGGGCAGGAATAATTCCAAGGATTTTCATTCTTCAATTGGATTTACCATGATGGTTTGTTCCGAAACACTTTCTTCTTCTTTACCGGTTTTATTATCAGTAATGGTTATTGTAAACTTCAAGTTTTTCTGTCCGGGTTCAGCAAAGATGATTTCCCAATCAGTTTTCGGTTGTTCAAGTTTCATTTCAAGGTATTTCTCTGAAGCTTGCCCTTCTTTGTTATTCTCAATGGTAAACTGTGTTGTACAACCGGGAGGAATAGCAGCCTCCACAAAACCGAAAAGCGTTTGTGAACTTTCAAGTTTTGATGGATCTGACTTTACCTGTATCAATCCAAGTCCATCCACTTTAAGAACATTTCCATTGTCATCATACTTTCTGAAATATTTCATTACTCCCGTCGAATCATAATATTCATAAGTGATGGGGTGGCCATTTACAAAATGAAATTTCCATTCACCTACCATCAGGTTATTTTTACGATAACCTTCAAATCCTGTAACTCCTGAACTGTAAATGGCTTTATGAGTTCCGTTTAACAGGCCGTGATGATAGTTCTCGGTATGCAAAAGGGTTGTTTTTTCTTCATAAAATTTGCGCATCCCCTCCAGGGTATCGTTGATGTACCTTGCTGAATCAAGGAGACGGCCATCCTTACCATACAAAATATAAATGTAGTCGTTTGTACTTTCATTTAAGATGGTTTTAATTGATTTCACCTGGCTTTTGTTATACCATTCTTTAATTACGGTGTTTCCATGTTGATCTGTTTCCTTAGTAATTTTATTTTTACAGGATGCAAAGGAAATAAGGACAACAAGGAAAATGGAATAATAATGAAATGGAAACTGTTTCATTTCGATGATGGTTTGAGAATAGGGTTCATTGAACAGTTAATCCGGAATTAAAATAAACCATGCAACTGTGCATTCATCTTATCAATGATCATGGCAAGGTCAGCAGGATTTTCTTCAATATTGATGTCATCAACCTCAAAAATAAGTAATTTGCCCAGTCGGTAGTTTGCGATCCAGGCTTCATATCTTTCGTTAAGTTTTTTCAAATAATCCAGCCTGATGGCTTCCTCGTACTCCCTGCCTCTTTTTTGAATTTGTTTAACAAGTGTGGGAACTTCTGCCCTGAGATAAATCAGCAGATCAGGAGGCTGGATAAATGTACTCATCAATTCGAAAAGCGAAAAATAGTTTTCAAAATCGCGGGTCGTCATCAGGTTCATATAATGCAGGTTGGGTGCAAAAATGTAAGCATCCTCATAAATGGTCCTGTCCTGAATAACAGTTTTTCCACTTTCCCTGATCTGAACGATCTGCCTGAATCGGCTGTTCAGGAAATATACCTGCAGGTTAAAAGACCAACGTTGCATATCTTCATAAAAACTATGGAGGTAGGGATTTGTATCGACATCCTCATAATGAGGTTCCCATTTAAAATGTTTTGATAACAAACGGGTTAGTGTTGTCTTCCCTGATCCTATGTTGCCGGCAATTGCTATGTGCATATTCTTCTATTTAATGATCGGATAAAAATAATATTTTTTAATGGTGCGGTATGAAAAGGTTTGTTTTTTTAATTAACCAATTCGAGGATTTCATCAACATATAATCTGTCGTTCGACAGTTTGGGCACTTTATTCTGTCCACCAAGCCTGTTTTTCTTTTTTAGCCAGTTGTAAAATGTCTTTTCCGGAAGTTGCCTGACAATGGGTGGCCGCAGGATCATATTGTGGTATCTTTTTGCTTCATAATCCGAATTGAGCGATTTAAGGGCGTTATCGAGTGTTTCGGCAAAATATTCAATGTTTTCAGGCGCTTTCTCAAACTCAATCAGCCATTCATGTGCAGCATTGTTGCCTGCAGAAAAATAAACCGGTGCGGCGGTAAAATCGCTAATGATGGCCTGGCATTTATTGCAGGCAATAGCCAACGCTTTGATTGCATTATCGATGATAACTTCTTCACCAACGGCATTGATAAAGTTGACGGTTCGACCGGTGATCCTGATCCTGTATGGATTGAGAGAAGTAAATCGTATGGTATCGCCGATCAGGTATCGCCATAAGCCACCATTGGTAGAAATCACAATGGCATAATTCACATCTTTCTTTACCTGCTCAAGGGTAAGGGTTTGGGGGTGTTCCAATTCCAGCTGGTTCATCGGAAGAAACTCATAAAAAATTCCATAATCAAGCATGAGGAGCAGGTCATCGGAATCAGTGCGGTCCTGCAAGCCAAAAAATCCTTCGGATGCATTATAGGTTTCCATGTAATGCATCTTATCTGACGGGATGAGTTCTTTGAACTGATTTATATAAGGTTGAAAGTTCACTCCGCCATGAAAAAAAACCTCAAGGTTTGGCCAAACCTCAAGCAGATTTTTACGACCAGTGATTTCAAGGATATGTCTCATAAGGAGCAATGTCCATGAGGGCACGCCAAGAATGTTGGTGACGTCGTGGTTAATGGTGGAAATGGCCATTTTTTCAATTTTGCTTTCCCATTCGTCCATTAAAGCAACCGAACGTTTGGGTACACGAATGAATTCAGCCCATGAAGGCAGGTTCTGGACTATTAAAGCCGACAGATCACCATCATAATAGATTTCATTGTTGATCTCGGTGATTCGGTGACTTCCTCCCATCGACAAACCTTTGCCATCGAATATAAGGGTTTCGGGATAATTATTGCAGTATATCGAAAGCATATCTTTTCCGCCCTTATAATGGCATTCTTCCAGCGCTTCCTGGCTGACAGGAATAAATTTACTTTTATCGGAAGTAGTACCGGATGATTTTGCGAATAGCTTGATTTCGGAATTCCACAATATGTTTTGTTCACCCTTTCGCAACCTGTTAATATAAGGTTTAAATGCTTCATAGTCATTTACAGGAACACGCTCCTTATATTCATTTATGGTTTTGATGGATTTGTAATCAAACTTTTTCCCCCATTCTGTTTCTTTTGCATTTGTAATTAACTTCTTAAACCATTCCTCCTGCACTTCATGTGGATATTTCATAAAAAGCTCGATCTGGTGAAATCGCTTCTTCAACAACCATGATAATACCGAATTAATGAGCGCCATAAAAAAATAACCGAATAAAAGTTAATTAACAGGTTTTCAAAATTACTATTATTTTAGCTTGGTTTTATAATCAGTTATAATGATCGACTTTCCAAACGGCAAGATAAACATCGGGCTTTCAATAACAGAAAAGAGGCCGGACGGATTTCATAATTTGGAAACGATCATGTATCCTGTTAAAATTTATGATGCCCTTGAGATCATTATCTCACCTGATAAGGTTTATTCATTTACATTGTCAGGGATCAAGCTTGATGGGGAATTTAAAGATAACCTGGTTTGCAAAGCTTATGAACTTCTGAAAAGAGATTTTAATCTTCCTGGAGTTAAAATCCATCTGCATAAGGTAATTCCATGCGGAGCAGGATTGGGGGGAGGTTCAGCAGATGCAGCTTTTACTATCAGGATGATCAACAAACTATTTGATCTTGGCTTGACGATAGTTCAAATGCAGGATTATGCCAAAAGGTTGGGAAGTGATTGCGCCTTTTTTATAGAAAATAAACCCGCTCTGGCCACCGGAAGAGGTGATCAGTTAGAACCTGTAAAATTAAACCTGCCTGATCGATACATGGTCATTGTAAAACCGGATATCCATATCAGCACACCTGAAGCTTATTCGTGGATTAAGCCAGCTATAAAGGAAAAAAAGTTAAAAGAATTGATAAAAAACCCAATGCATAAATGGAGGAATCTGGTGATCAATGATTTTGAAGATGAAGTGATGAAAAGGCACAGTGTCATCAAAGTGATCAGGGATGAATTGTATCAAATGGGTGCAACCTATGCATCTCTCACCGGAAGTGGCTCGGCTTTATATGGAATCTTTAATAAACCTGTTCACATTGGCAACAGGTTTCAAAACCATTATTTATGGACCAGCATCAGCGCATAAATAATGTGAAAATCTTTGAAAGCACTTTTTATTAAACAATACTATTTTTGGCCGACTCTTAACAGAAAAATTCCAACAACTCCAAAAATCATATTTGGAATCCACACCGAAAGCCAGGGCTCAAGGTTCCCACGAGTAGCAAAAACAGTTGTAATTTGCAGAAAGAAAATAAAAGTAAATGTAATGGCAATCCCAAGTCCCAGGTGCACGCCAATCCCGCCCCTCACCTTACGGCTTGAAATGGAAACACCAATCAGGGTTAAAATGATTGTGGCAAAGGGAAAGGCAATTCTTTTATGCTTCTCCACAAGATATTCTTTGATTGTGGTTGTTCCCTTAAGTTGTTCTTTTTCGATATATGCCCTTAATTCCGAATAGTTCATGGTTTTTATATCGCCGACAATTACACTAAAATCCCTTGGATTAATATTGATGAGGGTATCCATAACGGCGCCTTTTATTAGAGTTTCCTGGTCAGCGGATCCTTTCCGGATAAAATAGTTCTTCAGTTTCCATTGGCCCAATATACTATCCCAAATAATTTGATCTGCATTTATCTTGTATATCAGCCGGTTATCTTCGAAATCTTCCAGTGAAAATTTATACCCAACATTCAACTGGTTATTATAACTTTCCATGTAAATAAATGTTCCCGGTTGAATTTGCAGATGAATATTTCTCTCCCTGTAATGATAAGGATTTTTCAGATATACCTTTTCGAAAGCCATCATTTTTTTGTTGGTGCGTGGGATCAGGAAGTTAGCCAGGTAAAAAGACATCAATCCCAAAAAAACAGCCGATATCAGGTAGGGCCATAGCATCCTCCAATAACTTATTCCGCTGCTTAAAATTGCAATGATCTCACTGCCGGAAGCCATTTTGGATGTAAAGAAAATGACAGCAATAAAAGTAAACAGGTAACTAAAGAGGTTAACAAAATAGGGAATGAAATTAAAGTAATAGGAAAACAAAATTTCTTTTAATGGTGCCTGCTTTTCAATGAAATCATCAATTTTTTCCGAAATATCAAATACCACAACGATAATGATCAATAAGGAAATAGCAAAGAAAAAAGTTCCCAAAAACTTTTTGATTATATAAATGTCAATCTTTTTCAAAAAAGGAAATTTTATGCAAAATTATTACAATCTTTGAGCCAACCGGATCACCATTTTTTGTTTCCACTCCTGGAATGATCCATCTAAAATTCTTTTCCTGGCTTCCCCAACCAGCCAAAGATAAAATGCGAGATTGTGCAGGCTTGCTATCATTCCGGCTAACATCTCCTGTGAATGAATCAAATGTCGTAAATAGGCTTTTGAATATTGCTGGTCGACAAAAGAAGTTCCATTTTCATCGAGGGCTGAAAAATTGAACTTCCATTTTTCATTTTTAATATTGATGATTCCTTTACTGGTGTATAATAGTCCATGACGTGCATTGCGGGTAGGGATCACACAGTCGAACATGTCTACTCCAAGTGCAATGCTTTCCAGTATATTAACCGGGGTACCAACACCCATAAGGTAACGAGGCTTATCCGCAGGCAACAGATCACAAACAAGTGCGGTCATTTCATACATTATTTCAGGTGGCTCACCCACCGATAAACCTCCAATGGCATTTCCATCCGCTTCATAAGAAGCAATGGTCTCTGCTGATTCAATGCGTAAATCCTTATAAACGCTTCCCTGAACAATGGGGAATAGGGCTTGCGAATGTTCGTAAAGAGGTTCGGTATTTTTAAAATATTCGATGCATTGCTGTAGCCACTGATGTGTGATGCCGAGAGATTTTTTAGCATAGTCGTATTCGCAGGGAAAAGGTGTGCATTCATCAAAAGCCATGATAATGTCCGCCCCTATGATCCGCTGAATGTCAATTACTTTTTCCGGTGTAAAAATGTGTTGTGAGCCATCGATGTGCGAATTAAAAACTACCCCTTCAGGTGTCAGTTTCCGGGTATTGGCAAGGGAATAAACCTGATAACCCCCGCTATCGCTCAGTATAGGCCTGTCCCATCCATTGAACTTATGTAAGCCTCCTGCAGCTTGAATAACCTCAAGGCCCGGCCTCAGGTAAAGATGGTAAGTGTTTCCAAGAATAATCTGTGCCTTCACATCTGATTTCAGTTCGGGAATGTGCACAGCTTTAACTGCACCGGCAGTCCCTACCGGCATGAATACAGGGGTTTGTAATGTTCCATGATCCGTAACAATTTCACCTGCCCTGGCGCTGGTATTTTTATCCTTTCCCTTAATACTGAACTTCATCATTCTTCTGACTTCCTTTGTTTTTTCAAAGCCGTAAAGATAAGGGTATTTCAATTTTTAAAAAGTCAATTATCCAAATCCCAAAATTTCATAGTTGCCTGTTCAAATTCTCTTGATAAGTTTTCAGATTGTGTCAGTACTACTATTTTTTGTTTAAATAATTTTGTCCTCTAATCTTGATCATCTGTTGAAATTTGGAATTTAATTTACAAATAATATTTTCGTATTTATTTTATGCATTTTGCATAGTAACCGCCCTGCAATTATTCTATTTCTGGGGGATTTTTGCACGGTTTGCATTTTACAGGAAAAAGACCCCAACAAATAACTTACCCCCCGTTTCAGTTGTCATCAGTGCAAAAAACGAATTCCATAACCTTAAGGATAACCTCCCGTCGATCCTGAATCAGAATTACCCTGATTTTGAAGTGGTAATTGTAAATGATGCTTCGGATGATGAGACCATTTTCCTTCTCCAGGACTTAGAAAGAGAATACAAGCACCTTAAGATCGTAAACATAACCCAGGACCTGAACTTTTTTAAAGGAAAAAAATTTCCATTATCGTTGGGTATCAAATCAGCAAAGAATGACGTCGTGCTTCTTACCGATGCAGATTGCATTCCCTCCAGCCCGAACTGGATCAGGGAAATGGCAGGTAATTTTAATAGTAAAACTGAAATCGTATTAGGATATGGTCCTTACGAAAAGAAAAACAACCTGCTGAACATGATTATCCGGTACGAGACGATTATGACTGCGATTCAGTATTTTTCGTATACGCTTGCCGGAATGCCTTATATGGGCGTTGGCCGAAACCTGGCTTATACAAAATCACTTTTTATTAAAAACAAAGGCTTTATTTCGCATTACACCATTTCTTCCGGCGACGATGACCTGTTTATCAACAAAGCAGCAACAAACCTGAATACCAGCATTGAGATCGATCCGGACAGTTATACGGTTTCACCTGCAAAAAATATTTTCAGGGATTGGTGGTATCAGAAACGAAGACATCTTTCGACCGGATATTATTATAAGCCAAAGCATAAGTTTATTCTTGGAACCTATTCAGGCAGCCTGATGCTTATGTACCTGCTTTTTGTTACGTTGCTGCTGGGTAAGTTTTATGTGTACATTGTTCTGGCAATATTTGCAGTCAGACTAATTAGTAAACTGATAATTTTCAAAAAATCGATGCAAAGGTTAAATGAAAATAAATTATTGCTAATTTCGCCGCTGTTTGAATTGTTTCTATTAGGTTTTTTTCCACTAATACTTTTAGCAAACCTGGTTATCAAACAAAGTAAATGGAAGTAACAACGCATCTTACTGATAAAGCAGTACGGGATTTTAAGCTGGTTCAGCGAGCTATCGATCAGGGAGATCAGAAGGCTTATGCCGAGCTGATGAAAAACTACCGGGATTCCCTTTATTTCATGCTCCTGAAAATGACCAACAATCCTCACGATGCAGAGGACCTGACCATTGAGGCATTTGGAAAAGCCTTCAAAAAATTGCATCAGTATACGCCCGATTATGCTTTCAGTACCTGGCTTTTCAAAATCGCTTCAAACAATTGTATCGACTTTATCCGCAAAAAGAAAAAATATACTTTCTCGATCGATCAGGGCATTGACGACGAAATAGGAACTGAATTAGCCAATCGTATCCCCGCCGAAGACCTCGACCCTGAACAAGAGCTGGTAAAAAAGCAAAAGATCAAACTGATGCGTGAGGTTGTGGAAAAGCTTAAGCCTCATTACCGCACCCTCATTGAACTTAGGTACTTCAGTGAGTTTTCTTATGAGGAGATTGCAGCAGAACTAAACCTCCCGCTTGGAACTGTTAAAGCGCAATTGTTCAGGGCAAGGG
>CAVPJF010000009.1:0-64663 GCA_963705185.1 uncultured Bacteroidales bacterium
CTACCATTGTAGCTAATTATTTCGCGGGTGATTACTGCTCCTTTAATATCATAAATATTTACTTCAACATTTTCGGATTCATGAAAGTTCATTTCAATTAAAACAAAATCTTTGACTGGATTTGGGTATACGCTTATGCTTTCAGTTGCATCAATTTCATTTGTACCTACTCCATTTGAAGTGTATAATCCACTCCAACCCGGTTTAGTAACGGTCATATTTGAAGAAAAAGTAATAAACATTTTCCCGCTGTTTGAAGTAACCGGGTTAGGAAGGTTTCCTGTTTCATAGGTTCCGGAATAGGTTGCAAGCAACTGACTTGAAGCTGCATCGTAGATTTTTACAATGTCCTTAACAGCTTCAGTGTCAAAATCCAGAAAATTAATTGTCACTTCTGTTGCTCCGGGAGGCTGGATGTTCCACATGCAGGTTGATCCAGTTGTGATAATGGAAATGGCCGCTTCCATCGCTTATAGTGTCCTCTGGTTCAGTTAATTGAAGAAGACCACCACACCAGTTTGGTATAATTGAAGAGTAACTGATAAACCAGCCGGGAGCAGTTCCTGAATTATCTGATTGAAAGGTCACCAGTACTTTGTTTCCAGTGGAATTTATAATTCCGGGATTTATAGTGCCGGAGAACTGCCCGAGTATCGGGCTTGCTATTGTTTCACCATCGTAAATAGTAACCATATCATGGTTGAGTTCTGTTTCGAATTTGTCAAATTCAAGGATGATATAAGTAACAGAATCTTCTTCTGTTTGCGGTGAAATCAGCCAGGAGCAATCGGAATTGTTCAGATAGTTCAGTGTAGGACTGCTTCCATCTTCAATGGTTCCGTTCAGAGATCTCAGTGTATCCAGGTTGGCTGCAGTAATAAGGATAGGAATAATTAATGGTATCCGGGTAACAATTAATGACCAGTTCCTGGGCAAGGTTAAAATTGTTTCCGCCCGGTACAAGGTTATCGAGATAAAAATAACCATCATACGAGCCGCCCCAGCCCCAGTTAAAATGAAAATAATCTTCAGTCTGATAACCATCTATTATAAATGCATGGCCATTTATATTGGGAACCGACCATCCAGCATAATACATCGGGATTTTCTGGTCGAGATGGGCAACAATCACACTATCCCAGTCCAGGTTCGTGCTGTCACGATAAAGGTATTGGGTTTCAGGGGAATAGTTAAAATAAGTTCGTAAAGAATAGGCTGCCTTATGGTTCCACATTCCCGAACCCGTTGGACCATAGTCCATATCTACAGAAACGCCAAGATGAAATAGTAATTCTGCAACGGCATCATTTTGCTCCTGAACCGAATTAGTCATTTCATTCCACCGGTATTCTGTATCTCCAAAATTTGCAGAAATGGTTCCATAAACAGGATGCTGGTAAGTATATGAACCGGTCCCTGTTAATGGCCACCTGAAATAATAGCATAGCTGTCCCATGGCTGTTGCGACACAACCGGTGAGGCAATGGCCTGCCAGGACCTGCGGGATCTGCAGGGCACATTTGGTTATAAAACTGACCCTGATCCCATGTGGAAATTAACATAGGACTTACTTCTTTCGCAAATTTCAGGTTCAGCAGTTTTGAAGGATCATCGGTTAAAAGCCGGTTCCATTCCGATATCGCTTCAGGCAGAGGTTCGATTTGGTTTGTTCGAGCATAATTAATCTGGTCGTAGTATTGCTTAATCCAGGCAGTGAATTGGGGTGGTTGATGAGTGTCAGAATACCTCGAATAGAGCGAATATGCCAGCACAGGGATTGAATTTTTAAAACCTGAAACAATTACATATCCTTTTGGATTAATATTAAAAACATAGTAAATTGGATTACCCTTATCACCGACCAAATAATAATTCAGGATTTTAATATCATCTAACCTGGTGTTTTCGAACTGGTTGATTCTTTCATAGAAAAAATTTCTTGCTGCTTTTTCAGCATCTGCAACAGATACTTGCTGGCCCAAAACAGTTACCAGTAAAGGAACAACAAGAAGAGCGGTAAAGATTGTTCTTTTCATATTCCAACTTTTAAAAGATTTATAAAAGTATAAATAATCTTCGATATAAATTGGATAAAAGCCGAAGGAGCTGATTTGATTTTTTTAGTAAATTAAAACCTAAAACGACAAATAAAAAAGCCTCCTGTTTTTTGCAGAAGGCTTTAAATCAAAAACTATGACGTGTTATTTAATTACAACTTTTTTATTTACAGTTCCATTGTCATTTGTCAGACTAAGGAAATAAACTCCTTTTGCAAAACCAGAAAGATCAATGGTATTTACATAGTATCCTGAAAAGTCATCAGCATTTTCCGAATAAATCGTAGTTCCGGTAGCAGAAATCAGTCTGACTTCAAGAGATTGATTTTTTTCCACATTAAAGCTGATGTTAAGTAAATTCTCAGCAGGATTAGGGTAAACCGTCAAATGATCAAATCCGTCAACCTGATCTTCAACCGAGGTGTTTGCTATTTCCCACTCAGCAGTCCATCCCGGACGGTTAAAGGCTCCGTCACTCTGGAATATAAGAATAGATTGCCACTGGGAATGGTAATAGGATCCGGCATATTTCCGGCAGTATATTCGCCTGAATAGGTAGCTAATAATTGGTTATTGCTTCCATCGTATATTTTCAGGACATCCTTGTCTTCTTCGGTATCAAATTCCGTAAAAGAAAGAGTCAAATCTGAAGCCCATTCAGGATGAACTTTCCACATGCAATTTGATTATTTTTATAGTACCAGGTTCCGCTGCCATCATCAAATGATCCCTGATGAAGCAGTAATCGTGGTTAAACCTGAGCACCAGGTGGGTCGGGTAGAACTGAATTGCAATCCTGAATCCGGCAGCTGTTGTGGCGTCGCCATCACCCTGAAAAACAATCAACATTTTATTTCCTGTTGAATAGATGGGAGATGCAGGAGGCACAGTTCCGGAATAAGTTCCTAAAACAGGTGCTGATGTTGTTTCTCCATCATAGATGGTAATGATATCTTCCGATTCTGTATCAAGAACGATAAAATTCAATTGAATTTTGGTAACAGAATCATTGGCAGTCTGGGGATCAATCAGCCAACTGCAATTGACATTCGGATCATAGTTTTGTTGCGGTCCGCTTCCGTCTTCAATGGAACCAGCAAGATTGGTATTTACAATATCAGGAGTACAGCCATAAGGATATGCAGCATCGGCAGGAAATATCTTCCTAACCATTGCTTGCTGGTAATACCATTCATACCGATGGACTTGCTATATCAAACCAACCATTTCCATAACCACCCCATCCAAAATTAAAATGAAAAGTGCCATCGGCAGATGATAGCCATCCAAACAAAAGCATGCCAACCTCCGGTTATGAGCATCTCGTCCTGAATAATACACAGGCCGCATTAAGTTTAATTCATCTTCAATCATAGCCCTTCCATGTTGTAAAAGCTGTATTATTTCGGTTTAAAAATTGAATTTGATTGCTGTAACCAAAATACGTTCTCATGGCATAAGGTACATCCTGGCTAAATGCGCCTGAACCACCAGCATCAAAATAATCCATATCCACAGAAACTCCTGCATGAAAGCTGATTAAAGCCACAGGTAAATTTACTTTTGAAGTTAGTTGTCAAGCATTCCATCCCAGTCGTAAATGGTTTCACCAAAATTTGCATATATGATACCGGCCGGTGGACACATTGTAGCTGTGAGATCCTGTTCCCTGGTGCGGATATCTCCAATATAGCATGATCTGTGACATCGCAGTGGCAACACAACCAACCAATGCTTTACCTGATGAATTTGGTTGTGTGGTTCGCACAGGGCAGTAATAATTGTATGGATAGAGTTGGTCCCATGTGCAGGTTAATAAAGGTTCGATGGCTTTACCACCTCCTTTAAGGGATAAAGGATTGAAATGTCGGAAAATTCTTTCCATTGAGATTTTATTTCTCCGGTTGCCTCTATATTATTATCCCATGATGAATTTAACAGCGCCTGCCCTGCCATTAATCCAGCCCGAAAAGTTATCTGGAAGATTCTGCGGGATATACTGGCTCTCAAACGAATAGCCAATTACCGGGGTCATTGCATCATCCGCCGAAATAATTATAAATCCCAGATCGGAAAAATTAAATACATACAGCATTGTTTCTCCATCTTTTTGAATGTCAAAATACTCTGAAATTTGTAAGTCGTTAAGATTGACCGGATTCAGATAAAGATTGACTTTTTGATAATAGGCATTCAGGGCGATAGTTCTCGCATCCTGAAGTTCTACCCTGGCTGCAAAGGATATTCCGATAAAGGAAAGGAGCAATAAACTGAGTGCGAATCGTTTCATGATTTATAAAAATTTATGTTAATATTCTATGACTATAAAGTGCAAATTTAAAAAAAGATTTGATGATACAAACCCTAATTCAATTAAATAGTTAATATCATTTGTTAATAAAGTAGACAATCAAACATATAAAAAAGTTCAATCGGCCTGTGAATTGTTGAAAAAATATTACATTTTAAGATCGGAACAGCTTAAATAATTAAAAAAAGAAATATAAAACCGTTATTTTTATTAATATGTTTTTACTTTTGCAACCCGAAAATATGGCGAGGTAGCTCAGGTGGTTAGAGCGCAGGATTCATAACCCTGAGGTGGCGGGTTCGATCCCCGCCCTCGCTACTAAATAAAGAGGCTGAATCACGGGTGATACAGCCTCTTTATTATTTAAACCTAGGTTATTTAACCTTTACTTTTTCTCATTCATTGCAGTTAGGCATTCATTTACCTTTTGGCAAACTACCTCTTCAATATTTGCACAATAGCCCGCTTGCTTGCAATAAAAATTCATTTGCTGGTCGAACAAAATGGAATAGGGCGCATCCGAAATTCCCATGCTTCTTTTAAAGTCTCCGTTTTTATCGACATACACATCAATGTCAAGGTTATGTCCATAAACAAAGGGTTTTACATGCTGGGTGCTTCCGGAGCAGTCAATACAAATAGCTATCAATTTAACTCCCTGGTATTGAAGAATTTGTTCATAGGTATCGTACAATTGCATCAATTGGTCGCAGCAATCGTTTTCGGTGGTTTTCCAGAATGTCATGATCATCGGCATCCCTTCATTGGAGATTGTGTTTGCTGAGATTTCTTTGCCGTCCAGTGTGTACAATGGAACATCAGGAAGGCTGGTACTTTGTGCTATCGCTGCCATCGCAACGGCTAATAAGTACACGAAACTAATAATAAGTTGCTTTTTCATTGCTTTGTGGTTTAGATTTGGTTTTCATTACTATAAAAGTATTGCACAAATTTACGACATTCGAGTACCTGAAGTCAATGGCAGAAAACCACTGATTTTTTGAAAAACCTATTTGCTGGGTAGCTTTTATAAGTCAGTGCAAAAACATCCGGGGAATTTTCTTTGCGATTTTGTTAATGAGGAAATCCTTTATTTTGCCATAAATTACTGCCGGTGAAGATTTACGGTAAAATATTCGTGGCTTTTTACCTGATTCTGAATATCAGCTTTCTGATAGGGCAATGTTCAGATCAGGAAATCCCGTTTCAGCCAGGTGAGAAACTTACATATGAAGTTGCTTATAACTGGGGAATTATTTGGGTGAATGCCGGAGAAGTATATTTCAAAACGGATACTTCAATATTTAACCATAGAGCTGTTTATGATTTTGAAGCTTTCGGGACCTCCTATCAATATTACGACTGGATTTATAAGGTGAGAGAACTTTATCAATCAAAGTTAGATGCTAATTCCTTTGAGCCATTGTGGTTTCAGCGCAAAACTTATGAAGGTGGTTATGAAGTTTTCAATCAATATGATTATAATACGGAGGACCGGTGCATCATTTCGCAAGTCAAACATTCCGGCATGCCATTAAAAATAGATACCCTGCCACTCGATACCTGCCGGTTTGATGTATTATCTGCTGTTTATATTGCCCGCAACATCAACTATAATCACTATAGTCCGGGTGATAAAATCCCCGCCAGGTTTATTATTGAGAATGAATTTTATGAGTTATATATCCGTTACCTGGGTAAAGAAATCATCCAAAACAGATCAGGGAGAAAATACAGGTGTCACAAGATGAGTGCATTACTGGTGGAAGGAACGATTTTCAAAGGGGGTGAGGAATTGGTTGTGTGGGTTACTGACGATCAGAATAAAATACCAATTATGGCTGAGGCAAAAATTTTAATTGGTTCTGTAAAGGCTTATCTTACAAGTTATGAAGGATTGAAATATAAAATGGAGGCCGAAGTTCAAGATACAAGATAAAAGGACAAGAAACAAGGACAAATAAACAAGTGATTTCAGTAAGAAAACAGCCAAAATAAATTTTATCTATTTTCGTAAATTCAAAATGAATGATGATGAATAGGTTTTTGTCATACCTGAGAGATCGATATGCCATGCTGTCAAAAATTATCCTGTTTGTTCTCAGTATTGTAATTCTTGTTTTGATCCTGCCCAAGGAGGGGAAATTTAAATATGAGTTTAGAAAAGGTAAACCCTGGATGCATCAAAACCTGATCGCTCCTTTTGATTTTGCCATCCTGAAAACTGCTGATGAACTTAATGCAGAGAAACAGCAGTTATTAAAGGACATCGTTCCATATTTTAAAGATGATACTGCAGCTGCAATCAAACAACGGGAAATTCTTGTTACCAATTTTGAACGTACCTGGAACGAAAAGTATAAGAATACAACAGGTGCTTCTGACAGAAAGCTTAAAAATCTTCAAGTTTGCTTATCTGTTTTTGATTCCATTATGTCCATCGGGATTATCGAGAAAAATGAAGTTATAGAAGGCCAACCGGCTGATTATAAAATATATTCGATCAGGGGGAATGTAGCAGAAGAAAAAAAAATAGGCGAATTTTTCACCATTAACTCCGCTGATGTTTTTATTCAAAAAAAATTAGATCCTTACGGACCTTTAGACAGGAATTTAATTATTTCAGTTTTGGAAGCTTCCATGGTACAAACTCTAAAATATGATGGGGAAAAAACTGAAAAGGAAAAAGAGTCACTTATCAGCAAAATATCGCTTACACGGGGAATGATTCAAACCGGTGAACTGATTATCTCAAAAGGGGAACTGATCACCAATGACAAACTACAATTACTCGAATCCCTCAGGATCGAATACGAATCAAAGCTGGGTTCATCTTTTCAATTTACTGGCATCATAACCGGACAGGTTATCTTGCTATCCGTGTCGTTGTTTTCGTTATTCTTTTTCTTGTTATTTTTCAGAAAAGAGGTTTTCAATGACCAGAAAAAAGTAGTTATGATCCTGCTGTTGATTGTAGTTATGGTCATCGCAACAGCCCTTGTAGTAAAATTCAATCCGGAATACGCCTATATCATACCTGTCTGTCTGGTTCCTATTATTGTGGGAATATTTAATGATACACGGCTTGCCCTGTTTAGTCACCTTATCACCATTATCCTTACAGGTTTAATTGTTCCCAACAGTTTTGAGTTTGTATTCCTTCAGCTATTTGCCGGTATCGTGACCATACTTAGTATCGTCAGGCTCGAACGCCGGTCGCAGTTTTTCCTTACTTCTCTGCTGATATTCATCACATATTCCATCATTTATATCGGGATGACTTTGATAAAGGAAGGCAGTATTAGCGAGATGAATTCTTTTTATTTTGCACTGTTTGCGGGAAGCGCTGTCCTTACATTTTTCTCCTATCCGGTGATCTTTGCCTTCGAAAGAATCTTTGGGTTGATTACAGATGTCAGGTTGCTTGAGCTTTCCAACACAAACAATAAGGTGCTTCGCGAACTGGCATTAAAAGCACCCGGTACTTTCCAGCATAGTATGCAAATGGCTAATCTGGCGGAAGAAGCGGTTTACGAAATTGATGGTAATCCTTTGCTGGTCAGAACCGGAGCCATGTATCATGACATTGGTAAAATCAATGAACCTTTGTTTTTTATCGAAAACCAAACAACAGGATTAAATCCGCATGACGAACTTACATACGAAGAAAGTGCCGCGATTATTATTGATCATGTGATTTCAGGGGTAGAGAAAGCAAAAAAGCATAAGTTGCCTGAGCAAATCATTGACTTTATAAGAACCCACCACGGAACAAGAAAAACGGAATATTTTTACACCCTTGCAAAAAAAGCCTATCCCGAAGAAGAAATTGATCCGAAAGTGTTTACATATCATGGCCCGGAACCGTTTTCAAAGGAAACAGCTGTTTTGATGATGGCCGATGTGGTGGAAGCTGCTTCCCGTACCCTTAAGCGTCCGGATGAGGAAGCCATCCATAACCTTGTCGAATTCACAATCAACAAACAAATTGAAGCCAATCAGTTTGATAATGCTGACATTACCCTTCGGGATATTAAAAAGATCAAAAAGATTTTCAAGAAAAAGCTGATGAATATCTATCATCTGAGAATTGAGTATCCTGAGTGAAGATTACTAGAATACGAATTTGAAATTGTTTCTTACTTTACTATCCATACCAACATTAATAATTATTATTTTCGCACCCTTAAAATTAAAAATTATTCAATATGAAAAAGTATGCAGTATTGGTTTTAATGGTAGTTATGACGATGGGCTTTACACAGGTATCAAAAGCCCAGGGTTTTAAAGAAGGTGGTATCGATTTGAATTTGGGTTTGGGATTTACCAGTTCAAATGGTTTTATTCCTATTTATTTTGGTGGAAATTACCAGGTCAAGGATTTTTTAAGTATCGGGGCTGAGATGCAATTCCGAATTGATAATTCAAATTATGGTTATTACGGGAATGAATTTAAATACCATAGGAATGGTTTTGCGTTTATAACCCGCGGTGACTATCATTTCAATAAGCTTTTAAAACTCCCGGAGGAATTTGATGTTTATGCTGGGCTTGACCTGGGAGTTGCTTTTTATGGGAATTACGAAAGCGATGATACAGATTATGAATGGAATGATGAAGATGATGTCTACTTTGTAGCTGGTCCTCATGTCGGTGGTCATTGGTTGTTTGCTGATAAATTTGGTCTGAATGCTGAATTTGGTGGCAGGAGCGGTGATGGTGCATACATGAAAGCCGGTATTACTTTTATGGTAAAATAGAATGGCAATATGAAGCTTATTAAGCCACCCAACCAGGGCGGCTTTTTTTATATCCGCCTGTAGAATTCAACAAGTTCAATGGCCTGAACAGCTTCTTTTACATCATGCACCCTCAGGATATGGGTCCCGTTCAGCAGGGCGATTACATTCAATGCAATGGTTCCGGTAAGGGCTTCATCAGGTTTTGTTTGCAGAACTTTATTGATCATTGATTTCCTTGAAAGACCTGCCATGAGTGGATATCCAAACTCCAGAAATGATCTCCAGGTTTCTTAGCAGTTGGTAATTATGTTCCAGTGTTTTCCCGAATCCGAATCCCGGGTCAAGGATTATATTTTCAGTAACACCAATTTCTTTGAATTTTTTAAGCTGAATTGCAAAGAAATTTTTCACGTCTTCAATCACATTATTATAATGCGGATTAATCTGCATATTTTTCGGAGTGCCCTGGATGTGCATCATCACAAAAGGAACTTTTAGACGGGCAATTGCCTTTGACATGTGGTTATCAAAACTACCTCCTGAAATATCATTCACCATTTGAGCTCCTTCCTGAATGGCCATTTCGGCAATATGGCTTCGCGAGGTATCAATGGAAAAGATCGCTTCGGGAAATTGTTTTACCACTTGTTTTCAAAACCGGCATCAGTCTCTGCCATTCTTCTTCTTGAGAAATTTCTTTTGCTCCGGGTCTTGTGGAAACTGCCCCAATATCAATTATTGCCGCCCCTTCTCTCAACATTTTTCCAGTTTGGTTGATGGCTTCTTTTTCTGAATTGTATTTTCCGCCATCGAAAAATGAATCCGGGGCTAGATTCAGAATACCCATGACTACTGGTTTTTGCAAGTCCAGAATTTTATCCCTCAGCTTTAACTGGAATGTTTTTGATGGAACGGTACCCAAAACTGAAGCCGGCATTTTTTCAAGTTTTAGAAACGAAAATACAATAATAATTAAATTGAATGGTTCACTCAAGCAATTAACATTTTACACGAAGTTAATAAAATAGCTTTATTTTTGGTTCGGATTTTTACACATTCTTTACATAATAATGAATACTTCACAACAGTTTGATAAAGCAATTGACCAGTGCCGGGAGGTATTTCTGAAAAAAATGAAGGATTATGGAAGTGCATGGCGCATCCTTCGCACCCCATCACTTACCGACCAAATTTACATTAAAGCAAACCGAATCAGGAGTATTGAAGAAAAAGGCAGACAAAAAGTGAACGAAGGGATAATGCCTGAGTTTATAGGCATTAGTCAATTATTCTGTAATGGCATTAATTCAATTGGAACTGGGAGCTGCCGAAGAACTGGATTTAAAAGCATTACAAATCCATACGCTTTATGAAAAGTATGTTAATGCTGCAAAATCTCTGATGGAGGATAAAAATCACGATTACGGCGAAGCATGGAGAAATATGCGCATCAGTTCGCTAACCGATATTATTCTCATGAAGCTTCTCAGAATCAAGCAGATTGAAGATAATGAAGGAAAAACTTTTGTATCGGAAGGAGTCGATGCCAATTACTTTGATATCATCAATTATTCTGTTTTTGCATTGATTAAACTTAACGAAGTAACAGAATTTCAGAATTAATAAAAATGCAGATGGGCAAGGGGAAAAATTTATATAGAGAGGTATTGGGTTGGTTGCTATTAATTTTAATTCTTGTTACAGGTTTTGTTATTTCACTATATGAGAATTGGAGCCTTTTGTTTACCTTTCTGCTGGTGGCAGAAATTGTCCTTGTCATTATTTTTATAAATTACTTTAGTAAGCTTCAGATAACCATCAGCCGTATCATTTTAGGTTGTTTGTTCATCTTTTCGGGTTTTGTAAAGGGTGTTGATCCTGTAGGAACGCAATACCGGATCGAAGACTATTTCATCGCTTTCGGAACGGATTGGGCGATACCCTTTGCTTTACCACTGTCGGTAATTCTTAATGCAACAGAATTCGTGCTAGGCATATTGTTGCTGCTGAATGTGAACATGCGTATCTCTGCATGGCTGGTCCTAGTAATGATGTCGGTCTTTACCCTTCTCACTTTTAATGATGCAACCAATAATCCGGTTCCGGATTGCGGTTGTTTTGGTGATGCACTCATTATCAGCAACTGGCAAACTTTTTACAAGAACCTGGTGATCGATGCTTTACTTTTAATGGTATTTTTAACCCGTAAGCGCATACCCGGATGGTTTAATTACAGGGTAGAATGGACTTTGCTGGCTTTTGCCATTTTGGGTTTTGTTTATTTCCAAATCCATAATATCCGGCACTTACCGGCTATCGATTTTATGGATTGGAAAGTGGGTAAGAAAATGGTGAATGAAAATCCTTTGCCCCTTAAATATTACCTTAAATACCGGAACAAAATAACGGGGCAGACCAAAGAATATCAGTCGCCTGATTACCCCTATAATGATTCGGCCTGGATGGCTGAATGGGAGTTTGTTGATCAGCGTGTTGTTGACCCTAATACTCACCTTCACGACCTGCGGGCTGAGAATGAATTGGGAGTTGATCAGACTCCAGCTATCCTCGAAAATCCAGGTTACCAGTTATTGCTTATTTCGTTTGATTTATCTAAAGCCAATCTAAAGCAGATGGGCCGGATCAGGGATTTAATTAATTATTGCAATCAGACAGAAATTTCTTTTGTAGTTATCACTTCTTCATTGCCTGATGATGCATCGGTTTTCAAGAAGACTCATGACCTGGATACGGATTTTTATTTTGCTGATGATGTCATTTTAATGGCTATGATCCGCTCCAATCCCGGATTGATTTTAATGAAGAACGGCGTCATTCTCAGTAAATGGCATTTCAATGATTTTCCAACCGTTGAAGAAGTCAAAGAGGTCTATCCTTCTTTTGCCAAATAGGATTGTTGTTAATAATTAATTTAAAAGTTTTCTCCTCACATCCTGATAAGTTTACCATTAAATTTAATTTTGAATTGTTTGCATTTGAACAAGATAGAAGGCTATATTGTAAGAAAAGTTTAAAAAATAAAATTACTTAGCAGCAATATTTATGAGGACAAAAATCGTAGCAGGAAACTGGAAAATGAATAAAACTTTTGAGGAGGCAGATGATCTTATCAATGCTATCCTTGAGTTTATTAATAAAAATCAACTGGAGAATAAAGCGGTTATCGTTTGCCCGCCATCTATCTATCTTGAGCTTGCAACTGACCTTGCGCATGAAACAGACTTGTTGGTTGGAGCACAAAATATAAGCAATTTTGAGTCTGGAGCCTATACAGGTGAAATTTCGGCACCCATGTTACTATCGATGGGCGTTGATTATACCATCATCGGACATTCGGAACGCAGAAAATATTTTAATGAGTTACATGAAGTTCTTGCTCAAAAAGTCAATATGGCTTTGAAATATGAGATTGCTCCGATTTTTTGTTGCGGAGAATTATTGCCCGAGAGGGAAACCGGAAAACATTTTGCAGTCGTTAAAAAGCAGCTTGAAGAATCTGTCTTTCACCTGAATAAAGGAGATTTTGCTAACCTGGTGGTAGCCTACGAACCGGTTTGGGCAATTGGGACAGGTGTCAATGCTTCACCGGCTCAGGCACAGGAAATGCACAGCTTTATTCGTGGATTGATCAAAGAAAAGTACGATCAACTGACTGCTGAAAATACCACTATTCTTTATGGTGGTAGCTGCAATTCAAAAAATGCTCAGGAATTATTCAGCAATGCAGATGTGGATGGCGGGCTTATTGGTGGAGCTTCTTTAGATGCAGATGAGTTTATCAAGATCATCCAATCATTATAATTTGTTTATGTTATAACATATCTAAAACTTTTAAGTATAGACAGTTAGGGTATTTTAGGCACTTTTCCATGGATTACATCGAAGTGAGTTTTGTGATTGAACCTAAGTCTACGGGAACGGAGATATTGATTGCCATGTTATCACAAATTGGATATGAAAGTTTTATGGAAGCAGAAGAATCCTTAAAGGCTTACATTCCTTCACAGGAATTCAGACTACATGAATTGGAAGACCTTGCTAACCTACTTTCAAAAAACTATACTTTAGCTTTTACCCATCAGCTGCTGAAAAGCCAAAATTGGAATGAAGTTTGGGAAAGCAATTTTCATCCTGTATTTATTTTGGATAAAGTTTTTGTAAGGGCTCCTTTTCATACATCAAATAATTCAGTAAAGTACGAAATTGTGATTGAACCTAAAATGTCGTTTGGAACCGCACACCATGAAACTACGTCAATGATGATGGAGTTGATGCTGGAAGAGAACCTGACCAACAGTTCGGTTTTAGACATGGGTTGTGGTACAGGTATTCTGGCAATATTGGCCGAAATGTTGGGTGCAAAAATTATCATGGCCATCGACAATGATGAAAGGGCTTATGAAAACACTTTGGAAAATATCCGCAAAAATAAATGCAGGAAAATCAGCGTTTTTATCGGCAATGTTGGATTGCTAAAAAACGAGAGATTCGGACATATACTTGCCAACATTAATAGAAATGTATTACTGGAGGATATGAATATTTATGCTGATCATTTGATTTCAGGAGGTGTCCTTTTAATGAGTGGTTTTTATCAAGATGATCTTGATATTATCCTGCAGTCTGCAATGAATTCCGGATTAACTCCTGATAAAAAAATCATTAAAAACGACTGGTTAGCAGCACGTTTTATCAAATCAAAACAGACTGTAGCAAAATGATTTATAAGTTCAGATATTTCATTAGCCTGTTGTTTTACTTTTCCCTATCGGGATTGTTTTCTCAAAATCTCAAGGAATTCTCCAGAGATCCGGATCAGTTTTTTAGTGAACTGAACGATATGTTTTCCAAGTTAAGTGTCAAAGAGCAAAAGGAGCTTTGCGAAGAAATGATGGTTAAATTCACTGAATATTGGAACACAGGGATTTATACAAAAGAAGTTAAGGAGAATATGAGAGATGTTTGCAATCATTTGCTTGACCGCAGGATGAAAGCCTATCCCAATTTCTACAATTACCTTTCCAGCATGAATGGTCTGATGGAATATGACCATTCGGCTGAAAGCTATCTTGCCTGGGAAAAGACAGTTATCATGCTTGTAAATGATAAACGAAGTACAAAACCGTTGATTTCTTTTCTTCAAACCAGTATTGAACTCCTTTATGAAAATGTACTATACAGATCCCAGGCCACTGAGTGGAAATCCAATACGAACGATTTCAGGTTTGATTTCGACACTGTTCCTGTTGTTCGGTTTGGAAAAATAAACCTCACCTGTTATTCAAATAATGACAGTGCCGTCATCTATGAAACTAAGGGAAATTTTTATCCATTGACATCCATTTGGAAAGGAGAGAAGGGCGAGGTGAATTGGCTTAGGGCAGGATTTCCTGAAAATGAAGTTCATGCTTTTCTAAAAAATTATGAGATATATCTTGGTTTTTCGAAGTATGTAGCCGATTCCGTTAAATTTTTCAATAAAAAATATTGGAGCAGCCCACTGCTGGGAACACTGGAGGAGAAAGTACTGGCTAATGTTACGACTGAAAATGCGAGTTACCCCCGGTTTCGTTCTTATTTTATGAATATAGAAATCCTGGAGTTGTTTGATGATATTGATTTTATAGGCGGGATTGAAATGCATGGTTACAAACTTTTTGGACATGGTGATGAAAATCAGGATGCTTACCTAAGTTTTAAGAAGGATAGAAAAGAGTTTGTGAAAATTCATTCACAGAATATAGTAATTTATCCTGACCGGCTTGCTTCAGCATTAGTTTCAGCAACCATTGTGTGTGAAGATGATTCGATTTATCATCCTGGGTTGCAATTGAATTATATTGATGAAAAGAAGGAATTATCCCTCGCTCGTATTGGTGAAGGGACATCGAAAAGTCCGTTTTACGATTCCTATCATAGCCTCGATATTTATTCTGAAGCTATTTACTGGAAAATGGGAGATCCAACCATTAATTTTGAGCCGGTTAGAGGTACTGCGGCTAGTGGCAAGGCAACATTTGAATCGAGCAATTATTTCAGTGAGGCTCGGTACATGAAATTGCAGGGTATTGATTTGATGAATCCACTGAATGTAATTAAAAATTATACTGAAAAATACAATGTCAGGGAGATAGGTGTTCAGGCTCTGTCAGAAGAAATACTTTTACCGCAGGAACAGGTTATTGCAATGTTGGTTACTTTGTCAAACAGGGGGTTTGTTATATACGACCGGGATAAAAAAACCGCATTTGTCAAGGAGAAGCTGTTTGATTACATCAGTGCTATGAACCGCAAAATTGACTATGATGTATTGCAATTCAATTCTGAAACTTCACGTATACAAAATGCTTCTCTTGAATTGGATAGTTTTGGGCTTAAGTTATATGGTGTTCCCATGGTTTTTCTTAGCGACTCACAAAATGTTTTTATTTATCCGCAAAACGAGCAGTTGATAGTGAGAAAGGGAATGGACTTCAATTTTTCAGGAAGGGTTCACGCAGGTAGTTTTGATTTTTATGCACAAAAGTGTGAATTCAGCTATAATCAGTTCAAACTTGGAATGCCCATCATTGATTCAATGAGTTTTATGGTTCAGAGTTTTGAAACCAATGATGCCGGTGAACGCTATCCTGTAAAGGTGAAAAATGTCATCTCCGATCTTGGCGGGGACCTATACATCGATGACCCGAATAATAAATCAGGATTAAAGCCATTTCCCAGTTATCCGATTTTTAATAGTACCAAGGACGCTTATGTTTACTATGATAAACCCTCTATTTTCAATCGGATCTATAACCGCGAGAAGTTCTATTTTTATGTTTATCCGTTTACTATTGATAGCTTGGATAATTTTAAAACAGAGTTACTTGAGTTCAATGGTTATCTTGCTTCCGCTGGTATTTTCCCTGATATAGAAGATACTTTGAGGGTTCAACGGGATTATTCTCTTGGTATGATTGTTAAAACGCCGGCTGAAGGGTATCCTGTGTATGGAGGAAAAGGAACCTATTTTGCCGATATCAGCCTGAATGATAAGGGCCTTCGCGGTAATGGTTCAATAGACTACCTTACTTCCACTTCCACTTCCGAAGATTATATGTTCTTCCCTGATTCATGCAATGCCATTGTAAAAGATTTTGAAATCGTTGAACAGTTTACTCCTATTGAATACCCTGCAGTCAATGGAGTGAACGCCCTTCTCCATTGGATACCCTATGAGGACAAAATGATATTCCGACAGCAGGAAATGCCATTTGCAATGTTTAATCAGCAATCGAATTTGAATGGCATGCTTTTACTGACGCCACAGGATTTGAAAGGCGCAGGAACCATGAGTTTCGAGGATGCTGAGATGCAATCAAAAATGTACACATTTAAGCAATCCGATATTTTTGCAGATTCTGCCGATTTTAACCTGAAATCCACTTCTCTTGGTCAATCTGCTTTCTCCACCAAGAATTATAAATCGCATATCGACTTTAGGGAACGAAAGGGTCAGTTTGTTTCAAATGGCGGTGCATCATTTGTCGAATTTCCGGTTAACCAGTACATCTGTTTAATCGATCAATTTGACTGGTTTATGGACTCATATGAAATTGCAATTGGTAGTGCCGAAAAAGAAGCTGAAATGGCCAAATATGACAATTTAACTATCAGAGAACTAGTCGATATACCACTTGAGGGTTCCGAGTTCATTTCCACGCACCCTCAGCAGGACTCTTTAAGTTTTATTTCCACTGTATCATCTTACAATCTTAAGGAGTTTATTTTATACGCTGAAGATGTAAAGTACATTCGGGTAGCCGATGCGGCTATTTTTCCAACGGATAAAAGAATTGTGGTCAATCCGGGCGCAAAAATGAATACAATCCCCGATGCCAAAATCCTGACAAATACCGTTACCCGGTACCACGAGATTTATGATGCAGTAATCGATATTAAGGGGAAGAATAAATATACAGGGATTGGTAACTATGATTATGTGGATGAAAAGGAATACAGACAAAAAATTTTCCTGAAAGATCTTGGCGTAGACCCATCCTTTCAAACCGTTGGCAATGGTTATGTTTCTGATACTACAGGATTCACCATCAGTAATGATTTTGATTTTGCAGGTAATATTCTTCTTTATGCGAACCGCGAATTTCTTAATTTCGACGGAGGTTTCAGAATTAAACAAACATGTAATCCCGGCCGCAAGAGTTGGGTAAGATTTAATTCAGATATCAACCCGCAAGCAATTTATTTAAAAGTGGATGAAAACCTCGTCACGCTTGATAATGATCCAATAGTATCAGCACTTATGTTCTCAGAAGAAACAAACCGTTTCTATTCAGGATTTCTAGCTCCAAGAGTAGCAAG
This sequence comes from uncultured Bacteroidales bacterium, assembly GCA_963705185.1. GTDB lineage: Bacteria > Bacteroidota > Bacteroidia > Bacteroidales > JAADJA01 > JAADJA01. The sequence continues at coordinate 17,493 of CAVPJF010000009.1, forward strand.
TTCTGACCAAAGTATTATAGCTGCAAATGGATTTATTAAATTTGATAAAAAAAAGGAAATTTACGAAATAGCCTCTCTGGATAAATTAAAAGGCCTTACTATTAAAGGAAATCAGCTTTCTCTCGACAGAAAAAAATGCATACTAACTTCTCAGGGTCAGTTCAAGCTTGGTGCAGATCTTGGCCGGGTTGCTATGGAGGCTTTTGGTACCTCAAAACATTATATCATACCTGATTCAACGAATTTCGACCTGGTATTCGTTGTCGATTTTCCATTTGACGACAAGGCCCTCACCCTGATGGCTGAGAATATCATGGGTAAAAATCTTCAGGGTGTGAATCTTGTGAGACCTGAATTCCTAAAAGCTTTAACCGATATTTTGGGAGATAAAGAAGCTGAAAAAGTGATTTCGGACCTCCGGCTTTTTGGTAAGTTCAGAAGATATCCGACAGAGCTGGAACATACTATGTTGTTTACCGATGTTAAATTCAGATGGAACTTTGCCACAAGGTCTTACATGTCTTATGGGCCTATTGGCATTGGAAGCATTGGTAAAACACAGATCAATAAATTCGTTGACGGATTAATTGAAATTGAAAGGAAAAGAACCGGCGATGTGTTGAGTATATATCTTGAATTTGAGAATGGTAAGGACTGGTACTTCTTCAACTATAGAAATAACCTTATGCAGACCATTTCTGCTAATACTGAATACAATACCATCATTCAGGAGTTGAATGATGATAAAAGATCTGAAAAGAAGAGTAAAGAGGGAGAAGAATATTCTTTTATCATTTCAAATCTGAGAAAGAAAGCAGATTTCCTGATGAAGGTGAAGCAATAAAACTATTATTCAACATGGAAATATTCCAATTGATCATTGCAGTAATTTTAGCATATTTAATTGGTTCTGTCCCAACCTCAGTTTGGATAGGCAGGATTTTTTACCATGTCGATATCAGAACCATGGGCAGTGGCAATGCCGGAGCTACCAACACCATCAGGGTGCTTGGTTACAAGGCCGGAATTCCTGTTCTGATATTCGATGTATTTAAAGGCTGGCTGGCTGTTTATATTGCGAATTTTTTTTGGACAGATACCGGACAATTTCCTGATTTTATTGATCTTAAAATAATTCTTGCAATTACAGCTGTTATAGGTCATATCTTTCCTGTTTATGTTGGATTTAAAGGCGGAAAAGGAATTGCTACTTTGCTTGGGATTGGGATCGCTTTGTATCCTTTGGGCGCACTCATTGCTGTTTTAATTTTTGTCACTACTCTGATCATTACCGGCTACGTTTCCTTATCATCAATAACTGCTTCTATAACCTTTCCGATTATTGAGATATTCATTCTTGGGCATAACGATTTTGTTTCACTTATAATGCTCGCAATCGCTGTTGCAGTCTTTGTTCCGATTACGCATCGGAAAAACATCAAACGATTGATTAAGGGAGAAGAATCCAAATTTGTCATCCGCCACAAAAAAACTTAAATATTTTGCAGTTTATTCTGCCCTGGTTACTCATCCGAAATCGGATGAGTTTCTATCATTTCGATATTATCATATAACTATCAGTAAACAAGCAGTTTAGAATTCTTTTTATCCGTTTCGATTCCGAAAACATAATTGCCTTCGGTTTGCTTCTTCTTATTATGTAGTTGATAATCATTTTAATGCATCTTTTGGTATAAACATTGAAACATATTTGATGCAATTATAGATAATGAGATAAAAATCAACCCATACTATGAAAACTATAAATGTAAAATGTGTCCAGAAAGGTAACCGGGTGAAAATATTATTTCTGGTTTTCTTCGGATCAGCAATGATGACCTTTAGCCAGCAAACTGGTTTGACTGAAAAAGATATTATTTCAAATGCTCAATCCCTTTTTGATAAAAAGGACTATCAGGCGGCAATGCCTCTCTATGCGCAGCTTGTAAGCGTGCATCCCGATGATCCTCAATTTAATTACAGGTTTGGAGTTTGCTCCCTTTTAAGCGACAGGAAAGACAAAAAAAGACCAGTCAGGTATTTGAATAATGCAGCACAAACTATCAAAGATGACCAGGAACTTTTTTATTACCTTGGCATGGCCTATCATCAAAATCAGGAGTTTGCCAATGCTATGAAATATTTTAATCTTTACCTGGCAAAATTGTCGTCGAATGCACCTGAAAGGGCTTCTGTTCTTGAAAAAGTAAATGCCTGCTTGAATGGGTTGAACCTGGCGAATAAAAACCTGATTTCGGAAGTTGTTTCAACTTCAAAGTTTCAAAGGGATAATTTTCACCGCGCATATGAAGCGCAGGATTTCAATGGATCATTAATGATTAAACCGGAAATATTTGTATCTGAAAAAGAAAGAAAATCTGGTGAAAATAGTTTTGTTTATTTGATCAAGCCAAGTAATGTTCTATATTTCTCAGGGTATACAGGTATAGGCAACAACCGGGATATTTTTAAAGTGGAATTGGACGAAAACGGAGATTGGGGTATTCCGGAAAAAGCAGGTACAGCCATCAATACTTCATTTGACGAGAACTATCCGGTTTTGGTGGATAATGGCAATACCCTTTATTTCTGTTCGAAGGGCCACAACTCATTGGGTGGTTATGATATTTTCAGGTCAACACTGGATCCTGTAACAAACGAATTTACGGAGCCTGTAAATTTAGGACAGGGGATCAATTCACCTTTTGATGATATTGTCTTCATTCCTACCAAGGACGAAGGGTATGCATATTTTGCCTCTGACCGCGACAATCTCAATGGTTCAATCAATGTCTATGAAGTAAAGCTGATAGATAATGCTTTCACCGAAGGGTTAATATTTGCTGAAAATGAGGAGGATGCTGTTGAAAATCCGGAAGGGAATTCCAACATTTCAGTTAACAAGTCAGAAATAGGAACTTCAAATGGCAATTCACAAATTGCTCTTCAGCAAAACGATGTAAAACAGCCATTATCAGATGCTTCCAAAAAGGCAGCTTCGATGGTAAATGACCGGTCGAAATGTATGGCCCTTGCAGACAGTGCGTTTATCATAGTTTCTGCAACCAAAGACCTTATTCGGGATCTGACCAATAAAAGAGATCGTGCAAACGCTATTTCACTTCGTAAATCAAATGAAGCAAAAACTGTGGAGGCAAGGTTTAATGAAAGTGTGGCTCAATTGGCGAATACTGCAAATGAAGAACAATTTTTGCAGGACCTTGAGAAGTCGGTAAAATTTAAAGAGGATGTTTATCAGTTGCAGCAAAGGTCGAATCAGGCTAATAAAATAGCCTGGAACTTAGGTAATCAGGTCAAAATAAAAGATCAGGAATTAAATAATCTGAAAACCCTTGCAAGTAAAATTCAGTCAAAATCTGTAAGTAGCACATTTGAGGAAACTTTGGTATTATTTAGTAATTATAAGAAAATTTTGACTGTTGCCGATACAATGGCAGATTACACCGATCAGTTAATGGCCATTACAAATGACAAGACAACCTTTGATGTTCCTCAGAGTGAGCTCGCTTTTGCTGATAACCTTAAAAAAGCCTATAAGAACCATACACTTCTGGCTGAATTGAATAATGACAAGCCGGCTTTTAATGAAAAAGTTCCAATAGTGGTGGTTGATAAAAGTACGAATGTTCAGGAATCCAGCTCCGTCACCAAACCACAGCAAAAACCGTCAGTGCTTCTCGCTTTAGTCGAACCTGTTGTTTTTTCAACGTCGGGTTTTGCCTCAGTGGATCCGGGAAATGAGTTGCTGAAAATAGATTTTGGAATTGACAACAGAACTAATCCTGTTGCACTTGTGGAATCAATCAATTATTCAGGTAACTCAATTAATTTAACTGATAATGAATATATTGAGCTGGAGATCAGTTTTAATGTTGATAAGGTTGCTTTAGCTGATATTTATCCTTTGATCGAGCCCGTTTATTCAAATGTTTTTAAAACATATGTTGAACCAAATGAAACAAGTTTAGCAATGAATTTTGAGATTGACGCTATTAAAGCTGAAAAATTGATAGAACCTGTTAAATATGCTTATGCAAATCAAGATTATAATGAAGAAATCGAAATAAGTTACCTCACGGATAAAATTGAACTTTCAAATATTGCTGCCATTATAGAACCTGTGTATGCAAGAAATCTGGCAGTGAATGATTTACCAGGCGAAGCAACTCTTGAATTGAACTTTACAGTTGACGAGGCTGAAGCAGAAAAACTGGTACAGCCTGTAAAAGTAAGTTTGTTGGCTCAAAATCTTAATGATATTGAAGAGGAGATCGAAATGAGCAATTTTAATGACAAAACTGAACAAGTTATTATATCAGCTTTAATACAGCCTATTTATTCGGATAATTTGGCTCTCAATTTTGATCCTGCAGAATCAGCTTTGGAACTAAGTTTTGGAGTTGATCAGGTTAAATCTGAAAGGTTGGTTGAACCTGTTCAAATGACTTTAATGGCTGATAACCAGGTTATAATTAATGAAGACATTGAAACTGGTATTTCTTCAAATGTTCTAAGCGAAGTTGAGGTTGCAAAGGTGATTGAACCGCTAACTTTTCATGCGTCACCAAGTGTTCTTGCCTTTTTAGATGAAAGCCTTGAAATTAATTTTAACTCCGATGGAGTAAAAGCTTCAAAATTAGTTGAACCAATCAGTTACAATGAAAATATTTCAGTGGATATTGCTTACTCAGAACCGGAGCTTGATTTAAATTTGGATCAACCGGAAGCTTTAAGGATAATTGAGCCGATTAGTGCAAATTTGCTTAGTTTCAATGAAATAGGTCCTGCTGATGATGAAATTGAATTAAATAACAGCATGGACAGGAATAGTGTTGTCGCTTTCGAAGTCATACAAATGGTGGCGTACAAAGAATCAACTCCTTTTATTCTTCAGTCAGAACCTAAGCTTGAAATTGACTTTGCAATTGACCAAACAACGGAAGCTTATGCTCTCATAGATCCTGTATTTGTATCTTTCAGACAAAGTAAATCTCTAATAATTGAAAATGAAGCAATTGAAATTAGCTTCAATAATGATATTTTACCTGCAACAGAAATAACCGCTTTAACTGCTAAGAATACGAAATCTTCTGATATTGCAATCAATAATTTTGCTGCAGGATCAGTTGAGCATAAATTGGATAATAGACAGGCAGCATCAGCGGATGAAATATATTTCCTCAGAGAGTCTGTTATGCAGCCAAATGAAATCGAAAGTAGTAAATCGGACGATGAAATATTGGCAAAGGCTATGAATAATCTTGATGAGCTTTCTTATGAAGAATTACTTTATGCGGCCAATCTAACGGATGTGCTTGAGGAGAAAATGGAGATTTATAATCTGGCTTTTGTACACATCGACAGAGACTGGCGCGCTTTTAACAATGCAGCTGTTTCAGCAATACATCTTGATGATCTGAGCAAGGCCAATTGTTACTTATACCAGGCATCACTTTTATCAGCAGATAATGGACATATTCAAAACAATATGGGTATCCTCGCTTGTCATCAGAACAAATTTGACAAAGCAGAAGAATATTTTATTGCTGCCAGCAACCTGGGTTATGACGCTCAATACAACCTTCATTTGGCTAATAACTTAAGTGATCTCGCTGATTCCGGTAAAACAGATAGTCAGGTTGAGTTACGGAATTCGGGTAAAAAACGAGATGCTGTAGTGGATATTATTGATTATAAGACTACTGGTAAATAAATTACGAATCGAGGAATATATTAAGGCTGCCCCAAAACGAGGCGGCCTTTTTTATTATACTGTCCCGTCCTGAAATTAAATTTCCTGAACCGGCCTCGGTCTAAAAACGAATAATCCTTTATTTCCCGGAGGATGAGGGGGCTTTTTTTTGTGCAGTAAAGGTGTCATCTTTTTTATGAATTTCAGAAAACAAATGTGTTGGCAAAATGTTGAGAAAACTATTTTAGGTTTCCTGATGTTCTAATTAAAAAAATAATAATTTTACAGGAAATTTAAACAAGCGACTTAAGAAACAAATGTGATATGAAGTTTATTGTATCGAGTTCTGTATTGTTGAAAAACCTGCATTTGATAAGCGGTGTAATCAATCCAAGCAACACACTTCCGATTCTGGATGATTTTCTATTTGAGTTAAAAGACAAGAAACTGATCATTACCGCCTCCGATCTGGAGACTACAATGTCGGTTAGTGTTGCCCTTGACCTGGCTGATAAGTCAGGCGTGGTAACTATTCCTGCAAAATTGTTGCTGGATACCCTGAAGACGTTTGCCAATGTTCCGATTACGGTTAATATTGATAGCGAATCATTGGTGATAGAAATTTCAGCCGGTGAAGGAAAGTTCAAATTATCAGGTCATAAAAGCGATGAATTTCCTCTGACACCGGTGATAGAGGATGCTGTTGCTCTTAAAATAAATTCCGGGATACTAAAAAAAGCGTTTAATAAAACCTTGTTTGCAACAGGCAATGACGAGCTGAGGCCAGTGATGTCAGGCGTTTTTTGTGAATTGTCGCCCGAAGACATGACTTTCGTTGCCACGGATGCGCATAAACTAGTGAGATACAGAAGAACCGATGCCACTACCGAAACGGCCGCTTCTTTTATCCTGCCAAAGAAGCCACTCAATCAGCTTAAAAATATTTTACCTGAAGAAATTGATGTAAGTATTGAATACAACCAGACGAATGCCTCTTTTACTTTTGAGAATGTGAACCTTGTATGCCGGTTAATTGATGGTAAATACCCGAATTATGAAGCAGTAATCCCAAAAGATAATCCTAATGTGTTGACAATAGACAGGGCTCCTTTTATAAGCGCCATCCGCAGAGTTGCTCTTTATGCCAACCAATCCACCAACCAGGTGAGGCTGAAGATTAGCGGTAAAGAACTTACATTATCTGCTGAAGATATCGATTATGCAAACGAAGCTAAGGAACGCCTGACTTGCAGCTATGACGGGGAAGACATGGAAATCGGGTTTAACTCCAAGTTCCTGCTCGACATGCTGAACAACCTTGATTCAGAAATGATTAAGATCGAAATGTCAGCACCGAACAGGGCGGGGATATTGAACCCGGTAGATGATAAAAAAGAAGAAGATATTTTAATGCTGGTTATGCCAGTAATGTTGAATCAATAATGTAATTTGTTTTCATTGAAGAAAAGCAAGTCCTTTAGGCTTGCTTTTTTTGTGGCACAAAAAGGGCGTGCAAAAATTAAAAATGGAGTATTTAATTGATAATCAGACGATCAGTTGAAGATTTTATTTTTTGGCGGAACCGGTTTTATCGGAAGACATCTCATCCCGCTATTAATCAGCGAAGGTTATGAAGTACTTTTATTTACCAGAAATCCTGATTCAGTTCCAAAATTTTTCATGGAAAAGATTAATGCCATTGGATGGGATTCTAAGTCTCCGGAAAATATTGTTGAGCACTTTAAAGGCAAATATGCTGTCATTAATCTCGCGGGAGAAAGCATTGGAGCTAAACTTTGGACTAAAAAACAGAAAAATAAAATTCTTAACAGCCGGTTAAGAATTACAAGTGCTATTGTAGAAGCTATAAATCTTTCGCCCGATAAACCTGTTTCAGTACTTCAGGGAAGTGCAATTGGTTTCTATGGTTCTCAGTCAGAAACCCAACTTGACGAGCGCTCAGCTAAAGGAAATGGATTTCTTGCAGATGTTGTGGCTGCATGGGAGTCATGCAATGAATCCAATCAGCAATGAAGGCATGAAGGTTATTTATTTAAGGACAGGGATTGTGCTTGGAAATGATGGAGGTATCTTACCCCTTATTCTTCTTCCATTTAAATTATTTATTGGCGGGCATACAGGAAATGGAAAGCAATGGGTGTCGTGGATTCACATTTCAGATTTAGTTCAGGCTGTGATTTTCCTGCTAAAAAATGAAACTGCAGCCGGTGTTTATAATTTGACTTCACCGGAGCCAATGATGATGAAAGATTTTGCAAAGTTGGCAGGAAAGGCCCTGCGGAGGCCATCGTGGTTTCATATTCCGGCTTTTGTTTTACGCTTGTTACCAAATGAAATGGCTGATGAGTTACTATTGACGAGCCAAAAGGTTATTCCTGAGAGGCTTATGGAATCAGGATTTCAGTTTATATATAAAGATGCAGAGTCCGCCCTCATAAATTTGGTTGATAAAAATAAGCAACATGAGTGATTGTGTAGGTAGTAAATATTTAATAAATAATAATGAGTTTCCTATTGCTGATTTTGATGAAAGTCTATTGCAGTCAGGCCAAATGGTTTATGAAGTTATCCGGGTAGAGGAGGGGATACCCTTATTTATCGAAGATTATCTAAACAGGCTGGAAAAGACGATAACCCTTTCGGGACTCAAAATAAAATTTAATCCTGCTTACATCCAGGAGCTCATTCACCGGTTAATCGAAATTAATGAATTCAAGCAAGGGCCTGTCAAGCTTATGATCTCGACAGATAAGACAGTTGTTTACCTGATGAGGCCTTACCTGCCTGAGGCACATGAATATGTAACCGGTGTAAAGACAGTTGTAGTCCACATTGAGCGGTCAAATCCAAATGCCAAGGTTTGGAATCCCCCTTTCAGGGAGACAATTATTAACGCTTTAAAACAGCATTCTGCATATGAGGCGATATTGGTAAACCGTGATGGTGAGATCACAGAAGGTAGCAGGTCGAATGTGTTTTTTGTTAAAGGTGATGAAATATACACTGCCCCATCTGCAGCTGTTTTGCCCGGGATTACAAGGATGAAAGTGCTGGAAGTCTGCAATTCAGAAAATATTAAGGTAAATGAAGTAAACCTCCCTTTATCGGAAATCGGAAACTATGATTCAGTATTTATAACCGGAACTTCCAGAAAAGTGCTGCCTGTCAGACAAATTGACGACCTGATTTTTTCGGCTGATAATGAGCTGGTTAGAAGAATCTCGAAAAAGTTTGAGGAGCTCACCTCCGAGTATATCCAGCAATGGAAAAATATAAAAGGAAAAGTATAAGCCAATATCGGGAACAAAAGCTTTCCTGAATTACGGAACTTCCATTAACCCTTCCACCAGCCAGTTAGCAACAGCCTGTCGATTTTCTTTAACAATGAATCGTTTTTGATCGGCACTATTGCGTATATTTCCCAGTTCAATGAAAACTGATGTAGGAATCACCTCACGAAGCATATGAAGGTTTCGCGACTTTACTGAGCCAAAATACCCCCGGTTTTTCTGGTGATGGTTGTATTTTTTTTCAACCTTGTCCTTCAATGTGTTGGCTATTTCTTTTCCTTTATTGTCATCGGGTTTGTAGTAAAAAAACATATCAATACGCTGACCACTGCTCCGGGAATCGACATGCAGGTTTATAGCCAATTGCTTTTTGTCTCCATTTTTTTTGTGTGCTGAATAAAGCTCATTCACAATGCTGCAACCAAGATCGAGTCGTGAAATCTGGTTCAGAGGAATAGTTTTATTTTTATAATAAACTTCATCCTTGTCAGGCTCAAGGATGGCATCATCGCGGATACCGTCATTTTTATCCTGTGTGATCATGTAAACTGTGGCGCTGTGTTCAAGCAGGTTTTTAGCCATCCTCAGGGCAATATCATAGGCATACTCATCCTCACACAGGGTATGTCCGTTATATTTCCCCATCGCACCCGGATCAGGCCCACCATGGCCGGCAATGATATAGTAAATGCTGCCTTCCAGTTTTTTATCTTTGATCTGAACCGTTTTAAACTTTTCGCCCAGCAGAGGGAAATCAACTGTACTTTGAGTCGTTGATTTGATTCCTGAATCGCAAAATAAGTAGTCGTAAGGAACCCAGAGTATATTATCATCCCTGTAATCTTTTTCCCTGACACCTTTTTTTAACATTGCCTCATTGTATGCCTGTATCCTTTTGGCGAGGTTTAAATCGTTGTTATTAATGGTTGTGCGAATATTCACTGAGTTGTAGGTGTAAACAACAACCGGCAGCTTATAAGTCCTGCCAATGAACAGGGACATATCTTCAGGTAGCTTGTTGATTTCTTTGAAATGATCGAGGTTGCATTTGGATGATTCAAGCTGATATTTCTTAAAAAGAAGATATGTAGCATCGCCCGACTTCGCCCGGAATTCAACATATTGAAGTTCCTTTCCCAAAAGGGTGATGGAAATGAACCAAAATATCAATAATATTTTTAATCTAAAAACCACTTGTTAACTCAGAATATTAACCAGATAAATCATAACTGCAATGATTTACATTTGTTCCTGGGAGACTTTTGTCAAAAAATCCCCATCAAAACCAAAAGTATCCATATTTGAATGTGTGGACGATAGGGCTGGAATTAAAATATCAAGAGAATTATCAACAAAAAAGTTATGAAGCTCAAAGGAAAAAGCTAAAAAAAACCAAAGTGTTCTTTCGACTTATTCCAAAGTCTCCTGTTTAATTACCTCAATCGCCATTTCCATAATGTCGTCGAAGCCCATGATTTCATGAAGAGGATTCATCCAAACGGTAATATCGGGCGGAACACCATTTTCCCAGTTCTGACCGCCGGGAGTAAGCGTCTGCGAAACAGAAAACCGGTAAGCCCAGCCATTGGGCAATTCAAAACCGGCAGGAGATCCCAGCCCGCCACCGGTGGTGTCTCCAACCTGCAAAACATGTGGAAAAGCTTTCATTGCTGTAGCAAAAAATGAAGCAGCGCTGAAGCATCCCCGGTTGGTGAGCAGAATGACAGGACGGGTATATTGATAGTAACCTCCGGGTGTCATGGTTACCTCGGCCGGCTCACCAAAATCATCATGCCCTGGGCCTGTTTTCATTGCAGAAGTATAAATTACCCTTTCCTGATCGGCAAAGCGGGAGCCGATTTGATAAATATTGGATACGCTTCCGCCCCCATTGTTCCGCATGTCAAGAATAATCCCATCGGTATGCCACAAGGCTGCCAATTACGAAATCAATGTCGGCGCTCTGGACGGGTTGCGAAAAGCTGCCATAGTAAATATACCCGATCGTAAGGCTGTCTCTTTCGAATGTTGCATTGATAAGAGGCCCTGTAATCCGATAGTCCCAGCCGATGTAATAATCCTTGATCAGGCGGAAATTAAAGTTTTCGGGTGCATTGTATTTGAATGGATACCGTGAAACATCAAAAGGAGCCGTTAGATTAACATGTCCATCTTTCAATTCATTAAGCATATTTCCCAATACATCAAACAGCTCATAATCGCTCATGCCATCGCTCACCTGAGGGCGATAGGTGTTGTAAATCTCATTCCAGTCGATGCCTTTGTATTCGAAAAAGGAATATTTTTCGTCGGCTGTTTTCCAGAGGTATTCAAAATTCGTAACCGGGTCGTTTGCAGGTTCTTCTTCCATCAGGATTTTTTCACAGGAAAGGGTTGCTATCATTAACAAGATTAATAACAGTTTTGTGCAAAGCCTAAAGAATACGATAGAATATTGTAGTGTTGGAAGAATGGAATGAACCAAAGATGCTGCGTCATTGCGAGGAGGAACGACGAAGCAATCTTTATTTTTTTGGATTGCTTCTCCCGCTGAAAAGCGCGGGATCGCAATGACGACCTTTATTTTATTGGTAATAATTTTTAGTTTATTTATTTTGTTCATTGGGTAACTGGTTTGTAGTTAAACTTGAATATAAACGAAAACGCAAGCCCGTGAAAGGCCGACTGCACTTTGTTATAACCGGGATCGTGAGAATAGAAGTTCCACACATAACTCAGCTTGAACATGTTCTGATTATGCAGGATGTAGTAAAGCTCTGTCTGAGATCGAAGGTTGAAGGGCACGAATATTCCACCTGTAGTTTGTTCGTCAGTTATCTTTGTCCTCAGGTCGGGATCGATAAAGTTGGTAATGGTAACATAAGTCGGCCTGATGAGAAAGCTTGCAACCGGTGTCGAAAGCTGCCAGCTTAGCCTTAAATCGCGGTCGCGGCGGTTGAAATTAATGCCGAGGAACTTAAATGAACTGCTCTTCCAGCTAAATGGATATTCAAACCGGGTGGCAATTCCCAATCCATAATAATTATCAAAAGTCAGGGCGGAGTTGTCGTATTTATAATTGACCCTGAAATGCCCGTTGATGTTAAACTCCGGCCCCAGGTACCAGTTTATCTTTTCATTTACAATCTTTCGCAGCCGGTAAAGAATATTGTACCGGATGGCAAGATAATAGCTGGTGTTAGGTGAATCGTACCAGGGCGTTTCGATATCCGACTTGAGATTGCCAAAACTGAAATCGGTTTCAAAGGTTTTAATGATCTTATCGGAATGCGTCATAAAGCCCAGCGACGCAAACGGGAAGTTAAATCCTTTGTAGAGCAGGGGAGAGGTGGCCTGGTCCGTCACCTTTACGTACGAAAACCCCAGTCCCAGCCCGAGGTATTTATCCCTTGCCCTGCGTTCTGTTTTTTTAAGCTCTCTTTTCTCCTTATCCCTCGAATGAGCAGGCAAACTCACTATAATCAAAAGGAACAGCAATAAAAGCACGAATGAAAACCTACGCTTCATAGTTTATAATTTATCACTACAAAAATAAGCGGATTTTACTGGCAAGATTAAATCTCTTCTCTTCTGCTTCAAGCATCCTCGCCTGAAGTCATATTAAATACTTATCGTTACTTTACTACCGCTTAATCTCCTTTTATTAAAAATAAAATTTCTAATCTTTAATTTTTTAATTTTTTTTCTGTCTTTTTAATACCTTTGGACTGTTAATTTTAAAATAATAATTATGAAAAAAATTACCTTTATTGTTATTGTTCTTGGACTCATATTGAGTGCTTGTAGTAAAGATGAAGAAGATGCAACAACAGATCCAATAGACAATGACAATGCCAATTACAATTTCGCTGTAACAGATTCACAGGAAGCTTTTACGCTTATTACCACTGCAACCTGGTGCCAATATTGCTGGGATTGGGGTATTCCAACATTTGAAGCTGCCTTTGCCGGGGAAAATGGGATTGATTCCACTAAGATTAATGGGTTCACTCTTCATTATAGTAATTCAGATCCCCTCTATTTGCAAATGGCGAGTGTTATTAAAAATCAATTTTCAATTGGCGGACCTCCAAATTTATGGATAGAATTTAGCAATGCATATAATTTACAACCAGGAGGTTGGAGAAATGCAATTAAAGCAAGGCAAACCCTGACATCTTCGTGTGGGGTGGGGCTGAACAAAGTTTTAAGCGATAGCTTATATAAGGTATATGTTAAGGTAAATTTCTTTTCATCTGTGGAAGGGATCTATAATTTGGCTGTTTATGCTTTTGAGAACGGAATCGTTGAGCCTCAGATAACCCCCACCGGAATCGATATGAGTTTTGTCCATAATAGAGTGTTAAGAGGGGAGATTACAAGCAATTCTCCATGGGGAGTGCAAATTTTTTCAGGAACTTCAGCTTCAGAGTATAAATTTGAGTACACCTATACCCCGGCTGCCAATGTTAATATTGATCAGGTAAGTTTTGTAGCTGTTATTTATAAAATGAATTCAAATGGGAAACCTGAAGAATCCCCGAATTCAAATACCAAATAATCCTGCCATAATTTATTTTAGATTCCTTATCCACTTTGGGCGTTCATACCCGAAGCTGACAAAATTATATTTTGATCCGGTATAGAAAAGATTAACATTAATCCCAATCATACAGAAAAAATTATTCTGAAAACGCCCCCGAAAAGTTAGCTATTAATACGGCGCACGCAATGGCCAGCAGGATAAGGAGAACTACTTTCCGGCGTATTTTCGTGTACTGCTCAAGCCGGTCTTTGTCTAGGTAGTATTTTTCGGAGCCGGATTCAATGATGACACCTTTCCTGACAAGCCTTCTGAAAATAAGGCTGTGACGGATGCCCAGCTCTTCTACTGTCCGGGCTGTAGCAGATGAATAGGCTTCGCGGGTTTGAAAGCTGCGGACGATCTTCCTAAACTGTGCAGCTACGATGGCTCCGGTTGCATTGGGTGGTATCATTTTCGAACTATTTAATAAGTAACTTAATGATTATTTAACTATGAGTCAAAAATAGTTCTTTTATATTGCACTTAAACGTTATTCCTTTAAAAGAACCCTGCAGCACGTTTTGCCGCAGGGTTAATTGAAATCACGGAAACCGCAGTTTCCAGTTTTATTCTTCTGAAATACTTATCTCGTAGCTCCCGGCTGTCGCTACATGGTCGTTTCGGGCCAACAGGAACAGGTTGGTAGCTGCTCCCAGGTCAGATGCCATTGCATCATCTTTCCACCAGCTTATGCCATGCTCAGGGCAAATAAGTGTTCCATCTGGCCATTCGGGTAAGCAGCACCTTTGCAGGATAACCCAGCGACAAGAATCCACGAGACATCAGCCAGAATAATGCAACCGGCAACCTGACTGATGAAAGGGCATTATTTCTTTTTTTGCTACCAATATTATTTTAACTTTGGGTGCTGATATAAGTGATGTCTCTAAAAAGAGAAAATGCAAGAAGAAATAAAAACAGACAAAACCGTACAAAGCCAACAAGAAGTTGTTGGATAAATACGGTTTTCCCGTATATATAAGTAAGTTAGTGGTTATTTAAGATGAAAAGAACAGCAATAATTATATTATTTATCGTTTGTGTAAATTCAATATTTGGACAGATAGGTACATACTCAAACTGTCCACCTGGTATATTCAGTGAAATATCTAAAACAAGAAATATAACACCATACATTGACAGTATCGAGAGAAAGCAAGGTCATTGGATAATTAAAAAATACTATAATTGTGCAGATAGTCTAACTATTGATACGGTTATAATTGCAGAAGGAAATTATTTGAATGGAGAAAAGACTGGACTATGGGCATATTATAGCGTTTCAGGATTTCTTCCATGTTACGAAGGAGAAAGGCATATTGTAAGTGGAATTTACAAAACTGAGGAATTTACGAATGATTCGATTTATATAAATAGTCCCTATAAATACTCAATAGTTATTAATAGAGACACTTCATATTTAAAGGCAACAATGTATTTTGAACATCCAAAAATATGTGCTGTATGTAACAAAAAGAAAAATGAAAAATTGACAACATGTAATTTGTACGGTGGAAAAAATAATGAATTCATTAGACGAACTTACACCATTGAAAACAATGATGAAGTTTTCGAATTTATTGAAAATGGATGTATGATTTTATATTAATAAACAACCGCTAACAGCGGCTCATATTGCATGCCTTGCATAGTGGTCATAAAGACAAAAAAGTGTAACTTTGAGCATCGTGAAGATCAACAAACATAAAGTTACGAATGCGGCACGCAACATAGCCTCGGAACGTTATACGCAATATTAGAATTCTGAACTATGAATCCATATATAATCTTTAAAAAAGAATTTGAGGAATTAGAATCCTTTTATAAAACATCTGCGTTTTCTATCCAGCGAATTTTTGAAATATATAAGCATGAAAAAAAGTTAAAGAATTTAGATTTTGATTTAAAACTTTCACTCCCCGCAATACCTTCGTTCTTTAAAAAAAACAAACAATTCGTATTAAACCAACAATACTTTCTCAAAGAATTAATATTGATTAGACTTATTTCTGCGCTTGAAGTTTATCTTATTGAAAATATCAAATATATAGCTGCTAATAATATCTTTGTTTTTAAAACTAAAGAAGTAATAAGCTTTACAGCAGAAGAAATAATATCATATGATAATATTACAGAAATCTTCGAAAAGTTAATTACTTCAGACTGTAGGAAGTTATCAAGTGGCGGTTTTAATAAAATAACAGATTACTATAGCTCCAAATTCAAACTAAATATTTCGTCTATATTCCCTGGACAAAAAATACTGGAGGAATATCATGATAGACGTCACTTATTTGTTCATCGTCTTGGAAAAACAGATGAATATTACAGGAATAAATACAATTTGAAAAAAGTAGGTTTATCTATTGATGAACCTTATTTATTGAAAGCATTTGAAGATATAAAATTGTACACTGAATCTATTGATAAAACGACGAAAACATTAATCGAAAATAAACCTAATCCAAAAGGTTTAAAAAGTGAGAGATTGGTGGTTTTTAAGTTTAATTACAAGGTGGAATTACCTGAATTCTTAAATACGGAATTTCGCTTTTGGCATAACGATAAGCTTGTATCAGTAAAAGACATTCTCAAAAGTGTTTCAACATTAGAAAATAAAATTGTGGAAGTTGTGATTTTTGGACCGAGTTCCAAAGTTGCTGCATTTTATAAAAATGCTAAAAATCACATCTCAGCTAATAAAGGACTTTCTGGTTTTCAGACTATACAACAAATAGACTATGGTATTCCGCCCCCAACGGCAAAAATTAAACATAAAAAAAAGCTGCCCTTTGTGGATGAGGAAACAATCGAGAAAGTTAAAAATTTGCTGCCTGAACAACCTTGGAATAAGGGTGTACATATTGTAGTTGCAGAAAAATTAGAGATTGAGAACAAAATTGTACAAAGTGCAATAAGAGTATTAATAAAAAGAGGCATATTCAAAAATCAAATTAATGGTAATATAATTGAATAATAATACAGCACATAACAAAGGCTTGCTATCAGCGGGGCAGCGGGGGGTAAGACAACTGAAATTTATATTCATATAAGTGCAAGTAATTTGCGAAAAATAAAATCACATTTTGAGGATTTATAACAATTGGTTTAATTTAGCAAGAAATATATTTACCTGTAAAATAACAAAAGGTGCACAAAATATTACGGCTGAGGATGTATTTATACACCTTTTTGAAGTTTGAGGTATATAGATAAACGAGTTACCAGTAAGGTTAAAATGACAACTTTATTAATAATATTATTTGGACTTTGGATTTATCCAATAATATGTTTAATTCTACTTTGGGTGACAAAAAACAAATCGACAGTAAGGAAGCGATTATTTTATGTTGCATTCATCCTGACTGGTTTGACACTTTTCGGTTTACTTACTAATGTTTCAACAACACTTTCAGAACTGGACTGGATTTTAGTTTCAATCATTTATTTTTCTGTCTCATTAGTTTTATGGTGGACACAATTCCAGACCAACAAACTTTTAAAAATTATGGGAGTTATTTCAATGATTTTCATTTTTGGACTTGGCTATTTCTTCGGAACAGTTGGTGTGTTAGGAGTTGGTTTTGTTGTATCTGAATACGAAACAGACATAGAAAAGTGGTTAGGCGACGGTTTAATTTATAAAGAATTCGCCCTTGGTAATGCTATTTCTGATTATAGAGGAAAACGAATAGAACTTTATAAAACGATATCTTGGATGCCTATTATAGAATGGCGAATACAGAAAAAAGAGTATTTTAATCTTATAACTAAAAATTTGACCATTGACTATAAACCAAATGAAAACAAAATATGTTTATCCGCCTCAATATTATGGAGTAAAGACAGACTTTCAGAAACTTGGACAGACACCTTATACTTGGACAATGAAACTAAACTTCACAGATAAAAGCCCTTCTGGTAATCGAGTAGGCTGCCCCACCAGCGATAGCTGATGGGGAGAACCTCTCACACCACTGTACGTACGGGTCTCGTATACAGCGGTTCATTAAGATGCGGAGCAATTTTATGGTAAACTGTGAGCATAGCCTCATACCCTTTTTTAATCAAGCGATCCAGAGTAATAGTAGTTCCAAGGATAGGGCTTTGGGCTACAGCCCAGCCTCCCATTCTCGTTCTGCTCCATGAGTAGGCATGATCCTGGTCAACTCCCAATCGAATAAGGTTCTTCCTTTTCCGTTCGGGTTTCTTCCAGTGATGCCAGATGCAATACCTCAGACGATTGCGCAGCCAGCCATCAAGGTCTTTGAGTTTGCCCTGAATACTTGCCATACGGAAGTATCCGAGCCATCCCCGTTGAACCTCTTTGATTCTTTGGATGCGTTCGTCGAAGGTGCATGGAGTTGTCTTGCGTGTGATAGTTTTGAGTTTCTGCTTAAGCGATTTCCAGCTTTTGTCGCTTACTACCAACTGGTATTGTCCTTTCTCTCCCTTTACGTATGTGGGGACAAATCCGAACCCCAGCAGCGTAAAGTTTACAGGTTTGCGAATGCCGCTTTTCTCCCGGTTGATGGGCAGCTTCAACTTGTTCTTAAGAAACAGGTAGATGTTATTCCCGGTCTTTCGGGCTGCATAATTACTTTTGGTAAAAATACTAAAGTCGTCTGCATAACGGACATAGCGAAGTCCTTGCTTTTCCATCTCTTTGTCCAACTCATTGAGCATGATATTGGACAGCAGCGGACTGAGCGGACTTCCCTGCGGTACGCCTTTCCTGCGTTTGACTAATTTTCCATTGATAAGTATGGGTGTTCTCAGCCATTTTCGGATTAAGCGTAATGTGAGTGGGCATTTAACCTTGCGATACAGTAATAGCAGCAGAATACAGTGATCAACTTCGTCGAAGAAACTTTTCAGGTCAATATCCACAATGTGATGATAACCTGAGTTGATGTATTCCTGCGCTTTCAATACCGCTTGCTGGGCATTGCGATTGGGACGGAAACCATAGCTGTAATCCTCAAATTCCATCTCGAATTTGATGGCTATTACCTGTCCTACCGCTTGCTGCAAAAGCCGGTCAATGACTGTGGGAATGCCCAAGAGACGGGTCTTCCCGTTGCCTTTGGAAATTTCTTTCCCCCGGATAGGTTGTGGCAAGTATTTCCCAAGGCGTAGTTCGGATTCTATACGTTCCCTGTTATTAGTCAGGTAGGCGTATAAATCCTTTACCGGCATCCCATCCATGCCTGCCGAACCTTTGTTTGACATGACCTGCCGATATGCCCACATTACGTTTTTTCGGTTTAATACTTGTTCAATCATCCTATAAAGTTTACGTCTTCTGCTCTGTTCCGCTTAAAACAAGGCTACTTCCTTTCGGATGATCCCTGCTGCATTTGGAACATCTTAATGTTCAGTCCTTCATTGTGGCTGTGAGTCCTCCATTTATCTGTAATGGCTCGTATCTAACAACTACTATGACCTCTGCTGACTTCCTGACAAAGCTTTCACTTGACAGGACCTCCCCTGGTAAGAGCATTTTCCTTCTGTCTATCCCCGCCGGATCTACCTGTGAGAGTTTTTGTATTCTTTGGACTTCACAAAGGTGTGCTTGCTTATCCACTCTCAACGGCCTCATATCCGGTTTCTGTTCGTCGGTACAGACTTTTGCAGTCTGGCTTCCTTCAGTGCATGGATTGCTCCAAACCACCTTGCCACTTGCTAATACTTCCGGGCGTTACCCCGGTGTATAAGGGACTTGCACCCTCTGGAAAATTATTGCACACTTTCGCTTGCCCGTTGAAGTTTATTTGTATTTTTAAACTTTTTATTGAGCTTGCGAAGTGTGTGCAATGTATGCTCATGCAGGGCACACACAGCACATTTGCAATAGGCGGGGTTTCTTGCTTCGCAGACAGTTTTGTAGTTAAAGGGATTGCAGTTCTCCGGATAAACATTTGTGTTGAAAAGCCCGCCCATCGCAAATCTGCAAACCGTTGTGGCTAATTATAAAAAAAAGAAATTAAGCAAGATTCCTTATTTAAAACTTATTGTGAAAGCAAATCATTTAAAAGTCAAATAATAATTGAAGAAAAAAATCAATCATGAAAATAGGAATGTTGAAACAATTTTAAAACAATCCATTTAATCAATATTAAATCATGAAGATTTTAAAAGCATTTATTATAATTACTGTAGTGATATTAACATCATGTGTTAATCTACATAAGAATTTTTCTTATTATAGAGAACCTATTAAATGTAATAATAGTCTTGAAGTCAGAATAGATGGAATTTATTTTGCTATTCCTGGACAAGAAAGTGATAAAGGTATTGTTTTTTATAACAACGGAATGGTATACATCTATAATAGGTATACTAATGACGCAGAGATGTTTTGGTTAAATCCATCAAAATTTATGAAATATGAGTTTCCAAAACAATTTCTTTATAATTATATAAAAAAAGATTTGTGGGGACATTACATAATAAGGAATGACAGTATATTTATTCAATATTTTCACAGAAATATCGATTATTGGATAAAAAGGAATATTACAGAGTTATATGGCATAATAAAAGATAATACAAATATTTATATATATAAAGAGAAGTGGACAAAAAATGCTGGTTATCATAGCGAACCTTTAGAAAAAATATATAATACCCCGATATTATACAAGTTTTATCAAACAGATATTAAACCTGATTCAACGAACGCTTGGTTTTATAAAAAGAGGTGGTATGAAAAATGGCAAGAAGAAAGAGACACAGTTACTTTGACAATTTCAGTTAAAGCAATTTGATTATAAAAAATTAACTAGCCACAACAACAGCTTTGTGTCATGCGGGGTTTACTGGCGGACGGTTGGCAAACAGTTAACAAAACAAAAATAACACGGTTGGATAGAGAAGCGTTTCAAATAACCCGCACTAACGCAAATCCGCAACCATTACATATTAACCTATAAGCTTAAATAATAAATTATGAAGTCAGCTTTATTAACCTTATTTGTGATGATACAAATATCTTTTATCAACGGACAGGAATATACTGATTCATGGTCTTCTCTTGATTCACGCCCGATTCCGGCATGGTTCGAAGATGCAAAATTCGGGATATTTATACATTGGGGAGTGTATTCGGTTCCTTCATGGCGAAAGCTGGAACCCGGCCTGTATGCATCGTATGCTGAGTGGTATTATGCAAGAGTGATGTACAACAAGGAAAATGGAGGGGAAGATTTTCATAATCGTAATTACGGTAAGGATTTTGAATACCGCGACTTCGCCCCTCTCTTTAAGGCCGAATTGTTTGACCCCGTTTATTGGGCCCGTTTATTTAAAAGTTCGGGAGCCAGGTATGTGGTATTGACCAGTAAACATCACGATGGATTTTGCCTTTGGCCAACCAAAAGCCCCTACAAGAAAGACTGGAATTCAATGGATATTGGCCCTAAGCGGGATTTATTGGGAGAACTATCTGCTGCCGTAAAAGCAGAGGGACTTAAAATGGGAATCTATTATTCGATTGTCGAATGGGAAAGCAGCCGGTCCCATCGCACCGAATCGGGATATTTTTTGCCTCAGAATATAATTGACAAATACAAGATTCCTGACGATGAATACGTGGATAAGCATTTGATCCCGCAGCTTAAAGAACTGGTAGTGAACTATAAGCCCTCCCTTATTTTTGCCGATGGCGGAGAATGGGACGGGACTGAAGATTACTGGAAAACCAAAGAGTTTCTTTCATGGTTATACACCGATTCTCCGGTAAAAGACGAAGTGGTCGTCAATGACAGGTTTGCCAAAGACATGCCGGGCAATCACGGAGATTATTATTCCAGTGAATATAAGGATGTGGATGAGGCGAAACTCTCCCATCCCTGGGAAGAAAGCAGGGGGATTGGCGGATCCTACGATTATAATAGGGCAGAAGGCATCGAGGATTACAACAGCTCGGAAGAACTCATTCATGAATTGATTGACATCGTAAGCCGTGGCGGGAATTTATTGCTGAATGTAGGCCCTACGGCAGACGGCAGAATACCGGTTATAATGCAGGAACGATTGATGGATATCGGCCAGTGGCTGGAAGTAAATGGCGAAGCTATTTACGAAACCAGGAAATCACCCATTCCTAAACAGGAAAGAACAAGCCAGGAAGCCTATTTTACAATCAAAGACAAAGTACTATTCTGCATTTTCACCCAATGGACCGATTCGATTGAAATAAAATTAGCTGAAGGAGAAAAGATTAAGGAGATCAGTATGTTGTCCTATGGCGGCGTAATACAATGGGAATTGGCAGAAGGCAACAAGGTAAGGATTCAAATACCCCGCCTGACCATTAATGAACTACCCTGCCTCTATGCCTGGACATTAAAAATAGAAATGGAATAATAGTAACGTGTTGTGTGGTTTGAAATGTTTGATGAATTAATTGAACAAAATTTAATCCATAATTTCCTGAAATATTATCAATTAATGTTTGGTGAACTTCGTGTTTTAGTGCTTTGTGGCAATTTTTATTTTTCGCCACCAAAACACCAAAGCTCAAAAGTTCACAAAATCAATATTATCTAAATTAAAACCGCACAACTCGTTAATTTAAAAGTATTGATTAGGTAAGTTAATTTGTTCCCTGGTTACGGCAATTTTGTTTTTTTCCTCAAAAAGCCAACTATTAATCTCATGTTCTATGCGATCCCATTTGTTAAAATCTCTAAAATAATTTCCATGCCATTAAACTTTACCATTAAGGTGGTTGTCTAAAAGCCGTTGCCGGCAGCAAATCAAAAAAAATTCATAGCACCGGTGTGGTGAACAATGGTTTACTTTGCCGGGTTATTTATAAACAAGAGAATTCGTTGAGCGGAATAAATATGAAACGTTGGATTAGCAGGGATTTTATTAGGGGTAATGGCAGCAGCAGGATATGCCCAGCAGCCCGGCAGCGGAAGGCCGGATATGGCAGGCATGCCGCCCGAAGGGGTGATCACGGGGCAGGTATTTGAAAAGCAGCTGAACGAGCCCATGGAATACGCCAACCTTGTGCTTTACAGCAAAAGAGATTCATCCATAGTGTCGGGAACGGTGACCGATGCAGCAGGCAAGTTCAGATTGGAAAAAGTACCTTACGGGAAGTTTTACATGATTGCCAATTTCATCGGCTATAATAAAACCACCCTCAGCGAAATCATGGTCACCCCGAAAGCAAAGACAGTTGACTTAGGCATTATTTACCTCGATCCGGCTACCACTAACCTCGAAGGGGTTGAAATAACCGCTGATAAGGCACGGGTTGAATACAAAATAGATAAAAAGATCGTCAACGTGAGCCAGGACCTGATGGCATCGGGCAGCTCAGCCATTGCAGTGCTCGAAAATGTCCCGTCGGTCAATGTGGATATTGAAGGCAATGTAAGCCTGCGTGGGAGCTCAAGCTTTACCGTCCTCATCGACGGCCGCCCCAGCGCTCTTACCGGAAACGATGCCCTGCAGCAGATTCCGGCCAGCAGCATCGACCGCATCGAGATCATAACGAACCCTTCGGCCAAATACGACCCCGACGGAACAGGCGGAATCATCAACGTGATCATGAAGAAGCAAAAGAACCCCGGCATAAACGGTATTGCTAACCTTTCTATCGGAACTAAAAACAAATACAGGGGAGATGCACTGCTTAACTACCGGACGAAAAACTTCAATGTTTTCGGAGGGATTGATGGTAATTACAACGAGTTCAACATGAAGGGCCATTCAAATTACGAAAACTATTTTTATGATCCTGCTGGTGAAACTGATTCAACCAGTTACAGGGACTCTGAAATGAAGGGCTATATGACCCGCAAGGGCTATGGCATTAAAGCGGGGATCGATTATTATATGAACGATAAATCGACCTTAACGTTTTCGGGCAGGTACGGCGGATATGGCTTTGACAGGGATGGAACTTCCTCTCGCCACATTTACACAGATCCTGTAGGTTTTGATGAGTATTCACAATCGCATACTACCACCGAAAGGGGTGGTGATTATATTGAGCTGAACTCAAACTATGTTTATAAATTTGATGAAAAGGGCCACCAGCTCGAAGCGGTTGCATTTTATTCCAGGCGAAACGGCGAGGACACAGAAGAGCAGAAAGATTACATTACCGATCCGGATTGGAATATTATCGATGACCAGCCTGCGACCATTCGCACTACAGAAGATGAAATCTCGGACGACATCAGGATTAAGGCTGATTATACAAAACCCATTGGCAAAGAAGGGAAGATTGAGGCCGGGTACCAGAGCAGGATTGAGCTGGAGAACCAGAAATACCTGTTCCAGGATTATGATTATACCCTTGCTTCCTGGACCGAAAATGAGCTCTATACAAGCGTTGCCGATTTCAAAGATAACATCCAGGCCGTGTACGGTACCTTTTCGAATACCTGGAAAACGATAGGATTCATGGCGGGCATCCGGGGCGAGTATACCGACCGTGTGATTGATAATGCTCAGTCTCCGCAGGTTTATACCATAAACCGGTTCGATTTTTTTCCTTCATTTCATGTTTCGAAAGAGTTTAAGAACGACCACCAGTTAACGGCAAGCTACAGCCGCAGGGTTGAGCGTCCGGATGGTCATCAGCTTGATCCTTTCCGAAGCTACATGGATCCTTACAATATTGAAATGGGAAATCCTGAGCTGGAGCCGGAATATATCGGGTCATTTGAATTGAACTATCAGAAGAAGATTAAATCCTCATTTGTTTCGGTAGAAGGCTATTACAGGATCAATACCAACAAAATAACAAGGGTGCGATCAACTTTCCTGGATACAACGTATGTGAATGATTCAATTGTGGTTACCAGTAAAACATTGCATACCTTCCAGAACATGAACAAAGATTATTCGCTGGGTGCTGAGCTGATGGCAAACCTAGACCTCTCAAAATGGTTCCTGATGAATGCAAGTGTGAATATCTTTCGTTATCAGCTTATCGGAAATGTTGAAGGTGAGAATGTTGATAAAACCTCTTTAAACTGGAATGGTAAGCTGAACATCACACTGAAATTCAAATATGATTTTCGGGCGCAGATATCCGGAATTTACCAGGGAAGGACTGTTACGGCACAGGGGACAGCGGAAGGATTTCCAACGCTTAATCTTGCCTTGCGGAAGGATTTCTTCAATAAGAAATTATCCACCACTTTATCGGTGAGGGACTTGCTGATGACCGCCAAACGGGAAATGACATCATCGGGAGATGGTTTTTATTCGTATGATTACTTTAAGCGCGAAGCGCCTGTACTCACGCTGGATTTAAGTTATATCATAAATAACTATAAAAAGCAGCGCAACGGTCGCGAGGAGGATCAAAACCAGCAAATGGATATGGAGTTCTAGGGGTAGTTTATTTTTTCTCAGCCGATTCATTGATCAGGTTAAACCCAACGTAAAACTGAAGCACACTGTTCTGGTAAGTGACCTCTTGTCCTTCAGCTTGTGTGCCGCTCAATTTCATTTTGAAAGGCAATCCATAGCTATACCTGAGTCCTGCATTCAGCTTATTGCTGATGTTAAACCTTGCCCCGACATCAATTCCAAAGTCGAAGTTATTTAGGATTTCTTCGCCGGAGATCATGTAACCGAGTTCCGGTCCAAATTCGAATTCTACCAATTTGACTGGTTGGTAAATCAGCAAAATTGGCCAGTTAAGGTAATTAAGACTAACATTAGTTGTTTCCCCTTCTGCTTCTTTTTTATATCCTTTATTGGAAAATAAAAGCTCAATCTGCCATAGAAGGTGTTCATTAAAGTGCTCCTGAATGTAACTCCCTGCATGAAATGATATGCGGGGAGAATATGATTCATCATTCATAACCTCTCCTGAAACAATTATAGTGGATAGGTTTCCACCTGCTTTTATGCCTCCCTTCATTTGGCCGAATGAAAAAAAGACGAAACCACTGAAGAATAGAGTAAGAATTAAAACCTGCTTCATGTTTTTGTTTCTTGAAGTGTCAAAAATAAAACAAATCCACGGATTAGTCTTTTGTATAAAAAGTTAAATATTAAAATGATGTAACAGGTAAATAACTTCCGTTAATTTCAGGAAATGAGGGAATACAGGGGATTATCTCTTTGAATAAAGAATACTTCAAAGAGCAATAAGAAATATCGGATTTCCTTAAGATTTTTCTTCTTTTTTATGGCAACTAATATGCACGAGTGTGCTAAAAATGGCAGCCATAAAGAAAAATTGTGAACCCCAAAAGAAATTCCAATATTTGGCTACAGACAAGAAGGGTCCTGTAAAAAAGCCTATGATTCCTCCGAGCATTAAAAGTCCGCCAATAGCACCGGTTATTAACCCGATATACTTGCAAATCTGACCTAATTTCATAACTGTTTGATTTGATTGAGACGCCAAATATACAAAAAAATTATCACATCAACATTTATTTGAACGATGAACCGGGGGCGTTCAATTGTATAACCTGAATTTTCACCTTCTGGTTTTGCCAGATCAGCTTTTGTTCCAAAGGTAATTCGCTCAGGTGCGATCCCTTTTCTATGGCGAGAATATTAAAAATATTTTCCTAACGTCTGGCAATAAGAGCGATAAATGCTTCCCTGGCTTTCGATTCACCAATCATATAACCGTATTTTTTTTACAAAATTAAAGTAACCAAAAATCTATATTCCTCAAGCAACCTATTATTTTTTATATTTTTAAAAGCCAAACACATGGGTTTTTTGTTGTAGCCAGAAATCCTATTTATATAAAGTTTATTTTTGCTCGATTTTAAAAAATGAATGTAAATGAAAAAACTAAATAATATAATATTTTCCATGGAACTGACTGGCGTGCTGTTGTTAATGTTTGCCATTTCCATTGGTTATGCCACATTCGTTGAAAACGATTTTGGTACTGTTGCTGCAAAATCCGGGATATACAATGCGACCTGGTTCGAGATATTACTGCTGTTGCTCGCTGTAAATATGACGGGCAGCATTTTTAAACATAAAATGTATGTCCGGAAAAAATGGACGGTCTTGCTTTTCCATGTTTCCTTTCTCGTAATATTAGCCGGTGCTGCCGTCACACGTTACATCAGTTATGAAGGTATGATGCGGATTCGTGAAGGCGAAACATCCAATGGATTAGTTACAGATAAAACCTATATCCGCATTTGGGCCGACAATGGTTCTGTGTCTCATTATTCGGAGGAGGATGTATTGGCAACTCCTGCATCTGTGGGCAAATTTGCCGAAGAGTTTTCTTTTGGTGGTCAACCTTTAAAGGTTCAGGCACTCGAATATTATATCAATGCAGGTGAAACCGTTATTGAAGGTGAAGGTGACCCGTTGCTTTGGCTGGTTATCTCGGATAAGATGTCAGGGAGGAAAAATTTTTATTTTCGAAATGGTGATGTTAAGAACGTAAGTAATTCAACAATCACCTTTAACAGTGAACCTATTAAGGGAGCCATTAACATTACCTCAGATCAGGATGGTTTGAAGTTTACTACTACCGATTCGGTGAATTATATGAACATGGCAGCTAATACAACTATCATTTTACCGCCTGATTCAGTCTATCCTATGCAGCAAATGTCATTGTACAGGATTGGTAATCTAAGCATCGTGGTGAAATCCTTTTACGAAAAGGCAAAAATAGGATTGGTCAGCACCGAAGACCAGGAGGGAATGAACGCTATGGACGCTATCGCAATGCGTGTTAGCGTAGGAAATGAATCGAATGAGGTGAATGTGTATGGTGGTCAGGGATATGTAGGAAATACTGTCGAAACAATTGTGAATGGTGTCAATGTGAAAATCAGTTTTGGAGCAAAAATCATCGAATTGCCATTTTCACTTAAATTAAATGATTTCCAGCTTGAGCGATATCCCGGATCAAACAGTCCTTCATCATATGCAAGTGAAATAACCTTATATGATGAATCAAAGAGCCTTGAAATGCCCTACAGGATCTACATGAATCATGTTTTAAATTATGGCGGATACCGGTTCTTCCAGTCTTCTTATGACAAGGATGAAAAGGGAACCATCCTTTCGGTTAACCATGATGCTGCCGGAACCATTATTACGTACATCGGTTATTTTATTATGACCCTGGGTATGATCCTCACCATCTTTAGCAGAAACAGTCGCTTTATGTCTCTGTCAAAACTTTCATCTCAATTGCGCAGATCCAGGAAAGAACTGGTAAGCATTCTTTTTATTGCAAGCCTGATGGCTCTCATTTCAATGCCTAACCAAACGATTTTGGCGCAAGCTGAATCTGCTGCTTTGCCTGTTATTGACAAAGAACATGCCGCTAAATTCGGTGCATTGTTGATTCAAAATAAGGATGGACGTATTCATCCTTTAAATTCTTTAAGTTCAGAAGTATTACGAAAGATTGCCCGCAAAACTTCCTTCCAGGGTATGAACCCTGAACAGGTATTTTTGGGGATACTTGTTTATCCTGACAGGTGGCAAACCACACCGATAATTAAAGTATACAATCCTGAGCTGGAGGAATTTCTAAAACTTGACGGCAAGTATGCATCCTTCAATCAGATCGTTGATATTCATACTTCAGAAGGCTATAAGCTTGGTGAATACGTCGAAAAGGCTTATGCCAAAAAGCCTGCCCTCCAAAATAAGTTTGATAAGGAAGTGATGAAGGTGGATGAAAGACTGAATATTTTTTATATGATCTATTCGGGCACTTTCCTGAATGTTTTTCCAGTTCCGAATGATGAAAATCACAAATGGGTGACTTCAAAAGATTCAAAGGAGTTTTATGAGGGAGAGGAAGCGCTTTTTGTGGGTGGTATTTTATCAATGTATTTTGAGGAGGTCAGAAAAGCTGTTGAATCTGGCAATTGGACAGCGGCTGACGATCATCTGAATTATATTATAGATTTTCAGAAGAAATATGGGGCAAAAATCCTTCCTTCCGATGCTAAAATAAACCTTGAAATATTTTACAATAAATTCGATGTTTTCAAACGACTTTCGATGTATTATGGTATTGATAGGATTCGTTCTGTTGGTTTTGCATTTCATCAATATTTTAAAACCCAAGATCAATTTGAGGAAAGTAATCCGGATTTCTTCATGGCTGGTGGTAGTGCTGTTTGTGATGCATACTGCCGGACTTGCTATCCGATGGAATATTTCGGGGCATGCGCCTTGGAGCAACGGATATGAGTCGCTGATTTACATTGGATGGGCGACCATTTTATCCGGGTTAATTTTTGTAAGGCGTTCTGAGGTTACTTTGGCCGTAACAGCTTTGCTTGCTTCGCTAATTCTTTCTGTAGCAGGTATGAGCTGGATGGATCCTGAAATCACTAACCTTGTCCCTGTATTAAAATCTTACTGGCTAATTATTCATGTGGCTATCATTACTGCTAGCTATGGATTTTTCGCACTGGGAGCATTGCTAGGATTTTTCAATCTTGTCCTCATGAATTTAAAATCGAAAAGTAATTATAACCGGCTCGAAATGACGGTTACTGAGCTTTCCTATATTATTGAAATGACCCTGATTATTGGTTTATTTATGGTTACCATTGGCACCTTCCTTGGTGGTGTCTGGGCCAATGAATCCTGGGGGCGTTACTGGGGTTGGGATCCAAAGGAAACATGGGCTTTGGTTACAGTATTGGTTTATTCATTTGTTGCACACATGCGCTTTATCCCCGGATTTCAGAGGAAATTTTGCCTATAGCTTTGCATCGCTCATCAGTTTCAGTTCAGTTCTGATGACCTACTTCGGGGTGAACTATTATCTTTCAGGATTGCATTCCTATGCCAAAGGCGACCCGGTTCCGGTTCCGACGTTTGTTTATTATACGGTTGCGGTTGTGGCGGTGGTGAGTATTTTGGCATTTATCACGAACCGCAGATTTAATAATGTGAAACCGGCAGAGTAAATGGAGCTACCTCATAAAGCCTGATGTTGAATTATCGGTGAAATACGAATGACGATTAACGATTGTTGATTGCTGATTTTCTGTACTTCGCAAAACCCCCCTCTGGCGCAAGTCTTGTGTGCGGGACTTGCGGGTGGTTGACTTGTGCCTTGCTTACTCATCCATAAATGTTTGAAATTTGTTTTCGGACCAATGCCCCGGTTAAATGCAAGAAAACAGTCAATCCGTCTATTCTATTCTATTCTAAAACTTCGTTGTTGCAACTGCCTTTTTCCTCCGGTAAGATATTTTATCATGCCGTTCCTTTTTGTTTCGTTTGGTTTCGATGGTATATAGAAACAACGGGAACGCTCCGGCCATTCCAAACAGCAGTGTCAGCAGCCAGTAAATCCATACGCGCTTAATCTTGTATCTTTTGGCTTCGGAATAGGACCAGATAAAGAATACTAAAACAACCACAAGCAGGTCAACGATAAATGCTGCCGATATTTGGTTTGCAAACATTCCTGCAACGGTGGCGGAAGGATTCAGCAACAATAAAATATTTCCTGTTTCGACTGACACCATATAAACAAGGATATTGGGTGCAATAAATCCTATTATGCTAAGCACTAAGTAAAATTTCTTCATGGAGTTTCCGGATATATTTTTATAATTAGAATTTAATCTTTTACCTGGAATAAAATTTCCCTGCAAATCTGGTCGGCAATCATTTCATACCCCAGTTGATTGAAATGACAGCATTTGTCGTTGTATACCGTTCTTTTTTCATTTTTAAACAACAGGGAGAGATCTGTAAAGTTTACTCCTTCTTTTTTTAGCATTATACCTTGCTCCCGTAGATGAGGATAAGCGATTTTTGCTCCATCTTTATAGGCAAAAGGACCGCTTTCAAATGCTATGTTCATTTCTTGTTCGGTCAGAGTTTTAGATCCTTCGTCATATTGGTTGGGCTGAAGAAAATGAAAGTATTCAAACCCGGCCGATTGTCCAAGTTGAGCGATTTGTCTTGATGATCTCCTCCAGAATTCCGCTTGCTCCCTGAAAAACGAAAGGGTATCCGTTACTGTTGTATATATTCCTGTCGACTGGTAATCCGTTTCACTGGTTTCCATGATATTTCTAAGCTGAATTTCCAGATCAGCTATGCTTGCTTTGTGTTTTGATTCTGCTACTTTCCAGATAAACAATGCGAAATTACTATTCTGAAATATGGAACCCGCCAACCATGCTTTGTTGCGCCTTATCCTTTCATTTGTAACGGCTTGCTTACCCATGACCAGCATAACCTTTGAATCCAGTTTCTTTCGTGAGTAAATATTCCAGTGTCGCGGATAAGAAGGAAAAACATGATTAGGCAAATTGTCAGCAAAAGGTAATACCACTTCGTTAAAACCGTCAATGTTTATCACGATATCATATTCGGCGCCCATTGCCATGAAATAATTTAAAGCGATCAATTGCTGCGGCTGTTTAAATCCGCCGAGTGCAAAAACAACAAGGTTGATTTTCCTGTTCGTATAAGTTTTTACAGTTCTTAGCTTTTGTTTGATCCTTTCGCCGGTATAGGTATAAACATCTTTTGCTACTGAACCACCCATGATTACTACATTTAAAACATCCGGAGCTTTTTTGGTAACAGGATTTTCACCTGGAAGATTAAAAGCATTATAATTCGGATGCGGAATACTTACAAAACCAAGGTAAGGATGTAAAATGTGATCACCAAGGTAGCCATCTACACTTTCATTTGGCAATTCAAGAGTATCAGTTTTTTGTACTGCTGCTTTTAATTCCTGCCGGATTTCTTTTCGCGAAAACGATTTTTGAAGAAATATTCTGCCGAGGATATAAGGTGACAACTCCAGCATGATGATGGTAATAAGAAACGAGATTCCCCAGTTCTTCAAAAACTTTATTTTTCCTTTGTTCAACTGTCAATATCTATAGGTTGTAAAGATAAAATGATTTCATAACCTGCAAGCCAATGAACAAACAATTCTTTGTAATTTTTTATCTTTTCAGAATTCATTGTAAATTTACAATCTGATTTATACTTATTTCAATGTCAGTTAATATTCGAAAATTCATACCGGAAGATAGAAAGGCTGTGATCGGAGTTCTGAATTATTATGTACGTAACAGTTTTGCGGCTTACCCTGAAACTGATTTCGAATTTGAAAACCTGAAGAGTTTGTTTGAAATGCCTGAGAAATATCCTTTTTATGTGATTGATTCAGGGAAAAAAGTCGTTGGTTTTGGATTACTTCATCCTCATATAAAAATGTCAACTTTCAGCCATACTGTTGAAGTTTCTTATTTCATTTTGCCGGAATATACCTCCAGGAACCTTGGAGGTAAGTTGTTGGAACTTATGTTTAAGGATGCAAAAAAAAGCGGATTTGAAGTAATTTTGGCAAGTATATCTTCGTTAAACCAGGTGAGTCTTAATTTTCATCTCAAATACGGATTTGTTGAGTGCGGTCGGTTCAGAAACGCAGGTAAGAAGTTCAATAAATACTTTGATATCGTATGGATGCAGAAATATGTAGAGTAAAATAAATTTAACTTTTGTGCATTCATTTATTTAAATAATTTTGTCATAGTTCTATTACATCTTATTAAATACAATTTATAATGAATAAATTAAATAAAAATCTGTTCCTGTTGATCGGGATAATTTTAGCTTTACCGGTCATTTCATTAAGTCAAAATGTCAATTCCGGAATACAAAACCGGTCTTATATGCACCGGGAAGTGCCCGATGATAAATTTGTTAGCGATGCTCCTGATCTAAAGCAAACCTCACCTGCATATAAATATGAAAGCAGCATTTTCTTTACCACCCAGGTAAATGTTGACGAAAATGGTGACAATATCCTGTATGATGCGGCCAACGAGCCCTCTATTGCAATCGATCCGACCAATCCCAGCAGGATGGTTATCGGTTGGCGGCAGTTTGATGATGTTGGAAATAATTTCAGGCAGGCGGGTTATGGCTATACTTCCGATGGAGGTCAAACATGGACCTTCCCCGGGAAGATCAATCCCGGTATTTTCCGCTCTGATCCTGTGCTGGATTGCGATGCTGAAGGTATTTTCTATTATAACAGCCTTACAAGTTGACGGGGGTGGCAATTATTCCTGCAATGTTTACAGGACGGATCCGGGAACTTTTAATTGGGATAACGGACCTTATGCACAGGGAGGCGACAAACAATGGATGGTTATTGACCGTACGGGCGGCATGGGCGAAGGAAATGTTTATGCATGCTGGAATGCCTCTTATAGCGTATGTTATCCGGGTTCTTTTACCCGGTCAACAGATGGAGGGGATTCCTACGAAGATTGCGTGACAGTTGACACAGATCCATACTGGGGAACACTGGCTGTGGGTCCTGAGGGTGAGTTATATGAATCAGGACAGAATTGGGAAGGCATCGTCGTATTAAAATCTACGAATGCTCAGAATCCCGCAAATATAGTATCCTGGGATTCTTATGCAGCGGTAAATTTGGATGGTTATTTGTCGGGATGGAATAATGTGAATCCGGCTGGTTTAATGGGACAGGTTTATGTGGCAACAGATGTTTCAGGTGGCCCTGGAAATGGCAATGTCTATGTTCTGGCATCTGTTGAAAGAAATTCTGGCGACCCGGGTGATGTGATGTTTGCAAGAAGCACAGATGGAGGCAATACCTGGAGTGAACCCATGCGTATCAATGATGATTTGAGCTGGGACGATTATCAGTGGTTTGGAACGATGTCGGTAGCCCCCAACGGGCGCATCGATGTTGTTTGGCTCGATACACGTGATGATCCATCTGGTAACCTTTGGTCTGCTCTGTATTATTCATATTCTATGGATCAGGGATTGAACTGGACGGCGAATGAGAAATTGTCTGATATCTTCAATCCGCATGTGGGTTGGCCGCAGCAGGAAAAAATGGGCGATTATTTCGAAATGGAATCTGATGAAAGCAGTGCTCATCTTGCCTGGGCAAATACGCTCAACAATGAACAGGATGTTTATTATGCCCGGATTACACCTCAGATTACAGGTGCGAATGAACCTGCAGTGAAGAAAAGTATTCTTTCACTTACAAATTACCCCAATCCATTCCTGAACCAAACTACTATAAGGTATATTTTACCAGCTGGCAGTGATGTGAAACTGGTTTTATTTGATGTTTATGGTAAGGAGATTAAAACATTGGTGAATGAATGGCAAGCCAAAGGAATATATAATCTTACAGTCACTGCCGACGAGCTTCCTCAGGGAGTTTGCTATTGCAGATTAGTGACAGGTTCACAGACCCAAACCTTAAGCCTGTCGCGGATTAAATAAGTCAGGTTAAATTATTAAACAGTTGAGGCTTATTCAAAAGTCCTTTGTGTTTCTTTGAGCATTTCATTGTGTAACTTTGTGGCTGAACTAAAACGCTGAACCACAAAGGATCACAAAGCCTGCCTGACCTCATGCAGATTCACACGAAGGTGCAAAATACTCAAAGTATAGCTTTTGTGACAGCCTCTTTACTTTATCTATTTATTAACTTGAGTAAATAAAAGCTTTAGTTCAGCATGTTGAAGAGGAAACGAAGGGCTTAAAAATTAATCACCTCCCTGGCTGCCAAATAAATTTTCTCAGTATTTGGCAGGATAGCACGTTCAAGGATACGATTAAACCCAACAGGGGTGAATATCGAACCAACCCTTTTTACCGGAGCGTCCAGGAATTCAAAAGCTTCATCGGAAATCATGGCGGCAAGCTCACCTCCAAATCCACCGAAAACCTTATCTTCATGAACGACAAGCGCTTTGTTGGTTTTTTTGACGGAGTTCAAAATGGTTTCTTTATCGAGTGGGATCAGCGAGCGAATGTCTATTACTTCTACCTGCTGTCCTGTTTCTTTAGCCAGTTTTTCAGCCGCTTCGAGACACATGTGGGTGGTATTTCCGTAGGTTAATATCGTCAAATCAACACCTTCCCTGCGAATACGCGCTTTACCAAACGGAACTTCAAAATCATCAGGCACAACTGCTTCAGCTTTAGGGTCATTGTAGAGGGCTTTGGGCTCGAGGAAAAGAGTAGGTCCCTGGGAACGCATACTGGTGCGCAACAATCCTGCTGCATCATCAGCAAAGGATGGATAAACCACTCTTATACCAGGGAAAGTAGTTAATGCTCCTTCTGTTGTTTGGGAGTGGTAAAGCCCTCCACCGATATATCCCCCGGAAGCCAGCCTTATCGTGACATTGGGAGCGAATTTACCACTCGTACGCCAGTATTCGTGTGTCATTTCAACAAACTGTTCCATTGCCGGCCAGAAATAATCAGCAAATTCAGCGCCTTCGATTACGATTCGGATTTTATCATTAAAACGACTCATTCCATTGGCTGTTCCTACAATAAAATCTTCTGCTATCGGGGCATTAAAGACTCTTTCCATTCCAAACTCTTGCTGAAGCCCTTTGGTTACGTTAAAAATTCCGCCTTTCTCTTTATGAGCCACATCCTGCCCCCAGAGGTACGTGTCGGGATTATGCCTGAATTCGGATTTCAATGTTTCATTGAGTGCCGTGATTAATTTCTTTTTAGTGCCCTGCTGGTTGTGCGTTCCGTCGGGATATTTTTTTGATATATAGGATTCAGGCACAATAAATTTGGTTACAGATTCGGGAGTCGGATCAGGTGCGGCCAATGCTGCTTTATGTGCTTTTGAAACCACTGCTTTTACCTCCTCCTTAATCTTTTCAAGTTCTTCCTCCTTAAACCTGCCAGCAGCAACCATAATTTTGTGGAATCTTAATAACGGATCGGCTGCCTTTACACAGTGCAGTTCTTCCTGGTCGCGGTAAAGCTGATGATCATCAGAATTGGAATGTGAGCCTATCCTCACTACTGTGGCATGCACAAGTGCCGGCATTTGATTTTTTTCAACAAAAGCCTTTGCTTCTGTCAATGTATTCATAGCATCGAAAACATTTTTTCCATCGCAATGATAGATTTTAAGGTTTTTAAATCCACGGAAATTATCTGTAGCCCTTAGATTGGCCGTCTGATCTTTTTTCGGCACCGATATACCAAACCGGTTGTCCTGAATAACAAAGATAACTGGCAATTTTTCATTGCTGGCTCCATTGATAGCTTCATACACGTAACCTTCCGACATGGAAGATTCACCCTGCGAACTGATAGCGATTCCATTTGCCTTATACTTCTTTATCCCTCTTGCCACTCCTACAGCATGAAGTGTGTGATTTCCGGTGGAGGAAGAAACATTGTGAATATTCCATTCCGGTTTGGCAAAGTGGTTCGACATGTGACGGCCTCCTCCGGCAACATCTGTAGCTTTGGAAATTCCATTCAGAATGATTTCTTCTGCAGTAAGCCCAGCCGATATAACAGTGAGCATATCTCGGTAGTAAGGAAATAAATGATCTACATTTTTCTTAAAAACCTGCCCGATGGCAAGTTGAATTCCATCATGTCCGGCGCAGGGTGCATGGTAAGACCAACCGAGAGCTTGTTTGAGATAATTAGGCGCTTTTTCGTCAAGTGCCCTTCCGAGTGACATCAGATAATACCAATTCCTCAGGGTTTCTTTGGGTGTTTTTTCAATCGAAAACTTTTTAATTTCAGACATTTATAGTAGAGTTTCTTTATACCTATTTTAAAACGGTGGCAAAATTAATACATTTTACACCAAGCTAATTTATGTGTTTAATTCTATTTGCGAAAAGTTAAACGGGACTATAACAACGCCGGATCAAATAAGTTTAAGAGTCGTTGTTTTAAAAAACAAGATATGATTAATCGGAGAGCAATGGAATATTCGGAAGGCAATCGGTCGTTAAATAAGTGATTGCGTGGGGTAATCATTTTATTCCTTGCATGCGTTAAGTTAAGTTTCTTGATCGAAACTCCCTCCTTATTAGAAGAAGCTTTGCTTATTATTTTTCCCATCGGATCGGAAATGATAGATTGGCCGGTGAAGGTTAATCCCCGCTCGGTTCCGATGCGATTGGCTGTAATGTTGAAGGTTCTGTTAATCAATCCCTGCACAGGTACTGCTTGCTGCGCATAAGGAAGCACAAGATTCGAGGGATGGCAAATGATTTCAGCTCCTTTTAACGCAAGTATTCGCCACACTTCAGGAAAAATCCAATCGAAGCAAACCAGCATCCCTATCCTGCATTTTACAATATCGAACACAGGAAAACCGAGGTTCCCTTTTTCGAAAATATCCCATTCATTCATAAACAGGTGCATTTTCCTGTACTTTCCAAGTAAGCCGTCAGTTCCAACCAAAATGGCTGAGTTAAAGAGTTTATCGTTTTCAAGTTCATTAAAACCTGATACAATAAAAAGGTTGTATTTTTTTGAAATTGATGTCAGAAACTCAATGTAATTGCTTTTCCCCGCTTCTTCAGCAACCGACAAAGCCTGCTCCCGTGATTCAAAGTTATAACCGGAATTGGCCAATTCGGGCAAAACAATTAAATCAGCATTTTCTGCATGCGGGATGAGTTGTTCGATTCGGCTCATGTTTTCATCAGCTTTGCAGAGCTTGGGTTGGAATTGCATAAATCCAGCCTTGATTATTGCAGCATTTTCCATAGAATTAAAAAATTAATAAAGGCTTGATAAAACCGATGATGAAAATATTAGTACCTGACAACATCAAATTCACCGTTCATTTTAAGCCTGATGATGGTGGAGGCTTTTACCTTATTCAGTTTTCGCTGGTTGGTTTTAACCACATAATCCACTTTCTTTTTCAGTTCGGGAGAAATATCCCTGAACATTACCGGAGTTGGTTCACCGGAAAAATTTGCTGAAGAGGAAACAATGGGTTTACCAAATGTTGAAATGAGGTTGTGGCAAAATTCTTCATTGACCACGCGAATAGCTATGCTGCCATCGTCAGCAATCACATTTTTAGCAAGTCTTTTAGCTTTAGGGTATATAATGGTGGTGGGATTGTCGAAGCTTTCAAGTAAGTCCCATAAAATATCAGGAACTTCCTCGACATAATCAGTAATCTTTTGGCTATTTTCGAGAAGGATAATAAAACTGAATTCTTTAGGTCGGCTTTTAATTTGCATTAATTTTTGAACTGCTTTTACATTGGTTGCATCGCAGCCGATGCCCCATATTGTATCTGTCGGGTACAATATTGTGCCACCTGCTTTTAATACTTCTACCGCTTTTTTAATATCTTCGTCCATATTAATTCAATCTATTTAACAAATATTCTATATCAATTGTTATTGCACATTTAAAATGTTTTTTCGGACAATGATTAAATCCATGCAATCCGCAAGGTCTGCAATCAAGTTTTTCGTTTGTCTGAACAATGGCAGAATTATCGGATAGAGGACCAAATCCAAATTCTGGAATGGTTGAACAAAAAATGGCTGTAGTAGAGGCATTGACTGCCGAAGCAAGATGCATTGGCGCTGAATCATTAACAAAGTTCATTTCTGCGTCCTTCATCAATGCAGCAGATTCCAGAAAACTGAGTTTGCCTGAAAGGTTTAGTGAATTGGAGTATGCAGTAGCCTTTATAATATATTCGCAAATCGGATGATCCTTTCCTGAGCCAAGAAAATAAATACGGAAATCCTTGTTTATTTTCCTGATAAATTCAATCCATTTTTCTACAGGAAATTGTTTTGTATACCATATTGAAGAAGGCGAAATTGTTATGTATCTGACGGTTTTATATTGTGATAATTTTGCAAAATGGTGTTGGGTAGGATATAACTTAACCGAAAATGAGCTATCGTCTGTAATATTTCTTACCAGCTCAAGATTTCGGTCAACTTCATGCCGGCTTCCCTGCCTGATGGTATGTTTAATCTTCTTATTGAACAACAACGAAAATGGATTTTTATCAAATCCTATTTTTAATTTGGCTCCTGAAAATGCAGTCATCAGACCTGAAGAAGCATAACGCTGGACATTGATTACACATTCGTACTTCTCATTTCTAATAAAAGATAATATAACAAGTAGGTTTTTGTATTTGTTTTTCGATTTATCCCAAACCAAAACATTTCTGAGGAATGGATGGGATTCGAAAAGCGATTCGTTTCCTTTTTTTACCAAAAAATCAATGGATGCTGCAGGAAAATGAAAATGCAGCTTTTCAATAATTGGAGTAGCAAGGATTACATCTCCAATTGACGCCGTTTGTATGATCAGGAATTTGTTCAACAGTTTGTTATTTTGTCACTGCTTAGTCGAATTTTAAAATTATAATTTCCTGTGTAAAACTTTTTACGCTAGATCGCTACTTTAAAATCCCTTAAAGCGGCATTCAGTGATGTTTTTAAATCAGTTGAAGGTTTTCTCTTTCCAATGATCAAGGCGCAAGGCACATTGAACTCTCCGGCCGGAAATTTTTTTGCGTATGATCCCGGGATCACAACAGAGCGAGCCGGAATTTTGCCTTTATGCTCGACAGGAGCGCTACCGGTAACATCAATGATTTTGGTTGACCTTGTCAAAACTACATTAGCTCCCAAAACAGCTTCCTTCTCAATATAAACCCCTTCAACAACAATACACCTTGAACCTATGAAACATCCATCCTCAATAATGACCGGAGAAGCCTGCAATGGTTCAAGCACTCCACCAATACCCACACCACCGCTTAAATGAACATTCTTTCCAATTTGTGCACACGATCCAACCGTTGCCCATGTATCAACCATTGTCCCGCCATCCACATATGCGCCGATATTAATGTAGGAAGGCATAAGGACGACCCCTTTGGCAATGTAACATCCATATCTTGCGATGGCATGCGGTACGACCCTTACACCAAGCTCAGCATAATTATTCTTAAGTGGTATCTTGTCATGAAATTCGAAAGGACCCACATGAATCGTTTCCATTTGCTGAACAGGAAAATAAAGTATAACAGCTTTTTTAATCCATTCATTCACCTGCCATTGTCCATCATTATACTGGGCAACCCTGAGCATCCCTTTATCCAGAAGTTCGATCACTTCACGGATCACGCCTTTTATTATTTCATTGCTCAGCAAGGACCGGTCATTCCATGCAGATTCTACCTGGTCTTTTAAGTTTTCGAACATCCTGTTATTTTAAATATTCAAAATTAGATATTTTTTCATCAAATCTAAACTTCTTTATAATTTTGCCCGGTCTGAGTTAATGCCTTTTTTAAATAATGATTCACTTTTATTATGGGAAGAATAATGGCGATAGATTATGGACGGAAAAGAGTTGGCCTCGCCGTAACAGATGAAAACAGGATCATTGCAACGGCACTCGATACAGTGCATACCAGGGATATATTTACTTACCTCCATCAGTATTGCATGTTAGAAAAAGTTGATACCTTCGTCATAGGCGATCCCAGGCAAATGAACAATGAGTTATCTGAATCTGTTAAGTTTATTAAGCCATTCTTAAAAAAACTCAGGAAAGAGTTTCCGGAAATGAGCGTAGAAAGTTATGACGAAAGGTTTACCTCTAAAATTGCAAGTCAAACAATTGCAGCAGCAGGTTTAAAAAAGAAAGACAGACAAGATAAAACAATAATTGATAAAATTAGTGCAGTTTTAATACTTCAGTCATTCATGGAGTATAAAAGATTAAAAAGTAATTAATTTAGGATAATAATGATTTTGCCCATTACAGCATATGGCCACCCAATATTAAGAAAGGTTGCAAAAGATATTGACAAAGATTACCCGAATCTTGAACAACTTATTTCCGATATGTTCGAGACGATGCATGCTACTTCCGGTGTTGGATTGGCCGCTCCTCAGGTAAATCTTTCGATCCGGTTATTGGTGATGGATGCCACACCTTATGCCGAAGAGGATCCCCAGGCCAGAGGATTTAAAAAAGTATTAATCAATCCTCATATAATAGAAGAAACAGGTGACGACTGGGTATTTAACGAAGGTTGTTTGAGCATTCCTGACATCAGGGAAGATGTTTCCCGAAAACCCAATATCCGCATTCAATATTACAATGAAAACTGGGAGTTTTTTGATGAACACTACACCAGCGTAATGGCAAGAATTATCCTGCATGAATATGATCACCTCGAAGGTGTTTTATTTGTCGACAGGGTCAGCAATATCAGAAAAGTGCTTTTAAAAAGGAAGTTACAGGATATATCAAAAGGTGACATAGATGTGGCTTATAAAATGATTTTCCCACTGCAAAAAAAAGGAAGAAGATAATAATTCTCAGTATAAAATAATAATTATGAAAAAACTAAAGTCATTTATTTATCTCATGCTGGTATCACTGATTGTTCTATCGTGTTCATCTCCACAGTCTGAGAAAA
The DNA here is from genome assembly GCA_963705185.1 of uncultured Bacteroidales bacterium. Classification (GTDB taxonomy): domain Bacteria; phylum Bacteroidota; class Bacteroidia; order Bacteroidales; family JAADJA01; genus JAADJA01. Next base: position 58,358 of record CAVPJF010000009.1, read on the forward strand.
AAGAAACAATAAAAACCCTTGAGGCTGATCTTTTTGCAGATGAAAATAAAATGATTGACAGGGATAAGGCAGGTGAACTGGTCACGGCGTATGTATCTTTTGCTGATGAATTTCCCAATGATAAAGATACACCGGATTATTTATTTAAAGCCGGGGATATGTCGATGAACCTTAACATGCCTCAAAATGCAATTCAGGTTTTTGATAGAATATTGAAAGATTATCCTGATTTTGAAAAAGCACCTCAATGCCTTTTTCTGAAAGGTTATGTTTATGAAAATGAAATCGGCGATTTGAATGCTGCAAAAAAAATATATGAAGACTTTATTGCTAAATTTCCCGATGATGAGTTTGCTGATGATGCTGCCGTATCGATTAAAAACCTGGGAAAATCGCCTGAAGAACTTATAAAAGAATTTGAAGATAAGTCGAAAGAGGAAGGGAAAATTTAGAATTGATTTTTAATTCTTTTTCGATCGGGGAAATATTATTTTAAAAATTATTTAAGAGTTATTAACAGGTGCAATAATAATTTTGATTATTGCGTTAGTTCATCAGGATAAATTGGTAATTTTTTTCATCCAAAAAGCGTCAACCTAAAAAGGTAGGCGCTTTTTGGTTTTTATCCGACGGATTTTTTTTAAAATTTTCTTTTTCAATATAGTTCAATATCGCCTCGCCTGCTGATACAATCCGCGATTTTTTTTTTAAATTTCCAGCATGTCATTTGCCGCAGATGGATATTATCGGAAAGCCGGTAACTTGAAATATCAGGATTATGACAAACAAGGTAGGTGATTTTAAAAGCTTCAATTAATGGAAATTTACACTTGTGAAATATGGTATGAGCAGTTGCTGATTCTTCAGTTTTACACTTGGTACATCTGCGCGAGTATGCTTTTTTGCCCTTGCAAAAATTATTATGGCCGCATTTCCGGCAATAAAAGCCATCCTTCCATTTCAACTCTGCCAGGTATTCCAGACACTTATCTTCTGAGGAGAAGATGGTTGTCAAACTGTAAATTATCGATATTTTTAAATAAAGATTGCATCAATTTAAATTATTACTAAAATGACATTTTGTCAATTGGAATGAATTTTGACTGCAAAAATACAAAAAGTGATGTTTAAGCGATACATTAAAAGAAATTTTTTTATTTTTGCAGCGTTTTCTGATTTCAGTAATAATTAAACAAAATTTTATGAAGAAACTTTTCACAGCTTTAGTAGCGATATTTTTTGCTTTCAACTTGACTATCATTGCACAGGTTGTTGATCAGGTGAAACCTGAACATCTTACTGTTGAAACCTTTAAGCAAAAGATTTACAATTACGAAAAAAGCCCTGATAACTGGGTATTTGAAGGAGACCTTCCTTGCATTGTTGATTTTTATGCCGACTGGTGTAAGCCTTGCAAACTGATAGCGCCCATCATGGAAGAACTTGCAATTGACTATAAAGGAAAGATTAATGTTTATAAAGTCAATACCGAGCAACAACGTGAACTATCAGCTTTATTCGGCATCAGGAGTATTCCTTCTGTGTTATTCATCCCTATGAAAGGTAAGCCTCAGATGTCGACGGGTGCATTACCAAAGGAGTCATTCAAACAAGTCATTGATGAATTTCTTTTGGGCAAAAAAAAGGATGAATAAAATAAATAAGTAAGATATGAAAAAATTAATGTCATTTTTATTCCTGGCTTCATCGTTCGTACTTTTCTCTTGCAATGAAAATGTTGAGAGTAAAAGCATCAACAATAATGATCAACCTGTTGCAGTAAATGATCAATTTGCACAACAGAAAGTATCTGCAGGTGATTTAAAGCCAATTTATTTAACAACGGCCGATTTCAAAAGTAAGATTTGGGATTACGAAGCAAATCCGCAGGAGTTTATATACCGGGGTGAGTTGCCTTGTGTGATTGACTTTTATGCTGATTGGTGCAAGCCTTGTAAAATGGTTGCGCCCATTATGGATGATCTTGCTGATTATTATGATGGCAAAGTGATCATCTATAAAGTGAATACCGACAAAGAGAGGGAGCTTGCTTCAGTTTTCCAGGTAAATAGTATCCCATCAATATTATTTGCACCAATGAATGGAAAACCAGCAATGCAGCCTGGTGCCCTTGCTAAGGAAGAATATATTAAAATTATTGATGAATTTGTCCTCAAATTAAAAACAGAGAATTCAAAGAAAATATAAATAAAAAACACAAATTATTAAAATGGAACATTTGACAAAACAAACCTTCTCAGAGAAGGTATTTAATTATGAAAAAAATAAGGAATGGCAATTTGAAGGTAACTTACCCTGCTTGATTGATTTTTATGCTGACTGGTGTGGCCCATGTAAAATGGTAGCTCCTATTTTAGAAGAATTGTCAGTTGAGTACAAGGATAAGATCAATATTTATAAGGTAGATACTGAAGCTGAGCAGGAACTTGCAGCAGCCTTTGGTATAAGGAGTATCCCTTCGCTGCTTTTTTGTCCGAAAGATGGAAAACCTCAGATGGCTATGGGTGCTCTGCCAAAAGATGCACTCAAGGGTGTTATTGATGAGGTTTTATTGAACAAACCTGTTGCAGCAAATTAAAGAAAATGGAATAAGATTGAAAGGGTGCATATGGTTTGCACCTTTTTTTATGCCTGATCATTTGCTATTTTTGCCCGTATAAAATTATGAATGGATCTTCTTCAATATTATTTTCAACTGCATATTTGCCTCCAATTGAATATTTTGTATGGATGATGAAAGCTGATGTAATAATCATTGAGAAAGAAGAAAATTATATCAAACAAACCTATCGTAATCGCTGTGAGATTTATACTGCAAATGGAAAAATATCATTGACTATCCCTGTCATTAAAACGAATGGAAATCATACAAAAATAAAGGATATAAAAATTGACTATTCCGAGAAATGGCAATTGAAACATTGGCGTGCAATAGTGTCAGCATATAATCATTCGCCATATTTTTTATTTTATAAAGATGAGCTGGAACCATTTTATTCCAACAATTATAAATTCTTGATTGACTTTAATACACAATTGCTCCAAACAATATTAAAATTATTACTGATAAACCGGAATATTATTTTCACTGATGAGTATATAAGGCATGTTACACAAGACTTTTTTGACCTTCGATATAAAATAAATCCTAAAATACCTTCACCATTTGATTCCTGCTGTTTATTCGCAAGTGTTTAAAGAAAAGCATGGTTTTCAACCTAATTTAAGTATTATAGATTTACTTTTCAATCTTGGCACTCAATCGAAAGACTATCTTACCTAAATTAAGAGTTCCTGGTTTTTTCTATTTTTACAACCTCAAATTCAAATTAGAAGAATATAATGATTATTCCAAGTAAATACGATCCACAAAATACTGAAGAAAAATGGTATTCCTTCTGGATGGAAAAAGGTTTTTTTAGAAGCATACCTGATGGAAGGGAACCTTATTGTATTGTGATTCCTCCTCCAAATGTGACCGGGGTATTGCATATGGGTCATATGCTAAATAACACAATTCAGGATGTACTTGCACGTCGCGCCCGCATGCAGGGTAAAAATACACTTTGGCTTCCGGGCACTGATCATGCTTCAATTGCAACAGAGGCAAAAGTAGTAGCGAAGCTAAAAGAAGAAGGAATTGATAAAGTAAATATTTCGCGCGAAAAATTTCTTGAATATGCATGGGAGTGGAAAGAAAAGCATGGGGGAATAATTCTGGAGCAATTAAAGAAACTTGGAGCTTCCTGTGATTGGGAAAGAACCCGGTTTACTATGGATGAGGCATTATATGAGTCAGTTATCCAGGTATTTGTTGATCTTTATAATAAAGGATTGATATATCGGGGAATTCGGATGGTAAATTGGGATCCAAAAGCCCTTACTGCTTTGTCTGATGAAGAGGTCATTTATAAAGAAGTTCAATCGAAACTATATTACCTTAGGTATAAAGTTGAATCCAGTTCTGATGATTGGGTAACTATTGCTACAACTCGTCCCGAAACTATACTTGGCGATACCGCATTATGTGTAAATCCGAATGATGAAAGGTTTCACCATCTGTTAGGCAAGCATGTTTTCGTTCCTTTAATAAACCGTCCAATTCCAATAATCGAGGACGATTATGTAGACATGGAATTCGGAACTGGATGTCTGAAAATAACACCGGCTCACGATATCAATGATTACGAAATAGGCATCAGGCATAAACTCGATATCATTGATATTTTCAATGACGATGGAACTTTAAATGAAAAAGCCCAGATTTATATCGGTGAAGATCGTTTTCAGGTCAGGGATAAAATCATCAGGGATCTTGAAAAGTCGGGGAACCTTAGCAAAACTGAAAATTATATCAATAAGGTTGGTTATTCCGAAAGAACAGATGAAGTTATTGAACCCAAACTCTCGTTACAATGGTTTTTAAAGATGAAGCCCTTAGCTGAACCGGCGCTTGAGGTAGTAATGAACGAAACAATCAAATTTCATCCATCCAAGTTTAAAAACACTTACAGGTATTGGATGGAAAATGTTCGTGATTGGTGTATTTCCCGACAACTTTGGTGGGGACAAAGAATACCAGCTTATTATCTTCCAGAAAACGAATATGTAGTAGCTAAGTCAAAAGAAGAGGCACTGAAAATCGCCAAAGAAAAATACAATTTGCCTGATCTTAAAATTGATGACCTTAGGCAGGACGAAGATGTTTTGGATACCTGGTTTTCGAGTTGGTTATGGCCTATTTCGGTATTTGATGGAATTAGAAATCCTGAAAACGAAGATATAAAATACTATTATCCCACAAATGACCTGGTTACTGCTCCGGAAATTCTATTCTTTTGGGTAGCCCGCATGATTATGGCAGGGTTAGAATTCAGAAATGAGATTCCTTTTAGAAATGTATACCTTACCGGAATAGTTCGCGATAAAATTGGCAGGAAAATGTCGAAATCCCTTGGCAATTCTCCCGATCCTTTAGAATTGATAAAAAAATACGGAGCTGATGGGGTGCGTGTTGGAATGTTGCTTACTTCCCCTGCCGGAAACGACCTGCCTTTCGATGAATTATTATGTGAGCAGGGTAGAAATTTTAGCAATAAAGTCTGGAATGCCCTCAGGCTCGTTAAAGGTTGGGAAATTGATGAAAACTTAAAACAGCCTGAATATGCCGCAGTTTCTGTAAGGTGGTTCGAATCGAAATTCAATCAAACAATAAAAATCATTGATGATCATTTTCTGAAATATAGGATTTCAGATGCATTGATGGTTGTGTATAAATTAGTGTGGGACGATTTCTGTTCATGGTATCTCGAAATGATCAAACCTGGCTATCAAAAACCCATTGACCGTGTCACTTATGAAAAAACGATAATATTTTTTGAATGTTTGATGAAACTCCTGCATCCTTTTATGCCATTTGTTTCGGAAGATATTTGGCATCATCTAAAGGAGAGGTCCAGCAATGAAAGTATTATGCTGGAGCAAATACCTGTTGGAGGAAAAGTGGATAAGCATATACTGTCTACTTTCGAAATAGAAATGGATGTTATCATGGCTATTCGAAATATGAGAAAAAATAAAAATATACCTCAAAAGGAATTACTGGAGTTACAAATTAGAAAAAATAACAAACAAAAACCAGATCACACTTTTGACAGCTTGATTGCTAAGCTTTGTAATATAAGCCAAATCAGCTATGTTGAAGAAAAAGTAGCGAATGCTGTTTCATTTATTGTTAAATCGACCGAATTTTATATACCTCTTGACAGTGCAATTGACCATGAAAGTGAAATTAAAAAACTTCAGGAAGAGCTAAGCTATACAAAGGGCTTTCTTCATTCGGTGATAAAGAAACTTGAGAACGACCGTTTTGTGAAGACTGCCCCAGCTGAAATTGTTGAAAAAGAGAATAAGAAAAAAACAGATGCTGAACATAGAATAAAAGTTCTAGAAGAACAGATAATAAATTTGAAAAGTTAATTATTTAGAACCACATATTTTTAAACTCCGATTAGGGTTATCGAAAGGTTTTAATCATCATAAAATAGCTTTAGAGGATTAAAAATGCATTTAATCCATATATTTTATTCCTGCTTTGAAAAAATATCACCTTATTATGTTAAAAAATAAAAATATAACATTAGGAAATGAATGTATTGCTGAAATAATTTAATTTTTATCTAAAAAAAAGTGAAAAAAAATTCCCAAATTGAAAAAAGTATTATTTTTGAATCGTTATTCTAATTTAACAATTAGTTTAAATTTGAGAATTTATGAAAAAGAGAA
>CAVPJF010000010.1:0-85460 GCA_963705185.1 uncultured Bacteroidales bacterium
CCAACCATAATCTGACAAGTTATTTAGCTCAAAACTGGGATGGCAGCGACTGGGTTAATTTTGAAAAAGTTATCATTACCTACGATGCCAGCAATAACCTGACAAGTGAATTATACCAGGAATGGATCGGAAGTACTTGGGTGAATGTAGATAAATACACCTATAACTATGATGTAAACAATAATGAGACAAGTTATATAAGTCAGAATTGGAACGGCAGCGCCTGGGAGAATGACTATCAATCCACCCATACCTACGATGCAAACAATAATCATATAAGTTCCTTAAGTCAAACATGGGATGGCAGCACCTGGGTTAATATCTCACAAAATACCTATACTTATGATGCAAACAATAATTTTATAAGTTATTTAATACAGGAATGGGATGGTAGCGCCTGGGTGAATTACTATCAAGCAACCTTTACTTATGATGCAAGCAATAATCGGACAGGTTATTTATACCAAACCTGGAATGGTAGCGACTGGGAGAATTCCTGGCAGTCTACCTATATTTATGATGCAAACAATAATCAGACAAGTTCTTTAAGGCAGATCTGGAACGGTAGCAACTGGGAGAATATTTGGCAAACTACCTATAATTATGATGCAAATAATAATATGACAAATGCTTTTGGCCAAAGCTGGAACGGCAGCGACTGGATGAATGACTATCAATCTTTCTATACTTATGATGCAAACAATAATCGGACTGGTTATTTATCCCAGGAATGGGACGGTAACGTCTGGGTCAACGATTGGCAAACTGCTTCTACCTATGACGCCAATAGTTTCCTCATAACCGAAACTGATAAAGAGTGGAACGATGAAGGCACTATTGTGATTGATGGTGACAGCAGCTACTCCTATTTCCATACAGTTCTTGGTATATATGACTTGATAGTGCATGAAGGAAATATAACTGTTTATCCAAATCCAGCTAATAAAAAAATTACCATTGCAAATAACAAGGAAATCCCGGAAGAAGCTATTATCAGCATATGCCAGATTAATGGTCAACTGATAATGCAGGATAAATTCCAAAATCGGAAACTAATTGTACTGGATGTGAGTTCTTTGCCAAACGGAATTTATTTATTGAAAATAGAGACTCGGGAAGGGATTGAAGTAAAGAAGTTGGTGATACAATAAAATTTTATGCCCAAACGAGGGCGCGAGTTTTCAACTCGTGCCAGCGTTACTGGCAGCTGTTTACAACCCCAGCGAAACCAGCACAGGACTGTGGGAAGTGGAGGAGTAGAATATTCGTTTAATTAAAAAAACAACAATATGAAACACACAAGAAATATTAAAATTATCGCACTCATAGCATTTTTGCTGTCCATAGTTGGCTTTATTCTGGATATAGGAGAATTAGACCCGAGCAGATTACAGAACCTGATTGATATTACACTGATGACATTCATTTTCTTCGGAACAGGAATGATCGTATATGGATTAATCGTTGTTTCAAAGAAGATTATTCCAGGAATAAAATTGTGATTATCCCCCCCGGCTGGCGCGAGTTTGCAACCAGGGCACTCCTAACCGGAAACTGTTTACAACCCCAGCGAAACCAGCACAGGACTATGGGAAGTGGTGGAAGTGGAATGAAGGATAGAAAAATTGAGAAAAACGTTAACTTACGCCATCTGGCGTAAGGAAATTTAAAAATATAACAAAATGAAAAAAGCATTCCTTTTTGCAATTTTGACATTATCAATAAATACTATTGCACAAATCAAACAACCTATGTCAAACTTCCATCATAAACCATCAACATCAATGGAAGCTGCTCAGGGCAATTTGGAGATTGAAGGATTGAAAACGTCAGGAATCCATTCGGTAATAATTCCTGAACAAGTTATCAAGCATCAAGCTCCTGAGCCATTTACATTAATACAGATTATTGATAGCAGCTATAGCTGGCAATGGGAAACCCTCAGTTTGGGGTGGGAGCTTTATTTCAAATATGTTGATTACGTTTATGACAATAACTATAACCTGACAAGTAACACAGGGCAATATTGGTACGGCAGCGCCTGGGAGAATTCCTCACTATACACCGCTTCCTACGATGGAAACAATAATATAACAAGTCGATTATGGCAATATTGGAACGGCAGCGCCTGGGAGAATTACCAGCAATATACCTATGATTATGATGTCAACAATAATGAGACAAGTTACTTAGAGCAAATTTGGGACGGCAGCGCCTGGGTGAATGACTATCAGTATTTCTTAACTTATGATGCAAACAATAATGAGACAAGTTACTTAGAGCAAATATGGGACGGCAGCGCCTGGGTGAACGCCTGGCAATATGCCTCTACCTATGATGCCAACAACAATCTGACAAGTACCTTAGGCCAAAACTGGAACGGCAGCGCGTGGGAGGACGCTATTCAATTCACCTATTCCTACGATGCCAACAACAATCTGACAAGTACCTTAGTCCAAAACTGGAACGGCAGCGCGTGGGAGAATTCCTTTCAATACATCTATGCCTACGACGCAAACAATAATCAGACAAGTCGATTACGGCAAATGTGGAACGGCAGCGCCTGGGAGAATGTCTATAAATATACATACACCTACGACGCAAACAATAATCGAACAAGTGAGTTACAACAAGATTGGAACGGCAGTGCCTGGGTGAACGCCTGGCAATATGCCTCTACCTATGATGCCAATAGTTTCTATATAACCGATACATTCAAGGAGTGGAATGAAGAAGGCACTGTATTGATTTTTGGTGACAGCACCTACTATTATTTTCATACGGTTCTTGGTATAGATGACTTGATGGCACAGGAAGAAAATATTAATGTTTATCCCAATCCGGCTAATAATAAAATTACCATTGCAAATAACAAGGAAATCCAGGAAGAAGCTATTATTAGCATATCCCAAATTAATGGTCAACAGATAATGCTGGATAAATTCCAAAATCGGAAACTGATTGAACTGGATGTGAGCAATTTGTCAAATGGAATTTATTTATTGAAAATAGAGACTAAGGAAGGTATGGAGGTGAAGAAATTTGTAAAACAGTAAAATCAGAATTACAGACATATAAAAGCATTTACTTAACAAGCCGGTAAATTTCTTAAAGAATGAGCCGGCTTGTGTCTTTTCATCTGTTTTGCCCTGTTATTCATCCCTGCAAATGCGCAAGCAGGACTGGTGCGAGGGAAATACATGAACTTTCATTCAATCAGAAATTAATTACTTTTGTAACAAATGTACAGTTATGAAAACAACAGTTTTGAATTACAATAATATCATCGAAACACTGTATGCTTTGCCGCTTGAAGACAAACAGGAAATTAAAACACTCCTTGAGCGTAATATTGCTGATGCAAAGAGAGACGAGATAGAACGGAATTTCCGTAAATCGAAAAATGAACACAAATCAGGAAAACTTATATTCACCGGTGAAATCAAAGAACTCAAAACAATGCTGTAATGGAAGTTTCATTTAGTGGTTCATTCAAAAAAGCATTTAAAAAGAGAATCAAATCATCCGAAACAGAAAATGAGTTTTGGATTAAAGTGGAATTGTTTATCAACGACCCTTTTGATTCCAGACTGAAAACGCATAAATTATCAGGCAGATTAAAGGATTTGTGGAGTTTTACGGTTGAGTATGATTTCAGGGTAGTGTTCTATTTTACAAACGACAAACCAAAAAAAGCTGTTTTTATTGACATCGGAACCCACGATGATGTATATTAAATTCATTGACTACATCACTCCGGCGAAATCCTTGTGTGCATGCCTTATATTCTCAAGTGCTTTTAACCTTTGTATCAAAGGAGGATGCGAATAATGAAAGAATACATAGGCGGGGTGTGGTCTTAAATTGCTCAGGTGGTTCACGGATAATTTTTTCAGCGCATCCTGTAAAGGTTTAGGCTGAAAATTTTCACCCGCATACCGGTCGGCAGTAAATTCATTCTTTCTCGAAATCACATTCATGATCAGTCCCAGGATTAGGGATAACGGGCTATAGAGTAACCCAAAAGCTAAAATTCCAAGGTGAAAGCTCCCTTCGTCAGTGCCAAGTGCTTGTGAAAGAACCGGATTTCCAATGAACAGCGACAAAATGTAAAGCATCAATCCTGTTTGAAGCAATGAGATGATAGTTCCGGTAAGGGTGTGTTTTTTCTTATAATGACCGATCTCATGCGCCAGAACACCAACTAGTTCCTCAGTCGTATGGTCCTTTATTAAGGTATCAAAAAGGACGATTCTCTTTTTAGTTCCCAGTCCGGTAAAGTATGCATTTGCTTTTGTTGAGCGTTTGGAACCGTCCATCACGAATATATTCTTCAGTTTAAATCCAACTTTTTTGGCAAAGTCTTCAATGGCTGTGCGAAGGTTACCTTCTTCAAGCGGGGTTTGTTTGTTAAACATTGGAACAATAATATTGGAATAAAACATCGTCATAAAGATGGTAAAAATGCCTATCACAGCCCATGCTATTACCCAAAACCATTCCCCTGATATAAGATAAATCCAAACAACCAGGGCAAGTAAGCCTCCTCCGATAATCGCGGCTAACAGCCATCCTTTGAGCTTATCTAAAATGAAGGTTTTGGGAGTGGTTTTGTTAAATCCAAATCTTTCTTCTATAACAAAAGTTGAGTAGATCGAAAATGGTGTAGATAAAATATCAGCTGCCAATCCAAGGATGCCAAAGAACATCAGCGCCATCAGGATGGGGTTTTGGGTATAATTTCGCACAAAGCCATCTAACCATGCAAATCCCCCAATAAATAGCATCAGCAGCATTGCAGCAAGACTCAGTGAGTCCGTCAGCAATGAAAACCGGGTTGTGACTTTTTCATAATCCTGCGATTTTCTGTATTTTTCAGCATCATAAATACCAGCAAGTTCGGCTGGAAGTTCATTGCTCCAGTAAGTGCTGTTGAGGTAATCGAGAATTCGCTCAAGAATAAATTCGAAAAGTAATATCCCGATGATAATATAGAAAATAGTCTGTGCCATGTGAAAATTTAAATTGAGATACTGCAAAAGTATTAAATTCTAATAGCTATGAGCCATAAGCCAAAAGCTGTATTTCATAAATTTCTATCTTTGCTCAAAATAAAATACCATACATGATCAAATCTATGACAGGTTTTGGGAAAGCCGTCTTTGAGCTTCGAAACAGGAAAGTTGTTATTGAAATCAAATCATTGAACAGCAAACAACTGGATGTTAATGCGAGGATAGCAAACGGATTTCGTGAAAAGGAAATTGAGATCAGGAATTTACTTTCAACCCGGTTGCAAAGAGGAAAAGTTGATTTTTCGATGACAGTCGAAAATACAGGTGACTCATCAAATTATGTTATCAACAAAGAGCTTGCAAAGAAATATTATCGTGAATTGAAATCACTTACGGCTGAATTTGAAGAAAAGGACTTTTCAGACTATCTGCTCGTTTTGATGAAAATGCCCGACGTGTTGGTTTCTGAAAACGAGGAAATCAGCGAACAGGAATGGCAGCAGCTTTTTGAAACTATTGGACAGGCCATTAACGATGTCGAAACTTTCAGGATAGCCGAAGGGAAATCCCTTGAAAAGGAACTTCTTTACAGGAACCAAAACATTTTGAGCCAGCTTGATGAAATCACTCCCTTTGAAAAACAACGTATGGAAAATTTGAAGATGAAGATATCCAGGGACCTTTACGATATTGTCAAAAAAGAAGATATTGATAAAAACCGTTTTGAACAGGAAGTGATATATTACCAGGACAAACTTGACATTACCGAAGAAAGGGTAAGATTGAAAAAGCATTGCGAGTATTTTGTAGAGACGCTTAACGAACCTGAATCTCAGGGCAAAAAGCTGAGCTTTATTACACAGGAAATGGGTAGGGAAATCAACACCCTTGGTTCCAAAGCAGGTGAAGCAAACATTCAGAAAATCGTGGTACAGATGAAGGATGAATTGGAAAAAATAAAGGAACAGTTATTCAATATTCTTTAATCCCCTATGACCGGGAATAATGACGGCAAACTGATCATCTTTTCTGCACCATCCGGTGCAGGTAAAACTACAATTGTAAAGGCCTTGCTGCAATCACATTTAAACCTTGTATTCTCAATATCTGCTGCAAGTCGTGGAAAAAGGCCAAAAGAGGTCCACGGAAAAGATTATTATTTCATATCTGCTGATGAATTCAGGAAGAAGATTGCCAGAAATGAGTTTCTGGAATGGGAGGAAGTCTATAAGGATCAGTTTTACGGAACCCTTAAATCAGAGGTAGAAAGGATTTGGTCAAACGGTCACCATGCCATTTTTGATATAGATGTGATGGGTGGAATAAATATTAAAAAGCTCTATGGAGATAAAGCGCTGGCAATTTTTGTGATGCCTCCCTCAGTTGAAGAACTAGAAAGCAGGCTTCGAAAAAGATCCACTGAAAGTGCAGAGAACCTTCAAAAGCGCATTGACAAAGCCCTGCATGAACTCACATTTGCGCCAAAATTTGATAGAATTATTATTAATGATATTTTGGAAAATGCAATCAGGGAAGCAAAAGAGCTTGTTGAAAATTTCTTAATTGCCAAAAAGTTATGAAGACAATTGGGCTTATCGGCGGACTTAGCTGGGCATCAACGGCCGAATACTACCGGATAATCAACCGGGAAGTTAACAGGAGGCTGGGTGGAAAGCATTCTGCTAAGATCAGGTTGTATTCGTTTGATTTTGATGAGATCGAAAAGTTCAATAGGGCTAAAGATCTTATCGGCGTCGGCAATCGGCTGGTGGAAGAGGCATTAATTCTTGAAAAGACAGGGGTTGAAGTTTTATTACTTTGCGCAAATTCCGCTCATATGTTTGCTAACGAGGTTAGAAAAAATATTCAGATCCCGCTCATTCATATTGCAGAGGAAACGGGTAAGGTCATTAAACAGAAAGGAATCAATAAAGTCGCCTTGCTGGGAACCCAATATACAATGGAAGGGGATTTTATCAAAGGCAAACTTATTTCGGAATTTGGTATTGAAGTATTAGTTCCCGATTCAGATTCCAGAAAAAAAATAAACGAGATCATTTACGAGGAACTCATCGTTGGTAAATTCAATGATTCGTCTAAGCAATTTTTAATCAATGCGATTAACCACATTGAAAGCATTGAAGGTATAATACTTGGTTGCACCGAACTACCTCTGATCATCAAACCCGAAGATACCACGAAAATATTGTTTAACACTACCGAAATTCATGCTATAGCAGCAGTGGACTATGCATTAAAATAATTAATCTATCAATGCCTGAATTACCAAAAAACAACCATGCCGTAATATTACCAGCTTACAACACCAACCTTGTCAGGGCCATACTTGGACTGAAAACAGGGAAGCGGGATATAAGGAAACTGAGAGACAATGAGGTGCTGATTAAAATGGAAGCTGCTCCCTGCAATCCTTCTGATATTGCATTCATCAGAGGGGCTTATAATATAAGAAAAAGCCTTCCGGCAGTTCCGGGGTTTGAAGGCTGTGGGATAGTTGTTGACTCAGGAAAGGATGTCAAAAATTTACTTGGTAAGCGAATTAGCAGTTTTACACAGGCCGATTCTGACGGCACCTGGGCTGAATATTTTATCTCGCAGGCAGAGGATTGCCTCATATTAAAGGATGAATTGGATTTTGAACAGGCTGCTTCTCTTTCGATCAATCCTTTTACCGCATTCGGGCTTATTGAACTTGCTGTGCAAAAATCTTGCAGGGCTATTATACAAAATGCCGGTGGGGGACAGATAGCTGAATTTGTAAGAATACTGGCCAAGATGAAAGGTTTGGAAGTTATCAATATTGTGAGAAAAGATGAACATGTCAATTCGTTGAATGCCAAAGGAGCATCCTATGTTCTTAACTCGACAAAAGAGGACTTCAAAGAAGAATTGAATACACTTTCCCATCAGCTAAAGGCAGGGATAGCTTTTGACGCCGTCGGGGGAGAACAAACAGGAATATTGCTGGCTGCTTTACCATTACATTCTGATGTTGTTCTCTACGGAGGACTGGCAGGAGGTTTTGTTTCAACCATCGAGCCTTTTGATATAATTTTCAGGGATAAAAGGCTGTACGGTTTTAACCTGACTGAATGGAAGCAAAAAAAGTCGAAGCAGGAATTTGATACCATCAGTAATCACATTCAGGACCTAATGATAACTGGGAAACTAAGATCAAAGATCCAGGCAAGCTTTAAACTGGACGAGGCAGTCAATGGAATCAGGACTTATATAAAATCCATGTCGGACGGAAAGATTCTTTTTAAACCTTAATAAAGGATCAGCTTTTCGTGAGAAACCTCACTCCCATTATAAATATTAACTATATAAGTTCCCTCTGGTAACTGCTGAATATCTATTTTTTTCTCTGATAAAACATCTATCCTGCTTATTCTCTCCTGATACACCAGTTGCCCAACAATATTATGAATAACTACCTCAATTTCCTGTATTTCCGGGTTGTTAAATTTCAGGTTAACAATTCCGTTAGAAGGGTTTGGATAAATCGTAAAATTATTATTTAATGTTAACGATTCATTAATTCCATAAAGGCTTAAATCAATGAAGCTAAGTGAATGCTCTCCCCAGTTACAAACAGCCAGGAAATTATCCTTACCAATGCACATTCCAAAAGGGCGGTTGTGTCCGGTTGAAATTTCCATATTCCAGGCTAAAGAATTTCCGGCTTTGTAAACCGATTCATCACCAAAGTTGTTATCCTTCCCCCAGCTTGTTATATAAAAATCACCATCCGGAGCCATAATCACACCTTCAATCCGCCGATTCATATAAAAAACATCTGTAATATCCCCTCCTTCAGGACTGATAGATTTTAAAAAGGATATATTTGGACCACTTTCAACAAAAATTATCCGATTATTAATATGATCAAAACATACACCAAATGGCCTTGTGGTTTGCGTAACCAGGTCGGTCAATGACTGAGTCTGAATATTAAATTTATGGACTTTCCCATCGTTAAGTCCGGTACCACTATTACCAATGTAAAGATAACCAGAGCCGTCTGTAGTCATCAAATCGATATAAGTACTTGTGGAATCAACAAGGAAATTCATTACTACTATCCCAGTGTTTATGTCGATTCCCAAAAGGTAGGAGGGCATGTTTTCATTCCATTTGCCATAATTATCACCAACGTATAATACATCATCTACCAAACATATACCTCCCGGCCAATGCAAATCGCTGAAAAGAGTTTCTATAACTTGTTCGGTTGAATCGAGTTTCAGAATATTACCGTGTCCTTCAACTGAATTCGAAACATAATAATTTTTGGTTTCGGCTCTGTAAACAATATCAACCGGTACATAAAGGGTATCCTGTGCAATCATCCCTACCGGTATTAATAGAAAGAATATAATATAGAGCAGATATTTCATAATCACTTTTTTTTTGCAAATGTAAGAAGAACTATTCGCAATATTTTGATAAAATCAATCCTGGTTGTTGATTTGCATGCCTGGCTTATTTTTGTTGATTTCATCAAGGTTATAAGCAAGTTGATTAAAAATGTTTTTCAACTGTTTTTTCATTAAGGAGAACTTGTCATCTAAAAATTTGGATAAAAATAGCAATTTTGGTTTTGTTCTTGATAATATGGTTTTTATTTTCAGTTATTTTGTAGGGTAAATGTTTACCGTTAAGTTCACTTGTTTTAAATCAATGTAATATGAAATGGTTCATTATTAATTTTAGTTTAGCAACTCTTTGTGTTTTAATGTTTGCAGGCCTTCTGGCTGCGCAAGACGAAATTAAATTTGAAAGAAAATCAATGAGAATGGCGGCGCTTGATAAAAACGAAAATATTACTTCAAGCATAGTTACCCGACCTAGTACTTTAACGAAAATAGACGACAGACAAAATGCTATTCCATCCCTTTCAAAATATATCTCAGGTTCGATGCTGGAAGTAATCGATACCCTTAATTACCCACTTGCTGGTACCAAAGCACTTTATACTGCCGACGACGGAGGATACGTAACCGGTAACAACCTATATGGCGATCTTGCAAAAGCAAATTATTATGCTACAAATTCAACCATAAGTTTAACGGGTGTTCTTTTCGATTTTGCCATCGCCGTAGGTGGCGATCCTACGATTGAGATTGCTATCTGGGATAACAGTGGTCTAAATAATTCGCCCGGATCCATTATATCTTCCCATACAATTAATTTAAATGAAATCAAGAATGATGTTTTAAATGAGCAAATGACTTTTATTTCATTTGACACACCGGTATTATTGACGACTTCATTCTATGCCGGATTTGTGCTTCCAACTGTTGTAGGTGATACACTGGCCGTTTACTCCAATACAGATGGTGATACCAATCCCGGAATTGCCTGGGAAATGTGGAGCGACGGAACCTGGTTACCCATCAATAGCAATGATACATGGTCAAGGGATATAGCTATGTCCGTTTTCCCTATCATTGTCGGTTCCTCTCAAATTGAAACAGATACACTTAATTTTCCCCTTGCAGGTGGATATGTTTATTATTATTTAGAGGGGGGTGGAGGTTACCAAACAGGTAATAACATGTTCGGCGATCTGGCAAAAGCAAATTTTTTCCAGAACGATCAAAATCAATGTTCATAACAGGAGTTTTAATGGAATTTGCTTTTGCGACAGGAGGGAATCCCAATATCGAGCTTGCCTTATGGGACAATTCGGGAGCTAATGGATCGCCAGGGGCAAAAATCGGTAGTCAGTATGTTTCATTAAATACAATTAAAAACCATATCAACAATCAACAGCTTACTTACGTTGCTTTCAATCCACCGGTGAGTGTCTCCGCATCCTTCTATGCCGGATTCATGCTTCCAACCACAGCAGGTGACACACTCGTCGTATGGTCGAACACTGATGGTGATACGAATCCTTCAACAGCCTGGGAACTCTGGGAATCAAATCAATGGTATAGTTTTACTCACCCGGATTCATGGGGATTGAATATTGCCCTCGCAGTATTCCCGATAGTCCAGAATACACTTGGAATGGATGAAAATAGTACAGAAGATTTGATCAAAGTATTCCCAAATCCTTCAAATGGGTGCTTCTCTATCGCTTCTGAAATGTTCAAAGACGAACAAGCTATCTTATCCATTCACCGAATAGATGGAACACTTATCAATACAAGGCTTCTAGGAAATACGGAATTGCTTGATTTTGATCTGAGCAATGAACCAGCTGGAATTTATTTTGTAACCTTTGAAACAGATTCAAAATATATTATTAAGAAACTCGTAAAGCGATAGTTTGTATTAAAGCAGAAATGCTCGAACTTTGAGGAATAAAGGATAAGGCTTATGTTAACCATATTTTTTTTGAAGGCTTAATTAACCTGAACAACTGGAACCATGAACCAACTCATCCTCCGCTTATCAGATGAATAACAGCTACACTATCTCCATCATTCACAAGAGTTTTATTTCTATCTTCTTTTTTGATTAGCTTTCCATTCACCTTTGTAATAAGCAAGGCAAAAGTGTACTTCTTAAGCTCTATTAGCTCCTGAACTGTCAATGATTTTGAATCGATTATTTCAGGATTATTGTTGAGTGTGATTTTCATTGAAGTATTTGTTAAGTAAAATTTCCATGACGGTATTGGCCTGCATGTTTGCTACAATACCCACTCTTGGTGCCAGTGGTGGCAAATCTTCAGCTATTTCTGATTTTTCATCCCCGCAAATATAAAGGTTATCTACTTTTCTTACTTTAAGGATATTGCTGTTTCCCCAGCCAGCCATTCCAATTCCGGTTATTAATGGTATTTCTGGTAGTTCTGAAAGAACCGTTTCAATTATCATTTGCTTCATCTCGGCAAGATCAAAGGCTTCAACAATCACATCACAATGTCGGAATAATCTTATTATACTTTGGGGTTCAAGTTTAATGTCATGCGATTCGACTTTAACTTTCGGGTTAATGTAAAGGATATTTTCTTCGATTGTAAACACCTTTTTTTGTCCGATCTGCTCAAAGAAATAATACTGCCGGTTAAGATTGTCTTTGGAAATAACATCAAAATCGCAAATGATGATTTTCCCGATACCTACACGGGCAAGCGCAGCAGCACAATTGGAACCCAACCCGCCGGCTCCGGCTATTCCAACAGTCTTTTTTGAAAGGATTTTTTTTATTTGCAGGTAATTCATTGCTCAAGGGTTCACAGCGGATATTTCAACAAAAATAGAAATAATTAAATTGTTCGATGTTACTATAGACACATTTAATTTAAAAGCCCTTCGTTTGTTTTTACTTAACTAAAACCACCTGAAATTCTGAATTCGTTATCAATAAGAGGTTTACATAATAACCGCTTCATAGTCAACCGATATGCACTAAATTGCATATTGATAAATTAGTTTAATTCCATTGGAAATTTGGTTTTAAGATATACTTTTGTGAATTAATTAACGATAAAAAATTATCATTAAAATAATAGATTATGGCTGATGTAATGGAAATGAAAAAAGCCCATAAAACACTCAAACAGTGGAATTACAAATGGACACCACTCGACAGGGGCTACACGGATAAGATTTTATACATTAATCTTAGCAATAGTGAGGTAAAAGAAAAAAATGTCCCTCCCCAGATGAAAGAAAAATTTATAGGAGGTAAGGGATATGGACTCAGGTTATTGTGGGATGCCACCAAACCGGACACAAAATGGAATGATCCCGAAAATGAAATCAATATTTCATCCGGACCGATTGGCGGGATAACACAATATTCAGGTACCGGTAAATCGATATGTGTTTCCATTTCTCCCCAAACTGATATTCCAATCGATAGCAACGTAGGTGGACACTTTGGACCTTTTTTAAAATTTTCTGGTTTTGACGCACTTGAAATTCAGGGTAAAGCCAGCAAGGATGTCATTATTTTTATTGATGGTGTAAATCATCATGTTGAAATTTATGAAGCGCCTGTAGAACCAATCGACAGTCATCTATTGGCGGAAAACCTTCATGAAATGTATTCGGAGGAAGAGAAAGATAAAAAGAATGTGGCTGTTGTTTCTGCTGGCCAGGCGGCAGACCATTCCCTTATCGGAATGCTGAATTTCAGCTTTTACGATCCCAAACGTAAACTTGTCAGGCTGAAACAAGCCGGACGTGGCGGAATTGGAACTGTTTTAAGGGACAAAAAAATCAAAGCCATTGTGGCCAAAATTCCAGGTGTTAAAGGTAATTTGAACAATGTTGTCGATATGGAGTCCATCATGGAAAGAGGCAAACGGTTCAACAAGGAAATGCGCGAACTGGATGACAGCCAATGCCAGATGCGGGCCATAGGAACTGCACACCTGACCAATATAATGAATGACTATGATCTGCTGCCCGTGAATAATTTTAAATTTGGCAGCCACAAAGATGCTGACCTTATCCATGCCAACGTTTGGAAATCGAGGTTTACCCAAGGCGTACCTGATGGTTGCTGGATTGGTTGCAATATGTCGTGTGCAAAAGGAGTTGACAATTATGAACTTCGCACCGGTCCTTACAAAGGATCAAAGGTAATTGTTGACGGACCGGAATATGAATCAACTTCCTCACTTGGTTCTATCATGGGAATCTTTAATCCTGATTTTACTATCGAAACCAATTTTTATTGTGATACCTATGGTATTTGCACCATCACCTGGGGAACACTTATGGGTTTCATTATGGAATGTTATGAAAATGGTATTTTGAATGAAAAACGAACCGGTGGATTAAAGCTCAATTTTGGAAATGCAGATGCTGCTATGGAATTGCTGCACATGCTTGCAAGAGATGAAGGTTTTGGAAAAATTGCAGGCCTGGGAGTTCGGAAGATGAAGCAATTGTTTGCCAAAAAGGGCTGGGGTGATGCGCAATTTATGCAGGATATTGGAATGGAAAATAAGGGGCTGGAGTATTCACAATATGTTTCCAAAGAGTCATTGGCTCAGCAGGGTGGTTATGCCATGACCAATAAAGGTCCGCAGCATGATGAGGCATGGCTGATTTTTATGGATATGGTGAACAACCAGATTCCAACATTCGAAAAGAAAGCTGAGGCGCTCCATTATTTCCCAATGTTCCGCACCTGGTTTGGTTTGATGGGATTATGCAAGCTTCCCTGGAATGATGTGGAGCCTGAAAACAATGCCCAAACCGATGAGCCGGCCAAGGTTCCGGAGCATGTGGATAATTATGTAACTATTTATAAAGCCGTTACCGGAAAAGAGTTCGACAAGCATGAATTGATCCGCATGTCGGAAAGGGTTTATAATTTCCAGCGTATATTCAGTATCCGCCGGGGTTACGGATTAAGGAAACACGATGCACAGCCATACCGGGCTGCTGGACCGGTCACAGTTGAGGAATACGAATCAAGAGCTGACCGTTACGACAAGCAAATGAAAGAACTTATCGGTATTGATCCGGCAGGAAAATCAACTACCGAAAAGGTTGCCATCACACGAACCTACCGTGAAGACAGGTATGAAAAGCTGTTGGATGCTGTTTATGAACGCCGTGGCTGGACTAAGAATGGTGTTCCAAAGGTTGAGCACCTAAAAAACCTTGGGATGGATTTACCTGAACTTTTGGAGGTGGTTGGACCATTGCAAAGTAAATAGGTAGTAAATAAATGGCTTATATTATTAGTGAGAGGATTTCCAGAAAGCCTGGATTCCTTTTACTTATCATTATAGCTCACCAATCCTGTGATTGGTGATTATATAACTTCTTCAATTTTAACTTCATTTTCTGCGTCGATCTGACGCAAAAATCCTTCGAAATAAAAAGCTACTGAACCTATAGATTAAATGCGTGATTCCTGATAATTCATTGGCTATTCATGGTTAACATAATCTATTGATTAAGTGGTGACAGCAGGAAATAAACCATCTTGATACAAGGCTGGTTGGGAAGTTATACCAATCTTAATCTCAAAACAGTCCGCCTCAAGCTGACATTTTGTGATTTAGAGTGGTAAATGCCGATGGATAAAAATATTTTGTACAATTGAGTGAAGCGATATTTGGATTATTATATTTTTCCAATCGGTATTACTTTGATTTCAGGATTCGATTTTGGATGTAACCATAAAATAAAAGCCTCGTAAAAAATCCAATAAGGAAAGCGGAAACTCCGCAATGTTTAATTATGTTAAATTTAAAAAAAATTATTTAAGATGAAGGCATTAAGTAAAATTGTGCTATTAGTAATCGCGATGTTTCTGATTACAGGAACCGCGTTTACACAAGTAACTGCTTCGGCTACAGCCACGGCAACGATCCTCACACCGATTGCAATAAGCAAAACGGTAGACATGAACTTTGGTAACCTTGCTGTTAACAACACACCCGGAACGATTGTTCTTACTCCGGCGAGTGCACGTACAGCAACAGGAGGTGTTACATTCCTGCCAGCTCAGCCTGGAACTATTACTGCAGCGTCTTTTACGGTTACAGGTCTTGCAGATGCGACGTATTCAATTACGTTACCTGCAACTCCAACTGTAATTTCCAACGCCGGAAATGACCTGACAGTTGATACCTGGACGAGTAATCCAACTCCAACAGGAACTCTTACTGGAGGTACACAAACACTTAACGTAGGTGCAACTTTGAATGTTCCTGCGAGTTCGCCGTTTGGAGTTTATACTTCAGCAACGCCATTCAATGTTACTGTTAATTATAACTAGCAGTAATATTGTTGAAAACTAATAAACGAAAGGAGATAATTATCTCTTTTCGTTTATTATGTATTAAACTGAGGTCAGGGGAACTATAACAGCTCAACCCTGCTATTCTATGAAGACAAACAACTTGAAGATAACAAATACTTTTTCAAGATTGAAACCAAGTCAAAAGGATGAAAAAGCCATTTAGATCAGTTAAAAAATAATGATTGATATTTATTCAGGACATTCTTGAAAAATATTTACATTTGCACCAATGGTAAAAAATTACAACCTACAGCAAAGAATGAGAAAACAAACAATGATATATATCATATTTGTTCTTTTACCAGTGTTATTTGCAGCGAGCGGATTGCAAGGACAAACAGCAATACAAGCCAGCACAACTGCAAATGTTTATGCGAAAATAATTACAGCAGTAACGTCGGTTAAAACATCTTACATGAATTTCGGACACTTTTATCCCGGATCATATAACGGACAGCTAATAAATAAACCGGACGGCATTCTTTCAGTTAAAGGAAGCGTCGAGAAAGGCGGAGATATCCACTATTCAACAAGTTTTGATGTGTCGGGTGACTGCAATACTGCTTTTGCAATTTCTTTACCCAAGTCACCAATTATGCTTACGAATAAATCAGTTGCAAAAACAATAACTGTGAGCGACTGGAAATCTGCGTCATTGCCTACTTCAGGGGATGGTAAATTACCTACCGGATACAAAACGGTTAATTTAGATGCGACTCTCAATTTGGGGTCACCAAAAGACAACCCGTTTGGTTATTATTCGGGTTATTATACAGTAACATTTGGCTTTAATTAGGCATTAATTTAATAAAACTTTACGCTATGTCATCAAAGGGATTATTACTGTGCAGAAGTTTAATATCCATCGTGAAAAGAAGTTTTCGGATTTCTTCTGTTTGCATCCTAATAGTATTTACTTATATACTCCCTTTCGATGCTGTGGGTCAGGGAAACTTGCTGGTAACCCCGCGAAGAATTGTATTCGAAGGAAAAAACAAATCTCTTGACCTTAACCTTGCAAACACAGGGCAGGATTCAGCCACCTATGCAATTTCGATTGGTACAAATAAGAATGAATGAGGATGGCAGTTTTGAGACTATTACCGATCCCGATTCCGGCCAGTATTTTGCAGATAAGAATATTCGTTTCTTCCCACGTTCAGTTACCTTACCACCTAATGAAGCACAAGTTGTTAAGGTGCAACTGTTGAGAGCAAACGATCTAAAACCCGGGGAATACCGTTCTCATTTCTATTTCAGATCTATACCAAAAGTAGTTGCATTGGGAGAGGAAGAAACTGCTGTTGATACAACTTCAATAGCTGTTCGTCTTGTACCTGTTTTTGGTATTACTATCCCGGTGATCATTAGGATTGGCCAATCAAATACGAAAGTCAGTTTGTCGGATTTGGCATTAGAAGTTAATGAAGATTCCAACCCAAGATTTAGTTTGAAATTTAACCGTGAAGGAAATTTTTCAGTTTATGGTGACCTTGCCGTTGATCATATTTCGTCCGATGGAACCATAACACGTGTAGGCATAGCAAACGGAATAGCCGTATACACGCCTAATTCAGTCAGGTATTTTCAGTTTGATCTCTACAAAATACCTGGTGTGGATTATAGATCGGGCAAATTGCTTGTCGTTTTTTCCTCTTCTTCAGATGTTGAACCAGAAAAATTTGCTGAAGCAGAATTATTGCTAAAATAATCCCTGACCAAATTTCTTCTTTTTTTAATTATTATCTTAATTATACGAAATTACAAGAATTGAAATATCGGGTATTATTATGTCCGATAGTTATTAAATTAATTCTTTTCGCCCTCACCGGGATTAAGAAAACAATTGAAGGTAAGTTTGCAGCCAAAACGGCTATCAAAAATGATATGACAATGAATTTAATCCATAATAACTTCTCCGGAACCTGCATGAAAGGTACAATTTTCAGCGCCAATAGTTTTTTTTGTGAATCCTTTTTTTACATGTTTTTAAAGAATGTCAATTGGGAATTTTCTTGATTTTGAAAACCAATATGAGTGAGTAACTGGCTGGATAAAAGTTTTGCATGAAAATGCTGATTCCGAGTTTTGTGTGAGAAAATTACCTACTTCTAAATACTGTTTAACTAATGCTTTACAATCCTTAGTTTTTACTTAAAAGGACTGGCGCAAAAAGAAGTAAGCACTATTATTAAAACGATAAATAAAACCAACCCTTACAATACTTTCATTACGTCTGTTTGTGCAAATGAGAATTAATCCTTTCAATCATAAAGAAAAAGAAAATGTTCACTATTTTAATGAAACAAAGCAGTTTAAACAACGTACGAGTATTAGAAATAAACTAAATGCTGAGTTTTATAGTATGAAAAGAAGGTTGAGAAAAAATCGAGTTTTTGTTTTAGGTATTATACTCCTGAATTTATTTTCAGTGAGTACAGTTTTAGCACAAACAATTACTACAGGTACTATCACTGGTTCACCGTTCTGCGTGCCCGCTGCTGTCTCGGTTCCTTATACTATAACAGGTACGTATTTACCAGGAAATATATTCACTGCTCAGTTATCTGATGGTAGTGGCAGCTTTGCTTCGCCTGTATCTATAGGAACATTGATATCAACCATTGCAGACACCATTCCTGCAAGCATCCCAGCAGGTACATCACCAGGAACAGGTTATCGAATACGTGTTGTGAGCAGCACTCCTGCTGTAACTGGAACAGACAATGGAATTGATTTATCAATTGAGACTACACCTGCCATAACAGCTATGACAGCATCCGCATCGAGCGATATTAGCTTTACAGTTACACCCGTTAACGGCACAAATGGAATAGTGCCTGCAGGAACAACTTATAGCTGGCCGGCACCTGTTGTAACCGGAGGAATGACAGGAGGAGCGGCAAGCAGCGGCTCACCGACAAGTATAACCGGAACGCTTACAAATCTAACGACCACATTTCAAACCGCAACCTATACTAGTAACACCAACATCAGGAAGCTGCACTGGAAATACATTTACATTAACAGTAACAGTAGATCCAGTAACCAAATTTTATTCATACCAGACAGGTAATTGGGACAATCCAACCACATGGACATCAGATCCAAGCGGCACTCTTCAAATTGGAACTTCTATCCCCGGAGATAATGATAGAGTAACAATTCTTACGGGTCGGACCATTTATTTACAAGGCAATATCAGTACGGTAAATCTTGATATTATTATAAATGCGGGTGGTTTCCTCGATCAGGGTGCCTATTGGTTCATAAATTCACTAGTTTCGCTCAGTGGGCAGGGGACCCTCAAGCTGGCTTCAGTAAATTTTCCTATTGCCACGAATTAATACTTTTGTAAATGCCGGTGGAGGAACTACCGAGTACAATAATACTGTCAATTTTACTTTACCCGTAGCACAAGCAACTTATAATAATCTAACAATTAATACTCCTGGCTCTGTTGCCACTCAATTTAGCAACATTACTATAAATGGTAATTTATACATTAAGAGCGGTACATATCAGATTAATGACAACGTTTCTGTTGTAAAACGCCAGTTGACAATCAATGGTAATGTAACAGTTGATATTGGTGCTTTTATTACTGTCGGGAACGGGATTACCAATACTGCAATTGGAGGTTCCGGAGGCATTGCTCCATTTTTAAATTATTATCTCAATTTCCATACTGTTATCATTAGGGGTGATTTTACAAATAATGGCACCGTTAAGTTCACAAATCTGCCTTATCCGATATATAATGCTTTTCCTCCAATAGTTGCAGGCCCGACAACAGGAGCCGCTTCGGTATATTTTCTGGGGGCAAGTAACAATACATTAAGCTGTAATGGGATTACAAATTTCTACAACCTGATTATTGATAAAGGAGTTGACCGGACTTTCAAACTAACAATTAATTCAACCAGTTATGCCAACTTCAGGTTATTTGGAGCAAATGTTATGGCAACTGATGGGTTAGCGACATTAAATCCAAATCTCAGAAAAGCCTTGTGGATACGTTCAGGCACAGTCGTTTTAAAAGGTTCGTTGATAATCCCTTCACTTTCTGAAGGTATTGCTGCAAGTGCTGAATATTATATCCCTTTTAATGGAGCTTTAATGGTTGACGGTTTAGATGTGGTTGTACTATCGACAGCCGATGATTACAGGGAAGTAAATGTAGCATATATGGTTGCAGCACCGAACAATGCTGCAATTGGAGTAACCCAACGGTGGAATAAGTGCCCTTAATATATTTGGCAAATTGCAAATAAACAATGGGTATGTATCAACCCGTGAATCAGGAGGTTTAATCACTACTGGTGGTTCAGGACAATTGATTATTAATGGTGGAACTGTGGATGCCAAACAGCTTCTTTCCTCTACAGGTTCGGCATCTTATAGCCAGTATGGAGGATTATTTATTCTCAGGGGCCGTTTCCAGCGCACACCTGCAGCTTATTCAACGATTGCCGATCTTACGGATGTTTCAATGGCTACTTTAAATACATCAAGAGCAACAAATGGAGTTAATCCTGGTTTTGGATCCTTCAACCTTGAACAGCCAAACAATATTTTTGTCCAGTCGGGGGGAACAATATGTATTTATGATGTATGCGGTATAACTGGAGCTCAGCAGGAAGCGTTTGATGTGAAATCGTCGGCATCCAATATAAATGTTACAGGTGGAACTTTAGAAATAAGGCCCGTTACAGGAACAGCTTTAGCTGATGCAGGTAATTATTTAATAACTACAAATGCCCCACTAAACAATTTCCTTATTAATCGGGTAAGCAGTAATTCAGTTGTACAATTAAATGTAAATCCATTAATAGTCCGTAATAACCTTACACTTGCTTCCGGAGTTTTTTCAGCCAATAATCTGAATGTAACCATTGGAGGAAATTTTTCGATAGAAAGTGGAACTTCCTATATTTCCGGAACCAACACTACTCTGTTAAATGGAACAGGTAATCAAACATTAACGGTAAATCTTGCTGCTCCACTTTCATTGAACAGGCTGACAATCGACAAACCTTCCGGAGTAATCGTTGACCTTGCCGGTTCACAAAGCACAATTAATGTTAATGATAATTTCAGGCTTGTTTTAGGAACGCTTAACGATAATGGCAAGACAATAAATGTTGTGAGAGATGTCTATAATTCAGGTTTGCATAATGGTAGCGGCAAGATTGTGCTCAATGGGACGTTGGTTCAAAGTATTGCTGGCAATGGTATTTTTCAAAATTTGGAACTTAATAACTCAAATGCTGCTGCTGCACCTGTTTCCCTATCTGCTAACATAACTATCAATGGCACCTTGACATTTTCTCAGGATAAGTTGTTTAATATCGGCATCTACAATTTACGGCTCAATTCTTCAGCTCTTTTATCAAATGCAAGTGCAACAAGATACATCCAGACAGCCGGGAATGCAGGTGATGGGGGAGTTACAAAAGTATATACTTCAACAGGAGCATTCACATTTCCGGTTGGAGCACCAACAATTACACCTGCCCAACCCGTAAAATATACACCTGCAACTTTAGGATTTAGTTCTGCTCCTGCCGGTTATGGATCAATAACTGTTGTTCCGGTTGGTTATGAACACCCCAATACAACTATAAACGGTCAGAGTCTGACCTATTTCTGGCGGGTTAAGTCATCAGGATTTACAGGAATTGCTCCTAATTCAGTAACTCATTCATTTACTTATGATCAGAGTAATGTTGTTGGTAATGAAGCCAATTATATCCCTGCACTATACACGAACAACGATTATACGTGGCGATATGGTACAAATTCAAATCCTCCGATTGATATTACAAACAATTTAATTACAGACTGGACAACACCAACAAATAGTTCAGATTTTTTAAATGGTGATTATACTGCAGGAGACGCTGCATTCGGAGTTCCTACTAATATATTATAGTCGTCAAAGTGGCTCTATGGGGTACTTTAGCAACATGGTCATTAACAGGTCATACTGTTAATAATCCACCTACAGTTCCTCCAGGGTTAAATGATGTCGTTATTATCGGGGGGCAGGATTCAGTTTACCTGGCTACCAATATTACTGTTCCCAATACAGATGTAAGAAGCTGTGCCAGTTTGCAGATTGAAATAGGTTCTGCACTTGATATTGGATATAATTTTAATTCAAATTTTGGAATAGTACAAAACCATCCAAATGGGAATGGAAATTTCAGGTTCACAACATCCTGGACTTCAGGGAGCACATACACTTTCCCCTTTGGTGATTTTACAGATTATAATATTAATCTTGGGACAACAGAACTATACTCAACAAATCCGGCAGCCGGAACAACATACTGGCTGCCAAATGGAATATTTTCATATGGTAATTTGATACTGAGTCCTCTCGGAGGATCAAATATTATCTTCGCAAATAATGATCTTACAATTTATGGAAATCTTATCACCAGAGGTCAGAATGCCGATTCTTGGTTTTGCCCGACATGGAATGTTAACTATCCGACACCACCTGCAGTACCAATTGCAAAAACGATTACTATAATTGGAGATTTACATATACAAGGGGGAGCCTTGATATGGTATGGGAACGGGAATGTTGCACAAAATTTTGTCATTAATGGCGATGTTATCGTTGAAACTTTATCGGCGCTTTATGTCTGGAGCGGAGCTACTAATCAAAGCATGTCTATAGGGGGAAGCCTGATTAATAATACGGATGGTTTAAATCATGGTCTAACCACAACATCAAAGGTTGATTTTACAAATATACCGGTTACATTTTTTGGCCCATCTGATGCCAGTATCTCAAATACAGCCGGTAATCCTTTGACAGTATTTAGTTTGTTGACAATAAATAAAGGGACATCGCCGACAACAACACTTACCTGCGACATTGGAAGCACACTAACTACTCCTGTCAATAACTGGCTGACATTGCAAAATGGAACATTCCGCTATATGCGGAATAACCCGACTACAGATTTTACCATATCCACAACCACACCATTTAATATTCCATCTACTGCCGGATTGAGTATCAATTACACAAATGCCAACAACAGGAATATCCTGATAGGTAATGCTAATAATGACAATGGCGATATGCTATTGAGCGGTAAACTCACATTGATCAGCGGTAATGTTTATGTCGGACCTATTGCGGCTCCTGGAAATAATAATGATATCGAATATTCAGGAAGTGGAGCTTCTGCTATCGAAGTTTATGGTGGTAATCTTATAGTGAATGGGCAAATTCGGAGAAATATTTTAACTACAAATGGAAATCTTAAATATATCCAAACCGGCGGTAGCGTTAAAATTAACGGAAATAGTGCAAATATTGATTATGCTAAACTGGAGGTATTAAATGAAGGAAGCAGTTTCAATATGTCGGGTGGGACCCTTACAATTATTCGCGGCGGGGGTACGTCTTATGGGGATTTATATTTAAGACCAGCAAGTTCTTCAGTAACAGGAGGTACAATTACTTTTACCAATGTAATTCCAAATTCTCTCCAAAACTACTTATTGGATGCAAACATCCCGTTAAACAATCTGACTATTACCGGAGCTGCAGGGGCAGGTCTGAATGCTAATCTGAATCTTCTAATCAGCCCATTAGTACTTAATGGTACATTGACACTAAGTAATCCGCGGAGTATATTCAACGCTAATAATATTAATGTATCTGTTAAAGGCAACCTCGATAATAGCGGAACATATAATTATGGTACGAATACAACAACTTTTAACGGTGAAGTACAGATAATTACAGGAAGCTCGATAACCAATTTTCATAATCTTATCCTTTCTGCAACAAATTCCCTTACTGTAAATAATAATTTTTCAGTAGGCCAGGATCTGAGTATTGTTAGTGGAAATTTGATGCTTGGGAACAAAATGATAACCCTTTCCGGTAATCTGATAAACAATGGTTCGTATATTGATGACAATACTACCGGCGGTATAAGTTTTTCAGGCACAATACAGCAACAGATATCCGGAACAGGTTCGTACGGGAGATTAGAGATCAACAATAACTCCGGAGTTAAACTGAACAGTGGAATTGTACTTCAAAACAACCTTTTACTTACTCAGGGTATCTTTGATATTAACTCCAATCTTTTAACACTTAGCCAGACCAGCAACCTTATTGGCACACCTGGTTTAAGCAAAATGATTGTGTCTGATGGTGTAGTAAGCAGTTCCGGTGTCAGAAAGTTTTTTACTGCTGCCCCTCAATCATTTACCTTCCCTGTTGGCGTTTCCGGCAAATATACTCCTGCCCAATTCACTATCTCTGCAAATGCGACAGTTGGATATGTAGGCGTTTCTCCAATTAATGAATACCATCCCTCTGTTTCCGATTCGATGATCGTTCTAAACTATTATTGGAAAATTGAAAGTGCGGGAATGTCTGGATTTACCGGGGATGTTCTATTTCAGTACCTCCCCTCCGATGTATCCGGTGTGGAAAGTAATTATGTCGCTGCCAGACTTGTGCTTCCGGGGAATACCTGGACCAAAGCACTTCCCGGACCTGCTACTGATAATGTGGATGAAATAAACCACCGTATTTACTTTAATTACTTGAGCAGCAATAATCTTAACGGGGACTATACTGCAGGCGATAGCGCCGCATTCCCAACAGAAGTTGCAACATACATAACGAATAATGATGGGAACTGGACCGATCAGACAATTTGGACTCCTGTCGGATCTTCTCCTCCTTGTCCGGTTGGAGGACCCTATGGTGCTAACGTAATAATAAACCATATTGTAACCATTGATGTAAATGAAATATCCGCTTTAAGCACTGTTATTAACAATAGATTAAGAATCCTTTCACCAACCTTTGGCCATAGCCTTGGTGAAATTGAAGGAAATGGGACCCTTTACGTTGAAAGCGGCAACATACCTGGCGGAAATTATACATCATTTATTGATTGTGAAGGAAATGGGACTATTGAGTATGGAGGAACCGGTATTTATACTATCATTGCAAGCCAGTATAGCAGTTTGCCTAACTTATTTTTTACAGGTACTGGTACTAGAGTTCTTCCGAATAAAGATTTAACTATTTGTAAACGACTTGTAATTGACGGGCCCATAGTTGATAATAGCGTAAACAATTACAAGTTAACAATTTTAGGCTCAATGGAACGATATAATACCGGTACTTTCATGAGTGGTTCAGGTGAAGCGCCTGCTTCAACTGTTTCTCTTGCAGGTGCAACGTTACAAAGCCTGGGCGGACCAACTGGAGACTTTACAGGGGCTAACAAGTTCAATAATCTTGAGATCAATAATGCTGATGGATTGGATATTGGTTTGAACGGATCAGTCGAAGTCAATAATAAACTACTCCTAACAAATGGGATTATAAATACAACCTCCACAAACAGGCTAATATTATTAAATACTAGTTCAGCAGCCGTTTTGCCTGATGGTGGAAGTACTTCTTCATTTGTCAATGGCCCATTAATTAAAAAGCTTATCAATGGAGACGATTTCCTTTATCCTTTAGGAAAAGGGATAACAAAAGGACATCATCTTTCCCTCACTTCGACTGCCGGAACCACTTTATTCTGGACAGCAGAGTATTTTACACCAAATCCTACTGCAACCTCCCTCGCTCCTCCATTGCAGGCAGCTAATACAATGGAATATTGGAGTGTAAGTACAACTACTGTAGCTACAGCTACAGTCAAGTTAGCCTGGGATCGGAAAAGTAACCTGACACCTCTCATGACTCCAAACGGATTGACTGATATGCGTGTTGCGGAATTTAATGCCGGTTCATGGAATGAACTTGCTTCCATAGCTGTCGGGAATGATTATAACGGAGATGTCGCAACTATTAATAATATTTCTTTCTCCACGACACCTAAGGATTATACAATCGCCAGTATTACTCTTACGATACCTAGGGCTTCTTTAATTCCTGACACCCCGGTCTGCGGTGAATCCGGAATCCCTGTGGATTTTGCATACTATGATCCGATTAGCTTAAATTACAC
Organism: uncultured Bacteroidales bacterium; assembly: GCA_963705185.1. Lineage (GTDB taxonomy): Bacteria > Bacteroidota > Bacteroidia > Bacteroidales > JAADJA01 > JAADJA01. Next base: position 25,787 of record CAVPJF010000010.1, read on the forward strand.
ACTTGATTATACAATTGATGGCACTGCCCAGCCTACAATAGATGTGACATCACTACCTTATACGCTTCCTACTCCAATTTCCGGAGTATACAAATTGACAAATTTTACATATAATAACGGAGCTAATACAGGTGTGGTTGATACAACTGTTGTAAATGTTTATGATCCTCCTATGTTTGCTGATGCCGGAGAAGATCAATCACTCTGCGGAGTCTCAGGAACTGTTCTGGCTGGAAATGATCCTGCACCCTATACGGGTTTATGGACAATTTTAAGTGGATTAGGAGGTGTTTTAGTTAATAATTCTTCAAATACAACTGTTTTTACAGGAGCTATTGGAGTCACCTATACCCTTCGGTGGACAATCAGCAACTATACATGTATTTCATCGGACGAGGTTGTCATATCCTTCCCGTTCATTGCTGAACGTCCGTTAAACTTCTTATCGGCACCCACACCGGTTTGCCAGGGTTCAACAGGAAATATCTATACGGTTCCAAATACAATAGGCGTAACTTACAACTGGTCATACAGCGGGACAGGCTCAACAATAAATGGAACCGGGAATTCTGTTTCAATTGATTTCGATGAATATGCCACAAGCGGTACTTTAAGTGTAACAGCCACAAATTCCTGTGGAACAAGTCCGGCCAGAACCGTCGATATTACCATTATTAGCGACCTGGTTTGGACAGGCGATATTAGCACTGATTGGAATACTTCAGGAAATTGGTCATGTGATTTCATCCCCAAAATAACAACCTTTGTTCAAATACCTGACGTACCGAATAAGCCAGTATTAAGCAGTGGTGCCATAGGAGCTGTCGGGGATTTAATTATCGGTTCCGGATCATCACTCACGGTTACGGGCAATACTTTACAGATTTCCGGAACAGTTACGAATAATGGAACCTTCGACGCGATTTCAGGAACTATTGAAATGAAAGGATCTTCAGCACAAACAATTATTGCTAATCTTTTTGTCAACAACACCATTGAAGGCTTAATTATAAATAATGCTGCGGGAGTATCCCTGCAGGGAACCCTTAATGTTTCCGGTATTGTTTCTGCTACAACAGGAAATCTTGCCTCGGATGGCTATATGACCCTTGTATCATCAGCAGGTCAAACTGCTCTGATTAGTGGCTCAGGAACAGGAGAAATAACCGGCAACGTTACCATGCAACGTTATCTTCCATCTGGATTTGGTTACAAATATTTTAGTTCTCCATTTCAAGCGGCAACTGTAAATGAGTTTGGGGATGATATGGACCTTTTGGCAAGTTTTCCAACATTTTATCGATATGATGAAAATCTGAATTATGCTGGATGGGTAACCTATGTGAACCCTGTTAATACTTTAAACCCTATGTCTGGATATGCTGTAAACTTCGGACCAAACGTGGCTCCTATAACAGTTGATTTAACAGGTGTTGTAAATAATGGTGTGCTTTCCAGAACGATTTATAATAACAACAGAACCTATACCCAGGGTTTTAACCTTTATGGCAATCCATATCCTTCACCCATCGACTGGGATGCGGCATCAGGGTGGACAAAAACAAACATTGATAATGCCTTATATTATTTTAGGGCGGGAGGCGTTGATCAGTATTCAGGAACATACAGTACTTATATCAATGGGATTTCAAGTGACGGGCAAGCAACAAACATAATTCCTTCCATGCAGGGTTTCTTTGTACATGTTTCGGATGGTGTATATCCTATTACCGGCACACTCGGGATGAATAATGCAGTCAGAGTGAACGATCTGACGCATGCTTTTTTAAAGGCAAATGAAGATATGAATAGCTTGTTTTTCAGATTAACAGCTACATATACTGATAATCCCGGTTCATCTGATCCAATGGTAATATATATTGATGAAAATGCTACAACGGAATTTGACAGTGATTATGATGCTTTGAAGTTAATGAATACCGACGAGGACGTAACAAATCTTTATTCCTTGCTTCCTGATGGCACAGAACTCTCAATCAATGCCCTGCCTGAAATGGTCGATTCATTAATGATTATTCCGCTCGGGCTTAATATTTATAAAAGCGGTGATATTAACTTCAGGATCCCGGATTTTGAGAACTTGTTGGTGGATATGAAAATTTATCTTCATGACGGATCAACCGGAAAAAACCAGAATTTATTACCAGACCAGGAATATACTGTCAATCTTCAGGCTGGCGAATATACCAATCGATTTTCATTAAGATTACTAAATAGTCCACTCGATTTACCAGCAATAGATCCCTCTGATTTTTTCAATATATTTTACTCGGATGGTTTCCTGGAAGCAAACATAGGATATTTGGATGGCCATGAAGGAGTTTTGCACCTTTTTGATATGGCGGGGCGTAAACTATTCTCCTGGAAGGTATTTGAAAATGGCCGATATAAGTTTAATACGCAGGTTAGAAGTGGAATATATATTGTTACTTTGTTGTCTGGAGAAGTTGTTAAGACGAAAAAGATATTAATTAAAAAGTAATGAAATTAATAAATACCATAGAATTTTGCAGAATGGCTTTGAAGTCTCTGGTATCATGGAGCTTTTTGTTTATTCTGTCAACCATTATCGTTAATGGACAGGAGAAACCTCCTCGGCCTTTAACTGTAACTGTAAACCTATCTCAAAACCTTAATTTTGGTGCATTTTATCATGGAAATGTGGGTGGGACTGTAATCATCTATAATGATGGATCTCGTTCATCAACAGGTGATATTGTTTTGTTAACGATGGGTTATTCCTTTTCAACAGGCCTCTACGATGTGGTAGCAAATCCGGGTACCCTAATTTCTATACTCAATGGTCCTGACGCCATTCTCACTGGTAGTAATGGTGGGATGATGATTCTTCAAATAGGGGATTCCGATCCTCCGAACCCATTTATTATAACGACAATGCCTCCTGCTGCAACACAATTAAGGATTGGTGGAACACTGATCGTAGGAAATCCGATTCTAAATCCGCCTGGTAATTATGGAGGAACCTTTGATATAACCTTAGTTCAGGAATGATCCATTCAAGGACAATTCAAAAAAGGTAAAAATAATTCGTTAACAATAGAGCAGCTCATTTATATTTCCACTGAGAATGCTTGTCTTTGTCAAATGGTACATTATCATTTGATTTTTTCACCCAATAATTTTCCCCCGTTTTAACAGTTTTGCACAGGAATATCCAGTAAATGATAACTAACACTATTTTATTTCCTTTTTACCAGCTTAAAAGATAAAAATATTAAAAATGGGAAATGAAGTTTTACTTCCCATAATACACATTTTAAGTACGCCTCAAATTACAAATAGAATAAATACCTTTCAATTATTAAAGTAATACCTTCTATGTATATGAAACAAAGCAGTTCTGAAAACGTACAATCGAATGAATAAATAAGGTTTACTGAATGCAACACAAATAAAATTTGGAGGTACTCAGATAATGTAAAATCAACTCACTAGTCCAGGGAGAAATTATAGCGGAACATTTGATGCAACCCTGGTTTAGGATTGATCTTTTTAACCCGATACGCGAAAAATAAAATTGAAAAGTATAAACGCATATAGCGCTTACAAATTTCCAAAAAGAATACTCGTCAGTGCACAAGGGTATTTAATCCTTTTTGTTTATCTTTTGACATTTCTGTCAGGGGTTAACAGTTTTGGACAGGCCTATCCGGCATATGAGGAAATAGAGCTTTTCCTTGATGTCCCTAATCTTGGGGGTCGGGATATGGATATGCTAATATTGGAAGATGAAGTTTATTTGCCTGTAACTGACCTTTTTGACTTCCTAATGATAAGAAATATTCCCTCACCTGATTTGGATACCATCCAGGGCTTTTTTATTAATCAGGAGGCAACTTATCTTATTGACAGGGACAAAAGCCAAATTCGATATGGAGATCAATTGTTTGAGCTTAAACCCGGCGACCTTATCCGAACTGAGACAAATCTCTATTTGAGAGGTTATTATTTTGGCCATATATTTGGACTTGACTGCGAATTCAATTTCAGAACCATGTCCGTAAGAGTAAATACGAGGCTTGAATTACCGGCAATACGTGAAATGCGTCTACAGACCCTGCGAAAAAACGTGAACCGTCTTGTAGGTGAAGAAGAAGCAGATACTATTATAGGAAGGAGCTATCCATGGTTTCATTTTGGTATGGCTGATTGGTCGGTAAATCTCACAGAACAGGTTAACGGGCAAGTTGATTCAAGACTTAGTCTGGGGCTCGGATCAATAATTGCAGGTGGTGAAGCAACTGTTGCCTTAAATTATAATAGCTATGCTCCCATTACAGAAAAACAGCAATATTACCTCTGGCGATATGTCAACAATGATAACAGGGCTGTGCGCCAGGTAATGGCCGGTAAAATCGCGACTGGAAGCACATCGTCAATTTATGATCCAGTAGTAGGTGCCAAGGTTACAAATACCCCAACCCAATTCCGAAGATCGTTCGGAACCTATACCCTGAGCGACCGAACTGAACCAGGATGGATTGTGGAGCTCTACGTAAATAATATACTTGTTGATTATGCCACTGCTGATGCATCTGGCTTTTTTACCTTTGAAGTGCCTCTGGTTTATGGCAATACTCAAGTCAGGTTAAAATTTTATGGCCCCTGGGGCGAAGAGCGGGCACGAGAGCAAAATATCACCGTTCCATTCAATTTCATTCCAAAGAAAACACTTGAATATTCTATAAGTGGAGGTATGGTCGAAGATAATCACAATAGCATTTTTTCAAGAACCAATGTATATTACGGATTATCTCGTTCAATTACAGTCGGCACAGGTGTTGAGTATCTTTCATCTGTTTCCTCAGGCGAGGTTATGCCCTTTGTAAATGGTTCGTTTCGTCTGGCTACAAATCTTCTGCTTTCAGGAGAGTACTCGCCTGCAGTGAGATCTTTAGGTACTCTAACTTACAGGCTACCTTCAAGCCTCCAGTTCGACCTTAACTATATCTACTATACTAAAGATCAAAAGGCCATTAATAATAATTTCCGCCAGGAACGTAAATTTTCAATGTCAATGCCAATCCGCATAACTAATTTTTCTTTATATAACAGGTTATCCATTCATCAGTTGGTTTTGCCAACTACAAATTATACTACTTCCGAATGGTTAATTTCAGGAGCCCTCTATGGAGTAAGCACAAATATTACAACCTATGCTGTTTTTATTGGCAACACAAGTCCTTATTTCTACAGTGACTTTTCATTGGCGTTCCGTATTCCTAAAAATATTACAATTCAGCCGCGGGTTCAATATAGTTATTCAAACCAAAATTTTCTTTCAGCAAAGCTATTAGCGGAAATGCGGGTGCTTAAAAAGGGATATCTTACCGCATCTTATGAACAGAATTTCAGGAGTAATATGCATTTAGTGGAATTCGGGTTCCGTTACGACTTCAAATTTGCGCAAACCAGTTTTTCGACAAGACAAACTAATAAATCCTCAATGTTTATACAATATGCGAGAGGCAGCATTATAAATGACAGCCAAACTAATTATGTGTATACAGATAATCGCAGCAACGTAGGCAAAGGTGGTATAAGTATCATACCTTTCCTCGATAGTAATGCCAACGGTACAAGAGAACCTGGCGAACCCAAAGTTTACGGATTAAACCTTAGGGCTAATGGCGGCAGAATTGAAAAAAGAGATGCGGATACCACAATAAGGATCTTTGGCCTTGAACCTTATACAGATTGTTTTATTGAATTCGACCAGAGCAGTTTCGACAACATTGCATGGAGGTTGAAATTTCGCACAATGAATATAGCTGTAGATCCGAATTTGATTAAGCTAGTGGAAATTCCGATAAATGTAGTAGGTGAAGCGGCAGGAATGGTAAGGATGGACAAAAAAGGTGTTCTTAGTGGACTTGCACGTATAATTGTGAACTTCTATGACAAAGACCAGAAAAAAATAGGGAGAACCCTTACTGAAGATGATGGCTATTTTAGCTATTTTGGTCTTAACCCGGGAAATTATGATGCCAGAATAGATTCTGCTCAATTGCGTAGACTGGGTTTTATATCTATTCCCGATTCAGTCAATTTTAATATTGCCGCGAACCTTGATGGTGATTATGTAGATGGTCTTGATTTCATTATTAAAATAGATACCCTTAAACAAATAGCAGAGCTGAAAACTATCGATATGATCGTCCACGAGGAAATAGAGCAAGATTTTGACGAAATTATAGATAGTTATGTCATTCAGATTGGAGCCTTCAATAACGAAACTGAGGCAGATTCACTTCGAGATCAGTTAAGTGAACTTCTGGGTAAAGAGGTTAGTGTATTTCCTGAGGATGACCTTTATAAAATCCGGGTAGCGGGTTTTGCAACAAAGCGTGAAGTTGAGGAAACCTTCCCTGCATTACAAAACAAGGGAATTAAGGAGATTAAGTTGATTACCAGTATAGGCATGTTAGATGCTGCCCTGACGACCAACATACCAGGTATTGTAACTGATCCTTTTAAACCGTTTACTGAAGGGGACACGACTGTTGCGATTGTTGATGAAACGATCGAAAAAGATATGACCTCAACTACGGATAGTTATGCCATAGAGGTTGGTACAATCGAAAACAAAACTGAAGCGGAAGTGCTTCGCGATCAATTAACCAAACTTCTGGGTAAAGATGTTAGTCTGATTCATGAAGATAACCTTTACAAAGTCAGGGTTACCGGTTTCGCGTCCAGTAACGAAGTAAAGGAATCATTCCCTGTACTGAAAAGCCAGGGTATTAGCAAGATTGGGTTGATATTCTTTAATGGGATGTTAGATTCTGACCTGACGACCAACATACAAGGTATTGGTATTGTAGCTGATCCTTTCAGACCGATTTACTGAAGGGGGCACAACTGTCGCGATTGTTAATGAAATGATAGAAAAGGATATGACTTCAACTACCGATAGTTATGCCATAGAGGTTGATGCCATCGAAAACAGAACTGAAGCAGAAGCGCTTCGCGATCAATTAACCAAACTTCTGGGTAAAGATGTTAGTCTGATTCATGAAAATAACCTTTACAAAGTCAGGGTTACCGGTTTCGCGTCCAGTAACGAAGTAAAGGAATCATTCCCGGTAATGAAAAGCCAGGGTATTAGCAAGATTGGGTTGATATTCATTAAAGGCATGTTAGATTCTGCCCTTACGACCAACATACAAGGTATTGGTATTGTAACTGATCCTTTTAGACCGTTTACTGAAGGGGACACAACTGTTGCGATTGTTAATGAAATGATCGAAAAAGATATGACCTCAACTACGGATAGTTATGCCATAGAGGTTGATGCCGTCGAAAACAAAACTGAAGCGGAAGCGCTTCGCGATCAATTAACCAAACTTCTGGGTAAAGATGTTAGTTTGATTCATGAAGATAACCTTTACAAAGTCAGGGTTACAGGTTTCGCGTCCAGTAAGGAAGTAAAGGAATCATTCCCTGTACTGAAAAGCCAGGGCATTAGCAAGGTTGGGTTGATATTCTTTAAAGGCATGTTAGATTCTGCCCTGACAACCAACATACAAGATATTGGTATCGTATCTGATCCTTTTAGACCGTTTACTGAAGGGGACACAACTGTCGCGATTGTTAATGAAATGATCAAAAAAGACATGACTTCTACTACGGATAGTTATGCCATAGAGGTTGGTGCCATCGAAAACAGAACTGAAGCGGAAGCACTTCGCGATCAATTAACCAAACTTCTTGGTAAAGATGTTAGTCTGATTCATGAAAATAACCTTTACAAAGTCAGGGTAAACGGTTTTGCGACCAGTAATGAAGTTAAGGAATCGTTCCCTGTATTAAAAAGCCAGGGTATTAGTGAGATTGGTTTGATACTATTTAAAGGCATGTTAAATTCTGGCCTGACGGCCAAAATACCAGATATTAAAACTGGCAAGGTTAAAATATATTCTGGTAAGGATTCAACTGATGTGATCATTCATGAATTATATGAAGAAGATATAACATCTTCAACTGATAGTTATGTCATTCAGCTCGGTGCATTTAAACAAAAAGAAAATGCATATGCCTTAAGGAAAAAACTTGCTGAAAAACTGGATAAAGAGGTTATTATAACCATTAAGGATGAATATTACAAAGTACGGGTGATTGGTTTCGAGACGGCCTATGAAGTTAAGAACTATATACCTGAACTGGTTAGAAATGGCTTTAATGAGATTTGGGCTGTTAATTTGAAAGGAACCCAAAAACAGGGAATATCTTCAAGTAAAATGCAGCCCAGTAAAGAAGTCATTGATTCATTTAGGGAAAAGAACACTTCATATTTAATAGTTGATGAGTCAAATGTAAAGGCTGTGACCACTGGCAACGACAGTTACGCTATTCAGGTGGGAGCATTTAATCTCAAAATAAATGCAGATGTATTTAGTATAAAACTTTCTACTATTCTTGGTAAAGATGTCCAAATATATGTTGATAATGAACTCTACAAAGTTCTTATACCAGGGTTCCGCACAAGAGATGAAGTTGATGCTTATATTCCTGTGCTCCAAAAAATTGGGGTGAGCAAAACAAATATAGTCAATTTAGAAGGACAGCAAAAACATTGGATTTCTACAAGTAAAATTGATACAATTGCGGAAGGCGTTGAGAAGTTCATTAAAAAGGACACAAGCTATTTGTTAAAGAAAGAAACATTTAAGGAGGATAAAAAATCAACTCCGGATAGTTCTGTAATTACAAGAAAAAAGATTGTTCCCGAGAAGAAGAAAGAAGAACCTGTAAGCATTGCATCAGAGGAAAAAGTTACTAAAAAGACTGAAGTAAAGGAAAAACCTGCTGATGTTGCAATTGTTGAAGAACCAAAGAAAGAAGCTGTTGTATCGCACTCTTCAGGTGAACGAAAGAAAACTTTTGAAGAAAGACTTCTGGAAGCTGAATACAGGTCAGGGCTTTATGAGTCACGCTGGCCGGGAGTGGAATTTACTATTCAAATTGCAGCTTCCAAGTCCATAAGTGATCCGGAAGTGATAAAACAAAAATTTGGTTTAAGCAGTGAGGTGGAAGTTACCAAGGGTGGCGAGTGGTATCGATTCACTGTTGGTCATTATATTAAATACTGGAAGGCCAGGGAGTACAGAAATATTTTAATAACCAGGAACGGAATAGAGGATGCCTTTATCATTGCTTATAAAGATGGTAAAAAAATAATGTTTACTGATTTGTTAGCGTCGGTCGAAACAACACCTGATTCCAGCACAGGAACAACCGTTAGACCTGAAGTGAGCAGAGCATTCAGTGTTCAGATATTGGCTACAAAGGATGGAAATGTATCTGAGTCCGCACTCAGGGAAAAGTATGATGTTGATGAGGAAATCTTCAAAGAATACAATCAAAGTGATGGATTGTACCGGTATACTATTGGTAACTTTAGTTCGTACATCGAAGCTGCAAAAGTGCGCAATAGGATAAGAGCTAGTGGAATTAGAGATGCTTTTGTTGTTGGTTACAAAGATGGTAAACGCGTGGCAGATCCCAAGTCAATTCTTTAGGGATTGGAAGATAAAGGATATCCGATTTCATTTTTATCCAGGATAATTTTATTTGGATACGAAAATAAACCAATCGACAGCGGTCCTTAAATTTAGCTTAAATTATCAGGTGAAAGGATTTACCGAATAGCACTTCTTCCTTTTATTTATTCCTATGGTAGCTGACTAAACCGGCAATTGGAGATTGAATTACTTTTTCAATATTTACTTCAAACTCTTTCCCGACCTGGCGTAAATGTGTTTCAAAAAAATATGCCACTGAACCCACAAATGATAAAGGAACTTCTTTATGGTTCGGATACTTTTCGATATGATTTATGAAAAATTCGCGAAAGGAATTTGTGACAAGTTCAAAAATGTACCTGTCGGATATATGGTCGGTATAAAAATCACAAAAGGAGGCAAGGAAACGATTGGGAAAAGGCATATTATAAATGGCATCCAGAATATTATCACGGGTATAATTAAATTCCTTTTTGAAAGACGCTTCAATTTTTTCCGGAAGGTTTCCAAGGAGATGATCTTTAATAAAAAATTTGCCCATGTGCGCTCCACTACCTTCATCAGCAAAAAAATAACCCAGTGATGGTAGAGTCTTAACAATGGTTTGGCCATCATAATAACATGAATTTGAACCGGTACCTAAAATGCAAGCAAGACCTTCTTTGTTGCCAAACAAAGCCCTTGCTGCACCCAGGAGATCCGACTCAACTGTGATCACGGAATTCTTAAAAACATTCTGTATGGCTTCCTCAATCATCATTTTTTTATTCGGGGAAGAGCACCCCGCTCCATAAAAATGAATTTCTGAGATTTTTTTTTGGTCGGTGAAAGGAAGGATATCATGTGCTAAAATTTCAATGATCTTATCTGAGCCAATATAAAATGGGTTCATACCCAGCAGCTGAAAGCTCATCCTTTCGCCGGACTTATCAATCAGCACCCAATCAGATTTTGTGGCACCACTATCGGCTATTAATTTCATATTATTTATTATTGTTTTCCGAAACAGCCAAATTACAAAAAATGCAATAACAGTCTTCAATTTTCTTTTTACTTTTGCGCCTCCGGAAAATTTATTTAAATTTATACCACCGGATTTGTTAGCCACTCAGATTTTTTTTATGATCAACACGATTATTTGGGATTGGAATGGAACGTTGCTCAATGATACCGATATCTGCATTGAGTCCATGAATCTTTTATTGCAGAAGCGGAATCATCCTGTTTTGACCAAAGACCGTTATCGTGAAATCTTTACTTTTCCTGTTCGCGACTATTACATAAAAGCTGGATTTAATTTTAAAAGTGAGCCTTTTGATTTAATTGCGCTCGAATTTATGGATTTGTATTTTTCTAAGTTGCCTGAAGCAAATATTTTTCGTGAAGTCTGGCAGGTATTGTCAACATTTCAACAAAGTAAGATCAAACAAGTTCTGATTTCAGCGATGGAACATGAAGCCCTTGTTAATTCAGTTAAGGAAAAAGGATTATTCAAGTTTTTCAATTATATCTCGGGAATACAGGATCATTTTGCGGCAGGTAAAACTGAAAACGCAAAAAAGATTGTTAAAGAACTGAATCTTAATCTTGCAAATACAATATTAATCGGTGATACTGTTCACGATTTTGAAGTTGCAAATGACCTGGGTGTTCAATGTCTGCTGGTTGCCAATGGACATCAATCAATTGAACGATTAAAAAAACTCGATTGTGAGGTAGTTGAAAACCTTGGTATGGTTACAGAAATAATAAACATTAAAAAACCTGTTGTAATTTTATAAAATTGATTAATTGATACTTATATGAAAATAGTTAAAAATGTTTCTGATATAATAAATTCGACTTACATAAAACCTGGAAGTATGATCTATACTGCGGGAAATGCAGCCACACCGCAGGTTTTATTAAAGCAATTAGCAAAAGATCCTTATATTTATAATGTGGATTTGTTAAGCGTCTTGCTATTAGGGGATGTTGCAGCACTTTTTACACCTGAAGCATGTCAGCGAATCAAGCATCGTATTATATTTTCCGGACCCCACTCCAGGGAACAATTAAACAATGGATTAGCCACCTATCAGTTAATGCACCTTTCGGATATTCCCAACCAGGTTCAGCGCTACCTTAAGCCTAATATATGTTTATTTACTGTGAGCGGACCGGACAATGGTGGGAATTACAGTTACGGAACTACAGTTGAAGGAGTTCAGTCAGCCGTGCACTCCATCCGCGAAAACGGAGGACTTATTATTGTTGAGAGAAACGCAAAAATGCCATTCGTATTGGGGACAACTATCCACGAATCAGAAATTGATTATATGGTGGATACCGATTACCCTTTACCAGCCAGCCCTGTTCATCAACCTGACGAAATAGCCAGGAAAATTGGGAAAATCGTTACAAACCTCTACATTTCAAATGGAAGCACCCTTCAATACGGACTTGGAGAAGTACCGGAAGCTGTAACCGATGCCATCATTGAAAAAGGTGTTAAAGATATTGGAATTTATACTGAGCTTTTTAGTGATGCCATGCGAAAGCTGGTTGAAAATGACGTGGTATCCAACCGCTATCTAGAAGTGAATTTTTCAATTGCATCCATCTTTCTTGCTTCCGATCAGAAAGGTTACGATTGGCTAAGTTTCAACAGTTCTGTGCAAAGCAGGCCTTGTAGCATAACCAACAGCATTGTTAATATTGCAAAGCAACACAAGATGATAGCCATAAACAGTGCAATAGGGGTGGATTTACATGGCAATATCTGGGCAGATTCATTGCGCGGCCGAGAGGTTTATAGCGGAATTGGGGGACAAGCTGACTATTTAAGAGGTTCTTACCTTTCGGAGTATGGTTATGCTATAATTGCCATGAAATCGACTACTTCTTCCGGTCTGTCAAAGATCATGGATTTGTGTCCTGAAGGAATTACAACAACAGCAATTTCAGCTGATCCTGTGGTGATTGTTACCGAAAACGGGGCATTTGATCCGCGCGGACTGAATATGGTTGAACATGCAGTCGGGATAGCTCATCTCGCAGAACCGGCAGAGCGCAACCGGTTATTAAAACTTATCTATGATAGCCCTGAGTTCCATAAACCCAAAGAGGCACTCAAAAATAAATTCCCGAAAGGATTTACTCCCTATGAAGCTGTTAAATAGTATAGGGATTCTTCTTAGTGCTTGTCGGAATACAACTTAAGCTTATAAGCTACTGTCTAAAAAGAAATATAATTTTCTCTCTGATTTTTGAGGTTTTATGTCGCTGCCCGAAAAGAGATATTTTTGCTTTTGGTGCTCATTCTGACGTATTCGTTTGGAATTTCTCAATATCTTTCCAATCCATCCTTCGAAGGAATTCCTCAACCCAATATTCCGCCTCCTGGTTGGCAAATTTGTAACACAGCCACCAGCACTCCTGATGTTCAGCCCGGAAACTTTGGAGTTTATTTACCGCCATCACAAGGAGAGACCTATCTCGGAATGACAGTCCGCGATGATTTTACATGGGAAGATGTGCACACAAGTTTAATGACCCCGTTGTCAATGGATTCATGTTATATTTTTAAAATGGATTTTGCCTATCAGCAGGATGTGGCTGGTTATAATATGCAACCCATCGTTTTAAGAATTTACGGTTATAATTCAGCTTGCGACAAGAATCATTTATTTTGGACCTCCCCTGCTGTATCCAATACCGAATGGCAAACTTATGAATTCATGATCCATCCGGATGAAGTTGATATAACGGATTTGGTTCTTGAAGTTTATTATTACAACAACCCCCCATACTGGGGTTATATGCTGATGGATAACATCCGGATAAATCCAACACCCACATTTAACCTTGGAAACGACACGACTCTTTCCTTTTGCGAAAACGACTCCATCCTCCTTGATCCGGGCTCAGGGTTTACAGGTTATCTTTGGCAGGATGGTTCCACAGAACAAACCTACGCCGTCGATACCACAGGACTATACTGGGTGCAGGCTTTTAATGCAGAAGGCTGCTCCTGGACCGATTCAATTTTTGTGACCATTGGGGAGTATATGCCAATGGTGCCTCAAATGTTCGATTCACTGATCGTTTGTGAAGGCCAGGAAGTAGTCATAGGCGTCGAAGTGGCCAACGGGATACCACCCTATTCCTACCAGTGGGCAGGCCTTCCCGATACCACAGCCTATGTCACAATTGTTGCCGACACAACACAGTTTTATGTAGTTACCATCACCGATCATTGCGGATATTCAATTTCAGATTCTTTAAAACTCGTTGTCAAACCTACACCCGATATCAATCTTGGAAACGATACCCTGATCTGCATTGATGGAGAATATACTCTTCATGCAGGACCCGGATATATTCTGTACATCTGGCAGGACGGCTCGACAGATTCAACACTGACCATCACCGAACCTGGTACCTACTGGGTAACAGTAACCTCGATCTACGGATGCAATGCCACAGACAGCATCAGCATCAGCCTTTTTCCAGCCCTGCCGCTTGATCTGGGCAATGATACCATTGCCTGTGAAGGTGAAGCGATAACCCTTTATGCCGGTGAAGGATATGTTACCTATACCTGGCAGGATAATTCTTCTTTATCGGAATATACCGCAACCACAACAGGAATCTACTGGGTTACCGTAACAGATGACAAGGGCTGCACCGCAACGGATTCCATCCTGGTCTCCTTTCTTACCCTACCTGACATAGACCTGGGTGAGGATTTGGCATTTTGCGCTGGTGAAGAACAAAACATTACCCCAGGACCCGGGTATGAAAGTTATCTCTGGCAGGATGGCAGCACCGGTCAGGTATACACCGTAACGGAAGCAGGCCTGTATTGGGTAACGGTAAGCAACGGCTGCGGAGAGGATAGCGATACCATTTATGTGGAAGTATATCCTCAGCCCGAACCAGACCTGGGCCCCGATACCACCATTTGCAATGATGCGAGCATTCTGCTCGATCCCGGAAGCCAGTTTATCAGCTACCTCTGGCAGGATAATTCAACATTTTCTACTTTTACTGTAAATACTTCGGGTATTTACTATGTTGAAGTGGAAAATATTTTCGGATGTACCGCTACAGATGAAATATATGTTTCCATTTCAAATCCCCAGGTGAACCTTGGGCAGGACACCCATGTGTGCGAAGGCGACAGCCTTATCCTCGATGCCGGCGAAGGATTTGTATCTTATCTCTGGCAGAACAACACTACTGCACAAACACCAGATCGTAAAAACTGCCGGAACTTATGGAGTGACTGTATCCGGATGAATATGGTTGTCTGGCAAACGATGCAATAGAAATAGTATCAATATCCTTACCCTTCAGCCAACCTTGGCGAAGATAAAGAAATCTGCACCGGTGAAGAACTTATCCTGACGGCTCCCGAAGGAGACTTCACATACTACTGGAACGGACAACCGGGCGATCAGAACTATACCGTGACCAGCTCAGGGAATTATACATTGACGGTGGTTAACATCTGCGACAGTGTAACCGATGATATCCAGGTTACCGTAAGCCCATATCCGGAAGTCTACCTTGGAGAAGATGAAGTGATCTTTCCGGGACAAACCATAGAGCTGGATGCAGGTGAAGGGCATGATTCTATTTTTTGGCAGGACGGATCAGGAGACCGATATTTTGTAGTGACAGAAAACAATATTGATCCGGATAATCCTTATTACTGGGTAGCGGTAACAGAAGGCATCTGTACAAGCGTTGACACGATAAAGATAGAGTTGTTTGAGGTTTGGGTTCCAAAGGTGATCACTCCGAACGGTGATCCATATAACGAAAGATTCCAACCTGATCCTGAAAGATGGCAGGGCATCAACCATCACAGGATGATCGTATTTAACCGCTGGGGCGAGCAGGTATGGGAGTCGGAAGATTTCCCGTCGGGATGGGATGGAAAACAGAACGGCCGCTATGTAGCCGAAGGAACTTACTTCTGGGTGCTGGATGTTTATTATGGATCAAAAGATATTAAACAGACTTTGAAGGGTAGTTTGACGGTGATTGGCAATTCCCGGTAAACAGAATCCATTTATAAAAATATATGACTTATGGATCAAAGCATTTTTATGAATAAGGCGGTCATCCCGAATGATAAAGACCTGCAGAGATGAATTGGGTAAAACTTATGACTTCTGGAAGGAAATCATGGATTTTGTTGTCCTGAAATATCCAAAGGCAGCAATGGAATGGAGCTACCCCGGCAGCAAATACGGCTGGAGTTTTAGGTTGAAGGATAAGAAAAGGGTCATCATTTATCTGTTGCCAAGGGAGAGGTATTTCAAGGTGGCTTTTGTTTTTGGGCAAAAGGCGTATGACCAGATTCTTGATAGCCCGATTTCAGAGTCAATAAAAACTGAGCTTGCAGGTGCCCGGGTTTATGCTGAGGGAAGAGGAATCAGGATTGATGTGAAAGATAAAAATGTCATTGATGACATAAAGCAACTGATTGAGATAAAACTATCGAATTGAAAGTTCCGCGGCTTGCTATTGTTAAGCCTTCTTTGTTTTGTCGTTCGACTCAAATTCTTTTAATGATCTGCCATTTATTTGTTTCCACTCTGTCAGTCCATTTGCATTTCTACCTAAAACAATAGCAGCTGCGGTTGATGGACTGCTGAATATATGATCGTCGGGAAATATTAGAAAGTCACCTTTGTTAACAAGAACTCCCTCTTCAATTAACTTTTGTCTTAGGTTAATGAAATTTTGAGTAATGGATGCGACAGTCGTTCCTGCTGCTTTTGAGCCTTTAAAAACAACAAATCCATCAGAAGTAGGTTCCCCTTGTCCGTCCGCACCACGAGCTGATCTTATATAAAATGCTTCTTGTTTCTGTTTTGGACTAAATTCTCTTTTTTCATCAAATACTTTATGTCCAAGAGTATTTACAAGCATTTTAATGTTCTCAATGAATTCTTCCATCTCTGCTCTGTCAGATTCCGAAATTGATGACAGTGTCGGTGTGCTTGAATTTTCAATTTTGTAACGGTTGGCCATTTTAGCTATGTCGTGAAGTCGATTTTCTAAGTATTTGATATGTGCTTTGTTTAAGTTTTCGTCTTTACTAATAAAAACAATTGTTTCGTTCCAAAAGTCCTTTTGGTTCAGATGTTGGTTTAATCGTTTTAAAATAGATTCTGCTTCGCCAATGTAAACTTGGTCTTTCCCTTCTTCATCTTTTCCAAATAACAGATAAACTCCGGTGCTTACAAGGTCGTCACGGTCTGTGCATTCCTTGATTTTTATTCTTGGAATTTTATATGCTTTACCTGTCCAATTGGAAATTTCACAACTCATTCGTCCGTTTGGGTCACCGTCAATAAGGAATATTTTAATTGTCTTACCGAATTTCATTTTTTTGAGTCTTTAAATTTTGGCCATTGGTTGTAACCCATTGCAGGGTTATTAGACTGATATTGTTGTATGAACTCAACTTCTTTTTTGTTGATTTCTTTGTCTGTCATGTTCTCTGCTTCAAAAAGTATCTCCTTTCTAATTGTAAAATCTTTCCGTTGTTCTCTAGTAAAATCCTTTTCTATTAATTTACTGTCCGCACTTCCAATATAATTTAATGTATCTACAAGGTCTTTTCCGATATAAATTTTACCGTTGGGGTATGTTATTTTATAAATTATTTTAATCAATTCTGGTCGTCTTTACAATGAGGCATAACTAGTAAATATCTACAAAAACAGGTTACTTTTAATAGCCTTTGATCAGAAAATTATTTCACAGTCTTCACTAGCAATACTCCATGCGATGGAATCCCTGCCTGGTAAGTGCTTGTAACTGTTCCCAAATCGACCTGCCGCCAGAGATCGCGTAATTTAACCGGCTCATTCAGTCCGATCTTAGCAAGCTCGAGGTTATAATTGATGGTAGAATCACCCAGATTGAAAATGCCAAAGGCTTTGTTTCCATCCTCAAGCGACTTCAGCCAGACCTGGATATCCCCTTCCTTAACAACAGGTGTTGCCTGGTTACCTAAAGGATCCTGGTTAATTGCAAGAACTTCGTCATTGGTGAGGAGGTTCAGTGTAAAATCGTCAAGCCGCTCGAGATCGCAACCGATCAACAGCGGGGATGCAAGCAAACACCACAGGCTGATGTGGGTATATTGCTCATCGGGCGAAAGCTTCGACGGATGAAGGTTAGGTCCCCAGCCCACCCAGCCAACTACCAGCATATCGGGATCGTTCCAGTTGCCGGGCTTGGCATATTGCGCCATATTGAGCTGGTTAAAACCAATTCCGCTCATGCTTTCCCATGTATCGGTAATATCGCCCGTTGTCCGCCAGAGGTTACCACCCACTTCGGCACCCCATTGCCACACATTGCTCATACCATACTGGCAAAGGCTGTAAACGATGTCCCTGTTTACCTTATTCAATGCGTCGCGCATAACAAAATAGGGCTTTTTCCTTTCGGCAAGTGAAGTATCTTTGGCAATGTCATTGTACGAGCACCAGTCGTATTTCAGATAATCAACACCCCACTGGGCATACGATTTGGCATCGTTCAGTTCATACTGGTAACTGGCTGTATAAAGTCCGCAGGTGAGCGGCCCGGGGGAGCTGTAAATCCCAAATTTCAAACCCATAGCATGAAGTCCATCGCCAAGCCGCTTCATGTCAGGGAATTTTTCGTTGGTGATGATGTCTCCGTTTTCATAGCGCTTGGGTTCCTTGTCCTTATGTATTTCCCAGCCGTCGTCAATGTTAATGTAAGCCCATCCATGGTTAACAAGGCCTTTGTCGATATAAACCCTGGCGCTCGACAACACTTTTTGTTCATCGACCGATAAGCCCCAGCAATTCCAGCAGTTCCAGCCCATAGGTGGAGTAAGAGCAATCTGATCACCGATGATAATCCTGAGTTCACGGTTGGTTTCGCCTTTGGCGTTGCTTGCTGTCAGGTTAACCTTGTATTCGCCTTTTTGCTTTACACTCCCAGTAATAATGCCTGTGTTTGAATCCAGCACCAATCCTGCAGGAAGCGGATCAGCTTTGAAAATCATAGGTCTCTCACCCGAAGCAGGAATAGTAAACAGGAAGGGACGTCCGGGCCTGGCCCCGATAACCATTGCTCCATTGATGCGGGGATTTAAAGGAGCCGCAGGTGTAAGGATGTATGGCGTTTCTTCGCGGTATTCGTAGGTTTCATTTGTGCCCTTAAAGGAATAATTATAGACAATAAGCGCCGATTGATCAATCTGAGGGAATTCAACTTTGAACTGCTTCGAAGCAAGCGGCTCGAGCGTGACCTCTTCGTTCACATTATAAACTTCATCTCCGGTCATCTTGTTGTTAGCCCTGATACTCAGAATCCCTGTTAATGTTAGCGCTTTGGAGGTATTCTTTACCTGGAAAGCCTTGCTTATGGAATTTTCAGAAAAAAGGAATGGATTGGACCGGTTATCGAAAGACAGGTATTCTTTAATGTTGACCATGCTGAGTTTTTGGTTCCCAGTGTATAAACCACCCTGGCCGCCCTGGTCAAAAACCCTGACTGCGATTACATTTTCCTTATCCCAGAGGATACGAGGATCGTCCACTGCGATAACATACCTTCTTTCATAATCCCAGAGCTGCATGGGAGCCTTGAGAAAGGTGGTATCAATAAGGGTATTTTCAGGCACATTTTTGCCATTGATCCCGATTATTTTACCGTTCAGGAAAGTCTGGTCGAAATTGTTGATCTTACCAAGGAACAGACGAAGGCTATCCTGAAGATAGGACTGCTTGTAAAGGTCGGATGGAATTAACACCTTAAACCGGAACCAGGCAAATCCATCATAAGGGTCGTAGCCCTGTTCTTCCCAGATTTTATCGACCTTTATATTTTTCCAGCCCGAATCATCAAATGACGAAGCAGCAAAATCCAGGTTATCGCCCTGAATGAATTTCCAGTCGGAATTTAAAGGAATGACAATCTCATTGATTGTCCGTTGGCAGGATGCTATAACAAGCACTAAAAGGACAATGTAAATCTTTTTCATAGGTAAATTTATTGTTTGAAATTTATTAACATTCGCGGAACACCAATAAGCATTGACTATTGAAGTTCGAATATCTATTTTTGCTTAAAATCTTCTTCCTTTATGAGGTTCCCATTCTCATAGGTTTCTTTCCTGATCACTTTGCCCTCTTCATCCAGATAAAACCATTCACCGGTCCTCACCGAAGCCTGGTAAGAGCCATAAATATTCAGTTTCCCAGAGATATAATAGTATTTAAACTCTCCTTCTTTTTCATCGTTCACATGTTGACCCTCGAGTTTAAAGTTACCGTCGGGTAAATATTGTTTCCATGGGCCGTCTTTTTTATCCTGCTTCCAACCCATTTCTTCCGAAACCTGGCCGTTTTCATAATATGTTATCCAGTTTCCTTCCTTTTTTGAGTTCTTATAAAACTCATCCTTCAGCAAAATTCCATCACTGTTATAGTATTTCCAGAGACTATCCTTCACCTGATCCAGATAAAAACCCTCAGTCATAATTTTACCGGAATGATGATAAGTAGTTGTGACAGATTTTTTACCATCATCATAAAAAGTGGAACGCGCCCTTACTACCCCATCAGGATAATAATAGATAAAGTTGCCGGTTGGATTGTTGTCCTTAAAAGTCCCTTCGTACTTGAGCATTCCTTCTTCATCAAGCTTTATCCAGTAACCCTGCTTTAAGCCTTGTTCATCGGTTCGGTTGAGGGTGTCGCTGGAAGATTGAGTGAAGCCGCTAAAGGTAATCATCGCAAATATCCAGGGAAGAAAAAACTTATTCATCATTTTAAAACAGTTGAATTTGATAGATTCAACAGTGTGTAAAACTAAACATTTTATTTAATCCTGAACCCTATTTTGAATTAGTTTTGTACCCTTAATTTTATTGATAGAGATTAATCAAATGAATGCATATTCTTCAAAATTAGTTGAGTCGGTAGTGAATGAATTTTCACGGCTTCCGGGAATTGGAAAGAAGACAGCATTGAGGCTGGCGTTGCATTTGCTTAAAAAGGATACTCCATTTGCCGAAGCACTGGGAAATGCCATCATCAAAATGAGGACAGATGTTCAATTTTGCAGGGAATGTCATAATATTTCGGATTCGGAAGTCTGTGAAATATGTGCCAGTGAGAAAAGGTTAAAAAATATAATATGTGTAGTGGAAGACATCAGGGACGTGATGGCAATTGAAAATACAGGGCAATACAATGGTGTTTACCACATATTAGGCGGAATCATTTCCCCAATGGATGGAATTGGGCCCAATGACCTGAACATTGAATCCCTGATACAACGGGTGGCATCAGGTAACATTGCTGAAGTGATTATGGCACTTTCAACGACTATTGAAGGTGATACAACTAATTTTTATGTTTATAAAAAACTTAAGAATTTTAACGTGCGGATAACTACCATCGCCAGAGGAATTGCCATTGGGGATGAACTCGAATATGCCGATGAGGTAACGCTTGGCCGCTCCATTCTTAACAGGACGCTTTATGAAACCACGCTGACGAGGTAGGCATTCAGTTCAAATGTCGCGTCAGATTGGAATTACAATTTTATAAGAACCAGATAAAAAGGTTTGCTTAGAATCTCGCGGGATTTCTAATTCTAAAACGGTATTATCTTACATAAAAATCAAGCATCTTTCTGTTTTCAAGGTATCCTTCCAAATGGTCGCCAATTTTTACAGGACCTACACCTGCAGGCGTGCCAGTGTATATAAAATCGCCCATTTTTAGTGTAATGAATTGGGATATATAGGTTATCACTTTTTCAAACGAAAAGATCATATCCTTGGAGCTCCCCCGCTGAACAGTTGTTCCATTTAAATCAAGATGGAAGAGGATATTATCTTTATCCTTTAGCTCAGATAATTGAATCCATTTGCTAATGGGGGCTGATTGATCAAAGCCTTTGGCAATTTCCCATGGCAATCCTTTTTCTTTGCAGTTCTGTTGTAAATCACGAGCTGTAAAATCAATACCGATGCCTATTTCGTTATAATAAGTCCTTGCAAATTTTTCCTGGATATGCTTACCATTCTTACTGATTTTTATAACCAGTTCGGTTTCGTATTGAATATCTGAGGAAAAATCGGGATAGAAAAAAGGCCGGTTCAGAATAAGCATGGCAGTATTCGGCTTCATAAAAAAAACAGGTTTTTCAGGCAGTGGGTTGTTGAGTTCCCTGGCATGTTCGATGTAATTTCTGCCAATGCAAAATATTTTCATGCGTTTGAATGTTTAAAGTGCAAATGTATTCAATTTGAATTTTTTACTTCACATCAAAAAATACTAACATCAATATGTTGAAAAATTTTTATAAATGAAAAAACGTGTTGATAAATAAAAACGTTGAAATCTTTAGGGATACAGGTTTTTGTAAACTA
This sequence comes from uncultured Bacteroidales bacterium, assembly GCA_963705185.1. Classification (GTDB taxonomy): domain Bacteria; phylum Bacteroidota; class Bacteroidia; order Bacteroidales; family JAADJA01; genus JAADJA01. The sequence continues at coordinate 47,783 of CAVPJF010000010.1, forward strand.
CTTTTGGAGCATGTCGGAACAAGAAAAAAATTTAGCCAAACAACCTGAAATACAGGAGAGAATCAAAAGACGCATTCAAAAAAATACACTATTTCAGGGCTTAGCTGAGCATGGGAGGGTACCTCCACAGGCAGTCGATCTTGAAGAAGCTGTTTTAGGAGCGCTGATGTTGGAACAAAACGCCCTTACGGCAGTCATAGATATTTTAAAACCTGAAGTATTTTATAAGGAATCGCATCAGATAATCTATGGTGCAATCCACCGGCTTTTTGCAAAATCTCAGCCAATTGATATTCTTACAGTAACCAGCGAGTTAAAATTAAGTGGCCAGCTTGAATTGGTGGGTGGCGCTTATTTTATCACCCAACTAACCAACAGGGTTGCTTCTACTGCCAATATCGAGTATCATGCAAGAATAGTGACCCAAAAATATATCCAGCGTGAATTGATCAGGATTTCTTCCGACATCATAAAGGATGCTTTTGAAGATACAACTGACGTTTTTGACCTGCTCGATAAAGCCGAAAAAAGTTTATTTGCAGTCAGTGAAAGTAATTTCAGGAGAAGTTTCGATAGCATGCAATCCCTGGTAAGGGAAGCAATAAAAGACATTCAGTCAGCCCGGACACATGAAGGGAACCTCCGTGGAGTACCCTCCGGATTTACTGATCTGGACAGGATAACCGCCGGCTGGCAAAAAGCGGATCTCATCATACTTGCTGCAAGGCCGGGTATGGGGAAAACAGCTTTTGTTTTGTCGATGGCAAGAAATATAGGAGTTGATTTTAATATTCCCGTTGCCATGTTTTCTCTCGAAATGTCCTCCATTCAGCTGGTTACCCGTTTAATTTCGAGCGAAACTCAACTTTCGGCCGATAAACTAAAAAAAGGAAATCTCGAGAATTATGAATGGGAACAATTGAATGCGAAGATCGGGAAGCTGGTAGATGCACCTATTTACATTGATGATACTCCTGCCCTATCGATCTTTGAGTTGCGAGCCAAATGCCGCCGGTTAAAAGCTCAGTATGACATCCAGATCATTATTGTCGATTATATTCAGCTAATGTCGACCGGTGAAGATAATAAAGGAAACCGCGAGCAGGAAATCAGCACCATATCAAGATCGCTGAAAGCGCTGGCCAAGGAATTAAGTGTACCGATCATTACATTATCTCAGCTAAATCGTTCCGTTGAAACCAGAGCTGGTTCCAAACGCCCGATCCTTTCCGACCTTCGTGAATCCGGCGCTATAGAGCAGGATGCTGACCTTGTATGCTTCATTTACCGCCCTGAATATTATAAGCTTGAACAGGACGAACAGGGAAATTCTACCCGGGGAATGGCAGAGCTCATCATAGCAAAACACAGGAACGGCCCCCTCGGTGATATTAGAATGCAGTTTATTGATAAATTCGCCAAGTTCACCGACTATGAGGGTGGCAGCATTGAGCAATCTGCAGGAATGCCATCCGGTTATGAATATCCAGGCGAAAATTCATATACCGTTGCTTCAAAGATGAACGAACTGCCGGAAGAAGATCAACCTTTTTAATAATCGTTTGTTAATTTTGCTGGTTTGTAGAATTCCCATTTATAGGTTTCTCGGCAAAAGGCAAAAAATAATATTATGATTGCTATTCCGTTAAATGTTAAATTTTCCGGTGTGAAGAAATTGCTCCTGACACTCATTCTGATTATACCGCTGTGTAATCTTTATGCAGCCTATATTTTAATTCCAATGGACGAAACCCAAAAGAATCATCTCAAAGCATATGGCATTGCATATTGGATTCTGCAAAGGGAGGTAGAAGTTGACTGGCTTTTGAATTACAGGGGCGGAAGCTTTATGTGTGAATTCTACGATGAAGTAGAGAAAGAGTGCGTGATCCGCGGGGTTAGCCACCAGATCATCGCCGATGCACAATACAATGCTATTTTGCTTGAAATTTCAGATCCTCAGGTCAACATGGATGCAGTTAAACTGCACAAAGCTCCCAAAATAGCGGTCTATTCTCCCAAAAACAAGCAACCCTGGGATGATGCAGTTACTCTTGTATTGACTTATGCTGAAATTCCTTATGATGTAGTGTATGATGAAGAAGTAATTGCCGGAGTTCTGCCACTTTACGACTGGCTTCATCTCCATCATGAGGATTTTACAGGACAGTATGGAAAATTCTGGGCAAGGTACAGGGATGCAGACTGGTACAAGGAGGATGTCAGGATCAATGAAGAAGTCGCCCGTAAGTTAGGATTTAATAAAGTATCGCAATGCAAGCTGGCTGTGGCACTGAAAATAAGGGATTTTACAGCCGGAGGAGGCTATCTTTTTTCGATGTGTTCTGCACCGGATAGTTATGATGTCGCATTGGCTGCTGAAGGTGTCGACATTTGCGATTAGATGTTCGATGGTGATCCGATGGATCCGCAGGCCCAGCAAAAGCTCGATTATTCCAAATGTTTTGCTTTTAAGGATTTCACCCTAATCACAAATCCCTATGAATATGAAATATCATCGGTTGATATCAATCCGGCTCAGAGGCAAATAGCAATTAATCCGCAAAATGATTACTTTTCACTTTTTGAGTTTTCAGCCAAATGGGATCCCGTTCCAACCATGCTTTGCCAGAATCACACCCAGTTGATTAAAGGATTTATGGGTCAGACGACTGCTTTCAGGAAAAAGGAAGTCAAATCAGGTGTGCTGGTAATGGGTGAAACGAAATCCCTTGACGAAGTCCGCTATATTCATGGAGAATTTGGAAAAGGCACATGGACTTTCCTTGCAGGCCATGATCCTGAAGATTATCATCACTTCGTTGGTGACCCGGTTACCGATCTTAATTTATTTCCAAATTCACCCGGTTACAGGCTTATCCTGAACAATGTTCTTTTCCCGGCAGCAAAAAAGAAAAAACAGAAAACCTAATGAGGGAAATCCAAACTTCTAAATTCCAAAATCCAAATTCATTTACTAACCTTTTTATTGGAATTTGGATTTTTGATTTTGGAATTTAACTGTCAGCATTTCTAGCTTCGGACCTGTTTTTTGACCAATACCAATAGAATGGTAACCCGCTTGCAATCAAGGCCACTCCAATCAGCGCTTCTCTTGGCTTTCCAACAAGGGTAACAATTATCAAGGAAATACAGAAAATGATAAATAAAGCAGGCACTATTGGATATCCCCAAACTTTATAAGGCCGATGAGCATCAGGCATTTTTTTTCGCAATACAAAGACACCCAGTGTTGTCGCACCATAGAAAATAAAAGCTGCAAAAATGAGCATGTCAGTAAGCTGGTCAAAACTCCCTGAAAAGACAAGAACTGATGACCAAACTGCCTGAAATAAAATAGCTTTGGAAGGGGTGTTGTATTTGGGATGAATGTAAGCTGCAGATTTGAAAAACATTCCTTCTTTAGCCATGGCATAATATAACCTTGGTGGACCAAGAAGTGTTGTATTTGTGCATCCAAAGGTTGTAAGAAGCACAAGTACCGCTATTAAGAATGCACCGGTGTTGCCAAGAAAATGCCCGACTACTGCAACTGCCGCTATGGTATTTTGAGTTTGATGAACCGTAATCAATTCATCCATGGGTAAAACATAGAGGTAAGTAAAATTAACAGTAACATAAACTACCATCACAAATAAAACCCCAAAAACCAGAGCCAGGGGCAAATTTCGATGAGCATTTTTTATTTCTCCGCCGATGTAACCTGTTGCGCTCCAGCCTTCATAAGCCCAGAAGGCTGCCAGCATGGCGGCAAATACTCCCTGAATAAACCCTGTGGAGAACCAGGAACTTTCTTTAAAGCTGGTTGCAGGTGTTTTAAAATTCTGGAAACTGCCTCCGCCGATCGTCAATCCTAAAACAATGATTAACAAAATGCTTATCACAACGATGATAAGGACAAACCGGCTTAATCCTTCACCGAATTTTAAACCTATATAATTATTATAAGAAAGTCCAATGATGAGCAGGACTGTCAGCACCTTGACACCAAAATTATCGAAAGGTGAAAAGATTCCATAGATGGATAACTGAGCCCAGGTATCAGGCAAAACAGGTAATGGAATCAATGAATTAAATGAATGGGCGAAAACATAGGCAATGGATGCTACGGCTGCTGACCGGATTACGGTAAAGGTTGTCCAACCAAAAATAAAGGCAAAGAATTTATTATAGATTTTTTTGAAATAAACATATTCTCCTCCTGAATCAGCTAAAAGACTTGCAACCTCAGCATTGCTTAATGCTCCAAAAATTGTGATGACACCAGCCAGTACCCAGCATAATAGGACAAGGTCCTGCGACATTAGCTCTGCTGACATAGGAGCTACTTTTTTGTAAACTCCTGACCCGATAACCGAACTTACTGTCAGAATAAATGCGGAAAACAATCCAAGTGACTGAACTAATTTTCCCTGTGATTTTTCCTTTATTGACATTGGGCCTCAAAAATAGATCAAAATGAAATTGATTGGAGAAATTAAATAAAGAGAAATTCTAAATACTCGATTTGAGTGTTCAATCTGTAATGCTTTTATATAACTCTCCGCTGATCCTCAATAATTCAATCTCAGCCAGCTTTGCCTGGAACTCGGAAAGAAGCAACTGATATTGTGCTTCGAGATACTTTTTCTGGATTTCGCGCAATTCAATATCGTTGATCGATCCGATTTTGTACATTTCTAGTGCGATATCCACATTTTCCTTAGCAACTTCCTGGTTCACCATTTCAAGTTTCGCAACTGCAAGGTTCGACTGGTAATCATTATAGAGTTTATACAAATCAGTTTTCACATTAAGGTCAGCTTCCTTGTTTAAAATTTCTGAGGTTCCAAGCTCAATTCCAGCATTTTTTATCTGGCGGTTCGTGTTAAAGCCGTTGAATATATTGTACGACAAGGTAAATCCAAATGAAGGACCATATGACTGGTTGTATTTTGCATAGCTGGTTTCAGAGCTGAAACGGTTGTAATTATAACCTGTATTGAAGTTCAGCCAGGGATATCTTAAAGATTTTGAATCCCTCAGATTCATTGCCGAAAGTGCCTGATTATTCCTTGCCAACTCAAGGGAAGTGTTTTGAGCAAGGGCTTTAGTTTGTAAATCGTTGTATTGCAGCAGGCTGTTCAACTGAATGGAATCGGTCAGTAAATAAGAAATCTGAGGTTCGATACCCAGCAATTTATTAAGGTCTGCTTTCAGGTTGCTGAGTTGGGCAAGTTCCTGCAAAAGTCTTGTGCTGTCAGCGTTCAGGTCAACCGTAGATTGAAGTAGCATTAGTTTTGATCCCGAACCGATAGAAATCCTGGCCCGGGCAAGCTGTTTCCGGGTCATCGAAAGATCGACGGCATCGCGCAGAACCCCGATAAGCTTCTGCTGCTGTACAATTCCATAGTAATTCAAAAGGATTGCCGAAACCGTATTTTCGACAATCAACCGCAGTTCAGTATTGGACATGGCTTCGTAAAGCTCGAGTTTATCCTTATTGATAAACATACTAAAACCATCAAATAATGTCCAGTTAAGATCCACTCCAGCCGTTACCGATGTATTTCTTGAGCCCGTAAACTCTCTTTCCGTCCCGCTGCTGAGTTCCTGTTTCCCGGTATTGTAAACATTATTCTGTCCGGCAATTATGTCAACGGATGGCAAAAAGCCGGCATTTCCGATGGTGTTGTTATTATCGGAAATTTCAACACTATTTTCCTGGATTTGAATTGTATAATTATTTTCGAGCCCAAGCTTAATGGCCTGAAATAAAGTCAATGGTTCCTGCGCAGTCAGGCAGAAACCAGCCAGAATAAAAACGAGGATTACCCGAATTTTCAGTTTGAAAGCCTTAACTATTTTCCGACACATGTTGCACCTGATTTTTAGTTGATTTTCGGGATGATAAATAGGAATAAAGCGCAGGAATCACATACAACGTCAGCACCAGCGAGAACATCAGCCCGCCGATGATCGAAATCCCCATCGGTATCCTGCTTTGTGACGAAGCGCCCAAAGCAAGAGCAATGGGCAGGGCCCCAAGTGCTGTAGCAAGACTGGTCATTAAAATTGGACGGAGGCGTCGTGTGGCAGCATCAATTACAGCATCACTCAAACTTAAACCGGTAGCCTTCCGCTGGTTGGCAAATTCCACGATGAGGATACCATTCTTGGTCACTATACCGATCAATACAATCACACCTATCTGGCTGAAAATATTGATGGTTTGCCCAAATATCCACAGCGAAAGCACGGCACCGGCAAGTGCCAGAGGAACCGTGAACATGATGATCAATGGATCGCGGTAACTCTCAAACTGGGCAGCAAGCACAAGGTAGATTAAAACAAGTGCAAGCAGAAAGGCAAACAGAAGACTTTGGGAACTGTCTGCAAATTCCTTTGAAATTCCTGCCAGGCTGGTCGAAAAGGTTTCGTCCAGTGTTTCATCTGCAATTTTTTGCATTTCTTCAATTCCCTGTCCCAATGTGATTCCTTCGACAGGTTGAGCAGAAACTGTGGCTGAAACATAACGATTGTAGCGATACAATTGTGGCGGATTTGTTTGTTCTGACAGGGTTACCAGATTATCAAGCTGGATCATTTCGCCAGATCGGCTACGCAGGTAAATGGAACTCAGATCAACCGGATCATCCCGATTTTCCCGGCTTGCCTGCCCGATTACCTGGTATTGCTTATTGTTCATGATGAAATAGCCATAGCGCTGATTGCTGAAATAAAGCTGAAGCGATTCAGCGACATCACGAATATCCACGCCAAGTACGCGTGCTTTGTCCCGGTCAATTTCGACCGATAGCTCGGGCTTGTTGAATTTCAGGTCCAGGTCGGATACCTGGAATTTAGGATTGTTTTGAACTTTTTCCATGAAGACAGGAAGAACTTTCTTCAGCCTTTCAAAATCAGGCGCCTGGATCACAAATTGAACGGGCAGCCCTGACATTCGGCTGCCGCCAATGGTAGGTTCCTGAACGACATAACTCCTGGCAAAGTTAAATTTCCTGTAAATCTTACTGAGATGGTCAGCGATTTCCTGTTGGGAACGGTCCCTTTGCGAGGGTTCGGTCAGGAAAAGACGAATGAAACCTGAGTTGACAGAAGTTGAAGATCCGAATCCCGGGGCAGTTACGCAAATAAGCGCATCTCTTTCGGGCAGGGTATCGGCAATCTGCAAGAGCTCAAGCATGTATTTATCCATCAATTCGTAAGAAGTTCCTTCGGGAGCTGTTGAAATAACGCTTAATCTGTTTTTATCCTCAAGCGGTGCAAGCTCGGATGGAAGAAGGTACCCAAAACCCAAAATCATAATTGCTGAAACAAGGATGATCACAAGCGCAATCCAACGTCTTCTGACAAACATTTTCAGGCTTCGGTTATACACTTCAATCATATCATAGATCCACTTTTCAGTAAGGGTAAAAATTTTGCTGTGCTTTTTACCTTTTCTGAGCATACGACTGCTCATCATGGGAGTAAGCGTTAGCGAAACAAGCGCTGAGATTAGCACCGCACCGGCTACAACAATTCCAAACTCGCGAAACAAACGACCGGTTAGTCCCTGCAGGAAAATGATCGGAAGAAAAACAGCTGCAAGGGTAATGGTTGTAGATAATATGGCAAAATAAATCTCCTTCGATCCTTTATGACCTGCTTCGACAGGATCCATACCGTACTCGATCTTATAGTAGATATTTTCGAGTACTACAATGGCATCATCCACCACAAGTCCTGTCGCAAGTACAATCCCCAGTAATGACAGAATATTGATCGAGAATCCGGCAACGTACATGATGAAAAATGTACTGATAAGAGAAATTGGTATGGCAATAACCGGAATAAGTGTAGTCCTCCAGTTGCGTAGGAAGAAAAAGATCACCAGAACGACCAGGAGAAAAGCAAGCAGAATGGTTTCTTCCACTTCAGTAATGGCCTTTCGGATATTGAGAGAAGTATCGAGAGCGACATTAAGTTCAAGATCGGCAGGCAAGTCCCGGCTGATCTGCTTCACCCTCTCGTAGAATTCATCTGCTATGGCGATCTGGTTGGCTCCCGGTTGCGGAATCAGGACAACGCCTACCATTGGTTTCATGTTTTTTCCCCTGAGGATGGAACGCTCATTTTCAGGAAGCAGGTGAGATTTACCAACATCACGAAGACGAATCAATACATTTCCCTCATCCCGGATGATCATGTTGTCAAATTCTTCAAGCGTGGTCAGTCTGCCCATGGTACGGATGGTAAGCTCTGTCCCGTACCCTTCGATCCTGCCTGACGGCAATTCAACGTTTTCACGATTAAGGGCATTTCTGATATCCGTTGGAGAAAGGCCATAACCTGCCATTTTCGCTGGATCAAGCAACAATTTAACTGCATATTTTTTTTCGCCCCAAATCCTGATTTCACTCACTCCTTTTATGGTCTGAAGACGCTCTTTGAAAATGTTATTGGCGACATCGGTGAGATCCATCAAATCTCTAGTATCACTCTGGATCGTAAGGGAAAGAATCGGATTGGAATCAGCATCCGATTTGATTACGATAGGCGGATCGGTGTCTTGTGGTAAATTTCTGAGCGCTCTCGAAACCCTGTCACGAACATCGTTTGCAGCAGCTTCCATATCCACACCCAATTCAAACTCGACGGTAATGGTGCTTCTTCCATCGCTGCTGACTGAAGTAAGTGAGCGGATACCAGCAATTCCATTAATGGATTCTTCCAACGGCTCGGTGATCTGAGATTCGATGACATCAGCGTTAGCACCGACATAATTGGTAGTAACAGTTACAACCGGCGGATCAACACTTGGATACTCGCGTACGCCCAAAAATGTAAATCCGATAATGCCGAACAGCACCAGCACAATTGAAATGACTGTAGCGAGAACCGGGCGCTGGATACTAAGTGAGGAGATGTTCATAACCGGATTGCTTGTAAATTAATTACCGGTTTTGCGAATGGAAACTGCCATTCCTTCCTTGAGTTGAAGCAGCCCGGTGGTAATTATTGTATCATTTACATTCAGACCGCTCATTACCTGCACTTCATTTTCGGTACGAATACCGGTTTCAATATAAACGGGTTTGGCTTTTCCACCGGAAACAACAAAAACTTTTTCACCTTTTATATCTGGAATAAGCACCTGGGATGGGACAACGATAGCATTGTTAATTTTTTGCAACAAAATACTGACCTTAGCAAAGTTCCCGGGAAGTAGTTCCTGGTTGGGATTGGGACATGTCGCGCGGATGGTCAACGACCGGGTTGCAGGGTTGATTTTTGGTTCGATGGCATAAACAGTTCCGCTGAAAATACTGTCGTTCCCGTCAATACTAAAGGAGATGGCTGTATTTTTACTGATCTGGCTCAAATATTTTTCAGGCACGGAAAATTCGATTTTTACGGGGTCTAAATCCAGAAGATTGGTTACAAGCATCGAAGGCGATAAATATCCGCCCGGACTTACATACCGCAAACCGATTAATCCTTCAAAAGGAGCCCGGATTTCCGTTTTTTCAATCTGAGCTTTCACAAGTTGAATTTCAGCCTGGATAACCAGTAACTGATTCTGACCCTGGTCAAATTCTTCCTGGCTGATGGCATCCAGTTCCCTCAGTTTCGTCTTGCGCTGAACATCTTCTTTTGCCAGGGACTCCTGGAGTGTTAGTTTCTTAAGTTGTGCCTGGAGGTCATCATCTACAATTTTTACCAATAGGTCGCCTTTATTTACACGATTTCCTTCAGTAAAACTGATATTCCTTATCCTTCCGGAGACTTCACTTCTTAATTCTACCGCTTCGTTGGCGAGGACAGTTCCATTTGAGAAAATCACATTTTCCAGTACCTTTGGCTGAATGACGATCACATTTACACCCATAGCGTTAGGTCCGGATTTTTGCGCTGGATTGTCATTTGCATTTTTGCATCCAATGATTGAAAACAATACCAGAAGCAGGGGAAAATAAAACCTGAAAAAATAATGATGATGCATGACCGAAAAATCAAATGAATTTTATAAAAACCAAAAGTAGGATTAAATAAAATCCTGTGAACTATTGTTTAAACAAAATATTGCCAAAGATTCTTGCCGTGAATGCGGTAATGACTCAATAAATACTAGCTTATTGATTCTGCAACTTTATCAGATTCAGCGCACTTCCAGCCTTAAACCATTCATACTGACTTTGATTGTAAGTGTGATTTGCAGAAATTTTATCAACAGTGCCATCTTTATGATTTAATACAACAGTCAACGGTTTTTCAGGAGAGAATGATTCCAGCCCAAGAATATCAATGGTGTCATCCTCCTTGATCTTGTTATAATCTTCTTTGTTGGCAAAAGTTAACGCCAGCATTCCCTGCTTCTTCAGATTAGTTTCGTGAATGCGGGCAAATGATTTCACCAGCACCACTTTTACTCCAAGATGCCTTGGCTCCATGGCTGCATGTTCGCGGGAAGAACCTTCACCATAATTTTCATCGCCAATGACAATTGAGCTAAATCCTGCTGCTTTGTAAACCCTTGCAGTTGCCGGAACCGGTCCGTATTCTCCATTAATCTGGTTTTTTACACTGTTGGTTTTATCATTGAAAGCGTTCACCGCACCAATGAGCATATTTTCGGAAATATTGTCCAAATGACCTCTGAACCTAAGCCATGGACCCGCCATCGAAATGTGATCGGTAGTGCATTTTCCTTTGGCTTTTATCAGCAGTTTCAAACCTTTATAATCTTTGCCAACCCAGGGTGTAAAAGGATCAAGCAATTGAAGTCTGGTGGATTTAGGATCAACGATGACTTCAACTTTTTTACCGTCAGTGGCTGGAGCCAGATATCCATTATCCTCAACAGCAAATCCATTGACCGGCATTTCAATTCCTTCCGGCTCATCCAGCATAACTTTTTCTCCCCGCTCATTTTCCAGAAAATCAGTCATCGGATTAAATGTAAGATCTCCGGCAATCGCATAAGCAGTAACTATTTCAGGTGATGCGACAAAACCATGTGTATTCGGATTACCATCATTTCTTTTTGCAAAGTTCCGGTTGAACGATGTCATAATTGAATTTTTTTCATGCTTGTCAGCATTATGACGTGCCCATTGACCTATGCACGGACCGCAGGCATTGGCTAAAACCACGCCGCCGATCTTTTCAAAAATATCCAGGAAGCCATCTCTTTCAACAGTGAATCTTACCTGCTCGGAACCGGGAGTGACAGTATATTCCGATTTCACTTTCAGCTTTTTATCCAGCGCTTGTTTGGCAATGGAGGCCGCACGTGAGATATCTTCATAAGAACTGTTTGTGCAGGAACCAATGAGCCCGACTTCGAGTTTTTGTGGCCAGCCGTTTTTCCTTACTGCTTCTGAAAATTCCGAAACAGGCGTTGCAAGGTCTGGAGTGAACGGGCCATTGATATGAGGTTCAAGTTCCGAAAGATTGATTTCGATAACCTGGTCAAAATATTTTTCGGGGTTTATATAAACTTCCGGGTCGCCGGTAAGATGGACAGCAATTTTATCGGCTTCAATTGCAACTTCTGCCCTTCCCGTACCTTTCAGGTAATCGGCCATTTTCCTGTCATATCCAAATACAGAAGTCGTTGCTCCGATTTCAGCGCCCATATTGCATATAGTTCCTTTCCCCGTGCAGGAAAGACTCTCAGCACCGGGGCCAAAGTACTCAACGATAGCGCCGGTGCCACCTTTAACAGTTAAAATTCCTGCTACTTTTAATATCACATCCTTTGAAGAAGTCCAGCCATTGAGCCTGCCGGTGAGTTTTACGCCAATTAATTTGGGAAACTTAAGCTCCCACGACATTCCTGCCATCACATCCACTGCATCAGCGCCGCCAACACCAATGGCAACCATCCCAAGACCACCTGCATTTACGGTGTGCGAATCAGTTCCGATCATCATCCCGCCGGGAAAAGCATAATTTTCGAGAACAACCTGGTGAATGATCCCCGCTCCGGGTTTCCAGAAACCAATACCATACTTATTCGAAACGGAAGCCAGGAAATCATACACTTCCTTGTTGGTATTCACTGCTGTCTCCAGATCTGATTTCGCCCCTTCCTTCGCCTGGATCAGGTGGTCGCAATGAACAGTAGACGGAACGGAAACTTTATCTTTTCCAGCCTGCATAAACTGCAGCAAAGCCATCTGTGCAGTTGCATCCTGCATGGCAACCCGGTCAGGACGAAAATCAACATAGGATTTACCTCTTTCATATAACCTGGTAGCTAATCCTTCATCAAGGTGGGAATAGAGTATTTTTTCAGTCAGCGTGAGTGGCTTTCCGGTTACTTTTCGTGCAGTTTCAATTCGTTCGGGAATTCGCCTGTATACTTCCTTTATCAAATCAAGATCGAATATCATTGTGTTTTATTTAAGATTATAATGAACAAGAAACGATTTCAAAATCAATTCTGAAGGGTTTCCATCTACAATGGGCTGCAAAAATACTGCAATTATTGATAAATTCCATTTTAAGACAACCAATTTGTATTTTTCAAAACATCTTCAATTCCTTTGTTTTAGGAATTAACAAAAAAAATTTACTTTTGTCCAGTCAATTTTCCGGAAATGTCTTGATATCTATTTGCTGTCCGGCTTTCCCTGACAAAATTTCAATGATGCCGAAGGTTAATCCCATTGGTCTGTATTTGAATCTTTAATTTTCCTTTGGGCATTATCAACTTATTTCAAATTAATTTTATCAAACAGGAGGATCCACCATTTGAAACAACACATTGTACACATGCTGCGCGAGCGGGCTTTGAAATACGGCAACCGCGAAGTTTATCGTTACAGGAAAAACGGAGAAAAGCATTTTTCATCCATCTCCTGGAACGTACTGATTTCTGAAACAGAAACCATTTCGGCTGCCCTTCTGTCGATGGGATTCGGTGTAGGTTCCAACATTGGGATATTCAGTAACAACAAGCCTGAATGGAGTTTTACAGATTATGGTATTTTGGGGATCAGGGGAATTGTTGTGCCTTTTTTCGGAACGGCTACCAAAGAACAGGTGAAGTACATTGTGGATGAAACGAAGATGGAGCTGATGTTTGTCGGTAACCAGGAGCAGCTCGAGAAAGCTGACTGGGTTCTACAGCATTCACAGTCCCTTAAAAAGATTGTTGTTTATGATCCATCGGTCAAATTACAAAATGAACACTGGATGTCATGGGAGGATTTTAAAAAGCCAGGATTAAGTGCAGAGAATAAAGCAAAATTTTTAAAAGGACTTGACGAAGTCCAGCCCGATGATATGGCCACGATCCTTTACACCTCAGGAACCACAGGCGAACCAAAGGGAGTTATGCTCGGTCATGATAACTTCATGTTCTGCTTCGGAATTCATGACAAGCGTTTGGATGTGACGGATCAGGATGTTTCGATGGCATTCTTGCCCCTGAGTCATATTTTTGAAAGAACATGGTCATTCTATATGCTTTATTGCGGAACCGTCAATATTTTTCTTGAAAATCCGAGAGAGGTTATTGAGACCCTTCCGGTCGCCAAACCAACCCTGATGTGCACGGTTCCCAGATTTTTTGAAAAAACACATGAAGGGATCGAGGCTGAATATAAAAAGTGGCCCTCCTTCAAACAAAAAATATTCGACTGGTCAATAAAAACCGGCCATCAGTTTTCGGAGTATCGCAAGAAAGGTAAATCGGCACCCGCTGGATTACAAATCAAGCGCTCAATTGCTGACAGGCTTGTGTTGAAAAAGTTGCGTGCGATCTTTGGTGGGAATATGCGAACGATGCCCTGTTCAGGTGCTGCCATTCGTCCTGAATTGCTGCGGTTTTTTCATGCAACAGGTATGTTTGTGAATTTCGGTTATGGAGCAACTGAAACAACAGCTACAGTGGCCTGCTTTAAAACTGATGTTTATGAATTTGAATCCTGCGGAACCGTTATGCCGGATGTTCAGGTGAAAATAAGCGATATCGGAGAAATCCTTGTTAAAGGGGCTACTGTTTTCAGGGGATATTATAACAAACCTGACGAAACGGCCAAAGCCCTGATCGATGGCTGGTATCAAACCGGAGATGAAGGAACTATTTCTGCCCTTGGTAACCTGGTAATGACTGACAGGATCAAAGACCTTTTTAAAACATCTGTCGGGAAATACGTTTCACCACAGAAAATTGAACTTCTGCTTGGGCAGGATCCTTATATCGAGCAGGTAATCACCGTCGGTGACAACCGAAAATACGTAACTGCACTTATAGTTCCTGTGATGGCAAGGCTGAAGGAAGAAGCCGCAAAATTCAAGCTGAATTACCAGTCAGAAAAGGAATTGGTTGAATTGCCGGAGGTAAAGGAATTCATTCGTCAACGAATTGAAATCCTTCAGGAGGAACTGTCATCTTACGAGAAGGTGGCACGGTTTACCCTGATTTCAGAACCCTTTTCCGTTGAAAACAATGCCATGACGAGTACATTGAAATTCAAGAGAAGAGTGATTTCTGAAAAATATAAGACGGAAATAGAAGCCATGTACCTATCGGCTTAATTTCCATCTTCGGTGCGACCACAGCCAGTTTTCGGGCTTTTTCAAAATAGCTTCCTCAAGTTTACCGGCATAGCGACGGGTGATTTCCCCGGCTTCAAGTTCGGCAGGATTATCAGAGAGCAATGACAATTCAAGCTGTATAATATCCTCTTTTGATCCGTTGAATATCCACAAAAAATAACAGGATAATTATACCTGATAGCATATTTTTCAGGCCCATGCAGAAAAGCAGTTTCTCTTCCCAAGAAATTAACCCAAATTACATTTTTGGCATTGGATGGACTTTGATCAGCAGCCATGATATAGGCAGTCATTTCATTTTTAGAGCTCATCAAAAGTGGCATTTGTTTTATAAATTGAAGCAAGCATTGTACCTGTCCGTGACCTGTTTTTTCTTACAAACCGATCAGCATACGGATTTGTTAAGTGGCTTATAAAAGGCGACAATTTTATAGTCCTTAATATATAAACCCGGCGACAGGCTTCCCCATTCCCAATTTCCATAATGCGAAGGAAGTGTAATTATAGTCCTCCCTGCGGCTTTAAATGGATCAAGAACTTCAGGGTTGACCACCATATGCCGTCTTAAAATTTGCCCACGCGTCATCGTAAAACCTTTTATTCCTTCCAGCAATACATCACTCAGGTTTTTATAGGATAACCTTTCTAATCTTCTGAGACTTTTTTTATCAAGCTGAGGAAAAGATTGTGTTAAATTATCCCTCACTACATTTTTCCGGTAACCAACAATCCTGTATAGCACAAAGGATAACAGATCCGACAAGGGGTAAAGGATGAAAAATGGAATTAACCCCAGGGCCATGATGAAGAAAATTAACAGAAAAGATAATATCAGATTCATGAAAAATTATTTGAAGGCAAAAATAGACTGAAATAGAGAATTATTTCAGAAATTATCACTACTCTGATATCGGTTCCCATTCAGCGAAATGATCAGAAACCACGTATGTCTTTGGATCGGTAGTCCAGAATTCATTTGAATTGTATGTCCATCCCATTGTCTCTGAGCCCCCTCCACTTTCAGTTGTAATCAGGTAACGGTGCGACAGATGCCCGATATAATTTGCCTGGTCGCGTGGCCAGTCCTGGTCTCCGCCTGAAGGGTCAATGGGAACCCAGCCGTAATTTGGCAGGTAAACTTCCACCCAGCGATGAAACACATCATCCATACAGGCATAATCGCCTCTGACAACAACTGAGCCGACATATCGGGCCGGAAGTCCTGCTGCCCGGCACATGGAAATGTAAACAAAGGTATATTCGGAACAGGAGCCATTTCCCCTTGCAAGAACGGTCGGAGCCGTATTCCAGCCTCCAACCATTTCATAATATAGCTTTTCCCTCAGGTAATCAAATATTTTTCGGGAAATCCAGTACGGATTCGTTTCTTCACCAATAGCCTCCTTTAAAGCATTCTGAATCACAGGATGATCAAACTGGTATTTGTCATTGTTTTCAAGGTATTTGCTTTTTATCTCAGCCGGAATTTCTGAAAAAGTTTCCAATTTGTTCCGGATAAATGAAGTAACGGATCTCACTGATTTCCGCTACTGTCGTCATGACTGCCTCGACATGCTCACCCGGACCAACATTTTCAAAATGGAAGTGAGCAGTTTCCTGTCCCCATTTGTCAGTAACTTTATCGGTAAAGGCTGGATCAAATAACGGGGAATCAATGATATCCTGACTGGGGCGATCTTTGGGAATGGCAATATGAATGTCAGCACTGCTCAATATTCCGGGTCCGAAATTAGTGACCTGATGGGTATATGTAATCTTTGCTTTATGCGAATTGTAAGTTTTGAACTTTTCACCATCCCTGATTTTGAGCTGGTAAAGTTTATCTTCCTGGTAATCCACTGCCCATAGATTTTTTTCGTCATAACATAAACCGGTTGTAAACTCTCCTGGTGCATCTGTAATCAGGATGACAGCTCCTGTTCTTGGATCAACCATATATATTTCATCTTTCATCCGGTCCGAAATCCAAAGATAGGTTCCATCGAAGGTAAGCCCTCGAGGATCATCTGAAGGGGAACGGAATGACCTGATAGTTGTTCCATCTTCAGAACTAAACTGGATCACTTCCGAGGCATCACTGTCAACACACCATAAATACTTTCCATCCCAGGCCAATCCACGGGGTGTTGAACTGGGTGCTTCGATGGTCTTCATTATTTTCCCGTCCTTTGCATCGAGTTTATAAATTTTTCCCTTGTAATTTTCCGATAGTGGAATTCCACCTTTGACATCTGCATTCCACAAGAATTCTCCGTCCCATGCAAGTCCTTCTGGCCAGTAGGCTGGAGACGGAATGGTTCGAAGTACTTTTCCGCTTTCAGGATCAATGCAATACAGCAAGTCGGTTTGGTAATCGGAAAACCAAAGGTTCTTTCCGTCAAAGGTTAGTCCTGTAGGATAATTTCCAGGGATATCAAACGATTTGATAACTTCACCGGTGTATGAAAACGCAAGGCAGGGAACCAAAATGATCAATGCAGCTATAAACTTTCTCATATTACTTGTAGTTTAAAGCGTTAAAATTAAATTAAGTTTGCGAATTGAAATGAAGAGTAAAAGAAACAATAAAAAACAATTGATTTATTATTATTGCCGCTAATGCGCGATTTTTGAAAATTTCAATTAAAATTTTATAGACGAAAGGATATCCTAATGATCGAGCAAATTAACGAAACTGTAAATTTCCTGAAAGAAAATGGAATCAATACACCGGAAATTGGAATAATTCTTGGCACAGGTCTTGGTAAAATGGTGAAAGAGATTGATGTTGCTATTCAAATTGATTACAAGGATATTCCAAATTTTCCCGTTTCCACTGTAGAATTTCACAAAGGCAGACTGATTTATGGCAGACTCATGGGTAAAATGGTTCTAGCCATGCAGGGAAGATTTCACTTTTATGAAGGATACACTTTGCAGCAAATTACTTTTCCGGTAAGGATAATGAAATCTTTAGGAGTGAAATACCTTTTGATTTCCAATGCTGGTGGCGCCCTGAACCTGAATTTTAAAAAGGGATCGCTGATGCTTCTGGATGACCACATCAATCTCCTTGGAAATAGTCCATTGTCAGGACCCAATCATCAAAATCTGGGACCGCGCTTCCCCGATATGAGCCAGCCATATTCAAAAGTTTTGAATGATAAACTTGAACGGATTGCTTCAGATTTGGGAATTACCCTACACACAGGTGTTTATGTTGCTGTAGTAGGGCCCAACCTCGAAACCCGAGCAGAATATCGTTTTCTAAAAGGAATTGGAGCTGATGTGGTTGGGATGTCGACTGTTCCTGAAGCCATCGTCGCCAACCATGCTGGCCTTCCCTGCGCTGCTGTTTCTGTAATTACTGATGAATGTGACCCGGACAACCTTCACCCTATCGACATAAAAGATATTCTGGAAACTGCAGCAAAAGCTGAAGAGGATTTGATCCGCTTGTTTTCGGTTTTAATTGAGAAATTATAAGATTATCTAGTCATTTTGTGATTTAAACCTTCTATAGCATTCTTTAACCGCACAATAAAGGTCGTAATCATTTACCCTTAAAATAAACTCAGGTTCCAGGTTGCAATATTCAATGAACTTTATGATCTCTTGTTCTTCTTTAAGCCCGGTAATCTTACTAACTACCCCTATGTTATATCTTTTTCCCGAAAGGAGTTTCAGATTATCCTGCCTGATCAGGTTCTCATATTTCCTCATGACTTTGGCATGACGGCTTAAAGCTTCATATAAAGCAGTAAAGGGTCCTGAAATCACCATTCCTGCATCAATTGGTCCCTGAATAAGTACCTCATCAAGGTGCATATTAATTTTATTCTCCTCAGGCAATTTCAGCGCAAGAAATTCCCTTTTTAGCGTCGGGTAATCCTTTGGATAGGGTCGAATTACAATTTCGGTTAGGTTCAAAGTATCGGAATATAGCCGAAGGTTAGTTTGGAGAATATCTTCAGCAATCCCCGGTACAATAAAAAGTGTTGTTTTAAATCCTATGGAGGTAAAGCGAACGGTATCAAATGCGTAAACAGGAAGCCTGTACAATCCTTCACGGTCAGTAATGGTTCCGGTCTTTGTAGTCAGATCTATAACATGTAAATTGCTGAGTGGCGTATTCTTTTCACTGGTTACTTTTCCATACATGATGATGGGCAAAGTTACCTGACTCCATAATTCGATTTGAAAAAAGAGTAAGCCGGCCAATATGATGAAGGATATTTTAATTTCTCGTTGAATTTAACGATCAAAATTAATCAAATGCGAGAATAGGTAAAAGTTAACATTCGTTAATTCCTGAGATATCAGGATTTAAACCAAAGCAAAAACGATTTCTATCAAAAGGGAAAACTGCTTCTTCGTTTTGAACCAGAGCTTCGTCGTGTGGAAGTGGAAAGTCCCAATACGCCAAATAAGCCCCTCGTTAATTCCCTGGCGATGGTCTTCGTTACCGGGCTTTTCATAATGTCACCGAAGACATCTGGTTCTTTTACATGGTCTTCCCTGCGGCCTTTGAGGCAACTTTTGTTTTGAATGCTTATCATTTTAAGAACTAACAAATTTTACATAGTAGAAATTGTTGCTTCCGAATATTTTAAAACTAAAAATTGACAATCAAACCCAATGAAATCATGTATGTTTGCAATTCAAATTTAAACTACATCGTTAATATTTTTTCGAAATAATTTTCAATAATAGATTGGTAATAAAATCAAAAATAGAGACTGGTTGCAGGCAGGTTTTCATATCTTGCCTTGTTTATCACAGTTATAATCCCCTCCATGTCTTTATGCTCAGCGGATAGGTGATTACATTTACCTTCGGAAAAGCAGAACTTGAAAAAGAGAACTACACCGAAGCCATAAAATATTTTAATGATGCCATTTACCAGCGACCGGCATCTTACGAAGGATATTTCTTAAGAGGATATGCCAAGTATAGCCTTGACGATTACCTTGGAGCAGAATCGGACTTCAGCAAAGCCAGCGAATTTGATCCCTTTAATCCTGAGATTTACCATTACAGAGCTCTGGTCCGTAGCGATCTGTATGACTTCGGTGGCTCATTGGAAGATTTTGCAAAAGCCATAGAGATCGATCCAAAGAATCCCTTTTATTATCTCAACCGCGCCCGAACCTGGCTGTTCCTGCAGAAATACGATTCCACCATCGCCGATTGCAATCATGCCATAGCGTTGAAATACAAAAAAGAAAACGTTTACATGATGCGCGGAATGGCCTGGGCTGGCTTGAAAGTTTACGACACAGCCATCAAAGATTTAACCGCCGGCATTTCGAAAGATAGCCTGAACACCAGCGGTTACATTCAGAGGGGAACTGTTTGGATGGATTACGGTAAGCCTGATTCTGCCATCGCTGATTATAACAGGGCTCTGACCATTAATCCGGATGATTCATATGGCCTTCTCAGCCGGGCATTGGCAAGGATGGAGTCTGCCGATACAACCGGTGCCCTCGCCGACCTCAACCGTGTGATAGAACTGTCGCCTTATAATTCTTACGCCTACTATAACAGATCGATCCTTTACATTGGATTGAAAAGAGAGAAGGAAGCCATCGCCGACCTGGACAAGGTAATCTCGATGAACCCGGATAATATCGTCGTTTATCTTATACCGTGGTATGCTGAAGCAAGCTACCGGAGAC
This sequence comes from uncultured Bacteroidales bacterium, assembly GCA_963705185.1. GTDB lineage: Bacteria > Bacteroidota > Bacteroidia > Bacteroidales > JAADJA01 > JAADJA01. The sequence continues at coordinate 68,041 of CAVPJF010000010.1, forward strand.
CTAAAGGGAGCAATAGCTGATTTCAGTAAATCCATTGAGATTTATCCTGAATTTGCCGATGCTTATTACGAAAGATCACAGGTGAAACGCGAGATGCGCGATTTTGCGGGCGCTGAGGAAGACATTAAAAAAGCATACAGCATTAATAAATTTAATTTCAACGATAACGACAGCCTGAGGCTGGAAGAAAAAATGTACCTGAAACGATTGATTGCTTTCAGCGATGAGTTTTATGATAAAGAAGGCGCTTCGGGTAAAGCTACAGGATCAGCTTGTACAAATACAGCTTCAGCCTGTCTTTAACGTGATCATGTTCTCAAAGGATATTTCCAATGTGAGGTTGTTCGACACATTTGAACAGAAGTATTATCCTGAACGGATTGTCCTGCTAAACAACCTGGAAAGCCCTATAAACCTTGAAGCTGCAAAGTTCGAAATAGATTCTCTAACTTATAAAATCAACGCTGAACCGGACTATCCTGAGCATTACTTTAAGCGGGCTGAATATTATTCGCTATTGCAGAATTATAATCTTGCCCTTGAAGATTATGACAAGGCAATCGAACTCGACAAGAACTTTATCCTGGCTTATTTCGGGAGGGCAAATGTGGATTTCAGGCTTTCCTTGCTCATCCAAAATGAATCAGAAAGTAATTATGAATTCAATGCAGGCATCATCCACCCGGAAACTAAAAACACATACGATACTACTTTGCTGGGACAACCTTTCGAAAATGCGTTAAAGGATTATAATAAGGTGATCACAATTGATCCGGATTTTTATTTTGCATGGTACAACCGTGGCTATGTAAAATGCCTCAAGGGCGATTACTGGGGAGCTGTCAGCGACTTTACCAGGGCAATTGAACTTAAACCGGATTTCTCAGAAGCCTTTTACAACAAAGGCCTCATCCTCATCTATCTCAAACTGAAAGCTGTGGGCTGCAATGACATGAGCAATGCCGGTGAATTAGGCATTCAGGAGGCTTATCATGTGATGAAGAGGTATTGTAATAAATGAAAGTTCGAAGTTCGAAGTTTGAAGCTCAGAGTTGCTGGATTTTTTTAAGTGGGCTTAAAGGTTTGCTCTCAAGGGTATTAATTTATAATATAACCTACGCAAAGATTTATCGCATTCAGCTTTTGACCCTCTGTCACCTCGTATATTTTGTTTAATTCAATCATATCTGTTATTGAATATTGATAACTCGCAGAAATTTTTAATTTTTCCACTATTTTATAAGATATACCACCTTGAATTGAAATAAAAAACTGGTTATAATAACTTATATTGTTTTCAATAATTCTTTCATCCACATAGGGATAAGTAGTATTTATATCCCCTTTGAGAAGTAAGGAAAAACTTCCTCCAACAAATAATTCAAAATTTTCGATTAAGGAGAAAGCCAGTCTTATAGGAATTGATAAATATAAACTTTTAAGAATCCTCATTCAATGTGTATTTATTAAAATCATTTGGATCAATTGCAAAGGGTAATCCGTTATCGTCAATTCCAAGGTTACTTATCATATTTCCGTCAAAATCATTTGGTATATATCCATTAGTGTTTTCACTAATACGTAATGGGATATCATCATTTGAAGAGCTTTTATAATATGAAGCAGAAGAAACATTTGTAGTTATTTTACTGGTAAAATAATCAAGCATAAGTCCGCTAATAAGGTATAACCTGCCCTTTAATTTATATCTTAATTGTACGTTTAAGTTTCCACCAACTCCAATTTCTCTTGGCTCTACTATAATCGTTATCAAATATTTTATATGAATATCCCGTTGCAGGATTAATGGGTAATGCATATTTAAGCGATATGCTATTTTTAGAAGAGAATGAAAAATTAGGACCTACTTCAATTTCAAATTGAAGATTTTGACCGAATAAAGTGTTAATGGTTAATAAACCTACAAATATAAAAAGCTGTTCTCATCGTTTTGGATTAACTTGACTACTCTTAATTCTTTTAAATTTTCTTGTGTCGGCTATTTCTTTCCTCCTGCAAATATAATCTTATCTATTGTTCAAATTAAAGATCACGGTTTGGAGAAATTTGAACGCAGAAACTATTCTGGAACAGAAATCCCTCCAAGCTCCATGCTTCACAGATCAATATACTCCTGAAAAACAACTTCCAGAAAAGCCTTGCCTTTTCTTTCGGTTTCGCTGCAATTTCCATTGCTTGAATCATCAGAGCATGATATCATTTTACCAAGATTATAATCATATACCACTTTGGTTTGGTCAGCGATAAAGCCAAATCCATTATCGAATGAATAATAGGCAAATCCGGTGGTATAGGGATTAAAAAGATCTTTCCCATACTTGAATTGATTGTGCTCTATTTTTAGCTGCGCCAGGAGCGAAGGGGTGATATCCAGATGAGAACCTGTTTTTTTGATTATTTTCCCCTGGTATTCTTTTTTTAAGGGTTCACCAAAAATTAAAAAAGGGATATGATGCCTGCCGGGCTCATTATAGTTTCGGCCAAGAGGAAGTATATGTGCGTGATCGGAGGTGATGATAAAAACCGTGTTTTTATACCATGCTTTTGTTGAAGCATCCCTAATAAATTGTGCAATGCATTTGTCGGTATAGTGTGCAGTATTCAGGTAGCCATTGTTCTTTTCTTTCCGGTTAAACACTTTTTCGACATCGGCATCAAAATATTCATGGTTGGTAAGGGTAAGCATTACTGAGAGAAAGGGCTCAGGTCGATGAAGGCTGTCCGCAATAAAAAACGAGAAAAGATCTTCATCGTAAGCGCCCCAGTCGGTTTTTCGGGTATGAGGAACTTCATTTACTCCGGCAAGGTATTCAATTCCTGCTGAAGTAAGGTAAGTTGCAGTATTTGCGTAGGAAATATCTCCGCCATAATAAAATGAGGAATGGTATCCTAAATGTCCAACTTCAGTCACAAGATTCGGCAATTTTTCAAACTTGCCGAAGTCTTTGATAATGGCAGTTGCTGGCTGAGCCGGAAAACTGCTAAGCACAGCCACAAGACCCTGATCTGTCCTGAAACCGGTAGCATAGAAATCCGAAAATAATAAACCCTGAGCTGTGAGTGAATCAAATTCAGGCATGATGCCTTGTTCTCCTCCCAGGCATGCTATAGCATCGGCACTGATGCTTTCCATCATGAGTATGATGATGTTTGGTTTTTCGATATTAAAGATGCTGATGGTAGTATCTTTTGAAGTGGAATATAATTTACCGACAATCTCTTCGGCTTCTTTTTGATTCATAAAAATGTAAGGATTTTTTTTAAGCTGGGGACTTGCCGCAAGGTTAACAATATTCCAGAAACCATTCAAAGCAGCATAGTTAAGCACGGAATGATTAGAATAATAACAAGAGCTTTTATTGATCGGGTATTTTTGAAATCCTCCGCGCATGAGGATAAACATCATTCCACTTACCAGGATAAACATCCCGACCGAAATACCCGGAGGGAGTTGGATTTTATCAGGAATCTTAATTAGACGCTTAAAAAGCCAGATCACTCCAATGGAAAGAATAATGAACATTCCAAAATAAAGCAGATTTGCAGCATCGAATATCATTTCCATGATTTCTTTTGGGTAAACAAGAAAAGAAAGGGCTTTTGAATTGATTTTTGTTCCCCAGTTTCCATATAAACCAAGATCAAATAGCCCCACAAGCAGGACAAAAACGAACATGATGCTGGTGAAGATTTTTGCGATTTTAAATCCTGAACCTGGTTTCCTCACCATAATTCCTATTACAGAGAAAACAAATGGCAGCATCAGGAGGTAAGAAGTGGCTGAAATATTAAGCCTTTGGGAATACCAGAATCCCAACATGATGTGGCTTACTGAAATTCCTTTCAGCTCAGCATGAACAAAAAGGAGGAAGACGATCTGCTGGATGATAAATAAAGCCATCCAGAACAAAAAAATGCTCAGGATAAACTTAAGCAGGTAAACGATATTCTTCAAATTTTCGATATATGAAAATTTAATGCAGTGCAAAAATAGTCAGTAAATCCTATTGGATTTCTCTGCTTTAAAAAATGATTTTAACCTGAGCCAAAGAAATCAGATGAAATATTATTTTTACAAAAAAATCTTCAGTGGTTACTTTAAAAGGACCTTCATCACATACCTTTTATCTTGTATTCCCGGTCGTAATGATTTATTCATTTTATTGCTGGTTACCCCTCTTCCAAAAAAAATGGTTCAGGTTCCTGATGATCGTCATGCTGGTGTCAGGTATAATCACCCATTCTGCAATTGCCCATCGAAACCTGCTTAAACGATCGATGTACCTCAACAGGGAAAAGCCTTTAAGAGCCATCAAAGAGAAGAATTATCACATTTTGGGGGAACGCAGATACTACGACAGGAATCCTTGACAATTGTAAAGGACAAAAAGAATTACCGGTTTGGAAAACATAACAGTTACAAACTAATTTATACAATACTAGAAATCGAATTTGGCCAGCATCGAAATCCTTGTTGCATCGCCTTTCTGATTATCGAGGTTTTTGCGTGTCCCGGTTGTTAGCCTCTATCCCGATGCTGATGGTTTCGATGGGATTGTAAAAGATGTTGGTTCCAAAGTATTGACTGGATTTAAAGGTATCACCCGGGTTCAAATTCCTCGCATTTCATTTGCGAAATTCCGCCAATCACTGAAAAAACCAATGTAGGATTATACCTGTATGAATAATTGATAAAGCCTCCGTAAATTCCTTTCAGCATCATATTCCCGGTATTGGGGTTATAAACAGCATCCAATTGTCTGTTGGTGAAGCCCACATAATAATAAGCAATTCCTTTCCCGATGGAATATTGTGCATTAATCTGATGTTTTTCTTTGATGAAAACAGTTGAGCTTAAAAGAACCCCCCAACCATAAATTACTTCCATTTTGCCCTGTTGAAGAACATCTATTTTCCGTAAAATACCCGCTACCTGAACGTGTCCCCATTTATCGAAGTATTTATAGCGGCTGGCTAAATCAAGGTTTCTTTGATCAGAAGCATTACTTATCAATGTATCAGCCGGGTTATAATAGTCGGCTTTGGGACTTTCGAGTGAGACACCAACTATATTTTCGGTTTTTAATTTCCTTTCATAGCGGATTAATCCGTGCCTTTTACTCAGGGAGCTATTTGGCCCTTCAAATTCAACAGTTTGAGGCAATGAGGCATTATCCATGAATGTACTCCAGGTGTATCCAAGTTTAACGATAATTCCATTCAGCATAAGCATGCCTCAGGCGAAAATAAGATTCAGTAGTGCTGGCAAAATCGACCTCCATATAGGCTTTTATTTTCCCCACTTTGGTATTGGCAGTTCCTTCCACGCCCACTCTCGATTGCCTGGCGCCAATATAAATACTGGACAGCCCGGGAATATCTTCCGCTCCTACAGGTATGTCATAAGGCATAAAGCCTTCCGTGCTTTTCATCCCTGAAAAGTCATAAAATCCATTAACCCTTGCACTTCCCATAAATTTAATCTTGTACTTCGATTCTTCCAGGTCCTGCAGGTTTTTATCATTTACAATTTTACTGGTATCGGTTTTTACAGGTTGTAATGCTATGGTATCCACCCGGCTTGAGAAATAATAAACAGTATCTGTTATGATCCGTTTATCAATTTTTGTAATGGTAAGCTTTAGCGTATCTCTTTGCTGTGCTGCAGCAAGCAAACTAAATAATGTAAAAAAAATGAAAATTAATTTCTTTGTCATTTCTATTTAGTATAAAGCTTAAGCATTCCGATCATTCATTTAGTGCAAGTTTTAGTAGAATCAAAGAGAAAAATTCCATCGATAGGAGTTGCCCTTTTTAAGGATTTCTTTGCCAAAAACCGGAAACAGCCCCGGAGCTGAAGAAAAAAACATGATATCTTCTGTTTCCATGATTAAAATTTTCTTCTCAAAAGGGAGAAGATTGTATGTGTTACTGTTAATCCAGATATAAAGTGTTTTTGAGGTGTGGTTTACCATCTCAATTTCGATTTCGCCGGTTTCGTTTTCGCCTGATCTTTCAAAAAAATGTTGTTTCTGAAAGTATAAAGTATCGGTGATCACTAATTAGGTTTTCAGAAACAAAACCATAGGAGCTTGTCTCAATATCAAATACTTCAATAAAATTATTTTTGGGCTCCCGCGGAAGAATAACAAGCAGGTTTGAGTTGTCGATGGTATAAACCACCTTATAATTTAAACCGGGACCTTCCCTGAAATTTATTTGAGATTTCGCACTTCCGAGTTTCAATTGTGCAAACAAATTAAAAGAAGTAGCAGCAGTCATTAAAAGAAGCAGAAATAGTGTTTTCATTTTCTAGAATTATCGTTTTGTTCCATTAAAAACAAGTTATGAAGACCTTCTATTAATTTTGTTTTCCACTTTCATTTGCAAATTTCATGAATAAAAATTACTTTACGTACCATTAAGTTTCTAATCATGGCTCAAAAATAGCAAAGATTGGCAATGGTTTATTTGCCCGGTTGCAAAAAACAATTGCTTCATCATAGCATCGATGCCTTTCATGCAGGAAACAGGTCTTAATTTGCATGTATTTGTTTCTGCTTTTATTTACAAATCACTCAATAATTTATCTTTCCCGGAATACTGATTTCAAAAATGTGATAACCCCATGCCGGCATATCCAGAAAAAGGCCTTCCGACACCAGTTCACTGCCATCACGATCATAAATGGCCGCACTCATCATGTCCTTCAAACGGATCGTTTGGCCAGCAAGGTCATTAAATGGCAGAGGAACATAGCACTGACCGGCATATGGTGCGTAATTAACGATTACCAATGCCCGTCCACCATTCTGTTCCTTCCCATGCAAATGCCATAAAAGAATCCCACGTGTTATTATCGTACCAGGATGGCTTACACTCGAGCAAGCGCCAGTGGCCATCGCGAAAGACAGGGTTTTTTAGCACAGAAAGGAACTTCGAATAAAATTCAAAGATGATTTCATCGACCTGTTCCTTTGGGGCACGCACCAAATGCGGGGAGATGCGTTTTTTTCTTCCTTCAAATTGTCCCTGGTGAAAAAACCGTAAACCGGGTGATAAAAATGTAATTACTGCTGCAGCTTTATGCTTGTCCACTTCGAAAGTTGAAGCTGCACGCGGTTCATCATGATTTTCAAGGAACCGGGCAAGCTTATCCTGGTAATCAAGCCCGGCATAAAAATGTTCCCGTACAGGTCTCGCATGACCTTCACGCAAACGGTCATAAAGCCGCTTATCATAGGCATAATCAAAACCCTGCTGCTGAAGGGTCCATTCCATATCCCAGTAAACTTCAGCCATGAAGCAAAAATCAGGAGATTTTTCACGCACAGCCTTTATAGCCTCAGGCCAAAAAGATTGCGCTTTGCGGCCCCATGTCCGTTCAAAAATTTCGGGCAGGATAAGCATGGCCATATCACATCGCACGCCATCGCACTGTCCGGAGATGCGAATGAGTTCCTGCTTCATGGCTTCGCGGTAGCAGGATTGCTGTAATCCAATTGCACCGTGTCAGGCCAGCCAGCAAAAGTAAGGATCACGGCCATAAGCGAGGATTAACTCACCCTTACTGGTTTTTAACCGTGTATAATTCTGAGGAGAATTTTCAAGGTCGTTCTCTGTTCCTGACACAAAATAATCTGGATGCTCAGTCACCCAGGGATGGTCGGGTCCCATGTGATTGGGAACAAAATCGAGCATCAGCTTAAGTCCCCGTTTATTGAGTTTTGCGCGAGCCGCTTCAATGCGGCGATCGCCACCAAGATCAGGATGCACCTCATAACCTGCAATGGCAAACCCGGAACCGCCAATGTCCTGTTCCTTCAGGTCGGGCAATGTTTCTTCGAATTCATGTCTCCATTCCGGATTTTCAAGCGAGATTGTTCGTCCGCGTTTTCCTGTTTTCCAGACACTTAGAAACCAAATCCAGTCAAAGCCCATTTCGGCCAGTCTGTCAAGTTCCGTGTCCGGGATATCATCAAGTGTGGCGGGTCGCCCCAACTGCTGTGATAAGTCGGTTAAGCCACACACGGGTGTTGATTTGGTATAACGATGGATATTTAGGCTTTTTCATGCAGATGGCTGTATTGTTTCATCACATCTCCACTATTAACAGATTGTTTTTCATTGATAAACAGGAACAAACATCTTACTTTTTAATAAAGCGCGGATATCTTCCGGCCTTTTAATTCCTGCCAATCCGGAGTTAAAAACCTCTTCCGCTATTTTTACAGCGACATTTACGGATACCTTCAGAATATCTTTCACCTGCGGATAGATCAATCCTTTTGCAAAATCATCCTGGGTTACCTGCTCCGCAACCGCTTCAGCAGCGGTTATAAACATTTCATCCGTTACTCTTTTTGCCTCTGTGGCAAATATAGCTAAACCCATTGCCGGGAAAATAAATACATTATTCCCCTGTCCGGGTGTAAAAGTCTTTCCTTCGACGGTTACCGGGGCGAAAGGACTGCCACTTGCAAAAATGGCCTTTCCTTTACTCCAGGTATAGGCTTGTTCGGCTGTGCATTCCGAATGAGAGGTTGGGTTCGAATAAGGAAAAATAATCGGTCTTTCATTTACACGGCACATATTTTCAATAACCTGCTGATTGAATGCTCCGCCAACTGTGCTTACACCGATAATGGCCGTTGGTTTTACCTGAAGAACTGCCTCAGCAAAATCGCTGATGTGTTCGCCTTCATGAGCAAATTGTTTTTGATGATCGGCCAGGTCATTTCTCGAATTGACGAGTAAACCATTAACATCAAACATCCAGATGTGTTCCAATGCCTCTTTCCTGCTTAACCCATCCTTCTGAAATTTTTGTACCAGCAAATCGGCAATCCCGAAAGCGGCGGCTCCTGCACCCAGGAAAAGAAACTTCTGCTCAACGAATGGCCATTTCATTAAGCGGCTGATCGAAATAAATCCGGCCGTTGCAATTGCAGCAGTGCCCTGTATATCATCGTTGTAAGTACATACTTTATCGCGGACCTTATTTAAAATGCGAATAGCATCAACACCTTTAAAGTCTTCCCATTGAATACACAATTTAGGGAAAACCTCATTGATTGCAATAACAAATGCTTCAATAAAATCATCATATTCCTTACCCGTCACTCTTTTATGTTTTAAACCGGGATAGAGGGGATCATTTAAAAATGTTTCATTGTTGGTTCCTACATCCAATACAATTGGAAGGGTAAATTCAGGAGGAACTCCAGCGCATCCGGTATATAAGGCTAATTTGCCAATGGGGATGCCTAATCCGCAAATTCCCAGGTCCCCCAACCCAAGGATTCTTCCGCCGTCAGTCACTACGGTAAACCGAACATCTTTCACAGGCCAGTTTCTGAGTATTTCCTTTATATGGTCTTTTTGGTTTATCGAAATAAAAAGTCCTTTGACACGACGGGTAATATGCCCGAATTTCTCACAAGCTTCACCAACAGTAGGCGTATAAACCAGTGGCAAAAACTTCGCCGGATCATTCATGATCAGGTTAAAAAACAGCGTCTCGTTGGTTTCGAGCAGGTTCGAGAGATAACTGTATTTATGGATGGGCAAATCGATCTGGTTAAGTTGTTCATTTACTCGAAGCATTTGTGTTTCGAGGGTTTCAACCTGTGCAGGCAGCAATCCTTCCAAACCGTATTTCTTTCTTTCTTCAATGGTAAATGCAGTCCCTTTATTTGTCCGTGGATTACGCAACAATGAATATCCTTTATTTTCTTTCATTATTTTTAATTTTTATTACATGTATTTCTATTAATTTTTCACCTGTTTACTCATGGTTTTGAATCCCTTCGATGAAAACCAGATCACCTGTTTTTAAACTGGCAGCATTGGCCTCATCGGTATCGATATGCATAGCCAGTTTATAGTTCGGATTAATACGGATCAGGACATCGCCAAAAATCAGTTCGCGATCGCCTGCCACCCGAACCCGAACGGTAGACCTTTCTTTTAAACCATAACGAAGTGCATCCTCAGGTGTCATGTGAATGTGGCGCAATGCGCAGATGACGCCATTCTTGATATCCACGACTCCATTAGGTCCTTCGAGCGTACATCCGGGCGTACCATTCAAATCGCCGGATTCACGGATGGGCGGATGGATACCAAGTTTAAACTGCTCGGTCATTGCAATCTCTATTTGTGTCGCTTTTCGCGCGGGTCCAAGTATACGGACACGCTCAATTCGCCCTTTGGGTCCTACGATTGTAAGTTGTTCTTTACAGGCAAACTGGCCGGGCTGTGAAAGGTCGCTGTGCCAGGTTAACTGATGGCCTTTGCCGAACAACGCTTCAACATGTTCCTGGGAGAGGTGAATATGATGCGCGGAAACTTCTAACAGGAATGGCTCATTCTGTTGAGCTTTCACTATCTCTTTTAAATAAGAACGACTTATTGACCGCAGTGTTTCGCGTGCGATCATGCGCTCTTCATCTGTTGGTACGATAAGGATTGTAACCGGCGAATCGTCAGTTGAGATGCGGCAAATATCAGAGAATCCTTTAGCTTCACGATTGCGTTGATCGTCAAGATGGATACCCATGCACTGGAGTCCCTGCAAGGCAAGTGAGCGAACACCGGCGCTGCCCTGCCCGATACCACCGGTGAAAATGAGTACATCCAATCCACCCATAGCTGCAAGATACGCCCCGATGTATTTGCGAATCCGATAGGTGAATGCCTTTAATGCGACCAAAGCCTTTACATCACCATTGGCAGCAGCTTTTTCTACTTCACGCATGTCACCCGAAATACCTGAAAGACCAAGTAACCCGCTCTTTTTATTAAGTATCTGATCGATCTGCGCACCTGTAAGGCCTTCCTCCCGCTCAAGGTAAGTTAATACTCCCGGATCGATGTCGCCGCAGCGGGTTCCCATAATGAGGCCTTCCCCCGGTGTAAAGCCCATGGTGGTATCAATTGAACGTCCGTGGTCGATGGCGCAAAGTGATGCGCCGTTGCCTAAATGGCAGCTCGTAATCTTTAGTTCGTTTACCCGTTTTTGCAAATGCTGGGCTGCCTTTAGAGAAACATAAGCGTGCGAACTCCCGTGGAATCCATAGCGACGGACACCCTTCTTTTCATAATACTCGTATGGTAATCCATATAGATATGCATAAGATGGCAGGGTTGAATGGAATGCGGTGTCGAAAACCGCCACATGCGGAATGGAGGGAAAAATCCTTTGCCCTGCTTTTATACCGGCAACATTCACCGGGTTGTGCAATGGAGCAAGCGGACTCAAAGCATCAAGTTCTTCCAGGATTTTATCATCAATAACTATCGCTTCGCTGAACCGTTCTCCGCCATGAACGACACGGTGTCCAACGACTGTGATCTCTGATGGATCCTTTATCACACCGTTATCTGCACCGGTGAGTTCTTTCAGTAGTGCTTCAAATGCTTCTTCATATCCGCCCCCCGCAAGGTCCCTGATTACTTCTCCTGAAGGACCGGAGTGGATGAGGCGGGTGCCCTCAATGCCTATCCGTTCAATTTGCCCGTGTGCTTTATTGGATTCGTTTTCAGAATCAAAAAAAGAATATTTTAACGATGAAGAACCGCAATTGATCACCAGAATTTTCTCAGGCCTTTCGCCTTTCAGTTGCAGGCCGTAAGGATCTGCACTTTGTCTAAAGGCTGCTGCAGCTTTGTCCGGATCTGCCGACAACTGTTTAAAGCGCTCAGCGATGGTCTTCGACATATGTTGCAAGGCAAAAGGTTCGGTCATGAGAACCGATTGAAAGAGCTCGACAGGGATCCGCAGCACCTGGCAACGTGTTTCAGCAATAAAATCGGCAATTGTTTTATCACCACTCATCAAAGCCATTTCTCCGAAAGTATCGCCCGCTTTAAATCTCCCTATTTCTTTGCGCAAGCCACCGTCAGCAACAACAGAAACCGACAAATCACCTTCCAGCAGAACGCCCAGAAACGATGCTTCTTCTCCGAACCTGACTATTGCTTCGTTGACTTCATAAGATACTACACGTGAGCCTTTCAATAAATTATTAAGTTGATTTTCGTTAAGGTGTTTAAAAAGACTTACATCCGACTTTAGAAAATCCGGAATTTTGTTTGTAATCATTGTAGTTTGTTTGTTATGATTTACGTAATAAGCAACACCCAAAGTATTGCCAGCAGAGGTCCCAGCACCCCAACCAGGATTCCTCCGATCCGGAAATCCTTTTGTTCGAGTAATCCAGTGCTATAGGCGATTGCATTTGGCGGAGATGATACGGGCAGGAACATGGCTGAAGAGGCTGCCAGAGCAATGACCATTGCAATTTCTAATTTAAACCCGACCAGAATTGCCATACCAAGAGGAATCATAACGGTACTTGCGGCCGTATTGCTCATGATATTCGAGACAAGCATGGTCAAAAAAGCAAAAATGAACATCATGACAATGTTGTTTATTTCCATTGATATCAGTTTTTGGGCATAGTGATTCAGCAGGCCGGATTGTTCAAGCGCCACTCCAAGTGACAAACCACCGGCAACCAATAAGAGGGTATCCCAGGGAAGTTCCCGGATGTCTTTGCCTTCCAGAACACGGGTAAGTGTGAGGATTACCAATGGAACGGCGCAAACCGCTGCTGTTTTAATCCCATGCAGGGAAGTGGTTAACCATAAAGCTACTGTAACAATGATCACACCGATAACAATCCGTCGCTGCCTGAGGAACTCAGGAGAAGTGCTGATTTCCTGATTTTTTAGAAAATCAAGGGATATGGGAGTCTTGTCTTTGATAAACATCCGGATCAGCACGAAACAACTGATCGCGGTCAATGCTAAAGTGAGGGGAACGCCATATTTCATCCATTCGATAAAATCAATGGATATCCCGGCATTTTCCAGAGCGCCCGCAGCAATAGCATTCGGGGGTGTTCCGATGATGGTCCCCATGCCACCTGTTGCAGCAGCTATCGGTATGCCCAGCAGCAAAGCTTTTGCAAAGCCTGAACCCTTACCCAGTGATGCCAGGAGAGGCATGATCGCTGCAATAACCATGGCTGTTGTGGCTGTGTTTGACATCAGCATCGAGGCTACCATTGTGGTTAACATTAAACCGATCAGTAAATTCCTTGGATTTGAACCGGAAATTTTCAGTGTGAACTTAAAAAGAGCCTGGTCAAGTTTAGTTTTGGTCATTGCTGATGCCAGGAAAAAACCACCGAGCATAAGCCAGATCACATTGCTTGAAAATGTATTAACATATATTGCAATATCTTCGGGCTGAGAATTGAAATATTTATTTCCCAGTCGCGAACACAAGGAATGCAATAATGAAAAGGCTGACAGCAAAAGCTGGAATAGCTTCTGTAAGCCATAAGCCGATGGAAAAAAACAACAGAAACAGAACATAAACCTGCGAATCGTTGAAATCCGGTTCCTTAATCAGGAGAGTTATTCCTATAGCCAGCACGAGTGAAATCAGGAAATTTCACCAGGCGCATAACCCTGTCTTTCATCCAATCATCCATTTCTGTTGTTTTTTACATTTTATTAAAATTGATTCATAATATTAGAAAATCCCTAATGGGGATACAAAGCCAATCGTGAATCTTCCTGTCGAATAATCCTTTGCACCCAGCCAGGTCTTGGCGTAATCGGAGTAATTGTAAACCCTTCCGACCCAGTTCGCATAGAATCGCAGGTTGAGGTTTTTCCAGGGATAATACTCAATGGTGGGTATATATCCCCATGCAGTGCGAATTTTATCCGTGTTTTTTTCCGGATCTGCATCTCCACCTGTCCAATTTGCAAAATCCACCATTCCGATAAAGGCAATGTTCAGTTTCGGACTAACCCTATAATACAGATGCATCCAGTGACTGGTATAAACGGTGTTCCTGACTGAATAAGGATAGTTCAATGTATCGGCTCCCCTTATTATCACATCCGGCACAGTTGAGGTTACAATCGTGGTTCTGTCAAGGTCCTCCGAACTCCATTTGAAATCATACTCAATAGTGAACTTCCCCAGCCGGAGCTGGTTACCGAGGGCAATATAGTTCATGAATATGTTTTCAGCTTCACTGAATATCGAGTAAGACCAGATTGTATTGAATTTTCCATCGAATAAACTTCCTCTCCAGTTTCCGACCAGCATCAGCGGGAATTTTGAAACGGTCACGTTCGGCTGTTCTCCGTATAAATCATCAAAAGTTTGTGTCCTGGAATTCAGAGCCTGGAAAGTAAATGAATGATTTTTATGGAACTGATAGCCTACACCAACGCCGGTAAGAAAATTATCCGCCATTTCAATGATATCAGAGTACTCATAAATATCGATCGGGTTCATGTCAAATTCGATACCTCCCCAGTCGGCGCACATTTTCCCTAATGACAGGTTCCATTTCTCCGAAAGTGTCACACGGATATAGGCAAGATCAACAGAGCCATAAAGATGGTCCACAGATTGAACATCCGTGGTCTTGGTGTAACGGTTCCGAAAGCGGAAATATACCTTTTCATGAATTTGACCGCGAAATTCCATTCGGAACTGTTGAAATCTCAACCTCGATCCTGTATACTCCATATTGATCCAAGTACCCTGGTCCGAAAAAGCATTCTCTAATCCAAATTGCGTGTTGGCGATCATACTCATGTTTTTCAGAAGATATTGTTTTTCTTCCGGTATGAGTGTCTTGTAATAAGTGGTATCACCTGCCTGAGGTTCTTTTATCTGAGCCATTAATACAGTCGGAAGAACCAGGAATACCACCATCCATATTTTACTATAGAATGCTTTCATAGTAATTTTATGTTTAGTTAGTACTCAATGAACAGCCTTTGTAGATCATCCCTGCTTCGGTCTTTTTTCAGCAGAGCAAGCATTAAAAGTATCCTGGCTTTTTGCGGATTAAGGTCGGCAGAAGAAACAGTACCATAATCTGCATCAACTATCTCACCTTTAATCAAAACTGCACCAACAGGCACACGCGAGGCTCTTACAACCGGTATTCCTTTTTGGGTTGCTCTTTTGGCTGCTTCAAGCGTTCCTGCGTTCATATTGCCGTCACCAACACCGGCAATTACAATGCCCTTTGCTCCGGCATTAACCATGATATCAATTAAATCCGCAGATACATCGGCACAGGTATAAACGATGTCAACCCGAGGCAATTCTTTCACTCCATCGATAGAGAATTCACTATCCACAGTATGGCGACCAAATGGTTTGTGGAAAAATTCCACTTCGCCAAAAATGCAGGTTCCAAGAAGTCCTTCAAGCGGAGACTCGAAGGTATGAACAGGGGTCGTGATCATCTTTTTGACATCATGCGCTGAATGGATGTCGTCATTCATTAACACCATCACACCGTATCCTTTGGCTTTCGGACTGGCAGCAATGGCAACCGCGTTATACATATTCAGGGGGCCATCGGCGCTTAATGCTGTGGAAGGACGCATAGAACCGGTAAGAACAACCGGCTTATCGCTTTTCACCACAAGGTTGAGGAAATAAGCGGTTTCTTCCTGTGTATCAGTTCCGTGTGTAATTACAATGCCATCAACATCTTTGCTTGCTAACAGGGTATTAATTCGATTGGCCACGTCAAGCCATACCTTCACACTCATATCCTGTGAACCTACGTTAGCGATTTGTTCGCCTGTTAAATTAGCCAAAGACCGGATATTTGGGACAGCATCAATCATAGCTTCAATTTTTACCTGTCCTGAAGTGTAGGCTGATCCGGTTGAACTTGTACCGGCTCCCGCAATGGTACCGCCAGTTGCAAGGATGACAACATTGGGCAGCTTCTTGGTTTGCCCATAACCAATAACACATACAATCAACATCAGGATTGTAAGCGCATTTCTTAATTTGAATGAATTGTTTTTCATTTTTTTAAAATTTTAAATTAATAAATAGGGTCCAATTATTAAATTACAAATATATAATTCTATTTTTTCTGTCCGGTCATTGCTGCCGGGTCCATTAATTCTTCTATTTGTTTATCGGTCAGCAGTTTTTTCTCACGGATCAGTTCAATGATCCCTTTTCCTGATTCAAGGGCTTCCTTGGCAAGTTCCGTCGTTTTTTCATAACCCAAAACCGGGTTCAAAGCTGTTACTGTTCCAACACTGTACTCAATATAGTGCTTCAGCACATCTTCATTCACTGTAATGCCATCGATACAATTCTTCCGGAATAACGGCATTGTTTTGAAGAACAATGCCTGTGACTCCATGATGGCAATTGCAACTACAGGTTCGTATGCGTTGAGCTGCAACAAACCGTCGCGTGAAGCGAAACTTACGGTTAGATCGTTCCCCATTGCTTTATAGCAAACCTCATTCATCAGTTCAGGCATTACCGGGTTGACTTTGCCAGGCATGATGGAAGAACCCGGTTGAAGCGCCGGCAGGTTGATCTCAAAAACGCCGGTTCTTGGTCCCGTAGCCAGAAAAATAAGGTCACTGCTTATTTTGGATAAGGTTACCGCCAAATTTTTCATTGCTGAGGAAAACATCACAAATCCCTGCATGCTGGAAGTGGCAGAGATCAGGTCCGGAGCCAATTTGATTGGCTTGCCGGTAATTTTAGCCAGTTGTGCTGCACATTTTTCTCCATAGCCCGGTGTTGCTGTTATCCCAGTTCCGATGGCAGTAGCGCCCATGTTTACTTCATAAAGATAGGCTTCACTTTTCCTTAAAGCATCAATAGCAGCATCCAGTTGGTTGCCGAATGCGTGAAATTCCTGTCCCACTGTCATGGGCACGGCATCCTGTCCTTCGGTGCGTCCCATTTTTACAATGTCTTTAAATTCATCTCCTTTTTTATGAAAGGAAGCTGACAGTGCCTGGGCTTCACCAATAACTTTGTCGTTGTGAAGGAGGAGTGCAACATGAATTGCTGTAGGATACACATCATTTGTTGATTGTCCCATGTTCAGATCATCATGCGGTTCGATGTACTGGTATTCCCCCTTTTTATGTCCGCTCATTTCAAGAGCAATGTTCGCAAGCACTTCATTCGCATTCATGTTGGCAGATGTTCCTGCTCCCCCCTGGTACAAATCCACAAGAAACTGGTCATGATATTTCCCATCCATCACAGCCTTGCACGCTTTTTCAATGGCATCCAGCTTGTCCTTGCTAAGTCTGCCTTCCACTTCGTTATTTGCTCTGGCAGCGGCCAATTTTACAATGGCAAATGCCTTTACATAATCCGGGTAAAACTTTGTGGTCACCCCGCTAACCTGAAAATTTTCAAGCGCCCGCATGGTTTGAACGCCATAATAAGCATCAGCCGGAATCTGCTTTTCTCCGAGCAGGTCTTTTTCCGTCCGCGTTTGTGAAAAGCTGCTCCATCCAACAAGGAGAGCGGCTATTACCATCATTAATTTCAAATTTCTCTTCATAAATCT
>CAVPJF010000011.1:0-39210 GCA_963705185.1 uncultured Bacteroidales bacterium
CGGTTGAAGTGGAACGTTCGCTGAGGGTGATCGATGGTATGATTGCCTTGTTTTGTGCTGTCGGTGGTGTCGAGCCTCAAAGTGAAACCGTTTGGAACCAGGCTGACCGCTACAGAGTTCCGCGCATTTCATTTATCAATAAAATGGATCGCACCGGTGCAGATTTTGCTGAAGTGCTTTCGCAAATGAATAAATACCTCGATGCCAATGCACTTCCATTCCAGATTCCTATTGGTGTCGAAGAGGACTTTACAGGGGTTATTGACGTGATTGAAAGAAAAGCTTATAGTTTCCAGGACCAGGATAAAATTGAAATTGAAATTCCTGCTGATTATAAAGCCAAGGTTGAAGAAGCCAGGAATACCGTGATTGAAAAACTGGCCGATTACGATGATGAAATCATGAACCTTTTTCTTGAAGATAAAGATGTTCCGGCTGAACTACTAAAAAAAGCAGGCAGAAATGCAACCTTAAAGCTTTTGATCACGCCGGTGTTTACCGGAGCTGCTTATAAAAATAAAGGTGTTCAGCTTCTGCTGGATGCTGTGATTGATTATCTCCCCTCTCCCATCGATGTTGGAGCTGTGGTAGGAATTGATGTGGATGATCCGGAAAAAACCCATACCCGCCATCCTTCAGTAAAAGATCCTTTCTCAGCTTTGGCTTTTAAACTGATCAATGATCCTTATGTGGGTCAGCAAACTTTTATCAGGATATTTTCCGGGTCACTGAAAAGCGGAATGCCGATTATAAATTCCACCAAGGACAAACCGGAACGTATTGGCCGGATTTATAAAATACATGCCAAAGACCGGGAGGAAGTGAAAGAAGCAGGCCCCGGCGACATCGTTGCACTCATTGGTATGAAATACACCAAAACCGGTGATACGCTTTGTGAACCCGGACAACCGTTGTATCTTGAAACGATCCATATTCCTCCTACGGTAATTGAATTAAAAATAACACCAAAGAATCGTAAAGATCAGGGGAAACTGGGCGAAGCCTTAGGTAAGCTGGCAAATGAAGACCCTTCATTCAATGTCCGCTTCGACGATGAAACGGAAGAAACCATCATTTCCGGAATGGGAGAGCTTCACCTTGAGATCATCGTCGACCGATTGAAGCACGAATTTGCAGTAGAAGTTGAAGTAGGTGAACCTGCAGTAGCTTTCCGTGAAACCATAACCACTGAAATTGAGAGCAATTACAAACACTCCAAGCAAACCGGCGGTAAAGGGCAATATGCCCAAACCGTTATTCGCCTCGAACCCAATGAAGGCAATGGATACGAGTATATAAACCACATTAAGGGCGGGGCTATTCCGAATGAGTATATTCCTTCGGTTAATAAAGGTATCGTAAAAACGATGGAAAAAGGGATACTGGCAGGATTTCCGGTGGTTGATGTGAAGGTTGTGCTTCTTGATGGAAGTTTCCATCCGGTCGACTCCTCCGATATGGCTTTCCAGACCTGTGCTTCCATCTGTTTTAAAAATGGATTTATGAAGGCATCTCCGATCCTTCTCGAACCCATGATGAAAATTGAGATCAACACTCCGGATGATTACATTGGTAATATTGTTGGCGATCTTAACAAACGCCGTGGAAAGATCGAATCGATGCGCAGGCACAGAAAGGGTGCGCAAAAGGTTAATGGATTCGTCCCCCTGATGGAAATGTTTGGCTATGCTACCTCGCTCCGGAATATTTCAAGCGGAAGAGCGAACTATTCAATGGAATTCTATAAGTATACACCATTGACCAAATCAGTCCAGGAAGATGTGCTGAAAAAGTTGGAGGAAAAGAAAAAAGCAGCGAATAAAGGCTAAATTGATATCAAGTTCCAGGTTTGAGGTTCAAAGTTCTCAGTCCATAGTTTTGCCGACTGCCGATTGTCGACTGTAAACTACCTTCTTACTGAACTACTATCTCATCGGTAAATATCCAGGCTTTGCTTCCTGCACCTTCATGCCATTCGGGACAGGTTTTCATATTCACAGCATGGACTTTAATAAACCGTCCTTTGATATTTTCAAATGTGGATGAAATATCTTCGATCACAGTGCCTTTGGCTTCAATGGTCGTTTCGGGAATACGCTCTGCCATAGCTATCTGGTTATGATCATTGTCATAAACAATAAACTGAACTTTTAAAGGCATAAAAATCCAGGAACCGGTGTTCTGGTAAAAGGATGTCTGCACAGAAGTTATCTGAATTTCCTGACCCAAATCCACCTCAAAGTCCATATCGGTACCTTCAAAACCCATCCAGTAGCCATCCCTGAAATTATTCGAACCCTTCAATCCATCGGTAAGGGATAATACGCCATTTGCATAATAATTTTTGCCCGGTTGTTCAGTAAGTTTACCAGTTTTGCCCAATCCTTTATGGAAAAGCAATTCCTTTTTGGTGAAATACTCTTTTAGCTGACCCTCGACAAAAATCCCTGCTTTTATCATTGCTGACTGATTGATCTGTAAAGGTTCTTTGTAAACAGGTGAATTGTTGGAAGGATCAGATCCATCAATAGTAAAATGGATATTGTAATCCGGTTGCTCCGATTCGAGGATAACCTTAAAAACTCCGTTTTCCATTGAAGGCAGAATATCCACTTTCCACGACCCTTTTGAATAATTGACCTTCATCAGGTCGAACCTTTTGAATTGGGTTTTCAGCCTTTCCCTGAATCCGCTCCAGTTCCTGAACTCTGCAGGTGTCCATACCACTTCGGCAAGGGCAGTCATTCGTGGAACTGACATATACTCTGCGTGCTCAGGGGTGGAAATAAATTCCGTCCAAACATTACCCTGTGCTCCCAAAATATATTTTACTTTATCCGGAGCCAATCCCTCAGGAACAGGTTCAAATGAATAAACCTTCTTCAAACTGAGGAATCCGCCGATGGCTTCCGGTTCAAAATCAGGATTAGCCTGATAATAGTCAAAATAGCAATGAGAGGTCGGGCACATGATCACATCATGGCCCTGGTTAGCTGCTTCCATTCCGCCATTAAATCCCCGCCACGACATCACAGTTGCTTCCGGCGCAAGCCCGCCTTCCAGTATCTCATCCCAGCCGATCAGCTTCTTGCTGTGATAATTCAGGAAACGCTCCACCCTGCGAATGAAATAGCTCTGCAATTCGTCTTCATTGGCTAATTTTTCATCTTTGATCCTCTGCTGGCAAAGCTTACATTCCTTCCACCTGGTCTTGTTAGCTTCATCTCCCCCGACATGGATATACTCAGAAGGAAAGAGTTCCATCACTTCGAGCAAAACATTTTCAATAAACTCAAATGTTTCCTCTTTACCTGCGCAGAAAATATCTTCATTGGGCCAGTAGCTTCCGGGCTGCACATATAGCTTTTCGCCTTTGCAGGACAGTTCAGGATAGGCAGCGAACACTTCACTGGTGTGTCCCGGCATCTCAATCTCAGGTACAACTTTAATGTATCGTTCAGCGGCATATTGCACAACCTCCCTGATCTCATCCTGTGTGTAGAAACCACCATAGGTTGCTTTTTCTCCGGGCTTCGGTGGAGTTACCTCCCGCCAGGGTTCATCTTCTCTGTCCACCCGCCAGGCAGCAACTTCAGTCAGCAATGGATACTTCTTAATCTCAATCCGCCAGCCATTATCATCCGTCAGATGCCAGTGAAAGACATTCATCTTGTGCATGGCAATCAGGTCTATGTAGCGTTTAATAAATTCTACCGGAAAAAAATGTCTCGACACATCCAGGTGCATCCCCCGCCATTGAAATCTCGGCTTATCAGTTATCCGACAACAGGGAACTCCCAGCTTATTCCATTTTCTTTCTTATTACTGAATATTTCGACAGGCAGGAGTTGCAAAAGGGATTGAACACCATAAAACAACCCATTCGATCCATTTGCCCTGATCACAATCTTTTTATTGGTCACTTCCATTTCATAGCCTTCGGTCCCAAGTTCATTATTTCCGGCAAGTTCCAGCTGGATCACATTCTTTCTGCTGCCCATCTCTCCTGTCGGCAAATCAAATCCGGTGGGTATCTTAATCCATTCACTCAGCAAACCGGCAATTTGCCTGATACTTTCATCCTCAGGAAAAACCAGTTTGGTATTTGCATTAAGATTAAACGTTCCGCCAGTAGGTTCTACTTTCGCGGGTTGCGGTATGATACTTATCGGTTCGAAGTTATCATTCTTTTTTGTACAGCTATAATGAACCAGAACTGAAATAATAAGGAAAAGGGAAATCAATCTTTTCATGATCATGCATTTGAAGAATAATGAAAGCAAAAGTAACGAAAAACTGATCGATGTCGGATTCCCTCTTTACAGTTCACTGTTTCGTGCCAATTACTGTTGCTGCCATTGCCGCTTCTCCAATTCAAGGTTTTTAATTTTCAGTTATCCTTTCCCCTTCCTGAACCATTCCATCAATTGCACAGTCATCATCAGCATCATCAGGTTATAGATCGAATCTTCTATTGGTATGGTGAATATGCGGACGTTGAGATTTTGGGTTGGATCGTATGAAACGATTGGTTCAGGGATAAAACTTCCGGTAAGAATACCATTCACTAGCAGGAATGGAATAAAAGTGACAAAGTAGGCCAGTAAAAACATACTCAGCCATGGCTGGCGCATTTTAAGGTTATACAGGATAAGCGATGCCGTTGCAATAAAAATAATGGATGTATATAACTTGCTATAGTTTAAAACTCCCACAATAAGCAGCACGATGCTTAAAGCAAAAAATAAAGGACGGTGAATCTTTTTCAGCGGGTCAACTTTTAAATAGGCTACCAGGCAAGCATAAATGAACACACTGGCATAAGGAACAACTATAAAAAACATCCATTCTTCAATGGGTAATCCCAATAATCGTGCGCCAATTAAATAATCGTCGTTAAATGACCAGATCCCGTAGGCGGCAAAGATTACATCCTTGGCAATAAAAAACACAGCCATGATTAAAATAGCCGGAAAAAGATATTTCCAGCTTTTGTAAAATGCTACTTTTTTATCAAAACTCAACAGCAAAGGGGCTGCCAATGTAAGGATATCGAGGTATAAATAGAGTTTGTCCATCATATTTTTTCTAAAAACTAATGAAGCGAAAGCCCTTGCTGAAGGATAACGATAATAAAAAACAATGCCTGGACAAGAATGACATAGATTGCCAGCCTGTTTTTAAGGTTTTTCACATAATAACAAACGCCCAATAGCATTACAAAGGCAACCACCCACCATGCAATATAGTTTTGCAGTGGGATCAGACCTCCTGCCCAGCTCCAGAAATCAAACCTTACAGCTACCGGTTCGAGAAGCACATCATAAAGAACCATTATTGTTGCCGCCAATGCCGCTTTCAGCCAACCGGGCACAGTAATAACCTGCACCACTGCAGCAGTAGCAAAAACCAATACAGCCCAGTTAATCCCAATGATGAGAGGTACTCCAAATAGTTTCAATCCCAAACCCAAACCGTAATGATATTCACCAAAAACCAACCCGGTTTCTATCCCCAACAGCTCAAACAGGTACCCCGCAAGAGCAACCAAAACAAACCAACCCAAAAAAGTTTTGCCAATCCCTTCAGCATTGTATAAAAGCAAGGCTGCTGCAAAGAGCAGGTTAAAAGGCGTAAGCTGCATCAAACTTTCGGCATGGCCTGACAGCACGCTGCCGATACCTACTGTATAAACGACGATCAGCAGAAAAAGACTGAATTGAAACCGGTTTTTAAGAATCTTCATCATGGATTTGGACAGATTTCTGAAACAATCTTCGCCGACAATAAACACAATGGAATCCCTCCGCCGGGATGCACACTTCCACCACAAAAATACAATCCCCGGATTTGGCTACTTTCATTTGCATGACGCAGAAATGCAGCATACCTGCTGTTGGAACTGGTTCCATAGAGCGATCCTCCCAAGGAAGATGTTTTTAGTTCAATTTCAGGCGGAGTTAGGGTGCTTTCATTGACAATATGCTTTCGCAAATCCGTTTTCAATAAAGGATTAAGTTTATTAATGATCATTTCGCGGTATTTTGGTATCAGTGTTTTCCAATCCTGATTGGTAAAAGTTGGGACGTTAACCATAACGAACCAGTTTTCACATCCCAATGGTGCATCACCGGGCACATCTTTGGAAGTTATATTCACATAAACAGTAGGATCTGCGGAAGGTGTTATTCCCTTAAAAATTTCGAGGAATTCTTTTTTATAATCATCACTAAAAAAAATATTGTGCAATCCAAGATCATCGTAAAGTCGGCTGATTCCCCAGTAAAAGATCAGTGCTGAACTGGATCGTTCCTGGTTGTAAAATACGTTCAGGAGCTTTTACCCGTGGAAGGAGCCTGCGATAGGCAGGTGTTATATCCATGTTCGAAACTACAAGATCAGACTTGTAGTCTTTAACTGATGTTCTCACCCCTTTTATGAGATCATTTTCAATCAGAATTTCTTCGACCCGTTCACCGAAATGAAAAACTACACCTATTTCCCTTGCAAGCTCATATATGGCTTCAGTGATCTGGTGCATGCCTTTTACCGGAAGGTAAGTTCCGATGCCATGCTCAAGATGGGGAATAATGTTAAGCACTCCCGGTGCACGGTAAGGATCAGAACCATTGTAGGTGGCATAGCGATCGAAAAGTTGCACCAGCTTAGAGTTACTGAGCATGGCCTGATTGTCCCGGTGCATGGTGCTAAACAAACTCAGGTGGTGTATATTCACCATGGCTTTCGCAATATCAAGGGTAAGCCATGTCGACCATCGGTTTAGCGGTTTTTCAAGAAAAATGCGGCCTGCCAGCTCATACATTCGTTTGCTTTTTCGAAGTTTTTTTATCACCACCGTGGCTTTCACACCCAGCTTACTTTCCACTTCTTCAGCAAATTTTTGCTGATCGGCCCATGCAGTTAATCGTGTTCCATCGTTCCAGAAATACCGGCATGATTCATCTTTACGGATATAATTAAAATGATCTCGCGGGTTGAGGCCGTTTAGTTCAAACAGCTCATCAACATACATCGGCATCGTGAAAAGAGATGGACCTGCATCGAAGCGATAACCTTCCTGATCGAAAGCCGTCAATTTGCCTCCCGGGTATGTATTTGCATCGAATACAATAACCTCGTACCCTTTGCGCGCAAGTCTGACCGAAGCCGCAAGTCCTGCAATTCCTGCTCCTACGATGATGGCGACCTTCGTTTGCGTCATAATCCAATGTAACTAAATCTGTAAATTTAGACTTTCTCCTTTTTCCAGGCAAATTTAACCAACTCGTGCAGATCAACGTAATCGAGCGTTGCGCTCATGCGTGGCTTCTAAAATAACAAGAGGGGTTTTACCCGCACGATATGCTTCTACCCACCGTGAAGCACACAAACACCAGCGATCGCCGGGTTTTAAGCCGGAAAAACGGTATTCGGGTACAGGGGTGCTAAGGTCGTTGCCGGCTTGTTTGGAAAATTCGAGGAAATCAGCCGTTGTTACTACACAAACCGTGTGAACGCCATGATCATCCTCGCCGGTATTACAGCAGCCATCGCGGTAAAAACCTGTCATCGGACTTTTGCTGCAGGTTTTCAATTCTTCACCAAAAACATTTTTACTCATTCGCTTTAAATTCTGGTTTCCTAATTAACAAACTTCGAGCAATTTGGTTCTTGTTGCAAGTGTTATTTTTGATGAAGCGTTTATATTTTTCAGTTACTGTGTTTTGAGTAAATCCTCAAAGTTAAGTATTCAGTTTACGATTTTCCTTTATTATTTTGCCACTATTTATAGCAATTCTAAAATAAATCACCCATTATCCAAACATTAACTGTATCTTTGCCGAAATTAAATAATATAACATGAATAAAGGAACAGTAAAATTCTTTAATGAATCGAAAGGTTTTGGATTTATTAAAGACGCTGCAAGCGAAAAAGAGTACTTCGTACACGTATCTGGTTTAGTTGACCAAATCAGGGAAGAGGATGAAGTATCTTTCGAACTTCAGGAAGGAAAAAAAGGATTAAATGCGGTAAATGTTAAACTTTCGTAGTTTATTATCATATAAGTCATTTAAAAATTTAACCCCCGCCTTTGGCGGGGGATTTTTTTTGCCTTGCCATTTTCTTATCACCTTTTAATGTATCCTATGCAATTTTTGAAACAATTCTTTTCGCCAAATGTTCTATAGGGAATATTTGTAAATAAAAGGATACAGCCGGAAGGACGAAATGGCTCCTGCTTTTTAAAACCAGAAATGTTAACAGGATATGATTTTTTTCTTTGGAAAACGTTAATTGTTAGGTAAACTTTTGTAATTTTATTTAAAATTTTATTTGAAGGATTAAAAACAGCATGCTTAAATTCCTCAACAAACCTTATCCGTTTAACGGTGATTTAAAGCACAATACTAAAATCATCTTTTTCATCAGTATAGGTGTTTTTGTATTCCTATTTCTCTTTCAGCCTCTGCAAATCGATGCTTTAGCACTCCGGGATAAGTACTTCCTTGTTATAGGATTAGGAATTATAACCTTTCTGTCCTTAAGCCTTAATCTGCTGATCCTTCCCAGCCTTTTCTCCCGTCAACTGAATGGTTCGTCATGGAATGTAAAAAAAGAAATACTGTGGGATATCTGGATCCTTTTCACTGTAGGTTTCGGCTACTTTCTTTATTACAAAGCACTCGGCATCATGGTATTCGGATTCGACATGATCATTAAAATGATGCTCATTGCCATTGTTCCCATATCAGTTCTCATAGTATTTAACCGGAACCGGTTATTGCGCTCGCACCTGAAATTGGCAAATGAGCTCAATATCAAACTGAAGGAGCACAAATCACTTCCCGAAAAGCTTGTGCATTTTGTGTCGGACTACCAGAAGGATAACCTTTCCATCAAGGTAAGCCTAATATTGTTCGTCCGTTCGGCCAACAATTACATTGAAGTGTTCTGGAAGGAAGGTCAGGCTGTGAAGAGCCAGATGGTAAGGTGCAGCCTCACAAAAGCTGAAGAGATATTGAAAGATGATAAATTTATTTTCAAATGCCACCGGTCCTATTTGGCTAACATCAACCACATCGATAAGATTGAAGGTAGCCAGCAAGGCTATCGCATGTTTTTTGAAAATGTAGATTTTCCTGTTCCCGTTTCGAAAAATTATGCTGACAAACTAAAAGAACTTATCTGATGTTCATCCCGTGATTAATTTTTCCGCACCTGTATTCGCTGTTTTCGTCCCTAAAAACTCGTTTTATAACTATTCTGTTCTCATTCATCCCTATTCTTTTATTTATGAAAAACACACTTATAATTTTGACGTTTTAACACACAGTGAGTTAAATAATTCTTCCGTCATATATACAAAAGGACAAACCCGATTTTAATTTTTAAAATCCTGCCCCGAGTCAATAACGGATACTAAATAAATACTTTATGCAATCATTAAACATTGGCGATCTCAGTGTAAAACTACCTATTGTGCAGGGAGGGATGGGAGTAGCTGTCTCATTATCTGGATTGGCGTCGGCAGTAGCCAACGCAGGAGGTATCGGGGTAATATCGGCAGCAGGAATCGGAATGCTTGAACCGGGCTATATGAAAAACTTCCATGAAGCCAATAAACTTGCCCTGCGAAAACAGATAAGGAAAGCCAAAAGTATGACCCATGGTGTATTGGGTGTAAACATCATGATGGCATTGACGGACCATGAAGAACTAATTAAGGTAGCAATTGAAGAAAAGATCGATATCATATTTATGGGTGCGGGATTGCCACTTAAAATCCCTCACATTATAGCTGATGCAGGACTTAACGGCCATCATACCAAGCTGGTGCCTAAAGTATCTTCCGCTAAAGCAGCAAATCTGATCTTCCGTTACTGGGAATCCCATTATCATTTTCTGCCTGATGCTGTGGTAGTTGAAGGACCAATGGCAGGCGGACATCTTGGCTTTAAAAAAGAAAACCTTGGAATGAACAGGATTCCTCTTCAACAGCTCGTTGAAGAAACCGTGTCAGTTATTCGTCCATTTGAAGAATCATCTGGGAAGACCATACCTGTGATAGCCGGAGGGGGACTTCAAACAGGTAAGGATATTTATGAGATTATGAAGGCAGGCGCTAAAGGAGTTAAGATTGGAACCCGCTTTGTTACAACCCATGAATGTGATGCTTCGCTTGCCTATAAAGAAAGTTACCTTGCAGCGCACAAGGAGGATATCGTAATTATCGACAGCCCGGTGGGATTGCCGGGAAGGGTCGTGAAAAATGAATTCGTACAGCAAATCATGAATGGCGAAGCCAAACCATTTAAATGTCCGTGGAAATGTCTTGCATCCTGCGATTACAGGAAGGCGCCATTCTGCATTGCTCAGGCCTTGTTTAATTCGGCAAGGGGAAATATGGAAGAAGGTTTCGCCTTTGCAGGTGCCAATGCATATTTAGCTACTGAAATCAATCATGTATCGGATGTTATCAACGACCTGGTTGCCGGCTTTAACCATGAATCATTGCTCAGGCAAGTAGCAGCCGTTCGGCCCCTTAAAACGCATGTACAGTGCCGTATTGCTGTGTAAAGGGAAATTGAGTTAAAAAAATAATTGGAAATGAAAGTAATAAGGATTCAAACAATGATTTGCCTGCCTTTTGCGGTTAGTAAATTCAGGTTTCACCAAAAAGATTTCTATAATGGGACATTCCAAATTGCCGAATTAAATAATTAACCATTCATCAATCTAACAATTTCTCACATAAACTACGTTTAATCCAATCATTTGACTTATCTTTGCAGAAATTAAATATCACAATATGAATAAAGGAACAGTAAAATTCTTTAACGAATCGAAAGGTTTCGGATTTATTAAAGACGCTCAAAGCGAAAAGGAATATTTTGTACACTCCTCGGGACTGATTGATAAAATCAGGGAAGGGGACCAAGTATCCTTTGAACTTCAGGAAGGTAAAAAAGGATTAAATGCAGTAAATGTTAAACACGCTTAATTTAACACCCTCAAAAGTCATTTAAGATTTTAACCCCGCCTACGGCGGGGTTTTTTTTACCCTATCATTTAAACCTGCTTATGATTGATAATTACTTAAAAAAAACGGACAGCATTCTTCAGGCTTTATCATGGTTATAATTTAAAGTACGGGCCCTTGAATCTGAATCTCACTGACATCTTGTGGTTATTTCTTAATAAATTTCTTCACCATCATGCCTTTACTTGTTTTTGCCTTTAGGATATAGACTCCGTTGGATAAATTTGACAGATCAATAGTCGTTTCTTCGGTATCGCTTTTGATTGTTGATACAACCTGTCCCTCGATATTTAATATCTCAATGTTTGATTTTTGAGGAAGAATGACAATAATATTTTCTGAGGCAGGATTCGGGAAAACCAACCCTGCGGTTTCGCTATTTACCAGTATATCATCTACTCCAAGGGTTGAAACAGCCTTTGCATACCAGCTTTCATTCCCCGCACACTGAATTTCGTTCACCTGTGTGCCCGGATCATCAACAACAGTGTCAGCGAATGTGTCGTATGCCGTAACACTTACATAATAATCTCCGCCTGTAAGGCCTGTGATTGTATAAGAAGTAACATTTCCGGCATCAATAGAATTTTCAAATGGATAATCGCTGGTCGTTCCCCAGTGAACTTTATATCCGGCAAGGTCGGGCTCAGTGTTTGCATTCCAGCTCAGGCCTATCTCCCCGGCACCTTGTTCCATGGTTAATCCGGATGGCGGAGCGATGGGTGCATCTGTCAGTATATCCATTGCAAATGGTGCATAATCTACAATGCTGCATGTCGCATCATCTACCCAGTCATAAATAATTCCCTGTATCCCGGCCTCTGAGGTTGTAGCCCACCAGTTTTCCCTGGCATCGAGGTGCGGCGTAAACGAGCCGTTGCGGTTGAATAGTTCATATGTAGCAGTATTATCCAGGATATTATTAAACTGCATCACGGGGTGGGCCGAAATACCCATCGTATAGGAAGGTTCCTCACCCAACACAACATTGCCTCTGATGGTATTGGACTTGAATTCGTTCGGATTTTCCGCAAGGTAATAATCGATGACTGAACCCATATTTGCGGCATTAAATACCAGTGAATTATTTAATACGCTGTTTTGCGACATATAAATACCTCCCCCTTTTTCCTCAGCAAAATTTTCACTAATGCAATTGTTGGCGATCAGGTTCCCACCGAATATCCCTCCGCCGTTTCCACCAATATTATTTGTAATTTCATTTTGAAGGATGTTAACTGTTGATCCATAGGATAAAATCCCGCCCCCTTCTCCTGAGGAGAAATTACTATAGAGGGTATTATACCGTATAATGTTTTTGGTGATGGTCGAGTTTCCGTCCCTGATATAGATTCCTCCGCCTCCCCCTCCGGCGCCATAACCGATAGATGTATTGCCTTCAATCAGGTTATTGATAATTTCAGTTGTATTGGAAGTCGCAAATATTCCTCCTCCGCCATAGCTCGACAACGCATTATTCCCCATAATTGTATTCCCTTCGATGATCACATAACCACCCCAAACATTGATGCCCCCTCCGGTTGGTGCCTCGTTATCGGTGATCAGGTTTTGCCTGATCCGGAGCGTTCCCGAAAGGTTAATGCCATAGATGCCTGAAGCGTTATTATCGTGGATGATGCAACGGAAAATATATGGAAGCGCATTGTCAGTTATCACAGCGCCGAAGTTATAGGTGCTGCCTCCTGCATATTCAATCACGCAATATTCCAGGATGGAGCCGCTAAGGTAATTTCCCTCGTCATCAAATTCCGCATCGGTGCTGGAATTGCTGAAAGCAATAAATCCCCAGTCGCCGGGAACGGGAGAAGAAGATGCCGAAGTGAATACAACAGGCATATCTATATCTCCGATGGCTATTAGCTCACCATCCACCTGCAGTGACATCCCACTTTCAAATTTAACGGTAACGTCTGGTTCTATAGTCAGGGTAATCCCTTCCTGCACCAGGGTATTTCCCACCACTATATATGGCCCGTTTACGGGCGACCATGTAGTGTTTGTCGTGATCGGTCCGCTCACATTCGTTTGTGCATCAACCACTTTAAACATGCAGCAGAATGCAAATACTGTCAATATCAAACCCTTTGTTTTCATTTTAAATTGTCAGATTTTACCGTGCTGACCTGCACTTTAAATAGTTGATCTTTTATTTATTACTGAAACAATCAGGGGGCAAACTTTCAGTCAGGACTTATTGATTCCCCTTTATTAATTTGGACAGGCATATTAAAATTCTCTGACAGCGCGTACATAATAAGGTACAGTTGTTCCAACTTCAACGCCCGGACCGGCAATAGTGCTTTTATTCTCCGTATTACTGCCGAAATAATTCAGATTTGTAACATATCCATACCATGCATTGTTGGCATCAAACTCAGATGATGACCAATAATAGGCATATGTCGTCAATCCTGTTTCGCTATGAATTAATTGCAATTCATCAATGGATGGCAAAAACCAGTCGTCATAACCGTCAAGTATCAATTCATCACATATTTTCGCTGCATAATATCCTTCGCCATGAACAGACACGATGGCGACCGTATTCGATTTACCCGTTCCTATAGCAGTTCCCGTTGCATTGGTTGTCACGTAGCTGCCGTTATACCATGGAATATCGGAATCCTGGTTTGTCAATGCAGCAACCAGACCATGCACCCCTGCCCCTACTGTATAAAAAACAATTCCGCCCAGCGCGGTATCACCGACAACATAACCCGTAAAAAAGGTCATATCGTTTCCGTATGCAGTTCCTGAAGTATTTTCAGCCCTCAGCCTGAAATGATAGGTTTTTACTGCCTCCAGCCCTGTAAGCGGTGTACTAACATTGATGAATTCATTCCCGTTGACCTCGGCTGGTATGGCCGAAATCACATGTCCGTAACTAAGGCTGGTTCCGTATTCGAAGTACACCTGGGTGACCAGGTTTTCGGGATTCACCTTTCCATTCAGTATGGCTTTGGAGCATCTAACGGAAAGCGCTTCGAGCGTAATTACCGATTCGGATGTTTCGAGGGTCGTAAATGTCTTGACCTCGCCATAACCAGTACCGGAGCTATTTTCAGCATACGCCCTTACATAATAAGTCGTGTTACCAGTAAGTCCGTAAAGATTGTTATAGTAGCTTCCGGTCCCGATGCTGCCATCGTTCGATTTATAATCTACAATGGTAGGGTCAGGTGTGATGCTCCAGCAGATTCCCCGTGCTATGATGTCAGCACCTCCATCGGATGTAATACTGCCTCCACAAATGGCTGTTGTTGATGTAATTCCTGATACATTAAGGGTTGTTACCACAGGAAGTGTTACCTCCATCGAGTCTTCCTCTGTGCAGCTGGCTGCCAGTAAAATTATGATTGCTTGCCCCACGATCAGCCATTGCCAACAGATGCCTTTTATTTTACTCATATCGAACCTGCCTTTTGAAATAATTTCCCTTCAATAACTACCACGAAACCGTATGCCCGAAAATATTCACGGCCACTGTTGATGAACGGTTAATACTTACCTGCCCCATCGAATTGATGGAACGGGTGGTACCGTCATATGTTACAGTGCCCTCCACCTGCAGGTTATCCGACTGATGATTAACACTGGTATAGCTGTCTGAAAAGCTTCCCGTGTATGTGGTAGATCCTGTCAGGGT
This sequence comes from uncultured Bacteroidales bacterium, assembly GCA_963705185.1. Taxonomy (GTDB): domain Bacteria; phylum Bacteroidota; class Bacteroidia; order Bacteroidales; family JAADJA01; genus JAADJA01. Next base: position 14,710 of record CAVPJF010000011.1, read on the forward strand.
AATTTGTGTGGTCCAGGCCTTGTTGCTGCCGTCAGTATACGAATAGGTATATTTTACAGCATTCATTGACAATACCAGGTCAGTGGTTGTTATCCCGTGAGTATTATCGTATGTAGTTGTTCCTGTAATCACAACCGTTCCTCCCATCGGACCATCAGTTGTTATATTGTGTGAACCAGTGGCAACACCGGCAAGGTTCTGATTATAAATATCAGTATAGCAGTTGATCATTGAAACCCCCACCATCATGTAAAAGTTATAATCGCTGATCGTGGCTGGTTCCTCGGCTTCATCTTTTTTACAACCGCTGGTTACCATCAGCAAGCAACCCAGAACAATGATTGGGTAAGCGCACATTTTACTTATTGTTTTCATTTCTTAAGATTTTAGGATTTTTTTAATATCGAATTATTTTCTATTTTTCAGCTTCTTTCAAAACGAATTGCAAATACTACATTTCATTATGTTTTATACTGAGCGATTAGATTATAGTTTCATAAAACCAGTCCTATCATTTTATTAAAAATGGACCAGCCTATACCGGGAAATTAGCGCTTAAATAATGGTGGAAAACTTTGAATCAAGAACTGAGAACCTTTAAAAAACCAATCTTTAACATCCCCCTACCCTCCCGCCATGCAGGACATGCTCTTCAAAGGAAAATTGAAACCAAATCCAAAACTGAGAACAGTGAACTTCTGCCAAAGGTGTACTATCGTGAATATTACTAACTTTACAGATTCTAGTGACGGTCATGCGGTTAAATTGTTAACCGGTAGAAGCAAGTACCCTGAATACTTTAATCTTGCTCTCCTTACCCCTTGGCACAAGCTCATCAGCAAAACCGATGAGGTATTCCGGATCAGGAATCCTATCCTTTATATATTCCGAAATTAAAAAATCACAGCCCAAACGCTTACATTCCCCCTGTATCCGCGATCCTGTATTCAATACATCCCCAAGATAAATGATCTCTTTTTTCAACTCTCCAACCCATGTTACCAATACCTTTCCACCATGAAGTCCCGCTTTGAACTCAGGGACATAACCATAGCGTTCCCTGTAAACATTTTCCTTCCTCCTGATCGTCTTTTTCATCATGAAGAAGCAGGCAAGCACTTTATTATAATTTGTTTTGTTTTCACCGGCCAGGTCAGGATAATTTCGTCACCCACATACATGTAAATTTCAGCCTCTGAGTGACGAATGGCGTCGGTAATATCAGAATAATAGTCCTTTAGAAAGGAACCGAATTTTAAATTACCCAATTTTTCAGCAATAGTGGTAGAGTGATTCAAATCGATAAAGCAAAATAGCTGTTCAATTTCTTTTGGCTGATGATAGCGCCCAAGTATAAATTTCATCAATTCTCCCTTACGGTGCAGGCTGTTAATTTGATTTACCCCGAGTATCACAATAAATAATACAATAAGTGTTACCAGGTTTACCAGGTATGCTTCCGATTGAAGGTAAGTACCTACACCTTCCATAAAGGAAATATCGTAATCTATACTTTCCCAAATCCCGTTAATGACAATCAGCCAAAAGGTAATGATGGCCGAGTAAGAGACCGACCGTAAAATTACGATCAGGAGAAAAGGCTTTTTCCTGAAGGACAGGTATAAATAACCTTCAAAAACACCGATTGAAAAGCCCATGAAAACCGCAGCTGCCATTACCCTTATAAGCAAGGGTATATATTCGCGTTTGTCGTTGATCCAGATGCCGAAATAGTATTCCGCAACCGAATACAACAAACCAAAAACAACTGTATAGGTGATGACTTTCCGGATTAAGGTAAGGTTGTTTTTCAGCAGGAAAACAATTTGACTGTAAAATGAAGATTTCATAGTATGTCAAAAATACAAATAATCATTCATTAAAATCCTATCGCCACTCCGCACCCGGAAAAGAAAGTAGGACTCCTGAATTATAAAAACGGAATGATAAACCTGCTTTGAACGTCCAATAAATCTTACCTTGAAAATATTTTTTCAATCCTTTTTAATTCTGGATGCTTTATTATTTATTAATTTCGCATCTAGATAAAGTCAATATATCATCTTCACATGAAGTATTTTCTTTTCAACGGCCAAACAAAATCTTTCCAACATGAGAAATTTCGGTATTAAGGATTGTATCATCCGGTTTATGGCAGCTGCCTTTGTTATTGTCTTCCTTTGTGGTGATCTCACTGCACAGGATTCCATAAGACCAAGGAATACTTTTTTTTCCATCGGCTTCCTTCAAATCAAAGAAAGTGAAAACTATGGTCTTGTATTTCGGGGGCCTTCGCTCGATGCAGGAATGAACTGGACCTTCCCGCATAAGGACAATGCCTGGTTTTACGAATTCAAATTAATGGTTGGTGCTCCTATCGCCAAAGATATTATAGGCCTGAATTACAGCTTCAAGCCCATTGAAGCGGCATATGTTTGGAAAATACCTGTAAAAAAATTCGGCTTAAAGATCGGGCCGGCCTTGAAGATGGAATACAACCAACAGATGTATCCCGACTTGCAGAGCGGCTATTACTTCTGGCTTACACAATATAGCGCAGGCGTTTCAGCTTTTGCAACGGTAAACCTGAAGAATTCATTAATTAAGGTCAGGGTTTTCAATAACCTCTGCGGATTTGTGTCGAGGGGTGAAACCTGGGAGGATCCCTATTTCTTCACCGACCAGTTCAGCGATGTTGTGAGTGACATGCACAGCGAATTTTCATTCGTTTCGCTCGGAACCTTCAATAATACATTCTTTGAAATACAATACCGCAGGAACGCTGCTTCAAGGCTTGCCTATTCGTATGTCTTTGATTATTTCGTTTATTCTGATGATCCTGCAATAAAATTTTTAAATCAATCGCTTCGGTTAACCTTTATACCCCGCTTAAAAAATGAAAACTAAACACCTTATCTTCATTACTGAAATCATAGTTATAAGCCTGTTATTCAGTGCTTGCCTTAAGGAAGACGAGCTCGTCAGGCCTTTCACCACATTTAAACCTGTTGCCATGATGATGGCTGGACCCTATCCTATCCTTCGGCTGAAAACATTGATTCCATGGCACTGGTTGAGGTTTACAACGACCTTTATGCACACGAAAAAGCCTGGATGGTGAAATCATTTCTGGTCTTCAGAAACGGAAAGCTTATCGCTGAAAGCTACCTTAAAGATGATGCAGAAATTGACCATTACAATGCCATCTGGTCCTGCACCAAGCAGGTAACTGGTATTGCAACCGGTTTCGCTGTAACCGAAGGCCTCATTGAATCCGTTGATGATCCAATTTCAAAATACCTTCCTGACGAAGTTGCAAGTCATCCTGATAAAAAGGATATTACCCTCGCCAACCTGCTTACCATGTGTTCAGGTATTTATTTTGATAATGATACCGAATCGGATGTTTTCCGCACCCATTCTACCGACAATAGCGTGGATTATGTATTGAGCAACGAATTGAAATGGGAGCCCGGAACCTATTACCAGTATAACGATGGTGCACCGCAGATCGTCTCCGCAATTGTTCAGAAGGTTGCCGGCAAGACACTTGCCAGTTATACAAAGGAAAAATTCTTTTCAAAGATCGGATTAACAAGATACGAGTGGAAAGATTATTCCGACGGCATCACACTAGGAGCTTTTGGACTTATGATGCCTGCACGGGAACTCGCAAAAGTAGGTCAATGCGTTTGCGATAGCGGGATGTGGAACAACGAGCAGGTTATCCCGCGCGACTGGTTGAAACAAATGCTTACCATCCATATAACCAATGCCCATGGTGAAGATGGCTTTGGATATTTCTGGTGGATTAGTGATGAACGCAATCTTGTTTATACGCACGGGCATGGAGGACAATATGCAGTTGCCTACCCGCAAAAGCGACTGGTTATGGTGATGACTTCACTTGAGCAATTGGGAATTGACTATTTCAGTCCTGAAGAATTATTTTCCTTTACCGATCGAATCGTCGCAATAGCAGAATAGTTATCAATTGACATTTTACCATTAAATACCGGTCATCCTGAATACTGAGCTTGTCGAAGTATCAAAGGATAGACGGAAATTGGATTGAAGTGATTGAAAAATTAAAAGCCAGCGAGCAAACTTCGAGACTCTCTTCTTTCGTTCTTCAATATAACCGCAGCCAAAAAGCATTCCTGAGTAAGCACGAATCCAGCAACCCGCAAGAAGTGCCTTAATTACTTTGCAACAGACTTGCCCGACTGCGTAATTCCTGTTCGAATGAACCATCCTGGCAAGCGGCGAGCATCCCCTTGAGAAAATTGCCTAAATTGACTAAATTTAAAAAAACCAAAAGCTAACAGCCAATAGCCAAAAGCTCTTTTCCAAGCCATCAGCCAAAAGCCCTTCAACAAGAAATTGCCTAAATTGACTAAATTGCACCAAGCAACAAGCAACAAGAACAAGCATCCAGGGAGTCCCGCTCCTCTGCATTATTTTCGGTTGGGTTCTTTTTTCCCGATCATTTCATGGAAACGATCACGGTATGCATTGCCAATAGGAATGGATTGATCACCGATCTGTATTTGGTTCCCTTCGATGTAGCTGAATTTGTTTACCGAAACAATGAACGATTTATGAATCCTGTAAAATGGCGGCTCAGGCAACCGGCTCTGCAGGTTCTGCAACGTTTCATGCACCAGCAGGAACCGGTCATTGAAATGAACTTTTACATAATCTCCCAGTCCTTCAAGGTAAAGAATATCGTCAAGCAAAACCTTGTGAATTTTTTTATCCGCCTTTAACAGCATAAAGTCATCTTTCATCTGAATTCCAGCGCCCGGCTTAAGGCGATCTGCTGCCCTGTTGACGGCTTTCAGGAAACGGTCAAAAGGAAAGGGTTTTAACAGGTAATCCACTGCATCCACGTCAAAGCCTTCAAGGGCAAATTCAGGATAAGCGGTGGTAAATATCACAAAGGGCGGGCGAGATAAGGATTTATAGAATTTCATTCCCGACAAACCCGGCATGTTGATATCCAGAAACATCAGGTCAACATTCCGGTTCATCAGGACTTCATTGGCTTCAAAAGCATTTTTGCAGATCTCAGCTAAAGTCAGGTTCGGGCAATCTGCAATATACGCCTTCAGGATTTCCTGTGAAGCCGGCTCATCTTCAACAATGATACATTGAATTGTCATACTGAATTATTTATTGTCAATTCTACCTTAAATGTCGAATCTGTTTCCGTCACGTCAAAGTTATGATTATCCGGGTATATCAGATGCAACCTGTTTCGGATATTCTCAAGGCCAACACCCCCTGTCTGCTTATCGCTGGGTTCAGATGAAATCCCTTTGTTGTTTTCAATGGTGAAATTAACCCGGTTTATTTGCTGGCTAAGTTTTAATCGGATAATCGTATCGCCGGTATCACCTTTAATGCCATGTTTAAAGCTATTCTCCAGAAGTGGCAGGAACAGCATAGGTGCAATCCGGGTTTCCTTGTCGCTAACGTCCTTTACAAATTCGATTTTAGCACTTGCGTCAATCCGATATTGCTGGAGATGAACATAATTATTCAGCAATTCTATTTCCGAATTCAGGGTTACGGTTTCTTTATTCGATTCATAAATTACATAACGTAAAATATCCGACAGCCGGATAATTGCATCCGGTGTTTCCGTCATCTTTTTTATTGCAAGGGAATACAATACGTTCAGGCTGTTGAATAAGAAATGCGGGTTCACCTGGTTCATCAGCGCCTTCAGTTCGGCATCGAGCTTTTCTTTTTCAAGCAATGTGATCTTTTGGCGTGCCTTGCTAAGCTCAAACCATTCCTTCGAAAGCTTAAGCAGCGTGGTGATGACCAGGAAAACAGCAAAAAATTTGAGCAGGTCGCCGTATGAATAATACGAAATAAAGTAATATCCCGGAAGGATGAAGTCGATCAGCCGGTCGAACAGCAACTGGTTAAAGAAGCTAAACACAAAAAGACCCGACAGAATCAGAATTCCGTATGGAATATACCTCCCGTTATTCAGCAGTTGTGGAATAAGCAGGAACAGGTTTATCGCAACCGGGATAAACAGCGAGCTGAGGAAAATGCCGGTATAGATGTAATCAATCGGCTGAAGGATGTCCGACCCGGCAAATATCTTCAGCAATACATAATACGCCAGCACCCAGAAAGCCAGGTGCTGGAGAAGCGCATTCCGAAGAATGGCCGATAACCACTTTGTCACTCCCCTGTTCACTTCGTGCGATTTAATTTCAAAGTTAAGAAATTCTTATTATCCTCCTCGTTAAAAACATCGGGATCGTTTCCGTATTTGGCGAGGAACTTCTTAAGCTCATCAGTGGAAGCGGTAAGGATGTATTGTGTTCCGTAACCAGTTTCGTCCCCGCGGACCACTTCGTGTGAAATCTTTACGCGGTTCTCTTCAAACAGCTTTTGCAGCCAATCCTCGCTAAACCAGCTTATCGATAAGCTGTTGTTACTGTCGAACCCTATCCGGGCCAGGGAGTGTGCAGGTACATAGTGATAGCTTAAAAACTCCTGATCGCTATCAGCCTTGATCGGCATGAAATCTAAATACCACAGGCCATCTACCGTAAACAGATGAACATTAAACTTCGACGGAGGTGCGGAGTTCTCATACAATTCAACAAGGTATGAATTATCCAGGCTGTCGCCTTTCATGAAACCTTTCGGGAATGAATACCGGCTGATGACCCATTTCGATGAATCATCATCTAACCAGTTACCAGTCAGTTCCGGTTTATAGACCACATCGCTTTCATCGTAGAACGAATGCAGCGACTTTACCAGGCAACCACTCAACATCGTTGCCACTAATCCGATTAAAACAATTTCTTTTGTTTTCATAAAATGTAAATTTAAATTAAAAAACTGAATCAAAATAAAGGCGGGCAATTAACACCGGCAAATTATTTCGACGAACGCATGAATTTAATCGTTGAATGGAAGTTATTTATATATTCCAGAAAAGTAAATCATTCCGAATTCAATTATTATTAATCAAAAGCACTATATCCCGATTTTTAACTATTGATAAAAATTCTTATTTTTTTTGTTATTAATTTTTGTCTTAAATTTGGAAGGATTTCCATAATCTATAATCTTTTACAAAATTTGGAAATTCGTTAAAGATATCTTAAATGTTAAATGATTGTTAATCAACATACAAATTGATACTAAGCCTACAGGAATAATTATTGATATCTATTGATCCTTGTTAGTCAATTAACAAGAGGAGATGAGAAAAATGCAAATAGAGAATCTATTATTTATGAATTTGACATCAACAAACATAATTGAGAAAAATATTTCATTATAAACTATTTTCTATGAAACAGATTTACATCGTAACCAGGGTTCATGTTTTATTGATTGGGATACTGATAATTAGTTCCTGCAGTAAATTTGATTTTGATAATATTAAAACCGACAATCTCAATACCGAATGGGGCATCCCCCTGGTACAATCAAAGCTTACGCTCGCAGATTTCCTGAATGATACAAGCGGAACCATTCATACAAATGAAGATGGATTGATTTCACTTATTTATGAAAGCAAAGAGTTGGTATCGATTGAGGCAAAGGAAAGAACCAGAATACCTGATCAATTAGAAATTGAGACAGAAGTGTTCACCCTACCGGAACCACCTGTACCACCGCCTTCAGGTACCTGGGTCGAATTACCTCCGATTTATTTTAATATCACATTCGATTTGCCAAACGAAGGTCAGCGAATTGATAGCCTGTACCTTACAAATGGGTCATTTAACTTATCAGCTTTAACTAATTTAAACCTGGATTCTTCGATAATACACTTGACTGTTCCAAATTTTATCCATACCATCACAGGGAATCCATTGGAACATGTCTTTAAAATCAGTAATCCCATGGGAGGCATATTAACCCTTAGCACTAATGTTAACCTTGTTGATTATTATGCCCAGTTCGATAATAATCCGTTGAACACAGTCATTATAGTTGCTGATGTATGGATTAAAACTGATACAAATGTTAACGTATTGCCGGAGTATTCTTTAACCCTTTCAAACGAATTAAAGAATATTGAATATTCCCGATACTTCGGGTTTATAGGCAACCATATTGAATCCTACTCCGATACAATTGATTTGAATATTTATAATTCTGCCGATTTTGGATCTATATCCTTTGGTCCGGAATGTGTGAGATTAAAGGTCGATTTCTACAACGAATTAGGACTTCCTGTAAAGGTTGAGGCTGAAAAGTTTACAGCCTTTCATACCACTGGCAATAATCCGGATAGTCTTGATATTTATCTTTTTGGCCCTGACACCGCAAGTAGTTTTATTATAAATTCACCAGACTGCTATTCCGCTTTGCCATCCTCCACTGAAGTTATGCTGAACAGATCGAACATTGTGGAGGCATTGGAAATTGCTCCCAACAAAATTTATTTTAAGTTAAACGGACTTTTTAATTATGAAGGAGATAGTCTGATAACCAATTGCTTTAGAGATACCAGTCAAATCAATATTGCGGTATCCGTTGAAATGGATTTATACGGTAGCATAAGTGATTTTATTATAGCCGATACTCTTGATTTTTCAATTGAGAGTGTTGAGAATCTGAATGCCATTGAGCTTAGAATTGATATCAGTAATGGGTTTCCGATAAATGCCTTCGCACAATTGGATTTTATCGATTCGGAAAATCAGCTTTTATATTCCTTATTTCCGGATAATGAAAACATAATCGTTTCCGCTATTACCGGTGATCCGCCTGATTGCAGGGTGATTCAGCCTTCAAAAAAGGAAACTATTGTAACCATTGAAGGGGATGCTATGGAATCGGTATTACAAGCCAGTAAAATTATTTTTAAATCAACATTATCTACCGAACCAGGTAAGCTGGTCAAAATATATTCCGACTACAGCATTGATTTGAATTTATCGGCTAAATTATATGTTAACTATTAAAAAATTGAAGCTATGAAAACACAAATTACAATTAGCCTAAAAATTTCGTTGATAGTTTCATTGGTGGCATTGTTATATGAATCCAGTACAGCCCAGGTTTCCCGTTCTGCATATTTTTACGACAATCTTCCCGTAGCTAATACTTTAAATCCTGCCTTTTCTCCTTACGGTAAACTCTTTATAAGCCTGCCGGTAATTTCTTCAACCTACATCGGATTCAATAGTCCGGTTAATTATTCTGAAATAACTGAAAAAGGAACTGCAGATGATTATTTATATATTGATCGTCAGTCAATTCTGAACAACCTTGACGAGGTTAATGTGTTAGCCATGAACTTTTACACTACTCTGGGGCAAGTCGGGATCAGGTCAAACAGGCATGCCTTCCAGATAAGCCTCGCAAAAATCTTGTCTGTAGATTTCTCTCTCGAAAAGGAATTTGTGAAGTTTTTATTGTATGGCAACGCCAGCCAGGAATTCATCGGAAGGGATTTGACTTTTAGCAAGACTGCTTTAAATTCTTCGCTCTACCACGAATTTGCCTTTGGATATTCCTTTGATTTGAACAATAAAATTACTTTCGGCACCAAGCTCAAATATTTAAATGGAGCAGCCAATATCTATTCCGAAAATACAACAGTGCAGCTCTTCACACAGGACGATATGAGTCTGGCAATTACTGCAGCATCCGATATTGCCATACACACCTCCTCCACCTACGGCTACCTGGATAAGATGGGTGACCAGGATATGAATCAATACCTCTGGCTCGATTTGTCAAATAATCATGGCTTTGGTTTAGACCTCGGAGTAAAATATACGCCCCTGCCCATGTTAAAATTATCTTTAAGTGTAATTGATCTGGGCAGGATTTACTGGAAAGAAAACGTAAAATCATATGTCAGCAAAAACCCGGGGCAACCCTATACATTTAATGGAATTGACCTGAATGACTTTATCCACGATAACACCTTTGTGGATACGGTTCCCCTGCTCGATTCAATCCAGGAGCATTTCAAAGTCGAAGAAGTAAATGAGCCCTATTCCTCCCCCCTCACTCCTAAAAGCTATCTGGGTGTAACCTACGATCTCACACCTAAGGATCAGTTTGGATTACTCATAAAAACAGATTATTTTCAATACCTCACCCGGTTTTGTTATACAATCAATTATAAAAGACGCTTTGGAAAAATCCTTTCAGCAAATATCAATTACAGTTATACAGGCAAAAGAAGCAACCTGGGTTTTGGGTTAGCTTTAAAAGCAGGACCTGTTAACATTTTTGCCCTTACTGATATGATGCCGTCTTTTTTTAATACACTTAATGCCAGGGCGGCATACATTCAATTTGGAATAAGCCTTATTTTCAATGAATGATTAAGGTCATTGATCTCAAACCCTGAACTTAAAACCGACTTCAAATTTCATACTTTGAACTTCTAACTGAAAACAGTGAACCTCTTAAATTCCAAACTCCTCCGCCACCTTTTTAAGCATGTCGTCAATCTTTTTTGAAACTTCATTGCTAAACTTGTCGCTTAATTCCGCGGCGTCTTTACTAATGTGGGTCCTGTCCTGCCGGACAATCAATGAGCTTACTTTTAAATCGATGTCGCTGGTGATGTATTGATAAAACTGTTCAAATTCCGTGTACGCTTTTTCCGAGAGCAGCCTGCGTGCCTTGCTTGTTTGAATTCTAAAGTCGGCAAGCAAATCCCATATTTTACTTTCATAGTCAAGTGCGGCATCAGGGTATCGTTCATCATCCGAAGCAGCATAATAAACTACTTTCTTCGACAGGTAACGCCAATTCCAAAGTGTATTTGTTAAATCGTCTATCAGTGACGATTGGGCTTTCAGTATTTCCCTGTTCGATTCAATTTTCTTTAAGATATAGGGGATCAATAATCCGCTGAATAAACCTGTTACGATTACAATGATGATGCTTTGAACCAATACACTTACTGACATAAGATGGAAACTTTTAAATAAGGTTAACAACAATAGTAAGGAATTGTTTTTTGATTTGCCCTCTGCTGAACAGTTTTATAACTAGCAAGATCCGACCAGCACAAAGTCAAACGATTTCCAAAGCCAATTTGATAATTACTGTTATGATCTTGAACCAAAACCGTGAACAGTTGATGGTGAACTGAGAACCCAACATCGAACGCCGAACTCTGAACCCCGAACTTCGAACCTTGAACTTCGAACTTCGAACTCTCCCCCTTACCACCCCTACCACACCATCGGTATCAGCCGGTAGCGCGTTTTTTGGCAGTACTCTTTATACCCCTTCAGGTCTTTCATTAAAACCCGCTCTTCGTCAAAGATCCTGAATACAAGTATTACCGGCCAGAGGATGAATGCAATAACAGCCCACCACGATCCCAATGCAATGGGCGTAGATAAAAATATAACAATCGTCCCCGTATACATCGGATGACGAACCAGCGAATAAGGTCCTGTGGTGATTACTTCTTGCTCTTCCTCCACTTCAACAATGCGTGAAGTATAGCTGTTTTCCCTGAAGACAAGGAATACCCAAAAGTAACCAGCGAAGACCAGTATGTTTGAAATTGACAACCAGAACCATCGGTACTTCCGACCAGTTAAACCGGTAGTCGAAACCGGGAATTAAAAAACCAAGAATAAAAGGTAACCTCGCCAGCCGTATGATCAGCTTTTGCTTTTCTTCCTTTTCCTTATACCTCATCCTTCTTTCAAGCAGCTTAGGATCATACTTAACCAGGTAAAGAAGCGTGGTGATCATGGGAATAAAAAGTACGACCGAATATATCCATGCTTCGTAATACTTTATCGATCCGGCGGGTAAAAACAGGAATACCCCGATAAATACAGGGTACAGGATCAATACTTTTGCAATTAATTTCATACAGTCAATGCCTTATGCAGTTTAACTTAAGCTTTAAAGAATTTGCGAACCTTTGCTCCTTGTGAGCAGAAAATAAAATTACTACAAATATCTCAACATATTTTGCCAGGAGCACAAAACTGGCGCTTTATCCGTAAACCTTAAAAAAAGAAGAGATTCAATCTTCCTTTGTCAGAACGGCAGTTATTACTTTTTTTGACTTCCGCCTGTAAAGGAAAACTTCGAAAGAAATCCGGTAAATAAACTGGGGTCATACCCAAAGAGAAATGCCATAAATGAAACGATGACTGCAAATTTGAAATAAGAGGATGCTGTCATCCCCGGTATTTCAGCAACTGAGGGTACTTTTAACTTATTCCTTATCAGCTTGATGTTTGCTTCGTATTGCTGCTTTTTTAATTCATTATTTTTACCATTATCTGGCAGTGCATTCATGAGATTCCTGTAATAAAATATATAGTTAACCAAAGAATCCGAGTCTTTATTCTTCATCCAGTCAAGCTCAGTCTTCGACATATAGGCCATAAAATCTTCAACCTTAGTATCCTTTATTGAAGGTACTGAAGTATCCCCAGTTGATGGGGTTACACCGGGTTTATTTTTTGCCGTTTCAGTACCCTTGTCAATGGAACTCAGATCGGCAAAGGAACTAATATATTGCAGGGTAAGTATTCCGACAAAAACCATTACTCCTCTGAAACCTGAAATAAAAGGACTTTCAAAGTGTACAGGGTTTATATTATAGAGGGGTTCTTGATTTGCTTTCTTACGCTCGATATCATACTCATACGCCTTTGTAATTCTTCAACAGTAAGGGTGCAGTTTTCTGTAACTATCACAAAACTGCATATTCCGCCAAGTATTCCTGCCACCAAAGCCAGTAAAGACACATTGCTTAGGGTAAAGCTCACTACTGTCATTAACCAGTCCAATGGTTCTGCAAAACTATAATTGATCGCAGCCCGGTAATAACTGGAATTAACAATCAATCCTGTGGCAAAAAGTACTATCCACAGAAGTGTTACTGCAAGCCCGCATGATATATAGCCCGCTAATTTCCAACTACTTTTCTTTTTATTACAAGAATTTGTGTTTTCATTTGGTTCCATAACTCTAAAGTTTAAATAAAACGAAACATAAAAAAAGAATGTATGTCGATATTAAATTTTAAAGCAATTACCGTTTGGTCCAAAATGGACCCCAAATATACGAAATCCAATCCTGCTTTGTCAAGTTTATATATTAATAAAATGAGAACTGAGAAACCAGTCTCCAGTCGGCAGTTGGAATTAGGCAGAGACAGCAAGAAACATTAACCAGCAACCAGAACCCAGAACCCAGAACCTTGAACATTCAGGTTAATTGAGTTAATTAGGTTAATTTGGTCAAACCAGAAACCAGTCTCCAGTCGGCAGTAGGCATTAGGCAGAGGCAGCAAGAAACAAGTAACCAGCAACAAGAACCCAGAACCCGGAACCTTGAACATTCAGGTTAATTGAGTTAATTTGGTTAATTTAGTCAAACCAGCAACCAGCAACCAGTCGGCAGTCGGCAATTGGTAGTCGGCAATTGGCAATGGGCAATTAGCAGCAGACAGTTAACAAAACGTAAAGAACCAGCAACCTTTAACCCGAAGCCAATCTTTATCCCAAGGTTAGCATTTGCCGCAATGCGTGATTATCTTTTTCAACTCCTTCACTGCCTTTTTATCAATGGCAAAGAGGGTTTTACCAATGGCAGCATATTCTTTACAAACAATGATCTCATCGTGGTGACCCTCGAAAGTCAGCCGGATGATCCATTGGCTTAAGAGGCTGCTTTTATCCAGGGATGGATCCTTGCATTCCATAAATTCGGTTTGCCTGAGGAAATTAAAAACAGTATCCATCGATTCCCGGGCATTAATCTCTCTTACATAATTACTGCCGCTGTTCGATTTTACTTCTGCCCGTATGGCGGTTATTTTGCCTGCGTCCCATTCCAGTATCCTGTTCTGGGCCATTGCGCTTTTGCTGAGCAGTAATGCACTGATGAGGATGAACATGATTGTTTTCATAACTGTAGTTTTTAATGTTTAAATTTGTTTGTATAATAGATGCATCAGCATTATGAATTCCATAAGCCATCAATCCCTTTTTGTAAATTTTAGTTGATTTAAAGAACCACAAACCGAACCAAGAACAGAGAAATGAGAACTGAAAACCAGTCTCCAGTCTCCAGTCGGCAGTCTGCAGTCGGCAGTCGGCAGTTGGCAGTGGCAGTGGAAACATGAAACATACCTGCCTGCTGCAGGAAGGAAACAAGAAAAACCGGAACCGAGAAGTAAGAACCGTTAATCCAGAACTGCCTGTTTGATTTAAATCTTTTCTAAAAATTTACTAAAGGTTATAATTTGCGTGGAATGGTACTTCTTCATAACCAGCAGGTCCTTGTCACCAGTAACCAGGAAATTCAGATTATTTTCATGTGCAAAAGAAAGTAAGAAATCGTCCTTGGGATCCCTTGTAATTTGCTTCCCTGAAGATACAATTCGGCTTTGGGTAAAAGTTTCCATCAGGTCTAGCGTATCCAGGATTCGTTGTTGGGTTAGATATTTTGCAACTTTCTTACTTGCCGTAACCCGAAGGTATTCTTCAATTATTTCAGGACAGATGAAAATGATAATTTTATCGTTAAGAAAAATCTCCTTCACCTTATCCAGCTGTTTTCCGATTGAAAAACTTATCCAGATATTCGTATCAAATGCAATTCGGATGGTAGTTTTTGAAGCCATTGAATACAATTTCTCAAGCCTTTATCATGTCCATGATATCGTCGTCCGAAAGAGGTACATTTTTTGGCGCTGTTCTGATGTAGCGGTTTATTTTTTCTTCTGGTGTTTCCAGTTTAATAAAATCAAATAATTTAAGCATATCCCGAAATGCCTTCGCCTTTGATTTCTTGACTCTCACAGTTATAATTTCATCTTTTTCTTTCATAACTTTATATAGGGATAATATTCTTTTTACAAAAATAATCAAATACAATAAATCCGTTATAATTCATTTCCCAGCTTCGAACTTTGAACTTCGAACTTCAAACTCTTTAAGGTATAAGGGAAATAAGGGTATAGGGTGAACCCAGAACCCGGAACCCAAAACTCAGAACCCGGAACCCAGAACTGAGAACTCAACTCCGAACTTCGAACTTCAAACATCGAACGGAACAAGTGCCTTAAATACTTATAATACTTAGATTGACCAAATCGCAATCAATAATCCTATTGTTTATTTACAAACCAGATCAATCAGGGCTTTTCTGAATTATAAAGATAAAATACTTCGTCTTCGGTTAATGATGCATGAAAGATTCTGACGTCATCCAGTAAACCTTTAAAATGGTTCGCATCCGGGAAATCATATCCTCCCCATGGCTCATTATCCCAAAGTGTACCTGCACGAGATTGGATAAAGCCAAATGCCAGTTCGTTTACAACTTCGGGTGCAACTCCACCATATTTAAGTCCGACAATGGTTTGTTTAATGTCACCATCCGGCCAAAGATTAAAGTCAAAGCTCTTCATTTTCTCACCATTGTAATAAAGTGTACCTTTCTTTTCAGCGCTGTTATAAGTATAAACTACATGAAGCCAGCTATCTTTGAGGTATTCTATCATTTCATCAAGTGTAATAGATTTAGCAAAATCCCATCCCTGCCATCCACCATTGGTATTATCCAGGGCATTATACGGAAACCACATATCTTCAGATGTAGTAGTGCCATCACCTGCCTCATACCTGACGGCAAATTTAGCTCCACTGTAATCACTGAATATCTCGAAATGAATACCATAAAAAGCACCCAACCCCATAACAAAATGTCCGGTAGTTTTATCAGCTGAATTTGTTTTAACCCAGAAACTAATAGTGAAATCATAGGTGTCAATTAATTGATCACCATTCGGAATCTCAATAATACTTGTTGATCCGTTAAAGGATGCGGCTTCACCTGCTGCAATGCTGCGAGAGTCAGCATAAGTAATGTCAACAATACCGTTTGCCGTAGGATTAAAGTCACCAACCTGGTCGTTGGCATTGTTCTCAAAATTCCAGTAGGATACCTGGTACTGGTAAAAATCGTTCAATTCAGTGGTAAAAGTCCTCTCGAAAGCCGGCAGCGGCTGGTTATAAATGGATTGGATTCCTTCAATAAATTTTATTTTATAAGCCATTCCGTATTCCAGCATTTCAAAGGGAGCAAATGAAACTACCGAATCATTCACTGATATATCGAGCGCAATTTCAATCTGGCCGCTGACCTTCATGAGCTTAATGGTATTGCTGCTGGCTGTGGAAGGTATGATATCAAGGGTAAACACTGCCTCAAATGCTGAACTTAAAGGAACATTTACAGGCGGCTGAGCGCCAATTAAATCAATTGTATCTGCCGCAGTTAATGAAAGAAGAAGAAAATCCGGTACATCGGTTGTAAAGGTAACAACACTTCCATAATTTGTCCCTACTTCATTGGTAGCATAGGCCCTCACATTATAAGTTGAATTAGGAGTTAAGCCGGTTATTGAACTTGTAAAACTACCTGCTCCTGTCCCATCAGATGTTATATCATCTGATATTGTTGGATTGGCTCCTGTGCTCCAGCATACTCCTCTTGCACTCACATCCGAAGTACCCTGTGAAGTTACTTCACCTCCGCAGGTAGCCTCAAAATAAGTAACGCTTGAAATGGCACCCGTTATCACTGTTGGAGCCTCCGGAATAGGCAGCGTTGTAAATACAATGGCGGTGCCATATGAAGTGCCGGCCTCATTGGTAGCATACGCTGCAACCGTATAGGTCATATTCGGTTCAAGACCTGTAATGTTACTCGTGAATGAACCGGTTCCGGCTCCTTCATTTGTGCTTCCAACCTTATTTGATAAGGTGGGACTGCCTGTGAGATTCCAGCAAACACCCCGGGCTGTAACCGACGAGCTGCCCTGTGCAGAAATACTTCCTCCGCCGGTCGCGGTTGTTTGTGTTATGTCTGAAACAGGATTACTAGTCACTGTAGGTGCAATTTTCTCAGGTTCTTCATCTTTATCACAACCTGAATGAACACAAATAATAGTGCTTATTCCAATTGCTGCAAATAGAATAAACGTTCTTTTAATATTCATAATGACCTCCGTTTTTTTAAGTAAATTTTTAGCGGGTACGAATAATTCAGGAGCTAAAATTAATATTTTTATACCAGGTACTCAAATTTATTATATCGTAATGATCGTAGGATTTTATAATAAAATCACCTTTATTGTATCCGTCATTCATCCCATGCAAAATTTATTGCCCGACCTTTTCTAGCTATCTACCTGCTTGCCCTTAAGGCAGGATCGCCTCTAATAGTTAAAGTGTATGCGATTTCAATTGACAAAAACGCCAACGGCTAATGCCTAAACGCTTTTTCAACAAGTAACAGAGAACTGAGAACTCAACTTCAAACATCAAACTTCAAACTTCGAACTATTTTCTTTAGCTTTGCGCTATGGCAGATTTACATGATAAGAAAACCCGAAGCTACATTATTTCACGTATCCCGAACTAACTACTCAATACTAACTACTCTGTACTATTCTTTGCCAGTTCATTTCTTATTTATACATTCGCTGTTTATAAATAATATTTGAAAATGCCGTGGCTTTATAAATAAACAATTCATTTTAATAACTCATAAAGATGCCGCTGAATAGTATAAATTTCCAAAAAATAATTATAGGGTTTGAAGAATGGTATAAAAGTGATATTCATTCAAACAATGAGGATTATTATCGCTCAACAATAACATTAAAGAATTTATCGAATCTAAAAAGGGATGGATTTATTGAATTTTTCTCAGATTTTGCTAATGATGGTGGAATGGTGCAATCAGAAGGGTATAGAAATGCAGGGAGGTTCATTTCGAATGTCAACAAAAATTATAATTCTTTTAGAAGAAAAATATTAGAACCCTTCAGTCCTGATTTCAAATTAGATGAATGGATTGAATGGGCTGAAAAATTTAAATATTTTGGGAAAGGATTAGCGACCATATATTTAAATAGGGTAGACAAGAATAGGTTTGTAATTGTAAATAATAAAAGTATCCAAGCCTTCAGAGAATTGGGGTTTAATATTAAAGAAACAAATCTAAAACAAACTTATCATGACATTTTTGATGCACAATCTGATTTAATTATAAAGTTCCCTATTTTGAAAAACTACTATAAAACAGATGCTCTGGCTCATTTTTTAATCGGAACTGAAGAAGGTAAAAACATTGCCAAAGACAAGAAAATTCCAACTCAAAGAATTTGGGTTGAAAAAACGATAATTAAAGGAAGAAAAGACCGAATTGAAGGTCCTAGAGCTCTAGGTAAAGTATTATGGTCTCCTCAAAAAGGTGAAAATGGAGCTGATATTTACTCAAACATGCGAGAGGTTGTTCCAAATGATATCATATTACATCTTACTGATAATGAAGGATTCACTGGAGTATCTCTTGTCGATAAATCTTACATAAAAGGAAAGGGAATTAAAGGGACTAGTTGGGGAGGAGATGCATATATTATAGAATTAAAAAAATTTAAAAGAATCAACCTATTAAGCAGAAAAGACTTTTTGAATTTAAAATACAAACAATTATTAGATAAAATAAGAAATGAATATAAAGTATTTTATAATAAAGAATTAAATTTAAATCAAGGTGCATATTTAACTGAATGTCCTATAGAACTTGCTGAACATCTGTATAAAGTATATAAGGATACATATAACGAATCTATTCCATATTTAAAATTAGATTATCATTCAATACCTAATGGTAACAAAATGAAATTAAATTACAATGAATTCGCTACAAAGCTTGATAATATTAATTTAAAATTTAGTCATAGCTTTATTGTTCGGTTCATCGCTTCTCTTCTAACTAAACCATTTGTAATTCTTACAGGCCTTTCTGGTTCTGGAAAAACAAAACTTGCACAGGCATTTGCCATGTGGATTTGTGAAAACGAAAATCAATATTGCATTGTACCGGTTGGTGCCGACTGGACAAACAGAGAGCCCTTATTTGGTTTTCCAAATGCCTTGAGGAAAAGACTATAAACCTGATGAACAGGAGTATTGAAATTAATCATTGATGCAAATAATAATCCAGACAAACCTTATTTTCTGATTCTTGATGAAATGAATCTAAGTCATGTTGAACGATATTTTGCAGATTTCCTAAGTGTAATGGAATCAAAAAGCAAAATTTCATTACATTCGGGAAATGAAGAATGGAATGGTGTTCCTGCAGAAATTGGTTTTCCAAAAAATCTATTCATTATCGGTACTGTAAACATTGATGAAACCACTTACATGTTTAGCCCTAAAGTACTTGACAGAGCGAATGTAATCGAGTTCAGAGTTACTGCAGCAGAAATGAGGTTATTTAAAAAGTAATTCCAATCTTAACCTTGAAAATCTTGAAGGCCTTGGAGCAAATATGGCCGAAAGTTTTGTTGAAATTGCAAAGATGACAACCTTGAAGCAAAAGATAACAGAATGAGTTAAACAAAACATTAATGAGTTTCTTTTCTGAATTAAAGAAAACAGGAGCAGAATTTGGTTACCGAAGTGCTTCTGAAATACTTCGCTTTGCAGCAGTGGTAAATAAAATAGAATCAACATGGAGGATCTCTGATATTATTGATGCTGCTATCATGCAAAAGTTATTACCAAAAGTTCATGGTTCAAGAAGAAAACTGGAGCCTGTTTTGAAAACACTTGGCAATCTTTGTTTATCTGATGGGCAAAAGTTTGATGATTTTCTTAATCCAAAAGAGAAATTGATTATGCAGATATGTTAAAATTAAATATCCTGTTTCATTTGAAAAAATATATCCGGATGTATGAAAATCTGATTAACAATGGTTTTACAAGTTATGCTGAAGCATAATATTATGTCTGAAAACAAATTAATAATACCAATTTACTTGCCGGTAAGAAATATCGAATTGACAATTTATGGTGAAAACTCGGAAGAGACATTAATAGAAAAATCAGATGCAATAGAAAATGGTGAAGCTCCGTTTCCAGATTAAAGAAGGTTTTATTATGAATATAAAATTACGAATGGATATAGTCTTAATCCTTCTGAAATTGTAAGCCAGTCAAAAGTTAATGAATCATCGGGTAGAATTTCTCCTAATATTTATGTTGGCACCTTAAGTATTGATGTTATTAGATTCGGAAAAACAGAAAATGTGGTGAAGTAAAACTGGAAGTTCAGTCGGTAAAAACAACATACAGTGAGGATTACAGGCACATGCTTGAGGAGATAACAGAAAAATGTACAGATTTATTATTTCAACATAATTCACCTGTTTCGCAGTTTTTTGAAGTTGATTTTAATGCTGATCCAAATACCTTGTATCAGCGTTTTGCTTTTATAAAATCAATACTTGATTCAGTAGAGTTTAATGATTCGGTTCATAAGATTATTTCTTCTCCTGTTACCAGATGGAAAGAAAATGAAATTATTAAAGATATCAGAGGTGTAAAACGATTTAATAATTCAGCAATAAGACAATTCGCGAATGCAAACAACAGAATTGATCTTACCGGTAGATCATCCGCTTAAAAAGCACATTACATTCAGTTCCATCAAAAATTAAAGTAAATAATAAAACTGAAACAGTTGACACTCCAGAAAATCGTTTTGTAAAACATGCCTTATATCTTTTCAGTCATTTTGCAGCGATTTTAAAACAAAACTTAATGAAAACGTACGGATTGAAAATGAAGCAGGATTACTTGATTGATAAACTGGAACAATTTTTAAGTCATTCGGTTTTCAAAGAAATTTCTACCCCAACAACTTTACCTTTAAATAGTCCGGTATTTCAACGCAAAGAAGGATATCGGGAAATTTTAAGAGTATGGCTAATGTTTGATCTTGCTGCAAAATTGGTATGGCATGGTGGTGATGATGTTTATAGTGGCAACAAAAGAGATGTTGCTGTATTATATGAATACTGGTTGTTTTTTAAACTACTTGATATAATTAAAGAAGTTTTTAAGATTGATTCATTGGCAACTGAAAATCTTATTGAAAAAACCAATGATGGTTTAGGATTGAAATTAAAGCAAGGTAAATATTTACCTGTTGAAGGAGTTTATATTACGGAAACTCGAAAACTCAGAGTTGAGTTCAGTTACAATAAAACTTTTAGCGGTGACAATAAATATCCTGATGGTGGAGCTGGACAAGAAACTTGAGACCTGATTATACTTTAAGTATTTGGCCTTTCGGAATTGAACAAGAACAGGCAGACGGAAGAGTTGATTGTTCATATCCATTTTGATGCAAAGTATAAAATTGAAAATCTCAAAGCATTTTCGGTAAAGACAAGAACCTTGATGAAGAAAAAGAAGAGCAAAAGAAAGGCACATATAAAAGAGCTGATTTACTTAAAATGCATACTTATAAAGATGCAATCAGAAGAACTGCAGGTGCATATGTTTTATATCCGGGTACAGAAGATAAGTACACAAAAACAGGATTTCATGAATTAATTCCTGGCTTGGTGCTTTTGCGATCAGGCCAACAAATCAAATAACGGAATAGAAGAGCTAAAAAAATTTTTGAATGAAGTAGTCTCATCATTTCATGAACAGAGCATCACAGAGAGAAAAAATTTCTTTAAAAACTTACGAAACATATAAAGACAATAAATGCAATGAAGAAAATCGAAGCATTGCCGGAAACCTATGGGGCAAACAGAAGTCTTATTGCCGGATGAAACTTTTGTTTTAGTTGCGATATTATAAAAAAGAGAATTGGAATTGGATTATTAATAATGGCATTATACAATGCAAGAGCAGAAAGTAAAAGAGGATCATTGAGATTAGGGCCTCGAGAAACAGGAGCAAAATATTTGCTGCTGCACACGGAAGGGGAAACGACAACTGGTAAGCTACTAAAGATTGTGGAAATAGGTCCAAGAATATTTTCTAAACAAACTTGATTAACAAAGGATACCCGTCAATACCTTCACAGAATTATTATCTGGTTTATAAAGTTGAAGAATTACATGACAAAGAATTTTTAAATCAGCAATGGGATATCACAAAGCTTGAGTTTTACAAGAAGGGACGAGGATCGGCATTACCTTTTGCAGTTACAATGACTGAATTAATGAAAGTTAAAAAGAAATAATACTCCCCCCTTCTGCCCAGCTGCTTCAATTTTTCCAGCCTGGCCCAGTGAGCAAACACAACATTTCCCAATCCTTCAAATTCACCCCTCCCCTTCCCCATCCATAAAACCCGCTATTAAAACTAAAATTAACAATTCAATGCCTGTAAAACAGGCTATTCATATTTGAACAGGCTTATCCACGTTTAAAAAACCCTCTATTCAAACTTAAATAGACGTTTCCACACGCGTAAAATAGTCTATTCAAATTCGTATAGACGTTTCCACCCCGTTCCCATGCGATTGTATTGGGTGGTTTAAACTTTATTCGGATTACCCCGCTGTTTCAAGTCTTCCATCCTGGCTCTCTGGGCAAGTACGTCCCGGACCTTCCATGAATATTAACGGCTAAACTCAACATGTATGACCATGATCTCCGATTCACCAACCGTGCGGATGGGTGTTCCCCAACCCTGTATGCCTGAAGTAACAAAGAAATGCGTATGATTCATTTCTTTATATCCCACGGGCAGTTCATACATCAGTTCCATAATATAATTAATCGGCCAAACCTGTCCGTAATGCGTATGCCCGGAAAGCTGCAAGGCGATATCATTGTTGTAGGCAGCATCTAATTGATAAGGAGAATGGTCGAGCAGGAAAACCGGCAAATCTTCAAAAGCAGTTTTCTTTATTCCCCTGAACAGGTTTCTCTTCATAAGCACGGTATCTGAGCCCCATCAGGTAGAACGAATTGGCAACTTTAACAATCGTATCGGTGAGCATGGTGATGCCGAGATCACTGTTGTAGCCATTGTAATTAAAATGATCGTGATTGCCACCGACCATGTATATTCCGTATACGGGCTTTAAAGCAGTCAGCTTTTTATCAGCCTCATCCAGTTTTTCTTTCGAAATGGTTCCGCTTTCCACCATATCTCCGCCATATAAAATGATGTCAGGATTTATCTGTAAAACATGTTGAATATAATCATCAATAAACTGATCACTTGTATAATTATTCAGGTGCATATCCGCAACAAAGCAAATCTTCAGTGAATCCAATTCAGCATCTTTTGCCGCAACCCGGATGCGAAATTCATTTACAACAATGCGGTTATACCTGTGATTACCGGCAACCAGGATAATCATCAAACCGGTAAGAACCGAAATAAAAGCTGCTGCTTTTGTAACGGGATGTACTATGATTTTTGCAGGGATCAACCGGAACCGGAGGAATAACTTACCCAGCATATCTACTCCCAAAACGAGCAGGAAAAGATAGAGCAACGTATATATGTAGCTTTCGGCAAGAAACATGGGTAAATCCATTACAGATGCCGGCAACAGGTCATTTATAGAAAAAACAAGCGGCATATAGCAGGCAATAATTCCGACAACCCATCGTGCGATAAGTATTTGTTTTGGTGATACAAAAACATGTTTTGCCTTGTTATAAAAGTAGAAGTGGGGTATAACATAAAACAGGAGGATCATATTCGGAAAATGTGCAAAAAGCATGGGCACATCCATGTGAACCAGCATATAGGCAAAACTTAGCAGGAACAGCGCAATGATTTGAGATTTACTATAATAAGTTGCATCACCGGGAAATATCCCGGCTTTTAAACTTTTGATCCTTAAAAGCAGAGAAATAAGATATGTGAAAAGTGCTTGCCAGCAAAGCAGCAGGAAAAGCTTCATAGCGAAGGTCCTGTCAATATCAAAAGGGATCAATATAAACTGAATAAACAATGCAATGGCAGCTTCAAGAAGCAGGGTAAGGATAAGACCTGAAAAAATCGTCAAAACTGTTTTCCATCGCCGCTTTAATTTCCACAGGTTGTGTCCGGCAATGATACCTGCCATAAGCGGCCCGCCGATGAAAGAAGATATATAAAAATGCTTCCGGCTGATTAGTTTATTTTGCTGAGAGGCTTCATCCATATCAAAATAGTTCTGCACTTATTGAGCATTATCCAATTGCGATCAAGATTTTTCATCATGTTGTGCAAAGGTGTGACTTTAATTAAAGCGTACAATGTAAATTTTATTGTTAATACTTTCATTAAGGAACTACTAACCTGGATTCCGGATAAATCCCCCCGCTTATGCTTCGAGAGCACTTCGGCAAGCTCAGTGCAGGCTCTCAGCATGACCAAACGCACGATTGCAGGTTAGTTTGAATAAACGAAATGCCGGTCATCCTGAGGAGTCCGCTTTGCAGAAGCAAAATGCCGGTCATCCTGAGGAGTCCGACGAAGGAGGACGTCTCGAAGGAAGACCGGGATTGCAAGGCCATCGCACATGCTTCGAGTGCCTCAGCATGACCAAACGCACGATTGATGGGTTGACTGAATAAGCGTAATGCAGGTCATCATGAGGAGTCCGCTTTGCAGAAGCGAAATGCCGGTCATCCTGAGGAGTCCGACGAAGGAGGACGTCTCGAAG
>CAVPJF010000012.1:0-24286 GCA_963705185.1 uncultured Bacteroidales bacterium
TAAATAAAAATAGCTGGGATTCCTGTGCTTTTCTCAGTTACCTCTGATATTCAAACACATTTTGAGTTTGAATGTTCAAAGTTAAAAGCTTTAAATTGTGTGAATGTGGAAAGATATTTACCCTCAGATTTGTTCGTAAACAGGAACTTTTTCAGGAATGGTCGAATTTATTTTAATGCTTTCAACAATATACATGTCAATCTCACCTTTATTCTTTGCCTGAATTTTACCCCGGTGGTTGCAATTGAAATGATCTTTTACCAATTCATAAGTGGTCCCGGAAATATTCACCTGTCCTGGAATTCCGCTCGATTCCATCCGGCTGGCTGTATTCACGGCATCGCCCCAAATGTCGTAAGCAAATTTATTTTTACCCACTACACCGGCAATAACTGGTCCTGTATGAATGCCAATTCGTAATTCCCAATAGTCTTTACCCTGGGCTTCACGATCGGATTTCAATTTTTCCATGTAGGCTTTAATTTCCAAACCTGCTTTTACAATGTCGACCGGGTTGGTTTCATTTGCTACAGGAATTCCACCGGCACACATATAAGCATCTCCAATGGTTTTAATTTTTTCGAGGTTATTCCTGTCGATAATTTTATCAAATTCCATAAAGCACTGGTTTAGTTCTTCAACCAGTTGCTGTGGAGTAAGCTTTTCGGCGATGGTGGTAAATCCTTTGAAGTCAGTAAAGAGAACCGAAACCATGTCGTAATGCTTCGGTGTGGCTGATCCTTTTTCTTTCAGTTCTTCGGCTGTCTCATGAGGAAGGATATTCAAAAGCAGCTTTTCCGAACGTTCCTTTTCATCTTCAATGATTTTTTTGGTTTTTCTTACATATTTGTAACGATTAAATAATCCGCCTGCCATTAGCAGAAGAAGAATTCCGGTAACACCAATTGCATTTCGGATGATCTTTTGACGTTTTATATCGAGTTCCTGCAGGGCTTTATCCTTTGTAAGCAAATCAATTTCACCTTGCTTTTTCTCAATGTCGAAGCTTAAAGTCATGGCCTGAAGCCTTTTATCCATTTCGGCATTGTAAAGTGTATCCTTGATGCCAGTAAATAAGGTATTGTATTTAAAGGCATTCTGAAAATCTGAAAGTCCGGCATAAGAGTTTGCCAGCCCTTCATATGCATCCTTCAATTCATAAGTAGCTCCAATGGTCTCAGCAATAACCCGGGCATCCTGATAAGTAGTAACAGCAGATTGATAATCACTTTTCATTTCATAGGTGGTGGCAAGGCCAAGCAGGGACTGGGCCATCTCCAGCCTTGCATTAAGGCTTTTAGCTTTTTCAAAAGCTTCTTTTTGCTTTTGGATAGCCGTATTATAATCTTTTCGAATTGGCGTAAACTTTTCCGATGCTGTTCAGGGCATAGGCAACATTTCCGCTTTCCGACTTTTGATAGGCAACCAGTGATTTCTCAAAATAATACAAGGCTTCATCGTCAGCATTCCGTGCGAGATATATTTCTCCAATGTTAACTGAAGATGTTCCGATGGCATCATTATCCCCAAGTTCCTCACTCAGTGGCAGGGCTTTTAAATAATATTGCAGTGCCAGGTTGTGGGTGGCTTTCTTGTTGAAATAAACAGCTCCCAGGTTAACCAGTGCAGTTGCAATTCTTAGCTTATCATTGATTTCTTCTGAAACCTTAAGAGATTCGAGGTAATTGACAACAGCTTTATTATCATCTCCCTGGTTAAAATATATGGCTCCGATGTTATTGAGCATATTGGCAACACCCTAGCTTGTCGCCGATGGAGTCGAAAGTGGATTTTGCTTGCTGCCAGTAATTAATGGTTTCAAGGTATGCACCCTGAAAGTAATAACTCATCCCGATATACTTTAAGCCGAAGCCACATCTTTTTTTAAACCCAGTCTCTGAGCAATTTCCATAGCTTCCTGGCCAAAACGGATCGATTCATCCGGGGATATACGGGAATAATATTTACTGAGTGCGATCAATGCATTCATTCGCATGGTATCTGCTGTAGCTGAATTAAGCAAAGCTTTTAAGCTATCAGCCTGATTATTTTGGGCATAGGAATGGGCACAATGAATTAAAAAAATAAAAACAATCAAGTACATTTTGCACATTAATTTTCATTGATCCTTTAGCTTTATTCAAAATTTCAAATTCAATTTTCTAATCAGGATTTCCTGAATATACATTATTTCAGGCAAGAGGTAAACAAAAAAAAGAGGGATTTGTTGAAATCCCTCTTCGACTAATTAATCAAATTATTCTATGAAAAAAAGATCTGAATTGTTAATCCTTAATTATCCTGAATGTTTTCATTTCATCAACAAGGTTTAACCTGATAATGTAAATACCCGGCTCCAAGGCTGAAAAATCCATTTCCAGCGTTGCCCCTGAGGCATTGATGTATTCCAACCTCGCAAACCTTGCCAAACAGGTCAAAGATGATAACATCCTTTTCCGTAACCTTTTCTTCACCAAGGTTTATATAAACTTTATCCGAAGTTGGATTGGGATATGCCATGATTTCATCCATTGGATTGATTTCGTCTTCTGAAACTTCAGTTACAACTGTTGATTTATTGCAGGATGGGGAGCTATAAATGGCATAAGCATAGGAAGACTGTTTTTGAGTCCCCTGATAACTTTTAACCAGCCACTTAATTTTCACCCCGTCGAACTTCGTGCTAAAGAATCCTTCACCAGAAGTGAATAATTCAGGTTGTCCTTCGGTACTGAATAAACCTCCATATCCAATGATGCAATTATCACTTCCTATAGGAATGAATACATCTGTTGCATTGCAGTTGACATATTTAAAATGTGCAATATATGTATAACCATTTGCATCCGGGGGTATTTGTTCCACACAAACCAGGGATATCTGGATTTTTTGTGCACCGCTTCCGTAAGGATTTACATACAACTTGCCATTAGTAGCAACAAATGTATAATTGGCAGCTGTTGCTGTAGGAATGATCTGGTAAGTTCCAGGTAAACCACAATAAGCTGGGCTTACTGCATATGTCAAAGAGGTAACCACTGACTGGGTTTCACCATTAACAAATCCGCTGAAGGTAGATGTAAATGCAGGTTGAGAATCTCCCTTTTTTATCACTTTGTTTGCTGCTACCACATAGGCCGTTGCTTTATTTATGACCAGTGTTCCTGCAGCACCACCGGTGTAATTCGGATCTATCACTGCAACTGTAACAATATATGATCCTGCATTTTTTGGGGTGTTGTTATAGGTTACCGAAAAATTTAAGTCAGGAGGGGTGGTTGTAATTGTTGCAGATTTCACTGTACCGCTGTAAGTTTGCTCAAGATTTGATAAATTAACAGTTGCGTTTCCGGGCAATATGGTTAAAGAACCTGTAGCTGAACCAATATAGTTCTGATCATTAACAGTGGCTGTTACTGAATAGGATCCTGCATTTATAGGTGTATTATTGTAAGTTAATATTACATTTAAACCTTCGGGTTGCGTTGCAGCCAAAACTGACTTAACGGTTCCATCATATATCTGCACAAGGTTCGCAAGACTGACCTCAGCAGTTGCCGGATTAATCGTTAAAACTCCTGTTGCCGAACCAATATAATTCGGATTGTCAACCGTTGCAGTTACATCATAGGTCCCGACATTTATAGGAGTATCACTATAGGAATACAAAACATTCAAACCATCGGGCAGGGTGGCTGCTGATACTGATTTAACTGTTCCACTATATACCTGCACAAGGTTAGAAAGATTGACAGTAGCAGTGGCAGGTTGGATGATCAATGTTCCGGTTGCTGACCCCACATAATTCGGATTGTCAACCGTAGCAGTTACCTCATAGGATCCGGCATTGAGTGGAATATTGTTATAGCTAAGGTTCACATTAAGCCCTTGAGGCTCTGTTGCATATGAAGCTGCTTTAACAGTTTCATCATAAACCTGTAATAAATTTCCCAATGTCACAAGAGCAGTTGCTTGTTGAATAGTCAAGGTAGCTGTATTGCCTCCGACATAATTCTCATCATTCACCGTGGCGACTACTTCATATGTCCCTGCATTTACAGGAAGATTGGCATTGCCATTGAATGTAAATTCAATATCCAGATCTGCCGGGTTTGCCGTAACAACAGGTGACTTCCCTGTTCCATCATATGTCTGCGTAAGGCTTGCCTCATCGAATGTTACTGTTGCCTGTGCCGGTGTAATTGTGATGGTACCAAGTGCATATGAAACATTAAAATTGTTGGTAAGAAATCCTCCCGGAACAATCAGGTGCTGACCCACATCGTCACCTGTTATCAGGTTGATCGATCTGAGGTTTACAGTTCCGACTGAATCACCAGCAAGAATAGCTATATCTCCTTCACCAAGGATGACAATGGTTTCGTTGTTGCTTAAATCATTGATTGTTGTGGTATTAACCAGCGCCGTTGCATTAACCAGCGCGGTAGCATTAACCAGTGCCTTTGCGTTGACAAGATTGCCATCCGGATCATAGGTATTTACCAGTGCGGTTCCATTGACCAATGCTTTAGCATTCACCAACGCAGTTCCGTTCACCAGCGCGGTTGCATTAACCAATGCAGTCGCATCAAGCAATGCCTGAGGGTCAATCATCGTTCCATTGACCAATGCCGTAGCATTCACCAATGCAGTGGCTTCAGAAATTAAAAAGCTTTTATTCACCAGGGCAGTAGCATCCAGAAGAGGTTCACCCTGGGTATTGACAAGCGCTTTTGCATTGACCAAAGCGGTAGCATTTACTAAAGCTGTCGCATGCAATTGTTTCAAGGATGAAGTAATGGCCTCTTTATCTGCCTCTGTTATGACTACATTATTTATCGTGTCGTTGTTGTAAATATAATTGAAATCAATTCCTGCGATAGAATCTCCATAAACAAATGTTGTATCTTTTGGCTGGATTACCAGGTCTAACTCTTCAATCGAAAGCAATCCATTCACAAAAACAAAATTGTATTGATTCAATAAATTAATATCTATTGTGTCAGTCGCTATTAAATTACTTTCAGGATTCAGGGGATCATTTGCTGAGGGTTCAATTTCCCATAGACCCACATTGTTCAGTGAACCGGCGATAGAAACGAATGGAATGTTTTTTATTCTGGCTATCCTGTTTTCACTGATCCCGCTGGAATCAAGCGGTATGCTTGCATCAATGCTTTCGATTGAATAGCTGGCAGTAAATTCAGGAAGTACCTCTCCGTATTTCTTGGTTTTATTATCAATTGTAATCAATACAGTTTCTTTGGTATTAAAATACAATGGATTGGAGAGTCCGCCATCAGTGCCATTGGTTCCGGGAAGCGGTGGATTATAAACCTGGATAGGATTGTACAATCCTGTGAATTCAGGAATGGTACCACTCAGAGAAGTTCCATTTACAATCGTTGTCCCTGATGCAAGGGGTGCGCCATCAAAATAGATTTCAGAACCCGGGGTAAAATAATTTCCGGTTATAGTAATATCGATCGGTTGCTGACCGGGAACAAGGGTTGTGTCATATTGCAGACCCGATAGCTCCGGCTCAGGGTTGGCAAGCGATTGCAATGCTGCATCTGCCTGAATAAATCCATAACCTGTTGAGTAATCAAATCCCGGGGTATTCATATCAATGGCTGTGCTTTGTAATATTCCTTTCAACTCATCCGGTGAAATCCCGGTATCATAGAATTTAGAACGGGCTTCAACAACCAGTGCTGCAACTCCTGCTGCATGAGGCGCTGCGGCTGAAGTGCCAAAGAAGTTTGGAAATTGATCACCATCAATATTTACTCCGCCCAGATCAACTGTTGTATTCACTCCATTGGGCGCAGTGAGCTCAGGTTTGTTTCTTACAATCCCGTTCACAGGTGTTCCTCCAACTGAGGAGAATGAAGCAATGGTCGGTGGATTCACTCCAAAGGGCGGCGTATTGGTGTAAAGCACAGCTCCAACAGCAATGGCTCCTTCAGCATTCGACTGTCCAACCAAGGTTGAATTGCCCGAATTGTATTCATTAAAGGTAAGATCGCCACGGAAAACAACATATTTGAGATATACATTGGTTCCGCCAGATGCATTTAACGATCATGATATTGGTTTGCGCACCTCCTGCAGTAACAGTGAACGGCAGCACTTCAATCGGCTGTCCTCCGATATTGTTCCTGTTAAATCCAAACAAGGTGCCTCCGTTATCATTTGTCAGGTAGATATCGAGGTCGGTGTTGGTAATCTCTCCGGCTGAGCCATCATTCCACTGCAACACAACAGTGTAATTTCCTTCAGCCAATGAAACATTCTGGTAAATATCATTTGCTCCCCCACTGGCAAAGTTATGAGCAAAGCCGGTAATTCCCGGAGGAGTTGTTCCTGCATTAAAATTGCTTTGGTACGATTTATTTCCGTAGTTACCTGCTGCAGAAAAATAGGTTACGCCAAGGTGTTTTTACTTCGTTTACTGCCTGGGCAACAATTCCATCTGATAAGAAAAGGTTGTGTAATGTAGGTGATGTCATCCACAATGAGATCACAACCTGCTTGTTCAAGCTCCCTGATGCCATCAGCAAAATCAGTTGAATTGATAAATCCTGTTCTAAAAGCAAGGTTGGCTTTAGGCGCAATATCATGGATGATCTGCAGCATGGCCCTTCCTTCGTCGGTTCTCGTACCATAAGGATATTCTTTTATCACTTCCACCGGATTTGAATTCACCGGATTTGCCAGAGGAGTTCCGTCAGGATTGATTCCAATCCCGGGTAAATCGCCCTTTCAGAACATCATCATTGGCAGGATTACCCAACAGCGTGTTATAACTATCCGAAATAACACCAATCTTAACGCCTTCTCCTTCAAGATTAAACCCATTGCGTGCAAAATCGGAACGCATCGAAACATCTCCCAGGCTGGTGATGATTCCGCTTGTCGGAATAGCCGGATAAACAGGAACTGCATAATTGATGTAAGTGGTCAGAAGATTTAAGGAAAGCAGCACGTTGATCGGTATTTTACCAATAATCACTTTCATATCCGGATCGGGAATTACATCAGTTAATCCGTATGAAGAAATCAAGCAAATTAAGCAATGCGGTATACTGACCATCGAGAGGGAATATTTCTATAAGAACCCTGGTGCCAAAAATCTGGAAAATATCATTCGACACGGCATTACCGGTTGCAATGTAAGTATTGTAAAGAGCTGTAAGTTCCGGACCAATGAGTGATATCAGCTTACCTCCTGCAGGTGGCGGATAATAAGGAATGATATTAACTGGCGCGCAATTAAGAACAGTTTGAAAATCTGCAATCGCGAAACTTACATACTTTTTAGTGGTTCCGGCTTTAACCATCGTCTGCTCGCACTGCAAGTCCATTGGATAAAGTGTAGGTAACAGTAAATTCTCCGGGTTGCCCTTCACCAATACCATCTATTCCTTCAATTTTAAAGCCTTTAAATGGAACACCTGAAAGGTAAGGGCCCATATTGATATTGGTATAGGTCATTGAACCTGAAATAACAGCAACACTCACATTGGAATAGGTGCCTTGTTTGGCTTCAACGGCGTAATTGGATAGCTCCTTGCATACCGGACCAGGACAGCCATTATGTTTTACTGACAATGTTATCGTATAAATATTGCCACTATTATTTGTGACTGATTTAATGGTCGTTGAATAGCCAAGTCCATGAACTTTGGTGACATCGCAGTTCGTTTGCGCTTGGATGTCAGCTAAGTTAAATACAATAAAAAGCAGGCTTAACCAGCCGGCGAGGTACTTTAAAGTTAAAGTTTGTGTAATCATCTTCATATCAGAATTGTTTTTAGTGGTTATAAATATTATTTAAGATTAAGTTAAAATCGTTATTTAGAATAATTATAAACAAAAGTATTTCTTTAAAGTTCATTTAAGTTCAATCTATTGATATTTAACATTTTTTTAACAAAATAATTCTGCTCTTTCTATTACAGGATTCCTAAACCATCCATTTAGATGCAAGGGAGGAAGGAGGAGGAATGATGAACAATGTTGTATGCAAAAGGAATATCCTTCGGAAGCAATTGATGACTTGGAATTGTATGAACTATAAGTTTGCCATTGAAGGTTTATAACTTGTTCTTGATGTTCTTAAGAATTGTTTTACCGACTCCCGGCTTTAACCCGATTTGCCGTACTTAGCCGAATACAGATTGTCAATTGCCGACTATTAGTCCAAAATATATAAAGATTGCTCGCTTCTGGTTTCTCGTTTTCAGGCATCATTTCAAATTTTATAGCACACATTGGTAATTCCTGTTGCAAAATTCTTTACTTTTATAGACTGTTAAATGATTGGTTAAAATCCGGATAAAAGAAGCCCGGACAATTTGAAAACCAGTGGATGAAGTATAATTACCTTTAGTTTATTTAGCAATATAGTAATCACTTAAAACCAAACAAAATGAATTACATTTTTATTATCGTCCCTGTGGTGTTCATACTTTTTGCAGGGATCAGGATTGTAAGGCCAACTCACAGAGGGTTGATTGAGCGGC
The DNA here is from genome assembly GCA_963705185.1 of uncultured Bacteroidales bacterium. Taxonomy (GTDB): domain Bacteria; phylum Bacteroidota; class Bacteroidia; order Bacteroidales; family JAADJA01; genus JAADJA01. The sequence continues at coordinate 8,529 of CAVPJF010000012.1, forward strand.
TCGGAAAGTATCATAATTTTGCCGGCCCTGGATTTCACTGGATCATTCCGGTTATTGACCGGTTGTTTATGGTGAATATAACAGAGCAAATGGTGGATGCCGAACCGCAGGAAATCATCACCAACGATAACCTCAATGCCAAGGTGGATGCACAGGTTTATTTTAAAGTGAAGCCGGATGAAGAAAGCGTGAAAGGATCGATCTACAATGTGAATAATTACAAATGGCAGATCGTGAATCTTGCCCGCACTACCCTGCGTAACATCATTGGTACTTTAACCTTGAAATCAGCCAATAGTGAACGGGGAAAGATCAATGCAGATCTTTACAAAACCCTCCACACCGAAACACAAACATGGGGAATTGAAATTGTAAGGACAGAATTAAAAGAAATCGATCCGCCGAAAGATGTTCAGGAAACGATGAATAAAGTGGTGAAGGCAGAAAATGAAAAGATTGCAGCTATTGATTCTGCTACGGCTGCCGAAACAGTTGCTGACGGTGTTAAACGTGCAAAGATCAAAGAAGCAGAAGGATATAAACAGTCGAAAATACTGCATGCAGAAGGAGAGGCTGAAGCCATTCGTTTGGTGAATGAAGCGGCGGATAAATATTTTATTGGAAATGCACAGATGCTGCGAAAGCTTGAAGCCCTGGAAGCTTCTCTTCAGAACAATGCAAAAATCGTTATTCCAACCGGGAGTGAGCTGGTTAATGTCATTGGTGAACTTGCTGGTGTCGCTCCGATCTTTATGAAGCCAAAAGAAAATGAGGAAATGAAACCCTGGAAAGCGAAGTAAAGCTAGTTGGATGTTTCAGGTATCATGTTTCAAGTTTCAAGGTATTCAAGTCTGACCATGCCTGAATAACGATTGGCGGTTTTGTTTTTGCAATTGCTGGGGTTATTAGGATTTGAGAGAATTTGCGGGGATTATATGGCACGAGTGATGCTAATGCAAATGGCGTACATGAACACTACACCAGCAAGGTCTGCAAGTGCATATGGATTAACGAAGGCTCGCAAAGCAACTCAGCCTTAGCCTTAGCCTCAGCCTAAGTCACACTAGTGTAATAAAAGGTAATGCTATAAGATGCTATTTCTTTTCTGTACCGGAATTATACCACCTGAAGAAGATAGTGAATAAAAGAAAAGTATTGGCGACGGTAAAAAAAGTTGAAGAATGCTTTAATCCGAATACACCGCCACCACCAAGGAAGTCAATAGCGCCGCAAACAATCAGAATAACTGCAATTGCAGCACAAATCCAGCTGAAAAGAATAAATGGTTTCATTTTTTACATTTTTTAGTTTAAAATAATTTCATTCTATTATATTAACCCAGTAAAAATACGAAAATCTTAATTATCAGCAATTTTTTTCTGAACTGTTGACTTTTGCCGAATGATGATTATCAATTGAGGGTTACTTCTTATTATTTTTAACCTTTACTTATTTTCAGATTCTGCCAGTTTGCATTTGATTGTTTGCTAATCTCAAATAGGAACCACGGAGAGCTAAGTAAATATTCAGGAAGTCAGCTTTTGCAGAATACCAATTTCTGATCTGGTGATATAAGGATTGATAATAGTTGCCAATAATCTTTGTTAACTAAAACTCTGTTAACAACTAAGCATACCGTATTTTTTTTATCCATTATTACTATATACATTTGCTCGTATTGCCGGGGATTTTTATGCGGGATGTTATTGTGGAGACCCTATAGAATATAGAAAAACAGAAACAATTAGAAAATTACATATATTAAAAAACTTATGAAAATTCAAAAGCTATCCTAACATGGTTTATCATGTTATTCATCTATCAGACTTCCTTTTGCCAGGTTCCACAAGGATTTAAATACCAGGCCGTGTGCCGCGACAACACAGGGGCTTTGATCCAGAATCAGTCAGTAAATATCAGGTTGTCTGTTCATGACCTTAATCCTCTTGGTTTAGTAATTTACCAGGAAACCTTCAACTTAGTCAGCAACCAGTTTGGGTTGATCATGGCTGACGTAGGAAAAGGAAATGTTCAGTCTGGAAATTTTGCCTCTATTCCATGGGAAACCGGGGATAAGTTCCTTGAAATGGAATTGGACCTAGGAACGGGCTATTCTTCAATGGGTACAACTCAATTACTGAGTGTTCCTTATTCACTTCATGCCGAAACTGCTGAAAGTCTTGTCGGTGGAATAACAGAAACTGACCCGGAAGTTGGAACCAATTCGATAAATTATCTTTCCAAATGGGATGGTACATCCCTGGTTAGTTCTTCCGTTTTCGACAATGGAAGAATAGGGATTGGAACAGCGACTCCATTCAGAAAGCTCCATATCGTCGGAACGGATGGAAGCCTGAACAGCGGTCTGAGGCTGCAGGACCCTTATGATGTTTTCCTTGACTTTTCGGTTACCAATGCTCCCATGGGCATGCAAATACATGCCGATCAGACCAGCCAGCTTGATTTTTTAATTGGCGGGCAGGCAAAAATGTCAATTCATCCTTCTGGTAATATCGGAATTGGTATCTGGGAGCCATCAAAAAAATTAACAGTTGCAGGAAACGCACAGATTCAATCAGACGGTGAGTGGGTTCCTGGCGCAACTGCAAGGCTTTATTTAGGACCAGATGATAACATGTGGATCGAGCATATCCATTCGGGAGGATTAAACCTGGAAGTTTGCAGTGGATGGCCCTTTTATATTCGGAATGGAGGCAATGTTACCATGGCAATTGATGGATCAGGAAATGTGGGTATAGGTACAATGTATCCCTCAGCCAAGCTGGATGTATGGAATGGAAACATTACTGTTTCAAACGGTGCTGTCATTTCTAACTATGGCTTCTTTGGTGATGCCCTGAGAAGCAACTGGGGAAATGATCTTACTCTCCAGTCATCATACGAAGACAAGGGAATTATTTTTACCACATACTCTGGTGAAAAAATGAGAATTGATGCTAATGGGAATGTAGGCATCGGAACCTTGACCCCTTTAGCTTTGCTGGATGTGAACGGTGTGATCAATGCTTCAGGAGGAAATTCAGATAACTGGAATTTAGCTTATAGCTGGGGCAACCATGCCGAAGCAGGATATCTCACAAGTGTTGAGGATATGACTATCGGGAACGAAGTAACCGATGCCACCAATACCACACTCACACGCAACGGGGCAGGAACGCATGTTTCTCCCTTTACCCTTGCAATTAACCTTGGTAATGCAAATGTATGGAATGCTTCACAGACCTTTAGTGCCAATACCTATTTCCCCGGAACAAGCGTTTGGACATCCACAGGCAAAGTCGGGATTGGGACAACCAATCCAGGCTCAGGCTCAAAACTGGAAGTATGGGACGGAAATGTTACTGTATTAAATGGTGGTGTTTTGGCAAATACTGGATTTTGGGGTGATATATTGAGAACCAACTGGGGAAATGATCTTACCCTTCAATCTTCTTATGCTGATAAGGGAATCCTCTTCAGAACGCAATCGGGTGAAAAGATGAGGATTGATGCATTAGGAAATGTGGGCATCGGAAAAACCAATCCCTCCTTTAAGCTGGATGTAAACGGGGATATAAATTCTGCTGGAACATTTTATGCTACCAGCGGAATTATAACGGCTACAACTACCCCGGCTGTGCTGGATGTTAATGGAATTGGAAATTCGTCGCATATACGGCTCTTTTCAGGACAGGACAACAGTCAGATATTTTTGTCTGACTACGCGGGTACTATGGGTATCCAGTTATGGCATACGGGAAAGGCATTTTTTGCAGGCAATGTTGGGATTGGAACAAATTCACCTGCTTCTATTCTTCACCTCATTGGAAATTCACCTAAATTAAAAATACAAACACAAACAAACCTTACCGACCCTTCGCTCGAATTTGTTAAGTACGGAGTCCGGACAATGGAGATAAAATTAATGGACGGTGGCGCGGGTACCGGACTTCAGTTCATTGATCAGAATTCTGAGCAGGTAAGAATGTATATTAAAGCCAGCACCGGATAATGTGGGTATTGGAACAATTTTCCCGGAGGCAACTTTAGATGTCAATGGGCAGGTAAAGATTTCCGGAGGATCACCCGGAGCAGGTAAAGTGTTGACTTCCGATGCAGCCGGTTTGGCTACCTGGGAAGCACCCGCATCAACAGGATCGCATTATATCGGCGAAGCATACGGCGGTGGCATAGTATTTTATGTTTACGATAACGGTCAGCATGGTTTAATAGCTGCAACTACCGATCAAAGTGCGGGGATACAATGGTCAAACGGCCTTTATAAGTATACCGGAACTACTGGTGATGGCCTCGGCGCAGGAGCAATGAATACAACAATGATTGTGGCGACACAGATGGGTGATAACGAGACCGGTAATTTTGCTGCAAAGGTCTGCGCAGATTATTCGGTAACGGGCAACGGGATTGTTTATGGTGACTGGTACCTGCCATCATTATATGAATCCGATTTGCTCTATTTGCAAAAAGACATAGTGGGTGGTTTTTCTGATGCCAACTATTGGACTTCCACCGAAGAAAGCTTTGCCAATTCTTTTGCAAAGCACAGATATTTCGGCAACGGAGCGCAAACTTTTCCAAGTGATGTGAAATACCATCCCTTCAGAGTAAGAGCCATAAGGGATTTTTAATCATTTTTATACTTCTGACTATTGGCTGGTTGCAAATGGGAACCACGGAGACACTGAGAGCACGGAGGGACATGGATTGTTGGTTTTTGCAAACTGCCAACTATTACTTATTTCCTTGTCTCTTTTTACTATTATCTTGTTTCTTATCCTCACCGTTTAGCTATTGAATGTTGCGGATTGCAGATTACGGACTTCTGGTATAGGGGTATATAATATACAAGTGTATTTTATAAATGGACTGTTTTGCCCCTTTCTTTGCTTTTCTTAGTGAGGCTTAGCGTGAAAGTTTTGTTATTTTTTCACGCAAAGTGCGCAAAGGTCTCGCAAATTTTCGCAAAGAAAATACATGTATCTTTTTACTTTTATCTTGTTTCTTATCCTCATCCGTTTAGCTATTGATTGTTGCAGATTACCAACTGCACCCCGGTCCGGTTTGTTCCATGGTATAAAAGTATAAAGGTCGTTCATAATTTAACCTCTTTGCGATAATCTGCACTTCTTTGCGATACTTCGCGTGAAAGCATTATAAGATCTCTCCCGGAGGATCGCAAAGTAATTACTTTAGATTTTTGTCTTTCATCAAACATGCCTGGAAATTTGATTTTCACTTTTTATTTCTTTCATCCAATTTGTTTTTTGTTAATTTTACAACAAAACTTATTCAATGAAAACAATTCTGATATCAGTTCTTCTTTTCTTTTCGGCAATCATTCTTATTGCCCAGCAATCAAAATACGTAACCCACAATTCGCTTATGAAGATCAAGGCTTCGAAAAACGGAGAATCACTTGAATGGGAAAACAAAAATATTTCAGTCAATTTTGACTACAAGACGGGTGAGTTTACTACCCATTTAACAAACACTGATTTTATGAAGCCTGATACAGATGTATCCATGACAAAGGAATCCGACGCACCCAGACGGCAATTGACCATCGAAGGTACCCTTCCGATAAGCGACATAATAAACCAGAAGCAGGAAACCCAGAATTATAAAGTTGAATTGCACCTGAATGTTGAGGATTTGAATCTGACTGAAACCATTTTATTCGATATGCTCATCACAAAGCCTGAGTCAGGCGCAAGCAAATCATACCGCATGTTTACCTTAAATGGTATCCTTTACAACGATCAAACAAATTTGCCCTCATTAAAAGGGTATGATAACGAAATCCAGCTGTGGCTGATTTTTAGCGGATTTATGAATATGCAGTAGGGCAGTAGCAGGCAGTAGGCAGTCGGCAATGGGCAGTCGGCAGTGGCATGCAGTGGCAGTGGCAGCTGAGTGAGGCGAAATCCGAGTCGGGTTAATGTACGGATTATGAGTTACAGAATTTCACGCAAAGGTCACAAAGATAAAAACGCAAAGCTCCGCAAAGCTGTTTGAAGTTAACCCTTAGCGAGTTTTGCGTGAAACATTTTTCTTGTAAAGGGTCGATAATAATCTACTTAAACTTGCTGAGCAGCTGCAATTAAACCTACAGCACAATGAGTTTTCCGGATCGGATAAGTCCGTTATTATTTATGAGGGTAAAATAATAAACGCCTTTTCCGCTCAAATGGTAATTGAATTGTAAACCTCCTGCCTGCATCTCCATCCTATCGATCTTTTTGCCGGTTCCATCATAAAAAGTCAGCCAAAAAGGGCCGGCTCCATTTAGAAATCCTTCAAAATGAATCATCCCTGTGCCCGGATTAGGATAGTAACTCAGCGTGCTGATAAAACTTGTTTGTTCATCTACATGGGTAAAAGGATTGCATAGTCCCGGGATATTTTCATCGAGCCATTGCAATCGTAATTTGATCCATGCTTTAAGGGTATCCAACTCGGCATTGTAGGTGGTTGCAATAGCCCCCACTTCGGGTGCAGGGCCACTGATACCAAGGATGGGCCATTTCTGAAAATGTCTTGCCTGGGCATATTGCACAAGGGTTCGTATGCTGTCGATGTATGCAAAAATCGAAGCGGTATCCAACATGGTTTGCCTGTAGTCTTCATATGTGCATCGAAGTTCATTGGCAAACGTGCTGTCCTGCAGCATGCGGATATACCAGCCGCACGAATAATTATCGGTGGGGCAATCGTTGATATGATGCGCCCATCCTGAACCATCCAGATTTTCAAAGATCGAGCAGCCATAAAGATTTTTCCAGGCCCAGTCGAAGTCCCAAACCGGACCAGCCTTCAGTTTACCGCCATTGGAATATTTATCTTTATAAAAAAATACGCTCTTCTTAAAGCCATCGTTATTGCGCGATAATTCATTCACAAGAAAGTAATCGATGAATGATTTTACATCAAGGTATTTCCGGTAACCGATAACCGGATCAGCAAAATCATCGCTGTAAAGCGCTGTTTCAAGACTATCGACATAAGAGGCAATGTAGGATTTTTGAGGAGCATTGATTGAATCCGCTTCAGGATATTCGTAAACAAAATGCACATCAAAACCCGGATGATCGATAGGTGAATAGTTCGACTGGAAGCTGTTGCTTGCATCCCAGTAATTCTGCTGAAGAATATAGCCTCCTGTAAGCTCATCACCTATGGTGTCAGCCGAAAGTAATTTGGCAATATCAACCCTGTACTGATCCCGTTTTAATTTTTCACCAAAAACATAAATGCCTTTATAGGAGCTGTCGACAAGCACTTCGCACAGGCTGGTGCGCACACTGTAATTACCCATATCTCCAAATAATTTATAAGCCAGGGTATTCCGAATCAGTGAGCGGTCGTTGTAATTGGATAATAACACCCAGTCATTTTCAGGCGGCATTCCCAAAATTGAAACATCGTTATTTGCACCCGACTCGGTGCGTGTTTCGATGTTATAAGGAGTCTGGGGATAGCCTGCAGAAGTTGCTCCCCGGATTTCGATTCCTATATGCCCGCTGTAAACATTGGAACTGTCGGTCACATAAGTAATGCTGTCGGGGCCATTGTATTTGATGTCCATGAGAGCGTCAATTTTTGTATCCTGAACAATGGTTTGTCCCAGCGTGTTTATCATAATAATTGGCAATTCCGTGCTGTCGAATACGATCGTTCCCAAATCGGTTGCGCAGAGCTCGAAGGTACCTGTTCCTCCTCCATAGCCAAAAACCTGGATATACAGCATTTGTTCCGAGATCAAGATCATACAATGCGAGGAGAGAATAATAACCATTACCTCCGTCATCATCACATGCTAAAATATGAGGATTTGAGCATGTGGTATCTGTCCAGACAGCCAGGCCTGTATCAGTCAGATCACCATTGTCGGTAACAAAACTAATGTTTCCCGATAGCGGCGCCTGCATCGTAAACCAGATATCGGCACCCTGGTAATTCGCGCAGCCCGGATTAATACCTGAGCCTAAAAGTCCTGTGTTGCTGGTCATTAAGCACCCTGTATCAATGGCAATCGCTGTGCAGGGATGACTGCCCGGCACCATGATGCCATCGCAATTGCCTGTTGAAGAAAAAACATTGCCCGTCTGCGGATTAGGTCCGTCAGCAAAAACCAGGTTCCAGGCAGGATCATATAGCTGGTATGAATTTTCATTCTCATAAGCACCGGGTGTATAAAAAATTTCCAGCAGATCACCGCTGTTAATTTCAAAAGTTGCAGTGCTTCCATAATTGCTTGCCATGAAAGTTCCAACCGATCCGGAATTGATAAAAATTTCAAGATACGCTCCATTCCAGCCGTCTCCGTAACTGTCGTGCATGCTCAGTTGGTAACTGCAGGGCTGCGATTGAGAGTATATGCCCTGAAAAAGCAAAAGTAGAATGAATAAGGCTTTAATGGAATCCTTCATGAATTAATGCTGGGTTTTTTTATTTAACGCGGATAAAAGTAGGAATTATTATACCAACAGAAATCAATTATGCAAAAAACAAATGCAACGGTTATTTTGAATTTGAAGGATATGATAGTGTCAGAATGAGGCTAACATTTAAATTGAAAAGTTTATGTTATTTTTGCGCTCAGCCTTAAGCCCTAAGACCTAAGACCTGAATTAGCAGAGATTAATTTGGAAAAAGAAAAAATTTCTGTTCATTTATATACGCTTAAGTTTTGTATTTTTTTGCATTCATCTTTCAATATAATTCATAAAAACAAACTACTTTCGGCAATTATTTTAAACAAATAAAATGAAAAGATTGATTTTACTTCTGCTCGCATGCATATGCCTTGGAGATTTGATAAATGCCCAGGAGCAATGGCGTGTTTACAACAGTTCAAATTCCGGCTTGCCGGGCGGCCCTGTCAGATCGCTTGCTTTAGACGCATCGGGTACAAGATGGATTGGAACCGGATTAAACGGACTGGCAAAATTTAACGGGATGAACTGGATCATTTACAACCCTTATAATTCCGGCCTGCCCGACGTCGGCGTGCCCGCAATAGCCATCGAAGGAAGCTGGCTCATATGGATGGCCAATTGTAATATTTATGCTACCGGCAGCGGAATTACAAGATTCGACGGAACAACCTGGACAACATACACTGCTTCAAATTCCGGACTGCCAAGTGATTTTGTATCTTCCATAGCCATCGATGCCAATGGCGCTAAGTGGATCGGCACATGGACCGGCGGATTGGCAAAATTCGACAACTCAAACTGGACAACATACAACACCTCAAATTCAGGCATGCCTAAAAATTGGGTCTTTTCAGTCGCCATTGACCAGAGCGGGACAAAGTGGATTGGAACCAGTGGTGGCGGACTGGCGCAATTCGACGGGACCAATTGGACAACCTACAACACTTCAAATTCCGGAATACCCTCCAACAATGTAACGGCAATCACCATCGGCGCAGGTACGATCAAGTGGATCGGAACATTAGACGGCGGATTGGCAAAATTTGACGGAACAAACTGGACAACGTATGACCCGGACAATTCGGAACTACCTGACGACTGGGTCACTGCAATATCTATTGATCAAAGCGGGATACTGTGGATAGGCACTGATCAAGGCGGAATGGCAAAATTCGACGGAGTGAACTGGACCGTATACAATACTTTAAATTCGGGGATACCCACTGATATTGTAACGTCAATAATCATCGATAATAACGGGTCGAAGTGGATTGGAACCTATAATGGCGGAGTGGCTGTTTTTAACGAAAATGGCGTTCCTTCTTCCACGATGGAAAACACAACGGCAGAAAATAATTTAAAAGTCTTTCCGAATCCTGCAACTGATAATATTACCATCGAATCCCCTCTGTTAAGCAGAAATAGTGTTCTCTCAATATTTAATATTCATGGAGAGAAGGCAATGGAAAGGCCGTTACTGGAAAACAACACACAAATCGACATAAGCGCCCTGCCAGCTGGAGTTTATTTCGTGCGGCTTCAACGTGAAAATATTACTGAAGTGCGAAAAATGGTTAAGGAATAACTGAATTGATGAATTGGGAAATTGTTGAATTGCTGAAAGGCTAAATTGATGAATCCACCAAAGGCGGGCAGGTTGGGGAATAGAGTGGGACACTGATCGGACTGATGATGATGAACTATTATGTTTGATTTTGATGAAACTCCAGAGGAGTGGAATGATTATAGAAGAAAAGAATAAACCAAACCCGAAACTCCAAAGGAGTGATATGCCTTGGTTTTCAGGTAAAAGAAAAAGCTTCTGCGGAAAATAATTAACGCACTGAGCCCAAAGCTCAGTTAGAAGCTAAATATCGGTAGAAAATCCAAACACCGAATTTCTTTACAGCGCCGTAGGTGCTGAATGGTTTTATTTCACGCGAAGAGCGCCAAGATTTGAACGCAAAATGCGCCAAGGAGCAGAGCTGAGGACGTTTTTTTTTGGAGAAAGCATCCGCTTTACTTAGGAACTAATCCTGGATAATGTGCTCTATAACTGGCGCGAGTCTGAAGCCCTGGCCATAGCGCTGTGACTCGTGCATTGTTTACATCAGCATTTCAATTTCAATATATCCTTTTATCCCGGCATAATCCCCTGCACTGCTGTACTTCCAATGATAAGGTTCAGCGACAAAACCGGCATTAACCGGGTTATTGTGCAAATACGAAAGCTTTTGCTCCATTATTTCATTATTATCCAGTTCAATTGGATGGTTTCCATGCTGCCAGAATTGGAAATTTTCATTTTGTGTGTTTGCATGTCCCTTTTCTTTAAAGAATTTAAGGAACCACTCTTTTCTGCTTTCTGCAGGATTATTACTGATTTCCTGTATGATTTTTACAGATGTGAATTTTTTAATATCCCGGAAAATACTTCCAGCTTATTGTCACCATTTCTTCTAACTATTAAATGAACATGGTTGGTCATTAAAACCCAGGCATAAACAACCAATCCTTTGTTTTTAATACAATAATTAAGGCTATCCATAAAAATCCCTCTGTAAACTTCTCTCGTAAATATATCCACCCAGCCAACAACTGAAAAGGTAGTAAAGTAAATTCCATCAGGGTTTTTGAATTTATGCTTCAGGCTAATGATGCAAATATACAGATTTTGAATTGAGATGGACGCATTGAAAGTGTGAGCTGCGAATTGCTATGGCACGAGTCCCCGCCCAAATGGCGTAGCTTCAGACTCGCGCCAGTTCTGGTTCAGACTCGCGCCAGTTCTGGATAGAATGGTTAGTAAAAAATGGGCGACAAGCAGATTAAGGATTTGCCTCAGCCTAAGCCCAATGAGTGGTTAAACCCATAAAAACTTTCGCAGTAGTTTACTTTTTGTAATAATATTTCTTAAATTTGAGCACCAAAAAAATATAAGCAATAAGCAGAAATATAAGAAAGGAATTACCCGAAAATCCATAACAGAGTAGGGAGTAGATGCCGAAAAACTGAAGAGTAGGCAAAATAAAAATTTTATTATCATGAAAAAGTTTATCGAGGTCCTGACCTTAGCACTGTTGCTGTTACCTGCATTTATTTATGCTCAAACTGAACAGGGAAAAATCATGGCGGGCCTTTCCACAAGGATTGGTATGCCTGTGTTCACCGAAACCATGATGTCGGATGTTTTTTCGTTGGGCTTTTCAACCATCAAAAATAAAAGCGATGCCGACGATTTCGAGGAACCTGACCCGGATAAAATCACCAGCATTAATATGCTCCCAAGGGTTGGTTTCTTTGTCATTGATGGCCTTGCCGTTGGTTTGGATTTAAACCTTTCAAATGTAGTGTATAAGGATGGAAATGATGATGACAAAACAATAACAACCGCTTATGCCCTGGGACCATTTGTAAGATATTACTTCCCTGTGGAGAAAGTAAAGCCATTTGTTGAAGTAAATAGTTCATTCGGCTCGCTAAAACAAAAGTACGAGTATACAAATTCTAACTATGAGGATGACGAATACAAGTACGGTCTGGTCCTTATCGGAGGAGGAGCCGGGGTAGCTATCCCGATAGGCAAAAGGGTTACCTTCGATATGATGGCTGGTTACAATTCACTTAAGTTCAAAGAAAAGGAGGATAATGAAGATAATGACCGGACTATCTTGGGCACATTCGGATTAAAGTTTGGTTTTGTTGTCTTCCTTGGCAAGGACAAGGCCGAATAATTAATTTACTGAGCAAGTAAATGATTTAACGTAAGGTTGGATTCCTGCTTCCTGTCTGTCCTGCCCAGCGGAGAAGAACCGATAGCTTCTGTCAGGTATCCACAACAAAGCCTTTATTTTTCTTATTCCTAAAATTTCCCGCCTCCGCTCCCCCCTTGAGAGCCTGTCCCGCCTTAGCGGGAGGGGCAGGGGGTGTTCCCAACTCCAAAATCCGCCAGTCATTGCGAGGATCCGCCGACTGCGGAGACAAAGCAATCTATTGTCATGTTATTGCGGGGGGATTGCTTCTCCCGCTATCAAGGCCCGACCTTTGGGATTACTCAGGAATGCCACAGAGGCAGGGTCACACTGAGCTTGTCGAAGTGTGTGGGTAAGCCATTGTTATCAAATCCGGTCTATCCTTCGAGACGTCCTCCTTCGTGTCAGATGACGTCTTCTTAACGGACTCCTCAGGATGACCGGCATAATCTTTTTATAAAGGTGCTGGGTCACACTGAGGTGCGAACAAAGAGAGCCTCGAAGTGCGTGTGGAGGGCCTTTATTTTCTTTTTTTCTTTCTTTTAGAATATTCAGGCAGTTTATCCCAGTTACCTTCAATCAATGCCATTTTCTTTTTCCTTGACCATCCTTTTATCTGTTTCTCCCTTCCGATTGCATAGTATGGATCGGAATGGTCTTCATAGTAAACCAATTTGACAGGTCTTCTTGAATAGGTATATCCCTTGGTGTCATATCCTTCATTATGTTCTGCGATTCTCCGATCTAGGTCGTTGGTTATCCCTGTATAATAGGAACCATCTGAGCACTGCAATATATAGACAAATAAAACCATAGCCTAAATGTAAAATTAAATAAAAAGAATGTTATCAAGAAATCCGGTTTATCCTTCGAGACGTCCTCCTTCGTCGGACTCCTCAGGATGACCGGCTTTACGTTTATTTATTCTGACCATCAATCGCGCGTTTGGTCATGCTGAGAGCCTGCACTGAGCTTGCCGAAGTGCTCTCGAAGCATGTGCGTGGGGATTATAATTCCGGTCTTCCTTCGAGATGTCCTCCTTCGTCGGACTCCTCTGGATGACCGGCAGTCGTTCCTGAAAAGTGAAATCCTCAGGATGACCGGCATTTCGTTCCTGTAAAGCGTACTCCTCAGGATGACCGGGGATTTATGATTGAGGATTTCCGATTTTTGATTTGGGAAGGTGCCGGGGGCATAGACGGGGACGGTTGCCTGAGTTGGGCGCAGTTCTCCACCACACAGGCTGACGTACAAGATTACGACCATCGTGAGTCATTGCCCAATATAATAATCCGAATAAAAAAACCAACCGATGCAATCGCGCGGTAGCGGGGGACTTAGCGAATCGAATTGTTGAAAACTATTTCGCAAATAATTTATTAATATTGATCAAAAGTATTTATCTTTGATATATTAATTAAAACAATATAAAAATTACCATTATGAAAAATTTACTAAAATCCAGAGTCTCCAAGAGAAACAGAAGTCTTTCCTGTTTTTCCTTATTTTTTCTTTTCTCGTCATTATTCAATATAACGGCTGCAAAAAATCGTCAGATGATGAAGATAATAGTGCAACCGATCCGACAAGCATAGAAGGTTCAGAAAACCTGGGATCAGGATACGACGTTTTTGAGAATTATGCGGATGCTACGAAGGTAAAAGCACCAATTCTTGATCTTTCACAATTAAATTCCGCAGGATTAATTGAATTGAAAACGATTGAAAACAGCACGTTTTCCACTTCAAGCGGAACAACTATTGATGAATACAGTAGTTCATTGAAAGTATCGGCAAGCCTGTCAGGCAGCTACATGTATTTTAGCGGGGCGATAAAAACGAATTTTCATGAAGACCGGTATGAATATGAGTCCTATTCATTTGCCACTGTAAAAAGCCTGATACAAAAGTTTCAACTGAGATTGCCCACGGATATGACTGCTGAGGATTTTAAGCCCTATCTGACCGCAACCGCTAAAAGCAAGATAAATGATCCTGCTATTTCCTCAGATTATATTTTCAGTACTTATGGCACCCATTGCATTACAGGTGTGATCCTTGGCGGTAGGCTTGATTATAGTGTTTCAGCAAAGACGAGTGACCTGGCGACCGGGAAAGGAATTGACGTTTATGCAGAAGCCAGCTTTGGAAAAGGTGGCGTTTCGGTTACTGGTAGTGGCGGAGTAGTTACGGAAGAGGAGTATAATACATTTATGAACAGCCAGAAAAAAATACTCCATGTTTATGGCGGACAAAGTGAATTCGGGCAGGATATTATAAACAAAGATGATTACGATTTGTGGATCGGCAGCATTAAGGATAATTCTGTATTTTGCAATTTTACGCAGAATGGTCTGATTCCTGTATGGGAATTCTGCGACGATGAGATCCGCAAAAATGAGTTGATGACTGCTTTTGATGCATGGGCGGCAGATAGGGAAATTATTGTCAATCCGACCCCTCCTGAACCTCGTTTATGCATACTCGACGTTAGAGTATATTATGGACAAAATGTGGCAGATCCTTTATTCGACCCAACAAACGGCAAAACTTATCATCGCTTATGGGCGGATTGTAATGCCGGGTCTGGTGGTGGATTTGTTTGGATATATTATTGTCTGGGGTATGAAAATGAGGGAACTCCGGTATCGCATATTTGTACAATAGATCAAACGGATGGTGAATCATTGGCCGCGTTGGGACCAGGATGGGTGCAATTAACAGGGGATTTGAATCATGGTGCAGGAGGTGATCTGATTTATGTAGCCATTAAACCGATTTCAAATACGACTGATCCACTATTGACCGGTTTACGGATAGAACTGAATGCCAAAACGGAAAATGTTTATAGTTTATATACAAATGAATCAAATAACTGGTTTGCTGTAAACGAGGGTGGTCCAAATGGAATAAACAAGCAGGATTTGAATGAAGGTTGCGGAGGATGGTACAACTATCTTTATTTTACCTTTGATTTAATTACCGAAGAATAATCTGATTGTCAGGTTAGCGGCAGTCAAGTTTGCTTTCAAAAATAAAATAAACACAACTATCTGCAAACCAGAATAACTGACAAAGAGGCGGTCTTAAAATAAATGGCCTCTGTTTTTCGGGGATTGTTAATTGGTTATGTTTTGCCCTTTAATTGTACGCTGAAAGCCATTCAATGTTCACGCAAAACCCGCAAAGGAATACAACGGCAAAGGGCGCAAAGGTTTACGCAATGCCAGCAAAGGCAATACTTTTAACTTTTATCTTTTTCCTTTTATCTTATCTTATCCTTGCATTCCTCAGCCCTTCTTTGCATACCTTTGAGTGAAAGCTCTTTATTATTATCACTTAAACAGCGCAAAGTTACAGCAGAGATTTGCATAGGAATTGAATGACTTTTTAAATTCCAGAATCGTAAATCAAAAATCCTAAATAAAAAAGGAACCCCATGCGGAATTCCTTTCCTTTAAATCGTTATCCGTCCTCCCTAATCCTTCTCAATCATAAACTTTCTAGTTCGGTTTATCCTTCAAGACGTCCTCCTTCGTCGGACTCCT
>CAVPJF010000013.1:0-21798 GCA_963705185.1 uncultured Bacteroidales bacterium
TATTTGTTGATAAAACTTCAATATCTCTTTATTATTACTTGAACCAACCAGAAATTGTCTTAAAATCGTGGTTAGTTAAGTTGCGCTGTTAATATGACGCCTGGCATCAAGTATTGTTACACGTTAATTCAAGATATAAAAATCAATCTCTATTCCTCTTTATCCATTTTTCCCTCCTCTTTTGGATTAATCACCTCCATCACTCCTTTATACTTATCATTCGGAACCGGAAGAGAAAGAACGTAGTGTTTTAATTTCCACTTGTCATCCTTTTTGATTACCACCCCTGAACCTCGAAATTTTCCTCCCGAAAATTGAAGAAGCTCATCAAACCAAGCAAGGGAATGATCTTCGGATAATATAAATATTCCTTTGGATAGCAACAAAACTCCATGCTTTACCTTTATCGAAATAAGGTTTTGACCATTCAAAAAATTCCTGCTTTGTCCAGATTTCGGTAGCATCGGTTCCGATGTAAATTCCATCTTCGGCAATCCCATCAAAATAAGCTTGCTGGTCAGCATTGGCGGCGGCTTTGTGCCAGTTATCAAGCATTTGGGTGATTTCTTCCTTTTCCTGGGCCATGATCAAAAAAGAAACAGACATCAATAGAGTCAGAATTAATAGTTTGGTTTTCATGCGTCTTAAGTTGTTAATTAGTTGTAAAACATATGGTCATTCATATTTTATAGCTTGTACAGGGTTGGTAATGGCTGCTTTGACAGACTGGTAAAGCACTGTCAGAATAGCTATGATAAGGGTTGCTATTCCGGCAATGAAAAAGATATACCACTTGTCTATGATCTTGATACTGTATGCGAAATTTCCAAGCCAGCGGTCGATAAAATAATAGGCAATCGGCCAGGCAAAGATATTGGCCAGCACTATCCAAAGTGTAAATTGCTTCGACATCATAACAACGATTTGTTCAACCGATGATCCCAATGCCTTCCTTATACCAATTTCTCGTGTACGTTGCTCGGCATTATAAGAAGCCAGTCCAAACAATCCAAGGCAGGCAATTAAAATAGCAATAAATGTGAAGGCTAAAAAAAGTTCACCTATCCTCAATTCAGCTTTGTAAAGATTATCCAGGTCTTTATCCAGCAGAAAATAATCGAATGGAAAAGAGCTTTCGGTTTCTTCCCACTTTTTTTGAATGGCTTCAATGTTTTCTGCAATATTTCCTGATTGAAGTCTGACATTCAAATAGCTATTATTTTGCGAACCGATATACATCAGATTGGGCTCGATGGCATCGTGCAACGACCGAAAATGAAAATCTTTAACAACCCCAACAATGTGCAAATCAAAGATGCTGTCGAAATGAAATCCTGTGATTTTCTTATTCAGCGGATCTTCCCATCCCAGTTTTTTCATAAGGGTTTCATTAATAAGAATTGCACTACTATCAGTAGAAAATTCACTTGAGAAGTCCCTTCCCTTAACGATTTCCATTCCCATCGTTTTAACATAGTCGTAATCCACCACATTCGTAAAAATGATCCAGGGTGCTTTTTCATCCATGCCTTCAGGAATGTAACCAGTACCATTCATATCCCTGCCCGGAACGAACTGGGACATCGAAACATTAGCTATACAAGACAGGTTTTTTAATTCATTTTTGATCGCATTGGCATTGTCCTGCATGCGGTCTCCGCGTAAAGGTATTACCACAAGCTGCTCCTTGTCAAATCCAAGCTTCTTATTTCGGATGTAAGTCATCTGGCTATAGACAAATCCTGTGCAAATGATGAGGAAGACCGAAATTGAAAACTGAACCACAACGAGAACGTTTCTGACAGATGATTTCTTTGATTTGTTTCTAAGTGAACCTTTTAACACTTTTACCGGCTGAAAAGCTGATAAATAAAAAGCGGGATAGCTACCGGCAATAACTCCGACTACGATCACTAAGATGAGCAGGAATAAAAATTCATACCAGTGCTGAAACATGCTGATTCCAAATTCCTTGTCAAGCATCTGGTTAAAGGTGGGTAGCGCAATTTCAACCAGGATGAGTCCAACAATCAATCCGATAAAGCTCAGAATAAGTGACTCACCTATAAATTGAAATATCAGTTGTCTCCTGTCGGCACCTACCACTTTTCGCAAACCCACTTCCTTGGCTCGTTTAATTGACCGGGCAGTGGAAAGGTTCATAAAATTAATACAAGCGATGAGAAGAATGAAAACAGCTACAGCGAGAAATGCATAAACGTAGTTAATATCACTGTTGGATTCCAATTCTGCCATCAGGTTCGAATGCAGGTGAATGATTTTCATCGGCTGGAGATACGGTTCAAACTTGATACTTGGCATTTCGGACAACTCACCCATGTTTTTCTTTATGAATTCCGGGAATTTGGCTTCTACCTGCCTTGAATCAGTTCCGGGAGCCAGTAAAACATAGGTGTGAACATTCAAAGAGCCCCAATCTTCATTTCCTTCGTTTCCATACATTTTCAGAAAAGTGGAATATGAGGACACCATGTTGAAAGTGAAATGTGAATTCCCTGGTACATCTTTAATTATCCCTGTTATGATAAAAGTTTCCTTGTCATTCATCTTGATGGTTTTCCCGATCGGATTCTTATCAGGGAAATGCTTTTTCGCAATTTTTTCAGTGAGAACAATGCTGTTGGGTTCGTCCAGGGCTGTTTCAGGATTTCCCTGCAGCATTTCAAAAGTGAAGACATCAAAAAAAGTGGAATCGGCAAAAATCATCCCTTCTTCATAAAACCTGTCATTCTCAGTGGAGAAAAATACTGTTTGGGAAAACTTATTGATCCTGACCGATTTTAAAACTTCGGGCATATCACGAACCATCGCTTCTCCGGTTGGTGATGCACAAACGGCAACATTGAAAACATCCCCTGAAATCCTGCCATTAATGCAAACCCGGTAAATGTCATCGGCTTTTTCATGGAACTTGTCAAAACTGAATTCATGGATTACGTGAAGCACAATCAGGATAAAGGCAGCAAAACCAATGGCAAGACCAGAAATATTGATTACGGAATAGGTTTTTTGACGAATAAGGTTCCGGTATGCGATGAGCAGGTAATTCTTGAACATTTTAATATTTTTAATTTATCTGACGCATGATCTATATAGGGGTTTCAATCCTATTCATATTTTATGGTATCAACAGGATTAGCCCTTGTGGCATGCAGAACCTGATAAAAAATGGTAATTAACGAAATCAAAGACGTGATACAAAATGTTAACACGAATATCCAAACACTGATGCCGGTTCGGTATTCAAAAAGTTGCAGCCATTTATCTATTGCCCAGTAAGCAAGCGGCCATGCCAGAATGTTGGCGAGGATCACCCATTTTGTAAAATCGGAAGAGAGTAAAGTAAGGATACTTCGGTTGTTAGCTCCATAGACTTTCCGGATACCAATTTCCTTTCTTTTCTGTTCGCTTGAATAATTCGCAAGGCCAAAAAGTCCAAGGCATGCAATGAATATGGCCAGCAGTGAAAAATATAAAAAGGTTTCTCCCGTATTGTTTTCGGAGGCATAGGCAGTCTCCACATAACTGTCAAGAAACACATGGGAATAGGGTTGATTGGGTAAAATATCATTCCATTTCTTTTCGATGGCTTTAAGTGAATTATTAAGATTTCCGGGAGATAACCTTATGGCTAAGTAATAGAATCCATCCCAGGGTTTCATGGTGATGAGCAAAGGTTCAATTTTTGCGTGAAGGGTTGCGAAATGAAAATCACTGATCATTCCAATTACTTTATGCTCACCATCCCGCATGATCTTTTTTCCGACAGGATCAGCCCAGCCAAGTTTCTTTGCCAGTGTTTCATTGATCAAAAATGCATCGGCATCCGTTGCAAATTCTTTTGAGAAATTCCTGCCGGCTACTACCGGGATCTTCATCACATCAAGAAAATCGTAATCCACATCCAGGGCATGGATCATCATGGGTTCTTCATAACCTTCGGGGAAATAGCCATTGCTGGTGAGTCCATAACCCGGCATTCCGGTTGAAGACCCGGCACTAATCACGCCAGGAATATTCCTGAATTCCGCTTTCAGGATTTCGATTTTCTCCCTGGCCAGCGGGTCGTGTAAGGTTAAATAGATGACATTTTCCTTGTTGTAACCCAAATCTTTGTTATTGATATATTTCATCTGCGAAAAAACCAACAACGTAAATAAGATCAAAGCAGAAGAAATGAAAAACTGGAACACAACCAGAATGTTTCGCAAAACAGGCTTTCCAGACCGCACATTAAAATCACCCTTGATGATTTTAACCGGCTGATAGCTTGCCATGAAAAATGAAGGATAGCTTCCAGCCAGCAATCCGACACCCAATGTCAGGATGAGAATTCCGGCGATAAATCCTATGTTTTCCATCCGGAATAAATGCAGCTCAGTGTTCACCAATCGATTGAACTCCGGTTGAAATATCTCGATCAGGATGATTGCTCCAATAAGGGCGATAAAGCTTGTGGTAATCGATTCTCCAAGGAATTGACGAATGATTTGTTTTCTTTCAGCACCCACCACTTTCCTCAGTCCGACTTCTTTCGCTCTTTTTATAGAACGGGCAGTGGCAAGGTTCATGAAGTTGATGCAGGCAATAATCAATATAAAGATGGCAATGGCAGTAAAAATGTAAATCTTTGATAAGTCGCCGCGGGTATCAAGGTCATAATCCAGGTTCGACCACAGATGCAGATCTTGGAGCGGCTGGATCATCATATAGAGTGTTATTCCAACCTGTTTGTATTTGTAATTGATGTGTTTTTCAAGAAAATCAGGAAATTTAGTTGCAAATGTTTTAAGATTGATATTTTCGTAAAGCTTAACATAAGTGATATAATTCCATCCTCCGTCCCAGTCCAGAAAAACATCTGACCGGTTGTAAAAGAGCTGAACGAAATCAAAGCATTGAATTGAATGGTTGAATTTACCGGTGGGTTTTCAGCCACGCCCGTGACAAGCAGATTATCTTTATTATTAAACCGGATGAATTCTCCGATCGGGTTTTTCTCACCAAAAATCTGTTCAGCAAGCTTTCTGGATAATACAAT
The DNA here is from genome assembly GCA_963705185.1 of uncultured Bacteroidales bacterium. Lineage (GTDB taxonomy): Bacteria > Bacteroidota > Bacteroidia > Bacteroidales > JAADJA01 > JAADJA01. The sequence goes on from CAVPJF010000013.1 coordinate 5,063, forward strand.
AGTATTGGGTTCTGATCAAAACGTTCTCAGGATTTCCGGAAAGAAGCTTAAAGGAAAACACCTTGAAAAAGGAAGAATCGGCATGACTAACCTGTGAAATAAAGAAATGTTTGTTCTGCCAGGTTAAAAATCCATCATTCGGATTTGATAACCTTACTATTGCTTTCACTTCCGGAAACTCTTCCAGCATTGATGGCCCCACAGCTCCGGTCGTTATTGCAGAAGAGGTCATCTCTCCTGATTGTTCCTCATTGATATTGACCCTGTAGATATTATCTTTGTCAGCATGAAAACGATCAAAACTCAATTCGTTTTTCACAAATAAAAGGATCAGGATGCTGCAGGCCAGACCTATTGCAAGACCCAAAATATTGATAAAAGAATAGACTTTATATTTCAGGAGTATTCTTGCTGCTGTTTTTAGGTAATGCTGAAACATATGCTTCAGTTAAGGATTGACAAACTGATGAAATTACATTTCTCCGCGTCTCCTGAACATCAATGGGATATTACCATCATCGGGCGCACCGATTTCCACCAGTTCCCAGTCCTTTTCTTTTTCCTGGATAAAATGTTTCAGTACAGTAACTTTGTCCTGGGGTGGAACATCATGCCTCTCCCAGTTCAGCAATTCAACCTTATAATGGATGGTCCGTTTCTTGCCGTTAATGCTGACTTCAATTTCAACATTTTGTTCCGGTTCGATCTCCGGGATTAAGACTACAACTTCTCTCATAGCAGTTTAGTTTAAATGGTTAGCAAAGTTTTTGGCTATCTTTCCTTCATCTTCTGATCATTTGGTTTCGTGCCTGAAATAGATTTTACTTACAATCTGCCATCCTTCCTCAAATTTATACAGCGACAGATAGTCAGTAAAAAGGATGTTGCCACCTTTATACAATTCAATTTTGACCATCGCTGCATTTCCGGTAATATCAATTAAAGGGAACTTGCATGTTACCAACTCCTCTGCTGTTGGTGGATTCGGATTTTCAGCAAGTCTGTTCTTGTGATACATTATCCAACTGTAAATTGGAAACTTGGTGAGTTCATTGTTTTTGTTTCCAAGCAGCTCAAATCCCGGATGAAATCCCTTTTCAATGTCTGTAACCGGTCCTTTGTTTTGCAGTCCATCCACGTAAGCAGACTGAATTACTTTTTTAATCGCTTCCTTTTCCGGATCATCCTGCGCAGCCAAAAAAACTGGCAGGAAAATAATAATCAGGATGAATAATTTAATCGTTTTCATAACCAATTAAATATTTACAGCGTTAACTTTTCCCTTGATGTTCTCATTGATGATCTGTCCGTCGAATAACCGGATGATCCTTTGGGCATATTCAGCATCGCGCTGAGAGTGGGTTACGATAATCAGTGTAGTACCGTTCTGGTTCAATTCTTCCAGCATATTCATTACTTCTTCGCCATGGGCAGAGTCGAGATTTCCGGTTGGCTCATCGGCAAGGATCAGCTTGGGTTTTGCGACCACAGCTCTTGCAACGGCAACACGCTGTTGCTGTCCTCCTGATAGCTGCAAAGGGAAGTGTTTTTTACGGTGGTTGATCTTCATGTATTCCAGCACTTCCTCTACCCTGGCCTTTCTTTCCGATGACTTCATTCCAAGGTAAATCAGCGGAAGCTCGACGTTTTCAAAAACATTTAGTTCATCGATGAGGTTAAAGTTCTGGAAAACAAACCCGATGTTTTCTTTCCGTAATCTTGCCCTGTTCTTTTCGGAGTAATTTGCAACTTCCTGATCAAGGAAAAAATAGTTTCCTCCGGATGGATTATCAAGCAGGCCAAGGATATTAAGCAAGGTTGATTTCCCGCAGCCAGATGGCCCCATAATAGCTACAAATTCGCCTTGTTTTACTTCAAAGGTTACCTGGTTCAGGGCTGTTGTTTCAACTTCGTCTGTCCTGAAGACTTTCGTTAGGTTTTCTGTTCTGATCATAATGTGTGTAATTTAAGTTGTTTGTCTTTTCTATATTGCTTGGGGCATGGAGCATGGGGCATGGGGTCAATCTATTAAATGAGGGTTTTACGGAAATTTGTAACCTTTTTGCTCAATATTCCAGCTTTTTAAATAATTCTTCTTTCTCCTGATCTGTAATAAATTTTCTTCTTAATAAAATAACTAAAACGTTGGCACATTCATAAATTGAACGATGGGTATAATTGAGGAAATTGGCAAAATCAGTTTTTGAAGCAGAACCAGATCCTTCAGAAATGTTATTTGACAAACTCATTCCTGCGCCATCCAATTGTTCGGCAAACCTGAATCTTTTTTGTTCTCTAAGTCTGTCGGAAATATCAAATAAATTATCGCCAATTTCGATCGCCAATTTCCATATTTCAAGATTTTCAAATCTGAACTGTGCCATAATTTTATAAGTTTTTTTAACTTAATCCTGTTTCAAAAAGTTTAAACTCGTCTCTTCATCTCTATGCTCCCTGCTCTCCTCCTGTTTTAACTCCATGCGCCACGCCCCAAGCCCCCTGCTATTTAAACACTAGCTTTTCCTTCCCCCCGAACGAATCATATGAAGAGATGATCACCTGCTCACCGGGTTCCAGCCCTTCCATCACCTCGTAAAAATTCGTATTCTGGCGCCCTATCTTTATTTTTCGTTTGGTAGCAAATTCTCCCGAACCATCTACGATGTAAATCCAGTTTCCACCGGTTTCCTGGAAGAATCCACCCCGTTTGACAATGATGGCATCGGTCGGACTGCTGAATGAAAGCCTTATCTGCAGCGTTTGGCCTCTTTTTATCTGGCCGGGTTCTTCTCCTTCGAAAAATAAATCCACCTGAAATGATCCATTGGTCACGTCAGTATAAATTTTGCTAATGGCTAAATTATATGTCTTGCCTGCAAAATCGAATTCGGCAACCTGTCCGATGTATACCCTCGAAACATAGCGTTCGTCAATATTAGCGCGTAGCTTAAATCCTTCTGCAAGGTCAATGGTTCCTAAGTGCTCACCGGCCGCCTTTGTTTCACCAATCTCTGCGCTGAAGGATGACAACTGCCCTTCGATGGGGGCTTTGATATAAAGATTTTCGATGGTGGTTTTTAAAAGTCCCAGGTTGTTGTGCATGCGGATGATAGTCGCGTCAATGTTTTTACTTCGGCTGACGGCTGAAATGGAATCTAGTTTTTTAAGCTCCAGTGAAATTTTCATTTGTTTAACCGTAAAATCATATTCCCGCTGGGCATCTTCAAACTCCTTTTTTGAATAAACGCCATCCGCATAAAGCTGTTTTTTCCGTTCAAAGTCAAGTCGGGTTTTGTCAATCGAATATTGAAGCTCCACAATCTCGCTCTGCCTGATGAATTTATTCTGCTCAAGGCCGATCTTCGTATTTTCAAGGTTGTTGATAGCCTCATAAATCCTGGTCTCTGTTTCCATTTGACCCAATTCCATGTTGGTGTTTGAGAGTTTGAGGATGGTGTCGCCTTTTTTCAATTGCGCTCCGTCTTCAACATAAATTTTTTCCACAAAGCCGCCCTGGACCGCATCAATGTAAATTGTATTCTTCGGGAGAACCACGCCGTCTATAGGGATAAATTCCTGGAATTTATCAGCCTGAACGGATGAAATTGTGATCTGTGTTCTATCTACGTATAGCTTGCTGCGCTTATCCCTGAAAAAAAGAAGATAGAGAATAAAGATCAGGAAAATGCTGATTCCAGCTATATTCAAAATTTTTTTTGTCGTCCATTTTTTCTTTTCGATTACTTTATCCATTCCCATAACCCGGTAATTAATTTCTTTTGTGAGCTGATTCTTATAAAACCTGATTCATTAGTATACCTTATTTAAAAAGGTTCCCAACTGTTTTTCCAATATTATGCCATGAATCCCAAAAGTATGAGTAACAGGCTTTTATTTAACATGCTCCTTTTAACATTTATTAACATTGTTCGGTGACGGGCAGGTTGCGTACAGATGCGAACAGGCAAGAAGAAGTGCCTTGAGTGACTAAAGTGGCAGGGAGCTTGGTTCAGCGTAAAAGGTAAATCAGGCATTTGGCATATGTGGCTGATAGTTTATAAAAACAATTATTTTTACTGCTTTAAAGTCAGAATAATATATAAAAACAATCATACAAATACAGCCAAATTTGGGTGCAATAGTATGGTTTTATCATACATATAAATGAGTTAGCGGTAAGCAAAACGAACAAAATAAAATGCGTGTAACTATAACAATAATATTACTTATTGCATCATTTCTTTCCTATGGACAGACTAAGACAGAATTAAAAGGAAAACCGACAACTCTTATAGAAACCTTTATCTATCTTGACTATATTTTTGACGATACAACAAAATATGGTTTTATGACTCTTCCTGAAGACATTTCGACTTCCCGACTTCATTTTGAACTTGGAATGTGGATTAGAAATAACTGGGGGCTTTGGCGAAATAGTGAACTAAAGAATTATTTTGTTGATAAAGGTATTGTACATCCAGACAATATGTCGGGTATAATACTCACTTCTTACCATAGACATTTAAACAATAAACCAATTACTTGGAAGGACAAATTAAGTTTTATCAAAAATGGGATCAAAGTGGCTTTTCAATTAACGACATATCTAGAGGTAATACAGCAGATAGTATGCTTTTGAATTATTTCCCAGTCGGTGACACCATTCTTACTTCTGTTTATGTGACAAAAAAAAGATTTTTAAGTGGAACTGACGGTTCAAGTGTGACAGCAACTGCTGTTGTTCGTGAACACAAAAAAAATAAATTAATAAACCAAATTCTAACAATTGAAAATAAGCCTAAATGGAAGCCCAACAACCAAGTTGGAGATATTCAAGAAGAAAGCCCATATTATTGTTCTCCGTTACCACCAAAAAATTGGACAATACACAAAATAAAATAAAATGCACATGCCGCAAACACAGGACAAAAACCATAGCTTGCATGGTTGAACAAATAAAAATATTAGATTTGAACAGGCAACAGAGTAACCGTGCAAATTCGTATTTAAAAACAAGCAACGGTTCTTGCCCGGGAACGTTAACTTATTCTTCATCACCCCATGCAAAAAAAAGCCCCCGACTTTCGCCGGGGGAAGCTTTCAAATTATGAAAGACTCACAAGGATATATCTATAACTTTAGCGATACCAACTTCTTCAGATCCCCCAACTATAGTCACTTTAGCTCACTCAATTTAGTCACTTCCCCTTGTTATTCATTTAACAATTTCTATTTTTGACCCCTCAGAAAAGTTAAAATTGCTATGTATAAAATAGAAGAACACCCCATACTCGAAGTGCCACAGGCTGAGAAAGTCAGTTTTACATTTAACGGGCAAACCGTTACCGGCGAAAAAGGATTCACCATTGCCGCCGCTCTTCATCAGTCGGGTTTCCCGGTTCACAGCCATAGCCTCAAAGACCGTAACCGCAGCCTCGAATGCGGCATTGGCAAATGCGGCGCCTGCGAAATGCTGGTAAACGGCGAAGTCAAGCGCATCTGCATCACCAAGGTGGATGATGTAAAAGAAGTTGCTGAGATTCCATCAGAATACACACCCGAACCGGTGAAGGTGCACAAGGAAAAAGCGGTGAATGTTTATAAAACCACCGTTGCCATCATCGGCGCAGGTCCGGCTGGTCTTGCCGCCCGCGAAGAACTGATGAAGCACAATATTGATACGATTGTAATTGACAACAATGATAAGATCGGCGGGCAGTTTACCATGCAAACCCACCAGTTTTTCTTTTTTGAAAAAGAGAAGAAGTTCGGCGGTATGCGTGGATTTGATATTGCCAAAACTCTTAGCAGGAGATGATCCAACGGGCATCTTCCTCGATTCGACCGTTTGGGACATCCTGGAAGGCAACCGCCTTGCCCTGAAAAACATCCGCACCAATGAAATTTATTACATCGATGCCGAATACCTCGTTATCGCCACCGGCGCTGTACCCTTCATGCCGACATTCGAAAACGACGATCTTCCTGGCGTTTATACCGCCGCAGTTGTTCAGAAAATGATGAACAACGAGTTTACTTTACTAGGTAAAAACGTTTTAACGGTCGGTGCAGGAAACATCGGTTACCTAACCTCTTATCAATTGATGCAGGCCGGCGCACATGTAAAGGCGATCATCGAAGCCCAGCCCAATGAAGGCGGATTCCCGGTACAAGCCAACAGGGTGAGAAGACTTGGAATTCCGGTTATCCTGTCGCATTTGCTGCTGAAAGCCATTCCGAATGAGGATCATACCGGAATTACCGGCGCTGTGGTGGCTGAATGCAAAAACTTCCAGCCCATTCCCGGAACTGAAAAGGTAATTGACGGCATTGATGCGATCAATATCTGCACGGGCCTTGTCCCCGACGACCAGTTGCTGATCAAAGGGAAATGAAATCTTCGGCAGAAGGTGCTATGGCGCCGGCGATGCCATCCGCATCGGCGAAGGAACCAGCGCTGTGCTGCGCGGCAAGCAGGTGGCTTATGAAATCCTTGAGGAAATGGATAGACCCTATAAGTATGAGGATTTCCTTTCGGTATCAAAAGAATACATCGACTCGCAGCAGCACCCAACCCGGGTGATTGAAAACCCCTTTGTTCCAGCAAAGGAAAGAATGTTTGAAAAGCCTTTTGTGCAAATTGACTGCCTGTATGGGTTTGCCTGCAATCCCTGCGAGTTTGCCTGTCCGCATGGAGCCATTACAAAAACTTCAACCAGCACAGTTCCAAAAATTGACTTTGGCAAATGCATCGGTTGCATGGATTGTGTTTACCAGTGTCCGGGTCTGGCGATTTTCGGTTACAACCTGAAAAAAGACTGGCTCTTCCTGCCCATCGAATACGAGGTGGAAGAGGGTGAAGAGGTTTATCTGGTGGATAACAATGGAAAAGTATTGGGTGAAGGAGTCATTGTTAAAATTTTGCGAAAGAGCAATAAGACCAACATCGCAAGGGTTCAGGCTACTGATGTAGCAGGAGAAAAACTGGTTGAAGTCAGGGGATTTATAGTCAAAACAGATTACCCGGAAACGATTCAATTTAAAAAAGCCGGCGAAGTGGCTTCCGAAACCTATGTTTGTCATTGTGATGATGTACGATTGAATGAAATTCTTGAAGTTGTCGGCGACCGAAAGTTTATTTCGGTGGATGAGATCAAGCACACAACCCGTCTTGGAATGGGCGCCTGCCGAGGTAAGCGCTGCATCCCGAGGCTTAAGCAAACGATTCGGTCTCATGGTATTTCGATTGTGGGAGAACCCACACCCCGCGGACCACTTTCGAACCAGATTGCCATGGGTGACCTTTATCCGAAAGATGTTCATGAAAAGATCATTGTCAGTACAAACGGAAATCAGCTGAGGAAGGAAAAAGTAAAAGCACTGGTTGCCGGCGGAGGTATTGGTGGTTCGGCGTTGTTCCGTTATCTGGCAGAAGCAGGCAAAGAACCTGTTCTGATGAATTACGGACGAGGCGCATCCTGGAGGAATATAGCTGGTGGTCGTCCTAATTTCAGCGTTCCTGAGCTTTCGGATATTGCGGTTCATAACCTTGAGATTTTCAAAGAGCTGAATAAAATAAAGAATATCGATTTCCACCCGATCCACTATGTGACCTTTGCCCATGATGAGCAAATGTACAAAGCGCTGGAGGCTTCCATGGCCTGGTCGGATGCAAGGATGATCGAGCCAAAGGATTTCAGGAAAGAGATTTCATCGCATATCAATCCAAAGCTCGATACCTATATTGCCGCTTTAATCACGAAAAACTGCTGGCAGGCAACACCCGGAAAAGTGATCGACCTGATCCGCCGGATTGGGATTGAAAAAGGTGGGAGGATACTTGAAGATTGCAAACTGACGGACGTAAGAAAAGAGGGTTCAAAATATTTTGTGCTGGTTCAGGATCATGAAAAGAAATACGTTGAATTCGAAACGGAAATCTTTATCAATGCGCTGGGTCCTGAAGGAGAAAAGTTTGCAAAGCAACTGAACATTGAAACAGGAACTTATCCTGTAAAGCACCAGGCTTTCATCACTCGCCGATTACCAATGCTGGGAAATAATGGAATTCCATTACCTATGATCATCGACCGGAGAAGGTATAAAGGATTTACAGCAGTTTACGGTCAGCAATTAGCTGAAACCGGGCAGATCATCGGTTGTGCATCACCTGCAGTTGAGCCACCTGAAACCGGTTCGAACCTGAAGATCAATTCGAAGGATTTCGTTGAAATTGCATCTGAGGTCTTCGTGAACTGGATACCAGAACTTTCTTCCGTCGGTTTCCAGGCAGTCTGGGCCGGTTATTATGTGGAGCCACGAATGGTCATCGATCCTGAGCATGGACTGTTCATCGGATTGCGGGGACAGGGTTATATGCTGGGACAGTACCTTGCTAAAATGTATGTTGATAAACTTACCGGAAAAAAGGTTCCTGACTATTTTGAAAGGCTTTCGATGAAAGGTGATGGGATGCCGGAAAAGGCGTTCAAGTAAGTTCAGAGTTTGAAATTTGAGGTTCGAAGTTTCAGTTTGGAGATTTATCGAGATTTTTTGTTTTGGTGGTCAACAAATTTCCATTTATTTCAACCTATTTCAATAAATTTCAACTTATCTCCATCAATTTCAACAAATATCCTACTCATACTTTATCGCCTCCACCGGATTGCGCGAAGCAACTTTAATAATATAATAGCTGATGGTTCCCAAACCGATGATAAACGCGATGGCTCCTGCCAGGATAAAGGTGAACCACTGAGGCTCCTGAAAATATACAAAGTTGCTTTCGAGCCAGATACTCAAGCGCCACCAGGCTATGGGTACAGCCATGATAAATGCAATCAGGATAAGTCGTGCAAAATCTTTATAGAGTAATAATAATATGTTGGCAATGGTGGCTCCATGAACTTTCCGGAGGCCGACTTCCTTGGTCTTTTGTTCGGCAATGAATGAAGACAGCCCAAGCAATCCAAGCAATGCTATGAAAATTGTGATCAGGGTGGTGATGCGGATAAGAACGGCAATTTTGTTTTCAGCTACATACATGTTATCCATCGAATCGGCCATCAGCTTATAATTAAAGGGTTGTTTGGCACCGAATGCATTCCATTTTTGCTCAATGAAATGCAGGGATCCCGTCCATTGTTCCGGGATTCACTCTGCAGGTAAGAAAATAAGCCGGCTGTTCCTGCAGGAAAAAGATAAACGGCTCGATGGCATTGTGAAGCGATTTGAAATGAAAATCCTTTACCACTCCAATCACCTTCATCATCCTGCCGCCGGTCTTGTCCTGTCCAAATCCGAAATGAATGGTTTTACCAATAGCTTCATTTCCCCAGCCGAACTCTTCAGCCGCAGTCTGGTTGATGATGACAGCTTCCAGTGCATCGGTGCCCATGTTTTTATCGAAATCCCTTCCCTGGACAAACTGTAATTGCAAAGTGCCGGCAAAATCATAATCGGTCTGGGCAAGCAATATGGCACGTTCTTCCATGCCGGTCTTCTGTTCGATGCGCATGGTTTGAATCCAGTTTATAATTCCCGGAATACCGGTTGAATTGCTGATTGACAAAATATCTGAATTCAGCAACAATTCGTCTTTAAAAGCCTGGATACGCGACCTGAATTCTGCATCCTGAATTTCCATCACCACCAGGTTTTCCTTTTTAAAACCGAGATCTTTGTTCCTCAGAAAGTTTAACTGTCCTGAAACAACGAGCGTTCCGATGATCATAAAAATGGCAATAAAAAACTGAACGATCACCAAAATTCTCCTTAGCAAACCACTTTTGCTTCCCGACTTGCTGACGGTACCCTTTAAAACAGAAGCAGGCTGAAATGAAGAAAGATAAAATGCAGGATAACTCCCGGAGATCAGGCCAATGAATAATGCTATCAATAAAATTTGAACGTAAATCATAGGATTGCCAACCGGATTCATTGATAACATTTTATCCGTAAAATCATTAAAATCAGACATCAACAGATACACAATGCCGAATGCTATAATTAGAGCAATTATCGAAAGGATAAGCGATTCGCTGATGAATTGCCGGATCAACTGACCTTTATCGGCTCCGAGGACCTTGCGGATGCCTACTTCTTTTGCCCTGTTTGCCGACCGTGCTGTAGCCATGTTCATGTAATTGATTGCAGCAATGGCCAGGATGAAAATTGCTACGAGCGAAAAGATCAGCACATACGCCATATTCCCCGATGGGCGTTCTGCACTTAGTCCCTGACGGAAATGGGTATCTGCAAGCGGAGTTGACATCAGGGTAAAACCTACTTTGAATTGTTCCCCCAGGGCTTTCATGTACTTGTCATAAAATGCCGGGAACTTATCGAAGACATCATCAATGGATGCCTGCTCATTCAGCAACAGAAAGGTGTATGTTCCGATCCTCCAGAAACGGCTGGGCTTTGTGGTACTGTATGTTTCAGCGTCGGTCGAAATTGAAATCAATGCATCGAATTTCAGATGGGAGTTACCGGGTAAATCTTCTATCACACCAGTGATCTTATAGTTTTGTCCGCCACCCGTGATTAAGATTTCACCTACCGGATTTTTATCGCCAAAATACTTATCTGCAATTTTTTTAGTCAAAACAATCGTATTTGGCTCGGTCAGACTTTTATCAGGATTACCATAAATAAACTTGTGCGTAAAAACTTCAAAAACAGTTGAGTCTGCCAGGAAAAAGTTGTCTTCATAATGTTCAGCTTCTTTATACCTGAACAAAATGTTGCCGAGGTTATCAAGCCGGACAAATTGCTCAATCTCAGGCATCTCAAGTTTAAGAGCAGGCCCAAAAGGAATGGGAACAGTAGCGTAAAGGGTATGATTTCCGCTTACAGCGATATCCGATTCAAGCCTGTAGATCCGCGAATGATTTTTATGATGTTTATCATAGCCAAGTTCATCCTGAACATAAAGCAAAATCAGAAATGCGGTGGAGAACCCGATGGTAAGGCCCGTTATGTTAAGAACCGAATAAAACTTATTTTTAGTTATATTTCGGAACAAGCTCCTGAGGTAACTTTTGAACATAAATTATTTCCTTAACCCGGATTTTATTATCGCCAACAGTTATTGATCATTTTTTTCGGATTGCCGGAGATCAGGCGCTCAGGAAAGTTTCAGCCTCAGGCTGATTTGCCGGCAGATCAGGTGTGTAAAGATAAGGGATATTTATTCTTGCAAAACGAATAAATATCCCAACTTTTAAACGGCAGGTTCACAAGGCTTGCTAAAAAATAAAAACCTAACAGGTTTTTTCCAACCTGTTAGGTTGAAATATTATTCGTATTTTATCGCATCCACAGGATTTCCGGTAGCAACTTTAAGGATATAGAAGCTGATAGTTCCCATTCCGATGACAATAGCAACAATGCCCGCTAAAAGGAAGGATGTCCACTTCAGCGGCTCATGGTAGATAAAGCTTTCGTCTAACCAGATTCCAAGCCTCCACCAGGCTACCGGTACGGCGATGATAAAAGCGATCAGGATCAGAAGGGCAAATTCCCTGTAAAGCAATTGCAATACACTGCCAACAGAAGCCCCTACTATTTTCCGGATACCGATTTCTTTGGTGCGCTGTTCGGCAATGTAAGAGGACAGACCCAACAGTCCAAGCAAAGCAATGAAAATGGTAAGTAATGTGGAGATTTGAATGATCATTCCGATTTTCTCTTCGGCTGTATACATTTCGTCGAGGCTTTCAGTCAGAAATTCATAATCAAACGGACGTTTTGCATTGTATTCATTCCATTTGGACTCAATAAATGCAAGTGTTTCTTTTTGTTTATCGGGATTGATACGACAGGTAAGCAGGTAACGTGGTCTTTCGCTCATCATCAGCATCACCGGTTCAATTTTATTATGAAGCGACCTGAAATGGAAGTCTTTAACAACGCCTATAACTTTCAGCATCCTGCCACCGGTTCCATCAAGCTCAAACCCATAATGGATCTTTTTACCCATTGGATTATCTGACCAGCCGAATTCTTTTACAGCTGTTTCATTAATGATCACGGCCTCAAGGGCATCTGTACCCATATTTCTGTCAAAATCCCTTCCCTGAACAATTTCCATTTTCATCGTTTTCACAAAGTCATAGTCAGTTTGGGCAAGGATAATGGCATGATCGCTCATTTTATCGGCTTGCTCAATCCGCATCACTTGTATCCAGTCAATTTGCCCGGGGACACCCGTAGAGTTGGTTGCTAATTCAATATCAGGGTTATTGAGCAATTCTTTTTTAAAGGATTCTATCTTGCTCCTGAAGGCAGAGTCCTGTATTTCCATAACCACAAGGTTATTTTTTTCAAATCCAAGGTTTTTATTTTTCAGGAAATGAATCTGTGTCGTAACAACAATCGTCCCGATGATCATAAAAATGGCGATAAAAAACTGAAGCACGACAAGCACTTTTCTGAGAGTTCCGCTTTTCTTTCCGGTTTTTGTTACCGTTCCTCTAAGCACTCTGACCGGCAGAAATGAGGAAAGATAAAATGCAGGATAACTTCCTGAAATGAGTCCTGTGATGATGGTGATGATTAAAATCTCAAAAATGATCAGCGGATTGCGGGTCAGGTTGAACGAAAGTTCCTTACCCGATAGATCATTGAACTCAGGTATAAACAGGGTAACAATCAATATAGCGATCAGTAAGGCGATGAAAGCAAGTGTAAGCGATTCAGACAGGAACTGCCGAATAAGCAGTTTTTTGTGTGCGCCCAGCACCTTCCTTACGCCAACTTCTTTCGCCCGTTTCACTGAGCGGGCGGTAGCCATATTCATATAATTAATGGCAGCAAGCAGTAGGATAAATAAAGCCACCGCCGTAAAGATAAAAACATACGATTTGTTGCCTGTTGGCAGTTCAGCCCCCAATCCCTGCCTGAAATGAGTTTCTACGAGCGGGGTAGACATCAGGTTGAAGGTCGCGTTGATCTGGTCGCCAATAGGTTTCATGTATTTCTCATAAAAGGGAGTAAACTTTTCATGAATATTTTGCATCGCTGAGTTTTCCTTTAACAGGATATAGGTGTAAACCCCTATATTCCAAAACCGTTCGGGTTCCAGGCTGTTGAAGTCATCAATACCTTGTTCCACTGCTATTGACATTCCTGAGATCAATGCATCAAATTTCAGGTGCGAATTACCGGGAACATCTTTCATTACTCCGGTGACTTTATAATTACGACCGCTTCCGGAAGTTATCATACTTCCCATGGGGTTTTCGTTACCAAAATATTTCTTCGCCATTGTCTCGCTCAGAACAATGGCATTGGGTTCGGTAAGAGCTTTCGCAGGATCGCCAGTGATCAGTTCATGGGAAAAAATAGTGAATATTGTGGAATCAGCAAAATAGAAATAATCCTCGTAATATTCCTTTTCTCCGGCCCTGAAAAGAGTATTGCCGGCTCCGTATAGCCTGACAAATTCTTCCACTTCGGGAAACTCAATTTTCAATGCAGGTCCCATCGGAACAGGTACAATTGCAAATTTATCATGCTTATTACCGATGGTAAAATCAGATTCAATTCTGTAAATCCGATCACGTTTCTCATTGTATTTATCATATGAAAGTTCATCCTGAACATACAAGAGAATAAAAATTGCTGCAGCAATCCCAATTGAAAGCCCGGCTATGTTGAGGAATGAGTAAAACCTGTTTCGACTGATATTCCTGTAAAGGCCTAGAAGATAGTTTTTTAACATGGTATTCTTTTTAGTTAATTACTCACATGTATTATTATAAATCCTAATATTCCAACAATAACATGGGTCTGTTTATTCATATTTCAGCGTCACTATGGGATTGGCACGCGAAGCCATGATCGCTCGTAAACTGGTTATTGTAAGAGCGACTATCAAAGCAAAGAGTGCTGCTAAAACAAATATTGTCCAGTTGATTGTGGTTTGGTAAGCAAAGCTGTTTAACCATTCCACCATGATCAGGTATCCGATAACCCATGCGAATAAACAAGCCAATAATATAAGCCAGATAAATTCTTTTGAAATGGTTGTAATGATATTCATGTTGGTTGCGCCCAATACTTTACGAATTCCGATTTCTTTTGTCTTTTGCTCGGCAAGAAAGGATGATAGTCCTATTAAACCCATCGCTGCTATAAAAATGATAATCAATGAAAAAATCAAACTCAGTTGACTTAAATTTTCTTCGTCTTTGTAAAGGTTAGCAAGCTCCTGATCCAGGAAGAAATATTCAAACGGCCGGTCAGGTGCGGTTTTATTCCACATTTTTTCAATGTATGCCAGGGCATTTTTTTCCGTTCCGGGATGTATTTTTATGGCCAGATATTTCATAAACCAGAGAACCTCCCCAGGATATTCCTTCATGTTGAGGATAAACGGACCGGCCTCTTCATGCAGGGATGTGGCATGAAAATCTTTGAAAATCCCAATGACCCGTTCATCCCCATTTAAAGATTTGATTTTTTTTCCAAGTGCTTTTTCAGGACTCTCCCATCCCAAATGCCTAACCATGGCTTCATTGATCAGCATCCCTTTGGATGGATCGGTTTTGTTTTCTTCCTGATAGTCTCTGCCTGCTATAATATTAATCCCGAAGGTCTTTATAAAGTCATAATTTACCACCAGGGCCGGATAAAACTGCCATTTATCCTCCGGGAATCCTTCGGGTCTGAATTCGTGGGTGTTGTGCGACGCCCCGAATATATCATCCATTGTAGTTACACTTACAATGTTTGAATTGTTTTGTAGCTCTCTTTTAAAAGTCGGATAGATGTTGGCCACAGGTGTCCGGTTAATAGGGATGACGATGATATTTTCCTTTTCAAAACCTAAATCAGCATTACGTAAAAAGTTTAATTGCTTATGAATAATTACTGTTCCTATGATCAGGGTAATGGAGATGGTAAACTGAGCAACTACAAGCATTTTTCTGGGCAACCCGCTTCCCGATCCCAGCTTTATTTTACTTTTTAACACGGTTACCGGCTCAAATGATGACAAGTAAAGGGCAGGATAAGCTCCTGATAAAACACCTACTAAAAATCCCAAAAGAATGATTTGAATAAGATTTGAAAACTCAAATAATGTTTGAATGGAAATGTTCTTATCCGTATACTCATTAAAAAAAGGAGCAATCAATTCAACAAGAATAATCGCCAGGATGAGAGCAATAAAACTCATGATTACAGATTCTCCTATGAATTGAAGAATCAGTTGCCTTTGATGGGCTCCGGTCACTTTTTTAATGCCAATTTCTTTAGCTCTGCCAGCTGATGTGGCTGTGGAGAGGTTCATATAATTGATAATGGCAATGACTAAAAGAAAAATGGCGATTGCAGAATAAATATAGATGGTGGCAATGTTTTTATTGGGTTCGATCTCGTAGTCCAGCTTAGACTTAAGATGAATATCGAGCAATGGCTGGAGGTATAAAGTGATGTTGGCTTTTTCTGCATCGTAAAAATATTTCTCAACAAATTCAGGAAATTTAGCCTCCAGTGCTTTAGGATTAATATTTTTATCTAACAGCAGATAGGTCCAGCAGGGATTCCATACCCATGTCTGTGGAAGGTTACCGCCAAACCGCTTGCGCAGACTCGACATGGAACCCATAAAATCAAACTTAAAATGAGATTGATCAGGTACATCTTTTATAATTCCGGTAACTTGCAATTCCAGGTTCGTTTCAAAGCGTATGGATTTGCCCATCGGGTCTTCCTTTCCAAAATATTTCTCAGCCATCGATTCTGTAATAACAAGAGAACCGTTTTCGTTCAGTGCTGTTTTTGGATTCCCCTTTATAAAAACGTGGTCGAACAACTCGAAGAAAGTTGAATCTGCAAAGAAGAACCGCCTTTCATTGAATTTTTTATCCCGGTATTCCACAAAGCTTCTTGGCGCCTGGAAATTAAAAACTCTCACCACGTTTTTAATCTGGTCAGGATAATCATTTTTCAATGTAAATGCTACGGGAAATGGCGAACTGGCTGAATTTTCACCCACTCCTTCAAAATCGTAAACATTCACCAGCCGATAAATATTCCGTGCATTATTGTGATAGCGGTCATATTTGAGTTCGTCAGTAATATACAATGAAATAATCAGGAAACATGCAATACCGATTGCAAGTCCAAGTATGTTGATCAGGGAATAAGTCTTATGCTTAATCAAATTCCGGAAGGTTATTTTGAAATAATTCCTAATCATAGAAGAATCAACTTATATTGCTTAAGGTTTTCATCAATTATGCCAAATGAGGTAAACAGCTGTTTTACAAAAAATTAACAAAAAACACCAAAACCGATTATGGCATAAGTGTTCACTGCCTGACAATTGTTGTACACAAGCGAACAGTAGGAAATTTGAACGTTTTATTGATTAGGAATTTTTCCGGTCACAATCCTGAGGCATGCGGGTATAACCTCAAATGTAAATGGTGAATGTCCCAGTGACTCACCATCAACCTCAAGATTTATTGGAGGCTTTGAATCTATCCTGAAACTTTTTCCCTGGAAGGTCTGAACTTTTGGATGTTGTATAAAGGAGCCGTCATAAAGATTTTTGACCTCTTTAAGTACTGTGAGTTTACCGAGCTTTTTGATCAGTGTCATGTCCAATAGCCCATCATCAGGAATGGCATTTGGCAATTGTTTCATTCCTCCGCCATTGTATTTGCAAATCCCGACACTCACACTAAAGGTTTTGTTTTTATATCTTACCGGTAAATCATCTA
>CAVPJF010000014.1:0-114850 GCA_963705185.1 uncultured Bacteroidales bacterium
GGTTAGAATGTTAAAGTTTTGTTAAAAACTTTGAAAGTTTAATTAAAGATTAGGTAGTGTTATGAAGAACAATTATTTTTGCCTCACACATCAAAAACACAAATTTACTATGAAAAAGATTTTTCATCTTATACTTATTTCAATTATACCCGGATTGCTTACTGGCCAATCCATTTCGCCATCCGTAATTGCATCAGCAGGGAATTACTATGAAGGCACCACTGCTTCTTTAAGCTGGACTTTAGGTGAAATCGCTACTGAAACCTACACAGCAGGAAATGTTATTCTCACGCAGGGATTTCAGCAGCCAATCAGTATTTCAATTACAGGGATCAATGTCGATGTGCTGGTTTATCTTGAAGGTCCTTATTCGGGATCAGCAATGAACACGGGCTTAAATGCTTCCGGTGTAATTCCTTTGGCTCAACCTTACAATACGGTACCCTGGAGTTATTCAGGAACAGAAACTGTAACAACAATTCCAAATGCTGATGTTGTGGATTGGGTTTTGGTTGAATTGCGTGATGCAGCAAATGCCGCTTCTGCAACTTCTTCAACGAGAGTTGCCCGTCAGGCTGCATTTCTGTTAAAAAACGGAACTGTAGTCGGTTTAGACGGAACAACAAATCTTCAATTCAATAATTCAATCACTCAACAATTATATGTTAGTAATATGGCACCGGAACCATCTTGGAGTGTTATCAGCAAATGCTTTATCTCAAACTGCCGGGGTTTATTCCTACGATTTTTCTACTGCTATGACACAGGCTTATAATGGTGGAGCTGGTTATAAACTGATTGGAAGCGGTGTATATGGAATGGCCGGAGGTGATAATGATGCGGATGGAGATGTTGATCTGACAGACAAAGCAGCATGGTCAGCCAATGCAGGTACTGCCGGATACAAATCCTCAGATTTTGATCTGAATTCACAGGTGAATAATACTGATAAAAATGATGTTTGGGTCGAAAACAGGACATTGACGAATCAGGTTCCGAATTAATAATGATCTAATAAAAAGTTGATTAGGCCGGTAAATTGTTAAATTTGCCGGCCTAATTCTTTTTACAATGAAAAAACTGCTTTTGTTATCCATATTGGGCTTATGGCTATCAGCGCAAGGTCAGGAATACATTTTCGAGGCAACCATTAAAAACGCACCGGAGAAAGAATTCTACCTTGCCGATTTTTATGGCGATAAAAATCATCTGCGTGATACTGTTAAACCTGATGCCAGTGGCTACTTTAGCTTCAAGTTGAAGGAAAGTTATTACCCCGGAATGTACCGGGTATTTCTTGACAAGGATGTTTTCTTCGACTTCATTTACAACCATGAAAATATAAAAATAAAAACAGATTATGATCATTTAGCCGATAGCCTGAAAGTGATCTCTTCAGAAGGAAAACAAGCTTTATTACGAATTTCTAAGGGCAGGGAATGATTATCGCCGAAAATTCGAGCTCCTTGGTCCTGTGGTTAATTATTATCCTCAGAGCGACAGCTTTTATTTTGAGATAAAAGAAAAATACACCGCTTCTCAGAATGACTATATCAAGCTGGTTGACAAAATGGTATTTGAAAACCAGGATGCCTGGGCAACCAAAGTAATCAGGCAACGAAAACCGTTGTATTATGATCCGGCATTAGACGAATTTGGCAGAAGGGAATATGCTACCGAGCATTTCTTTGATAACATAAGTTTTAATGATGTCGATCTGATCCGCAGCAATGTATATACCACCATTGCCATTGAGTACATGTCGCTTTACAGCAATCCAAACTTGTCTCAGGATCAGCTCGAAGCTGAATTTATTAAAGCGGTGGATAAAATCATGAAGGAAGCCGCTGAAAACAGTATCATTTATGAATTTATTGTTGAGTACCTTGTGGGAGGATTTGAACGGTTCCATTTTGATAAAGTGCTGGATTATATTGCTGAAAATTACAGTCCGGCGCAATGTGAAAACGAAGAAAGGAAGACAGACCTGCAAACCCGGCTGAAAAAATACGCCGAACTTTCGAACGGGAAAGATGCTCCTGAATTTGAGATGAGTGATTTGAACGGCAATCCAGTAAAACTATCCAAAATTAAAGCAGATTATACGCTGGTATTGTTTTGGGCAAGCTGGTGTCCGCATTGTGCTGAGACCATGCCTGAAATTCATAAAATTTATCAGAAAAATGATAAATCAAAACTCGAAATAGTAGCTGTTTCACTTGATAAAGAAAAATCAGAATGGGAAAAAGCGGTAAAAGAACTTGGTTTTACCTGGATCAACTGCTGTGATTTGAAAAGCTGGGACAGCCAGGCAGCCATCGATTATAATGTTTATGCAACCCCAACCATGTTCCTGCTTGATAAACAAAAAAAGATTGTGGCCAAACCGATTACCATTACTGAATTGAAGAATGCCTTAACTTCTGAAAAAATCATCAACTAAATCAAATGGCAAAGTTCTGTAAATATCACTTCAGAAATAGGAAAACTGGAGTCCGTGATCCTGCATACTCCCGGCGGAGAAGTTGAAAATATGACTCCCGAAAGCGCCAAAAGGGCTTTGTACAGCGACATTCTGAATTTGGATGTGGCGGTGAAAGAATATGAGCAGTTTAAAGGCGTCCTGCAGAAAGTAACCAAAACCTTTGAGGTTAAAGATTTGCTTAAAGATATATTGGCCGATGAATCGGTCAAAAACGATCTGCTGAATGAAATCTTTAAGGAGGAAAAACTTACCGGCCGGGATGAATTTATCCGTTCCCTCTCTCCTGAAAATCTTGCAGATCAGCTGATCGAGGGTGTATTGATGATAAAAGATAACCTTACCCGTTTTCTATCCAAAGAACGATACTCGCTCCCCCCACTGCATAATTTCTTTTTTACCCGTGATGCAGCAATGGTTATTTACGACCAGGTTTTGATTGGTGAAATGGCCAACAGGGTGAGGAATAGAGAATCACTGATCATGAAAGCGATTTTCAGGAATCATCCCGATGTTAAATCAGAAACCATTGCCCCACTCGATTGTATGGACTGCATGGACGCTGTTTCCATCGAAGGTGGTGATGTACTGATAGCAAGTGAAAATATCCTGCTCATCGGCATCGGAACCCGCACCACCACGCAGGGGGTGGATTATATTTTAAGCCGGCTGAAAGAACGAAAAAACCAACCGCCATATCATCATACAGGAATTACCTTCCTCGCCTGAATCCTTTATTCATCTTGATATGACCTTTACCTTTCTTGATACCAATCACTGTATGGTTTATGAACCGCTTATTTTAAAACCCAACAAGTACCAAACAGTGCATCTTTCTATTGAAAATGGTAAAGTTAGCACTATTCAAAATGAAAGCAACATCATTGAATCTCTCAATAAACTGGGGATGGATATGAAACCCATATTGTGCGGTGGAAATCATGATCAATGGATTCAGGAGCGGGAACAGTGGCACAGCGGTGCGAATTTTTTTGCTTTTGCTCCCGGTAAAGTTATCGGTTACGAAAGGAATGTATACACCATTGAGGAAATGAATAAAAACGGTTTTGAAATCACTCAGGGCGGCAGATGTAATCAATGGAAAAATCGATCCGTTCGATTACAATAAATGTGTTGTAACCATTGAAGGGTCAGAATTGTCGAGAGGAGGAGGTGGCGCAAGATGCATGACATTGCCCATCAGAAGAAAATCCCTTTAAGAGTTTTATTAATAATCTGGCAATGAATTGTTACAATCCATCTCTCGTTTAAGAACAAACACAATTTTGACAAAAAGTGCTATTTATTTATCAAATCCCTGATGACAACTGAAGCGGCAATGAGTCCAAAAACTGCAGGCATATAGGAAATTGTTCCGACCGTAGATTTTTTATTTGGTGAATCATCCGTCAGGATCATTGCATTTTTAGAAACCGGTTCAGCGGAATAAACCACTTTGAATCCGGTATTAATACCCAATCCATGAAGTTTCTTACGAACTGCTTGTGCAAACTGGCATCCGTAAGATTGATCAATATCAGCAACTTTCACCTGCAGGGGATCAAACCGTCCCCCTGCCCCCATTGAACTTACGAGTGGTAATCTTCTTTCCAGGCAGTTTTTAATAAAAAATATTTTTGGTGAAAGGGTATCGATGGCATCAATTACATAATCGAAACCAATATTCAGAATCTCAGGAATCTTTTCACCTTTTAAGTATTCTTTGAAAACTTTTAATTCCAATTCCGGATTTATATCCAGCAGACGATTTGCCATTAACTCCGATTTGCTTTTTCCTTCGGTACTTGTTAACGCAAGCAGCTGCCGGTTTTTGTTGGACGGAGAAACATGGTCGCTGTCAGCAATGGTCATTTTACCGACACCAGCCCTGCAAATAGCTTCAGCAGCATAACCTCCTACCCCTCCAAGTCCGGCAACGAGTATGTGAGCACTTTTTAATTTTTCAAGGCTTTCTTTCCCGATCAAAAGTTCGGTTCGCGATAACCAGTGAGCGTCATTCATACTGTGAAATGAAAAGTTTTTTTAAAATTTCTTTGAATCATTGCGGCCAAAGTATTTATTGAAATCTTCCTGATTTTTGCAGCAAGGCTGTAAATTTCCTGAATGGACAAAGTGCTGTCGTCCGTCTCAAGAAAAAATCCATTTTCTGAAATCAATTCCAATATTTTTTGTGCATTCGATCCCGGCTGATTCAAAGCCTTCCCAAATGAAAGGATCAACCCTTCGTTAATCAATCGGTCCGCAATCTGAGGTTTAGAATTATAGCCATGGACAATCCATGGAACTTGAGACCCTGTGATTTTCTTTATCTCGATCAGCTCATCAAATGCCCGGACACAATGGATGATGAGGGGTTTGTCATTTTCTTCCGCGATTTCAATATGCTTCTCAAAAAGGGTTTTCTGAAGATCAAAGTTTGTTTTAGAAATCTTATCCAGGCCGGTTTCTCCAATTGCAATGCAGGATTTATTTTTCGCCCAATTCCTGACAATTTCAAATTTTGTCGTTATAGTCTTTAATATCAATATACCATGGATGCAGTCCAATACTAAATAATCTGTCCTGACATTTCAGGAAGATTTTCTTCCGGGAAAAAATTCAGGACTGATTTGGTTTCAACCGAATTACCGTGTGTATGAATATCAATGTAATCCATTACCTTCACTTAATAAGATAAAGAGCGAAATTACTACTTATTAAAAATGTCCAGAAAAATATTTTAGCAGTTTCTTATTGAATTTCAATCATTTTGTATTTGGAGTTTAAATAATACTTACTTTTGCCGCATTATTCATTAAATCATTACGATCTAACAAGTTTTTTATGAACATTTATTTAGGAAATCTTCCATATAACATCAACGAAGATGAAATTATGGAGCTCTTTGAAGAGTACGGAAGTGTGACTACGGTAAAACTTATTACCGACAAATTCACCGGAAAAAGCAAAGGATTTGGTTTTGTTGAAATGCCAAGTGACGATGACGCAAAAAAAGCCATTGAGGAATTAAACGGAAAAGAAGTTAAAGGCAGGAACATCACTGTTAATCAGGCCAGAGAAAAGACTGATGACGACAGAGGTAGTAACAGAGGCGGCGGACGTAACTTTAGAAGATAGGACTGGAAATATGAATTGGTTTAAAATCCAATAAATATTAAGTGAATTCTTTCAAAATCCTGAAAACTTAAAAAGCCCTTTTTAGGGCTTTTTTTATTTGCATTTATTTTCTGAAGTTAAGACCCTTTCAATAGCTGCTCCACCAATTCAGGAACACCATCACCTGCAGTCTTTTTAACGATACTAAGATTGGAGATCCCGCCAACCGGGAAAGCTTTTGGGTCGATGTAATATTTTGGTTTGTCGGGAGGAACAAAAATGATAAGGCTGGCTGCAGGATAAACCACCATAGAAGTACCGACAATAAGTAAAATATCTGCTTTTGAAACGATATTTTTAGCAGGTTCTATCATCGGTACCGGTTCACCAAACCAAACGATATGAGGCCTGAGCTGGGATCCTTTCTCACATTTGTCACCCATTTTTAATTCCCAGGTTTTAAGTTCATAAACCAGGTGAGGGTCAACAGTGCTTCTTGCCTTTTTTAACTCACCATGCAGGTGAAGAACATTTTTCGAACCGGCACGTTCATGAAGATCATCCACATTCTGGGTAATGATTTGTACATCAAATTTTTGTTCAAGCTTTACAAGTGCCTGGTGGCCAGCATTTGGTTCAGCTTCCCAAACATTTTTGCGTCTCCAGTTGTAAAACTCCAGTACAAGCCCCGGATCACGTTTCCAGGCTTCAGGGGTGGCAAGGTCTTCGAAACGGTACTTTTTCCACAAGCCATCTCCGTCGCGGAAAGTCTGGATTCCGCTTTCAGCGCTGATCCCAGCACCTGTAAGTACTACAATTTTTTTCATCAGACACCACAAAAAAAGGTATCCGAAGATACCTCAATTTTATAACAATGAAATTTCTGATCAGAAAATTTTCATTTCGTCCAGCACTTTCATAACACTTCTCACGGACTCAGCTGACTCCATGAGTAACTTCTTTTCGGCTTTATTTAGCTGAAGCTCAAAAATCCCTTCAATACCATTCTTACCAAGCTTAACAGGAACGCCCATATAAATATCCTTCAAGTCCATACTCACCTTTTAGCATAGCACAGCAGGGGAAAATTCTTTTCTGGTCATCCACAATGGCTTCCACCATTTGCGCAGCGGCTGCACCCGGAGCATACCAGGCTGAAGTTCCCATCAGGTTCACGAGTTCACCACCGCCTAAGCGGGTGCGCTCAACAATTTTATTGATCTCATCCTTGCCTAAAAGTTCATCAATTGGAATACCGTTCACAGAGGTATAACGTGGAAGTGGAACCATCTGATCGCCATGTCCGCCCAGAGACAAAGAAAGAATGTCCTTGGGGGAAACATTCAACGCCTCGGCAATAAACGCACGGTAACGACCTGTATCGAGAATTCCTGCCATACCGAAAACTTTGTGGGAAGGCTTGTTGGATGCAAGATAAGCGCAATAGGTCATCACGTCAAGTGGATTGGAAACGATTATAATGATGGCTTCCGGCGAATATTTGATTACCTTCTCGGTTACTTCCTTTACAATGTTAGCATTGGTCTTGATCAAATCATCACGTGACATCCCGGGTTTGCGGGGAATTCCGGAAGTGATCACCACGATACCTGAACCTTTGGTCCTTAAATAGTTGTTGGTGACACCTACCACACGGGTATTAAAATTATTGATGGACGACGTCTGCCAGATGTCGAGTGCCTTACCCTCGGCAAGTCCTTCTTTTACATCAACTAAAATCAATTCTCTTGCTAAATCCTTATGAGCAATCACATTTGCAACTGTGGCGCCAACATTCCCAGCACCGATTACGGTTATTTTGTCCATGATATGATCTTTTTTGTTTTTAGATTTTTTAATCATTTTCTAATTCAAGGAAACAAAATTAGATGAAATGATCTTATCATCAAAATTAAATACATTAGATGTTTAATGCACAACTGTGAAAATGAAAGAACGAGTTAATTGTTAAACAGGATTATTTAATCAATTATTAAATGATTCTAATCCTCTTCGATCAGGCAAATATTTTTTAAATTTGTAAAGTATGTTAACATGATAATGTTACAGCTAAAAAAGAACAATCCTATGAAAAAGAAAAGTTTAAAAAGTCCAATATTTATAATCATAGTTATGTCAAATATTTTATGTCTGAATGGCCAAAATTTTGTTATCTGTTTCATCCCCTGACAGGACGATTGTTTTAACCACCTTAAATGCTGAAAACGGAACTTTCTTTTATAATATAACCTATAAGGGAAAAAGTGTCATTGAACCCTCAATACTGGGCTTTTCACTTAGTAAACCGGAAATTGATTTAAACACTTTTGAAATTTTATCTGTCGATTCGAGCGAGGTGGATGAAACCTGGAAACCTTTGTGGGGTGAAGTCAGCAGTATCCGAAATCATTATAAAGAATTAAGGCTTTTAGTCAAAGACAAATCAGGTTCAGGCATACAGTTGCAGCTTACATTTAGGGTTTTTGATGAAGGGGTTGGGTTCCGGTATGAATTTCCAAAACAATCTGCACTCAATCATT
This sequence comes from uncultured Bacteroidales bacterium, assembly GCA_963705185.1. GTDB lineage: Bacteria > Bacteroidota > Bacteroidia > Bacteroidales > JAADJA01 > JAADJA01. The sequence goes on from CAVPJF010000014.1 coordinate 8,140, forward strand.
TTATTGTTGCAGAGGAATTGACACAATTCAACTTAACGGGTGATCATAAAACTTTTTGGATTCCGGGCGATTATGACAGCAATGAATATCTTTATCATACAACCAGGCTCAGTGAGGTCGAAGCACTGAAGGCATCGGACAGCGAACCCGCCATTTCGGTGAAAACACCTTATGCAGCAAATGCAGTCCAGACCCCATTGATGATGAAAACGGCAGATGGAATCTATATCAACATCCATGAAGCGGCCCTCTTGAATTATCCTGCCATGAACATGATGATTGATAAAAGGGAGTTTATTCTTACTTCGCACTTGGTTCCGGATGCTGTCGGAAATAAAGCCTACCTGCAAACACCTGCTAAAACTCCCTGGAGAACAATCATTATAAGCGATAAAGCAACCGATATCCTCGCTTCAAAAATGATCCTGAACCTGAATGAACCCTCTGCAATTAAAGATGTCACCTGGATCAAGCCCCAGAAATTTGTCGGTATCTGGTGGGAAATGCATATAGGTAAGTCAACCTGGGATAAAGCCAGCGGTAGGCATGGAGCTACCACTGCCAATGCGAAAGCACACATCGATTTTGCAGCTAAAAATGGGTTTGACGGTGTTTTGGTTGAAGGATGGAATGAAGGATGGGAGGACTGGTTCGGTAACTGGAAAGAAGAGGTTTTTGACTTCGTCACTCCTTACAGTGATTATGATATTGATTATCTTTCGAAATATGCAAAGGAAAAAGGTGTTAAGATCATCATGCACCACGAAACTTCAGCTTCGGTTACCAATTACGAGAGAAGGATGGATGAGGCATATCAGTTTATGGTTGATCATCAAATGAATTCCGTTAAGACGGGTTATGTGGGAAAGATCATACCAAGGGGCGAACACCACGACGGGCAATGGATGGTGAACCATTATGTCAGGGTTGCGGAAAAAGCAGCGAAGTATAAAATAATGGTTGATGCCCATGAACCAGTCAGGCCGACAGGATTGCACCGGACTTATCCCAACTGGCTGGCCTGTGAGGCAGCACGCGGCAATGAATTCAATGCCTGGAGCGCCGGCAACCCGCCTGAGCATGAAACCATTCTGCCTTTTACCCGCTTAATGGGCGGCCCCATGGATTACACACCCGGTATTTTCACGATTAAACTCAATCAATTCGATCCCTCGAAAACCAACCAGGTTCATACCACACTTTGCAAACAGCTTGCGCTTTATGTTACGATGTATAGTCCACTGCAAATGGCTGCCGACCTGATAGAGAACTATGAGAAAAAACCAGATGCTTTTCAGTTTATCAAGGATGTGCCAGTTGACTGGGATGACACAAAATATCTGGAAGCCGAACCCGGTGATTACATTACCGTTGCACGAAAAGAGAAGGGCGGGAACAATTGGTTTATAGGGGCAATTACGGATGAAAACAGTCGGGAGGTAAATATATCCCTTGACTTTCTGGAACCAGAGGTGAAATATATTACAACGATTTACCGGGATGGAGAAACCGCCGATTGGCAATCAAATCCTGAGTCTTATATCATTGAGAAAAAAAAGTTAACAAATAAATCAACTTTGAAAATACCGTTGGCCAAAGGTGGTGGCTGTGCTGTAAGCCTTATGAAGGAGTAAAAAAATTTGAAATAATAAACAGGAAAAATGTCTCAGAAAAATAGTTCAGAAATAAAAATAGATGGGGCGAAAACGCAGGATGAGAAAATGCAGTTGCTGATGAATGAATTGCAGCTGCTGCTGGCTGAAAAACGAACCTCCTTGTCAGTGCTTCGGACGGGAATAGCTGTTTTTGCTCTTCCTCTGTCGGTTATGAGTGTGCTTATTGCAACTTCCAAAATGTATTCGATAAATGAAGTGATAAATTTATTTGTTCCTGTAATCATCCTTAATTCAGGATTGGTTATCCTGGGAGTTTACCTGATCGTTAGGTCGCTGATGAGGCTTCACAGAATAGACCACCATATCAACCGGATTAAACGGAAATCCCCGGTAACCGATAAGCTTATTGACTAATGTTTTAGTTGAACTATTCGGCCTAAAACAAATCTTATCTTACAATCACTTCATCGCAAAATATCCAGGAAGAATAACCATAACCGGGATGCCAGGTTGGACAGGTCCCCATATTTTTTCCGCGGACTTTTATATACCTTGCCCTGACAGGATCTGTTTCAGCATAGAAATCCTCCACTATGGCATTACTTTGATTCTGAGGAGTTACAGGCTTCATCGATTTCAATAGAGTAAAATTTATCTTATCAGCTGAAACAAAAAAATACACTTCAACAGGCATGAAAACCCATGACTGAATGTCCTGCAGGAAGGAAGTTTCAATAGAATGGATTTCAGTTTCAATCCCTAAATCAATGATGGCTTCCAGGTCCGGGCCCTCAAAACCCAGCCAGTTAAAGTGATAGTCATTCACTCCTTTTAATCCATCGGTTAGAGCCTGACTACCCCCTACCGGGTATTTTTCACTTGGCTGAGTTAGTAGCTCGGCAGGTTTAAAAATTGCCAGATTATCCTGAAAACTCTTGTTAATAAAATTCAGCACTGATTCCCGGTATTCGTCGGGAGCATTGCCATGTTCCCAGTAACGGGTAATTCCGGCAGCCTTTGCCTCCCAGGTAAGCTTTTCAAGTTTATCGATCATGTCCTGCCTCTTAACAAATTTCTGACCCTCTTTTTTAAAAAATGTCAAGTCATCGTTCACGTTTCTTAAAGAAATGTCGAGGATTGCGAATTCAAGCGGCAACCGGGCAACCTTGACCCTATCAAGATAATCAGGTTCATCTTTGACAACCATTTCAGCCTGGTCGAAAAGAGAAATATAGGTTTTAATGAGATCGGGAGTTAAATAGGTATTAATTCCGTCATAAGGATAACCATATATTCCAAGCTGGCCGCCCGACTGCTCAAGAGCATCATGCATAGTTTCGATGTATTCCCGAATGTAATTAGCTGCCTGTCCATAATAGCCATTCAGAAAATTATCCATAAGTGCATTCACATCAGCATCCGGGTTCCACAAAAGCTTTGCAATAAGGTATTGCCGCAGTTCGTAAAACTCGCTGATATTGCCGCCGGTACCCTGCTGGAACATCATCTTCATTCCTTGATCCCTGAAATATTGAATGTTCGGCTGCAACACCCTGAGGTTCGGGAAAGGGCTCACCATATTTCTGAACTGAACCACATAATCCCACATAAAAATATTGTCAGTCAACTTGCACCAATCTTCAGCATCTTTCCTGAAAGAAGCGCTAAGTGAATCTGTCGCCAGTGAACGGCTACGGTTGCATTCGATGGAACAAAACATGATGTTCACATTATCAGCAGGCTTGATGTTTAACGGTGCTGATCGGGTATATTGATAAGCAAGGGTAGAAATGATTTTATCGGGAAATTTTTCGGCAACCTGATTCACAAACCAGATCATCGCCCCGGAATAACCACCATATTGCTGGTATAAATTTTTACATTCATCACATTCGCAGGCTTTGTAGGTATCATTCTGTGAAACCGACCAGTATTTTGCTTCGGGCTTATCTTGCATTCGATTTTGTAACTCACCAATTACAATTTTAAGCACATCGGGATTGGACAGGCAAATTTGTCCGTCGGGAATACGCTGAACATTCAGGAAAGAAAAATACTCAGGGTGATCTTTAAAATACTTTTCAGGTGGCACGAGGGTTTGGAAAGTATGGACAAACATTCCCCATTCATCTTTCCCTTTTTTGATATCGAGTTTATGCCAGTCGCGGTAATCCTCATCATTAATCGGATCGGGAAAATGAAGCTCACGATAAGTAAAGGCGGGTTGCATGATGGTATCAATCGGGCTGAGGGTGATAACCTGTTTTTCAGGAATGAAACTCACCCCGGCACGATATTTCCTGCAACCGAGATAGTCTTCGAGAAAGGTATACACGCCATACAGGGTTCCTTTATCTTTTCCTCCGGCAATAAAAAGCTTTTTGTCCCTGGTGATAATGATAAAACCATCCTCATTCATACCTGCCAATTGGTCATCTAAACCTGCGCCTTTGAACCTCTGATTTTCACCAATGACGATTTCATATTTGACAGCAGGTTCTGCATCGGTAACAATTTTTATCCTGGCCCCGCCTATCAATTCCATGTATTTCTGTAATTCCGAGGCTGCTTTCAGACTGACAGAATCAGCTCGTTCAGACACCACAATTACATACTCCGATTTTCCATTTTTCATGAAAGTTAGCTGGTCATTTCCTGAGCAGGACCAAAGCAGGGTTGTCACCAGGATAAAGCCCGGTAAGGCAATTTTGAAATTCATATCAGGTAATTATTTTGTTACAAACAGGGTTTGATCCAAAACCAGCGACTCCTTCTTCCCCGGCTCTTTCATATAAACCCTTAAATCATCCTGACCTCCCTTTTCAAAGAAAGTCACTTTTATTGAATGATAACCTTTTGCTAATGCGAGGGCACCTTTCTCCTGCACCATTCCATGCAGTCCATCGTTATCCACCACAAGATTTCCATCGATGAATAACCGGCTGCCATCGTCTGAGTCGGTCATGAATTCATATATTCCATCCTGCTGGATTTGAATGAATCCCTCAAACACAAACCCATAATAATCCCCTTTAATTTTTTCCGAAAGATTAAAGTTATTTATGATACCTGTTTTTACAGGAGTCAGTTTAGTAAAATCCGGCAGTGAATCCCAATCTCCTTCGTAATAATTGAATTGAATTCCGGGTTTTAAGTCACCTGTTTTTACTGAGGATAATGGTTTAACCTTCGTAAAGGTGGCACAAACACTGTCGCTCACCGGTTTTCCATCCCTGAAGCAACGGGCAGAAAGCAAGGTGGTTTCAGTAAGTGTTAATGTTCCCGAGTATTTGGGTGATTCAATGGAAGGCATGGTTCCATCGGTTGTATACCTGATTTCGAAATTGTCGCTGGATGATGTGAGTTTTGCCTCAATCTGATCAATAAAAATCATGTATTCCGACTCAATTAAGGGTGGATAGCTGATATCAGGTTTACCCTTTATATCCAATATAACCACCGTATTGATGGTGTCAATTACTTGTCCCGGCAGAGCAATCCACAATGCATCTTCATTTCTGGTGACATTTAACGATGCCTTGCTTTTATCAGCAAGTAACCAGGCTGATTTTGGTTCATTAAATATTCCCGGAACTTTAAGGATTCCATCTTCCGGCCAGTTAAAAACGTGTAAGTAAAGTCTTGTATCTTCACCCATTTGTTTTTGGGTGCATCGGCCCCAATTCAGTTTTTCAAATGGACTTGCACTTGTTTCATAAATAGCTTCCCCATTTTTCCCCATCCATTCTCCGATTTCTTTTAGCCTGATGATGCTTTCTTCCGGGAATGTCCCATCGGCTTTTGGCCCAACATTCAAAAGGAAATTACCACCCTTTGAAGCGATATCAGCCAGTTTGCGAATGAGGTCAGTGGTGGATTTCCAGTTATCGTTGTATTTATTATAGCCCCAGTGATCATTCATGGTCATGCAGGTTTCCCAATCCATGCCCGGCATTCCGGTAGCCGGTATTTCCTGTTCCGGTGTACCGAAATCGCCGGCATAGCCTCCTTCACGCGTCATTCCTGCCATACCTGACCGGCCATTATCCACACGATTATTAATAATGATATCGGGTTGAAGATTTCGGACATAATTGTACAGGTCAACACCATATTCATGCGTCCAGGTTTCTTCCCATTCCCCATCAAACCAAAGGACTCCGATTTTTCCATAGTGGCTTGTCAGTTCTTCAAGCTGTGATTTCATATATTTGATATACCTGTTTAGATCAGCTCCTTCAGCCGGCCTGTTTGTTTCCCAACCCCTGCGGGGGAGATAATCAGGGTGATGCCAGTCCATGATGGAATGATACCAGCACATTTTAATGCCTTCAGACTGACAGGCATCGGATAATTCTTTAAGTATATCCCTTTTAAACGGGGTTGACATCACATCGAAATCGGTCTGTTTCGAGTCGAAAAGACAAAAACCATCGTGATGCTTGGAGGTGATGACGATGTATTTCATGCCAGCATCCTTGGCCATCCTGACCCATTTCTGTGCATCAAAATTTACCGGATTGAACTGCTCCCGGAATTTGTCATATTCATCGATCGGTATTTCAGCCGTCGTCCTGATCCATTCACCGTGATTGGTTTCACCTTTCCATTCCCCGGCCGGAACTGAATAAAGCCCCCAATGGATAAACATCCCGAACCGGGCTTCGCGCCACCATTCCATGCGGGCGTCTTTGTCTTCTTTGGTTTCGTTCATGTAATTGACCGGTTCGTGATGACAGGAAATTAAAAATGTAAGCATCAAAGCTGAAAGTGATAACTGGAAATATTTTTTCATGCTATAAAATTTTGAGAATTTCTTATGGATCAAAAATAAGGAGATTTAGCAAAGCATAGGGAATTAAACCAGAATTAATAGGTGGGGAAAATAATTTCAGAAATTGCAGACCACCCGATTAATAAATTAACAATAATAAGGCGTCATTGCGAGAAATTTTTAGGCGGCATGAGGGACGGTATTTCGAAGCAATCTGCTCTTAGCAAAGGGATTGCTTCGCTACATTACATTCCGCTCGCAATGACGGTCCAATTTATGCCTTCCGCCAACGTTCAAGTTTAGGGATGTTCATGGTGAAGAACCAATGGGTGAAACCGGGGAATCCCATTTCCTTCATCTTGCCTTTGACCAGTGTTTTCATCTGGTCGACGGTCATGTCAGGCTTTGTGAATTGACCATTGGCATAGCAATAGCTGCAATACTTTGGACTTTTCAGTCCATCGGCTTCGGTGCCACCCTTTTGAGGGTCTTTGCTCAGCGGCATGCCGCAACTCTGGCAAAATTTGTAAGTTTTTTTCATAATTGTAATTTTTACAGTTGTTGTTATTCATAAAAATTTATTGAAAATTATCATAGTTAAGATCGAATTTAAAAAACAGCTGCATTTTTCATTAGGCATTTTAATCCCGATATCATACATTTAACCCACAAAAATTTGCAAAACCACCAAAAAATTATTATACCTTTGCCTAAATAACCAACAAAATGGTGATCATTATTCTTAAAAATAAAACCCAATGAAAAAACCAATTTTATACCTAATCGCATTGATAAGCCTGGCAGGCTTTATAAATGCTCAAAACCCGCAATGGAAAAATTACACTTATGGAGGTGATAACATTTCAAGCATAGCAGAAGAAGACAATAATATTTGGGCAGGTACAGAAGGTGGTTTAGTAAAGTTTGACAAAACAACAGGAATACAAACGTTTTACAATCTTTCAAATTCGGGCTTACCCGGCTGCTTTTTAACCACATTAGTCATTGATGAAAGTGGGAATAAATGGATTGGAACCTATGAGGATGGTTTGACAAAATTTAACGGAACAGATTGGATAACATATAATACTGAAAATTCGGGTTTACCCTCTGAAGGTATCACTTCAATAGCCATAGACGGGAGCGAGGTTAAATGGATTGGGACTGATGGTGGTGGATTAACAAAATTTGATGGAACAGATTGGACATCATATAATACTGAAAATTCGGGTTTGCCTTCTGAACATATCACTTCAATAGCCATAGACGGGAGCGAGGTTAAATGGATTGGGACTGATTGGGGATTAGCAAAATTTGACGGAACAAACTGGACAACATACAATACTTCGAATTCAGGCTTGCCCGATAACTGTGTAAGTGCAATATCTATAGACGAAAGCGGGTCGATGTGGATTGGGACTTGGGGTGGCGGATTGGTAAAATATGATGGACCAAGCTGGACAACATACAACACTTCTAACTCGGGATTACCTGATAACGAGGTCCGATCTTTAACAATAGACGTAAGCGGGTCGATGTGGATTGGGACTTGGGGCGGTGGGCTGGCAAAATTTGACGGAATAAATTGGACAGTCTACAACACATCAAATTCGGGATTACCAATTAACAATTTAAATTCACTAGCAATAGACAGTATTGGGATTAAGTGGATTGGGACCTGGGGTAGCGGATTAACAAAATTTGATGGAATAAACTGGACAACATACAGCACATCAAACTCGGGATTGCAAGGTAATACTGTTTGGTCAGTAGCAATAGACGAAAGTGGGGTAAAGTGGATTGGGGCTGATGGTGGATTGGCTAAATTTGATGGAATAAATTGGGCATTTTACAACACTTCAAATTCCAACTTGCCTAATAAGGATGTCTATGCAATTGGCATTGATGGTGCAGGGACGAAGTGGATTGGAACTTTTGGTGGCGGATTGGCTAAATTTGATGGATCAATATGGACAATTTACAATGTATCAAATTCAGGTTTACCCTCTAACGATATTCATTCAATATCTATTGACGGAATCGGGTCGAAGTGGATTGGAACTTACAACGGATTAACAAAATTTGACGAAACAATTTGGACAACATACAACATTTGGAATTCTGGCATACCCTCAAACGCTGTCCGGTCGATAGATATAGACGTAATCGGGTCGAAGTGGATTGGCAGTTGGGGTGGTGGAGTAGCGAAATTCGATGGGACAAATTGGACAACATACAACACGTCAAATTCCGACTTGCCCACAAATTGGATCCTTTCCTTGACCATAGACGGTGGTGGATATATATGGATAGGAACAGGTGGTTATGGTTTAGTAAAATTTGACGGGACAAACTGGACAGTATACAATACTTCAAACTCAGGATTACCTGAAAACTATGTTTTATCAATATCTATTGAGGGAAATGGGACGAAATGGATTGGAACTAATGGTGGATTAGCAAAATTTGATGGGGCAAACTGGACAACCTTGGATATTTCAAATTCTGGGTTGTCAGATAACGGTGTCTGGTCAATTGTCATAGATGATAACGGGACGAAATGGATGGGAACTCTTGGCGGGGGACTGGCCGTTTATAATGAAAATGGCATTCCTGTTTCGGTTATGGAAAATATTACTACAGAAAATAATGTAAAGGTTTTTCCTAATCCGGCAAAAGACAAAATCACCTTATCCTTCCCTGAAATAACCGGCATTACCCAGCTTTCAATATTTAATATCCCCGGGGAAAAAGTACTTGAAAGGCAGCTAACAGAAAACGAAACCCAAATCGACATTAGCACCATGCCACGGGGAGTTTATTTTGTGAGGGTGCAAAATGAAAAGATGGTGGAGGTAACGAAGTTAGTAAAACAATAAAAAAACCGTTACTGGTTGCTGGCTGCTGGTTTCTTGTTTCTTTTTGACCAGCGACCAGTACCAAGCAACAAGCAACATAAGGATGGTGTAGGTCACGATTACATCCTAATTATACAAAAATCTCTATCTTTGACAACATGAAACTTGATCAAAAATATTTCGAATTAATTAGAAATTATCTCAAGGATAAACCTGTAAAAAAAGCCTATTTGTTCGGCTCATTTTCTTCAGGAAATGAAATGCCGGAAAGTGATATTGATATTTTGGTTGATCTGGATTATACAAACCCAATTGGGTTAGAATTTGTTCAGATGCAATTGGATCTGGAAAAAATCCTTGATAAAAAAGTCGATCTCGTTTCCTCCAACGGACTGTCAAAACATATTCAACCTTATATCGATAAAGAAAAGGTACTGATCTATGCAAGGTAAACAGGGAGATAAGGCAAGGATTTTGCATATCCTCGATGCAATTGAGGAAATTGATTTTTACAATTCAGATGTTGATTTTGAGAAATTTATAAAGACATCCATTATTCGTTTTGCTTCCATTAAGCAAATTGAGATCATTGGTGAAGCTGCAAACCATGTTTCAGATGAAACAAAGAGCAAACATCCTGAAATCCCCTGGAAGAAAATCGTTGGATTAAGACATATTCTGATTCATGAGTATTTTGGAGTGGATGCAAAAATAGTTTGGGACATCATTCAAAATGACCTCCCGGAATTAAAAAAACACATCCAATCACTTCTTCAGTCGATTGAAAATTAAATTGGTTTATTCCCTATTTCTGTTCATTATTAAGTTTATCTCAATGAAGAAACATTTTATAATCATCTCTTTCGTGTTGGTGGGTATTTATTTTGGTTCCTTGCTTACTGCAAAATCCCAATCCTCTGCAAAGGTTGAAAACATTAACTTTTATGCTGAAGGCTCAAAGCTTATCGTCACTTACGACATTGTGAAAGCGAAACCGGGCGAGACCTTCGATGTGTGGATAAAGATTGTGACTGCTTCGGGAAAAGAGATCAGCCCTGTAACTTTGACCGGAAACATTGGGAGCGGCAATACCGGCGGAATGCCGGCAAAAAAATTACCTGGGATGTGGAAGCAGATAAGGCGGTGATTGATGAGGAATTCTCAGTGGAGGTTTTTGCCCGCCCGGAAAAGAAGGAGGAGGTGAAAGCACAGGAAAAGGAAAAGACCGCGCCTGTTGTCATTCCCGTTGCGGCAGGCAGCCTGAAAGCGGCTGATGTGTTCATGCCTGAAAAAAATAACTTCTACTGGCTGGGGGTTGATTATTCACACGTGAAAATGCAGGTAGAACTGGAGCCTGAGGTGGTGAAAAACCAGTATTTTAATGCTTGGAATAAACTTGTTCCTGGATGAGGCGGATAAATACAATATTAAAAAAATGTTGAAACTGAGATAGATTCAGAACGACATCCGCGTGATTAACTTCGGTGAATTCACAGGCCAATGCCAATGAAATGAAAGCTGAAGGCGCTCCGAATTATTCGCTGAGCGATATTACTTCCTTCGTCAGGTTCTTATCCATCCTTTGGACTTAAGCGGGATAGGGATTGTTTTTATCGCTGAATTTATGAAGTAAGAAAGAAAAAGAAGGATTTTATCATGTCGTCGCCATTAACCTTGCAAACAATGAAGTTCTATTTTCGGAAAGATGCAGGGGTGAAGCCGGGAGGAGCGGGATTCAGGAATTACTGGGCAGGATCGGTGTTGAGTGTGATCCAGCAATTTGAAAAAAACTACAAGAATCTGAAGTCCAAGTATTCAAATTAAACCTGGAGGTAAATTGGTGCATAAGATTATTTCTGCAACATTTCTTTGGCCTTTTCGAACGCCTTAATTAATCCATCAGGATTTTTGCCCCCGGCTGTGGCAAAGTGAGGCTGGCCACCGCCACCGCCATTAATTTCTTTGGCAATTTCACGTATCATCTGGCCTGCATTCAATCCCTGCCCGGTGATTAAAGAATCGGAAATCAGGATGGTCAGGTTTGCTTTGCCATCAGCAACCGAACCTAAAATGAGAAACAAATTTTCTACTTCGTTTTTAAGGTTATATGCAAGATCTTTAATCGTATCGGCATCCAGATCCACTTTCCGGGCGATGAAATTAACGGCACCCACTTTTTGAACACTTTTTACAAGGTCGCCTTTTAATGAAAGTGATTTTTCTTTATTCATTGCGGCAACCTGCTTCTGCAACTGAGTATTTTGTTCGTTCAACGCCTGAACAGCCTTTACTATATCCTTTTGGCTCTTGAAAATTGATTTAAGATCAGTCACAATTTTCACCTGCTCATTCACAAATTCTTCAGCTTTCACAGCCGTAATAGCTTCAATCCTTCTTACTCCTGCAGCGATAGCGCCTTCCGAAACAATTTTAAACAATCCAATCTGGCCGGTGGCCGGAACATGGGTTCCACCGCATAATTCAACGGAATAGTTTTTATCAAAGGTGATCACCCTGACTTCATCTCCGTACTTTTCGCCAAAGAGAGCCATTGCTCCCATTTCAAGCGCAGATTTAATCGGAACATTCCTTTTTTCAGTAAGATGAATATTTTCTCTTATTTTTTCATTTACGATTTTTTCAATCTGAGCGATCTCCTCATCAGTAACTTTTGCAAAATGAGAAAAGTCAAACCGTGTGCGGTCTTCATCTACAAGAGAACCCTTTTGCTCAACGTGATTGCCGAGAACCTTGCGCAGCGCCGCATGCATCAGATGGGTGGCACTGTGGTTATTGGCTGTCAATAATCTTTTTTGCATATCAACCTGAGCATGAAATCTTCCGGACAAATCAGCCGGAATTTCGGAAGTGAAATGTACGATCAGGTCATTTTCCTTTTTGGTATCTTCGATGATTATCCGGTTACCATTTTTTACAAGCCAACCTTTATCTCCTACCTGTCCGCCGGATTCAGCATAGAATGGGGTTTTATCAAGAATGATCTGATAAAAATCCTTTTTCTTTTCAGTGATTTTTCGGTAACGTAAAATCTCAACTGTTGCTTCCAGCGATTCATACCCGACAAATTCAGTTTTCTCATGCCCTTCTTTCAGAATGATCCAGTCGTGCAGTATCTTTTTGAGCAGCCTGGCGCGAACGGTCTTTTTGTTTTTCAAGACCTGAATGGTAACCTTCCATGTCAACTGTCCAGCCCTTTTCCTTTGCCATCAGCTGTGTAAGATCGATCGGGAAACCATAAGTATCAAATAACTCAAATGCAAAATCTCCGTCGATTATTTTGCTTTCCTGGTTATGATCCAGGTAATTTTCGAATTTCTTTATTCCATGAGATAAAGTTCGCAGGAAAGCAATTTCTTCCTGGGTGATTACTTTTCTGATCAGTTCTTCCTGTGATTTAATTTCAGGAAACACACCTCCCATTTTTTCAACCAAAGCCGGAACCAGGTCATTGATAAAAGGATCGTGCATTCCAAGGAAAGTATAACCATAACGGATGGCCCGGCGCAAAATCCTGCGGATGACATATCCTGCTTTAATATTTGATGGCAATTGTCCATCGGCAATTGCAAACACAACTGCCCGCAAGTGATCGGCTATCACACGCATGGCAATGTCCGTTTCTTTGGCTGATCCATATTTCTTTCCTGCAATTCGGGCAATTTCCTGTATAATGGATTGAAAAATATCGGTATCATAATTCGATTTAACACCCTGAAGAACCATGTTCAGCCTTTCGAAACCCATGCCTGTGTCGACATGCTTTGCCGGAAGCTGTTCCAGGCTTCCATCTGCTTTACGGTTAAACTCAATAAACACAAGGTTCCAGATTTCGATGACTTCCGGATGACCTGTGTTAACCAATTCCCGTCCGGAAACTTTTTTCTTTTCCTTTGGTTCCCTTAAATCAGCATGAATTTCAGAGCAGGGTCCGCAGGGTCCGCTTTCGCCCATTTCCCAGAAATTATCTTTCTTCGATCCGAATAAAATCTGTTCTTCCGGAACAAGCTGCTTCCAGAAATCATAAGCTTCATGGTCGGCATCCAAACTCTCGGTTTTATCACCGCCAAAAACCGTTACATAAAGATCCTTTTTGTTGATTTTATAAACATCGGTCAGAAGTTCCCATGCCCATTCGATGGCTTCTTTTTTAAAATAATCGCCAAACGACCAGTTCCCCAGCATTTCGAACATGGTGTGGTGGTAAGTATCGTGACCAACTTCCTCAAGATCATTGTGTTTTCCGGATACCCGAAGGCATTTTTGCGTATTGGCGACTCTATGGGCTAAAGGTGCGGAGTTTCCCAGGAAATATATTTTTAAACTGGTTCATACCTGCATTGGTAAACATCAGTGTAGGATCATCTTTTATTACCATAGGTGCAGATGGAACAATAGTATGTTTTTTAGATTTAAAAAAATCAAAGAATATTTGTCTAACCTCGTTCGAATTCATTTTTTAATAAATATTAACACAAATTTCGTTAATTACTCTTTCTGAAAAGGTTGCAAAATTAATTTAATTAGTTAATTTTGTCGTCAGAAAATAAATAATACTAACAATTGAATCCTTCCGTTTGATATTATCGTAGAAAATGTTGATGTCGAAAATAAAATACAAGTTCAATAAGAAATCACTTCAATTTGAAGTTGTTAAGCACAGCTTTAAATCCAGGTTACTTGAAGGTACTTTCTTATCTTGCGACGGGAGCAGTGTTCTCAGTAGTTGTTATTTTCTTTGCTTATACCTTCCTTGATTCTCCGAAAGAAAAGATACTGAAGCGTGAAATTGCGCAATATCAGCTGCAATTCCAGATGATCAATGAAAGAATTTCGCAATACGATGCAGTATTGACTGATCTCGCCGACAGGGATGACAATATTTACCGTGTGATATTCGAAGCTGAACCTGTTCCAAATGCTATAAGAAAAGCGGGGTTTGGTGGTACAGACAGATACTCTAAACTGGAAGGTTACGAAAATTCAGAAATTGTTATCAACACGGTTAAAAAGCTGGATAAAGTTCACAGCCAGTTGGTTGTTCAGTCCAAGTCCTTTGACGAGGTTTACAACATGGCCAAAAGAAAAACGGAAATGCTGGCTTGTATTCCTGCAATACAACCTGTGAGCAATAAAAACTTAAGACGCCTTTCATCCTATTTCGGTTATCGAACTGATCCTATTTATAAGGTAAGGAAGTTTCACGCGGGTATTGATTTTTCTGCACCAACCGGTACACCAATATATTCCACAGGAGATGGAGTAGTTAAAGAAGTAACCAAATCGAACTCAGGCTATGGGAACACCATCGTAATTGATCATGGCTATGGTTACGAAACAATGTATGCCCATATTCATCAGTTTAAAGTAAAGCAGGGTGAAAAAATCAAACGGGGACAGTTAATTGCGACCATTGGAAATACAGGGAAATCAACGGCACCTCACCTTCATTACGAAATCTGGAAAAACGGAAATAAAATCAATCCAATCTATTTTCTCTTCAACGATCTTACACCTGAAGAATATCAAACGGTGTTAGACCTTTCATCCCGTCAGTCCCAATCAATGGATTAATCCATGAATGAAAAGGGTCCGCAAACCGGTAAACTTTTCTATTCCATTGGCGAAGTAGCAAAAATGTTCAATGTCAATACTTCATTGATCCGGTTTTGGGAAAAAGAATTCGATATTATCCGGCCAAAAAAAAACAAAAAAGGAAACCGGCTCTTCACCCAGGCCGATGTGGATAATTTTCATATCATTTTCAACCTTGCCAAGGAACGCGGTTATACCCTTCAAGGGGTTAAAACCAAGTTAAAGGAAAACAAAAAAGAAGAAACTTTGGACAATTTTGAGGTTGTAAAGACATTGAAAAAATTGAAAGAATTCCTGCTGGAAATTAAGAAAGGGATACAATAGCTTAGGAAAAATCAGAAACTCCTGCCGCTGATCAAAAACTCCTGGACATATTCCTCAATCCCTTCTTCAAGAGTGTAAAAAGGTTCAGAGAAGCCAGCTTCATGCAATTTTTCCATTTTCGCTTCGGTAAAATACTGATACTTATCCCGGATGTCAGCGGGCGTATCAATGAATTCTACCTCAGGCTTCTTATCCATCGAGCTAAAAGTAGCCATTGCAAGATCGAGAAAGGTCCTTGCATGCCCTGTACCCAAATTATAGATTCCTGAGTTTGGCCGCTGGTTCATAAAATAATACAATACATCCACCACATCTTTCACATAAATGAAGTCGCGCAATTGTTTTCCATCTTCAAATAAGGGATTATGCGAGCGGAACAACTTCATTTTACCCGTTTCGGAAATCTGTTTGAAAGCATGCCATATCACCGAAGCCATCCTGCCTTTATGGTTTTCGTTGGGACCGTATACGTTAAAAAATTTAAACCCTGCCCAAAAGACCGGCTTTTTTTCTTGCTTCAAAGCCCATTTATCAAATTCATTTTTCGACTCGCCATAAGGATTCAATGGTTTCAACTTCTCAACCAAAGCATGGTCATCGGAATACCCATATTCACCCATTCCGTAAGTTGCAGCAGAGGAGGCATAAATTAAAGGGATTCCATGCTTTACACACCCTTTCCAAACGGATTTGGTATAATTCAGGTTCAATTTGTCAAAAACCTTTTTATCAAACTCGGTGGTATCTGTCCGGGCGCCGATATGTAAAATGAAATCTGACATTGGCATGATGGCTGTCAAGCCAGTCAAAAAACTGGTCGCGGTGCACCTGTTCAAGGAACATTTTATGCTCAAGGTTTTTGTTTTTCAGCGGATTTGAAAAATCATCCACAACCACAATGTCCCTGATCCCTTTATTGTTCAGCTTATTGACAAGGCAACTGCCAATAAAACCTGCTGCTCCGGTTACAACAATCATTTTCTTTTTATTAAATGAATTACAAAGATAATCCTTACATCACAAAATAAATCATTAAGCAATTAATTAATAATAAAAGATGTTACTCCATAAATCAATAGAAATGTGTCTTTACTTCCGGCTCCCATAATGCCCGGTATTTTGCATTGATTGCCCCTTTGCACGATCCCTCCAGCAAACATTCGTCATGAGAAGAAAGAGTGAGCATATTCACCAGGCTGCATGGATTTTTCATGCATGTTCTGATCTGGCAAAGCTGAGTTTCATTGCAACAACTTCTACCAAGCGGCCAGAAAAAGTCATTCAGTTTGGAAGCAGCATGACCCGAAAATTGGCTAATCATTTTGACGGCATCAATACAACCTGATCTGATTGGCTCATCAGAAAACATAGGATTTCTGGCAGTGATCTTTTTCCTCAAATCATCATCCACAATTTCAACGCATCCTGTCCTTAACAACACCCGTTGCATATGATAATCCATAATGGGGATCAGGTTTTCAGGATCTTTTATTCGGATCAAGCCAGCGTCGGATGCAAGTTTCAGGAAGAAGGTGATTTTTTTCCTGAGGGGATCGGAAAATGCTGTGAACTGAGAAAGCACTTCATAAAGCCCATTGCCATTATTGAGCAGCCTGCCCTCGCATCCATCAATCAGGTCAGAAATGTTACGATTAAATTGGTTTCTTACCACCCTGCAAATTTCCAGCAACATATTGCCTCTTTCTTCAATGCGATCGAGTGTGCAATGCTCCTTATTGCCATCATGTGAAAAAGCTTCCTCCAGGTAAGTCGTCATATCAATATCGCTGCAAGTGCTTACATACCCCGGATTAATGATCGGATGCTTCTTCCTGAACATCTGAAGGAAAGCGTACTCAATGTAATCCCAACCCCAGAGGTTCAGTTTTTCGTTATGAAGGTGATGGGTTTGATGACAGATAGCAACTGAAAGAAAGTAGATTCTTAATTTCGTTTCCCTGTCGGCTTCAAAGCGGATGAATTCCCGGTTGTAATATTCCGGACGGACATCTATACCCGAAATAGCCAGCGCTATTTTTTGACATTGCTCCTCATTCAAAATAATAGATTGATCCACAGAAATGCTAATTAGGAAATTTACCAAATGATTTTTTCAACCAGCGGTGAAAACCGTGCATTCCTTTGACAGGCTCATTAAACATCAGAATGCACTGGCCCGAAATGAGGTTTGAGGGGCTGTTTTTGTTTTCTGCTATTGTTTTCTTATCTGCCGAACCTTGCTGAAGCCAGATGTTCTTAATCCCTTTTGCTTCGACCTCCTTAATTAATTCTGCTGTGACAGCCGGTTTCGTGTTGATCACAATCCCGGTTACTTCAGCAGGAAGTGATTCGATGCTCTTGTAACATTTCATTCCTTCAAACTCCTCCAGGTTTGGGTTAACCGGATAGACATTAATTCCTTTTTTGCTTAATTCATGAAAAATTGTATTGCCAAATTTATGTTTGGTGCGTGAAACACCAGCAACGGCAATATTTTTCTGACCCATGAATTCATTAATTGCTTTGAGATTAGTCATGACACCTAGATTAATTTTACTTGCTGAAAAGTTGTATTTATAAACCATTATGTTTGTTTTCCCTTGAGAAGGTAAATAATGAAATTCCAGGACTACCCTTATATTGAACCTCTTCGTCGTTTAACCAGAAAGCAACCATCCAAAAGGAAAACTCAATTGAGAAAGTAAAAATACTGAAAAAGTAATATAAGTTAAAAAATAATTTATTTGAAGCAAAGGAATTTAACTGCTGCCAAATCTCCCATGATTTTTCAGCCTGAAGATGAAGCATTTGCTGGCCATTTTTTGTGATGGCTCCTTTTTCTTTTCCCTTTTTCAGAAACAAGGTTTCTGCCGGGTTATAAACCAGATCAAATAATAAATGATCAGGAGTGATCCATTCATAGGGGATATCAGGAAATTGGCTGGTGTTGGGGAACATGCCTACCGGTGTAGCATTAATGATGAGGAGATGCTCTCTAATTATCTCCCTGGTTAAACTATCGTATTTAATCTGATCACTTTTATGTGGTTTTCTCGAAACGGAGTAAAAATCAATCCCCAGATGACTTTAACACATAGGCAACGGCAGCCGAACTACCACCGGTTCCCAGAATAAGCGCTTTTCTGTGTCTAGTTTTTAATAAGGGTTTAATGGATTGCTCAAATCCATAAATATCTGTATTGTATCCGGTGAGATAAGGATTTCCGGAGGATCGGTCAATTTTAATGCAATTCACTGCACCTGCTTCATTAGCCTCAGGGCTCAGATGATCAAGATAGTTTAATACCTCCTTCTTATAAGGAATTGTTACGTTCAATCCAAGGAGGTTATTGTGATCTGTGATCAGGTTTTGAAATCCAGCAATGCTTTTTAAAGGAAAAAGCTGGTATTGACAATTTGAAATGTTTTCTAACATGAAATTTCCGGCTCAAAATATTCCTTTGAAAAAGAGTGTGTTAGTGGATTACCTATCAGGCCATATAACTTAATCATTGAATTCCTATGATTGATTTTACGGGCTAATTCTTTAAAGATGCTGTTTCTTTTTAGAGATCAGAATCAACTGGTCCTAAACAATTCAATGATCCGTAAAAGATTATCATCATTTCGGAGGTCGGGATCATATTCAAAAATCTGGTCATGAGTCTGGTAATTCATTATCAGGGCAATTTCCAGTATCGCATAGGCCTCTTTGTATTGCTGGTTTTTCAATAGATAGATGAACTTCCGGTAAACCAGTTCAGCATTGTCCTGTTGTTCCGAAATGCCTGTATTTAGACACTCAAGCGCCCCTGAATAATCAGAGCCAATGGCATAAATATGCGAATAATCGAGCCAAATATCAGGATTCTGAGGATCAAGAACAGTAACCTCATGATATGATTTTTTAGCTTCATCAAATAAATCAGCCTTGTATTGCACATCACCCAGCATATACCAGTATTCTGAATTCGCAGGTTCAATATCAATTGCCCTTTTGATATGGTTTATAGATATTGTATACTTATTCATCTCCTCATAAATCATCCCAATCCCAATCCATGCATCAGCAAGCAAAGGATCCAGATCAATGGCTTTGCGGTAGTTTGTCCTGGCCTTTTCAAGATCATTCAGCTTCTCATAACATTCACCAATATAATAATAGGTCATCGCCTCCGGCTCCTCAAACCGGAATGTTTCGCTGTAATATTCAATGGCTTTTTCGAATAAGTTAAGGTTTGCAAAAGAATTCGCTTTATTAAAATAAGCCGAAGCAAAATTGTCGTCAATCGCTATGGCAAAATCATAAGCTTCAATGGCTTTCTCATACTCCTCACGATTGTTGTGGGCAATCCCAAGATTAAACCAGGCTGCTTTGGAGTAAGGATTTTTATTCAGGAATTCGTTGAAAAAGAGGATGCATTCATCCAGTTTATTGGATATTTCGTAACAAAATGAAAGCTCATAAATGACCGCTTCATTTTCCGGATCAATTTCAATCGCTTTTATTAAGTATTCAATGGATTTATCGTACTTTCCTAAATTTTCGTATTCGAATGCAATATTGGTATACACTTCGGCGAGGTCTTCCGCTTCTTTTATTGCTTTGTTATATTCTTCAATGGCCTTTTCGTATCGTTTAAGCTGGCTGTATATCCCTGCTTTGGTAAGGAAAATCTCAGGATTTTCCGGTTCCATATTTTCAACCTCCAAAAGAAGTTCAAGCGCTTTGTTTATATGATTTGATGAAACCAGCATCTGCGCCTTTTTCAGCATGAATGAAGCAATATGCGGATGTTGCTCCATCGCATACTTGATGGCAATATTCGTCTTATCAAGCTGGTTTACCATCAGGTAATGATCGATGATCATCTCAAATTCTTCTACATCAAAAAAGTACCTTTCCCCCGACTGAACCATGCCATCGAACCTTTCGACCAGTATTTTCAACTGTTCTTCCTCGTTTTCTTCAAAAAAATCCATCCTAAGGTCTAATCAAATTTTTTACAAAGCTAAATAAGTTAATGGTACAATCTGTTACAAATATTTTAATTTTGCCATCCACTTTATAAACACACTGCAATGACCTTGATCAAATCTATCAGCGGTATCAGAGGAACCATAGGTGGTTCGCCGGGTGAAGGATTAAGTCCTTTGGACATCGTTAAATTTACTTCAGCATTTGCAACCTTCATCATGAAGGATGTTTCTGCGAAGAAAGCCAGATTTGTTATTGGACGGGATGGCCGGGTTTCGGGCGAGATGGTAAACCATCTTGTTACAGGAACACTTATGGGAATGGGGGCTGATGTGATCGATGGAGGATTGTCAACTACTCCCACTATTGAAATGGCTGTTGTTGAATCAGGAGCTGACGGAGGTATTATCATCACTGCAAGTCATAATCCTGAGCAATGGAATGCACTGAAATTATTAAATTCTAAAGGAGAATTTATATCTGCAGCAGATGGTGCTGAAGTGCTTACAATTGCTGAAAAAGAGAATTTCAAATTCGCACCGGTCAATAACCTCGGAAAATATACTACTGATGATACCCTGATTGATAAACATATTGAAAAAATAACCAAGCTCGAATTGGTGGATGTAAAAGCAATAAAAAAAGCAAACTTCAGGGTGGCAATTGATTGTGTCAACTCTACTGGAGGAATTGCTTTACCTAAATTACTCAAGGCGTTAGGAGTAAGCAAAGTCGATCAATTATATTGTGAACCCAATGGAAAATTCCCGCATAATCCTGAACCACTTGCCTGAAAACCTTGGGGAAATTTCAGCAGATCGTTAAAAAGAATAAAGCCGATGTCGGTTTTGTGGTTGATCCGGATGTTGACCGGCTGGCAATTATAACTGAAAACGGTGATATGTTTGGCGAAGAATATACCCTGGTTGCAGTGGCTGATTATATTCTTAAAAACAAAAAAGGAAACACGGTTTCTAATCTTTCTTCAACAAGGGCTTTGCAGGATATTACTGAAAAACAAGGTGGGCAATATTTTGCATCTGCTGTAGGTGAAGTAAATGTGGTTGAAAAGATGAAAGCAGTGAATGCAGTAATTGGTGGTGAAGGCAATGGTGGAATCATTTATCCTGAATTGCATTATGGGAGAGATGCGTTGGTTGGAATTGCACTTTTCCTGACCTACCTCGCCAAAACAGGATTGAAATGTTCAAAACTTAGAAATACGTATCCCGGATATTATATCTCAAAAAATAAAATTGAATTATCAGAAGGTATTGAGGTGGATGATATTTTAAAAAAAATTAAAGAAAAATATAAGATGAACCCGATCAATACTATTGATGGTGTCAGAATAGAGTTTGATAAACAATGGGTTCATTTACGCAAATCCAATACCGAGCCAATCATCAGAATATACTCAGAAAGTGACACTGCAGACTAAAGCCGAACATTTGGCAAAAAAAATCATTGAGGATATTAAAGAAGTTCTGAGAAATTGAAATCTACTTTTCATTCCAACCCGATTTATTTTTCAATCGGATAATAAAATTGTTATCGACCCTATTCTTATAAACTGTATCTCTTTGATATAAAATTCCAAAATTGAGTGAACAGCTATCGATATAGTTACAAAGCAAATCAGCATTTCGTCCGGGAGTTGAATATATGAAAATGCTTCTACCACTTTTAAAAATAGCTTCATTATTTGCTTCAATCATTTTAAGGTATTGGAGAGGTTCATTTTTTCCATTCCAGGTTAAATGCATTGGGATAATATCTTTCAAATTCATTGTAATAGTAACTTCTGTATGCTATGTAGCTAAGGCCATAAGCCATTCCATTTTCGATCATTCCTCCCGACAACCAGGTGGGTTCGATCAGGAAGTAATCATTTTGTGAAACATATTTTGCAATATACTCTGCTGTAAGAAGATTATTAAAGTTGTTTCTCTGTCTGTCCAAATAGGGTCTATACAGATAAGCTGCAGGGAAATAAATCAATACTAATAAAAGCAGAAGAAATACACCATTTATATAACGCTTAACAACAATTTTTAGGGCCACCCTCATCAAGACAAATGTTATAAATGCTGTAAGGCTAATTACAGGGATTATATAATAATCCTTAAAGTGTTTGGCAGTTATTAGGATCCCTATAATTGTGACAAAAATCAATGCAATGAAGAAATAAAATTCCTTTCTCAGATCCTTACGTATGGCTGGTTTTAGCAATAAAATTATAATAGTTGTTAAACTTATAAGAAATACGATTGTGAAAGATAAATTCTGCCTGAAAATCTGAACTACATTGTGCCAAAATAATTCGGCATTGAATACCTGTTGCGATCCCCCACCATACAATCCGTCATGCTTTATAATGGAAGTTATGAAACCTTTAAAATAAGAAAACTTATCATAAACAGGTAAAAAAGCGATGATGGAAGTAAGAATGAGAGTCAGTATATAAATTATTCTCTCCTTCATTTTTTCGACAAGGAATATTGGAAATATAAGCAGTGGAAGAAAATTAAACTTAGTGATAAAACCTATTCCCATAATTACACCCGTTTGGATTGCAAATTTTTTCCCTGAATAATCACGCTTGTATAAATACTTGATGCAAATTCCACAAAACAATAAAGCCATAAGCACAAGCATTCTGTCAGGAATATACCGGGTGGGTATATCGATGAGAAACAAATTGACAAACAGGGAAGACTGAATAATTAAAATCCCGATGACATTGTGTTCCTGCTTCATGATAATTTTCCCCAGCCAAAGTATTATACCAGCCGTAATGAGGGTAAGGAAAAATGACAAAAAGGATAAATAAAATTCCGGTCGCGAAATAACATCATCAACTATAGGACCCTGTCCGGCAATCCAATATGTAATTCTGATGAGTAAACCTGTTAGAATCTGAAATGGAGTACCGGGATGGTCGACATGGCCTATCCTAATAAAATCAAGTTGTGCGCAGTTTAATCCGTTTAATAAATAAATGTAATCGGGATCAATTCTTGTTAAATAAAAAGGACCATATAGTTTAAGGATAAACAAGCTCCAAATAATAACTATTCCAGGAACTATATAGATCCAATTATTTTTTAAATTCAGATATTTGACCATAAAGGCAATAACTTATGAAATGAATTTAATTTTCCTGGCAGCAAACAGGCTCATTCTGATCAGCAGCCATCCATGTTTAAACCGGCTGATTTGGGTGGAACCATATTCCCGATCGCGATACCTGACAATTACCTCAACAATCTTTAAATTTAATTTGGCGGCCCCGAAAAGTAAATCGAAATCGCCAAAAGGATCAAATTCACCGAAGTATTTACGGTTGGCTTTAATCAGCAAATAGTCCTTTTTAAACAGAACTTTTGTTCCGCATAGGGTATCCTTCAACTTCTGACCAAGAAGGTAAGAAAAAAACCAGCCAAAAAATTTATTACCAAAATAATTCAAAAACCTCATAGCTTCTTTCTCCATAGGGTAGACAAGCCGGCATCCATTGATAAATTCTCCATGATTATTTACTAAAGCATCATAAAACTTAATCATATCCTCAGGTGGAGTTGTCAAATCTGCATCAAGAATCATCAGTATGTCTCCCTTCGCCACTTCAAATGCTTCTCTTACAGCATTCCCTTTCCCTTTACCACTCTGCTTCATCACTTTGATATCCTTATTCGGCCAGGCGTTCTGAACCCTGAGCATTTCTTCATAGGTACCATCACTCGAATTTCCCTCAATAAATATAAACTCCTGGTGAGTGCCAAACTCCGGAGTTTTTTTGATCGCATTTTCAATGTTACCCATTTCATTCCGGGAAGGAATTACTATTGAAACCGTATAGTTGGTTTTCGTTCTAACAGAAGGCCGGGCAGAGATAAAATTGATAAGATTTAACCGGTTAATACCCGGGAGATTTGCAAAAAATCTGTTGAATAAGAAGTGAAGTATTGGTATGTATTTTGGCATTAATAGTTTTCTATCCACTTTAATTATCTCAAAGTCCTCCAGTTCAAGAAGGTTCGATATATCCTTGATCGTGAGCCAGCTTTGCAAAGGCTGCCGGGCTTTGATTCCTATGGTTTCGCCTAACCTTAACACCGGTTCCCAGATATAGTTGTAGGTTGAAATGATGATTTTTGAATCATTTCGGACTAGTTTCTTTAAATTAGCTAGTACCGATTGTATATCCCATAATGAACTAAGCAAATCAGAAATAATGACATAATCAAACTGTTTCTCAAGGCTGAAATTGGTTACATCTGCCTGTATAAAAGTGAGGTGAGGATATTTGGACCTGGCAAGATTTATCATGTTTTCTGAAAAATCAACACCGATGCCGAATGATGGATTGACTGCGTTTAAAAGATCACCTGTCCCACAACCCAGTTCCAGAACATTTGATCCAGCCGGAATGATTAGTTTGAAATGCTTTTCAAGTGTTTTATGGTATAAACGATTTCGTCTTTTCCATTTTTCACGGTTTTGGGCAAGCTTTTCAAAATAAATTTTCAAAGATTCTTTTTCGTTCATTTTAACATCCTATTAGTAAGGAAGATGCAATGCGAAAGTAATATTTTTTATTTACCATCTAATTTCCTGTGTACCATTGGTATCATAATTTAAACAGATTATAAAAATGCAAGGTATTTCATTAAACAAATCTTGTTTCTTATTACTTTTAACAAAATACATGGTACTGTTTGCGGAGCAACTATTTTTTTAATAAGTAAACATTGTTCTAATAGAAACTATTACTTAAAGGGCTCACAAATGCTTACTTAAGGAATTACTAGTTTTTTTAATCCAGGAGCCAGACTCCAATGAAGTGAATTAATATTTATAACACTTCTGCTACTACAAAAGTACTCCCACCGATAAAGATAAGATCATCTTTACCGGCCTCTTTTTTTGCAGCCATAAATGCGTCGTTCACAGTGTTAATAGGATTTACCAAACAATCCGAACCTTTTACCTGAGGTTAATAGTTCATTTTGATCAAGCCCGCGGGGAATATTTGCTTTGCAAAAGTAATAGACTGCATCTTTTGGCAATAATTTTAAAATGCTTTCGATTTTCTTATCCTTCACAAAACCTAATACAAAATGAAGTTTCTTGTATTGCATTTCATTTAATTGAGCAACAACTTCCTTCATTCCATCCACATTATGGCAGGTATCGCAGATAATGAGAGGACTTTTCCCAAGTATTTGCCACCTTCCTTTTAATCCTGTGTTCTTTTTAACATTCCTGATTCCTTGCTGAGTATGACTTGAATCAATAAAATAGCCATGCAGTTTCAAAACTTCAACAACCTGCAAAGAGGTAACAATATTTTTTAGTTGATAATTTCCTGTCAGTGGACATTTCAGATTTTCTAAATATAACTTTCCTTCCCTGAGTATATCCATTTGATAAAGAGGATGAATTCCGTTAGTTTTCCGTGCATTAACTACTTTAAAAAATTTATCAGCGATGAAAAGTTCAGCATCGTTTGCTTGTGCTTTTTTTTGAAAAACCGGAAGTACATCATCCTGGGTTTGACCAATTATTACCGGCACACTACGCTTGATTATTCCTGCTTTTTCGAATGCTATTTGTTCAGTCGTTTCACCTAAAAACTGAGTATGATCAAGCCCGATATTCGTAATGACTGAAACGATTGAATTGACAACATTGGTGGAATCAAGCCGGCCACCCATACCGGTTTCAATTACTGCAATATCTACCTGCTCATCTGCAAAGTATTTGACAGCCATGCCAAAAGTATATTCAAAAAATGAAGGTTGAATTGCTTCAAATGATTTTCTATAATTTGAGACAAAGGATACTACTTTCGATTTTGGAATTTTTTTGCCATTGATTCTGATCCGTTCCCGGAAATCTGTCAGGTGAGGTGAGGTATATAATCCGGTTTTATAACCTGCTGATTGCAGCACCGAAGCCACCATATGCGAAACAGAACCTTTACCATTGGTTCCTGCAATATGAACACATTTGATTTTTTTTTCAGGATTTCCAAGTACCCGGCATATTTCAATGGTATTATCAAGATTAGCTTTATAAGCAGAAGCCCCAACCCTATGAAACATGGGAAGCTGACTAAATAAATAATCAATGGTCTGCTGATAATTCATTTAGTTCTTTACAACAAAATGGTAGGTAATGGTTCCTCTTTGCACATCGGCTGCATCAGGATTGGCATTGAAAATAGCCTGTTTGGCTGCCTGTTCAGCCAAACTGCGTAGAGTAGCATCGGTGGTATTCGAACCTTTATCGATTGCCAGAGCTTTAACTACTTTTCCATATTTATCCACATCAATTTGAACAACCACAGTTCCATTTTCTTTGAAGTGACTGGAAGGTTTTGGCAGAATATTTGGGTGATCTTCCGGCAAGGCTATAGGAAAGTCCATCCACCAGAACCACCGGTTCCCGAATAATTATCAGAATCAGGCAGTTCCGTTAGGTTTTCCCTGATCACCGGGAGTTGGGTTATTCCTTCTCCGCTGGTTCCTTTGGTTGTGAGCTTTTTCCTTTATAAAGTGCAGCAGGATTTACTTTTGGTTCTTCTTTAACAACTTCTTTTGTTTCGTTTTATCTGCGGATTTTTCCTGTTTATTGTCCTTCTTGGTTTTTCAACGATGGTTGTTTCCTCAGTATCTTGTGTTACAATATCTTCTTCTGTTTCTTGCTGTGAAGGTTGTTGGGTTGATTTCTTCTTCAACTGCCGGGGCTATTTCCGGTTGTACATCACCCTGACCTTCTTCACTGAACCCAAGATTAACTTCTACACCCCCTTCTCCAGGAAGTGGCAATGGTGTTGAAAATCCCAGAATAATTAATAGAATCAGCAAGGCAATATGAAAAAGCACAGTTCCTATGATTCCTTTGTATTTATCCTTATTCAACTCCACCTTATATAGTTTTTACTTTTAAAGCTTAAGAAAACCGACACCCAGGTAACAAAACAATTCTATTTTTTTGGACTCGTTGCCATGATTACTTTATGTTTGGTGCCAAATCGCTGATTTACATTATTTACAATATCAATCACATTAACCACGTACTGAACCGGGATATTTTTATCGGCTTCAAGTCTGATAGAAACGCTTTCTTGTCCTGCCAGCTTTTCGAGCAATCCTGATTCAAGAGATGCTTCATTAACCTGTATTCCCTGTAAAAAATATTCAAGATTCTGATTGATAGACACAATTACTTTTGGTGGCTGTTCAATCGTTCTGCTATTGCTTGCTGGTAACAGCAACTTTATTGCATTGGGAGCGACAAGTGTAGAGGTAAGCATAAAAAAGATCAGCAGAAGAAATACCAGGTCCGACATAGATGCCATGCTGAATTCTGTGCTCAATTTATTTCTTGTTTGTATTGCCATGGCTTTATTTATATTTAAACAGATATTCGATCAGTCTTATTTTTTTGCCGGTTCATGAAGTACATCCATAAATTCTGTTGTTCTTGCTTCAAGTATAAAAACCAGCTTTCCAATTCTGGCAACAAGTATATTATAACAAATGTATGCGATAATGCCCACAATCAATCCACCAACCGTTGTCACCATCGCCTGATAAATGCCGGTTGAAAGCAATTGAATATCAATGTTATTTCCAGCCATCGACATGTCATAAAATGCTTTAACCATGCCAATTACTGTACCCAGGAAGCCAAGCATAGGAGCAGCACCCGAAATGGTTGCCAATCCGGCAATGTTTTTTTCAAGGCGGGAAACTTCCAGTTTGCCAATGTTTTCAATTGCAGTATTGATATCGCTTAATGGTCTGCCGATCCTGGACAATCCTTTTTCGATCATTCGTGCAATGGGTGAATCATTATTTTTGCAAAGGGTAACCGCTGAGTCGATCCTTCCTTCATGAATGAAATCGCGAATGTTATTCATGAAGTTTTTTTCCTCTTTTGAACTTCGGTTAATAGCAAGAAATCTTTCAATAAAAATATAAATGGCAATAACCGAAAAAATAGCCAAAACAATCATGATCCAACCACCTTTGACGGCCAAATCCCACATGGACAAGCTAAGGGCGCCCTGATTTCCGGCAGCCTGGTTTACCAATAGCTGTGTTGACTTGTCCAGTTTCTGTAATTTGCAATAAAATCGCTGTTAACATATTAAATATGATTAATTTGAAAAGTAAAATTACTGTAATACAATGTTGAGGTAAATGTTATCTGCCAGATTTGTTAACAGTTTTTTGTTAATATATTTGAGTTGAAAATCAGGTTATTACCATCTAAAATATCTTCCTGTATTTGTTGGTTTTTTACCATGAAATTGTGTTGATTATTTGCCCTTCCTTGATATGTTTTTTGAACTTCTCTATTTTATTTTAAACAAGATACAATTCCGATATTGCCACTAAAACGGTAGCATGGACTGTTTATTTCATAAAGGTCATTTGGATTAAAATTTTTCAGGAATCATTAAGGCAGAATTATGAAGAGATTCAATCATTAAGGGCATTAAACATTTAGGTCAGCCGTTGTCTAATTGCTTAAACGTAAACAATTGATCCGCCACAGCTATCCCTTTTGGCGCCTGTAACTGATGAGAGGGTATTGATTTCTCTTCGCCATCTTAAAACTCCAAGAAAAGCAAATATGAGGGCCTCTTTAAAATCAATTATTTCGACTTCAGGAACTACCACATTGCAGTCGATTTTAGTTCTTAAAATCTCAACCAGAAATTTATTTTTAGCGCCACCGCCGGTAATTAACAATTTACCTTTTGGCAAGGGATTTAATACTGCTGCAATTTGTATGGCGATATGTTCAAGTAACTGTGCGGAGTTTATTTTCAATGGGGTCTGACCCTTTATTGATCAAAGGGAAGAAATTACTTTCAATCCATTCCCTGCTAAGTGATTTTGGAGGATTCTTTTGGTAATAATTCAGTTGATTCAATTTCTTCAACAAGGGTGGAGTAATAAAACCCTTCGAAGCAATGGAACCGTTAATATCATATCTGCGACCTGCCAGCGAAGCCAGAAAGTTTAAGGCAATATTTACAGGGCAAATATCAAATGCTAATCTTTTACCAGCTTGCTCAAAAGAAATATTTGCGATGCCACCGAGGTTCAAACAATAATCAAACTGACCGAAAAGAAGCCGGTCGCCAATTGGGACCAACGGTGCTCCCTGGCCGCCAAGTGCTACATCCAATGAGCGGAAATCAAAAACGACAGGAAATCCTGTGACAGCTGAAATAGAATTTCCATCACCAATCTGCAGCGTAAAACCTTTTTCAGGCTGATGAAAAATTGTATGTCCGTGTGAAGAAATAAAATCAGGTGAAAGTCTATTTCTTTGGATAAAATTTCCTGTAATCTCACCTAAATATTTCCCATACTCAAAATGGGTATAACTTATTTTCTCGGCATCAGAATTTATTAATGATGAAAGGCGATCGATCCATTTTTGCGGGTAATCGATAGTTTCAGCACAACCAATTTTAAAATCCCATTTTTGATCAAATTTGAATTCACAATAGGCTATATCTACACCATCAAGAGATGTACCTGACATTAATCCAATGACTTTGTAATGTATTCATCTATAATAAGATTTACAATCTTCTCCAATTGCATTTTACGCGATGCTTTTAAAAGTATTGTGCAATTTTTGAATGGATGCGTCTTGATGTGTTCTGCCAATTGATCGATTGAATCAAAGCTTGTAAAAAATTTGTTTTTACTGACCTTATGAAAAATGGGACCAACTAAAATCGTTTCCTGAATATTAGCATATTGCAAGGATTCAATCAAAGCTAAATGTTCTTTTTCAGATTCGATCACCAAGTTCTGCCATATCTCCCAAAATCAAAACCTTGTTTGTAAAGTTACTTTCGGCAAAATTTTCAACGGCTGCAACCATGCTTGAAGGATTTGCATTATATGCATCCAGAATTACTGTGTTGTTTGGTGTTTGAATAATTTGTGACCTGTTGTTTGAAGGCTCATAGGATTCTATGGCTTCCCTGATATCAATAGGTGAGATTTTAAAGTAGGATCCAATACCGACAGCGGCCATAACGTTTTCAAAATTATATTTTCCGATTAATTTTGTTTGAATTGAGATGGATTGGCCATTTAGTTTGCTCTCAAGCTCGATATAAGGATGAACTCCGATAATTTTCCCGACACAATCAGCATTCATGCTGCCATATGAATAAGAAGATAATTCCCTGAGCTGCTTTAAGAAGGCGGTTATTATCCGAATTGATAAATACTTTACCCTTGCTTTTCCTGAGATATGAGTAGAGCTCAGTTTTTGCTTTCACAACGCCTTCAAAGCTTCCGAAACCTTCAAGGTGTGCTTTGCCAACATTCGTGATAATTCCATAATCAGGTTGGGCAATTTCAGAGAGCGCAGCTATTTCACCCGGATGATTTGCACCCATCTCAATCACTGCAATTTGATGATCAGCAGTTAATGAGAGGAGAGTTAAAGGCACCCCGATGTGGTTATTGAGATTACCTTCAGTTGCATGTGATTTGAATTTTTTCAACAATACTCTTTGGATCAATTCCTTTGTGGTTGTTTTACCGTTTGAACCGGTAATGGCAAGAACCTTTAATCCAAGCTTTTGCCTGTGGAAGGTGGCTAGTTCCTGCAAAGTTTTCAAAACATCTTTTACCCGAAACAGTCGGTTGTCATCTTCATTGAAAATCCTGATCAACCACCGCCAATACGGCACCTTTCTTTAAGGATTCCATTGCAAATTCATTACCGTTAAAAGTTTCACCTTTTATGGCAAAAAATATTGAACCCGGAACGATTGTTCGCGAATCGGTTGTTATTAAAGGATTTTCTTTGAAAATTTTATATAATTGCTGTAATTCTTTCATTCATAGAAAACAAAAATAAAAAATAAACCCCATCCCTTAACCGGAATGGGGTTCAAATATTTTACAAGAAATTAATTATAATCCGTCATCACTGCCTACACGGTCCATTGCGCATCTGAAGCCAATGTAATCGGTAGCAACATTTTCGTCAAGATACCTTCTGGTCGCAGGCATCATCCAAAATGAATTATCTTTCCACGAACCACCTTTATAAACCCTTGCATGATCATTGAGCATGGTAGTGGTTGAAAAATCATACATGGTACTTGAATTTGAGTCTTCGCCTTGTTTTACCCAATCTTCAGAATTCACTGTTGACTGGAAATCACCATCCAGGTAATTGATATTATTAGATTTGCGATAATTTCTTCTGTCAGCAATATCTTCAACCGGAATCTGTTCATATTGCAATTTTCCAAATTCATCCTTTTCAGCAATTAAACCTTCGGAATCTCTGACTTTCCGTTTAAATACATTACCACGGTAAGGATTGAGATCAGCAACATCCTCGTATGAAAGCGGGCGGTAAACATCAGCAACCCATTCAGCCACGTTACCCGACATGTTAAATAATCCATAATCATTTGGCCAGAATGAACCAACCATTGCAGGTCCGATTGCTCCATCATTCAGATCACCAGCTACCCCGGCATAGTCGCCTTTTCCTCTCCTGAAATTACCCATAAAGCTTCCATAGTAGATTTTATCATCCGTTCTTAACACATGACTGTCCCATGGATAAATCCTTCTGTCGAGAATCCTTTCATAAACCGTATTTCCAATCTGTCCTATTGCAGCAAATTCCCATTCAGCTTCAGTCGGAAGCCTGTAGCGTGGTAATAATATATCCATCTTCCATTCTGACGCCTCTCTCACCGGTTCCATTTGGACTAAGGTCCTGCAGGTTTTTATTAACCAGGCCCTCATACTGTCCGGCTAAGTATGCTTCAGTATTGAAATTATTTTCATTTAACTGATCGGGATCAAGATCCAGAATTCCACGATCAACAAGAAGCATTTCGTTAACCCTGTCAGTTCTCCAGGCACAATAATCGGAGGCCTGTAACCAGCTCACTCCTACCACAGGATAATAATGATACGCCGGATGTCTTAAATAAAGTTCAGTCATCGGTTCATTATATGCCAATTGATCACGCCATACAAGTGTATCAGGCAATGCTCTTCTGTAAACTTCTGGATAATCAGTTCCAAATACCCTGTTCACCCAATAAAGATATTCGATGTAATCAAGATTGGAAACTTCTGTTTCATCCAAATAGAAAGTCTTGATGGTAACTTTTCTTGGCATATTATCCCATTCGTACATAGGATCATCATAATTTGATCCCATTGTGAAACTTCCACCCTGGATAAGAACAAGTCCCGGACCATTTATTTGTCCGGCGAAATCCGCTACTGAAAATCCACCATTCTTGGGATTATTATATTCCCATCCGGTAGTTGCTGATTTTTGCTTTTTACAGGAAGACAAAACCAATGCAAAACCAACTAATAATGTGAATGTTAAGAAACTGATATGCTTCATTTTTTTAAAATTTGATGCAAACATAACTAAAATTCCGGACATTTTATTGCCCCTGGTCTATTTCTTTTTTTATTACAATTAACTAACAATGTCAATGAAACTTCATGAGCCCCTCCCGTTGTACCTCTAAGTTTTGATAAGGTTACATCGTAGGAATAGCCAATTTTAATTCTTTTATGTGACAATCCGAGTAAAAAAATTGCTCCGTCTGAATTTTCCACATTGTACCTGTACCAAATACCTGCAACAAGAGGCTTTTTCTCAAGATAAACACCAAAATTAATTTGTTGAGCCAATTGCTGATACTGATACAAAATATTTGGCGATAAGACAAAATTATTATCCTGACGGTTGTATGAACTTCCGCCAAGATCAAATTTTGCTCCTGCGTGAACAGTATATTTCCTGTAAAGTAAATTATCTTTTGAGTTTGAATAAAACTCCAGGACAGGCTGGGCAAGATGATGAACCGCAATACCGATAAAATACTTTTCACTGATTCCTAAAAGTAAACCGGTTGCAAAATCAGGTATTGAAACTGTGGGATTATCAACAGGCACTTCGGCTGTATTTCCATAATTAATATTCCCTGTTGCAGGATCAATCATATCTCTGAAAATCAGTTCTTCATATTTCAGTTTTTGCTGATGAAATGTCGCTTCAAATCCCGCATTCAGATTCATTTCATTGCTCAACCGGAGATGCACCGAATAAATAGCACTTAGACCGGGTAGTATTCATGATTCCCTTACCAATATTATCAGAAATTACA
The DNA here is from genome assembly GCA_963705185.1 of uncultured Bacteroidales bacterium. Classification (GTDB taxonomy): domain Bacteria; phylum Bacteroidota; class Bacteroidia; order Bacteroidales; family JAADJA01; genus JAADJA01. The sequence goes on from CAVPJF010000014.1 coordinate 41,519, forward strand.
ATGATGCCAAGTCCACCAGAAAGCGATCTGAAATACCGGTCGGCTGATGCACTATAGGTTGTGAAATTATTATCGAGTGAGGGCCATTGATTCCGGTAATTGAACATCAGGCGGGCACAATCGTCATTTCCGGCGAGAGCAGGATTGAGATATAAAGGATTGCTGTAAAATTGAGAGAAAATAGCATCCTGACAAATGGATAACCTCGGGAATAAAGAATAAAAAAATAAAAACACAATGAAACAAAAGCTGTGGAGTCAGGTTTTTAAAGGTTAATATTCGTAATAAAATTTTCAAAACCAGTCTTGTTGAGCCTATCATATTCAAAGCAATAATAACCCTGCACTAACGTTATAATCCATAATTTTAGTTTCCGGCATGAATGTTTTTAAATGTTTTGTTATCAATGTTTTGTAACTTTAAAACAATTTATAAACAAGTTTTTTCTTTATAATTACTTTTACAAATTTCAATATTAATAAAGCCTGGCAATACTTATGAAATCGAAATTTTTTATTATCCACATTATTTTGTTAATACCTGTATTATGTTTTTCAGAAATTCAAAAGTACGAAAGAAATATTACATGGACCGGTATTCAGCAGATCAGTATTGATGAAAATGAAACCATTTCGATGATCCGGTTCGACGGTTCAATCAATGATTACGGGAATGGTTTTTTACCGTTGTTTTTTGAACGATTTCCATTGGCATCTTTAGCGGAAAACCTGAAAGTTGATCTTAAAAATAAAATTTTCGAACCATTAACTGATATGGAATCAGCTTTGGTTTCTCAAAATAGTCAGATTTCAACAGAAATTATAGTTAACAGTTCCCTGGCTTTTGACAAAAAAATTCCTTTTGCAGCAGTTTCCTTTATTCCCATCCGAAAAAATGAATTGACCGGATTTTACGAAAAACTAATTTCATTCGAAATCGAAATTAACTATCTGGCATTAAAGGAACCCAATGGCGCTTTGAAAATAGCATCCTATGCTGAGAATTCAGTTTTATCCACCGGAAACTGGTATAAGGTTGCTGTCGCCAGCACAGGTATCCATAAAATAACCTATCAGCAACTTGGCGAACTGGGAATTAATGCCGGGGCGATTAATCCAAAAAATATAAGGATTTATGGAAACGGAGGAGGAATGTTGCCTGAGAATGTAAGCAGTTTCAGGTATGACGATCTTCAGGAAAATGCTATTTTGGTTTTTGGTGAAGATGATGGAAGTTTCGATCCTTCAGATTATATTCTGTTTTATGGTGAATCACCAAACGAATGGAAATATTCTCCCATGGATAAAAAACTGCACCAATTCCCGCATTTATATTCCGATTACAACTATTACTTTATAACTACTGACATGGGGGAAGGAAAACGAATTCAAATTCAACCTTCCAGTGGGCTAAGCCCTAACCTTTACCTCCACCCGCTACAACGATGCCTATCATTACGAACTTGAAGGGCAGAATCTGATTGGTACTGGCAGGATGTGGTATGGAGAAACATTTGATTTGAACACTACTTTTTTAAAAGAACTTAATTTCCCTGACCTGGACCTTAATTCAAAGGTTCATATTGCAGTGGATGTTGCCGCCAGATCGAGTAACACAAGTTCATTCAGCATTTTTGCAAACAATATTAATATAATGACTTTGCCTGTGCCTCCTACCAGCAGCACGAATATTAACTCTGATTTTGCAAAAACGAAATTTGACACCGTATCCTTTAATGTAAACAGTGCAAGCTTGGATATTAAAATTGTCTACAATAAACCCTTGCAAGCTTCTGTTGGATTTCTGAATTACTTTACGGTTAATGTTATCCGCAATCTAAGTTTCAATGGCGGCCAGATGATTTTCAGGGATATAAGAACAGCTAATCTTGAAATTGTTGCAGAATACAAACTATCAAAAGTCACTTCGCCTGTTACAATCTGGAATATTACTGATCATATTAATCCGGTGATAATGGAAGCCACAAGTGGAAACAATCAGCTAATTTGGAAAGTTGAGTCAAACAGCCTGCAGGAATTTGCTGCTTTTGATGGTACTTCATTTTACTCGCCTGTCACAATGGGTAAAATTGAAAATCAGAACCTCCATGGGCTCGGCCAATATGAAATGATCATTGTCACACATCCCGATTTCCTTGAACAGGCCAATCGCCTGGCGGAACATCATTCCAACCTTGACAATATGAGTGTGGTGGTGGTAAAACTTCAGGATATTTACAATGAGTTTTCAAGCGGAGCTGCTGATATTTCAGCCATTCGCGATTTTGTAAAAATGTTGTACGATAAAGCCCCGGCTAACCAGGAACCAAATTATCTTCTGTTTTTCGGTGATGCCTCATACGACTATAAGGACAGAATTGCAATAACTCCAATTTTGTTCCGACATGGGAATCGACAGAATCGCTCAATCCCGTCGGATCTTATATTACCGATGATTTTTTTGGATTGCTTGATGGGGATAACATGGTGGATATTGGTATAGGCCGGTTGGTAGTTTCCTCAAGAGAACAAGCAATAGCAGCTGTGGATAAGATAATCCATTATTCAACTAACACTGATCTGGTCATGAACGACTGGCGCAACATTATCTGTTTGATTGGTGACGATGAAGACCAGAACCTCCATTTTAATGATTCTGAAAAATTAGCCCAGCAAATCGATACGACCAATAAGAATATAAATATCGACAAAATCTATCTTGATGCCTATACTCAGGAATCTACACCAAGCGGAGAACAATATCCAAAAGTCACTGAAGATATCAATAACAGGGTGAACAGGGGTGCGCTCATTATCAACTATGTGGGGCATGGCGGAGAACTCGGCCTGGCACATGAAAGAATTGTTACAGTTGCCGATATCAATAGCTGGAGCAATTACAATAACATGCCTGTATTCCTCACTGCTACCTGTGAGTTCAGCCGTTTTGATGATCCCAAAAGGGTATCGGCGGGAGAGCTTGTATTTCTGAATCCCAACGGAGGTGGTATTTCATTGTTTACAACCACAAGGGCTACTTACGCTGGAGGAAATGCTTCCCTGAATAAAAACTTTTTCGCCTATAGCTTAAAAGAAACTGAAGGAGAACACATGAGAATGGGCGATGTTATCCGTCTGGCAAAAAACTCAACCGGCAGTAACGAAAATACCCGCAAGTTTGTATTGTTGGGTGATCCTGCTTTAAATTTTGCTTTCCCTAAACAACATGTTATAACGGCAACCATAAACAATATATCCATCCTCGAAAATATCGACACGCTTAAAGCGCTTTCGGAGATTACAGTTACCGGTGAACTGCAGGATTACTTAGGCAATAAGCTTTCCGATTTTAATGGGATTCTTTTTCCAATCGTCTTTGATAAACCTTCAAGGTATTCTACCATAGCAAATGATCCGGCAAGCTCAAAAGCCACTTTTTATATCCAGAAAAATCCGCTCTATAAAGGCAAAGCCAGTATCATAAACGGTGAATGGTCTTTCTCATTTATTGTACCGAAAGATATTGCTTATGATTACGGTTTTGGAAAAATAAGCTATTATGCCAAAAATGACAACCAGGATGCATCCGGAAATTTTATCAACTTCATTGTGGGGGGCTATAATCAGAATGCCAATAGCGATAACATGGGTCCGCAGGTAAAACTTTACATGAACGACGAAAGTTTTGTTGCCGGAGGATTAACAGATCAGAATCCTTCACTGCTTGCTCATGTAAGCGATGAAAGCGGAATCAATACGGTTGGCAATGGAATCGGGCACGATATAGTAGCCACACTCGACGGCGACAATAATTTCATCCTCAACGATTACTATCAGTCCGACCTGGATGATTTTAAAAACGGAATTATTCAATATCCTTTTTCCAACCTGAGCAATGGCCACCATAATTTGTCATTAAAGGTATGGGATATCAATAATAATTCGACTACCGTTTATACCGATTTTATCGTTGCCGAATCTGAGGGCATGGCGCTTGAAAGCCTGATGAATTATCCAAATCCTTTCAGGGAGACCACAAAATTTACCTTCGAACATAACCAGGCCGATCAACCGCTTGAAGTTACCATCCAGGTTTATTCCCTGGAAGGGCAGCTGGTCAAAACTATCAGTGATCAGTATTTTTCTGATGGATACAGGTATACCTCCACCGAATGGAATGGAACCAATGAAGGCGGAAGCAAGTTGAAACAGGGAATGTATATTTACAAAGTTCTGATCAGAAATTATGATGGCACATCAGCCCAGGAAACCAAGTAAACTGGTGATTCTGCGATAAGGCAAATCGTAGTAATTTATACTTGGGCGGTATTTTTTATCAACGCAACGAATTGGCAAAAATTTGCGTCTTCTTTGATGATCAATTCTCTGCAATTTTTGTTTTATCTAGAAATTTCATGATGAAGAAAAATATATACCTTACTTTATTCTTGCTAATATCTCTGGCAGGGGCGGCTGTTGCTCAAACATCCTACCTCAACGATGCCATTGTCTGGAAAAATTTAGTTCGGGAAACTGATGCTTCAGGAAATATTAACGAGTACATGAGCTTTGACGGAGCCTTTTCGGAAATAACCACCAACCTTCCTCTATATTCGGAATCCATTCTATTGGAAAGTCCTATATTCTGAAATAAAGTGCAGCTTCATCTCAGTGGTTTTCGAACCCTGTCTCCCTGACGAAATCACTTATTTGTCCAGCTTGCAATTTAACGAGCCATCGATAAAAATTAGCGCATCGGTTGCAGTAAAACGCAAAATCCCTCATGGGGTAATCAGTTTCATTCCCATCCGGTTGAATCCCGAAACCGGGATATTCGAAAAGCTGGTTTCTTTTTCAATGGAGATAGTCCCAAAACGCTATAAGCCAGCCTTCAAAATCCTCCGGACGCTCTTACGCTGATAACTCTGTTTTAAGCACTGGTGACTGGATTAAAATAAAGGTTAATAATTCCGGCATTTATAAAATCGGCTATACCGAGCTTCAGAGTTATGGTTTAGACCCTGCCGCCTTTGATCCGCGAACCATTAAAATATTATGGAAATGCAATGGGCATGCTTCCTGAGAAAAACAGTATATTCCGTTACGACGACCTGCAGGAAAATGCAATTTTTGTTTCCGGTGAGGACGATGGAATATTTGACGAACAGGATTATATCCTGTTTTATGGCATGAATCCTAATACATGGGATGAAGTTCTGGGATTTTTTACTTATCGGATCAATCTGTATGATGACTATAATTATTATTATCTGACAACTTCTCAGGGAACAGGCAAAAGAGTTCAGTTGCAATCCTCTGCTGCGTCGACACCCACCCACATTCAGACTGAGTACAACGATTACCAGGTAATTGAACACGATGAAGTCAACCTGATCCTTTCCGGTAAAAAATGGTATGGCGATATTTTTGGCGAAATCATTACCAGGGATTACAATTTTAATTTTCCGAACCTCAAGGCAAATGAGGAGGTAATTATAAAGATGGAGGTAGCAAACCGGACGTTTATAAATGAATCGATGGCTGTTGTTGTTAATAATGAACTTTTCGATACCATCATCCTCACTTCTGTCAATCCCTCTTCTACCAAATATGCTCAGAAGAAAAAGAAAACAGTATACTATAATGGTACCGAAGGTCAGGATATTCATGTTAAACTGGAATACCTTCCTGCAACCACATCCTCGATTTCCTGGCTGGATTATATTATGGTAAATGCCATCTGCAATCTGAAATTATATAACGGTCAGTTTTCGTTCAGGGATTTATCCACCGTCCTTGATGGGGCCATTACGAAATTCATCATCTCAGATGCGAATCCAAATGTAGTGGTATGGGACATTTCCAATCCACTGTTACCCAAAAGGATGGAATCAGAATATGCTGCAAATGAGGTAAGCTTTACCCTGGCTACCGATTCTTTACATGAGTTTATTGCTTTTGACGGCAGCATGTTTTTAACCCCGGAGTTTGCTGAGGCGGTCGAAAACCAGAATTTACATAATGAAGGGCCGTTTGACCTCGTCATTGTCACACATCCCCTGTTTATAGAAGAAGCGAACCAACTTGCAGCCATCCATGATTCACTGGATGGGTTCCTGGTAAAAGTAGTAACTCCGGGTGAAATCTATAATGAGTTTTCCTCCGGCAAACAGGATCCATCTGCCATTCGTGACTACATTAAAATGCTATATGACCGAAGTGAAAGTCAGGAACCAAGGTTTTTATTGCTGTTCGGCGATGGATCATTTGATCCGAAAGACCGGCTTGAAAATAATTCAAACTTAATACCTACTTTTCAGACTGAAGAATCATGGATTACAGCATCAAGCTATGTGATCGATGATTATTTCGGATACCTCGATGATAATGAAGGAGAAGATGCTATCGGTGAACTGGATATTGGAATTGGCCGCTTTCCGGTTCAAACAAAAGAAGAAGCCGGGATCGTCATTGCGAAAATTGAACGTTATCTGACGACTGCTGAGCCATTTTTCGGAAACTGGAGAAACCGCATCTGCCTGATTGCTGATGATGAAGATGGCAACCTTCACCTTGAGCAAGCCGACAGCCTTTCCAATGGTTTTATTCCTAAACTTTACAATCAACAAAAGATTTATCTTGACTGCGTATACCCAGGTTAAAACACCTTCCGGATTCAGGTATCCTGATGTAACCAATGCTTTGAATAAAGCTGTAAATGAAGGTGCATTTATTGTGAATTATGTAGGCCATGGAGGAAAAGCCGGTTGGGCGCACGAACGAATCCTTCAATCTACCGATATTTTAAACTGGAAAAATAAAGACAAGCTTCCTGTTTTCATCACAGCCACCTGCGAGTTTAGCCGCTTCGATGAGCCTGAACTGAAAACCGGTGGGGAGATGGTATTATTGAATCCAGAAGGAGGTGGAATAGCATTACTCACCACCACCAGGCTTGCCTATTCTCAGTCAAATTTTACGCTAAATCAGCAGGTATACTCCACGGCGTTTACTCAAATAAATGGGGAATATCCTTATTTGGGAGATATTATTATGCGGTCGAAACCACCAGGACAGCTCACCACGCGCAATTTTGTATTGCTTGGCGACCCGGCATTGAAAATGGCTTACCCGAAATTTCAGGTGAGGACCCTTTCCATCAGCAACAAACAAACCGAATCGCTGACAGACACCCTTCATTCGCTTGATTTAATTCACGTTTCGGGAGATATAGCAGATATAAGCGGGAGCACAATAGAAAACTTTGATGGCTTTTTGCAAATCGAGCTATATGATAAGAAAACCCTTTATAAAACAAAAGGAAATGATACTTACAGTTATCCGATAGAATTTTACTGCCAGGATAAAATAATCTGGCAGGGGAAAGCAAGTGTAAATGCCGGTAAGTTTGAATTTACTTTTTTAGTTCCTAAAGATATTGCCTATAATCCCGGTCCGGGAAAGATAAGCTATTATGCATGGTCGGATCAGGCTGATGCTGCAGGTTATACCAATGAAATCATCATCGGTGGCATCAATCCAAATGCTCAAACTGATTTGGTTGGACCTAACATAGATTTATTCCTCAATGACTTATCCTTTGTAAGCGGCGATCAGACCCATGAGAATCCCGTAATGCTGGCATTTTTATCGGATGAAAGCGGAATAAATCTTTCTGCCGGAGGAATCGGTCATGAGATCACTGCCGTTCTGGATGATGACAATTCCAATGTGATCAGCTTAAAGGATTATTTTGTAGAGGACATCAACAATTTCCGAAGTGGTTCGATCACATATCCTTTTTATAATTTACCCGATGGAACCCATACACTGACATTAAAAGCCTGGGACAATTACAACAATTCGGCTGAAAAAACTATCAGTTTCCTCATTAGTACCCATGGCCCACTGGAATTAAACCAGGTTATCAATTATCCCAATCCATTTAAAAACAGCACCACTTTCTCATTTAATCATACACGGCCTGGTGATAAACTTGAAATAAATCTTGAAATATTTGACCTTATCGGGAAAAATAGTTCTATTCTTTGAAGACACCTTTGTGTCTGAATCGACGATTGCTCCTTTTCTTGTTTGGAATGGTGACGACCTGAAGGGAAACAAACTGAGAAGCGGGATTTATCTTTACACCTTACAGGTTACTGATGAGGATGGAAACACCTCTGTGCAGCAACAGAAGCTGGTATTGATGAATTAATTTTCTTTATTTTTAATACTTCTTAAATACCAGCGTCACATTGTGCCCCCCGAATGCAAAAGAATTTGAAATTGCAGCATTGATAGGATGTATCCGTGATATATTGGGAACATAGTCCAGGTCCAGTTCCGGATCGGGTTCATCGAGGTTAATAGTAGGAGGCAATTTGCCATGAATAATACTGAGAACAGTAAAGGCTCCTTCAATAACCCCGGCAGCACCCACCGTGTGACCGATCATCGATTTATTTGAAGAAACAGGAATCTGGTAAGCACGATTGCCAAAAACGGATTTAATGGCCATGGTTTCAAACTTGTCGTTTAACGTGGTGGAAGTACCATGAGCATTGATATAACCAATCTCCGATTTATCGATCCCGGAATTTCTTATAGCGAGTTCCATGGTTTGTGCCATGCCTTCTCCATCCTTTTTTGGTGCCATGATATTGTACCCTTCATTGGTGAAAGCATAACCGGCAAGCTCAGCCATAAACTTTTGCATTGCGCGCTTTCGCAAAAGATTCCGATTCCAGTATCATGATTCCGGCGCCTTCGCCAATAACGAATCCATCGCGGTTTTTCGAGAACGGTTTGCTGGCTTTTTCGGGCGGGTTATTTTCAACTGACAGGGCGAACAGTTCATTAAATCCTGAAATCTCTTCGGGATTGATGATTGAGTCAGCACCACCGGCAATGACAACATCCGCCTGGCCATTTTTAATCATATCATAACCTAACCCGATAGCGTATCCCGATGATGCGCAAGCTGTAGAAACGGTGAAACTTGGCCCGGTTAAACCATACTCAATGGAAATCCATGCCGACATGGCGTTGTTCATGCCTTTGATGATCCGGTTTTTAGCATCGGTATCTTTTTCCACACTTGAATTTCCTGTATTTACTACTCCCAGTATCACGGCTACCCTTGATCTATCCAGATTTTCAAAATTGATCCCACTTCTTATAATTGCCTCCTGAGCGCAAACATAGCACATACGGCTTACCCTTGTCATCTGACGGGCAAGCCGTTTCTTTATTTTACCTTCGGCATATTCTTCAAAACTGTCGGGAACCTGGGCGGCTATCTGTGTTTGCAGAACCGAAGGATCAAAAAGGGTAATCCTTTTAACGCCGCTTTTTCCCAAAAGAAGGTTATCCCAGTTGCTCTGCAGATCAAGCCCCAGCGATGAAATTACATTCAGTCCCGTTATCAGAACACGGTTACCCATTTCTTTGTTTAATTTTATTTTGTTGGTTTATATTAACAACCAATGCGGGTGCAAAGTTGCAAAAAGACCGGTTAATGTTTCATTATTTTTTTGGTTTAAAACCAATTTCTTTGGCAAGATCGAAAGGGCTTTTATCCAAACCCATGTATTCCTTAACAAAATGTATCAGTTTCCTGCTTGGGTCAAAATGTGATTTGTCACAACTTCAAAAACAGGAGTCAGGTACCAGCAATAAATTTTTTTCAAAATTATTTCTTGTTGCGAGATTGTCTAAAGAATCCTTAAAGTTTATATCAAGGGGAGGTTTTTGCTCCAAATAATTATAAAATCCCTTTCCTGTTTTTACGCCAAGGTGATTTCCCTCTTTTAATTTTTTCAAACCTTCGATCAATGGCTGATAAAAATCAGCATCGGATTTGCCCAATGTATAATTGGTAACAGCAGTATGCATAACATCGATCCCTACCTGGTCAAAAAACTCAAATATTCCGATTGGGAATAATTTTTCTTTTACCAGCAAGTCCAGTGTTTCAATCGGAATTTTATCTTCTTCATGAAGCTTGTAAACTCCGGCCTGCAAAGGCAGGAACAACCGGTTAAATAAAAAATGATCGGGTTCAGGAAGAATCTTAAAAAATTTCCTTGTTGTCAAAAGAAATTCAGAGAGGAGGTCCACCACAGCTTGACTGGTTTCAGAAAGGATATTGACCTCCACCAGGTTTTTAATTTTGACCGGATAAAAAAAATGTAGACCAATAAAGCTGTTTATGCGTCGGTTGGATGGAACCATTGATGCAATTGGAATAGAGGAGGTATTGGATGAAAATATTGACTCTGGTTTAACAACAACATCAAGTTCTCTGAATAAAGCTGATTTAGTTTCGAAGTTTTCAGAAATGCTTTCAATAATCAGATCACAATCAGCAAGCGTGCTCAAATCGCTGGTAAATTGAATCTGTAAAAGCTTTTCATGATAGGCATCTTCATCCAACCGGTTGTATTTAAGGGCTCTTTGCTGCTTTTTGATCCAGTCTTCACGGGCTTTCTCCAATTTCATTTGCGACTTAAACAACCATGTTAATTGGAATGGAAAATCCGAAAGGAAATAAAAAATATCGGTTCCCATTTTGCCCCCGCCGATAATACCAATTTTGTTTATCATTTCTTCCCGCTGTCAGTGGAATGCCATTGAAGAGTAAATCCTGCCTGCATGAATTTGCTGACTTCAGTCACAAAGCTAAGGATCACATCATCCTTTTTCAATGTTTCTTCTTTCAGGATCGATCAAGGCAAACAAAGACCATTGGTGGTCCCAGATAACCCATGGTGCTCATTTTAGAGTATAGTTTGCTCTTCGGTATTCCAAGCGATTCACATTCTTCCATCACCAGTTCGGAAATATGTTTTGAAGGGAAATTAACCTGGAAAAACCTGACCTGCTCAACCGGGATCTGATATTGTTCTATCATTCTCTTCAGTCCTTTATAAAATACCGAGCCACCTTCTTCATTAAAGTGAAGCCTTAGTTGTTCGTTGAACATTTGAGCCAGGTGGTGGAATCCGGCATCAAATTCATCACGTGGATTCATCCAGTATGCCGGCCGGTTATTTAGCATGGCAGCAGGTTTTTTACCTCCGACTGATTCCATCATCACATTTTCAACAAACAACCCTTCCTTCATATCACGATTAGCTTCTAATACCAATGCTCCTGCCCCATCGCTCAGAAAATATCTCAGGAATGCCTCTTCCTTTTTAATCAAAGGCTGGTTGTAATATTCAGCCCTCAATTCGGAGCTTGACATGCTTGAAGATATGACCAACGCTCTTTTATATCTTCCGAGCCGGAGCATATCATAAGCCGTCAGCAAAGCCTTATAAGCCGAAGTGCAGTTTGCATGAACAGATAACTCTCCGCATTTTTCAATGCCCAATGCTTCCTGAATCCTGACTGAAGCTGTCGGCATTTGGTCCTGATGAGCGCTCCCATAAACGATCAGATCAATATCTTTACTCTTTATTCCGGCGGACTCCAATGCGCATATGGCGGCCTTTACCGACATCGTAATGTTATCTTCCGTAAACTTTCGGGTAACAGGGTCGATGGCAAAATAATAGTTCTCCACCTCAAGCATCTCTTTCATCAGACCCTTCATTCGCTCCAGCCATTTCCGGATTTTCGCAGGAGCTTCAGTCAAAGCTCCCAGGTAATGATCAACTTCATCAATTGAAATTGGATTTCCCGGCAGGTAAGATCCTGTTCCTGCAATCCTGATTTTTATGCCTGTGTCAACTTCTTTCATTTTAATTTCATTCGTTCGACCTTAAAGCTTTGTCAAGCTGGTGAAGATATTCATTCTTATTGTATTTCCGGTAGTTTACAGCAGCAATTTCGATAAGCTTTTCAGCAGCAACGAGGAGTTGATCTTTTGGAAAAATCCTGTCAATAATACCCGTTTTTAAAGCTTCATCTGCACTCAAAGTCGTTCCTCTGAAGACCATTTCCATTGCTCTGGCTTTGGTAACATGCTCAAGAAGTAACTGAATTCCTCCTAATCCCGGCATCAAGCCATAAGTGGATTCGGGAAGGCCAAGCACAGCATTTCCGGTACACAACCTGAAATGACAAAATAAAGCAAGTTCACATGCCGATCCGATGCAAACTCCTTTTATAGCAGCTATTACCGGTATTCTTAAATCATTAAAAAATTTCAGGCTGGTGAGGTTCCTCAGCATGAATTCTGGGTATTGAACAATTTTGCCATTATCGTTAATCTTTGATTTTTCGTTAATCGAATCTGTCAGTTCATTTAAATCCGCTCCCGACGAAAAATGCCTTCCCTGTCCGTGGATGATAATGCCTTTTAAACCTTGAATTGTTTTAATCCTTTTAGTGAACTCATCAAGCTCACTGAAAAAATCCAATGTCATTGCATTGGCCGGAGGCTGGTTCAGGACCAGATAACCAATCCCATCCTCTATGCTCCATTTCAGTGTTTTGTATGACATGTGTATTTCCCCTTTATCTTTTCACTGAGTAATCATGGGCTAACTCACAAAACATCTCAACATCCTTAATCATGGCTTCTTTAGCCTCAAGGGATTCAGCATTGCGAAAGGAACGCATCAACATCTGAATCAGTTTCATTGGACGGTCTTTGATTAATCCATGCATAAATTGTTTCCCGTAATCAAGGCAATCTTTTGAAGGGAGAACCTGATCAGCAATTTTTAGTTCCAGGGCTTTCCTTGCATTCAGAATATCGCCCGAAAACAGTATTTCCATTGCAGTCTTATGGCCGCAAATCTTTTGCAACCTCTTTACTCCTCCCAGTCCCGGGATCAGGTCATGGTTGATTTCAGGAAAAGCAAACATGCTTCTGCTGGTGCAAATCCTGATATCGCAGGCAAGAGCAAGCTCCAACCCGCCCCCAAAACAAACACCTGAAATGGCAGCAAGGACAGGGATTTCCAAATGGGCGATAAATTCCAGCAATTGATTTCCACGAATCATGCTTTGTTGCAATTCCTCAGGGTCGACCGATTGATTTATCAATGCTTTAATATCCGCCCCGGCTGAAAAATGTCGCCCAGTACCAGTTATGATCATCGCTTTTATGTCATCCGATAACCATTCCTTTAATTGCGGAATAGTGACAAACTCCGGGTTAATAAAATAATTCTCGGGTGGATTGTCGATGCTGAGAATACCAAGATATCCATCCTTTTCCCATTTTATGGTTTTCGGTTCAGCCATTTCCCTCCTGTTTATGTGCAATAAGATTAACCATTTCATCCGGGATATCGAGGGGCTTTTTTTGCTCATCAAGGAGAATGGCTTTTATAACCGCCCTTGCAACCCGGGTATTTCCATTTTGGTTGAAAAGCTTCTGGTAAAAAACAAGGTAAGGGGCTTCCTTCTTCACTTTTGTCTGAATGATGACCTTATCGAAAAGCTTAATTTCACTGACGTACCTTACATCTACTTTAATTACAACCAGTTTCTTCCCCTCCCGGACAAGCTGGTCAAGCAGTCCGGCTTCACGGATGATCTCCCACCTGGCCTGCTCCATGTAATTCAGGTAAACCGCATGGTTCACATGACCATATGAATCCAGTTCATAACCCCTAACTGTTATTTGAAATTCAAACATTATTACGTTTTAATATTTCTTATTAATCTTTTTCCTTAGCCTTTCATTTTCAAGCTTCACAATTTGCTTCATCCTTCTTTGGGTTACAAATGTAAAAATGGTTTTATGAATGACATCATTGATTGTATTTCCTTTATTTCCGGCAAACTTCCTTGCATAAAAAAAAGTCCTTCTCAGTATACTCAGCAAGCTGTATCCTTTTCTGGTTGTTTTGTCCAGTGCATCCATCACCTGTTCATTGGTCATTGGTGATGCGGAACATTGGTAAGATTGGAGCTTACATCCTGTAACTTGTTTTCCCGCATTAAACGCTGATAAAGATCTGTTCCCATTAATGCATTCACAGGTGTAAACACCGGCATCAGGTTCATTTCTTTGCAAAATTCATACGTTCTGTAATAGGTATCCACATCATCATCCTCATAACCAATAGCGAACCATGCAGAGATCAATATTCCCTGGTCCTGGATAAAGCGGATATTCTCCTTCATCCTGTGCAATAACATCCTCATCCTTTTGAATTCCCATCTTTGAAAAGCTTCCGCTTTTCTTCAGCACCTCTGCATTGATAGATTCCATGCCAATGGCTGTATAAACAAAACCGGCTTTGACAGCCTTCCGGATGACTTCCTTTCCCTTTTCATTCGAAGCAGCATCAAGATTGGCCTGCCCGGTCCAGTACCTGATCTTCTTTAGTTGTGCAATCTTATCATAGAGAGAAAGGTAATAATCATAGGTTGAAGGCCTGCCAAAAACCGTATCATCGATCAGGTAATAATAGCCTTTAAACGATTCAATTTCTTTGACAACATCTTCAACAGGTTTAAACCTGTAAGTCCTGCCGAATAATTTTGAAACCGAACAGAAATCACAGTTGATTGGGCATCCGCGGGCAGCAAACACCATGTCGAAGGTATATTTCCTTTTGAACAAATCTCTCCGTGGCAACCGGTATATCTTTCAGTTCGGGCAATTGATCAAGCTGAAAAACCGAATGACCTTTCGCATCAAAAACAACCGGTGAGCAAACATAAAACTCCTTCAATTGATTTTTCTGAAAATCGCCGAGGATGACCGGCCAAAGTTTTTCCCCCTCTCCTATCGTAACAGCATCAGCATGTTTCAGGGCTTCAAAGGGATTGGATGAAACCTGCGGACCTCCCATGACCACTGTGATACCTTTTTCTCTGTAATGATCAGCAATCCTGAATGCTGCCTTTTCAGCGGAAACCCTTACACTGATACCCACCAGGTCTGCCGGCTCTTCGAAATCCAAATCATCCCTCAGCATATCGGTAAAGCTGTAATTATGCTCCGGAGCCACCGATGCCAGGATCGCCAGCGACAAAGGCATAAACGGATCCTTCTTCCGGAGGGGATCATGCTCATCGGCCGACAGTATCAGCTTAATATTCAAAATCCTGTTCATTCAGAGGGTAAAATTACACCAATTAACGTATTGAAATTTATCTATTTTTGCAACTCAATTAACTGTTTCAACGAAGAATTGTTTTAAAGCATGGTAAAAATAACAGATCAGATAAAGCAGGAAGTACGGGAGATCGTTTATGATTTTTTTGCTGAAGAATGCGAGGTGGATAAGAGTGAACTCAATGACAATACCAATATAGTCCGCGATATCGATGGTGATTCTTTAATGTTTCTGGAATTGATCGAAATTTTTAAAGGAAAATACAACCTCGATATTGAGTTAAAAACCATCGGCAAGTACAGTGTGAAGCATCCGGTGGAGACCATTGGTGAGCTGATCCGGATGCAGTTACTCATCATCGAAAAGGGAAATGAAATCCTGCTAGAATAATTGAGCAGCCTTTTTAATACTGATCCTTTTAATCCGAATTTCAAGCATAAGACATCTATGGTAACAGGTTTTATTTTCCCTGCTTTTGTTTCGGAATATTCGGGTAACGAACCGGAAATCCTCAGGAGATATTCGGATGATTTTGATGTTTTGCTGAAAAAAGCCTCCACTCACCTCGGGATCGACCTCACCGCATTTGATATTCTTCATAATAGTTTTCAGGATCATGAATTGAACACCCAATTCATGAGCTATATTTTCAGTTGTGCGGTTTCCGATATTTTAAAAAGTAAACATGTTAAACCCGATTATATTTCAGGCTACAGCATGGGGCTTTATGCTGCATTATATTGCGGACAGGCTGTGACATTTACTGAAGGAATTGACCTGATCAGGAAAGCATTCGAACTGATAAAATCAACCACGGTGAAAATTGAAACCGGCATGGGTTCTATTGTTGGACTGTCGAAAGAAGACATTCTTAATCTTATTGCCAATAAAGATGGCCTGACTCTTGCAAACACCAATGGCACATATTCCTATATGATCTCAGGCATCAAACCGGAAATCAATGAAGTAATTAATCTTGCCAAACAGGAAGGCGCCTTGCATGCTGCCATGATGAATGTCACTTGCCCTTACCATACTTCCCTGCTGAATGAAGCTTCGGAAAAATTCAGGGATTACGTTTTGCAGCAAATCACCTTAAAAGATTCAACCTATAAAATTGTTTCAGGGATTGACCAGCGTATATTTTCAGCCAGGGAAGAAATCATCCGGGAATTATCCGCCAACATGAATACCGAAATCAACTGGCTGAAGACAATGGAAAAGATGCTGGAACTAAATGTCGGCAGGTTTGTGGAATGTGGCGCAGGAACCAGCCTGTATAAGATCGGGAAGTTTATTAAAGGCGATTTTAAGATTTACCCGGTTGGTTCATTGGATAGGTTTTTAAGGATGTAGCTGCTGGCATTTGGCTTTTAGCTGTTTGCTTGTTTTTTGTCACTTGTTTCATGTTTTACGTTTTCTCAAATAATATCCTCTCCTTTTTTTATCAGCCAAAGCTTCCCGACGTTTTCGTAAAACTTTTCAAGTGGTAAAGTAGTTTTCAGGACACTGTTAAAGAAATTGTACTTTGAAAGGTCATGGTCGATGATCTGATCTTTCATCTGCTTGATACAAATCGGTTCCCGGCATGGGAGTAAGGATGGTGTAACCTGCATAAGTAACCCTGTGTGAATTGGCATATTCGGCGAGGGCTTTGAAGTCATCCTCAGTATAATCATTGCGGAACAACATAATTGCCTCTGAGCAAAATGCCATTCTGATGAAAGATATCAATCGCTTTATGGATAGGTTAGCCAGGTGATTTTTTATTGTATTTTTTCAACTCATTGTCACGAAACGATTCAAACCCGCAGATGACGACCTTCAATCCCTGCCTGGCAAGCTTTTCAATGAGCCCGGGATGATCGACCGCAGTATCGGCACGGATATCCATGATGTATTCCTTTTGAATGCCTTCTTCCTTTATCCTGTCGAAAAGTGCATTGATAAAATCAATATTGACGATGGTATTGGCATCAGCAAACCGAACAATATCATAATCGATCAGCTTCAGTTCTTCGATCACACTTTCGACTGTTCGCTGATGATAAAGCCCTTGATGCTCCTTCCAGATAGAACAGAATGTGCAGCGGTAAGGACAACCCAGCGAAGTGAATAAGTAGGTAGTTGGTGAGGGAGCATTACCGACTTTATAGGCTGTCCTCCATCGTTCAATGAGGCTGCGGTCGGGCATAAGGAAATTTTCATTGGTCGGATTCCACCGTCCCCTGAAAGGCCGGGTAGCTTTTAATCCCTGAGGTGAATTGATATAAATACCCAGGACATCATCAAAACCAAGGTTTTTTTCTTTCCTTAAAACAATTTCCCTGAAAGTATTGGCCGATTGCCCGGGGCATAAAATGTCGACCGAAGGATCGGTAAAATCTTCGGGGCAAAGGGTAGTGTGAAGCCCGCCGGCAACGGTAAGAATATCAGGATTGAACTTTTTTACGGTTTTAAATATCTCAATCGAAGCATCGAACTCGGAAGTGATGATGGTTACTCCTACAATATCAGGATTAACTTTGACAAGCCATTCGGTGATCATCTGATCCAGCGGAGGCGAGTCGGGGATAAGGTCGTATTCTCCTTTGGTATCAAAAACCGTGACATCAAAATCTTTAACTGCGGCAGCAATGGTGAGCAAACCCAGCGGCGGGCCGATGAGCTTTTTGTGAATAAACCGCTTTGCCTCCTCCGGGGCTGACTGAAGGATCATGTTGTGCGGCGATCGCGGCGGATTGATGAGGAGGATTTTCATTTAAAGTTTATTTTTGAAGGGGTAAAAATAGTGAGAATTTGGAATAGTTGGCAGTCGGAAGGTGGCAGAGGGCACAATGAAAAACATAAAATAAAAAATGCGAAATGAAAAACAGGAGAAGTCGGCAGGGGCAGTCGGCAATTGGCAATCGGCAGATGGACAACCATAGCCGATAGTTAATCCTCAATTGCTCCGTCTCCCCCGTCAACAAATAAATAAACAGTTGTGAATAAAATAATTAACTTTATCTGATGAAAATAACGATGCCGGAGGGTAGACTCTTCAACTACCCATACCCGCCGGGCCTTTACCTGCAATCATAAAAGAAAGACCGTGCAACGAATAATGCATGTATTTGACGCAATATTTGCAACGATGATTTTAAAATGCGACGAATAAGATGTATATTTGCAGCAAAATGTGCAACGAATGAAAGCATTTATATATCAAATGGACAATTGGCCGAATTTTTCATGGAGAATTGATGAGTTTATTAACCTGTTAAGCGAAGTGAGAAATCTGCAAGGGCGACTTCTTGGGAGAATGGAATCATTAGGGTTTGATTTAAGAAATGAAGCTGCGCTTGAAACATTGACCCTTGACGTATTAAAATCGACAGAAATTGAAGGAGAGATATTAAATCCAGAACAGGTTCGTTCTTCGATTGCAAGAAAATTGGGAATGGAAATAGCGGGTTCGGTAGAGTCGGATAGAAATGTCGATGGAATGGTTGAGATGATGATTGATGCTACGCATAATTGTTTCAAACCATTAACTGCAGCAAGGCTTTTTGACTGGCATGCCGCATTATTCCCAACAGGCAGAAGTGGAATGCATAAAATTACAGTTGCAGATTGGAGAAAAGATACTGCTGGCCCAATGCAAGTCGTATCGGGAGCCATGGGTAAGGAAAAAGTTCATTTTCAAGCACCTGATTCATCTTTAGTTAAAACTGAAATGAACCGTTTCTTGGATTGGTTTAATAAAAAAGCAGACATTGATTTAGTTATAAAAGCTGCTGTAGCTCATTTATGGTTTGTAACAATCCATCCATTTGACGATGGGAATGGTCGAATCACAAGAGCATTGACAGACCTGTTATTAGCGCAATCAGACAAAAGCACACAACGTTTTTATAGTATGTCTGCACAAATTAGACTTGAAAGGAAACAATACTATGAAATACTTGAGAAAACACAAATAGGCAACCTTGATATCACCGAATGGATTAATTGGTTTTTAACTTGTTTGATTAATGCGCTTAAATCGACCGATACCGTTTTGAACCGGGTTTTATTTAAAGCTGATTTTTGGAATAAACATGCCAAAACCATAATCAACGAAAGACAGAAAAAGTTGTTAAACAAAATTCTGGATGGGTTTGACGGTAACCTAACATCCTCTAAATGGGCAAAAATTGCAAAATGCTCAAAGGATACAGCAATTCGAGATATTAACGATTTAATAAGTAAAAACATATTACAAAAAGAAGAAGCAGGAGGAAGAAGTACAAATTATGAATTGAAATAAATGCCAGCAGGCAATCGAGTAGGCTGCCCCACCAGCGTTAGCTGATGGGGAGAACCTCTCACACCATCCGCCTTTGGCGGTACGGTTCGCCCACTCATAAGTATTCTCGCTTTTAAAATTCGAAATTATTATGATTTTGAAATCACAACTTACAGTTGGTGAACTAACTTTTGATCTGCGCACCGCTGGTGAAGAGTCTAATGAAACAGTAATTCTGTTGCATGGCTTTCCAGAGACCAGCCATATGTGGACACCTCTAATGAAGGACCTGGTAAAGGAAAGCTTTTACTGTATTGCCCCAAATCAACGTGGGTACAGTAGAGGCGCAAAACCAAAAGGTAAAAAGAATTACACCATTGAGAAATTAGGTGCCGATATCATCCAAATCAGTAAGGTCTTGAGCAGAGGCAAGTTTCACCTTATCGGTCATGATTGGGGTGCTGCAATTGGTTGGTATTTATCTAATCAATATCCAGAATTGCTTCTTAGTTGGAGTGCCTTATCTGTCCCACATATACAAGCTTTTGGTGAGGCAATAGTCAGCAACCCCATACAAAAACGTATGAGTGCCTATATCGGACATTTCCAATTCCCATGGTTACCTGAGTTCAACATAAAAAAGCACGATTATAAACTT
This sequence comes from uncultured Bacteroidales bacterium, assembly GCA_963705185.1. GTDB lineage: Bacteria > Bacteroidota > Bacteroidia > Bacteroidales > JAADJA01 > JAADJA01. The sequence goes on from CAVPJF010000014.1 coordinate 61,478, forward strand.
CTTAAATGGTTTTGGAAGAACAGTAGTAAAGAGGAAGTAGATGATTACTTATCAGTTTTTCGGGAACGCGGAACTGTATCTGCGGCTCTCAATTACTATAGGGGCAATTACCGAATGTTAAAAAGTGCTGGTAGAATTAGGATTCTGGGCAATGTTCATGTGCCTACTCTGTTTATATGGGGTGAAGCCGATCCGGCTATTGGATCTTTTGGTGTTGAGCAGTGCCAGGATCATGTTAAGGGTGACTACAATTTAGTAAAAGTAAACGGAGGGCATTGGCTGGTTCAGACAAATTATGATGAGGTAGCCTCATCGGTAATTAACCATTTAAAGAAATATCGGAAAATTCTGATTTCAAAATAAGGAGTTGGCTTGGGATGATCGGGGACAAAAACGTGGACTTTAAATTTAACGGATGACAAAGTGAAAGAAAGACTTTCAATTTAAGGTTGAAACCCAACATCTGGCAACAAAGTGTATAAATCATGGCAAGGTTCAATATAAATTTGCAGTTTAGTTTTCAAAAAGAATTTGGTTACAAGGGACAGAGACGTGTAGGTCGGCCAAAGGCATTCGTTCCTCATTAGCCTTGTCATCCTAACCCTGCGACCACTCATACACATGACCGTTAACAAATGAAAGCGTTAATTAAAAATAATATCGAAGGAAAAAGAGTTCTGATCCTCTTTATAATAACCAATATCATTTATGTTTTCATGCTGGCGGTTACCATACCCAAAGTGATGAGCTTTTCGAATGGGATGAAATTACCTGATATGCTGCCGATGGGTTATGACACAGATTATGTAAACGCCTTGCTGAGTGCATTGGGAGAAGAGGGAAGAAATTTTTACCTCCTCCGTCAGATACCGGTAGATATGGTGTATCCTTTGCTGTTTGGAGTGAGCTGGTGCCTGGTGCTTGCCTGGTTCCTGAATAAACTGGGAAAGCTGAACGGATCATTGTTTTATTTGTGCTTGCTTCCGCTCCTGGCCGGATTATTTGATTATCTCGAAAATATTGGAATGATAGTGATTCTGAATCGTTATCCTGACAATCCGGATTTCCTTACCCAGGCAACCAATGTGTTTACCATTCTGAAGAGCTTGTTGTCCACTTTTTATTTTATCACTCTTATCTTCGCAGTGGTGGCTTTTGTGATAAAAAAATACCAAAAAAGACCTGATCGATAAACCCAAAAATAGCAGATTTTTTTAGCACCATACAGTCGCCCTGGAATCTCGGTCTTAATTGACATTTCGGAAACCAGGAATTTGACATACAACTTTTTCAAACTTCGGTTAAAGTATGAAGGCTTGTTGATTAAAATTTCGAACGGCCATTTGAATAAGAAAAAAACTCAAGTAATTTTGCCACATTCATCATTTCGTCGGTAAACAAAAAATAAATGATGGTGTTATTGCTTTCGCAAGTATGAAAGAAAAAGATCTTTATATCGATTTTAAATCTCAGCAATCGGTTTATTACGTTGAAAAAGACGATGAATCGTATGGCCCGGTATTGAGCGGCTCGCAGCTGGCAAAAAATTACCTGGATGATTTTTACGAAAAAAGACTGAAACAGGAGAAAGCCCTCCGTGAGCAATTGAAAAAAGGAGAGATCAGCCCTGTTTATTATTACCTGATCATGCAGGAATATGGCGAAGGTGATCTGGCATCGAGAGCAGGAGTTTCGCTGAAAAAACTGAGGAAGCATTATAAAATGGAAAATTTCATAAAACTTAAGTTAACACAACTAAAGAAATACGCGGAAGCTTTTGATATCCCTTTGGTAAAAATGTTCAGCCTTATGCTCACCAAGCAGGAAAATACAGGAAAGTTTACCGTTGAATATTCGGAAACCGCCAATCCCTATTTTGTTGTAGCTAAAATTGAGGCAGTGAAGGAATGAAAGAGATCGATTTTAAACATAAGATGGCAGCGCACTGCGAAACGGGAACGGTAACTCGCCTTACTTAACCATGCGGACTGGAAATTACCGAACCGATGGTTTTTGGAATCTCGAGCGGGATATTTTTCGGGTACTTTGAATCATCAAATTTTTCGTTTCCCACTTTTATTGTCCGTAACAAACCAGGTTCGATACGCGATAACATTTCAAAAAGGCTGGGCGTTAAGTTTGAAACATTAAAATTCAAAGATCACGGCAAAGGCGAGCAAACGTTGAACGAACTTATCCGGAAAGATATACCTACCGCAGCACAGGTCGATTTTTATTACATGGATTACATGCCCGAATACCAGCGAGTGCATATAAACGTCCATTTCATCAATGTGATCGGGATGAACGAAACCAGCTACCTCATCAGCGATAGTTATTATCCTAAAAAATCGGTACTGACAAAGCAGACGCTCAATAAAGCAAGATTTGCCGGAGGTTTTATGGAGCCCAAAGGATTCCTTTTTTATCCTACTCGTATTCCGGAGGTTATTGATTATGAAAAAGCAATTATTAAAGGAATTAAAAAAGCATCCTACAATATGCTTAAACTGCCCGTTCCTTTCATCGGGATAAAGGGAATGCGGAAGTTTGGAAAAAAAGTAAAAGAATGGCCAAAAATTGCAAGGGATATTGATCATCTTTCACACGAAATCATGCGGATCAATATTTTGCTTGAAGATCAGGGTACCGGCGGCGGCGGATTCAGATACCTTTATGCCACTTTCCTTCAGCAGGCGGCAGGAATGCTCAACGACAACCGTTTGAAAGACCTTTCGAAACAAATGATGGAAATTGGGGATAACTGGAGAAATATATCTTACTTTGCTGCCAAAATCGGGAAGAACCGTGATCTCGGACCCGACAGACTCAATGAACTAAGTGAAATGATCTTAGCCCGTGCGGATGAAGAGCAAAAGTTTTTCGGCGAACTGGCAAAAGCGGTGAAATGAAAATTTATAACTGACATGCAAGAAGCACCTACACAGGAACTAAAGAAAGAAATAAAACTGCTGATCCTGGAAACCCTTAATATCAAAAATACCAAGCCCGAAGACATTGACGATGCAACTCCAATCTTTTCAAAAGAAAGCGTTCTTGGATTGGATTCCATTGACGGTATTGAACTGATCATGGCTATTCAGAAAAAATATGAAGTCAGGATTGGCGACCAGAACTTAGCCCGCAGTGTGCTTGAATCGGTCAACAGCATTGCCGAATTTGTAGCAAAAGAAAGAAAAGGCTAAAGCTGGTTGATGAAGCACCTTTTCATTATCTTTACACTTCCTATATCGTTTGAAAGAAAATGAAACATTCTTATATTCTGGCCGGGACTACTTCGGGAAAGCTATTAAAACTAGTATTCAGCAATGGAGTATCGCTCAACCCAAAAATATTTTTCCGTTTCTTATTCCTTCTGCAGAATGGTATTTGGGCATCTGTTTTTAAGCGACGGGAACGTTTGAAATTCAGCAAAGCTTTATCAAATACTCCGATTCCGGAGGATCCGGTTATCATAATCGGACATTGGCGAACCGGAAGCACCTTGCTTCATCAGTTGATGAGCCTGGACAAAAACCTTGTGGCGCCTTCAGTTTTCCAGGTTTCACTGCCCGATAGTTTTCTGGTTTCTGAAAAATATTACCGGCCTGTCATGTCGTCCATGATGAGCCCAACAAGACCGATGGATAATGTAAAACTCGGTTTCGACGAACCCCAGGAAGATGAGTATGCTTTGCTAAAACTTACTACAGACTCACCGCTTAAGCGAATTATTTTCCAGAAGCCGGATGTATATTTTCTGAAGCAATACAAGGATTATATTCCTGAAAACATTGAAGAGTGGAAAGAGGCGATGAAACAGTTTTGCAGAAAGCTTCATTTTGCGACCGGTAAACGAATCATCTTAAAGAATCCCTTTCATTCCCTGCGGATTGAGCTCCTGAAGGAAACATTCCCCGATGCAAAATTCATTCATATTCACCGGCATCCTTATAAAGTGGTTCCGTCAACAATCAATATGTGGAATATTGTCGCCCGGCAGAACCGTTTGAATGGCAAATGGAAAGAACCCCTGGTGGAGGAAGTTTCGGAAGTGCTGAACGACATGCTTAATAAAATCAGAGAAAGCCTGGTTCAAATGCCTGCCGGAACATGGAGCGAAGTGAGTTTTGAAACATTTGAAAAGGATCCGGTTGCTTCCCTTAAAATAATTTATTCAGAAATTGGCCTGAAATTTACCAGTGAATTTGAAGCGAGTGTCGTCGAATACCTGTCAGGCTTAACTGGTTATAAAAAGAATGTATTTACCCTGAAGAACGAAGATAAAGAACTGATCCAAAAAATAATGGCTGACCATTTTAATTACTATCATTACACTCATTAATAAAGCGCAGGAACACAATGAAATTTCGTCTGATCTATCCGAAATGGGATAAACTCGAAGGCCAAACCCAGTTCAACCTTCCACCCCATGGACCAGTGGTCTTTGCGGCTGCACTGCCAGATTATGTTGATGTTGAATTTATCGATGAGAATGTCCAGCCTTTCAGCTATGAAGATCCGGTTGATTTTGTAGGCATTTCGATGATGCTTACATCACAGATCATTCGCGGATGGGAAATAGCAGAAGAGTATAGAAAAAGGGGAATAAAAGTTATTTTCGGTGGTATATCGACCATGCTTCATGCTGAAGAAACTCTTGAACATGCCGATAGTATTTTCCTTGGTGAAGCCGAAGGCAGAATGGAAGAGGTTTTTGAAGATTTTAAAAAAGGCCGGTTAAAAAAGGTTTACAATTACCTGCCTCATCCACCCGATACAGCATTGATCGGGCCGGCCAGAAGAGATATACTGAACAGGGAATTGTATTATCACAAGGGAGTGCAAATGGTTGACCTTTTCCATGCATCGAGGGGATGCAGGTTCAGTTGTTATCCATGCGCTGTTTCCTATTTGGGCGGACGTAAATTCAGGCCGAGGCCTTTCGATAGGGTGGCTGAAGAATTGGATCAAATGGAAAACAATCGGTTATTTGTAGTCGACAATTCTTTGGCACAGGATACGGAATGGGAAAAGGAATTATTCAGGACGATGATACCCTTTAAGAAAAAGTGGTGCAGCCATACCATTGAAGATAAGCCGGAGGTGCTCGACCTGGCTGCCCAGGCGGGAGCATGGTATGTATATCAGGCCATTTTTGATACTTCGGATTATATCAAAGATCGCATCAGGCGATACCACGATCACGGAATTGCTGTGGAAGGAACTATTCTTTTGGGTATGGATAATCAAACCGAAGATGATATCCGGCGATTAATTGATTTTTTACTGGAAATAAACCTTGATTTAGCGGAGTTCACTGTCATGACACCATTCCCGCATACCAAAGCATGGGATGATATGGTGAAAGAAAAAAGGATTTTCAATTTAAACTGGAATGATTACAATGCCGGTAAAGTCGTTTTTTATCCAAAGCACATGACCCCGGAAAAGTTGCAAAGCCTTTACCACTTTGCCTGGGATGAATTTTACCGTCATGAAAGTCAGGAGCAAAAGATGTTTAAGCTACTGATGAAGGTGATTGAAAAAGAAATGGTCGACGGAACTTATAGATCACCCCGAAAGGACCTTGTTGAAAGGAGTTTTGGGAAAGTGATTTTAAGGTAATGACTGCAGATTCTAAATATATTGATCAAATTTACCACTTTAAAGGAGCTTGGGATGTTCCTTCATTCTGTGGACTTAAAATCATAGTTCAAAAAGATAATACCATAGTAATTGTAACTGAACTCAATGACTCCAATCCCGGGAGCTCGGTCACCAGCCGGGTTGATAAGTTAGCCACAGAAATTATAGCAAAGTATGGAATAGAGCATGAAAAACTGATCTTTATTGAACACAGCCCGGATCGGAATTCGAATCTTGAGTTTTTAAAAGAGACTTTTGATATTGTTAACTTTGAGTGGGATGGGGAAAGATTTATTAATCCGTCATGGAAAAGGATAACCAAAGAGGAACAGATTTTATGATCAGTTAATTACTTATCATTATTTACTATTTTCGCTTAATGCAATGTAGCATTCAAAATAGATTATATCTTTTTTTCCTGATGATATTAACCCTGACCGGAGTAATTCATGGTCAATCAGGTTTTTTCCAGAATATCAAAGGCATTGTAGTTGATAAAAGCTCCCAGGTTCCTTTGGTTGGAGCAAATGTAATCCTTTTGAATTCTGATCCACTTAATGGAACAGTCACCGATATTAACGGAAGCTTTGAGTTAAAAAATGTTCCTGTCGGACGTCAAAGCCTTAAAGTTAGTTTTATCGGCTATCAATCTATCGAACTCACCGAACTCATTGTATCGAGTGCAAAAGAACTTGTACTGAAAATCGAGCTTGAAGAAAACATTTATACTACAGGAGAAGTAACCATTCTTGGCGAAGTTCGGAAAGATAAACCGTTGAACCAGATGGCACTGGTGAGTGCCCGTTCATTCACTATTGAAGAAACCAACAAATATGCGGGCAGCTATGGCGATCCGGCACGGATGGCAGCTAATTATGCCGGGGTTTTATCTGCAAGAGACAACAGAAATGATATTGTGATCAGGGGTAATTCATCTATGGGGCTTCAATACCGGATGGATGGAATTGAGATTGCCAATCCCAATCATTTCGGAGCTTTGGGAACAACCGGAGGTCCGATAACAGTTATTAATACCAATCTTCTTACAAATTCTGATTTCCTCACCGGAGCTTTTCCGGCAGAGTATGGTAATGCAATGGCCGGAATATTCGACCTGAAAATGCGCACCGGGAATACTGAACGCAGGGAATACTGGGCTCAGATAGGTTTCAATGGACTGGAATTCGGTACAGAAGGTCCGGTTTCCCGGAAAAACGGGTCTTCCTACCTGGCTGCTTACCGTTACTCATTTGTTGATATACTTGAAAAACTGGGAGTCAACCTGGATGAAACCGCAAAATACCAGGATCTGTCCTTTAAACTAAATTTCCCAACCAAAAAGGCAGGTACATTCAGTGTGATTGGTATAGGTGGAACCAGCAGAATTGACATACCCGATTCAGAATCTGACCAGGAAGACTGGACTTTTGACACCCACGGAGAGGATGTGAATACGGGTTCAGCCGTTGCAAGCTTGGGAGTTTCACATTTATATTTCATCAATGAAAATACACGGATAAAAACAGACCTTTCATTTGTAGGCTCAGATGTTGATACCAGAATAGATACTTTCAGCCTTTCATCTCCGGAATTATTTAACTGGGGTGGCGAAAAGTCAACTGAATTAAAATATACACTTTCCTCTTCATTAAAGAAAAAACTAAACGCAAAGAACAACATCTCTTTCGGCGTAACAGGGGACTATTACAACGTGGATTATTCAGATAGTACTTATTATGATGGTTTTTATCATATGGATACGGATAGCAGGGATAATTTTGGACTTCTCAGAATTTATGGTCAATGGGAAAAAAGATACATTAACAAGCTTACCAGTTATTTAGGCTTGAATTATCAGTATTTTAGCTTGAATGCTTCATCAGCAATAGAACCGAGGGCCGGATTAATGTGGGAGATCAACCGGGTTCAGACCCTTAATTTTGGAATAGGCATGCACAGCCAGATGCAGCCCCGGATGATGTATTATGTGCAATCGCTAAATTCTGAAGGGAATTATGTTCTTTCGAACCAGCAGCTTGATTTTTCGAAAAGCGTCCATCTTGTTTTGGGCTACAATTACCTGATTGCTGAAAATCTTAGGTTAAAAGCAGAATCATATTATCAGCATTTATACAATATTCCTGTCTCCGAAAGTATTCCTCAATATTCCATCCTGAATGAAGGTACGCAATATTTTGTCGACCGGCAGGACAGCCTGATGAACAAGGGGACCGGCACAAATTATGGCCTCGAACTGACCCTGGAAAAATTCATGGCAAGGAATTATTATTTCCTTTTTACGGCCTCTCTTTTCCAATCAAAATATAAAGGTTATGATAATGTTGAAAGAAGCACTTCCTTCGATGGCAATTATATTCTGAATGGGGTGGCGGGTTACGAATTACCTATGGGAAAACGTAAAAACCTTGCTTTGATCTTAGGTTTGCGGCTAACCTGGGCAGGAGGCCTGCCTTACGTTCCTTATGATCAGCAGGCAACAGTTGAACAGGGTGAAGTTGTTTACGACTGGGACAAGGCTTACCAGGAAAAATATGACGACTATCTGAGAGGCAGCTTCAGGTTTGGGATACGGCGAAATGAAAAAGGTTTCAATATGCAGTTTTTTTTCGACCTTCAATATCGCGCCAATTATACTTATGTATATCTTTACCGTATTGATGTTACAACCGGTGAGATCGTTAAAACTTATAATATGGGATTTTATCCGTTGGGTGTCTGGAGAATTCAGTTTTGATCTTTTTTAAAATCGAATAAGGTTATAATTTTACCGCCGAATCAAATTTAAGAAAACTGGATGTCTAAATATTAAACAAGTTAAAAAATGAAAAAATCAAATCTTTTATTTTTCGTATTGCTGCTCGCATGTATTTATACTGCAAGAGCACAAAAGATCAAGCTGGAATCCGGAAAGCTCGATTTCTTAAAAGGAGTTACAGAATTAAAAGTTGAATACAACTACGAGGCCGTAAGCGTAGGAAAGTATAAAGTAGAACAGGACTATGTGACTCAAAAAAAAGCCGATTATAACGAAAAGGAGCCTGGAAGCGGAGATCGCTGGGAAACTGCATGGTTTGCAGACCGCTCAGAAAGATATGCTCCCCGGTTTGAAGAAGAAATGAATCTTCAGTTTGTCAAGAGAGAAGTTACATGCAAGGTAGGGCAGGATTTGGCAGGTACATACACGGTAATTTTAAAGACCACTTTTATCGAACCCGGATTCAATGTGGGTGTCGCCCGTAAAAATGCGTATATCAATGCCGAAGCAATTTTTGTGGAATCGGCAAATCATGAAAATGTTCTTGCAACGATCTCCATAGAAAATTCACCTGGCAGAGATGCTTTTGGTTATGACTTCGATACCGGACTAAGGATTCAGGAAGCCTACGCTAAAGCAGGGAAAGAGCTGGTTTACTTCATCTGGAAGAATTACTTGCAGTAGATACAAGCATTTGTGCAAGTGCAGACTGAATGGGTCGAACAATAAGGATGAAATAATAAAAAAACTAATGCCGCCTGGAAAAATATATTAGTCCAATTTTCGCTTCGCTTGATTCGACTAAACATTTTAACTGCGGCATTAATCCTGCCCATCCGGTCAGGCGGGCATTGCAACAATTCAAATGTCCTATGGACTAATTTGAATTGGCAATTGGTATAATATGTATTCTTAAAACTTAAAAAAGCAAATCAAGGTTTTAAAGAACATACAACAGCTTAGATGAGCTGCTGTTACATAAAAATTTTTACTGGTTTTTAACCAAAACATATTGAACATACAAGCTATAAACTCCGGGTTCGGCATAGCTGTTAGTGCCATTTACTGTTACAAGGTCTTCTGCATTTACTGCATCGGCGTTGTAAGCATTATGGAAAATAGCCGGTAATCCGGGTAATAACCTGAAGTCAATTCCATAGAAGTAATTACTGGTATAACCACCTGCTGTGAGGTAAGAGCCATTTGGCATAGTATCATCGCCCGATGCTGAAGTTCCGGAAAGGCCGGTAACATATTTATCAGCAAAAGTGGGCGACGTAAGAGTACCATTGTTTAAATTAATTTTTTTTACGCCATTGTAAACGGTAGAGGTCGTCACCGGCGTTGAATAATCGATGCAGGTTGCAGTAATTCCTTTAATATGCTTTTCATCGTCATCATCAATTATAGGTGAATTAGACCTGGCATCAACGCTGTTTAATAGGCCCATGAAAAGAATAACTGCAAGGCATAAACAAGGAAAATGTAAAAACTCAGCATGTAAATTATCATTTTTCATTTGTCCTTCTGTTCAAATTTTCCTATAATAGCGTTCGAGGTTGGGTATTTATACCAAAAAGTTTATAAAGGGTTTCAAATATTGTCCTAATTTTCAATATGTATGTATATTTTCAAGATATAAAACAGCTATCTAATTCTGGTATTTATCAGGGCTTTTTGTTTTTATTTAATTATTTCATTCAACAAATTCCAGCATCAGGTTTTTTTATACCTTAGCTGAAAAATCAGTTCATTGTTAAATTATAATTACAGAAAATGAAAAAGTTATTTTTAGTTACGTTAATTGCAAGTCTGGGTCTGCTTATTTGGTCATGCACAACCAGAGGTGAATGTTGAAGAACAGAAACCACAGGCTCAGGAAATCATTGGGAAACCAGCGCTTCAGATCCAGTCGGATGTAATGACACCTGAAGTGTTATGGGCTTTCGGACGTGTGAGTGGCCATGAAATATCGCCTGATGGGAAAACGGTTCTTTATGGAGTAACCTATTATTCTATCGAGCAGAACAAGGGCAACCGTGAATTGTACACGGTGAGTGTTAACGGTGAAAATTTGAAGCAGATAACTACTTCAGCTAAAAGTGAGTTCAATGAAGTATGGCGTCCGGATGGAAAGAAAATCGGATTCCTCTCTTCCGAAAGCGGGTCGGTTCAGATTTGGGAAATGAACCCTGACGGAACCAACCGAACTCAAATTACAAATATTGAAGGAGGCATTACCGGGTTTAAATACTCACCCGATCAGACAAAGATTTTATACACTAAAGATCTTCCTTTAAAAAATAAATTTGAGGATTTATATAAGGGATTGCCACTTGCAACAGGCCGGATTAATGACGACCTGATGTACCGGCATTGGGATCATTGGGTGGATACATACAGCCATGTGTTTTATGCCGATTACGACGGAGCGAAGTTAACCAACGATAAAGATATTTTGGAAGGCGAGCCATACTCTTCTCCTTTAGCTCCCTTTGGTGGGATTGAGCAAATCGACTGGAGTCGTGATGGTAAATTTATTGTTTATACAAGCAAAAAACTCCTCGGTAAAGCTGCCTCTCTTTCAACCAATTCTGACCTTTATCTTTATAGTTTAGAAACAAAGGAAACGAAGAATATTACTGATGGCATGATGGGATTCGATCTTGCTCCGCTTTATTCACCCGATGGAAATTATATAGCATGGGAAAGCATGGAGCGGGATGGTTTTGAATCGGACAAAAACAGGCTATATATTGTCGATACCAAAACCTGGGAAAAAACTTATGCTACCAAAGATTTTGATCAGAATGCGGGAACTCTGATTTGGTCAGCTGACAGCAAATCCATTTACTTTACAAGTGACTGGCACGGAACTTTCCAGATTTACAATTACAATCTTGCAGATGGCAAAATAAACAAGCTGACCGATGGAATGCATGATTATACTTCTGTTGCTCCTGCAGGCGATGTATTGATTGCCCCGAAAGAGACCATGTCGTTCCCAACCGAATTATTCGCCATCAATTTGAGTGATGGTAAAGCGCAGCAAATAACCTTTACAAATAAAGACCTGCTCGAAAAATTATCCATGGGAAAAGTGGAAGAGCGCTGGATGAAAACGCTGGATGGTCAGGATATGCTAACCATAGTGATTTATCCTCCTCATTTTGATCCGAATAAAAAATATCCGGCATTGCTTTATTGCAAAGGTGGACCTCAGGGACCTCTGAGCCAGGATTTTCATTACCGCTGGAATTATCAAATAATGGCTGCAAATGATTATATTATAGTGGCTCCAAACAGAAGAGGAGTTTCCGGTTTTGGGCAGGCATGGCAGGAACAGATCAGCGGCGACTACCATGGAAAGAGCATGGACGATTACTTTGTAGCCATCGATGAAATGGCAAAAGAACCTTTTGTGGATAAAGAAAGATTGGGTGCAATTGGTGCGAGTGCCGGTGGCTGGGCTGTTTACTATCTTGCCGGAAACCACAATGGACGGTTCAAAGCCTTTATAGCCCATGATGGAATTTTCAATGAGGAAGCACAATACCTGGAAACAGAAGAGATGTGGTTCGAAAATTGGGATAAGGGCGGTGCATTCTGGGATAAAAACAATAAAATAGCACAACAAGTCTATGCTCACTCTCCCCATAAATTTGTGGATAAATGGGATACTCCTATTCTTGTAATTCATAGTGAACAGGACTACAGGGTGCTGTTTACACAAGGTATGACAGCTTTCAATGCTGCTGTATTAAAAGGTGTTCCGGCTGAGTTCCTTTATTTCCCTGATGAAAATCATTGGGTACTGAAACCACAGAACGGTATCCTTTGGCAACGGACATTCTTCAACTGGCTGGATAAGTGGTTGAAGTAAAGAAGTTCTGAGTTCTGAGTTCAGGAGTTTTGGGTTACCCGAAACACAGAACTCAGAACAATTTAAGGATATGAGAAACCAAATCACTGTTTACAAATGGTCAGCCCGGATAATTGGCGGACTCGGTCTGCTTTTCTTCGGATCATATTTCATTGGTGAAGGAATACCTGATTTAATCAAAGGAGGTGATGGCCATTTGCAATCCATGATGCTTCTGATGGGATTTGCTTTACTGGGTTACATTTTTGCCTGGTTTCGTGAAAAGGAAGGAGGATACGTATTAGTGTTCAGCGGAGTCGTCATGGGATTGACCATGTTCTATGACGGTGGCCTGAATGATATAAGCTTGATCCTTGTTTATTCACTTCCTTTTATAGTTTCCGGTTTGCTTTTTCTGTGGGCAGGAAAGAGTTCTGAAATTATGAAATCCAAATTGAACAACACAGTCGAAAGTAGCAGGGAATTAGACCAGTAGAGACTATGCAATAGTCTGTGGTAATAATAAGAGAAACAAGTTTATGAAAGTATTTTGGAAATTTTTTGCACTCTTTCTTTTCCCAATTTTTGGATATTCGCAAGACATTGAGATTAAATATATTGGAAATTGTGCGTACAGAATAAAACTTGACAGTGTCGAAATTTTTACTGATTTTCCATACAAATCGGGAGCTTACGGTTATTTGGAGTATGAACTGGATAGTGTGGATTTGAGTAAACCCAATCAGTATCTTTTATTTACCCATCAACATAAGGATCATTACTCTGGCAAACTTGTAAGGAAATCTGGTTTAAAAAAAATTGCTCCATTAATATCTCAGAAGAAAAAAAATAAACTGATAAAGGAATTGTCAGACAAATATGGGATACAGATCAAATCTTTTAAAACCAAACACCGATATTCGATAAAACATCGTTCTTTGGCAATTGAATGGAAAGGAAAGATTATATTTATTTTCGGGGATACAGAAAATGATTTTCCCAATTATCTGAATTTAAATCAAATTGATCTGTTATTTATCACGGGTTGGCAGATTCCAAAACTCAAACAACAATACCAAAATTATAGATTCAAAAATGTCGTTCCATATCATTTGAGACCACAAGCATCTGGGAATATTGACTTGGTAACAAAATATTTAGATGAACATTTAAGTTTCTTGTCTCAAAAGCCGAATTATATTATTTTACAACAGTATAAGTGCCAAACAATAAATTAGTGCCACTAGCAAGCCTGTAAAACCAATGCTGATAATGGTTTCCGCTTAGTGAAGGTTACGACAGTACATGGTTATACAGGCAAAATGTTCAAAATAGTATTCCTGTCAAGGAATATTTCACTGGCATAAATAATTTATTGCTTAATAGCCTCCACAATTGAAAACGGCGAAACGGTTGGGATTACTTTCTTCATAGTGAAACCGGAATTCTTCAGGATTGTCTCAAATTCCTTTTGAGTTCGTTCCTTACCACCATCCGTTCCGATAAGCATTTGAAGATCGAACATTTTGCCGTATGCCGGCTTATTGTTTTCCTCAATTACGGCTTCCATAATCAACAGTTTAGTTCCCCGTTCCATAGCCTTACCAATGTTTTCCAACAAGCTTATACAAACTTCATCATCAAAGGCATGTAAAATATTCTTCATTACATAAATATCACCTCCTGACGGAACAGCATTAAAGAAGTCACCTTCGACCGCATTTGCCCGATCACCCACTCCGAATTTTTTAAAGTTTTGACCTGCCGCTTTTACAACATGCGGCAAATCAAAGACAATTCCATTCAGCTGCTTATATTTTTTCAGAATCATGGAAAGCAAATAACCCTCTCCTCCACCGACGTCAACTATGAGTTTATTATTTTTAAAGGAATAAGCAGCCAGGAAAGCAGCCGATGATAAAGCCGAAGTATCTGTCATGGCTCTGTTGTACAATTCATTTATTTCCGGATTCTTTTCAAGATGACTGAATGCATCCGTACCCAAAATTTCTCTGGCAGCGCTTTTACCGGTTGAAATACTATAGCCCAGATTGCCAATTATTTTCCAGTTGGTTTCGTTAACCTGATGCCGGATCATGTATTTCATTGAACCTGTACCCTCTGCAAGACCTTTTGATAAATTAGTATTAGAAAATACTCTGTCCTTCGATTCTTTAAAAATTCCTTCACCTGCCAATGCCCGCATCAACCTGTAAAGGGCATTTGGGTTGGTATGTGTCGCTAAAGCTATTTCTTCAACTTTCATTGGTCCGGGAACCAGCATGTCTGCAATATTCAGGTCGCAGGCCACTCCTATTGCCTTGCTCATCCAGAAAGCCTGAGCTTTTTCGTAAACAACTACAGTAGATGGCATCAATCTGCTGTCGATCCTTTTTAGCCAGAGCCGTAACTTTTGAATGATACGGAAGAACCAAACCGGGGGTATGACAGGATCTTTGCTTTCAGTGTTCATCATTGTGAAGGTTTTTTTCTTTATTATCAAAAGTAGTTATGATTTCTGAGTGATGAATTTTTAAGAATTAATTGGACTCTTGTACAGCAAATTCAGTATTGATCAGCTCATCCAATGAAACAATGCTGAAACTTTTCTTCAGCGCAATCAGAAACTTTTCAAATGTTTCCGGAATTTGTTCGCCAGTGAAATCAATCCGGATGATGCTTCCATTTTGTATCCCGGTAACAGGTATGTCAGCGATTGAGTTATCTGAAATTTCAATCCTTTTACTCCATCCAATCACCCGGTAACCGATGACTTCAGCGGCTTTTCTTAAAGCTGGATTGGTGATCCCGAATGGTGGCCGGAAATAGAAAACTTCCCTTCCCGTAACCTGGAATATCAACTCTTCAGTTTTGTGCAATTCGGTAAGCAACCTCCTGGCCGAATAAAAACCAAACTTGCCGGAGGCGGAATAAGAATGACTTCCAATGAGGTTCCCTTTATCAGCAAGTTTCGCAACCAATTCCGGCAATTTTTCAACTACCTTTCCTGTAACAAAAAAAATAGCCTGAACTTTATGCTTGTCGAGTATTTCACCCAGGTGGTTCCATTTTGTATCAGGTTCTGCAAGGTTAAAACTGATAACGATATTATTGCTTTCCTTAGACCCTTTACAAATGGCTCTTAAGTATAGGTTTGCACACATAAAAAAAGAAGCTGTAAATGGTATAAGAAAATAAGCCGGGACAGCAATCCAGTAAAAAAGCGGACCAAAAATAGTAGTGTTGAATAATAGCCAAAGCGTTATAAAATAAAAGATGGTTATGTTGCGGATATTTAACATGCCGAAAGAAGGATAAGAGAATGGTTTTTGTTCCTGTAATGGTTATAGATCAATATATTGCCAATGGATTTTGGAGATGTTTTAGTTAGATTGACAACGTCAGGAATATACTGCTGTTTAAGAATATTGGCTCCAAGCCAGAGTGCAAAAGCAGTAGCCGTATGGTATTCACCGCACAGGTGCTTGAAATATGCAACCGGGGTATTTTGAAAAAAATGGTCGGTAACATTCTGATAAATTTCATCAAACGTTACATCTCCATTATATCCGGCAATTAAAAGATCGATTTCTGCTGTCGTCAGATCGTTTTTAGTCAGAAAAGAATTGATTTGGTTGTATACATGATTGTTTTCCTTCTGAAAATTAAATGTCACAATATCATGGATGCATGCATAGCTGCTCATTCCCTTTTCCTTAGCGATCATAAAAAAAGTATTTCCCTCACCAGCAATGGTTCCGGGGGTTTCGTGGCTCAGCAATTCAAGGATATTTGGGATTTCATTTTTATAGTATTTCAGCCGGTTGTATAAAATCATTTGGTTAGCAGTCATTTCATCAAATCCACCGACAAGTACATTATTAATACCAGGTTCATTCAGAAGCGAAAGGCCATCCGATAAAGCATTCTCAAAAGAGATTCCCCGCTGGGTATAAGTCATATTATAGTTGGTGCATTGCAACATCAAAGCTATCTGTGCGCCAATGGTGTTATGAGTCGATTGAATAAAGGGTGTAGGAGGTAAAAGGCGCTCACCACTTTCATAAATTGATGCCAAAAATTTTTCAGTATCTTCCAGGCAACCCATTCCGGTACCCGTAACGATGGCATCCGGCATCTGGACACCTGCATCGTCAAGGCAAATCTTTGCGGCTGACCAGCTCATCCGCATGATCCGGCTCATCCGCCTCAACATTCTTAGATCGATAAGCTTTTCATAATCCGGTTCGATGCAGTTTAGTCTCTGGCCAGACTGGATTATAACCTCCTTCAGAAAACTTTTATTATCATAAGTCTTCTGAGGTGAAATATTCCCGGTTCCGGTTATATAGGCTTTCATTCAATCAAATTTTAGAAAATATCAGCGTAGTGTTGTTCCCGCCAAAACCAAAAGAATTAGACATCGCATGACAGATGGTTACATTTGTGACCGCAGTGGTGACCGGTTTTATATTCAATTCTTTCATTTGTGTTTTGAAATTCAGATTGGGTGGAACAAAACCTTTCTTAATCGCCATGATGCAAATCCCGGCTTCTACTGCTCCAGAAGCGCCCAGCAGGTGTCCGGTCATGGGCTTGGTGGAACTGAAGCAGGGTACATGGGTCGAAAAGAGCTGTTGGATCGCCATTCCTTCTGCGAGGTCATTATTCTGAGTAGCTGTCCCATGAGCATTGATATAATCAATATCAGAGACTGACAGCCCGGCTATATCCAGAGCTGATTTCATGGCCAGGTAAGCGCCCCTTCCTTCGGGTGATAAAGCAGTTTGGTGAAACGCGTCATTAGCATTGCCATAGCCGCTTATCTCGCAGATAACTTCCTTTTTACCAACCACCTTTTCTGATTCGAGCAAGAGGAAACCAGCGCCTTCGCCGAGGTTCAGTCCATTCCTTTGATCATCAAACGGCTTACATGGCTCCGGGTCAACGATCATAAGGGTGTTAAAACCATTCAAAGTAAATTTTGATAATGCATCCACTCCACCAGCCAATACCCTTTCTGCTTTTCCGCTTTTGATTAGTCGAACTCCAAGCATAATGGCATTAGCGGCCGAGGAACAAGCAGTATTAATGGTTGTAAAATTTCCTCCAATCCCAAGGAAACCGGCAATCCGTTCGGCACTATCACCACAATCATGTGATTCGATATAATCATTTTTCGAATCATTGTTGAGAAAATCAGGATAGTACTTTTCAGTTGAAACCATGCCGCCTACTGTGGTACCGGAAATCAATGATAATTCCTTTAAATCTTTTAAACCGGCAGAAGCTACCGCCTCTTTCGCGGCTATCAATCCCAGAAGAGTTGTCCGGGTATGCCCTTTTTTTAAAGCAATACCTGCCATTTCAGCTAGCTCCATATCTGTAAGCCTTACTTCTCCGGCAATCAGCCTGCCCTTATGATGGGTGTCTAAAATAGTGATGGGTCCAATGCCGGATTTACCTGTAAAAACAGACTCTTCCATCGCGCCGAAATTATTTCCAATGGACGAGATCATACCGCAACCGGTGACAAACACTCTTTCGGACATTTATAAGTAATTTGTGTCGAATTTATAGAAAGTAGTATTTCAGTCTGAATACTTGAACTCCTATACTTTTCTGCATTTTAACAGCGTATGACTAATACCGATGTTATCGAGATCCTCAGCAACTTCAAAACCGGACTCCTTAATTAATTTCAGCATATCTTCCGAGTGATACATCCTGCTGTTACCATTGGCCAGACAGGTGAAATAGAGCGATGTAGCATTAATGCAATAGGATGAAGCTTCATACTTCTGCCGGTCCCAGAAAAGTTCAAGGATATATACATACCCGTCATTTTGAAGGGCATCATAACATCTCTTTAAAATACTGACAATCTGTTCTTCGGAAAAGCAATCCAACAGCTGGCTCATCCAGATGGCATCGAATCCTTTGGGGAAAATAAGTGACTGATCAAGCAGATCCAATGAGCAGGTATGGATTCTGTTCTCCATTCCTTTTGATTTGATATTTTCAATCGCTTTGTGCAATTGGCCGGGTAAATCCATGATCGTCACCTCAACTTCTTTTGAAAAATCGGTACACTGAAGCGAGAACTTACCGGTATTGCCACCGATATCGAGAAGACGTTTAACTTTTTCTTTAAATATTACCGGCAGCACTTCCGGAAACGAAACATCAGAATAAAAATGGTCAAAATTGAACCAGCTTGCTTTTGCTTTTTCGGGTAATTGAGAGAGATTTGGATAAATGGTATTCCAGTTACCGAATTCTTTCAAACCTGCTGGTTTACCTGTATAAACAGCTTCCTCCAGATGGTACATGCCCTTGTAACACACATCGTGAACAAAATCTAAATTGGCGCGGGTAAGCTCATCCGACAGGATAAAGAAGCCCGTTTTGGTAAGGAAATACTTTTCGTTTTTCAACTTAATCATTCCCATGCTCAATCCGGCATCAAGCAGAACCTTTACACCATAAACGGATAAATTAAGCACTGATGAAATAGTTTCCGGAGATCCGCCAGCCTCCCGGGCATTCTTCAGGTAATCAAGGATACCGGTATTCCGAAGCAGCCTTGCCGCCTGAAACATCACCGGACCAAAAGCAATTTTCTGAGCTTCAAATTTGGCATCCACCGCCCTGCGTTTGTCAGAGCCGAAATCTTTTTTCATTCAATAACAATTATACAAATTAATACCGTTAACTTAATCCCCACTGGTCATCATTCAGGTCAACTATTTTGAGTTCCTTTTTGTCCCATTTTATCTTTAACATCAGGTAAGCAAAGCAGGTATCTTTTGAGATGTGTACAGTAGTTGTTCCGGAGGCTGATCCTCCAACACCTAAGTTTACCTCAAGCCCTTCAATGCCTGCTCCTATCTTTACGCCATAGTTTCTATTAATCTCACTTGCTAATGTGGCATCGATCACGATGAATACCTGGTGCACAATCCTTGCATCCTTGCCCCAGCGACGCAAGTCCTGAAGATTTTCAGGCGAATTATTAGTTGCTTTCTTCAGTGCATTATTCGAAATACTGAATTTTGCGAGACTGAGTTCACCCATTCTTAGCTTTTTAAAGGTGGCATCACCATCCAATTTCACAGGTACTCCCTCTACAATTGCAGTGGCACCCAGATTTAAGTCCGTTTTTGTTGTTCGGTCAAAATCAATATCAACCACTGTGGCCTGAATTACATCATCACTTGAAACAAGTATTCGGTCTTTTACTTCAAGGTAATTCTGCTTGGTAAGTGGTTTGCGGATTTCCCCAATACTGCCGATTTCTATATTTTCAGCATGTGCGCGGAAGTAGGCTACTCCTCCGAAAGTGAGATGATTTTCTTTTACAATTACGTTTGGCATTTTTTATTTCCTTTCTTAATTATATAATAGATTATTTAAAATCCCTTTGGGTAGCCGGTTATTTAAATATTCTTTGTGTGAATCGTCAAACAACTGCGCGCCACCATTTAAGGCAAATAATAAAAGTGAGAAAATAGTAAAAATGAATTTCATTAATAAAGTTTAAGGCAAAGATAAAATTTTCAAATATTTAAATCAACAATAATTTTTTTGCAAAATAATTTCTTCTTCGATGATAAAATTTGTTTACTTAACGTTTACAACGTAAATTTATAGGAAAATATGTTAGGCAGTGATTACAAAGAGTATTTTAAATATTGTAAATCGTCAGCTTAAAAGTTTACCAGTTGTGAATTCCCAAAATTTAAATGGGTGCAAATCTCTTTTTTTATTATAACTTTGCTTAACAGGAGAAAATTACTAATCAGTGAATGCAAGTTATAAAATCCACTTCTGGTTGATAAGAATGAAAAAAATAAAGGAGTTATTCTATTTCACAATTTTTACCTGGTTGCTGATGTCATTCACTGCTACTATAGTCAATGCCCAAAATCCGTTAAATCAGGCTCTCCAAAACAAATCATCATTGAAAATTTTGATAGTGGTATAATTGATCTGACATCTTATCCGTATGAAGATGAAGAACCTCTCGGCTGGGAATTGAATTCAGCAATCACTTATGAAAATTCTCCCTGGTCGTTAAAAATATCAGGAAATACCTGGAAAGTGCAAAGCATTTCACCTATCGTTATCAATGCAGGTGATGTTTGGCAGGTCAATGCCTACATTGCTTCGAAAGCAGAAATCCAGGGATTTGCCATCATGGATGCTGCAAATGTGCTGTTCTATTCTTTTGCGGGTTCAGAAATGGTGAACATAGAAGAATGGGTACCTGTGTACCAGGGATGTTTTCCTGAAGGCCAATGGAATGTTTATCAGCTTCCCGTTGCTGACGACTGGCTGGCTTTTTTTGGTTACCTGCCGGAAATTACAGGTTTGGTTTATATCAATGATAAGGATGGGACATCGCAGGGCGTGGTTTATTTTGATAACATTATAAATATCAGCAGCGATTTACCTTATATTCCGGAGGTTTCGATTGATTTTACTGTAGGAGGAGTTTATACAGATGGAGGCGGTAACAAAGTTGCTGACGTTCAATTTACAAGTGAAGTGATTGACCCTGATAGTGAAATCCATGACTATTTCTGGAATTTTGGAGATGATTCTACCAGCACAGAACAAGATCCGCTGCATACTTTTTTAGTTACAGATGATCATCCTTACAGGGTTTTACTCCGGGTTGTTGACCCTACTGACAGATGGGGACAGGCAAGTTGCAGCGTTGAAGTCGACCAGGGAAACAGCTCTTTTCCT
Source organism: uncultured Bacteroidales bacterium (assembly GCA_963705185.1). Lineage (GTDB taxonomy): Bacteria > Bacteroidota > Bacteroidia > Bacteroidales > JAADJA01 > JAADJA01. Next base: position 82,519 of record CAVPJF010000014.1, read on the forward strand.
GTAACCTTAAATTTTGTTGGTGATATCATGCTGGCCCGGAGATACGAAAATCCGGGCGGAATTATTCCCACCCTGGGTGTTGAAGCCATATTCGCTCCAACGAAACCGTTTCTTGGCGATGCCGCCGATATTACCATTGCTAACCTTGAATGTCCGTTGACCACGTATTGGGAGCATCATCCGACGAAATCAATTTATTTTAAAGGCTCCCCTGCGAATGTAGCCGGTTTGACTTATGCCGGAATAGATATCGTTACCCTTGCCAACAATCATATACTGGATTACATGTATGAAGGGATGCAGGAGACACAATCCGTTTTAGAAGAAAATGATATCCTTTATATGGGAGCCGGGGCAAATTCCTATGAAGCTTACCTGCCTGCTTTTTATTCAAAGTCGGGTGTGAATTTCGCATTCCTTGGAGCAAGCGATGTAACCGGGCAATACAGCAATCAGCAGCCATACCTGAATGCCGGCTATAATAAACCCGGCTTTGGGAACCTTGAGCCCTATTATATTAAAAAGCAAATTGATGAGGTTAAGGATGTCTCTGATCTGGTGGTGATGGAATGGCATACCGGTATTGAATATTCAACGTACCCGGATAATTCGTGTGACACCTGCCCATTTTTTGCTGAGGATAATGAATCGGATGAAAATTATTTTCCATTGGCTTATGCACCTGATCCAAAGGACAGGACCACCACACATTTTGCCATCGACAATGGAGCAGATCTGGTTATTTGTCATCACCCTCACATGATGCAAGGTGTTGAACTCTATAATGGCAAGTTCATTGCTCATTCGTTGGGGAATTTTGCGTTTGATCAGGAATTCCCGGAAACTTATCCCTCTTTTATCCTGAATACGAAAGTTAATGAAACAGGATTTTATGAATTCACCCTTACCCCGGTTTACATTGATGACTATATTCCGCAAAGAGCTGAAGGAGGTTTGGGGTTGCATATACTGGATGATCTTGCCCAGCGATCAAAGGATCTGGATACATACCTGCAAATTGACAGGGACAGTGTCATCGCAACGGTAATCATGGATACAACAAGTATGTTTACATCCTTTATGGAGATTTCTGTTGATCTGCCCATGGAAGAAGCCGGCAATAGCTGGACAACTCCTCCGCATCCCCTGGCAAGATGGGGAAGTATTTCATCTGTGGACAGCATAGTGCCAAACGGTACTTATGAATTCCGTCTGGGCAGGGAACTGATCTTTTTCGGTAACATGGAGGATGAAGGCTGTACCTTATGGAATCTCAACAGCGCCGATGAAAATTATTGCGATACCGCCGCATTTTCGGGTGAACGCTCCATTCAGCACATAAGGACGGAAAGTTCAACTTCCAATATTGTAACAAATTTTGAGGAAAGAATAATTTGTCCTTCCTATAATATTAAATATTCACTCTGCGGTTATTTAAAAACTCAAAATGGTGCCGATGTCACCATCGAAATAAGATATCACGTGGACCGTACCGGGATTTTTCCACTCGGGACTGAAAATATCGGGGTGCAGGTAAACGGTGATAGCCCCTGGACTTTTTACCATCATGAACTTACTATCCCTTCAGGAACGAAGTTTTTCGACATTCGCCTGAGCAGTGGTATACCGAATTCGGGCACGGCTTATTCGTGGTTTGATAATGTGAGCCTTATTCGCTGGGATGGTTGGGCGGATTATGATGTTTCGCAATCCATACCGACACCGAATGATTATTATTTCATCCAGGTTAAATCATCTGACATTTCCGAAGATATAACTTTAAATTATTCTGAGTCCAATCACGGATCAGCCCATACCATTGAGGCTGATTTGAAGGTCTTCCTTGAAGGCCCATTTAACGGCACAGATATGGAAACATCATTAAATCCTTCGATGTTGCCACTATCACAACCCTATAATTCAGCCCCATGGAATTATGATGGAACAGAGTCGGTTGTTTCCATTCCAAACCCTGATGTTGTAGATTGGATCCTGGTAGAATTCCGCGATGCAACTGATGCAGCAAGTGCAATCGGTGCCTCCACCATAAAGCGACAGGCTGCATTCTTACTGCGTGACGGGTCGGTAGTTGGAACGGATGGAGTCACTCATATTCAGTTCAAAGGTGCCGTAACTGAGCAGCTTTTCGCTGTGGTGCTTCATCGAAATCATGTTGGCGTTATGTCAGCAAATCCTTTAACTGTAACGGAAGGAGTATATACTTACGATTTTACTTCTTCCATTGACCAGGTATATGGGGGTGGTGCCGGATATAAATCCATTGCACCAGGAATTTATGGAATGGCAGGCGGAGATGTTGATGCAAGCGGATCGGTGGATATGGCAGATAAAGTCCTGTGGGATTCAGGCAGCGGAGCGAATGGTTATTTACAATCCGATCTGAATCTTGATGGCCAGGTTAATAATCCGGATAAGAATGACATTTGGCTATTAAACACCAATACCAAATCATCGCAAGTGCCGGAGTAAAATAACTGATTGTCTTCTGGTAATCGTGAGCGCCAAAAGAGGCATAAAAACAGAAAAGTTCAATTTTTAACTCATTAATAGTTAAACAACTGAACTTTTAAGATTTATTTTTGTCGGGGTAGCAAGATTCGAACTTGCGACCTCCTGCTCCCAAAGCAGGCGCGATAACCGGACTACGCTATACCCCGTATCAAATTTTTATTTCAAAAAACAATTCAATCAGCCGTCTGCATTCCCGGCAACTGCGACCTTCCCGCCTAAGCGGGACGCGATAACCGGACGGAGTTTATCCCGCTAAAAGCGGGGCTATACCCCGGATATAAAATCCAATAAACAAAAAACAAAATCCAAAACTTGTGGCGGAGAGAGGGGGATTCGAACCCCCGGTACCCTTTCGAGTACGACAGTTTAGCAAACTGTTGGTTTCAGCCACTCACCCACCTCTCCTTTAAATTCTCTTTCTCCAGTTTAACACCCGCCTGCCGATGAACAAATCTCCCTGCCTGGTCTGAGGCAGAACACCTGCCTCTCCCCTTCTTTTTCTTTTTTCCAGCCATATCATCCGAAATATAATCTTACCTGCCGGTTTAAAAAAGAGGTGCAAAAATAAAGAATTAATTGAATGGACAAGTTATTTTAGCAATAAATTACCTGCTCAATAAAGTGATTCATTAACTTTGCCATAAACTTACCGCAAGATGGGCATTTCAGAAAATGTGAGTTTCATTAAAGAGCAAATACCCGGATATATAAAATTAGTGGCGGTTTCAAAGACTAAAAGCGTTCAGGAAATTTATGAAGCATACCGGGCCGGTCAAACCGTTTTCGGGGAAAATAAAGTTCAGGAAATCACTGCTAAACAACCCCTGCTTCCAAAAGATTTGGAATGGCACTTCATTGGTCATTTACAAACAAATAAAGTAAAATACATTGCTCCCTTTGTTAATATGATTCACAGCATCGACAGCTTAAAGCTTTTGAGTGAAGTAAACAAGCAAGCATTAAAGTGCGATAGAATCATTGATTGCCTTCTGCAATTTCATATTGCAACCGAAGAAACAAAATTCGGATTGAATTTTGAGGAAGCTTCACAACTTTTGAATTCCCCGGAATTTTCTTCATTACATAACATCAGAATTTGCGGAGTGATGGGAATGGCAACATTTACTGAGGATGAAGCACTGGTTCGAAAAGAGTTCAGGAATTTGAAATCCATTTTTGATCAATTAAAGAATATTTTTTTTCGCAATCAGGGATTCTTCAAAGAAATTTCAATGGGAATGTCGGATGATTATAAGATTGCAATTGAAGAGGGAAGCACGATTGTCAGGATTGGGAGTGCACTTTTCGGAGAAAGGAATAAGGCAGCGGATTAACTATTCAAGTTCAAATTATGGATTGGATCTAAGAACGGTTACCGATCCCGTATACGTTTTATCTTCATAATATCCGTCACACTTAAGAATATAAAAATAAATCCCATCCTTTATATTACCTGCATCCCAGTCATTCATATAATTATCAGCTTCATAAACCTTTTGTCCATAACGGTTAAAAATCACCAGCGTATTGCTAAGATAATACTTACTCAGGTCAATGGGTGTCTTCATCTCAATTAATACTTTTAAATGCCTCACCGCCAGTATTATTTCCTCCTTCATCACCAGTGTCTTCAAATATTTCAAACAATTCATTAAATCCATCCCCATTAGGAGTGATAACAGCCGTAGCCTTCAATTTTACCGGCTCTACAATAATTTCAATGTGAACATTATTTGAATCTTCACAGCCGTAAAAAGTGCGATAATGAAAATAAACCTGGTAGGTACCGGTATTGGAATATGTATAATCAGGTGCCGGATTGTCGTAAAGGAATATGCTGTCAGTTCCCAGAAAATCCCACCAAAAGCTACTCAAATAAAAAGTATCAGCAGCAGTGGAATCATAGGAAACATTTTCATAAGTAAAATGGACAAAAGGTTTCTGGAGATAAACTTTATCTTTGGATCGGAGGTAAGTTCGATTTCAGGCAAAGAATACGCTTTAACTTCAAAAGGATGATTTAATATACATCCAATAGAATCAGTAACGGTAAGCAATTTTGTCACCATTCGTTAGCTTCCAGGCTTTGGATGGATCACTGAAAAAGGGTTGTCCATCTGACCATTCATAATTATAAGGAGGAAAACCACCTGAAATATAAGCTTGCACCTGAGCAGCTGCCGAATCAGGGCAGCCCATCTTCAACTGAATTAGAGAATCAGCAAAAATATTAGGTTCGACAATAATTTGAATACTGTCATAACAATAATTGAAATCTAATAGCGTGTCATAAATTCCGGCATAATAAACCGTTGTATCTCTTGGAAATACGACTATGGAATCAGCAGTAATATTCATTGGCTGCCAAATAAAGTCATAGGCATCAGAACTTCCGTAAATAGTGATGGTATCGCCGCAAATCAGCGAATTATTTGATTTAAGAATTTCAGCATCCACAATAACAACAAAAACTGAATCAGCAATAAAAAGAGTGTCTCCCTGATTTACGTCAACCGTATAGGGTCCTGTAATGTTTACCCAAATAGCCTGAGTGGTATCACCGGTACTCCAGTCATAACTATCGAATCCAAAGCCGGCATCTAACAAAAGGCTATCGACCTTACATGACCTGATTATATCAGGTAAGATATCCTGCGCTTGAATTTTTTTCTGAAATGGAATTACAGATAAAAGAAATAAAAGGCCTGTGAATGATTTTTTTAATGAAACCGGGAACATTAATAATTGTGTTAAACTTTCAAAATTCGCTCTTCGAATCAAACCAAAATAACGTACAAAGATGATTAAAATTTTAACAGCTGTTTCCAGTTGGATTAACTTTTTGGCTGAGACAAGACAAATTTTCATTAAAATTGATTCTATTATTTTCAGAATCAGGCCATTTATTCTTGATGAAGATAATAATTATGCCAATAATTCTTAAATCAGGCAGTCAGTTTTCCCCGGCAACAAATTTGAGGAGTCAAGATGAGGTTAAAACTTTAAAACAATGAATTTAAATAATTTCACGATCAAATCGCAGGAGGCTGTTCAAAAGGCCCAGGAAATTGCAGAAGGGATGCAGCACCAGGTTATTGAGAATACCCATATGCTAAAGGGGCTTATAACCATCGACGAAAATGTGATTCCGATTCTACTAAAGAAGCTTGATGTTAATCTCATTTTACTTACTAATGCTTTGGATAAAATATTAGAATCGTTACCTAAAGTCGTGGGAGGTGAGCAGCATCTTTCGCGGGAAGCGAATACTGCGTTGCAGAAAGCAGGAAGTTACCTGAAAGAATTCAATGATCAGTATATTTCTGTCGAGCACATCCTGCTTGGTATATTAAATGGAAACGATACCGCTGCAAAGCTTTTAAAGGATAATGGTATCAACGAAAAAAACCTTAAGACAGCAATCAAGCAATCAAGACAAGGATCCACTATTTCCAGCCAGACTGCTGAAGATACATACAATGCGCTAAACCGTTATGCCAGAAACCTGAATGAGCTCGCACGGTCTGGCTCATTGGATCCTGTTATCGGCCGTGATGATGAGATCAGAAGGATACTTCAAATTCTTTCAAGGAGGACAAAAAACAATCCCATCCTTATCGGTGAGCCCGGAGTTGGTAAAACAGCTATCGCCGAAGGGCTGGCAAACAGGATTATTAATGGCGATGTTCCGGAAAATCTGAAATCAAAGCAGGTTTATTCACTTGACATGGGTGCTTTAATTGCTGGTGCAAAGTACAAAGGCGAATTTGAAGAACGGTTGAAAAGCGTGGTTAAAGAAGTGATTGCTTCGGAAGGGGAAATTGTTTTATTTATTGATGAAATCCACACCCTTGTGGGAGCAGGGGCTTCTGAAGGGGCTATGGACGCTGCCAACATACTTAAACCTGCACTTGCCAGAGGGGAACTAAGGGCCATTGGTGCAACAACATTAAAAGAGTACCAGAAATATTTTGAAAAAGATAAGGCACTCGAACGCCGTTTTCAGATTGTAATGGTGGATGAGCCGGATGTTGCCGATACCATTTCAATCCTTAGAGGGCTCAAAGAAAAGTATGAAACTTATCACCATGTCAGGATAAAGGATGAAGCTATCATTGCTGCTGCTGAATTGTCACATCGCTATATTACCGACCGGTTTTTACCCGATAAAGCCATCGATTTAATTGATGAATCTGCTGCTAAACTTCGTCTTGAAATAAACTCCTTACCTGAAAATTTGGAAATCCTTGAAAGGAAAATTAAACAGCTTGAGATCGAAAGGGAGGCAATCAGGCGGGAAAAGGATGAAATAAAACTCAGCAATCTGAGTAAAGAAATTGCTAACCTGAGTGATGAACGAAATCATTTACATGCAAAATGGAAATCAGAAAAGGAAATAGCCGAACAAATCCAGCAAAAGAAAAAGGAGATTGAAAGCCTGAAGCTTGAAGCGGAGCAAGCTGAACGAAACGGAGATTACGGTAAAGTCGCTGAAATCCGCTATGGAAGCATTAAATCAAAAGAAGATGAAATTGAAAAGCTGCGAAGCAAGTTAACCGATATCCAGGCTGACTCACCCTTGATCAATGAAGAAATAGGATCGGAGGATATTGCTGAAATTGTTTCACGATGGACAGGTATACCGGTTAGTAAAATGTTGCAAAGTGAACGGGAAAAACTACTTCACCTTGAAGAAGAACTGCATCATCGGGTGATTGGCCAGGATGAAGCAATTACAGCTGTTGCAGATGCCATCAGGCGGAGCCGGGCCGGATTGCAGGACGCTAAACGACCCATTGGATCTTTCATTTTCCTTGGCACAACAGGTGTCGGTAAAACCGAGCTTGCAAAAGCTTTAGCTGAATTTCTTTTTGATGATGAAAATTCAATGATTCGGATAGACATGTCGGAATACCAGGAAAGACACTCCGTTTCGCGGTTGATTGGTGCACCTCCTGGTTATGTGGGTTATGATGAAAGCGGGCAACTTACTGAGGCTGTCAGGAGAAGACCCTATTCGGTTATTCTGCTGGATGAAATTGAAAAAGCGCATCCCGATGTGTTCAATATTTTGCTACAGGTATTAGACGACGGAAGATTGACTGATAACAAAGGTCGAACTGTCGACTTTAAAAATACCATCATTATCATGACCTCAAATATCGGGTCGCACATTATTCAGAATAATATGGAATCCATGACTGAGAAGAATAAAGATGCTGTTATGGAAAATACCCGGAATGAAGTATTTGCTTTACTGAAGACAGCCATTCGTCCTGAGTTTCTTAACAGGATAGATGAGATCATTATGTTTAGTCCTTTAAGTGAAAAGGAGATCATAGAGATTGTCAGGTTACAGTTCAGCCTGATCCAAAAACTCCTTGCCAATAATCAAATCCAGCTAACTGCAACAGACGAAGCCATTGCTCATATTGCCAAAGAGGGATACGATCCGCAATATGGCGCCCGCCCGGTAAAAAGAGTGATTCAAAAGAATTTGCTGAATGAGCTTTCGAAAATGATTTTATCAGGCAAGGTCAATAAAGATTCTGAAATTTTATTGAAGTTAAAAAATAATAACCTGATCTTTTCCAATAAAGACTAAAGTAGCTGTATAATTTGAAAATGGAGATGTAACCATTTAATGATATGTTAGGTATAATCACAAAAATAATTTTGAGAGATTATTGGTTGATTAAATTAAAACATATTCTTTAAAAGTTAGAACAATGCTCCCTTTCAAAAAAATCAGTATACTTCTGATCGCGGCCGGCCTGGCTTGCATTAATGTCACCTTTGCCCAGTTTACCGGCGGTGGCCGGATTGGTGTGAACGCATCAAATTTAAAAGGCTCATCCGTCGAGAATAATTCCATGCTGGTGGGTTATAATATTGGTGGATTTGTGAACGCAGGTGGTGAGGAAATTTTAAAAGGCGATATTGCTGAAATCCTTTCACTGCAAGTGGAGCTAACTGTTGAAACCAAAGGAGCTACAATGGATTATCCTACAATATTAGTCCCTGCTGATACCATAACGCCAAATGTCATTTCTTCAAAACTGAATTTGACCTACGTAACTGTTCCTATTCTGGTGAAGTTCAATTTTGGTGAGAAGTCAGCTGTAAACTATTTTGTTGAGGCAGGATTCTATGGCGGCGGTTTGTTTGGAGTGACTGTTGACGGTGAAAAAAAGTATGACCATGATCTGGATGCTGCAACTGACCGAAGGAATTTCCGGGATGATTTTGATGGTTTTGATTTAGGGGCGGTCTTTGGCGGAGGTGTAAGCATTCCATTTGGTGGCAGAAAAAGTCCCTGGCGTGCGTTTACTGATCTCAGATATAGTCTTGGATTAGCTTCTGTAGGTGAGAAGAGGGAAGGCACTCCTGACGTCTATACTGAATACCTGAAAGACATTAAAAAACAGCGCTATTTCTTTGCTTTTTGGTGTATCCTATAAATTTTAGATGAAAATAATTTACAATGAAAGGCTGCCGGTTTCGACAGCCTTTTTTATTTTTGTGGAAGTTTCAAAAAAATGACAAATAACCTGCAAAATTCTGACCTGAAGGAAATTGCTCTCCAAATCAGGATAGATATTATCCGTAGTCTCGCTGAAGCTGGATCTGGTCATCTCGGGGGTTCCCTAGGTCTTGCTGATGTATTTACCGCTTTGTATTTCCGGGCTCTGAATCATAATCCTGAAAATCCTGCATGGGAAGACAGGGACAGGCTGATCCTTTCCATCGGACATGTAGCTCCGGTTTTGTATACAACTTTAGCACACGCCGGTTATTTTCCGAAAGACGAACTTCTTACCCTGCGCAAATTTGGAAGCCGTTTGCAGGGCCATCCTGGGAAAGAGCATGGATTGCCCGGACTTGAGCTTTCTGCCGGTTCTTTGGGTCAGGGATTATCTGTTGCAGTCGGTTTTGCAATGGCAGCTAAACTGGATAAAAAATCCTGGAAAGTCTATTCTGTTCATGGAGACGGTGAATTGCAGGAAGGTTCAATCTGGGAGGCAGCCATGAGTGCCAGCCATTATAAACTTGATAATCTGATTGCCATCATCGACAGGAATGGCGTTCAAATAGACGGCAAGACTTCAGAGGTTATGCAAATTGAGCCTTTGGCAGATAAATGGAAGGCTTTTGGATGGTGTGTTTTGGAATGCAATGGCCATGATTTTGAAGATTTAATCAACACATTTAATAAAGCCCGGCAATCTATTAATAAACCCACAGTAATTATTGCTCATACAATTATGGGAAAAGGGATCAAAGAAATTGAAGGTGATTACAGATGGCACGGAAAAGCTCCGACAAAGGAAGAAGCTTTAAGATTTATTGAGGAATTGAAGGGAAATACCTAGACAAAAATTGAAATAATTTGAAATAGGTTGAAATAGATAGAAAAAGATAGAAATAAATTAAAATTGATTGAAACTTTTAGAAATAAGGGAAATAAAGCAACCAAAACCGGTTTTGGAGAGGGTGTTCTTGAAGCTGGCAAATTAAACCAAAATGTTGTTGGAATTGGCGCAGATATAACGGCTTCGGTTGGAATGAACTTCTTCGCTCAGGCATTTCCTGATCGGTTTTTTTCTCTTGGAATAGCTGAGCAAAATTGTGTTGGGGTGTGCTGCCGGTCTGGCTTTGGCAGGTAAAATTCCGGTCTTTTCCACCTATGGTGTTTTTGCTGCTTTACGCACAACAGATCAAATAAGGATTTCGGTATGTTATAATAATCTTCATGTGATTATTGGAGGGGCTCATGCAGGCATTTCAGTCGGACCGGATGGCGCTACCCACCAGGCACTTGAAGATATTGCCATCATGCGTGTTCTTCCAAATATGACAGTAATTTCACCTTGTGATGCAACGCAAACAAAACTTGCTGCTATCAAAGCCATTACAGAATTGAACGGACCTGTTTACCTTCGGTTTGGAAGAGAGCCTGTTCCTGATTTTACAGCTTCAAACCAGGAATTTGAAATTGGAAAGGGACAATTATTAAAGGAAGGTAAGGATATTTCAATAATTGCAACGGGCCACATGGTTTGGGAAGCATTGCAGGCCGGATACCTATTGGAAAAAGAAGGAATCAGTGCAAGGGTTATTAATATTCACACCATTAAACCGATAGATGAAGAAATTATCATAAAGGCTGCCAGGGAAACCAAAGCAATTATCACCGCCGAAGAGCACCAGATTATGGGCGGATTTGGAAGTGCGGTTGCAGAAGTGGTGGTAAAGCATTATCCGGTTCCGATGGATTTTGTTGGGATGAACGATTCCTTTGGTGAATCCGGCAAACCGGAAGAACTGATGATAAAGTATGGACTTATAAAAGACAATATCATTTACAAAGCAAAGAATCTTTTTGATTAACAAATCGTATTAAAAACTTAAGTTAATTGATTTATCAGTAAAGTAAAATAAGAAAAGGTAAAAAGCGAAATCAACCTTTAAATAAATGTTATTAAGCTTTACAAGGACAACAAAATGAAAAATAATTGAAAAAGCACATTTTATCTGGTATCTTAACATTAATAATCCTGTCTTCAGGGGCTCAAAGTACAAAAACGGATTTCCGGCCTTATTATTTAAAGAACAACCAGCACACTATCACCTATTCCCCGATTGCTTTTGTTGGGTACAAATACGCCTATTGTTTTAATCAATACTTAGGTTTTGGATTAGGCCTTTCGCTTGGTGCAAGAATGTCCGAAATACCTCATCATTCATTTGAAATGATAAAAATCAACCTATTTTATAGAATTCATCTGAATAATATTATTTATTTTAATCTTGGCGCTTTTACACTTTGGAGAGTGAAGGTCAACCCTTTCGTGGATTCGAAGGAGAAATATTTTGCGGGTGGAATCATTTCAAATTGGGCCAGGGAATTCAACTTGGTTCTTTTGATGATCAAATGTCTGATTATGGGGGAGAAGAATTTATGTATACGATCAATTTACTTATCCTGCAATTAAACCTTTAGAAATAAATAACCTTTATTAACATTAAATTAAAGTTGAACCGGAAACTAATATATATTTTTGCAGCAGAAAATAAAGATGAACCGTTCATCTTTTACAAATGAAGCGGCAATGGCCAAGTTTAAAGCAGATTGTCGCGAACGGGGAAAACAGAAAGTTGACCTCAAAGTTGCTGGAGAATTCCGGCTTTTTTTATGCTCTAAAATCCACAAATAATTTTCACGAAATTATTTCTTCATAGTAAACCGAATCTCAGCAGCGCCTGTTATTTCAGAATGTTTTATAATGGGCTTTTCTGATTTTCTACCATCAATGCTCAATTCCTTCACAAGTAAATTCTCAGAAGACTGGTTTTCGACTTTAATATTCAGGATTTTCCCGTTTCCAAGATCAATCTCAGCCGATTTAACCAAAGGACTTCCCAGCGCATATTCATCAGAACCTGGGCAAACAGGGTAAAATCCAAGCGCACTGAAAATATACCAGGCACTCATTTGTCCGCAATCGTCGTTGCCGCAGAGGCCATTGGGAGCATTGGCATACATGGTATTGCAGATCATCCGGACGCGTTCCTGTGTTTTTTCAGGATTGCCGGTCCAGTTATAAAGATATGGAATATGATGCCCGGGTTCATTGCCATGAACATACAAACCAATGATTCCGTCACGGGTGATGTCTTCGTTGGCTTCGATGTGCTTATCTTCAAACTGAAGAGTAAAAAGCTGATCAAGCATTTTCGTAAATTTCTTTTTCCCGCCCATCATTTCAATCAGGGTATCAGGATCCTGTGGAATATAAAGCCCGTAATTCCAGGCATTGCCTTCGATGAAACCCTGACCATGCGTGTTCAGCGGATCAAATTCTTTTTTGAAAGTTCCATCTGAAAGTTTTGGCCGCATAAAACCGGATTCAGGATCAAAAACATGGTTGTAATTTTTCGACCGGGTCATAAATTCAGTGTAAACCTTTTCATTCCCTGCTTTACGAGCAATCTGGGCAATGGCCCAGTCATCATAAGCATACTCGAGTGTTTTGCTAACTGAACTTCCATTTTTATCTTCAGGAACATAACCCAACTCCATGTAATATTTCAATCCGTCGAAAGGTTCGTAACTGGCAGTTTGAACACAAGCACTCAATGCCCGATTAATATCTCCTTTATAAATTCCTTTCTGAATGGCATCGGCAATAACCGAAACACTGTGATAGCCGATCATGCACCAGTTTTCATTGCTGTAATGCGACCAAACCGGAAGCATGGGATGAACACTCTGATCGTAATGGGCGAGCATAGAGCTAACCATATCAGCATTTCTTTCAGCCTGAACCAGGTTAAAAAGCGGATGAAGCGCCCGAAAGGTATCCCATAAAGAAAAAACAGTATAGTTGGTAAATCCATCCGATTGATGAATGTTTTGGTCTAATCCGCGATATTGTCCATCAACATCTTCATAAATGATCGGGCTGATAAATGCATGGTATAGTGCAGTGTAAAAAACTACTTTTTCATCAGGAGTATTTGTTTCAACCTTTATTTTGGATAGCTCTCTGTTCCATTTCTCTTTGGCTTCCTTTCGGGTTTTACCAAAGTTCCAGTGGGGGATTTCTACCTGCAGGTTCTTAATCGCACCTTCAGTACTCACTGCAGATAAAGCGAATTTGATCTTCAGCTGCTGATGCTCTTCGATGTCAAAATCAAAATAAGCCCGAATCTTATGTCCTGCCATTTCCGGGAAGTTTTGCTCTTCATTGAATTTCCGGTAAAAACCACGATAAACGGACTGATCATACTTTTTATGACCATAACTTTTAAATGGTTTGCTGAAAACCATCGCAAAATAGACAGTTCGTGTTCGCGCCCAGCCTGAAGTTTGGCGATAGCCGGTCACCAGCGTATCATTCTCAACCCGGATAAAAGTCCAGACATTCTTGTCATCGTAATTGTAAATACCATGGATCAGGTCGAGGATGATATGCGCATCATCTGTCTCAGCCATTGAATATTGATGAAATCCTACACGTTCCGTCGTTGTCATTTCTGCCAAAATAGTTCCGTCATCCAGCTTTACGCTGTAATATCCTGGTTCTGCGCGCTCGGTTTTCTTATTGTAAGTCGACCGGTATCCTTTTTCTGGTTGATCAGCCGTTCCTGGATTAAGCTGTAATGTACCAGTTGTCGGCATGATAAGAAAATCACCCAGGTCGGAGTGGCCTGTTCCGCTGAAATGTGTGTGACTAAAGCCAACTATTGTTGGATCATCATACTGATAACCTGCACAATATTCATAGACTTTTTTGTTGTAATGATCGCCGTCCCAATAACCAATTGTATCTGTATCCGGGCTTAACTGCACCATTCCAAAAGGTACAACCGCTCCGGGAAAAGTATGACCCATTTTTTGTGTGCCAATAAATGGGTTGACAAATTGGGTGTAATCTTCTGCTTTATCGTCTTGTCCGTTTGAATTCAAATATACCACCGATGAAAGAATGCTAAAACAATATATCGTTTCATTGGCCTTTTGGATTTTTAAATATTTGATTTTGTTTCTATCCACCCCATATTTGCATCTTCCTTCATATCAAAATCACGAATATAGGGCTTAATGTCAAGCAAGGGTGTGCCATCCAAAATATCCAGTCCGGACGTATAAATCCGGTTGCCTTCAATTTTTTTTATTTTGGCAATGGTTAACCCAATTGGGTTGATCCTGTTTGGAGAACGTGTGGCCCAGAGTCCAACTTCAATGCCATTGCCTCTTGGAGGAAAAACCCGCATTTTAGGTTCTCTTTTCGGCTTGTGAAAATGGAAAACAAGATAACAATAATTCAATTTGTCAAGAAGGTAAAGTCCATCAGTGTATTCAGGGTTCAATTCAACGCAGAATTCACCCTCAACATTTTCAAAGTCGGTATGAGGTGCATCATCCTTGTAAGGAGTATGGATGATACCGATAGGAAAAAGGTTTATCATTTAATTTGATCTTTGAGCCATGAATACCAGGCATCCATTCCTTCACCAGTTTTCACTGAAAGTTCGAAGAATTTTAAATGATGGTTGACCTGCATGGCATATTCCTTTGCTTTTTCAATACTAAAATCAACATAAGGAAGAAGATCTGTTTTATTGATAATGCAGACACTCGACGATTGAAACATGGTTGGATATTTCAAGGGTTTATCATCGCCTTCCGTTGTGCTGATGATGACAACGCGCTCAGCTTCTCCCAAATCAAAAAGGGATGGGCAGACGAGATTACCAACGTTTTCGATAACCAATATTGAATTTTCGGCAACATTTAATTCCTTAACAGCTTTATTTACCATGTCCGAATCGAGATGGCATCCGTTCCCTGTGTTGATCTGAACCACAGGAGCTCCGGCAGCGTGGATCCGGTTGGCATCGTTCATGGTTTGCTGGTCGCCTTCAACTACAAAGAATTTGATTTCTTTCCCGAGGTCTTTGATGGTCTTTTCCAAAAGACTTGTCTTGCCTGATCCAGGAGAACTTACCAGATTAATCGCAAAAATATTTTTAGCCTCAAAAAATCCGCGATTTCGCTCAGCAAGCAGGTTATTCTTCGATAAAATGTCCTGCTCAACCCGGATTTCCCTTCCATGCGAATGATGGTGATCGTCACTATGATGATCATGAGCATGACCTTCTTCATGATGATGGTGATCATGATCGTGGGTATGTGAATGAGCGCTATGAATATGACTATGATCGTGATCGTGGGGATGAATATGCTTATGTTCATGAGCATGTGAATGTTTGGTTCCATCATGATCGTGCTCATGTTCGTGTTGATGAACATGTTCGTGATGATGTTCCTGAGAATTTTGTTCGCCGGGCTTCCTGATGGTTAATCCATCACCATGGCCGCAACCGCAAGTATCGCACATATAGATTTAAGATATTAGACGTTAGAAATAAGATGTTAGATTTTTATTGCAAAGATATTGTTTATTCAACTTTAAGAGATTTTACCCGGAGTTCTTTGCCCTGGAAAATATCTGAAAATGGATTGCTGCATTTCGGGCAGGGTGTAAAAAGGTCGGCTGTTTCAAATTCATGTCCGCAGGAAGAGCATCTGGCCAGGGCAGGAATTTCATGAATTATCCATTTTGCTTTTTCGAGCATGGTTCCAATTTTAGCAGATTCGATAGCAAAATCCAAAGCCTCCCTGACTACACCAGCCTGGGAGCCTATATCAAGCTCAATTTCATTGATCACAGAAGCATTTGCTTTTTTAGCATTTTCTTCTGCAATTTCGATGATGCTCATGACAATTGAAAGCTCATGCATAGGATTAAATTCCAAACTTATTAAATTCCAAAAACCAAAGGATTAAATTCCAAACTTTATAAACTCCAAAAGCCAATTAAAAGAGTTTTCATTTTCCAGATTTCTTGTTTACTATTGAGTTGAATATCATTTTCAACTCATTTGCCTCATTAACTTGTGAATCAAATTCTTTTTCCAGTGATGCATCATTCGTTGCCTTTAGAAGCTTTAGCCAAAAAGCACTTTCTTTTGCTTCCTTACGGCAAATTTTAAACCGAAAAATAGCATCCTTCGTTCCCAGATTTTCATTTGCTTCGATATAATTTGCGCCAACAGAACCGGATGATTTGATTACTTGCTTTGAGTACTCAATATTTGAAATTGTTTTTGGAAGTTTATTTACCAACCTGGCAATTTCCAAAGCAAATAGAAAGGTTCTTTCTCCAAGGTCGTAAGGCTTTTCACTCATCATTTAAATTTTTACATTCTTCATTTTTGGTACTCCACAATTGGTATTTGGATTTTTGATTTTGGATTTTAACATATTCTCGGCAATTGCTCCCCCGCCAGCATATCAATGATCCTTCTTCCGCCAATACCAGTCGTCAGCCAGGCTCTTCCATGATGATCATCAACAACTTCCCCGATAATTGCAGCATCTTTCCCTAATTCATTTTTCCTTAAAACTTTCAGAACCTGATCTGCATCCTCTTTTCCAACCACCATCACTACCTTGCCTTCATTTGCAACATAAAGCGGATCGAACCCAAGCAGCTCGCACATTCCCCTCACATTCTCGTTTACCGGTAAAGCAGCTTCATCTATTTCAATTCCAAATCGTTTGTTTTCTGAAAGCTCACACAGGACAGTTGCCAGTCCGCCACGTGTAGCATCGCGCATAAACCTCATTTGATCAGTTACAGCAAGTGCCTGCTTTATCAGATGGTTCAGACAGGCACAATCCGACTGAATATTGGTTTTAAAACTGAGTTCCTCCCTTGCTGCCATTACAGCCATTCCATGATCAGCGATGGTTCCGTTGATGATGATTTTATCACCCGGCTTAATTTCCGAACCAGTTCCAATTGATAGATGCCTGGGTTCAATTTCTCCAACACCTGTTGTATTGATGAACACCTTGTCGCATTTCCCGCGGTTGACAACTTTCGTATCACCTGTGACGATCATTACTCCAGCTTTTCTTGCTTCTTCTGCCATTGACTTCACAATTATTTCAAGGTCAGCAAAAGGCAAACCTTCTTCAATAATAAATGATGCGCTCAAATACAATGGTTTTGCTCCCGAAACGGCCAGATCATTCACGGTTCCGGCCACAGCCAGTTTGCCAATATCACCCCCGGGAAAAAATATCGGATCAACGACAAAGGAATCGGTCGTAAAAGCAATCTGTCCGGTGGCAATATTTACGACAGCAGCATCGGTTTGCTGCTGTCAAGACATTATTTGAAAAATATTTTACAAACAAGTCTTTGATCAAATCGTGCGACAATTTGCCTCCGCTGCCATGACCAAGAAGTATTGTTTTACCCATAATTTTAGTCAATTTAGTCAATCCAAATTTTAGTCAATTTCCTATCCTTAATCCCTGTTGTACCTGTAATAAGCATGACACGAACCTTCGTGCGAAACCATGCATGCACCCACCGGGTTTTCGGGTGTACAAGCTTTCGCAAAAAGCTTACAATCTTTCGGATTTTTAATGCCTTTTAAAATCTCCCCGCAAATACAGCCTTTATCTTCCCTTGTTGGCTCTACCTCAACCGGAATCTGAACTTCAGCATCAAATTCAGCATATTTCTCTCTTATTTTTAAGCCGCTTTTCGGAAGAACACCCAAACCGCGCCACCAGTCATCACGAAGCTCGAAAACCTCTTCCAGCATTTGCTGTGCCTTGATATTCCCTTCAGGTTTAACAACACGTGTATAGGCAATTTCAACCTTCGGCTCATTTTTCTCAATCTGGTTGACCAGCATCAGGATGGCTTTAAGCAAATCCACCGGTTCGAAACCACTTATAACGACTCCCAGTTTATATTTCTCAGGTATGTTTTTGTAAATGGAAATTCCGGTAATCGTACTCACATGACCCGGAGCAATGTAGCCATCCAGTTTTACGCCTTCATCAATCAAAGCTTCCATTGCCGGCGGCATAACCTTATGCGAACTGAACACAAAAAAATTCCTGAGTTCCTGCCTTCTGTGCATTGATGATGCCTGCAGCCGATCCAGGAGCTGTGGTTTCAAATCCGATACCCAGAAAAACTACCTTTTTATCTTTATTAGCATCTGCAATCTTAAGTGCATCCAAAACCGAATAAACGATCCTGACATCAGCGCCATTGGCTTTTTCCTGGTCAAGTGTTGAAGTTGAACCCGGAACCCGGATCAAATCGCCATAAGTAGTGATGATCACATCCTCCAATCTTGCATAAGCAATCGCCTGGTCAATATACTTCCGGTCGGAAACACAGACAGGGCATCCCGGACCGGAGATCAGTTTTATTGTTGGAGGAAGTAACGATGGTATCCCAAACTTCTGGATCGACATCGTATGCCCGCCACAAACTTCCATCAGGGAGATGGGTTTGGTGGAGGCTTTTTTGATCTGGTCAACCAATTTTTGAACAAGACCTTTGTCTCTATATTCATCAATATATTTCATGTTGATTGACTAGAATGTGGATTGACTAAATTGACTAAAATGAGAAAAATAAACATTATGTGCTGTTTTCATAAGATGTTTTACTGATTGAAGTAAATAATGCTAGAAATTCTTTTGCTTCCTTAAATTCCTCACTAATTTCTTGCGGTTTCAGCCATTCCATCAGTATTACAATTGTTAGCCAATATACAGTTTCACTTGATTCACTTTCGCAAATCTTAATCTTATTTCTGAAATCAGCCCGGCTTCTGGCTCTGTTTGCTTCCCTGTAGTTTGCACCAATTGATGTTCCTGCTTTGGCCAATTGGTTCCGCACAATTTTACCTTCAGGTGTATTTGGGAGTTTGGCTGAAAGTTTTATGATTTTTACAGCAAAATGAGTAGTTCTTTCTTCCAGTTTCCGGGCAAACTCCTTTGGATCAATCTTGTATCTTTCATTATATTCTTCCACCAAATTCATTTCAATCTGTTTAAATCAATAATTTATTCAATTAAAATTTTAGTCAATCCAAACTTTAGTCAATTTAGTCAATCCTCACACAATCCTCTCCCCCGTTTTCCTCTCCTCCTCATCCAGTTTTATATTCAGCTCCTCAAATTCCTCAAAAACCTTCAACGATTCCAAAGCTTCCTCTTCACTCATCTTCTGAATTGCAAAACCGGTATGCATCAAAATATAATCACCAATTTTTACATCATCCAGCATTTGCAGACTCGCGTTGTATTTGGTCCCCCCGACGGATACCAGCGCCATTTCTCCGTCAATTTGCTCAACTTTTGCAGGTATGCTTAAACACATTTCGATTTACGATTTTAGATTTAAGAATTACGATTTATTAGACCCAACTCCCTTCGCTTCGCCGCCACGGCCAACTGCCCCAGCGCAATTCCCCCGTCATTCGATGGAATTTTACACTGCGAAAATACTTCAAACTTTTCCCTTGCCAGAATTAATTCCAGCCGGCTAAGAATATATTTATTCTGAAAGGTTCCTCCGGACAAGGCTACCTTGTTCAGTCCTGTCTCTTTCCTGATCTGGCTGACCACCGCAAAAATCACATTGATTATCGTGTTGTGAAATTTTGCTGATATCTCTGACACATTTACTCCATCCTTTAAATCCTGAACAATTTCCTGTATTGTTGGTTCAAAAGAAATCACTTCGCCAAAATCGAAAGGATATGCAATTTCAATTGTTCCCGAAGCGAAATTTTCAAGCCTCATGGGTGCTTCAGCATGAAATTTTGAAACAGGACAAACATTTGTTATTGCTGCCACTGCATCAAACAACCTTCCGGCGCTGGAGCTCAGCGGACAATTGATATTTTTATCTATTGCCTGAACGATCAAATCAGCTTTGATTTTATCCAGGTTTTGGATAAACGGAATTTCAAGTTTCAGGAATTCCTTTCCATAAATTTTATACAAGTACGAAACAGCTGTCCGCCAGGGTTCTTTGGTTACCGAATCACCACCCGGAAGCGGGATATATTCAAAATGGAATTTCCGTTCATAGCCCGCCAGGTCACATACAAAGAATTCCCCGCCCCAGATATTGCCGTCATCACCGTAACCCGTTCCATCCATGCTCACACCAATAACCTTTTCGTCAAGGTTATGCTCCGCCATGCACGATGCAATATGTGCATGATGATGCTGGACTTCTACGATCGGGATTTTCAAATCCTTTGCAAACCTTGTGGATAAATAATCAGGGTGCAAATCACAGGCAACCAATTCTGGCCGGACCCGAAATAGCTTTTTAAACCGTTCAAACGACTCCGTATAAAATTCCAAAGTCTCCAGGTTTTTCAAATCACCGATGTGCTGGCTCAGGATAGCCTGATTTCCTTTTCCGATGCAAAAACAATTCACCAGTTCAGCCCCGGCAGCAAAAATCCCGTCAACATTCAGATTCAGGTTTACCGGTTCAGGGGAATATCCTCTTGAGCGACGGATCAACCGTTCTTTTTCATTTACACTGATAACCACCGAATCATCGGTACGATTATAAATCTCACGGTTATAAACAATAACTGCATCAGCAATCCTGGTGAGTTTTTTTACAGCTTCATTGTTTTCAATAACAATCGGTTCGTCAGACAAATTACCGCTCGTAAGCACAATCGCCGGCATCTTCAGCTTTTCAAAAAGCAAATAATGAAAAGGCATGTATGGCAGCATGGCGCCGATGGTTCTGAACCCGACACTCACTCCAGAAGCCAGCTTTTTCTTTTCCTGTCGCAATCACAATCGGTCTCCGCCAGCTCTGAACCGACTTCTTCTCTTCAGGGTACAGATGAACATAACTCCTGCAAGGTTTCGACATTCCTGAACATCACCGCAAACGGCTTTCCTTCCCTCACTTTTCGTTCGCGCAGACGGTTCACCGCCTCTTCATTTTGTGCATCGCAGGCAATCTGGAAGCCACCAATCCCCTTGATGGCAATAATTTTCCCGGCTTCAAGCAGCGAACAGGTTTCAGATAATATTTCAGGGAATGATTTCACCGATCTGTCTCCAATGATCAGCTCATATTCCGGTCCGCAAACCGAACAGGCAACCGGTTGCGCATGAAACCGCCGGTCCAGCACATCTTCATATTCTTTCCTGCAGGTATCGCACATTTTAAAAGGCTCCATCGTGGTCAGGTGCCGGTCGTAAGGCAAATCCTTAATGATCGAAAAGCGCGGGCCGCAATTCGTGCAATTGATAAATGGATAATCAATCCGGTGCGGTTGTAACTTTAAATCTTCAAGGCAGTCATTACAAACAGCTATATCAGGACTGATATCGGTAACCTGGTCCGAGGTGTTTTCACTTTTTACAATCCTGAAATCAGAAAAGTCTTCTTTCGGAACTAGCTCTAAGAAAATTTCTGTTAATGGCAGAAGCTGGAGGAGCTTGTTCCCGGATGACTCTGATGAATGTTTCAACTGACTCGGGATTTCCCTCAATATGAATAATTACTCCGTCATTACGATTCTCTACCCATCCATTCAAATAATACTGATGGGCAAGACGATAAATATATGGCCTGAATCCAACACCCTGGACCCTTCCATGTATGTGTATACGATTTGCAATATATTCCTTCCGTCCAACCAAATTTTATCAACTTGTTTTTCAGGTTTGTATTACCTGAATTGTTGCAAAAATATGTTTTGTTAATCAAATCCATATTTCTAATTTTTGCCCTGGCAACATATCTTCAGATATTTATTTTTTACCATTTAATTGAACCGAAAGATATTTTCTTTACTTTTATTCGCTCAAAGTTGCTTAATGAATAGTTGATTTTTTTAAATATCTTTACTTTTTATTAACAAATTAAAGGGAAGTTCCTATGACAAAAACAGTTTCGCTGAGAGTAAAATGTCCCCATTGCGGAAATTCTTTTATGGATTCGGAAATAATGCTGCACGAAGCTCCCAGCATCAAGTTAAACATCGAAACCCCCTCTGATAGAGGAACGATAAGACTTTGTTCGATTTATGGATGCTATGATCATCTATGTGATTTTGATTTAAAAAAAGGTGAAATTGCGCGGGTATTCTGCCCAGCCTGTAACAAGGAATTAAAAAGCAATGACGAATGCGATGTAGCAAACTGCAACGCTCCCATGATTCCATTCATACTCGAACTGGGTGGGAAGGTATTTATCTGTTCAAGGTACGGTTGCACCAATCACTTCGTTGCATTCGAGGACCTGGAAACCCAGCTTAGGAGGTTTTATCATGAATACGGGGAGTAATCGGGCTTGGGTTGCTATAAAGTTAATTTAAATTGGCAACTGAATTTTTCCAAAAAAAATAATTTCCGTTGAATTTAGTAATCTTTATTTTCTAAGGAAAACCTGAAATTATTTACCCAGCCCAAAGAATTCAAGAAATTTATTGAAAAAGGCTGTATTTTCATAAACCCCGGCAAATTTTTCTTCACCTGGTCCGTAAGCAAAAACAGGCACCATGGTTCCGGTATGCAGCCAGGTTAAAAATTGACCCTGAACTGTTTGATTAGATAAATTACCATCGGTTAGCGAATAACCTCCGGTTTCATGGTCACCCGTAATAACGACAAGTGTGTTTCCATCAGCTTCTGCAAAATCCAATGCCCTTCCGACAGCCCTGTCAAAATCGAGCATTTCGGCCATCAGATAATCCTGGTCATTTTCTTCACCTGCCCAGTCGATCTGAGCGCCTTCAACCATTAAAAAAAATCCCTTTTTATTTTGGGAAAGACGGCTCACAGCAACGGTAACAGCATCAGGCAAAACATTTCCCCTTCCGTGGAGGTAAGATAAGGGGGCCCCTTCAGAAATCAATACAGCCGTTTTTTGATTTCCCGAAACAAAAGCAAGATTATCTTTAACCTGATAATCTCTTGCAACCAGAGAATCCAATAAATTTAATCCATCTGATCGTTGGCTAAAGTATTTCCAGCCGCCACCCAGAAAAAAATCCACACCCTTACTGACAAGTTCCAATGCTATTGCCTCATACTGATAACGGTCGGCCTGGTGGGCAAAAAAAGCTGCAGGCGTAGCATGCGTAATCTCTGAAGTAGTGATCAAACCAGTAGAAAGTTGATTCATTTCAGCAATTTCTACAATGTTGGTTAAAGGATTTCCTGCAGTATCAACACCAACAGAATAATAGTTGGTTTTTTTACCACATGCCATAGCAGTTGCTGCAGCTCCTGAATCGGTGACATATTTATCGGCAGCATGGGTGGATTGTATTCCAATGGAACGACAGCGAAGGATATTCAAGTTACCTCCGTTTACAGTTCGGGCACCGGTTATCTGGCTAAGGCCCATTCCATCCCCTATCATCAATATAATATTTCTGCCTGTTGTTTGAGCAGTAGAATTAACCGGCTCCAGGTTTACTTTATCTTCATCCCCTGAACAGGAAAATAAAATTAAAACGATGGGTATCAACCAAAGTAATTTATTCATTCACACTGGAATTTTTAATGTTACTATTTTTCTATAAAACAAAACTAAAAACAAAAGAAACAACAACGAAGCCTCCACAATTGTTTGCCACATATTCAGATTAAAATAATTCCTTAGAACCCTATCGGCTCCCACCTGAATTAACAAAATCAATATTAAACTTATGGAAGTTTTTACCTGTTCGCGGTTTTTAAAGAAACTTAAAGAATCCTGCGCATAAAAATAGATCAGTAAAAATAAATAAGCTACAAGAGTAGTAAAGGCAGCCCATTGATAACCATAAAGAGGAATGAAAATAAAATTTAAACTGATGTTCAGAACGCTGGCGATGATCACGCCAATGGCAATATTTTTAAGTTTATCAGCAAATTTAAACTTGACTTCAATAAACAGGAACAATCCATAAAGATACGCACTGATAAAAATAAATGGCATGATGGTGTATCCGCTCCTGAAATCTTCACCCAGAAGAATTACCGAAATTTCTTTTGAAAACAGACTTAACCATGTGATTAATGGAAGTCCCAACATCAGGAAAGCATACAGATATTGTGACAAAAGTATATCGGCATTTGGAAAATTTATTTCCAGTTCTCTGTTCAGTTTCGGATTTATGGTGTTGAAATAAACAGTTACCAGTGCCACTACACTCAACTGGCAAATGCTGTAAACCTGATTATAAATTCCAACGGAAGCCACATCGGCGAACATAGCAATAATATATCGGTCGCTTGAACTCACCAGCAGAAAACAGAAATTTGAAATTAAACCGACACTTCCGAAACGGAACAAAATGTGAAGGGTTGGTTTTGAAATTTTTTTAATGGACAGGACTATCCCTTCTTTATTCGTTAATAACAGGAAAATTAAGGCAAGAATATCTATTGCAATTGTACTGGTAAGTAACGAAGAAATCCTGAAGTGAAAGCTGAAAGCCATAATATAAAGCACCATAAAACTAACAACTGCTCTTAAGGAATGAATGATGTTATATTTCAGCGCTTTCCCCTCAAGCCGAGTCACAATCAGGTACAAACCGATCATTTCACGGATCAGGTACTGTATAAATGATAACAGGATCAATTGCTTTACAACAGGATTCTCAGCCAGAAGAAACCAAACCACACTTAACACTAACAGCAATAAACTTGCTCCTGAAAAAACGAAAAACAAGTTAGAATAAAGACTCTTCAAATCTTTCTTTTCTTTGTAGGCATTGTAATACCTCCACAAACATCCTGAAAGCCAGGAATACAGAAAAACTGAAATATAGGAGAAGGTAATGGTGATTAATCCAAGGTAACCGTATTCCTCTGGTGTGAAATACCGGGTAAAAATAGGAGTCTTGATAAATCCGACACCCATAGGGATGATGGTTCCAAGCAAATACCAGCTTAAATCTTTTATAAACCCGGAATTATTTAGCCTTGAATTTATCATCCTTTAATCAATTTTTATCGGCTAACAATTCATGATAAATATTTAGTAATTTCTCCTCCATGAATTGCCATTTAAATTTTTCAGATGCCTTTAATCCATTCCTGCTCATTTCCTCATAAAGATTTTTATTTTTTAACAGAGAAGTCATTGCGCGGGCTATCTCCTCCTCGCTTTCGGGATTAACAGTCAAACCTGCCTTGTATTCATTAATGTAGCGGCTGATATGGCCGAAATTACTTCCGATGATCGGCAGCCCGAAATTCATGTATTCAAAAATCTTGATTTGCAGGATGATTTCGTGCGTTCGGATAGGAAGGAAAATTCCCAGTCCAAGTTTACTTTTGCGGTAGAACCCTGCTACTTCTTTATAGGGAATAGCATCCATTAGGGTAACATTTTCCTCAAGATGGTTCTTCTTAACAATATCAGACATTTCCAGCTTTAATTCCTGAGGAAAGAATGTACCGAGAAACAGCACCTTCAAATCCGGTTGTTCCTTTTTTGCCAAGATGACGGCTCCGAGAATCTTCATTGCACCCCTTCGCTTTGTAATTCCTCCGCTATAAATTGCATCGTAATCTTTTTCTTCGATGGATAAAGGGATTTGAGAATTATCCAAATCAGTGTAATTATAAATGATCTGGACTTTGTGGTCAGGTATAAACCTTCTGAATCTCGCCTGAACATTTTCCTCGGTGGCAATGATGAGATCATACTTCCGGGCATGGTTGTTCTCCCATTTCCTGATGTATTCAGCGTAACGGTTTTTTATCAATGTAGCCAATCCTTTTGTTTCATTGTAATCCAGAATGTTTTCCGGGTAAGGTTCGTGCACATCATAAACCAGCTTTGGTTTCCAGGGAAGCTTCTTTAATTTTAAACCCAGACGGTTTACTTTTAAATCGTGAATATGGTAAACATCTGCTTTAACTGACCTTGCAATCCTGAACATATGTTTATAAAGCCCACCGGGAAGCAGCAAATTCAGCATGTAATTGATATACCTGTTTCCGGAAAAGGTTTTTCTTTTAATCATTGTATAATGAATACCCTCCCCCGTTATTCCATTCTTTTCCCTGTCTGTTGCCAGGACATAATACACTTCATATCCGCTGCGACTGAGCGAAAGAGCTTCCTTCCAGTAAATCCGGTCGTCATAAAGTCCATGACTGTCGGCAAGCATACAAATTCGTTGAACTTTATTTTGCATCAGTTTTAAAAACTATAAATTTTCGCTTTGTGCAACCTTGTGCCTTCTTTGTGTACATTGTGGTTAGACAAATCATCCTGCTTTAAACCTTTTTTCGATGATCTCCATTGCATTCTCCAATCGTTTCTTACCAATTCCATTTATAATTTCAAATGGCAGATTCTGTTTTTTCAGCTCGTCCAAATATAGATCAAATAATTCTCTTCGTTTATCAGGATGCTCCCGGAGTGGATCAGGTTGCCAGGGCAGGTCGATATCTGTCAAAAGATAAAGATCATAATCCTGCTTTTTCAGCTGCTCATCTATCCAGGGATGATATTTTCCGTATTTTACTTCACACCAGATTTTCAAAACAATCATCTCCGTATCGGCAAAAAGAAAACGGTTCGCCATTTCCAGAATTTCCTCCTCCCCTTTTACCTGTCCTTTTGCAATAAGCAGGATATCCTCATAATTATACTCCCGGTTTAAGTTGTTAAGGTATTCTCTTGCATATTCCGGAACCCAAACAGTACGGTAATGTTCAGCCAGGGCTTTGGCCAAATCCGACTTCCCGGTACTTTCGGGTCCCGTTATGGCAATACGTTTGAACATGAGATTAGCTTTTGATTAATTGAATTTTGCAAAGAGCGTGGGTTTGGAACTTGAAATTCGAAACTTGAACAATGTCACATCCCCTTCCCTCCCGCCAAGGCGGGAAAGGCTCTTCAAAGGGGGAATGAGAGCTGAAACATCCAACTTTGAACTTTGAACTTTAAACATTAAACTTTTTTTTAAGTGTTTTCCTCCACGAAATATACCCCATCATCGCCAGCACCAGGAAAATCATAAACTGGAATCCTGAAAAGGCAAGTCCTTTATAAATAAATAAAGGTATAGAAATCGCATCCCCTATGATCCACAATATCCAGTTCTCGATCTTCTTGCGCGCCATCATCCACATGCCAACAATAAAAACCGATGTGACAAAAGTATCAATATAAGGAACAAGGGTCGACCAGTATTCGATATCATCTTTCTTGAAGATTTTCAATAAGATTATGATCACTAACAGCGACCCCACAAACAATCCACCCGAAAAGAGCCAGTCACGCTTGCTGCATGCAGTGATGTGAAGCACCGGCTGGTTCTTTTTAACAGCCCAGCAGTACCATCCGTAAACACTCATGACAAAATAAAAAAGATTGATCCCGGCATCGGCATATAATTTCACTTCAAAGCAAATGAAAACATAAAGCACCACGCTGATGATGCCCATGGGATAAACCAGGATTTTTTCCTTGCTTTGCAAACCACACGCTGAGTATCCCGAAAACCACTGCAATAAATTCAGGCAGGGAAGTATTTAGCAGGTTATCCCAGAAAGGATTGAAAAATATTAAGCATGATCATCGGCTTTTGGCTTTTAGCTGTTGGCCATTGGCAAACCAGAAACAAGTCAACAAGCAACCAGCAACCATGTCACTTAAGGTCTGCATTCACAATTTTCAAAATAAACACCGAATGCGGCAGCTCGAACGATTTTTCGATTTCGGTGGTCAGGGCTTTCATCACAGCCTTGTATTCACCAAAAACCTGCGTGCTCATGCCGTTGGTAACGGCTTCGATGTCTTTATGTGCTTTCAGCCTTTTAATAAAATCGAGGATGGGCGTTACAAACTCAGGCCTGAGAGGGTAATAGCTTATTTCGACGGATGTTTTCATGTTGTGTGTTTTAATAAAGGGCAAAAATATTAAATAAAAGGTTGCTGGTTACTTGTTACAAGTTACTTGCTACCGGATACTTGTGGCTGGTTAAAAATTGTATTAAATATAAATTTAATAATTCCTATTGTTTTTTTCATCCTTATTGCCTAAGTTTGATGCCAATTTTATTTTAAACCCAAATATAAAATTGACAAACATGTTATGAGTTCCTTAACATTTAAAAATTCAGAATTATGAAAAATCTTATCGCTTCAATCAGCATTGATGCTGATTTTATCTTGTGCATCAGCACAATGGACATGGCAGAATCCGCTGCCACAAGGCAACACCTTACTTTCAGTTTTTTTTACCGGGGCTAATACTGGCTATGCAGTTGGTCACTTACGGAACAATTATTAAAAACTACTGATGGAGGAGAAACCTGGATCGACCAATCCCCCTCAACTTCAGAAACCATTATTTCAATCTTTTTTATCCATGACACTGTTGGGTATGCAACTGGTTACAATGGAAGTATACTTAAAACTATTGATGGTGGATACAATTGGATCAGTCTGTCCTCCGGGACCAATAATAGTTTGAATAGTCTGTTTTTTACGGATGCAAAAATTGGAATTGTAGTGGGAGAAAATGGTGTTCGCAGAACAACTGATGGAGGAGTTAACTGGTCGGGTGTTTATTCGGGAGCTTCAAATTTAAACTCGGTGTATTTCCCTTCAGCTGATACAGGTTATTGTGTCGGTGATAATGGAAAAATAATCAATTCAACCGATGGAGGAAATAGTTGGCAAATTCTAACATCAAACACAATTTTAGATCTGTTTTCAGTACACTTTATTAATAATCAAACAGGTTTAGCTGCTGGTCAGAATGGTATCATTCTTAAAACTACAGATGGTGGAATGAATTGGACAAGTATGAGTTCTTTAACCAATGTTGATTTGTATTCTATTTGTTTTATAAATGAAACCAAAGGATTTGCAATTGGTGAAAATGGTGTAATTCTAAAAACAATTAACAATGGAACGAATTGGGTTGGAGAAGTTTTCGATGAACCAATCGATTTATTTTCTCTGAATTTTCTTAATGAAGATATTGGATATATTGTTGGTAGTAATGGGTTGATGCTTTATACTATTGATGGAGGACTAACCTGGATTAAAAAATCTGCTGGATCGACTAATTACCTAGATGATATTTTTTTCCCTGAAGCATCAATAGGTTACGCAGTCGGCCAAAATGGAACAATTTTAAAATCCAATAATAGCGGTTCTTCATGGTCGGTTAAGCAAAGTGGAACAACTAATGACCTGTATTCAGTTTTCTTTGTTAATGCCAATATCGGTTTTGTCGTTGGTTATAATGGTTTAATCTTAAGAACCACTGATGGTGGAATAAATTGGACACAACTTACAAGTGGAACAACTTTTAGGCTCTATTCAGTTTTTTTTAATGATCAAAATACAGGATATATTGTGGGTGATGGCGGAACACTTCTAAAAACTTCTGATGGCGGTGAATCGTGGACTACTCTGGAAAGTGGAACAAATTATCCACTTTATTCAATCTTTTTTGTCAACTATAATACTGGTTTTATGGGTGGCAGCAACAATAATTATATGGCAATTTTCAAAACAATTGACGCTGGTATTACTTGGACCATTACCAGTACAATGTATTATAATATGTCTGCGTATTCTGTTTTTTTTACTGACACGCTAACCGGCTTTGCAGTTGGTTCACAGGGTACAATTATCAAAACTTCTGATGGTGGAATAAATTGGACCAGTCAATTTTCTGGAACTACTAAGGGGTTGGGTTCAGTCTGTTTTATAAACGAAAATATAGGCTACTGTGCTGGCCACCAGGGCACAATAATCGAAACTACAGACGGGGGTTTAAACTGGACAAATCAAACAATAAGAACCAATGTACCGATTAGTAATGTTTTTTTTATTGATTCAAATATAGGATATGCATCAGGATCTGCTGGAACAATTTTAAAAACTACAAATGGTGGTCTTACTTCTATGTTTAATTCAAATACAAAATTAGCTTGTGTGAATGAAACTATATTCTATAATGATATTTCCACAGGAGCAATAAATAGTTGGGAATGGGCTTTTGAAGGGGGCACACCGTCAACTTCCACCGAACAAAATCCTCAGGTATATTATCAAAATGCCGGAATTTATGATGTTTCACTTACAATTACTGATGGCTTTGGGTCAGCTACCAAATTGCTTAACAATTATATTTCTATAGTTGGTCCTCCGCAAATCCCTGCAACGCCTGTGGGAGATCAAGATATAACCACGAATTTACCAGATACCTCTTATTATACCACCACCGGATCAATCAACGCTGATATGTACGACTGGATAATCCAACCGGCTGAAGCCGGCTATATTTCAGGCAACGAAATGAATGCAACTGTAATTTGGACTCAAAACTGGGAAGGTACCGCGTACATTCAAGTCAGGGGTTATAATGAACCCTGCAGTTTTGGCGGGTTTTCCGACAGCCTGATGGTGAATTGTCATATTTCAGGAATAAACGATCCAGCCGATCTGTCCGCCATAACAATATACCCGAACCCAGCAAAAAATCAGATTCTTATCGAAAATAAAATGGGATTTCAAAACGAAGTTACCATAAGTCTGTTCAATTTAACAAATGAACAAATCATTCAGCAGAAATTCCATCATCAAAACCTGGCCTGTATGGATATAAGTGCAATTCCAAAAGGCATCTACCTTTTAAAAATTCAAACAAAGGAAGAAATGCAGGTCTTTAAATTAGTTGTTCAATAAACATCAACACATCTTCTTACTTATGGCTAATATCGACGGATGTTTTCATTGCTAACTGTTTTATAAAGGGCAAAAATATTAAATAATACTGGAGCAGGAGGATTTAACTACAAAGGTATCGAAGGAGGCACAATGGACGCAAAGAGTAAAATCCCTGGTGACCTTTGTGTAAAATCTTTGTGCCCCTTGTGGTTAATCTCATTATCCCACAAAGGCGATTGTTGGAAGTTGCTGGTAGCTGGTCGCTGGTTGCTGGTTGCTGGTTATCGGTTAAATTTTTGTTAAATTATCCCAGGCATGTAAATAATTATCTATTATATTTGGCAGAAAATCCATTTTATGGATATATTACAATGAAAAAATTATTACTTTTTGTATTTATTGCATTATCAATTAATGTCGTTGCACAAAACAAACAAAACGCATCCATCATGTCTCATCCAAAATTTACTTCAAGGGATGATGTTCGATTCAAGATTGAAACAGAAGATTGGAAATCATCAGTAATCATTTCCAAAACGGATGAAAAACCGCATTTTAAAAATAAGCCACTTCCATTAATACAAATTGTTGATAGTATTTATTACTGGCAATGGTATCCGAACGGTATAGGGTGGGTAATTGATTCTAAGACTATAGGTATGGTTTATGATCTTAATCATAATCTTATCAGTTATTTTAATCAAAACTGGCACGCAATCGCCTGGCAGAATTCCCATAAATACACCTTTACATACGATACAAGCAATAATCAGACAAGTGAGCTAGGGCAAGAATGGAACGGCAATATTTGGCAAAATGATTATAGAATAATCTTTACATACGATGCATGCAATAATCAGATAAGTAAGTTAGTACAACAATGGTACGACATCTCCTGGAGGAATTACTTTAAATACACATATACCTACGATGTAAACAATAATATGACAAGCGAATTATTTCAAATGTATAGCAGCAGCGGATGGCTGAATTCATTTCAAACCACATATACATACAATTCAAACAATAATCTGACAAGTATATTAAGTCAATACTGGATCGGCAGCGCTTGGGAGAATGACATTAAATACACCTATACATACGATCCAAATAATAATCTGTCAAATAGCATTAAGCAAAACTGGTGGGACAATATCTGGGAGAATTTATATCAATTCGCCTATACATACGATGCAAATAATAATCTGATAAGTGAATTAAGACAAAACTGGGAAAGCAACACCTGGGAAACTAACTCTAAGTACACCTATACATACGATTTAAATAATAATCTGATAAGTAGATTAGGCTTTTGGTGGAACGAAAATGTATGGGAGAATTTCAAAAAATACACCTATTCATACGATTCAAACAATAATCAGACAAGTTATTTAGAACAAGTTTGGAACGGCAACACCTGGAAGAATGAAAGTCAACAAACGGATAGTTTTGATACCAACAGTTTCTTGATGTCTGATACATGGAAATGGTGGGATCAAGGAGGAGGCACACAAGTTGTTAGTGGCGATAGCAGTTATTATTTTTACTATACCATTCTTGGAATAAATAACCTGAAAGAACTGGAAAGAAATATTGTTGTTTATCCCAATCCAGCGAATAATAAAATTACCATTTCAAATAATGAAGAAATTCAAATGGAGGCCATAATAAGCATATTTGAAATTAATGGGCAAAAGGTGATAGAGCAGAACTTC
>CAVPJF010000015.1:0-152993 GCA_963705185.1 uncultured Bacteroidales bacterium
CTGTAAGCTTCCCTCTTTTTCGGGCCATTCAAAATTAGAGTTTTTACGCAATTCCTGCATACACTTCTTTTGGTGTTTTATTGTTTAAAGCATCATGAGGGCGATGATTATTATAATCATCCATCCAATCGGTAACTTTTTGCCTGACCTCACTCAGTGTTCTGAAAACATAAGCATTTAGCAATTCCCTTCTGAGCGATCCATTTAATCTTTCCACATATCCATTTTGCATAGGTTTTCCTGGTTGAATAAAAACCAGTTGAACTTTATTTTCTTTACACCAGATGTCCAGCTTATCCGAAATAAATTCAGGTCCATTATCCACCCTGATCATTTCCGGCTTCCCTCGGGTTAATGTCAGTTTTTCAAGCGCTCTTATTACCCTTAATGCTGGAATAGATGTGTCTGTCTCAATAGACAAAACTTCACGATTGTAATCATCCATGATATTCAGCAAACGAAACTTTCTCCCATCCCATAGGCTGTCACTCATGTAATCAATACTCCACACCTGGTTTACCTGCTCTGGTTGAAACAAGGATTGTTTTACCCTTGCCGGTAATCGCTTCTTTGCCCTTCGTCGTATATTCAATTTCATTTGTGTATAAACTCTGTATACGCGTTTGTGATTCCACTCATGCCCATCTCTTCTTATGCGATAATAGCACTTCCAAAATCCAATGGACGGATGCTTTTCAACCAATTCGCTTAACAAACTTATGATCTGCCCGTCATCCTTTTTTTATCCGCTTGTATTGAAAAGTAGCCGGGGCAATTTTACTGCCCTGCATGCCTGACGATCGGTGAACGTATGATGCTGAACCAAATAATCTACTGCTTCACGCTGTTCATCAGGCCCTACAACTTTTTTTCGATCAAATCCTTTAAAGCATAGTTTTCCATACTCATCTCAGCATACATCTTCTTGAGCCTGGAGTTTTCCATTTCCAGTTCTTTCAAACGCTTCACTTCCCGGACTTCAAGCCCTCCATACTTTGCTTTCCAATTATAAAAGGTAGCTTCACTGATACCATATTCTCGACAAATGTCTGCTGTCTTAATACCGGCTTCCTGTTTCTTGAGAATGGAAACAATTTTTGTCTCTGTAAATCTTGTCTTTTTCATTGTCTTATTTCATCGTTTAAAATTAGAATTTTATTTTTTTTCTCTAATTTTAAATGGCCGAACTTTGGGGAAGCTTACAATACAGATAATCCTTATTGCCTGGGAAAGTTCAGGCGAAATGTATGGTTAAAAATATTAAACAGGAAAAACCAAAACAACTTTTCAGAAGAATTACATTTTGCTTAAGGCAAAAACCGGCAGGATGAAATTATTTCATATCAAGACATTAATTTTCTTCAGTATTATACTCAGGCTATTATCTAAAAAAAATAAAATGAATCTTGATGCGAATTGTCTCCTATCAATTCTCAGGTGTTCATAGCAATTCCAAAAGTGAAATTATTCTATTGTTTTGTCTTCATGAGCCATAAAGACCCGGGTTCACGTTCGATGCCACTTTCAATATGTTGTTTTAAAACCGGGCATTTAGAAGAGAATTCATTATAATGCTGATGTCGCAGGAAATTCAAAGCGCCAATAATTTTAAAATTTTGATTATAACTCATAAACGCTTCGACAAGGTATTGCTCGTTCCAGAGCCGAATGTTTTTAAATATCCACTCATCCAGGTAATCTTTTGGTGTAAAAATATCATGGATATGAATATATACTCCCGGTTTGATTAAGGGTAAAAGCTGGAGGTAAATGAACAACACATCACCCTGCGGTCTGATCATATGGGAGGAATCGATGAATAAGATATCATTCGTAGTGAGTTGTTCAAAAAAAGACTTTTCAATATCCTCAACTTTTTTTCGAATGATAATCGATTCTGTTTTTTCAAGCCAGCTATTTTCGTAAGGTTCCACGCACATCATTTTGCAGGTATAGTTACTATCTTCAGTTTTATTTTTGCTAATCGCATTTAACGCCATCATGGTCGAGGAACCACTGCCGATCTCAATAATATTTTTTGGTTTCAGATGTCTTATAATATTGTATAAGTATTCGGAGTCTCCTGAAAGGAAAGAACCATTGTCATAAAAATATTCCATTTTATCAGTCTTATGAGCAGGTATCGCCAACAACTCATCATTATAATGGAATTGCCTAAGAATCGAAAGTTGTTCATCTGTATTCATGTTTATTGCCGGTAAATTCCTGTCATCACGAAGACTATGTTGCAGATGTTTGGGATTGAACATAGGCTCATAATAATGATCAATTATTGGAAAAACACCTTTTTTGAATAAGATATTTTTAGTATGGGGAAAACCAATAAAGTTGTTTTCTCTCAACTTCTTTAGGAAGGTAGCTGATAAATATGTAATTGGCATTAAAACTAAATCAATAATATTTTTAAGAAGATTTTTCATCGCAAATTCTATTTGATTTTATTTATCTTGATTATTAATTGAGTAACTTCTAAACATCATTTATGTGATAGGATTATTTTTTTTTAGTTTAGTATTTAGACTTGCAAAATTACAGACAAATAAAACAAGAAAAGATTTGGTTCTGTAATATTGTCTGAACTATCTGTAATCCAAGAATTTTTTCCTGCCGTAATTTTCTGAGTTTACTCGTTATATCGTCCTAAGAGAATAATTATACTCATTAACAGGAAGACAGGTTCTGTTTTCCCCTTTTAAAAATAAAAACCTCAAATCCTAACTTTCAACTTTCCAAAATATATCCATCGCACTATAACAGATACAAAAAGCAAGCCATCCACTAATCAATCTTTTTAAAGGATGAGCTTTAAGAAATTTAAAAAAAGGTTCCCCGCAGAACCTTTCAGAATCCTTGTCGGGGTGGCGAGATTTGAACTCGCGACCTCTTGACCCCCAGTCAAGCACGCTAACCGGGCTGCGCCACACCCCGAAATCTGATTGCAAAGATAAAAACATTAAGATTAGATAATAAAAAAAATACATAATTGGTTAGATTGTCAAGGAATATTTAATTTAGCCTGCCCGATAATCTGTTGATTGATAATCTTGTTAAATTTTGGCATAATTTTCGACAGTGGAGCTTTTATTCCTGAAAATTCAGGAGCTTAATTAATAAATAAAAGATAGATATCATGAGTGAAAAAAGTGTAGATAAAACCCAATGTCTGATCATCGGATCAGGGCCGGCAGGTTATACTGCGGCCATTTATGCAGCAAGAGCTGACCTGAAACCTATCCTTTACCAGGGATTACAACCTGGAGGCCAATTAACTACCACCACAGAGGTTGAAAATTTTCCGGGCTATCCCCACGGAACTCAGGGACCCGAGATGATGGAAGACTTTAAAAAACAGGCCGAACGCTTCGAAACCGATGTCCGCTGGGGATTGATAACTGAAATTGATCTTTCCAAACGTCCTTTTATTGCTAAAGCTGATGACGGTAAAACCATTCAGGCCGAAACAGTGATAATTTCTACCGGTGCGACTGCAAAATGGCTTGGATTACCTTCTGAATCAGAATACAACGGTTATGGTGTTTCCGCCTGTGCTACCTGCGACGGATATTTTTATCGCGGAAAGGTTGTAGCTGTCGTTGGCGGTGGAGATACAGCCGCTGAGGAAGCCACGTATCTTGCGAAGCTTTGCAGTAAAGTATACCTGATTCACAGACGTGATGAATTGCGGGCTTCCAAAGCTATGCAGCACCGCGTGGCAAACACCCCAAACATTGAAACCGTTTGGAACCATATCCCGACTGAAATAATAGGTGAAACTGAAGGATTTGCCAAAAAAGTTACCGGTGTCATTGTCACAAACGTTAAAACCGGAGAAAAGAAAACAATTCCAATCGATGGATTTTTTGTGGCTATTGGCCATAAACCGAATACTGAACTTTTTAAAGGGCAGATTGATACAAATGAGGTCGGATACATTTTAACGAAACCTGATTCAACTGCAACGAATATCCTGGGTGTATTTGCAGCCGGCGATGTTCAGGATCATGTTTTCAGACAGGCAGTTACTGCTGCAGGTACGGGTTGTATGGCTGCTATAGAAGCTGAAAGATTTTTAGCAGCCCAGGAATAACACAGTATATTTTAGGATTAACAGTACTGTCTTTAAAATTATATGGACAGTACTTTTTTGTTTCAAGGAGAATTTTTATATTTTCTCAACATTACTATCTTTGCAACTCAATTGACGAATGATTTATATATGAGTTTGTATACTTCCCTATCTGAGAATAAAAAGCAGTTTGTGGTACTTGTCGATCCTGATAAGTATAACACCCGTCAATTGATCGATCTTGTCGGTATGGCAGGGAAGTCAATGGTTTCATATCTATTTGTCGGAGGAAGTTTGTTATCGGATGATAACCTTGATAGCACTTTAAAGGTGATTAAAGATCATTGCAGTATTCCCATTATCATTTTTCCCGGTGACATCATGCAGATCAATTCACGTGCTGATGGAATATTGCTTCTTTCCCTGATTTCCGGGCGAAACCCTGACCTATTGATAGGTAAGCACATAATCGCAGCTCCTTACCTGAAAAAAAGTGGCCTGGAAATCCTGCCTACTGGTTATATGCTTATCGACAGCGGAAAACCTACGACAGCTTCGTATATGAGTAATTCATTTCCAATTCCCAGCGACAAAGATGAAATTGCAGTATCAACAGCAATGGCCGGCGAAATGCTTGGTCTAAAGCTTATATATATGGATGGAGGCAGTGGAGCATTAAATCCGATTCCCACCAGCATGGTTGAAAAAGTTAAAGCAACTATAAAAGTTCCACTGATTGTGGGTGGTGGAATTCGCAATCCCAATGAGGCAGCCGACAGGTTTAAAGCTGGAGCCGATATTATCGTTGTGGGTAACGCCATTGAAAATAAAAACTCCCTTCTTGAGCGCATCGCCGAAGTAGTATACTCCTTTTAGCTATAATATTTTTACAGGCTAATTAATGCTTCAAGATTAAGACATAATTGAAGTTCAATTTTTATGGTGAAAACTAATATGAAATTTAAAATTAACAACGCTTATATGGTTAGGAATCTTCAATTTCAATTGATGGTTGTCTTTGTCCATTTATCCTTATTTCTTTTTGGGCAGGATAAACTATTAACCTTGAAGGATTGTGTTTACATGAATCCATCGGTATTACCCAAAAACATGAATCAACTCCAATGGATGGGTGAAGGCAATGACTTTGTCTTTGTGAGAAATGACACCTTGATCAAAGGCATAGTTGCTACAGGTGAACGACTTCCTTTGACTAATCTTGATGATCTTAATGCCGGAATGGCTGATCTGGAGCTCGACTCACTGAAAAGATTCCCATCCATCTCCTTTGTTGAAGACTTTAAATTTAAATTCCTGGAGAAAAACAAGCTCTTCCTGTATGATATTGTATCGAAAAATCTGACCTTCGTGAATTACTATTATGAGGGGGGTGAAAACCTTAATGTTTTTGATGAAACGCTTGCCATAGGCTTATACCTTAGAAAATGACCTTTTTATTGCATTGAATAGTGAACAAATCCAGGTTACAAAAAATGATAGTGCGGGAGTAGTAAATGGGCAAATCGTTCACCGAAATGAATTTGGCATCAATAAAGGGACATTTTGGTCGCCGAATGGACGTTTTCTTGCTTTTTATCGAAAGGTTGAGTCAATGGTAACCAATTATCCATTGGTAGATATTTCGAAAAGGATTGCCGTTGTCGAAAATACCAGATATCCTATGGCCGGAATGAAAAGCGAGCAGGTTACATTGGGTATTTTTGATATAAAAGAGAGAAAGACCATTTATATTAAAACAGGCGAGCCAAGAGATCAATTTCTTACATCAGTGACGTGGGATCCATCTGAAAAGTATATTTATATCGGAATATTAAACCGTGAACAGAATCATTTACGATTGAATAAATACGATGCACTGACTGGCGAGTTTGTGTATAATTTGTTTGAGGAGAAAAATGATAAATATGTGGAACCTGAAAACCCACTTTTTTTTCTTAATACTACCTCCAGCCAGTTTTTGTGGTTCAGTGAGCGCGATGGCTATCAGCATCTCTATTTATACAATATTAGCGGCCACATGGTTAAGCAATTGACTTCAGGGAATTGGGTCGTGACAGAATTAATCGGAATTGATGAAGATGATAAATTTGTTTATTTCCTGGGGACAAAAGAAAGCCCGTTGGAACAAAATATTTATTCAGTTGAAATCCGAACCGGCAATATAACCCATATCAGCAAAGATCATGGAACCCATATTGGACTGCTTAGTCATTCAGGTGAAATACCTGATTGATATCTATTCGAGCACCGAAATTGCCAGAGAGTATAAACTATTGGATGGAAAAGGCAATGTAATTGAGACGTTGCAAAAGAATGAAAATCCCTTAGATGATTATCGTCTTGGTGAAACTTCATTATTTACTCTCAAAGCGGATGATGGCTCTGACTTGTATTGCCGGTTAATTAAGCCTGCCAATTTTGATCCTTCAAAAAAATATCCAGTGTTCTTTTATGTTTATGGCGGACCTCATTCACAGCTTGTAACTGATTCATGGCTGGGAGCAGCGGGACTATTCCAGAACTATATGGCACAGCAGGGCTATGTTGTTTTTACTATGGATAATCGTGGAACTGCAAACCGAGGACTTGCTTTTGAACAGGCTATTTTTAGAAATCTTGGAACCATCGAAATTGCCGACCAGATGAAAGGGGTAGAATATCTGAAATCACAAAGTTATGTTGATTCTGACAAAATGGGAATTGATGGTTGGAGCTATGGAGGATTCCTTACGATTTCAATGATTCTGAAACATCCCGGTACTTTTAAAATTGCTTCTGCCGGTGGCCCGGTAATCGATTGGAAGTATTATGAAGTGATGTATGGCGAGCGCTACATGGATACTCCAAAAGAAAATCCTGAAGGCTATAAGAATGCAGCTTTAACCAATTATGTCGATAAACTCGAAGACCGCTTACTGATCATTCAGGGGGCAATGGACGAAACTGTGGTTTGGCAAAACAGTTTGTCATTTATCAAAAAATGTGTGGATGAAGGAAAACAGGTTGAATACTTTGTTTATCCGGGTCACGAGCACAATGTTAGAGGCAAGGACAGGATTCACCTGTATGAAAAATTGCTGAAGTATTATGATGAGAATTTGAAGGATTAGGTCAATTATTCCTTATTTGTGTTTTTGGACAAATCTCAACATTTCACTGCCGGCAAGTAGAAATGCTCCTGAAACAAATTCATCAGAATCCTCTTCTTTAACTTTTCCAGGTTTCCTTGCTTCGGGCTGTCCCCAGCAGACTTTTCCTTCTTCATTGACAATATCGCACAGGCCTTTCCACGATTTCCTGATTACCGGTTCAAACTTTTCCTTTTCCAATATTCCATTGTTGATTCCCCATGAGATAGCATAAGTGAAGAAAGCTGTTCCGCTTGATTCGGGTTCGGGATAATCCTCATAATCGGTAAGGTTGGTTCGCCATAGTCCATCTTCGCCCTGGCACTTAGCGAGGGATGCAGCCATTTTCTGTAAAAGTTCCGAATAGCGTTTGTAATTTGGATCTTCCAGAGGAAGGTAGGTTAAAATTCGGGGAATGGATGCAATCGCCCAGCCATTTCCGCGCGACCAGAATACTTTTTTACCATTCCTGCTTTTTTCATTAAACCGGGCTTCACTGTCACGATAGAAAAGTCCTTCCTCTTTGTCGAATAGCTGCTCCGATAATTCCCAAAAAATACGATTGCCATAATCAGCGTACTTATCTTCGCCGGTAATGGCTGACATCATCATAAAAGGTGGGATCCCCACATAAAGGGCATCCACATAATACCATCCCCGGAGGTATGCTGGTTCGGTTATCATGAGTTCTGCATCCAAATATTCTTTGGTGTTTTTTATCATTCCTGAATCATGCTTTTCGATAAAAATTTGCAGGTAGGTTTGGGTACAGGTCAGCCGGTTTGCCGGGAAGAACATTTCATTTCCGGTTTCCCAGTTATTCTTGTCTGACCAGTTAATGGCTTGTTCAAGTAATTTTTGATCTTTTGTTACCTGGTAAAAGGCCATGACTCCTGTGTAATAAGTCGATTGTTTCCAGTTAAGGTTAACCTTTTTCCCATTGGCTTCAATTTGATAATTGGTTAACTTTTTCCATTAAACTGATGATGTAATCCGCTTCAAAGTAATTGATCTGAGCATTGACGCGAGTAATTGAAGAGAAGCAGATTGAAAAAATCAGGGTAAAAGTGAGAACAGAAAATGGAAGATATTTCATGAAGCCAGATTTTACCAGCGGATTATAACTTTTGAAAAGCATAACTTTCCATTCAAAAAAGAAGCGGAGAGTGAGGGATTCGAACCCTCGGATCCGCAATGCAGATCAACAGTTTTCGAGACTGCCCCGTTCGACCGCTCCGGCAACTCTCCTTATATAGCGCGAAAAAATAGTCAAATATTAAAAACTCCCTATGTTTAAGCCGCGAATGCGCGAATTAAATCATTTGGCCTGACTGATTCCTATTCCTACTGACCCTCTTTCTCTTTTGGGTTATACCTGCCTGCATCCTTTAAGCCTTTGCTGATGATCCATTCTAATTGTCCATTCACACTCCGGAATTCATCGGCAGCCCATTTTTCGATCGCAGCCAAAATATCGGGATCAATACGCAATACAAAAGGTTTCTTTTTTGGCATAGTTACTCCCTTCCTCCCATCATTTTATTCATTGCTGAACCAATGGCTTCTTTACGTTGAGTTCCGAAAAGTATCTTTTTACCATTTTTTAGGTAAAGTTGTAAACCAATATTACCGCTTACATTATAAGCCAATCCTGCATTACGAAATCTTCGAGTGCGTTGCCTGAAGCCCCAGCCTCCGTATTCCTGGATTGGTTTGTATTGTCGAACCTCGAAGCGTTCAATTTCTTCCCGGCTGATCTTCTTTTCTTTAATAATAAAGGGTGGATAGCGGTAAAATAATCCCGATTCTCTGATTTCAACAACCATCCGGATTTTTAGCATCATAAGCGCAGTTCCCATTACAATCAGATTAACAGCAATCGTTACAGCAATCAATCCCATATCCGACATTGGTTCATCACCCCAGGGTTGACCAAGTCCGATCTGCTTGTATAGTCCGATGGAAAAAATTACATTCACAACTGTCCAGACCGGGAACATGATCAACCAAACTATGGTCGGTTTAAACTTTTGTTCTTCTGAATAGAATTGCTTTTCCATAAGAACAGACTTTTTGAATTTTTAATGATATAAAGTACCTGTGTTTACTACCGGAGTAGCATCCTTATCCGAGCACAGAACAACCATCAGGTTGCTGACCATAGAAGCTTTTTTCTCTTCATCAAGGTCAACAATCTTTTTTTGTGATAAATTAGCAAGCGCCATTTCCACCATACTTACAGCACCTTCAACAATCTTAAACCTTGCTGCAACGACAGCTGTTGCCTGCTGACGCCTCAACATGGCGCTGGCAATTTCCTGTGCATAAGCCAGGTAGTTAATCCGTGCTTCAATTACTTTGATCCCTGCTATGGCAAGCCGTTCCGTGATCTCATCTTCCAGCAGTTTGTTCACTTCTTCCTTTCCTCCACGCAGTGTGATCTTCGCGTCTTCATCTTCAAGATTGTCGTAGGGGAATTCACCCGCCATTTTGCGCACTGCCGCTTCGCTCTGGATGGTTACGAAATGTTCATAATCATCTACCTCAAAAGCGGCTTTAAAGGTGTTCTCCACTTTCCAAACCAGAACAACTCCGATCATAACCGGGTTCCCGATCTTATCATTCACCTTGATGGGTTCACTGTCGAGATTACGGGCACGCAGGGAAATTTTTTTCCGTGTAAAAAATGGGTTTACCCACCAGAATCCATTCTCTTTTATGGTTCCCTTATAAGCTCCGAAAAGCACCATCACACTCGATTCGTTTGGATTGACAATAGAGAATCCTCCAAGGCAGAACGCTGTCACGAAAAGTACTACTCCGGCAATTATCTTAATTAGTACATCCGGAATAAAAATGAGCACAAGCACCATCGCTACAATCATTACGATTTCGATGAACAGGGCAAGGTAGCCCGACTTTGCTTTAAAATCTTTTTCTGTTTTCATGTTGTTTAAATTTAAAATGATATTAAAATGATATTGCAATGATACAACATTTTAATAGCCGTTGTCAAGTTTTTTTCAATTTATTTTTTCAAATGAATTTTAAGTTGTTGATATTCAAGAAATAAATTTTGCAAATGAAATACTTTTAGAGGGCTGGGAAATCAGTTAATGGGTTAACACTTAAAATAATTTTATCTTTACATCTTAAAAATTAAAAAAAATGAAAGTATTTGCTTCAGCAATTATCAATATAGCTATTATTTCTGTGTTAATGTTTACCCCAATGTCAGGGAATTCTCAATATTCTCTGGACTTCAATGGCGAAGGCGATTATGTGGCACTGAATGGAACCGACATCACTCCTCCTTGGACATTGGAAGTAATGGTGAATAAAAACGAAACAGATAACTACCAGCACCTTCTCACAGGAACAGACGGAAACAGCGGCATCCGCCTGGAGCAGTGGTGGGGAACACAGGTAGGTTTCACCCATTCCGGCGTCATGGACTGGTATTTCAATTATCTTGTCCTATCGGGCAATGGATACCGCTGGCCATAACTAATAATGGAACAGTCACCAAGCTTTATGTAAACGGAACCTTGAACAGTTCAGTGAATGCTTCTATCAATTTCCCGATGAAATGGATCAGCAAGAATACCAGCGATGCTTCTTTAAAGTCAAAAGTTGATGAACTCCGCATCTGGAATATTGTACTCAGCGATAACATTATCCTGCAGTATGCTGGTCAGCCGGTTGAGCCCACTCATCCGAATTATGCGAACCTGCAGCACTATTATAAATTTGATGAAGGGAGTGGAAACATTTGCTATGATTCGAAAGGCACATTAAACGGAACCATTTACGGTGCAGTTTATTATTTCCCGACCAACCATGATGCCGGTGTCCTCAAGCTGGTTGCACCGGAGAATTCTCCGGATAATTATTCATGGGAGGAACCCCTGATCGTGCGGGTGAAAAATTACGGAGCCCAGAATATTACTGAGGATTTTAATATTTCTTATACGCTTGAAGGTATTCTGCAGGAAATAAAAACCATCCCGGCCGGGACAACTCCTCTTCAGTCGAACCAAACCATCGATGTTGAGTTTACCCCGGTAAATCTGAATACTTCAGGCTCCTATCACTTTAAATTTTTCACATCGCTACCGAATGACGAAAACCTCCAAAATGACACACTTACGAAAACGCTTGTAAGTGTTTCGAATGTAATTGGAAATATAACTGCTTTTACCGTCGATACCTGCACTGCGCTTATCACCTGCGGATCAACAAAAGTCAGGGTGATCTTTTACAAGGATGACATGTTCCGTATATGGCTGGCGCCGAATGGTAATTTTTCAAATCCGGCAGGGAACAATATAGTTGTCAGTTACGATTTCCCTTTGATCAGCATCAACTGGTCGGATGAAGGTACCTATTATAAAATTTCGACAAGTGAATTGGTTTTACGAGCTTATAAAAATCCATTGAAATTTGCTCTTTACCAAAGTGATAATACTACAGAAATCTGGACAGAATCGAATGGTTTGGATTACGGAACTCGCACATTCCAGTACCTCGAAACAG
This sequence comes from uncultured Bacteroidales bacterium, assembly GCA_963705185.1. Lineage (GTDB taxonomy): Bacteria > Bacteroidota > Bacteroidia > Bacteroidales > JAADJA01 > JAADJA01. The sequence continues at coordinate 11,773 of CAVPJF010000015.1, forward strand.
ATGAAAACGAGTATTTCTATGGAGGAGGAATGCAGAATGGTTATTTTTCACACAAGGGAACCAAGATCAAAATTTCGAAAGAAACTGAGAACTGGGACAATGGCGCGGTTCCCAATCCCGTTCCATTTTACATGAGCACAAAGGGCTATGGCGCTTTCAGAAATACCTTTGCCCCGGGAAGTTATGATTTTAAAGAAAATGATTATACCCAAACCGCTCACCAGGAAAACAGGTTTGACTGTTTTTACTTTTATGGTCCTTCTTTTAAAGAAATCCTTAATGGTTACACAGAACTAACAGGTCGGCCATCTCTGATTCCACGTTGGGGGCTTGAGTTAGGCGATGCGGACTGTTACAACCTGAACGGACAAACAACTATGGATGTTATTGAGCTGGTTGCAGATCCATACCGGGACAATGACCTTCCCGGCGGATGGATACTGCCCAATGATGGTTACGGTTGTGGTTATACCGATCTGCCAACGGTGGTATCGGAACTCCATAACAGGGGATTCTGGACAGGTCTATGGACTGAAAATGGTGTGAGCCAGATTGCATGGGAGGTTGGAACCGCCGGAACCCGTGCCTGTAAACTCGATGTTGCCTGGGTTGGTGCCGGATACCTGAACGCTCTGAACGCATGTAAGGCTGCTTATGAAGGAATTGAAAGCAATTGTAACGACCGGGCTTTTGTCTGGTCAGTTTGCGGATGGGCCGGAACTCAGCGGTATTCAACAGTATGGTCGGGTGATCAGTCAGGGAGTTTTGAGTATATCCGTTTTCACATTCCTACGTTCATTGGTTCAGGCTTATCAGGCTACAATTATGCCTCAAGTGATGTAGATGGAATATTTGGTGGCAGCGGTTCAACATACGTTCGTGATTTGCAATGGAAAACATTTATCCCAGTAACCTATGCAATGTCAGGTTGGGCTACAAGCGATAAGCACCCCTGGAATTATGGTACAACCATAACAGATATCAACAGGAATTACCTGAAATTAAAAATGAGGTTAACTCCTTATCTTTATACCTATTGCAATGAAGCCTGGGAAACCGGTACTCCTGTTGTTCGGGCTATGCTGCTGGAATATCCTGATGATCCGGTTTGCCTTGATAAAACAACCCAATATCAGTTTATGAGCGGGGAATGGTTCCTGGTGGCTCCCGTTTATAAACCTGCAATGGAACGCGACAGTATTTATTTTCCAGCCGGTAAATGGATTGATTTCTGGAACGGGACGGTGTATGAAGGTCCCCTGACATTGAATGATTATCCGGCTGATTTAACCAAATGTCCCGTTTTTGTAAAAGCCGGAGCCATTATCCCGATGTATCCTGAAATGCTTTATGACAACCAATATCCCAAGGACCCAATTACTTTTGATGTTTATCCCAATGGTTATTCAAGTTTTGAGCTTTATGAAGATGATGGAATTACAAGAGAACACCGCGAGGGAGCATTTGCCAAAACCTTGATTGAAGCTGAAGGGCCAATTTTCGGAAATAGTGGCGATGTGATTATAACTGTTGGTGAAAGTATAGGAACCTATGAAGGAAAGCCTGAGGTACGCTCTAATCTTTTCGAAGTGCATTTTCATGTAAAACCGGAGGGTGTTTTGTTGAATGAAGCAGGACTGACAGAATACGCCACTCTTGAAGAATTACAGCAAGCATCCGATGGCTGGTTTTATGATCCTGCTGAAAAGCTTGGCATTGTTCATGTAAAAACCCAATCATTGCCAACCAATGCTCCTTTCCAAATAAAGCTTATGGCCGTCACATCCACACCTGATAACCAATCAGAAAAAGGTATCCGGATATTTCCCAACCCGACATCAGGGGCAGTTTTGGTCTCGTCTGATGATAGCATTTGGCAGATCAATGTTTACGACTTCTATGGAAAGCCAGTCGTGAATAAGGTTAAATATAGCCACGCAAATAGAACTGCTCAGGTTGACCTTTCATCCCTAAAAAGTGGCGTTTATTTTCTTGAGGTTCGAACAGAGATAGGCACTTTATGCAGGAAGATAAGCCTGGTGAAATAATTATAGCTGGGGGAGTATAACAACTTTTTCGGTGACCTTATTTTCCTAATTTTGCCATTCTGAAAAATAGAATGAAATACAGGCATATCTTTATTGATCTCGATCGCACCCTTTACGATTTCGATTTGAGTACCCGGGAGACTTTTCTTGAATTGTTCGACAAGTTCGGGCTTTACGATAGGGGAGTGAAGCCATTTGACAAATTTTTTGATTTATACCTGAAAAACAATGTTGCACTCTGGGAACAATACCGCAGGGGTGAGATCAGCAAACGATATTTGAATGTCCACCGGTTTCACATTACCCTGCTTGAATTCGGGATTGACGACCGGGCGTTTGCCGGACGCTTTGCGGCCGATTATCTTCACATGAGCCCACGTAAAAAAGCCTTATTCCCCAATGTTATTGAAGTACTGGAATATCTTCAGGAAAAATATATCCTTCACATCATCACCAATGGATTTGAGGAAGTACAGGAGATCAAAATCAAAGCAAACGAACTGGATAAATATTTTACTACCATCACAACCTCGGAAGAAGCCGGATCAAAAAAACCCGATTTACAGATTTTTGATTTTGCATTAAACAAAGCCAGAGCTTTACCGGAAGAAAGTCTGATGATTGGTGATGACCTGGAAGTAGATATCGAAGGTGCAAAGAAAGCCGGAATAGATGGTTTGTTCTGTAATTTCGATAACCTTTCCCATAACGGGCAGGTGACTTATGAGGTTAAAAGCTTTGCAGAGATAAAGGAGATTTTATAGAATTTCCTACCTTTCAATGGTTGAAAACCCATTACGTAATTTACGTTACGTAAAATATGAAATAATTATTGTACATTTACACTTTAAAAAAATCAATGATGAAAGTTATAAATCCTTTTATTATAGGAAGATACGAAAGTGAAGAGTTTTTTTGTAACCGCGAAGAGGAGGTTAAAAGACTTAAAAATTCGATCAATAATCAACGAAATATTACCCTGATTTCGCCAAGAAGATTGGGAAAAACAGGTTTAATCCTGCATTTTTTTAAATCACTTGAAAAGGAAAAAGATATTTCCCTATTCTATATTGACCTGATGCATACACGCAACTTAGAACAGTTTATAATAACTTTTGCAAAGGCAGTTATTGGAAAATTTGATTCCAAAACAACGAGGTTGATTAAGTCGTTTGGTGGAATAGTTAGAAGTTTGAGGCCGAGTATAACCGTTGACCCCATGACCGGTAAGCCAACAATTGATATCCTGTTCCAAAGTAAAGGATCGGAAGAAAAATCAATAGAAGAGATTTTCAGTTATCTGAAAACTCAACAGAAAAAAATAGTCATCGCATTTGATGAATTTCAGCAGATCAACCATTATCCTGAAAAAGGTGTCGAGGCAATTCTGAGGAGCCAAACACAGCAGATTAATAATACGACTTTTGTTTACTCCGGAAGTCAGAAGCATATACTGATGTCAATGTTTGGTGATCACCAGCGTCCTTTTTATCAAAGTTCAGAAATTTTAAACCTTGAAAAAATCAGTGACATCTCATACTCAGATTTTATTATTGATAAGTTTAAATCAGGAAAATATGTTATTCATCAAGAGGCGGTTGATCTGATTTTAAATCTGACGGAAAATTATACCTGGTATGTCCAGTATTTATGCAATAAGTTGTATGGTGCGGGGATTAAAACTATTGATGAGGATTTGATAATCAATACTTTGCTTAATATTTTAAAAGAGCAGGAGGTCGTATATTACAATTACCGGAATTTACTGACTGATCACCAGTTTGAACTTCTTAGGGCCATTGCTTCGGAAAAACAGGTATTGATGCCTACCTCCAAAGATTTTATTCAAAAATACAATTTAAGCGCTGCCAGCACAATCAAAACAAATTTAGATTCTTTAATCAATAAGGAAATGGTTTTATCTGACCAGGAGGGCTACAAAGTATATGATGTGTTTTTTTCTCAATGGCTAAGAAGATTTTAAATTGGCAGGTAAACCTTATCCACCATCTCCCTGTATTCTGATTCGCAATTGCTGAAGCTGGTAATTCCGCCGCCGCTCTTAAAGTAGAGTTCATCTCCCATCTTTTCAATAAACCTGATCATAACAGCACTATCCAGCTTCTGTCCATCGAAATAGCCAAATACACCTGTAAAGTAATCACGGTCATAATTTTCAACTTCTTTGATGATCTCCATAGTTTTTTTCTTGGGAGCGCCACTGATGGAACCTGCCGGCAACATGGTGATCAGGATATCGCCGATGTGTTTCTTCCAGTCGGGCGGCAAATCCCCGCATATTTCTGAGCTGGTTTGCAGCAATTCCTTCTCATGGGTTTTGATTTTATCAATATACCTGAACTTTTCAACCCGCACATTTTTCGAAACCATGCTCAGATCGTTGCGGATAAGATCAACAATTGTATTGTGCTCAGCCAATTCTTTGCTATTGCTCAGCAAGACAGTTTCGGCGTTTGGAATTCCAGCATCAATTGTTCCTTTCATCGGGTAGGACGAAATGGTATTGCCTTCAATTTTTACAAAAGCTTCGGGCGAGAAAACGACAAATTGATTCTTATAAAGCAGTTTATAAGGTGCGTTGCTGAGTTCAAAGATTTCAGGAAGCGAAAGTCTGGTTTGGATTTTTGTTTTAAAGGTCAGGTTAAGCAGGTAGGTATTTCCCAAGTGGATGTGATTGATCACTTCATCAAATGCACGGCAGTACTGATGAAGGGTGATTGGAAATTTTTGGAAGTCAACTTGCGAAAGGGGAGGATTTATTAGCAGTCGAATTGCTAAATCCATGGATATCAAAACGTATTTCTTCAGGATTCACCTCTTTAATCGGTAATAAAACAAGATTTGCCATTTCGAAATCAAGGATGAAAAGAAAAGGTTCGGATTGTCGCCCGAAATCATTCATCTGTTTTATTATATCTTTGGCAGCGTTCATAGCAAACTGACGGCAAATTTAGCTTTTCCGGCTCAATGAAAGTATTGATCACCGATAATAACGACTCTTTCACATACAACCTGGCACAACTTGTTGAAAAAGCCGGTTTTGGCTATCCTGAAATCATTAAAACAAACCAACTTAACCTTGATCGGGTAAAGGATTTTGATAAAATCCTGATTTCTCCGGGACCGGGTTTGCCAAAGGACTTCCCAAACCTTTTTCGTCTGCTTGAACTTTACTCATCTTCCAAAAGCATCCTGGGTGTATGTCTTGGGCACCAGGCGATAGCAGAGTATTTCGGAGCGAAGCTTTTCAATATGAACAAGGTTTACCATGGTGTGACAAAGAAAGTCAACATCCTGAAACCTGACGATTACCTTTTTAAAGATATTCCAGATGGTTTCGAAGGCGGATTGTATCATTCCTGGGCTGTTTCGGAGGAGGATTTCCCACCAGAACTTCAAATTACTGCAAAAGCTGATGATGGTATCATTATGTCTTTATCACATCGTACTTTTGATGTCAGGGGAATTCAGTTTCACCCGGAATCGATCATGACAAAATCCGGATCCGCTATCATATTAAACTGGCTGAAGAATTAGCAATTTCCTTCTTTTAACTAAATTTGTCCTGTCTGACAAATAATACGAACAACAACGAATGTTAATTCGGGCTTTATATATTGCTGCAATAGTTCTACTATTGTGTCAAAATGCCTCGTCACAGGATCATTTTGTAATCAAAGGAAGAATCCTCGATAAAACATCCGGTGTCCCCATTAGTGATGTAAATATCAAATTGAGAGATTTTCCGGTTGGAACGACTACCTCAAAGGAAGGGGTATTTAGCATTTCAGTTGAAGAATTGCCAGTCATACTTATAATCTCACATATAAGCTACCAGACAAAAATTGTTGAAATCGCTGATGTGTTTGAGCAGGAAATTTCCATTTCACTTGAAAGAAAGACCGAAGAACTTGATGAAATTGTTATTTCCGGTGCTAAAGTTGAAACAGTTTATAAGAATGATGTTTATTCTGTTCTTGACTATGAATTCCTGGATGATGATATCCTTCTTTTGATTTACAGAAATTCTTTTTCAAAAGAGCTGATCCTGTTGGATCCGTCCAATGATACAATTACCAAACTCAATACGGCAAAAATTAAACCGTTTAAACTTTTTAAGGATTGTTTTAATGAAGTTCATGTTTTAGGTAAAGATTCTGCCTACCAGCTTTATTTTCATAATGGGCGAATCGATCTTATTTATCCAACGCCTGTTAGTGATTTTAAGAAATTGATGTTTCCCTGCGTCACACAGCTTAATGATAATATCTATTTTAAACTTAATTTCTATAATGAACTGGTAGTTGAATATCAATATGCAAAAGAAAAGGAAAGCCAATTGCATTTGTTGAGACGGATTGTCGATTCGATAAAAATAGACTTGATCAATTCCAATCCTTACATGAGGAGTTTGTTAAATATAGGTTTGTATAATGGTGCTGAAGAGAGGATTTTAAACATGAGCGACTATGTAGCCATGGAGGATCAGATTAAAATGATGAACGATCTGAGGGCCGGGGAATTTGAAGCCCATTATCTGCGGAAAATTGTATTAACTCCGGTTTTTGCACCACTTGTAAAATTGCGGGATACCCTTGTGATCTTCAACCATCCTCAAGGTCAGATTGAATTTTATTCGCCCGATAATCGGTTAGTCAGAACAGTGAAAATTAATTATGCTGATGATCCCGATTGGGTAAAAGAAATAATTGCAGATGAAATTACCAGCAATGTTTATTGCCTTTTTCTAAAATCAGGAGTTTATAATATCAGAAAGTTAAATACCCAAAATGGCCAAATAGAGCAGATCTTAAGAATTTATTATCCTTTTGTAAAGAAAATAAAAGTCAGGGATGGTTATGTATTTTATCTTTATAAAGGAATGGGTGAAGGGGAAAATTTAAAGCTTTTTCGCCAAAAGCTGAAATAAGTGAGGTGGAAAATTTCCCTGAGGCACCAAATCTGGATTCTGGAATTAATTTTTACAAAACCAGAATTGAAATTTACCGGCTTTGTAGCTCAGATAGCAATATCATTAGTAATTCATTTTTCTTTAATACACCGGACACTGAAGTGATAATGCTTTTTCACGGTTGACCGGTTTATATTGGTTTTTTTAACATCGAATTGACGCATCCAGGCAGTTGTTTCATTGAATGAAGTTGAAGTCCAGTAATATCCATTAGTGTTGAGGTAACTGAAAACGTCCAACAGGTTATTATAATTTCCTCCCGGCAAAGCCTTAAATCCTGATTTACCCCCTGGCATTAAATTTCTGCCTGCGATATCGATGCCGCCCAATTCCTCGGTTAAAATTATCCAGTCCTCATCTGTTGGAAGCCTGAATCCCAGCGGGCAGATTGTAATTGCTGTTTCCCAATTATAAAGTCTGCCAAAACCCTTACAATTTTGTAAAAGTTCTTTGTAACAGCGGCTACCGGATGAATCGATGTCAAGGTTTTTAGCCATCCAAATCTGATTCGCCGATTTGTATGCGTTTCATATTCCTGTGCAAAGAGATTACAATTGATCCCAAGAAAAATTAAAATCCCAAATTCCTTTATCATAACAAATTTTTAAGGAGCTAATAACATTTGAACCTCAAACTTTGAACCCGGAACTTTGAACTAATTATCCACATAATCCTGCTTCATTACCAGGAAATAAAAATCCTCTTCTATCGGAAGATAGCCGAATTCATAGCAGTAGTAATAAACTTTACCGGCTTTGGTTTTGTAAGTGTTGGTATAATAGTCAAAATTAAATCCTTTGTCTTTTAGTTTCTGAAAATTAACCTTGGCCTTTCCGGTTGGGTTCAATTCTTCGAGGATACGCCGGTTTTTACGAAGGATTCCATTTACATTCCTGACAAAATTGTTTGAGTCCTGTTTTTTGCGGTTGTTATAAGTGTTTCGGCACTGATCCGAACAGAATTTTTTATCCGATCGTCCAATGATCTCAAAACCGCATTCCATGCATTTCGATTTTTCCATAAGATATTGGTGTTATGATCTAATCATTTTGAACAGACTTTATTCTTGAATATTTAAAATCCATCTTTTCAGTTTTGCCGTTCATTATTCCTTCTATGGTTGCCAGCATTACATCATCAGAAATGAACTGGTAAGTGATCTTTTGCGGGAAATCATGGTTTTTATTCTCGAAGACAACCCTGTCCTGGCTCGATTCTATCAATTTGAAAGGGACAGGCTTTTCATTGTTTTGCCCTCTCACGGTTGCTTCATAAAAAATCTCACCTTCTCTTTCCTTCAGCCTTATTCTTTCGGTAACCAGTGATTCTTTTCCAAATGGTTTATATACTGTTGCCTTGAATAACTCACCATCTTTTTCCCACTTCTCGATCGTGGTGCTGTTTTCATGTTTCCATTTCCCAGTCAACCTGTCGAAAAAATCTTTTGACAGGGAGGCTTCCTTTACTTCCGGTGATGAACAGGCGGTAACCAGCAGGCTGAATAATATGATCTGATTTTTTTTCATATTTAAATGATTTAGTTTTCTAACCTGCGGTTTACTTTTCAATTTTGAATTCAGGGTTATAGATTAATCCGATGATGTTTCCCCAGGGGTCTTTAATACTGGCGACTACAATTTCACCTCCTACGTTTTTTGGCTTTTCATATTCCATTGCACCTGATTCTAAAAACCGGTTGTATTCCTTTTCAATATCATTTACTCCCCAATAAGCAACAACGCTTTCAGGTTTTTCAGTTGGTGGGTTTTCGTCAGGCTGAAGTCCAAGCTCATAGCCTCCAATATTAAAACCGACATAAAAAGGTTCGTCAAAGTAAGGTTCAGTTTGAAATGCCTTTGCATACCATTCTTTTGCTTTGGCAATGTCTCCGACTTTGTAACTTACAGTCCTTAGTCCAAGGATGGGTTTCTGATTTGCTGTCTTTTCCATGGTTATTTGATTTGTGTTTTCCTGTGAATAAATGTTTGGGGTAATTAAGATTGTTAAACCTAAAGTTACTTTTTCTTGATGACCCTTAAGCCGGTTGGGCTGTCATGAACTGAATTTTAATTTTCAATCACCAACTTTTCAAGAAGGGTTTTATTCTTGCTTTTTACTAAAACAATATAGAGTCCTGCAGAATAAGATTTCAAATTTAATGTAATTTGCTTTCCATTAAATTTACTGCAATACTTGTTTTGACTGGTGATGTTTATTAGTTCTATTTCATTATATATTTCCGAATTATCCAATATTTTTATGTTTACAAATTCTTTAGATGGTTGAGGATAAATTTTAATAAGATTTGAGTTTTGGGATTTCTTTTCATTCAAGTTGTCTATTATGCTTATAAAACATTCGGAATAATCTGGGTTTTGATAAATGATAGTAGAATCTTCTTCTAAACATAAAAATTCCCAACCCATGTCTGATGTAAAAACATTTTCAAAAGGTCTGAATGGACCAGTTGAACTACCAATGCCTTCAATCCAGAATTCATCAAACCAATCTTCAAAAATTATCCTTTTCCGAAATTCGCCATCAATTAAAATGGAGTCAATATCCTCAACAGGGGCATATAAAGGATTACCACCAATTTCACCACCTGTATAAAATAAGTCACCTATTTCTAAAGTAAAATCATAAAGAAGGAATTCTTCCTGATTAAAAGAATCATATCTATAAACTTTTTCATCGGAATCTTCTCTGATTAGCATCAAAAAATTCCAGTTTTGCAACAAAGAATCATTGAAACAGGAATAAACCATGTAATAAGTACTGTTATTAATGACCGTATCTCCTTCAATTTTATAATTTGAAGTGAAGGTACTTGTCCATACATATTCTAATTCCGACCAAATTTTATTTTGTCCAATAAATGTGTGATAGTTTTGTGATTTTAAGCTAATGACTGAACTTAAAATATAAACTGAAACGATTATTGATATTTGCTTTTTCATTTTATAATAGTTTATAACGTTTCGCATATGAAGCGGTTGCGATTTCTGGCGCTTCATTTCGGTTTACCAATATAGTCAATTTCTTATTCATCCTTTCAAGTCCGCACTTCCCCGCAAATGCTTTATATGCGGTGTGTGTGCCCTGCATGAGCATACATTGCACACACTTCGCAAGCTCAATAAAAAGTTTAAAAATACAAATAAACTTTCACGGGCAAACGGAATTGTGCAATAATTTTCCGGAGGGTACAAGTCCCTTATACGCCGGGGTAACGCCCGGAAGTATTAGCAAGTGGCAAGGTGGTTTGGAGCAATCCATGCACTGAAGGAAGCCAGACTGCAAAAGTCTGTACCGACGAACAGGAATCGGATATGAGGCCGATGAGAGCGGATGAGCAAGCACACCTTTGCGAAGTCCAAAGAATACAAAAACTCTCACAGGTAGATCCGGCGGGGATAGACGGAAGGAAAATGCTCTTACCGGGGGAGATCCTGCCAAAAGCAGGAAGTCAGCAGAGGTCATAGTAGTTATCGGTAACGAGCCGTTGAATCGTAAAGACGGAGGACTCACAAGGTAGCGAAGGGCTGAACGTCAGGTTGTCTCAAATTCGACAAGGAGGTTCAAATTTCGAATTTGCCAGCCTTGCCTTAAACTCAGACAGAGGTGTCATTGGTGTAAAGAGCGATGATGCTGATACTTGACGAACCGCCGTATACGAGACCCGTACGTACGGTGGTGTGAGAGCCTCTCCCTGTCAGCACTTGCTGGCAGGGCGGGCTACTCGATTGTATGCTGTGTTTTATTCAATTCTTAAATTTTTCAATCAATTCAGTTGCTAATATTTTATAGTTCTCATCAGTCGATTTCTCCGATATTTCAGTGAATTTATCAATTAATTCTTTGTCAGGGTCTTCCCAAACTGCAATGTAATTAGCAAAATCCGACCTGTTTTCTCCTTTTCTAAAACTATACATATCAAGAAATCCTGTCGGGTTGTTTTGAATTGAGGTTACAACAAAACCTCCCATAGCTTCTGCTAATTCAGCATTTGTCCTAATGTTATTTTCAAGTTTTATTAATCGAGAGATGAAACATGTGTCTTTACTGCTTTCTCTTGCCATAATTCGAAAAGATTGCCAAACCAAATTATAGTTGTCTTCATTATTAAGCAATTGAGAAAATAATGATTCACCAGAAAAGTAATCAAAATCGGAATAAAATTTTACCAAACTGTCTGATTGCGATTTAGTCAAAGTGTTAGAATTTACAATCTTAGTCATTAGTGGCTTTAATTTATTCTCAACGGCTCTATATCTCTCAACTGATTCATTTGAAGTTAATTTTTCAAGTCGTTTTATCTGTTTGTCAATTTTTTCTGGGTCTTGTGTTAAATTCCATTTAAAGTAAAATCTGTAAAGTGAGGCACTGTCATTCGGAAAACACTGAACTGCTTTTCTAAATACCCCCATCAATCCTATATTAGAATGAGTCAATGAATCCTTGCTGGATTCTTTTGTAATTGAAATCGCTGTCTCAAAATTATTCTTGTTGGGATTATTATTACAAGAAAGTATTACCCAAAAAGTCAATATTGTTATTCCAATCAGTTTCATATTGCAGTATCGTTCTTTAACATAGTATACAACTCGTTTATATATACACCTATAATTTCTCCCCCAAAATTATAAAACATTTCTTGAAAATCAACAAAATAATCGTGTTTACCCAAGTGCACACGCTTACAAACGAATGTTAAACGAATACAAATGATTAATAACCGAATCAGGTGGCGGGGTGGGAGTAATTTTGCTTCAACAAAAAAACAGTTCGAAGTTCGGGGTTTGAAGTTCGAAGTTAAAAACAAAAAAGATTATGGCAACTTTTGAAAAATTTGAAGACATCAGCGCCTGGAAAAAAAGCCGGGAATTAGCCAAAGAGATATTCTCATTAATAAGTAATAAAGAATTTAAAAATGACCAGTCATTGGTTTGGCAAATTAAAAAATCCGCAGGATCTGTTATGGATAATATCGCAGAGGGTTATGAGCGCGGGGGAAATAGAGAGTTCATTCAATTTCTGTCAATTGCAAAAGGATCGTCGGCAGAATTAAGGTCACAGCTTTACAGAGCTTTGGATCAGGAATTAATTTCGGAACCCGAACTTACAATACTGTACCAGCTCTCAATGGAAATCAGTAAAATGATTCACGGACTGATACAATACTTAAAATCATCAGAACACAAAGGATATAAATTCAAATAAAGAATAAATATGATTGGAGTGCGACTTCGAACATCGAACTTCAAACATCAAACAAATAAAACTTTTACTAACAATTAAATTTTTACAACTATGAACGCTTTAAGAAACAGAGTACAGCTCATCGGACACCTGGGAAATGATCCCGAAGTTAAGACTTTTGATGGTGGAAAGACAAAAGCCAGATTTTCAATCGCCACAAGCGAATCCTACAAAAAGGACAACGGCGAAAAAGTAACCGAAACCCAATGGCACAATGTGGTTGCCTGGAACGGAACAGCAAAAATTGTCGAAAAACTGCTGAAGAAAGGCCGTGAAGTTGTTGTGGAAGGAAAACTTACATCCCGCAGCTGGGATGATAAGGACGGCAATAAGCACTATATCACAGAAGTGATTGCCAACGAAATCCTCCTTTTAAAGTCGAAGGAATAAACGATTCTTTTGACAGGTAATCAGGATGACCATTCTCAATCATGGCGGGAAGGTCATCCTTTTTTTATTTGCGATTGACTAAAGTTAAAATTGACTAAAATGAGTTGAATAACAATTCATTTTAGTCAATTCAGTCAATCAAGTCAATTTAGTCAATTCCCTGACTCAATCCGGTTTCTTTACCTTCAGATATTCCTGCAAAGCCTCTACATACTTTTCAAAAGCATCAATTCCTTTTGGTGTGACTTTACAGGTTGTGAGCGGGTAATTATTCCGGAAGCTTTTTTTGACATCAATGTATTCTCCTTCTTTCAGCTTGTTGATCTGAACACTCAGGTTTCCACGTGTAGCATCGGTTTTTTCGAGAAGGAAATTAAACTCTGCTGACTCCACGCTGATCAGCAGGCTCATGATAGAAAGCCTGAGCTGATTGTGCAGTAAAGGATCCAATTCCTGAAACATGGCTTAATTCTCCTTTGATTTTAACATGTAACCCGGAATCAGGTACGAAATAATAACAGATAATGCAATGAGTAATAAAATGTTTTCAGAAGCGACAAAAAAGGTTATAACTGAAATGATCCAGCAGGCAATTCCCCCAATGATCAATGGCCTGAACCGCAGAACGCCTCCGGATACAAAGGTACCCAAGTCCGTAAAGAGATATAATGAGAGAATGGGTGGTTATCCAGGGAATTTTCTGAAAGGCTGCCATTAAAATCATAATCATAATGGTAAAGAAAAACCCGTACCAAAGGTAAATCATCATATTATCGAAATGAGAAACCACCTTTGCCTTCTTTCCGAGCCGGATGCCGGCAATAATTGAAACAACCATCCCTCCCAGCATCAGTATCGGCCAGGGAAGGTAAGCATATTCATGATAATTCATCCTTAACAGGAAGTAATGAGTCAGGCTTGCGATCAATACCAGCCAGCCCCATAATAAATAGAAGAAGCTGTTGTCCCTGAGTTTGCTCTTTGACGTGGCAATCATTTCCTGAATGATTTTCAGGCTTTGTTGTTCTGTGAGATTTGTTTCCATAATTAATGTTGTTTTAAAATTGTGAATAATAAATTTATAAATAAGTCGCAAAAATAAATAAGTTTATAATATAAACCAAATATTTTTTAAATTATTTTTTGTGAATTTAAAAATGTCGTATGTTTGCGACATATTTTAAAACGAAATGACATATACTAAATCAACTGCATTTGAAGTCAATTTGCAGGAAGTGGCAAAATTCGCTAAAGTGCTGGCGCATCCGGCCCGTCTGGCCATTTTGCAGCATCTGTCAAAATGCTGTACGTGCATTTCTGGTGATATTGCCAATGAGTTACCATTAAGCAGAACAACTGTTTCGCAGCATCTCCAGGAATTAAAAAATCTGGGACTGGTAAAGTATGAAGTGAAAGGGGTGAAGGTTTGCTATGAAGTGGAACAAGAAATGCTTTTGAATTATAAACAAGCATTGGATAATTTTTTTGACGTCGGATTACATGAGCTGACATGTGGTTGCAAAAAATAGTTTAAAGTTTTAAGTTCTGAGTTTTGGGTTCGTTTAAATCGATAGCTAAAACTCAGAACTAGAATACAGAACCCGAAACAATTAATAATTAATAAAATAATGGAAGAAAACATCAAGACGATAGAACAAAAAACTCAGGTTGAAGACAGCGCTTGTGGTTGTGGATCAGGCGGATGTGGTTGTCATTCGCACGATCATAGCCATCATCATGCTCATGGACAAATGGAGTTACCCATTCGATTTCAGATTTTGCGTGAAGGCGACCGGGTTGTTGAGTTCGGATCAGGGACAGGAAATGATTGCCTGGCTGCAGCGCAGGTTGTTGGTCCTACAGGAAAAGTAATAGGAATTGACATTTCTGAAAAGAACATCAGCACTTCAAGAGAGTATATGGATAAATTGAGAATCTCCAATGTTGAATTCAGGCAGGGAGATATTCAGAATGCTCCATTACCTAAGGAATACGCTGATATTGTATTTTCCAATTGTGTATTCAATCTTCAGCAGAATAAACAAAAGGTGGCAGATGAAATATACAGGGTTACGGACCACCATGGACTCGTTTGTATTTCTGATTTTGTAACGATACAGCCGGTTCCTGAAGGATTGAAAAAAGATGGCGGTGAACTTGCAGGATGTATTGCCGGTGCTGAGAACATCGAAGATTTTATGGAATATTTTAGAAAGACTGGTTTTATTAACCTTGAGTTTGTTGAAATGAATAAGGTTCATCTGCCCGATGATATCTTTCAAAAGCATTTAACGCCCGAGCAGGTTGAAAACTACAAAAGCATCCATTCTGATGAAGGAATTTTCAGTGTAACTTTAATTGGAGAAAAGCCTGAATCATGTTCAGCAGAAACCTGTTGCTGTAATCCGGATAAGAATAAAAACTAACCATTCAGTAGTTTTGTATTAAGAGAAATAGAAATTTCCATGGCTGAACTATGGAAATCTCAAAGTACCTTTTTGGAGAGTATTTCGGCTTTGTCGTTAAGGAGCAGGAGAATTCGGATAATCGGGTTCTTCCTGACAATCACTTCATATAAAATGTTGTTCTCCCTGTTTATAATGATGGCATTCATAATTTCACCCCTGGAAGCAGCAATAGTTTTAGCCGGTTCAGGCAGAGAGGAAGGTGAAATGTTGGTTCTGATTTCAATCAGGTTTCCCTGCTTGTCGAATCGTGCAATCTTTTCAATTTCCTGCTCATAAAATAATGCCTCGTATACTTTACCGGTTTTAGACCATTCAGTGTTAATGGAATCGTGAAAAGAACCGGAGAATCCTCTTAATACAGCATCCGGAGGTTTAAGCGTTCTTCGCAGAAAAAGATTTTTTATCAGACTTTTCACCCATTAAATTTTGTATTATGACGAACATTTGTATGTATGGTCACAATTTAAAAATTTTCAATAGGCTTCTGCGTATATTTTTCTATATAAAAAAACTACCCGTGCCCGCGCCCTTTTGATACGCATTTTTGCGGCACTTTCGCTTATCCGAAGTGATTTTCCGATTTGATTGATAGGAAGTTCATCGTTGTATTTCATTAAAAGAAGTGCTTTTTCCTCCGGATGGATCATATCAAATATTTTCATTAGCCGGCTATAGTTTATTTCTGTCAGGTCTTCCTCGGTTTCATCTATTATTTCGGGAATCTCATTATTGTTGTTCCAATCGGGATAGTGCAATTTATTTTTGACTCTCAAAAAGTCAATGCAATAATTATAGGTAATGGAATAAAGCCACGATGAAAATGATGAATTACCTTTAAAAGATTTCAACTTCTCAAAGGTCCTTTCAAATATATTTTGAACAGCATCCTCGGCAAGTTCCTTATTTTTTAAAAGGCTATAACACTTGTCGAGGACTTTCTTTGAATACCTGTCGTAGAGGATATGAAACAAGTCTATTTTATTCTCCTGTACAATAATAGCTACTATTTCTTCATCCCTCAACGACCCGTTATGATCATTGTTCATTCGTTAAAATGAATTAACAAAGAGCGAAGGTAACGAATGTTTATTATTCATCAACAAGTAATGGCTGAAAAGTTTTTAAAAAAAAATTGTTACTTTTTTGTTATTCTTCGTCATAATAGCATTAATTTTGCATTCGCTTTCTTTAAATGGTTATAAATCAATATTCCGAAAGGAAAACGATAAAGTCTTAAATTAATAACAACGTTTAATAAATTTTTTTTAACATTAAAAATCACTACTGGAGGAAACATCATGAAAAACAGAATTTTATTAAGTTTGATTACCGTGATTACAGTTGCATTTATGACCAGCTGTAACAAAGTCCCACAAGTTGAAATTGATGCAGCTACATTAGCTCTCAGTGAAGCAAAAGCAGCAGGAGCAGATTTATATGTTCCGGATCAATACAACGCTCTACAGGATTCGATGAATGTAGCAATGCAAATTATCGAAGCTAAAAAATCAAAATGGTTTGCACGTTATGGAACCAGCATTGCTCAGTTAAATGCTATTAAAACCAAATCAGCTGAAGTAATTCAAAATACTCAGATTCGTAAGGAAGAAATTAAGAAAGAGGTTGAGGCTGCACTTACTGAAGTAACTGCTCTGCTTGCAGAAGATAAAGAATTGCTTGCAAAAGCTCCAAGAGGTAAAGAAGGCAAAGAAGTTCTCGATGCCATTACCAGTGAGTTAGCTGTTCTTGAAACTACTGTGGGTGAAGTAAGTGCTCAACTTGCAAGTGGTGATTTACTTGGCGCGCAAAGCAAAGTGAATGCTGCTAAAGAAAAAGCTATGTCGATTAAGACTGAATTAGAAACTGCAATTGCCAAGAAAGCAGGCAAGAAGTAAGAAATTCTAATTTTTAAATAATAAATAAAACCCCCGGGAAGTTTCTTTCGGGGGTTTTATTTAAAAAGTAGTTTTTGATGAAGAGAATACGGAAAACAAGGCTTGCTATTGTGATTGGGATTTCAATAGTGCTAATTGTGTCCCTTGTTTTTCTGTTTATACGTATGGCGCCTGTTCCACCTATCGAGAAGATTGAAAAAGCTCGAATTGCCATTTCTGACGCAAAAAAAGCAAAGGCTGATACATATGCCCCAGTGTTATTCAAGGAGTCAGAGAAACTGTACAATATGGCCATTACGCGCTGGAAATCGGAAAATGCAAAATTTATCCTGAAACGTGACTTTGCTTCCATTGATCAATTAGTCGAACTTTCAGTTGCAAAAGCTAAGGAATCAAAAAATAAAGCGCTTTCCCATTCAAGCGACCTTGAAACCTCAATTGGTGCAACCATTAAAACCCTTGAGAACTCAATTGAAAAATACGATAAACTATTCAACAATCTTCCCTTACGTAAAATAACCTACCAGAATTACGAAAAAGGATTAATGCTTCTGAAGGAGGGAAAATACGATTACAAAGCGAAGAATTACCTTGTCAGCAAGCCTAAAATTGATAAAGCGGCTAAATATTTGAATGATTGCTTCACTGCTGTTAAATCTTACTTGAAGGATTATTTTTCCAATTATTCTTCGTGGAAAGAATGGAATGACAGAACCATCAGTGCATCAAGAAAAAATAAAACGAATGCCATTGTTGTGGATAAATATGCCAAAAAATGTTATGTTTATATAAGCGGCAAGTTAAAGCATACTTTTGATTGTGAATTGGGAAAGAACTGGATAGGTAGAAAAAGGCATAAGGGTGATAAAGCTACCCCAGAGGGAATTTATCATATAACAAAAAAACTTGATAGTAAAAAAACCAAATATTACAAAGCCCTGTTGATTAATTATCCAAATGATGAAGATAAGTCCAGGTTTCAAAAAGAAATCAAACAGGGAACGTTGTCTAAGAAGACAAACATTGGTGGCCTGATTGAAATTCACGGTAATGGAGGCAAAGGTGTGAACTGGACTGAAGGCTGTGTTGCCGTCAAGGATAGCGATATGGACATTATTTATAAGATAGCTGACGTTGGTACAAGTGTGACAATTGTAGGTTCACTCGAAAAATTATCCGATTTGGTTGATTTGTAATAATTGAAGTTATGGATAGCATTAGAATATTGAAAAGAGCAAATAATGAAACTATTAACAAAATTCTCTGAGCGGTTTCATTCATCGAAAAGATGCAGAACCTGGAGTTATATTTTAGGTTCGGTAAGTGCTATTGGACTTATAATAGCGTTTATTGCTTTGATCGTTTTTATTGTTTTACCTGCTGCATATAATGGCGGGGCAAGAATGATGCCGGTTTACATAAAAGCTACCACCAGCCTTCCTTTAGATGATACAATTGTTTCAAGTTCAATGGCAAAGCAATCAAAAGTAGTTGACAATCTCGAAAAGCAATTCAACAAACTTACTCCCAAAGCTAATTATCTTGTAATTAATACCACGGAAAATAAATTTTTTCTTTATTCAAATAAAGAATTGCTGAGGGCAGGGATCTGCTCTACAGGAAGCTACACATTACTAGTACAGGGAGATAAAAAGAAATGGGAATTTAAAACTCCTAAAGGAATCTTTAAGATACGGGAAAGAAAAACTGAGCCGGTTTGGAAAAAACCTGATTGGGCCTTTGTCGAGGAGGGTTTGCCTATTCCGTCGCCTAATCATCCCTCGCGTTTTGAATACGGAACTTTAGGGGACTATGCTTTAAGCCTGGGTGATGGATATATGATCCATGGTACATTGTATCAGCGGTTCCTTGGTATGCCGGTGACACATGGTTGCATCCGCCTTGGGGACGATGATCTGGAAGCTGTATATAAAGCTATGCCCAGCGGAGCTAAAGTATATATTTATTAATATAATTGGACTCATGAAAAGCAAAGTGGTTATCATTGTGATGTTGAGCCTGTTGGTTGTCATTTCAGTAATATTCATCGTTCTTTCGGCAATGTCACCCATCAGGGCTATAAAGCTTGTTAATGAGAATTATCCCGATACCAGTTTTGTTGAAGATATTTCGCCTGAGCAACTTAAATTAGAAAAGGAAGAAATTTATTTACGGGCAAGACTAAAAATGGCAGAAGCTGATTCGGCATGCTTATCGATCAATTTGGTGGATAGTATTATTGTCATGGAGATTCAGGGTGTTAAGTTGATCGAAGCAAAGATTCAAAAGATTTATTCGAGTAAAATTTTCCCACGTTATAAAAAACAGGCCTTCTACGAATATTTTTCAAGACCCTTTGTGATCGACAGCGATTATTGCACCATCCCAAAAGAGTTCTTCAATATCAAATATGCGCCCGAAGATACCATCGCTGCCCAGGCGCCCAAAACAATGCCTGACACAACACTTAAAGATCCTGTTTATTTTACCCTTTACCTCGACAGGGGATTAATGATTGATATACGGCAAACCGACACACTCCGTCCTCATATCTTTAAAGAATATGACCGGTATTTAAGAGATAAGAAGATTGGTAAAATGTGGGATTATCTTTCAAAATTTGAAGTACCACCTTACGATCCCTGGATCAGAATTGAAATACCCCATAGTGATGCCAGGTCAATTTACAAGGCATTGCCGCACCATGCACAGGTTTCAGTGATTCTATAGTAAAAAGAAACA
The DNA here is from genome assembly GCA_963705185.1 of uncultured Bacteroidales bacterium. Classification (GTDB taxonomy): domain Bacteria; phylum Bacteroidota; class Bacteroidia; order Bacteroidales; family JAADJA01; genus JAADJA01. The sequence goes on from CAVPJF010000015.1 coordinate 31,571, forward strand.
GGACTTAAGAGGCAAGAAGCTGGATATAAAATCCTGCCAAAATATTTTAGCCAAATACTGGAAGCCTATGCTGACAGATACCCATGCAATGCTTACCGATGCCACGTGCTATGAGAGCCAGTTGCGTTATCCTACGAATGTAAAACTATTGTGGGAAAGTGTGAATTGGAATTACAATCAGTTAAAGTTACTGTGTAAAGGTCTTCGGGTGCGGATGCCCCGGAACAAATACCTGGAACAAAGGGAAAAGTATTATCAATACCAGCGCAAGCGCAGGAAGCCTCAGATGGACACCACCAAACGAATACGCAGTTTACTTTACCTGCTTGATAAACTCAATGGGTTGCTGGATCAATTTGAACAACAGTACCACAATCGGCTTGAACTACCGGATAAATATTATCAAAAACGCAAGGTCATACGAAAGGTCTATCATCAGCAAAAACAAATGTTTGAAACGGGTAAGAGCATTCCGGACAGGATCGTAAGCATATCCAAATCCTATATCCGTTAAACAACCGGGAAGTTTACACTGTGTAAGATACCACTTATCTACTGATATCAATTTTTAACTTCCGGAATAATCTTCTTTGTAATCTTTTCCCCAGATCGTTTTACAACTATTTCAATTTCTACATCGGGTTTGAGTCCATTCAGGATATTCATGAAATCATAGATGTTATTGACCTCTTTGCCATTCAAACTGACAATTATATCATTTGCAATAAGTCCGGCTTTTTCAGCAGGGCCGCCGGGACGGACTCCCTGGATCTGAACGCCAGGTTCATCACTGCCGGCATAAGCAGGAATAGTTCCTAATGAAACTGATGCTGCACCTTTGCTTGATTTGGGACGATTTATTTTTACTTCCTGGTAAGTAAGCGGTTGCTCAGGTTTCATAATCTCCCGGATCATCATAGAGGAGAACTTTGCAATTCGCTGCATACCTTCAAAATTGATGAATTCAACATCATCATTGTAGGTGTGGTAATCATTGTGAACTCCTGTAAAGAAACTTGCTACCGGAATTCCTTTCAGGTAAAATGAAGTTGCATCTGTAGGCAAATAAGGATCATCTCCCATAACAAGGTTAAATCCAGAGACCACATTTTTCCTTTCAGCGATCGATTTCCATTCTGTGGCAGAGCCGATACCCTGCAGATCAAGGCGGTTATCTTTTAACCGGCCGACCATATCATAATTCAGGTAGGCTTTGATCTTATCTTCAGCAATGGGTAATTTTGAAGTAAAGCTATTAGAACCAAGTAGTCCCAATTCTTCAGCCGACCATAAACAAAAAACAAGGTTGGATGTGATAGAAGCCGGATTCTCTTTTTTTAACCCGGAAAAATATTCTGCCAGCTCAACTACAGTAACTGTACCTGATCCGTTATCATCGGCGCCATTATGGACTTCGGTTTTATGCTCACCAACTGACCGGGAATTGATTTCTCCCAGTCCAAGATGATCGTAATGAGCACCTATAAAAATATACTCCGCATCGGGATTTTCAGCGGCAATCATCCCCACTATGTTATTATCCTGATTTATTATGCGTTCAATTTTAGCAATGATCTTTACATTGGTGTTTGTTGCAAAAAGGTGCTCATTTCCTTTCGGGTCACCATCCTTTAGTTTACCTTTTAATGCTTCAATTGTTTGATTTGACTTAGCAAGAATTTTATTTGCCAAATCTTCGGAAATATTAATTGAAATTATCCCTGAAGTGCCAACTATCTCATGGCTTTTTTCGTCGTTTATCCTTGGAGTTACAAACATGATTGCTCTGGCTCCATTCTGACGGGCAATCATTTGCTTGAAACCACTGGCAATGTTCCTCTCAAACAATTTTTCCTTCAGGGAATCAAGTCCTTCAGGAATTCCACTTAACACCATCACAATTTTATCTTTTACATCGAGCTTTTCATAGGAATTATATTCATAGCTGGCGCCATCATTAATTTTTAGTCCATAGCCGGCAAATACTACCTCTCCTTCAAATTCTCCATTCTCGGTAGATGAAAGAGGAATAAAATCTTTATTTAATTCAAAAGAATTTCCATCCAGAATAAGATGGTTGGCACCCGCTTCAGACTTAATATCAGCGGTAAAATCAAATGCCCAATAATAATCAGCATGGCTAGCTAATGGTTGTAAACCCTGTGTTTTAAAAATGTTGGTAATATAATCTGCTGTCATTTGGATTCCTTTCGATCCTGTCATCCGGCCTTCAGCTGCATCTGAGGCAATATAAGATAGCTTTTCCTGTAACTCAGATTCAAGAATGTCTGATTTGAACTGGTAATTCAGGCTTCCGATGGTGCTCTTCCTAAAGGGTGATTTAGCTAATTGTTCCCTGGCAAAAGAATCATTCCAGTCAGCAATAAAAAGTTGGGTCTTTCCATCGGTGCATCGGCTGGAAGTCCAAACAAGCTTTTTTCCATCAGGTGAAAAAACGGGTAATCCATCGAATTTATCAGTGTAAGTTACCCTCACTGGTTCTCTTAACCCTTCGGCATCAACCATATAAACTTCAAAATTTGAATAACCCTGTTTATTGGAGGCGAAAACAAGGTAATCACCTGATGGATGAAAAAATGGAGCCCAACTGAGGCAACCAAAGTCAGTCAATCTTTTTTCACCTGTACCGTCAACATTCATGGTGTAAACATCAGCAGAATGTCCGTCTTCACTAAATCTTCTCCATGTTATTTTTTCCCCGTCCGATGAAAAGAACGGGCCGCCATCGTATCCCGGGACATTGGTCAGCTGCTTCAAACCGCTTCCATCAGCATTCATTAAATAAAGATCGCAAAAGTAGGAGGGATCGACTTCCAGCTTTTGTTGTTCTTCTTTTGTAAGCTTTGAATTATAGGCGTAACGGTTGGAGCTAAATACGATCAGATTTCCATCCGGTGAATAAGACCCTTCAGCATCATAACCCAGTTCTTTTGTGAGTTGCTTAATATCAGAACCATCAGGTAGGGTGGTAAAAATGTCCATTTCCGGTTCATAATCCCAGGCATATCTTCTTTTTTCACCCGAAGCCCTGAAATCAAGTTCATCTTTTTGCTTTTTCCTAGCATCCGCATCGAGATGACTTGAAGCATATTGCACCCTTTTACCGTTCCACTGGAAATAGGCACAGGTTGTTTTACCATATCCGGGTGAAACCCTATTGATATCACCAGATTCAAAATCGAGGATATAGATTTGATAAAAAGGATTATCGGGTTCCTTTTCACTCTGGAAGATCAGGTAGCGTCCGTCTTCAGAAAAATATCCTTCGCCGGAGCGATTCCCATCATAAATCAACTGCCGGGTGTTTGATAGAAATTTGTTTTCGAGGTTCTCAGTTTCCTGAGCAAAAGAAAGTATGGCAATCAAAAATGCCAGAAGCAAAAAAAAATATTTTTTCATTCGTTTTAAATTTACCAGTCTATAACACTGTTAATGCTTGATTGTTTTGTAAAAGACCGGCAAAATTAAGTTTTTTAGGAAAATGGGATTCAAAATCTTTGGTTAATTAAAACATTGAATTATTAAGTAATTTTAGCCCTTAATGAAAACAGATAAATATGAATAAACTTTTCTTCAGATTGATCGCTTTGGTTCCATTGAATTTGTTGTTGCTTATGACAGTTCAAACTCAGAATTATGTAACGACTTACGCCGGAACCGGAAGTGCAGGGTTCGTGAACGGCGATACAAGTATTGCAAGTTTCAACAAACCATTTGGCATTTGCATTGACCCTGAGGGTAATTTGTACCTTGCGGATGCATACAACCATTGCATCCGGAAAATAGGCACAGACGGAATTGTTTCGACTTATGCCGGAACATGGAACCGCCGGATATTTGGATGGACCTGCTTCAGAAGCAAAATTCAATCAGCCCATCAATATTTGCCTCGACGATGAAGGAAATATGTTTGTGTCGGATTTCCTGAACCAGCGAATCCGAAAAATTTCCCAGGACATGATGGTAACCACCATTGCGGGGAGCGGAACAGCCGGGTTGCTTGATGGACCGGCGATGGAAGCCAAATTTAATTATCCGCGGGGAATTTGCCTCGATGATACCGGAAATATTTACATTGGTGACTCATGGAATCATCGTGTCAGGAAAATTTCTTTGGATGGAATCGTTAAGCACATGGGCTGGAGGAGGATCGACAATTGGTGTTCAAAGTATAGGTGATTATGTGGATGCCAGCGATACAGCAGCCCGTTTTTATACACCATGCGAATTATCCATTGATCTAGTCAAACAACATTTTTGTCGCTGATGCCTATAATCATCGAATCCGTAAAATTGATTCAGACAGAATGGTGACTACGGTTGCCGGAAGCGGAGAATCGGGACCTGATGGGGGAGGATTTCAAAATGGCCCTGCTGAGCAGGCGATGTTTAAAGTTCCAACAGCCTGCCATGTTAGCTTAACAGGTTCGATTTATGTCGGGGATGGACAAAACCAGCGGGTTCGAAAAATTAGTCCTGATGGTATGGTAACCACGTTTGCTGGTTCAGGAGAAACGGGATTTGAAAATGGATCCGGATTCATTGGCGACATTCGATTTCCCACGAGGATGTGTGATGGATTATGAAGCTCACAGGTTATATGTCGTAGATTACAATAATCATGCTATCCGAATAATTCATTTATCGGAGATTACCGGATTTAAACATAATGATCATGGAATTAACTTTGAAATTTACCCCAATCCATCCGGCAATGAAGTCCAGATCAATGGTCATTCGATTCTGCCCAATCTTTCGGTTCGGATTTTAAATAGCTCGGGTCAGTTGATTAGAGAAGAGTTTGGTTTAAATGGTTTACCTATTGTACTGAACATCGCAGATTTGGAAGCCGGGATATATTATGTTGAACTCCTTAGCAACAAGGTATCAATAGGTGCTGAAAAGCTTTTTGTTTTGCGTAATTAATTGACCTTGATTGTACCGTTGTAAATTTGCCTCAATTAGTGAGGAATATCAGAAGTGCTGAATGAAATATTTGCATGGATTATTCTTCATTTTTAATATGATTCTGGAATAGGGTAAATGAGTTTATGTGCGACAATAGAAGGATTGAACCATTAAAATAACGTTAAAACAGATTCAAATTAGTAGAAGTATTACCGGAACTGAATCTGGATATCATAGAATAATCATTACTTTTGTTTGAAGCTCATACAAGTTCAAAAAACATTTTGATCAAATGGATGTCGAAATACTTGCACGGATTCAATTCGCTTTTACCATAGCGTTTCATTACCTTTACCCGCCTCTGAGCATTGGTCTGGGGCTGGTGATGGTGGTAATGGAAGGAAGTTACCTGCGGACCGGAAATAAGATTTATGAAACAATGGCCCGCTTCTGGACAAAAATATTTGCTTTGATCTTCGGTATTGGTGTGGCAACAGGCATCGTCATGGAATTTGAATTCGGGACTAATTGGGCAACCTATTCAAAGTATGTTGGCGATGTTTTCGGTAGTGCACTTGCAGCCGAAGGGATATTTGCCTTTGCCCTTGAGAGTGGTTTTCTCGGTGTATTATTATTCGGATGGAACCGTGTAACACCGAAAGTTCATTTCATCGCCACACTTGGAGTTTGGCTGGGAAGCATGTTTTCTGCTATCTGGATTGTGGTGGCCAATAGCTGGCAACAAACTCCTGCAGGTTATCATGTTGTTGGTGAGGGAATCAATGCCCGGGCTGAGATCACTGATTTCTGGGCTATGGTTTTCAATCCTTCCAGTGTTGACAGGCTGCTGCATGTTTGGGTAGGAGCCTTTATAGCCGGCGCTTTCCTGGTAATGAGCGTTCACGCCTGGTATATTCTTAAAAACCGGCACGTTGAGCTTTCTATGAAAGCGTTTAAGATTGCGCTTATCATGGGTGCTGTATTTTCATTTTCACAATTGCTCACGGGGCACAAATCTGCAGGTGGGGTTGCGAAGAACCAACCGGCTAAGCTGGCAGCATTTGAAGGTCATTTCGATGGTTCACAGCCTGCTGATCTTATATTTGTTTGGCTGGGTTGACAAAAAGAACCAGAAAGTTTACGGGTCCGGAAATTCCCGGAGGACTTAGCTATATGGTTCATTTTGATTTTAATGAACCGATAAAAGGGTTAAATGATTTTCCGAAAGATGAAATTCCCGGTGCTGTAAATGCTGTATTTCAGTTTTATCACCTGATGGTTGCCCTGGGTTTGTTCTTCATTGCATTAACATTGTTTGGAATATTTAAGTGGTGGAAAGGCACATTATTCCAAACCAAATGGCTGATATGGGTTTTTGTCTTCGCCGTGTTTTTACCTCAACTCGCCAACCAGTTCGGATGGTTTGCAGCAGAAATGGGCCGGCAACCGTGGGTGGTTTATGGTTTGTTGAGGACTTCCGATGCTTTTTCACAAATCTGTAACCGCCAATCAAATATTGTTTTCACTGATCATGTTCATGTTGATTTATATTATTGTTGTTCCTGTTGTTCATATACCTGCTCGACCGAAAGATAAAAGCAGGACCTTATGATCCTTCCCTTACAGAGGACAGTCCGTTAACAAAAAATATTGCCCATTCACTTAATAACCTGAAAAAACACTATAACATGGCAACTTTGATTGGAATAGATTATCCCACATGGTGGTTCCTGGTAGTAGGAGCCTTGTTTTCAGGCTATGCCATCCTCGATGGCTTCGACCTTGGTGCGGGAGCCTTGCATTTGTTCTTTAAAGAAGAAGAAAGCCGACGTATTGCTTTGAATGCTGTCGGTCCGGTGTGGGATGGCAACGAAGTGTGGCTGGTAATAGGTGGTGGAGCTTTGTTTGCCGGATTCCCTGTATTGTATGCGTCCTTTTTTTCCGGTATGTATATTCCTTTTATGTTGTTCCTTGCGTTCCTGATCTTCAGGGCGGTGTCCATCGAATTCCGGAGTAAAGAAAATATGAAGTGGTGGCGAAACCTGTGGGATATTATCGTATTGTATTTCGAGTGCTATGCTTGCATTGCTGCTCGGGGTTGTCCTTGGAAATGTGCTCCGGGGAGTTGACATTGGTCCCGGCTATGAATTTACCGGCCACTGGCTCGGTTTCCTGAATCCTTATGCTTTGCTGGTTGGAGTGACTACTTTGGCGTTATTCATGATGCATGGCGCCATTTATCTTTCGATGAAGACGGAAGGTAAGTTGTTTATCAATGTGAAACGCCTGCTCAGGAATTCCATTATCTTCTTTATCATTTCATTTGCAATCATAACTGTTTATACCCTGGTTGATATTCCCCATTTGTCAGACCGGTTCATGAAATATCCACTCCTTTTCATCGTCCCACTCCTTGCATTTTTAAGCATAGCCAACGTCCCCAGGCTGACCACCAAAGGAAACTACCTGGTGGCTTTTATCTTTTCGGCTTTAACAGTAAGTTTTTTACTTATCCTGGTGGCCATCGAGCTTTACCCTGTGCTGATCATCTCCACTTCCGACCCACAATACAACATTACCATCTACAATGCCGCATCTTCCGACAAAGCGCTTGGGATCATGCTTATCATCACAGCCATCGGCGCGCCCCTCGTTATTCTGTACACGATATTTGTTTACAGAACCTTCTGGGGCAAGGTAAAGATGGATGAAACCAGTTACTAAGGATTATTTTTAATGGGTTTTGAAATGCAACCCTAATAAAATTAAGAGTGTCTGAATAGTGTTTATTTTATTGGCTTGATTAACTTTGCAAGAAAATAAATTCATTCAAGTTCTGATTTCATAAATATAAGAGGTTATATCATGGAAAATTTTAGAAGTTGGTTGCTTGTCGCAGCCAGTTTAATTATTAGCATTGCAGTATTTACCCAATCCAACACAAACCAAAATCCTGATTATGCATCCCATCCTTACTGGATTGAAATGATGCAGGATCCTACTGTCAATTTTTATGATGTGCAGGAAGCATTCAATGCTTACTGGGAAAATCGGGAAATCACGAAAGGCAGCGGCTGGAAACCTTTCAAGCGCTGGGAGTGGTGGCAGGAACGCCACATTTACCCCGATGGAACCCGACATGAAGCTGACCTTATCTACTCGGAATACAATAATTACCTTAAGGCTTATCCCGGTGCAAACAAATCTGAAGCCGACTGGACAAACCTGGGACCTTTTTCTGTCCCTTCAAAAGGTTATGAAGGACTTGGGCGTATCAACGCGATAGCTTTTCATCCGACAAATCCTGACATTCTTTATATCGGAGCCCCTGCTGGCGGTTGCTGGAAATATGATGCTTCCACTTCTGTATGGATAAGTACAACCGATGTGCTTCCCACGCTCGGGGTATCATCAATCGTTGTGAACTGGAATAATCCTGATAATATTCTTATCGGAACTGGTGACCGCGATGCAGGTGACGCAGCAGGACTTGGTGTATTCAGAAGCATGGATGGCGGAGCAACCTGGGAACTATGGAACAGCGGTATGGGTACTACCACTGTGGGCAGGCTGTTGCAACATCCGACCAATCCCGAAATAATTTATGCCGCAACCGGTTCTGGAATATTTAAAACTACTAATACAGGGGCTACATGGACACAGGTGAAATCCGGCGGATTTAAGGACATAGTTTTCAGACCGGGGAGCCCTTCGGTTTTATATGCCGGCGGCGGAAGCAGTGTATTCCGTTCAACGGATGACGGAGCAACCTGGCAGCAGATGAGCAATGGCCTGCCGGGAGGCAGCCGCTCGGTGATTGCAGTCACACCTCACGATCCGATGTATGTTTATGTTTTGTTGTCAAACGGAGACTCCTATAAAGGAATTTATCGCTCAACAGACGGCGGAACCTCTTTTACCGAAATGTCAACCACACCTAACATTATGAGCTGGGGTTGCGAGGGTGGAGATGGCGGACAGGCCTGGTACGACCTGGATGTTGCTGTTGACCCGAACGATAAAAATGTTGTTTTTGCCGGAGGTGTGAACTGCTTTAAATCTGTTAACGGAGGCGTAACATGGAATATCAGCTCGCACTGGTGGGGCGATTGTAGTGTTCCTGCCGTACATGCAGATCTCCATGTTCTGGAGTACAATCCTTTAAATGACAGGCTTTATGCAGGTAATGACGGTGGAATTTATTATACCTCCAATGGCGGGACATCATGGCCCGAAATTACCAGCGGCCTTCCGATCAGCCAGGTGTATCGTATCGGGCAGGCCAAAACGGATATAAACAAGGTGATTAACGGTTACCAGGATAACGGTACTTCCACCTATTATGGCAACCCAAGCTGGCAAACCACCAATGGAGGAGATGGTATGGAATGTGCCTTTGACCATGAAAATCCTGCTTATTCGTATTCTACAATATATTATGGCGATATTTACAGGCATTATAACAATGGCAATGCTTACCAGGTAGCCGGAGAAGGAAATCATGGACTTACAGAAAGCGGTGGGTGGATCACCCCATTTTGCCTGCATGAAGGGAATTCAGACATCATGTTTGCAGGATTTAAAAATGTTTGGCGAGCTATTGGAGTAAGATCCACAAACAATTTTGTATGGAAAAAATTGACCAATGACAATGCCGATAACATTAGTGTTGTTGAACATTCCCCGGCCAATTTTGAAATTTTCTATTATTCCAGGGGAGGACAATTTTATCGCAGCGACAATGTTATGAGTGATACACCGGAATGGATTGTTCTGACAACATATATTCCCGGAACCGGCAGCATTTATGATATTGAATCCCATCCATTTGATGAGAATGTTGTTTTTGTGGCCAGAGGTAACAAGATATTCCGTTCGGATAATAAAGGCTTCAGTTATACAGATATTTCGGGCTCCCTTCCGGCTTATAATATGAACTCGCTCGCATTTTATGTAAACAGTTTTGATGGTATCTATGTAGGAACCGATGCCGGCGTATTTTACCGCGATGCTTCTATGAATGACTGGGTAATGTATAGTAACGGCCTGCCGTTAGATGCTTCCATTAACGAAATTGAAATTTATCACAATCCTGCTGTGCCTGCTGAGGATGTGATTAGGGCGGGTACATACGGAAGAGGATTATGGAGTTCACCCCTATGGCATGGTCAGCCAACAGCCAGTTTTGAGGCTGATGAAACCGAAGTGCCGGTGGGCTGCGCTATTAATTTCTTTGATCTTTCATCCGGTATCCCAACAGAATGGACCTGGACTTTTGAGGGAGGGACACCTTCAACTTCTATCGAAAAAAATCCGGAAGGGGTTATATACCTGAACGAAGGAACTTATAGTGTTACTTTGATGGTCAGCAATTCAGAAGGCTGGGATCAGACAACCATAAACGGTTACATTACCGTCACCGAAACTACACTGCCTGAAGTGTATTTCTTAGCCAGCGATTCCATTACATGTTCAGGAACTGAAATAGATTTTACCGATCTAAGTAATGGTTGCCCCACTGCCTGGGCCTGGGACTTTGACCCGGCAACCATCAGCTATGTCAACGGTACAAACCAGAATTCACAAAATCCTCAGGTCGTTTTTAATAACGGAGGAAATTATAATGTTTCGTTAACTGTCACTAACAATGCTGGTAATAATACCCTAACAAAAGAAAACTATATTCATATTGGTGGCATAGGCTTGCCGTTTGAGGATGACTTTGAAACAGGTAATCTCAATGCCAAATCATGGAGTGTGGAAAACCCTGATTATAATATAACCTGGGATGTTGCGACTGTTGGAGGAATAGTTCCCGGCGATAAAGCAGCGTATATGAATTTCTTTGAGTACATAGTGCCTCCAGGAAGAAGGGATCGATTGATCACCCCTGTACTGAATTTTGAGGGAATGGATCAGGTTTATATGACTTTTAAACATGCTTATGCCAAGCGACATACAACCGTTACAGACTCACTTATTGTTTATATTTCGAATGACTGTGGCGAAAACTGGACGCGGCTTTTCGCAGGAGGTGAAGATGGAACAGGTGTTTTTGCTACTCATGAACTCATGACGACTTTGTTTGTCCCTCAAACAGAAGACGACTGGTGCGGAAATGGCTGGGGCTCCGATTGTATTTTCCTTGATCTTTCTGCTTGGGCAGGACAGGAAAATATTAATGTAGCTTTCGAAACCTATAATTATTTTGGTAATAACCTTTACATCGATAATGTTTCAATTGGTTTGCTAACGGATATAAAAGAGCAAATTTCAAATGATGAAATTCAAATCTTTCCAAACCCAACAAACGGAATGGTTAATATTTTAATTCCAAAGGCCGCAACCGGCTCAGAAATTGCGATTTATTCATCACAGGGAACTGAAATATACAGAGTGAAAGCTAATGATAGTGATGAACTGGTAACTTCTGATCTCAGCAAATTTGGAAAGGGCGTTTATTTCGTTAAGATGCTGAACAGTCAAATGAATGAAGTTAAAAAGATAGTACTGAAGTAAAATAATTGATCAAAATATAATTAAACCGGTATCTCTTATAGGGGTACCGGTTTTTTTATTGAGTGAACCGATGATTCATGCTGCAAATATAAAACAAGAATCAGGTTTATAGAGCTTCTGATTGAAGTGGATAACCAATTATTAAGCGAGAGATTTGATCATCATTTAATTTGTGAGCTCCCAAACAATTCATACTTTTGTTTCTCGAATTAGAAATGATCATACTCAAACTCTTAATAATATGAAAACTTTATTGTTCACAATTCTAACTGCATTCATCTTTACAACCCTCACTGTAGGCCAGAAATACAATAAATACAGGGGTACATCTGCTTATCAGTCCAAAACCAGCATGAAAGAAATTGCAGAATGGGACAAGGAGCATCCGGTTACCGGGCGTAAAATGAAAGTCCCGAATAAGGAACCATTTATCTATCCGCAGTTTTCAATTGAAGGAAAATCTATTCTTTTTAAAGAGGAGCCGGGTGAGAAGATATTTTCCAATATTGTCTCAAAAGACCCATCACCACTGCCGACTAAAGATTTTAAGGGGATTGATGATAACAACACAGCTATCCCTCCAGATGTAAACGGAGCAGTTGGTCCCAACCATTTGATGATTACACTGAATACTGAATTCATGATCCTGGACAGAGAAGGTAATGTATTATCAAAACACAGCACCGGAAGTTTTTGGAACACCATGCCAGGAGCCGGCGATACTTTTGATCCTAAAATAATTTATGATCCTTATGAAAACAGGTGGATATTCCTTATGCCCAGCAGTTCAAATACTGAATTGTCGAGGCTGCTTGTAGCTGTATCTGAGAATTCTGATCCAACCGGTAACTGGTACAGATATGTTTTCGATACGGATCCCAATAACAATCACTGGTTCGATTATCCCAACTTCGGGTTCAATAAAAAATGGATAGTTGTAACCGGGAACATGTTCGGTGCAGGATTTGGGTACACCTCTCTTTTTGTATTAGATAAAGCAGATTTATACAACAATTCACCTTTAGCTGATTATTCGAGGTTTGAGATATATAATGGCTTTACCCTGGTTCCAGCCTTTACTTATGATACCAACGAAGAAGATATTTACCTGGTGAACAATGCCGGAGGAAATGTTGGTGGTAAAGGTTATCTGAATCTCTGGAAGGTGACTGGTCCTTCTGGATTTGAGTTGGTTGAAGATCTTGGGTTGATTGAAATTGCCGATCCCTGGGACAATGGTTCTTATGCCAATGGTGGAAATTTTGCTCCTCAATTGGGCAGTGATCAAAAGATAAATACTGTTGATGCCCGGATGGAGAACATGGTTTACCGGAATGGAAAATTATGGTGCACACATCATATCTATCTTCCTGTTGAAAACCCTACCCGGTGTTCTGTACAGTGGTTCGAGCTTGCATTGGATGGTACCATTCTTCAACGGGGTAGGGTGGATGATGCCAATGGCAATATGTTTTATGCATTTGCATCCATTGCAGTAAATTCCAGGGAAGACATCCTCATAGGTTATGCCAGTTTTTCCCCCAACCAATATGCCAGCGGTAGTTATTCTTTCAGGTTTGCAAATGATCCTCCTAATACGCTCCGCGATAGCTATCAGTTTATTAATGGATTGGCTCCCTATTATAAAACTTATGGAGCTGATCGAAACCGGTGGGGCGATTATACAGGAACGGTTGTCGATCCTTATGATGATCTTGATTTCTGGACATTACAGGAATATGCCGACCTACCTAGCGGGGAGGATCAATGGAGCACCTGGTGGGCTTATATTAACCTGGATGCGGTGCCAAAAGCATTATTTGAATCCAATATTAACACAGTTCCAACCGGAAGTGGAGCAAATTTTACTGATAAATCAAAGTATGAACCTACACAATGGCATTGGATTTTTGAGGGCGCTATACCTTCAACATCATCAGAGCAAAATCCTCAAAATATTGTTTATCCGAATCAGGGTTTATTTGATGTAACCCTGATTGCAACCAATTATTTAGGTTCGGATACAATAATAATGGAAAATTATATCAATTCCAATACAACCATTTTGCCCGAAGTAATATTTTCAGCCAACAAAATAAGACCCTGCATATCAGATACAGTCCTTTTGGAAGACGCTTCCATTTATAATCCGATTGGATGGCAATGGACTTTTTACCCCGACTCAGTTACATTTGTAAACGGTACAACTGTCAATTCTCAGCATCCACAGGTAATTTTTAATCTGCCCACTACTTACGATGTTACTTTAACCGCTACCAATCTGAATGGCTCCAACTCACTTATCAAGACGGATATGATTTATGCAGGCGGGCTATTCCTGCCATTCGAAGATGATTTTGAAACGCAGCTCTTCACTAATAAAGCATGGACGATCGAGAATCCCGATAACGAAAAAACCTGGGAGATCACTACTGTGGCAGGAAGTGAACCCGGTACGAAGGCGGCTTCTGTTAATATCAAGAGTTATAACGGCCTTTATGAACGCGATAGGCTCATCACACCGCTCATCAACCTGAATGATTACAATCAGGCAACCCTTGAATTCCAGTTTGCCTATGCACAGCGTTTTGCGCAATACACCGATTCTCTTATTGTTTATATTACCGATGGTTGCGGGCAACAATTATATCGTTTGGTTTCGCTGGGCGAAGACAGCCTCCATCAATTTGCGACTGCGCCGGTTACTATGTTAAATTTTGTTCCTCAATCCACCGAAGACTGGTGTGGCGCCGAGGGCGATCCTGCATGTATTTCTATTGACTTAACACCCTGGGCTGGCATTTCTGACCTGAAAATAGTGTTTGAAACATTCAACGGTTTCGGAAATAATATTTTTATTGATAATGTTAAGATTGACGGAACACTTAGTGAAATATCCAAAGTTCAAACGGAAACCGATCCGGTTTCACTTTTTCCCAATCCTTCTGGGGGTGCTTTCATCTTAAAGATGAATGGCGTTACGGGAACTAATAATCGTTAAAATATCTGACCTGACAGGCCGTGCCGTTTATCAGCGTTCATTTAACAGTGATGGAAATACTTCTGAATCTATTGACTTGAAAGATAACGGCAGGGGCGTATATTTGATTGAAGTTAGTGACAGGACAAATGTTTGGGTGAAGAAAATGGTGGTGAAATAGAAGAAGCTTTTGAACCACATAACAATATTTAATTTATTCTGATTAGCTTTATTTTTACGCTTGTATTTTAATCCAAATCATTATTGAGTACTTAAATTGAGCTAAAGTTTGTAGTATTTAAAGTATTTTAGGCACTTTAAACTTTAGTCATTTGTCACTTTTTTACTTCCCCCCTGTAACATTCATTTTTTTTTGAGGTCATTGTAATAAACGTTTTAAAAATTGGAAGCTGCTTCTGTAAATATTCACCAGGAATTGATTGAAAGGTGTCGGAAAAACGACCAAAAGGCGCAGCTTGAGATTTATAAACTTTATTACAAACCGATGTACAACACGAGTCTCAGAATATTGAACCACGAAGCCGAAGCGGAAGATGTGATGCAGGAGTCCTTCCTTGATGCCTTCAGGAAAATTGAAGAGTACAAGGGAGAGGGCAGTTTCGGAGGCTGGCTGAGACGAATCGTGGTAAATAATTCCATTGACATACTTAAAAAAAGGAAAGACCTTGTGTCGCTGGAGAATTATGCAAATGAGCTTCCAGATGAACCTAATGGCTTTGCAGAGTCAGTGGAATACAGGGTCGAAGAAATTAAAAGAGCTGTTCCCCTGCTACCCGAAGAACATAAGGTAATTCTTTCTCTTTTCCTTTTCGAGGGATACGATCATGAAGAAATTTCGCAGATACTGAGCATTTCCAACAATGCTTCGCGCACACGCTATTCGCGGGCGAAAAGCAAATTGTTAAAAATACTGGCGGATCAACGTTCCATTAAAATGTTTCATCCGAATTAAAAAAAGCACATCATGCAACGCATAGAAGAAATTATCAAAAAGAACAAGGAAGCTTTCAGCGACCACGAACCACAGGAAGGGCACCTGGAAAGGTTCAGCGAAAAGCTGACCGCACATCACCGGCAAAAAGAAGGCTGGTTTGAGCGGTATGCTATTGCAGTGAGAATTGCCGCAGCAATTCTTGTTTTTATAGCAGTTGCTACGCTGATTTACACTGACAGGCTGCCCGTAATTAAAAACTTATTCACGCAGCGTCTTGCTTCCGCTGAACTTCCAATGGAATTGGTGGAGGTGATGCAATACTATAATATCCTTACGGATAAAAAAGTAAACCAGATTGATGAACTTGCTGTATCGACTGATGAAGCCAGCAGGGTAAAGGAAAAAGCCATGACCGAATTAAAAGCCCTTGAAGAAAGTACAAACGACTTAGAAGTCGAATATGCTCAGAATCCGAACAATGAGCGGATTATAAATGCTCTTTTGCAGAATCAGCGAGAGAAAGCTAAAATTTTAGATAAGATATTAAATACATTAAGCCAGACTAACTAAATAAATTTAAACGTATGAAAACAATGAGATCAAGCCTGTTTATCATTCTGCTGAGCGCTATCGTGGGCCTTCAGCTTCAGGCAGAAGATGAGTTTACTAAAAAGGTCAGTAAATCCTTTGATGTAAATAAGGATGCAACCCTTACAGTAAAAAACAAATTTGGAAAAGTGCACTGCGAGAACTGGGATAAAAATTCCATCTCCATCGAAGTAACGATAACTGTGCAGGCCTCCAACCAGGAAAAGGCCAACAAGTACTTCGACAAGATCAAAATTGACATAACCGGAACAAATTCTCTGGTAACAGCGATCACTTCCATGGAAGATAACCTTTTTGACAAAGGCAACAATGAATTGAGTATTGATTATATGATCCAAATGCCTGCGACTGTAAATGTTGAACTGAATAACAAATTTGGCGACATTATCGTGTCTGAGATTGGAGGGACATCAAAAATCAACCTGGGTTACGGCACGATAGATATTAAAAAACTTTCGGGCAGCACCAATGTTTTGGAAATTGAGTTTAGCGATGGTTATATTGGTTATATAAAAAGTGCAAACCTGGACCTGAAATATTCTGAACTAAAAGTAGATGAAATCGCTGATATGAATGCAGAATCCAAGTTCTCGGAACTGAACATCGGGAAGATAGATGTCCTGACAATTGAATCCGGTTACGATGATGATTTTATTGGTTCTGTCAGAAATATTGATGTGGAAGCGGACTTTTCGGATGTCGAAATCAGAAATCTTGAACAGACTTTAACCGCCAATTTTGATTATGGTGAGTTAAAGGTAAAGGAAGTTGGTAAAGCATTTAAGTTGATTGATATCACCAATAGCTTTTCTGATGCCAATATTGGATTCAATCCTGAGGCGAGTTACCGGATAAATGCTACCGTTAAAATGGGTGACTTTTCCTATCCGCAGGACAGGGCAAAGCTTTCGGTAGTCGAAATGTCTTATACCTCGAGCAAGTATGAAGGCCTTGTGGGAGGGAATTCGGACACACAATCGAAAGTGATGATTGATTCGCAAAATTCAGGTGCAACTTTGTATTATCGGTAAGAAAATCTTTTTTACGCCTTTGGACATAAGTCACTTTAGGTATTTAAATTTCAAGTCAAACTAAAATAAATTAAATCATGGAAACTTCAAAAATCAGACAAATTGCAGGTTTAGCCATTATTATGGCTCTCCTGCTGACATTGCAATCGGGTTGTACATATGCTTTTCACGGCATCAAAGGAAACGGTAATGTTGTAAAACAGGAGCGACAAATTTCATCGTTCAATTCACTGGAAGTGGGTGGAGCATTCCGGGTATTTCTTACCCAGGGAGATAAAGAAGCACTAACTGTTGAAGCGGATGAGAACCTGATGGATGTTATTAAAACCACTGTAGTGGGAAATACATTGAAGATATCAACGACTGAGGATATTAACAACCCTGAAGCTCTTAATATTTACCTTACTATCACTGATCTTAAGGAAATGGAAATTAGCGGGGCATGTAAGCTTACATGCGAAAACAAGTTAAAGTTGAATGATCTTGACATGGATTGCAGCGGTGCATCGGAGGTTGAACTTAAATTTGCGGCTAATAACCTACAACTTGATTTCAGTGGCGCCAGCCAGGTGGATATGTTTGGAAGTGCAAACGAAGTCAGCCTCGACCTGTCGGGAGCATCTGACCTGGATGCACTGGAACTGGAAGCTGATAAATATTCAGCAGATATCAGCGGAGCTTCACATGCTTCAATTTTTGTTAAAAGTGAGCTTTCGGTTGATGTTTCAGGTGCTGCAAGCTTAAGATATAAAGGCGAACCCAAACTACTCCAAACGGATGTTTCGGGAGCAGCAACTTTGAAAAAACTATAAGATTATCCTCCGGATTTTGAAAGGCTTTCATGGTTACTGTGAAGGCCTTTTTGCATTTCTCCAATACTGAAAGATAGAAATTCCTCTCTTTCTTAATAATACCGAAGTGATTTATGTAATAGTCCATACTTTTAATTAACCTGCCCTGATGGGCTATACAGAATTTCGCTTTGGTATAACCTGAAAAGTTGAATTATTTCACTTTTTAACATTAAACATTCCTTTTAAAGATATTGATCAGTTCGATTCTTTAAACTACTTTCGTGATGGGTAATTTTATTTAAAATAATTTTTTAGTGTATTCATTTACAGGTTGTTTAATAAAAAATCGTTATAAGATGAACACAAAATCACAGTTGATCGGAGCAGTTACTGTTTTCATGACAGGGATTTTTATTGCTGCATGCACTTCTAATCCTTCTGGCGATCAGGGGAAGAATGATACAGGGGAATTACAAGGCACTATTTCCATATCAGGAGCGTTTGCATTGTACCCGCTTACTGCAAAATGGGCGGAGGAATTCCAAAAGATTAATCCAAAAGTCAGAATTGATATTTCAGCCGGAGGAGCCGGAAAGGGAATGGCTGATGCCTTGTCAGGGATGGTTGATCTCGGCATGTTTTCGAGGGGTATTGCGGAATCGGAAAAAGCGCAGGGTTGCTGGTGGGTTGCAGTTACAAAAGATGCGGTATTGCCTACTATCAATGCCGCTAATCCATGGATTGATCAAATCCGGAAGACAGGAATTACCCATGATCAGTTTGAAAAAATATTCATCACCGGAGAAATTGTAAAATGGAAGGAATTGTTCGGGGAGGGCGAAGATAAGCAGATCAATGTATTTACCCGTTCGGATGCCTGCGGAGCCGCACAAATGTGGGGAGAATATCTCGGCAGGGATCAGGAAAGCCTGATCGGAGTAGGTGTATTTGGAGATCCCGGTATGGCCGATGCTGTGAAAAATGATATTTACAGCCTGGGATTTAATAATGTAATCTATGTATATGATCTGAAAACCAGGAAATGCTATGATAAGATGGGAGTTATTCCCATAGACTTAAATAGTGATGGAATGATCAGTACTGATGAGGATTTTTATTCTACAATTGATGATGTAACCATTGCAACAAAATCGGGCAAGTACCCTTCACCTCCTGCCCGGGACCTTTATTTTGTTTCAAAGGGTAAACCCGTAAGCGCTGTTGTTATTGAGTTTTTAAAATGGGTTCTGACCGATGGACAAAAATTTGTCGAAGAAGCTGGCTATGTAAACTTGTCAGAGGAAAAAATCATCCAGGAATTGGAAAAATTAGCACCCTGATCCATGCGGTTTTTCGATATTAACCGGGAACTTAGAGACAGATTTCATTTTAGCTGGATGACCATCAGCCTGGTGGTGATCATGACCTTACCATTCATTTTATTTTTTGGCCTTCTGTATAAATCAACCATGATTTTGGGCAGCCATTCCCTGGTTGATTTATTATTTTCAAGCAACTGGCGACCCATGAAAGGTGAATTCGGCTTTCTGCCATTTATAATAAGTTCCATCTGGGTTACCGTTTTATCAATGTTAATTGCCGGCCCGGTATGCTTACTCACTTCTATTCATCTTACCCAATATGCTAAGAAGTATGTCCTCCGGATTATGCACCCGGTGATCGATATCCTGGCCGGGATTCCTTCGGTTATTTTTGGCGTTTGGGGTATTTTAATCGTTGTTCCGTTTGTTGGGAATTATCTGGGTCCCTGGCTCGGAAAGGAAGTCTCGGGTTACAGCATTCTGGCTGGTGCAGTGGTTCTATCCATCATGATCATCCCGTTTGTGCTGAATATTCTCATTGAAATTTTCCGAACGATTCCGTTGGAGCTTACTGAAGCTTCACTTTCCGTTGGGGCAACCAAATGGCAGACCATTAAATTTGTGATGCTGAAAAGAGCTTTACCCGGAATCATTTCCGCTTTCGGTTTGGGCATTTCACGTGCTTTCGGTGAAACTATCGCCGTTTTGATGGTGGTGGGTAATGTGACAAAAATGCCGACAGGAACATTTCAGCCCGGGTATCCGCTACCTGCTTTGATCGCCAATAATTATGGCGAGATGCTCTCCATCCCTCAATACGATTCTGCTTTGATGTTCGCAGCTTTATTACTGTTTGTAGTTGTAGTGGTGTTCAATTTTGGTTCAAGAAGAATAATAATGAGATATGAAAAGAAGGCCTAAGCAGCGGGATCGGAATAAGATATTGAAATTGGAGGAACACCTTTTCAGGATATTCATGTTCCTTTCCACGCTGCTGATAGCAGTTTCATTGCTGCTCCTCATTGCCAGTATACTGGTCAAAGGTTTGCCTGCCATTTCCTGGGAAATGATCAGCCAGACACCAAAGGGAGGTTATTATTTTGGAAAGGAAGGAGGCATTCTGAATGCAATTCTTGGATCGCTTTACCTTTCCATAGGCGCAACTTTCCTGGCATTTATCTTCGGGTTGCCGGTAGCGCTTTTTATAAATATTCACCTTGTAAACAGAAGAAAACTTGTCAATGCCATCCGGTTCTTCCTTGACCTGCTTTGGGGCGTACCCTCTATTGTTTATGGCGCTTTCGGATTTACCCTGATGATTTACCTTGGACTTCGAACTTCACTTTTAGCAGGGATAATTACTGTTACTTTGTTTATTATACCGATCATGGTTCGTGGAATGGATGAAGTATTTAAGACTGTTCCAAAAGGTCTTTACGAATCGGCTATGTCATTGGGCTCTACCAAATCGGAAACAGCGTATATTGTTTTTTTCAGGCAATGTATTCCCGGAGTTATCACGGCAATATTATTGTCATTCGGCAGAGCGATTGGTGATGCCGCTTCCGTTCTTTTTACAACCGGCTATACTGATTACATTCCCACTTCGCTTTCACAACCGACAGCTACATTGCCTTTGTCCATATTTTTTCAGTTATCATCACCTATTGATGAAGTGAAAGCGAGGGCATATGCATCCGCTGTTGTATTAACAGTGATTGTTTTAGCAGTCAGCATTTTATCAAGATATTTTACCAAACGATTTCAACAACATAAAATTTCGGATTGATATGAAACTTCAGGAGGCGAAAATCAGGATCGTAAACCTTAACATGTCTATCGGTAATAAACCGATCCTGAAAAATATTAATCTGGAAATACCCGCCAATAAACTAACCGTGATTATCGGGCCATCAGGATGTGGTAAGACCACTTTGCTGAAATGTCTCAACAGGCTTACAGATCTTTATCCTGATGCATCAGTAAATGGTAATATTTTTATTGGTGATGAGGATATTTTGAACACAAAGAAAAATGTGAACGACATCAGGAAGCAGATGGGTTTGTTGTCGCAACGCCCTTATCCTCTTCCAATGAATATATACAAAAATGTTAGCTATGGATTGAGGATCAGTGGCCGAAGAAAAAAGAAATATCTTGATAAGCGTGTAGAGCATTACCTCCGGATGGTAAACCTTTGGGAGGAAGTAAAGGACAGGCTCCGTGAACCGGCCACAAGTCTTTCAATTGGGCAGCAGCAGCGGTTATGTCTTGCCCGTGGCCTCGCTGTGGATCCGGAAATTATTCTGGCCGATGAGCCAACATCTGCACTTGATCCCATTTCAAGTGAAGCCATCGAGAAAAAATTTGCAGAACTAAAATCAAGGTACACCATTATTATGGTTACCCATATACTCAGGCAAGCACGAAGAATTGCTGATTATGTAATCTTTATGTACCTCGGCGAAGTTATTGAACATGGAACTGCTGAACAATTTTTTAACGATCCCCAGGAAGAAAAAACAAAACAATTTATCAAAGGAGCATTCAATTAACATTATTATGAAAAGTATATTTATTATTACAGGCTTATGCCTGATTTCCCTTATTGGATTCGGGCAATTAGAAATTAACGCTGAGCTCCGCCCAAGGGCTGAAGTGAGGCATGGTTATAAGCTTATTCCAACTGATTCTACTGATGCCGCTACTTTTATTAGCCAGCGAACACGATTAAATCTTTACTATACACATCCGAAGTTTAAGGTTGGCTTTGGTATTCAGGATGTCAGGGTTTGGGGCGATGAGCAACTTTTTAATGCAACAGGTGTATATGGTGATAATGCCAGCCTGGATATGAATGAAGGCTGGATTGAAATCTTTGCCGGTAAATCGAATTCATTTAAAATTGGTCGACAATATTGGATTTATGAAGATGAAAGACTTTTGGCACGAAGAAACTGGAATCAGAGTTCAATTAAATATGATGGATTTCTATACAAGTTTGAAAAAGATAAAATTAAAGTACATGCTGGGCTTTCCTTGAACAATAATATAGACAACATGCTTGGGAATGACTATAATTTGTATAAGGAAGTTACCTATTTTGATACAGTCAGCCAAACCATCATTACTGTTAAAGTTCCGCTTCAAAGCAAACAGAAAACACAAAATTTTATTTATATCAATAATAAAATCAATGACAAGCTGAATCTTTCATTCCAGGCATTGGCTACCGGATTTCAAAAAGAGGGAACGGCAAATACAATTTATGTTAAAGGAACCTATGGTCTGTATGTAAACTACAAACCCGGTAAACTTGCTGTAAAAGCAAATGGATTTTATCAAAATGGCAAGAATATAAAGGGTAATAAAGTAAGTTCATATTTTATAAGTCTCAGAGGAGATGCCAAACTCGATCCTTTTGCAATCAATGCCGGAGTTGATTACCATTCCGGTCAGAATGCAAAGAAAGAAAACAATAATTACCAGGAAACAGATCATCTTTTTGATGTTTTTTATGGTGGCCGTCATCAATTTTACGGCTATATGGATTTGTTTGATAATGTTAGTAAGTCAACTGCTAACGGAGGGCTTGTTGACCTTTATGCCGGATTTAAATATAAAGTCGCAAAGAATTCGAACATCGCACTCGACTATCATTATTTTAGGCTTCAGAACAAGGTGATGGATCCTTACCAGGAAGATAATATTCTGGATAAATCTCTGGGTTCTGAGTTCGATCTGACTGTGGATGTGGCTATCATACCTGAAATTGTAATTACAGGTGGTTTCTCAACAATGCTGCCGACTGCCTCTATGGAAAAATTGCAAGGCTATGGAAATGGGGAAAATGGTTTTGCTTACTGGGGCTGGTGTATGATAACAGCAAAACCAACGTTGTTTAAAAGCGAAAAATAAAGGGTCACAAACCTTCAAAAAAGAATGTGACCCAAATCTTTCTTTAATAAATCCTTATTTAATAAAGAGCAATTCCCTGTATTTCGGCAACGGCCAGAGTTCATCGTCCACCATCAGCTCCAGTTCATCCACATGCATGCGGATCATCTGCAGGTAAGGCATTACCTTCTGATTATAGGCTAAAGCCTGTTTGGCCAAAT
Source organism: uncultured Bacteroidales bacterium (assembly GCA_963705185.1). Lineage (GTDB taxonomy): Bacteria > Bacteroidota > Bacteroidia > Bacteroidales > JAADJA01 > JAADJA01. Next base: position 54,828 of record CAVPJF010000015.1, read on the forward strand.
CTTCGATTTTGTTTGCTTTCTTTCTTTCATCGAGCATTTGTGCTACCTTTTCTTTGATCTCTTCCACATGCTCCGATATCTCTTTTATCGTTTGCATCTGGTTGCGTGACAGCTTTACGAAAGTTTTGGAGTCCAGCACATCCTTTAATCCTTTCACATTTTCGATTAGGGTATTCTGATACCTGATGGCAATTGGAATGATGTGATTTTTAGCCAGATCGCCGGAAACCCGCGATTCGATCTGGACTTTCTTGATGTAATTTTCCAATTGGATTTCGTATCGGGCATGAAGTTCTCTTTCCAGTAATACATTATGATCTTCAAACAGCCTGATCGATTTATCCAATATGAGTGCTTTCAGGGCTTCAGGAGTGGATTGGATGTTTGGTAATCCACGTTTGGCTGCCTCTTTCTGCCATTCTTCGCTGTAATTATTTCCTTCAAAACGTATCTTCTTCGAATCCTTAATGTATTGCTTCACCACCTGGAAGATGGCTTCATCTTTCCTGACGTTTTTCTTCAAAAGTTTATCTACATCAATTTTAAACTGCTTTAATTGTTCTGCTACGATAGTGTTCAGTGCAAGCATTGGCTGTGCGCAGTTGGCCGATGACCCGACCGCCCTGAATTCAAACTTGTTACCGGTAAATGCGAAAGGCGAAGTCCGGTTTCTGTCAGTATTATCAAGCAGAATTTCTGGAATTTTTGGAATATTGATATTCAGATTAAATCCATTGGCATTCACTCTTCCTTTCTTCGATTGCTTCTCGATCTCGTCCATCGTTTTTGACATTTGTGAACCAATGAAGACAGAGATAATCGCCGGTGGCGCTTCATGGGCTCCTAACCTATGATCATTTCCGGCGGAAGCGATATGAGCGCGCAACACATCTGCATAACGATCAACCGCCTTAAGGACAATAACCATAAAAGTTAAAAACCTGAAATTGGAAATCGGAGTTTTGCCCGGAGAAAGAAGGTTGATTCCGGAGTCAGTGGCAATAGACCAGTTATTGTGTTTACCGGAGCCATTTACACCTTTATAAGGTTTTTCGTGCAAAAGAACCTGGAAATCATGCTTCCGTGCTACCTTTTCCATCAAGTGCATCAGCAACTGGTTATGGTCGACCGAAATGTTTGTCTCTTCATAAACCGGTGCGCATTCGAACTGGTTAGGGGCAACTTCATTATGACGCGTCCTGATGGGTATTCCCAAACGGTGAGCCTCATATTCCATCTCAGCCATAAAATCCAGTACCCGTTCGTGAATGGTTCCAAAATAATGATCCGAAAGCTGCTGATCTTTTGCCGAGGCATGGCCGAAAACTGTCCTGCCCGTCAGGGTCAGATCAGGACGGGCTTTGTAAAGAGCAGCATCCACCAGGAAATACTCCTGCTCCCATCCGAGTGTAGCAAAAACTTTATTCACATTTTTATCGAAATACCTGCATACTTCAGTTGCAGCCTTATCAAGGGCAGTTAACGATTTCAGCAATGGAGTCTTATAGTCTAAGGCTTCACCGGTGTAAGAGACAAAGATGGTGGGCACACACAGTGTCCTTTCCATAATAAATGCCATGGATGTCGGATCCCATGCAGTGTAACCACGGGCTTCAAAAGTATTTCGGATACCGCCGCTTGGAAAGCTGGAAGCATCAGGCTCCTGTTGAATTAGCTGTTCTCCCTGGAAATTTTCGATGGCTTTCCCGCTTTCGACCGGGATGATAAAAGCATCATGTTTTTCAGCCGTGGTTCCTGTAAGTGGATGAAACCAATGTGTATAATGAGTAGCTCCTTTGCTCATGGCCCACGACTTCATTCCTGCAGCAATCTGGTCGGCAACCTTACGTTCAATGGTATCGCCTTTTTCGATGACATCGATCAGCTTCTGGTAAGCTTCACGTGTAAGGAATTCCTGCATTGCAGCTCTGTTAAAAGTAAGTTCACCAAAGTAAGTTGAAACTTTCTCTTTTGGAAGGTCAAGGGTTCTCCGCTTTCGCGATAATGTTACTTCAAGCGCTTTAAATCGAATGTTTGTCATAATTTTTTGGGGGATTTAATTACGTTAAATTTTTAAAAAGTTGCAAAGATAGATACAGCCTTTCAAAAAAGTGTTAAACTTTTGTTAATTTTTTAAGCAGATATAAACCGGCATATGTAAGTATCCCATTTAACAGGAGCAATTCAAATCCGAACTTATACCCATTAAACCAACGTATTGAATTTATACTGATCAAGTAACAAATAATCGGAGAGATTATAGCAACAATTGGAACCCATTTATCCTTTACATCCCACTTAGTAAATAATCCAAAAGCAAACAGTCCCAATAACGGACCATATGTATATCCCGCAATGGCAAAAAGTTTTTCGACAATGGCCGAATTATTTATTGAATTGTAAATGATAATAATAGTCAGCAGGATAATTGCAAATCCAATATGAATCAGGTAGCGGAGTTGTCGTTTTTTTTTCTCATCCCAATCTGTTCTCTTATGAATGCCAATAAAGTCTATTGAAAAAGCAGTTGTCAAGGAAGTAAGAGCTCCGTCTGCGCTTGGATAGGCTGCAGAAATTAATCCTACAATAAAAATCAGTGCAGGTATCGCCCCCAAATAGCGGAAAGCAATAAAAGGATAGAGATTATCGGATGTTCCCGGATGGGTGATCATCTGAATATCGGCATAGTAATATAATACTGCTCCCAAAAACAGGAACATGAGATTAACAAAAACCAGGATAAAACTAAAGGTGATCATGTTCTTCTGTGCATCACGAAGTGTCCGGCAACTAAGATTTTTCTGCATCATTTCCTGATCAAGTCCGGTCATTGCAATACAAATAAAGACACCGCTCAGAAATTGCTTCAGAAAAAACCTGCTGTCCCGCCAGTCAGTGAAAAACATTTTTGACATATCGCTTTCCGAAACCGATTTCACCATTTTTATAAATGGAATATCAAGCTGCTGGAGAATGATAATAATTGAAAATATTACAGAAAGCAGCATAAATGTCGTTTGAAGGGTATCGGTCCAAACGATGGTGCGAATTCCGCCTTTGAATGTATAAAGCACAATCAGGGTGATGAAGATCAGGCTGGTGAGCCAGAACGGAATTCCCCAGCTATCAAACACAAAAACCTGGAGCACGCTAACTACAAGAAAAATCCGAAACGATGCACCAATGGTTCGGGATAACAGGAAGAAGAACGAACCCGTTTTGTAAGACCAGAATCCATAACGCTTCTCGAGGTAGGAGTAAATTGAAGTCAGGTTTAGACGATAATAAAGTGGTAGTAGAACGGTGGCAATGACTATATAGCCTGCCAGATAACCCAGTACCATCACCATATACGAAAAACCGGTATCTTTCACCCAGCCCGGCACCGACATAAAGGTAACTCCGGAAAGCGATGCACCAATCATTCCATAGGCAACTACAAACCACGGCGATGCCTTATTCCCAATGAAAAAAGTGCGACTGTCAGCCTTGCGGGCAGTCAACCAGGTTACATAAAAAAGTAATGCTGTATAAGATAGAAAAGTGATGAATAGCAGGGTAGGGGTCACAGGGTAGAATTGGTTTTAGGGTTTATGAATAAGTGATTCAGCAAAGCTAAGCAAATTGGGGAATGAAAAATCAATCAGCTCTGGGTTTTCCTTTCTGATGGCTTTATCATCTGAGATGAGGGCTGTAAACATTCCGGCGTTTCTTCCAAACTGCATATCAGTAATGGAATCGCCTGCCATAATTGATTTTTCAAATTGTATTTCGGGGAAGTCAATCTTTGCCTTTCTTGCCAGTCCGATATTGGGTTTTCTGAAAACACTATGCTCTTCTTCGCGGTAGGGTGAATGATATATTTTATTGATCCTTCCTCCGTTGTTTTTTATTTCCATCATCATTTCATCGTGAATGATTTCCAGGACAGCCTCAGTCATAAACCCTTTTCCAATCCCCTGTTGATTGGTTACAACCAAAATTTTACCAAAAATATCTGAAAAAATATGCAGGGCTTCCAATACTCCCGGGAGAAATTCAAACTCCTTCCATTTTTTTACATAACCGCCTTCAATCCTTTTATTGATCACACCATCCCTGTCCAGAAACAATGACCAGGTGGCATCAATATTCAAACTCTTTAAAGTCATCTTGTGCTTTTTGGTAATCTTCAGGAATTCCGATATCGATAAAATATTGCTTACAGATGGTGCCATAAAATGGATATGAGCCAACCATTTTTTCAAGGCAGTCCTTCTCTATAGAGAATTTTTCAGGGAACTCAATTTTTTCAAAAAACTTTTTATTGATCAGGTAAATGCCTCCGTTGATCATGCCTCTGCCTACCCTGACGCCTTTTTCGTTAAAACTTGTTATGCGGTAATTTTCATCTCGGTCAACAGTACCATATCTGCTTACGTCTTCTACTTGTCGGAGGACAACCGAAAAATCGGATTGCTTGTAAGAATGAAAATCCATTAAACGCAACAAGTCCATTTTGAGCATTGTGTCCCCGTTAAATACCAGCGCTTTTTTGCTGAAAGTTAATCCAAATGCCTTTTTGATCGCACCGCCAGTTCCTAAGGGTTCATCTTCTATGCAATAATCAATTTCAATTTCCTTGTATTTTTTACCGAAATGATTTTCGATCACTTCATGCTTATATCCAACTGAAAGGATCACATGCTCGATTTCATAATGGTTAAGGTAATCCATTAAATATTCGAGGAAGGGTCTGCCGTTGACAGAAGCCATGGGTTTTGGCAAATTGCCGACTACTTCTTTAAGCCGTGTTCCTAAACCACCGGCTAGTATGATAGCTTCCTGAACGAACAATTTCTTATGAATTATATGTTATTTTATGAGCAAACTTTTAAATGAATTCCCCTTGCCACCAATACACCAAAGCACTAAATCCCACTAAAAACTCTTACTGACTATTATCGTTTGGTGAACTTTAGTGTTTTTGTGCTTTAGTGGCTTTATCATTATTGTTGAATTAAAAAATAGTCCCAATTTATAGAGTTAAATTTTTCTCAGATCCGAACATTTTTGCCTCAATCAATTCACAAATTATATGACCAATTAAAATATGACTTTCCTGAATACGCGGTGTGTCCTTCGAGGGAACTTTAATAATATGATCAGAGATATCTCAATCATCTTCCCGCCTGTTATCCCCTGTCAAACCTACTGTTATCATCCCAAGGTTATTTGCTGTTTCGAATGCCCTGATCACATTGGGTGAGTTTCCTGATGTGGAAAGTCCGATCAAAATATCTCCTTTACGGCCTTTTGCTATTACCAGTCTTGAAAATACTTCATCAAATGAATAGTCATTGGCGACAGCGGTCATGTAGGAGGTATTAACATGAAGGGCCTCTGAATCAAGGGGAGGTCTGTCGAAGTAAAACCTACCTGAAAGTTCTGCAGCCAGGTGCTGTGCATCTGCAGCGCTCCCGCCGTTGCCGCAAAAAAGAACTTTTCCCCCACCTTTTAAGGAGAATATACATAGGTCGGCTACTTTTTCAATGGTTTCCAGTATTTGATGGTCATCCAGCAATTGCTTTTTGACATCTATTGATTGTTGAATTGCTTCTTTTACTCTCATTCCTTCAATTTTGAAAAATGCAAATTTCGAAAAAATAAGGCATACCTGTCGGATATTTTTTATCCAATTGAGGCAAGTAAGTAATTTATTGCAATTTTTCCCAGGAAATGATTTCTGTCAATGATTTCCTTTTTTCCTGATGCCTTTCCGGATCGGTTTGAACGTCAGGATATCCCAGTGGCAGAATAACAATAGGTTCCAGGTGTTCAGGCAGGTTAAAGAGTTCGATGGTTTTCTTTTTATCGAAATTGCAAACCCAGCAAGTTCCAAGTCCGCGGTCGGTGGCTGCCAGAGTCATGTGATCGGCGGCAATAGCGACATCAATATCGGTATGGTCTTTACCATCTGCTCGCTTCCACCCTTGTTTATGATCACCGAGCAGGATAATCACCACAGGCGCTTCCTTAAACCAATCGCGATGGTAAGTCTGGTGGATTTTTTCGAGTGACTCTTTTTCCCTTAAAACAAGGAAATGCCAGGGCTGATAATTCACTGCTGAAGGAGCAACACGCCCGGCTTCAAGCACATAATTGAGGTCTTCATCCGAAATAGGATCAGACTTATATTTACGAACGGAGAAACGGGATTTGGCTAATTCCAAAAAGCTCATAAAATTAATTGTTTAAATTGTCCAGGTTGTCAATCCCTGTGTTGTAAACTCATACCGCTTTGATTCGCCGCCAAATTTCTTTAATGCTGCAATAACTTTTGATCGGGTATTTTCAGGGCAATAGAAGAAAATAAATCCGCCACCGCCGGCACCTGATATCTTTCCACCCGAAGCACCATTGTCCATAGCCGTTTGATAGATTTCATCGATCAACGGATTGGTGATGCCTTTCGCCATCAGCTTCTTGTTTTGCCATCCGTAATCGAGGATTTCGCCTATTTTATTTAGCTCTCCTTTCAGGATGGCTTCTTTCATTCTTACGGCTTGTTGCTTAAGCTTATGGGTTGCTTCAAGGGTAACTTCGTTTTTATTCAGAATGTTTTTTGTCTGGTTTTCAATGATCTTCGAAGATAAACGGCTGGTCGCAGTGTTGTACAAAACCAGGTTGAAGGCCAGTTCATTCAGGTAAACAGGTTTTATGCGAAGGGGATTCACAATTACTTTGTCATCTTTAAAGAACTCCATATAATTCACACCTCCGAATGTTGCCGCATACTGGTCCTGTTTCCCGCCAGCCATATTCAGGTCAATTCTCTCAATTTCATAAGCAAGATGGGCAAGGTCATACTCACCAAGCGGAATCTGAAGCCACTCAACAAATGCTCCAAGTATCGCAACAACCAGTGTCGAGGAAGTTCCAAGCCCGGAACCAGCCGGAGCGTCAACAAATGTGGTAAGTTCAAATGCTAAGGATTTTTTGGTAAAGTCTCTGACGATGCGGTTATAAATTCCTTTGGCAAGATTAAATTCCTCGTTGACTTTAAGATTCTTTTCGGATTTATATTCTCTGCTTATATTCTTATCAACTGAATTTAGGATGATTTTCCGGTCATTACGGGGCTGAATGGTAGCATATGCATACATGCTGATGGTGGCATTGAGTATGGCGCCGCCATAAAGATCGGAATATGGCGCCACATCCGTTCCGCCGCCTGCCAGCCCAAGTCTTAAAGGTGCCTTGCTTCTGATGATCATGTGTCGTTCGTTTTAGTTTCCAAAAGTAGCTTATCAATGGTTTCAGTCATCCGTTCCCACGAATATTTTTCTTTTTCTATTTTTACATTCCCTGTAAATTCCGTCTCTTTTTCTTCATTGTAAAACTTTATTATTGCTTCAGCAATTTCTTTACTGTCGGGCTTTATCACATATCCTACCTTACCATCCGGAACAATCTCAGCAAGTCCACCGACATTGGTTGTGATCATAGGTTTATTAAAATGATATGCAATCTGTGTGACCCCGCTTTGGGTTGCATCTTTGTATGGCTGAACAACGATATCGCAAGCATTGAAGTATTTGGCCACATCGCTGTCAGGTATAAAATCTCCTGTCATGACCACGCTTTCACTTAGATTTTTTTGTTTAAGGATATCGAAATAGGGTTTTGAATTTGTATAAAATTCACCGGCAACCAGCAGTTTTATTTTCATACCGCGGATTCTTTCATCCGCCATTGCATTTAGAAGAAGGTCAAGCCCTTTATAATCGCGGATGAATCCAAAAAACAAAATGTACTTACGGTCTTCTTCAAGTGAAAGTGATTTCCGGGCAATAGGCTTTGGCATAATTTCCCCGAAGTGATCATACAGTGGGTGCGGACAAAAAAGCTTGGGTTTTGATTTATCAAACGTATCCAAATCGTTAAGAACACTTTTCGACATAACGACAAAACCATCCACGCTTTTTACCCAATAACTTCCCAGCGATCTGTCTCCGGGTCTTTTTTCATGAGGAATGATATTGTCTATGATCGAAATGATTTTGGAGTGTTTGTTCTTTCGTATGATTCGTGCGATGGTTCCCAGACAGGGCGCCATGAAAGGTATCCAGAATTTAATAAGGACAAGGTCGGGTTTCATATCCCTGATTTCCTGCCCGATCCAGATCCAGTTCAGCGGATTAACGGAATTTACCTTCACCATGATGTCGAGATCAGCAGGTGCCGGATCGGTGGAATATTGTGTTTTACCCGGAAATAAAATGGAGGGGTACTGCAAACTAAAAGTGTAAATGATAACATCATCACCTCTTTGCATATACGCCCTTGCAAGTCTTTCGTTGTAAGCGCTCAGGCCACCACGCAAAGGGTAAGCCGAACCGATGATGACTATTTTCCTTTTTTCAGGCATGAAAAATCAATTGGAAAAAATCAGGAAGGGTTGTCCAGTCCAATCTTTTCCTGTACTTTATAAGCATTCCGGTCATGTGCATTCCGTGAAACCATTTCAGCAAGAAATCCAGTAAGGAAAAGCTGCACGCCTAAAACCATTGCGAGAAGTCCGAAAAAGAACAATGGCCTTTCTGTCATCTTATAAACTCCGAAAAATAATTTTTCGACCGTTAGGTAAACGCCGATGATAAAACCAGCAATAAAAATTAAGGTGCCGAGCGATCCGAACAAATGCATCGGTCTTTTTCCAAACTTGGAAATAAAGGTAATGGAAAGAAGGTCAAGGTAGCCTTTAATCAAACGTTCCATCCCGAATTTTGTGATGCCATATTTACGCGCACGGTGCTCAACGACTTTCTCGCCGATTTTGTTAAATCCAGCCCATTTTGCGATGACCGGGATATAGCGGTGCATTTCACCATAGACTTCAATATTTTTTATGACATCTTTCCGGTAAGCTTTTAATCCGCAATTAAAATCATGAAGCTTTATTTTGGAAATCCTGCGGGTTGTCCAGTTGAAGAATTTTGAAGGGAAGGTTTTTCCAAACGGATCATGTCTTTTTTTCTTCCAGCCTGAAACAAGGTCGAAACCCTGGTCATGGATCATTTTATAGAGTTCCAGGTATTTCATCCGGGCTGTCCTGAAGATCGGCATCCATCGTAATCACTACATCACCTGAAGCTGCTTCAAAGCCTTTATTCAGGGCAGCCGATTTGCCGTAGTTCCTCCTGAATTTTATTCCTTTCAGGCTTGAATTTACTTTAGTAAGTTTTTCAACAACCTTCCATGAATTGTCGCTGCTGCCGTCATCTACAAAAATTACCTCATAGCTCAAATGTGCCTCCTTGCAAACCCGACTTATCCAATCGGCAAGTTCAGGCAACGATTCTTCTTCATTAAATAAAGGTACAACTATGGTAAGATCCATCTCTTCCTTATTGCTGTTCAACTTCAAGTGATTTATTTTCCTTTTTTATAAAGATGGAAGCTATCAGAGAAAAGACAGTTCCAAAAAACACATTGCTCAGGAAGGCAATAACGGTGATCCAAACCGGGTTCATCATCCGTTCAGTCATTTTCATTGCCAAATCCAGTTGTTCATCCGTCATTTCAGGTGCACTTTCGAGCATTGATTCTTCTGCTTTTTGTAAAAGAACTGCCTTTATTTCCTCTCCGGCAAAGGACATAAATATACCGGTATATATTGCCGCGATAACCGCAGCAAAAAGTGCTGTGTAAAACCCAACCAAAAAGCTTTGTCCATAAGTTATGTAACCATTTAAATGCTTGTCCCGGTATGAAATCGCAGAGATTACTATTCCACCGAGCAATATAGCATAGGTGATATAACTGGTCCAGTTTGCAGTGTAAAGGTCAAAAACATAAAACAACAGGGATAAAACAATCAGGGCGACACCCAGATATATTCCATACATGATCGCATGTTTCCATGCCGGGTAATTTTGATTTTCCATGGTGATAAAGTTTAATTTTACATCAGGCAAAGGTAGAAAATTTAGAATTCATTCATAAATTAAAGGAATTCAAAGTTCCAATCGAAAAATTTATAATTTTGCCGCGGGTAAGTCTGGTACGACCAGCTCCTGCTGAACTCCCCCAGGACCGGAAGGTAGCAAGGGTAGGCAGTTGAGCGGTGCGATATTCGGGCTTGCCCTTTTTTTATGACAAGAAGTGACTTGATTGCCTAAAATGCCTAGTTATCTTCACAATAATATTTTAGTCAATCCAAATTCCAGTCACTTTAGTCAATTTCTATTTTACTTTAAGTACTCTCCCAAAGGGATGCCCGCCGGCCCACCTGGACGAGCGATTCGGACAGGAATGACAAAGTCGGGCAGGCCTGTGGCAAAAACTTTAGTTCACTTTAAGTGCTTCCCCTTCTCCTTATTTAGAATCGAAAAAAATTTCACTATGTAACTTTTAATAAATCAGTTAATTAAGATTTTGTTATACAAAATACTAAAAAATATTTAGTACTTTGTATTGCATAGTACTAAAAATGTATTATCTTTGCCGCATGAATATCGAAAAAACAAATGCCCAAATGCGGAAAGGAGTGCTGGAATTTTGCATCCTTCTTATCATAGCCGAGCGGGAAGTCTATGCCTCCGACATCATCACAAAACTGAAAGAAGCAAAGCTTTTAGTAGTTGAGGGAACACTTTATCCATTATTAACCCGATTAAAAAATGACAGCCTTTTGAGTTATCGCTGGGAAGAATCCAAATCGGGTCCGCCCAGAAAATATTATGAAATTACCGATTCGGGAAGAGCATTTTTAGAAGAAATGAAAAATAGCTGGAAGGAATTGGTAGAAGTTGTCGGGAATCTGACAGAAAATAAAAATTAGTAAATCGTTAAAAACCAATATAAAAAATGAAAAAGACTTTAACAGTAAATATCAGCGGACAGGTTTTCCATATTGATGAAGATGCCTACAATGTGCTGAACGATTACCTGCAAAGCATCAAGCAACATTTTGTAAAGACTAAGGGTGGCGATGAAATTTTCACTGACATTGAAGCAAGGATAGCGGAGATGCTAAGGGAAAAGCTTACCAATAGCAAGCAGGTTATCACGATTGAAGATATAAGTGAAGTGATTAAAACCATTGGCGATCCAAGTGAATTTGGAGGTGAAGAATATGAAGAGCAGCCGAAAGCGGGAACTCAATCGCAATCAGGAAAACCTGGGAAAAGATTATACAGGGATCCTGATGATGCTATGCTTGGCGGTGTTTGTTCAGGGCTGGCAGCCTATTTCCATACCGATACCGTTTGGTTCCGGCTTGGATTTGCAGTTGCTGCCATTGCTGGTTTGGGGCACCGATATTGATTTATATTATCCTCTGGATTGTTGTACCTCCTGCCACAACAGCTACCGAACGCCTCGAAATGAGGGGAGAGAAAGTTAACCTTTCAAACATTGGAACTTCTGTGAGGGAAGAGATTGATAAGGTAAAGGATAAAATAAACGATTTCGCAAACGAAGCAAAGAACACGTATAAAAAAAAAAGTGATATTCACCGGTCGAATGTAAAAAATGCAGCACAGGCATTGGTAATCATACTTGAGATTTTTGTAAAAGTAATTCTTGTTTTGACCGGAGTTGTGCTACTTTTAGTCGGCTTATCATTGGTTGTAGCATTTCTTACCTTGGTTCTTGGATTTGAACATGAGGTATTTATTTTTAATTCTGAAATCATATTTATTCCGCTCAACGATCTTCTAAACCTTGTTACCGGGCAGGCTGATGACAATGTATTTATCAAGCTTGGATTATTGCTGCTGATTGGAATACCCATTTTGATGATCCTGTGGGGTGGTATAAAACTCATTTTCGGAATTACCCGGACACGGTTTATCGGTGTTGTTTTTTTCAACCTTTGGTTAGTAGGTCTTATCATCTGCATGTATTTTGGTTTTAAATTCGGAAAAAGCTTCCGCTATGCCGGAAACCACCAGGAAAGCCAGCGGATCGAACTTCGGGCAGATACATTAATAAACCTCGATATTGCTGAAAATAGTGAAGTAACCAAGGTGCTACGATCCGGAGAGTTCGTCGAAATTGAAGATTTGAAAATGTATGTCACCAGCGATAATGGGGATGTTTTTTATGGTATTCCGCAATTAAAAATTGAAAAGGCACCAGGCCCCGAAATAAAACTTGAAACCATAAAACTGGCAAAAGGAAAGAGTATTCTTGATGCCGATGAACGTGCAAAGCGAACGATTTATCATTACCAGGTCAATAACAATTCTCTGTTACTCGATCCTTTCTATAAGCTGCCCGAAAATGAATTATGGCGGGTTCAGCAAGTAAACCTCATTCTTGAAGTCCCGGTTGGAACATACCATTCAAATAGATGAAGAAATGGACAAACTGATCGATAGGATACTGAGTTTGGCTATGACCTTGCAGGTAAAACCTGGAAAATGACCGAGTCCGGATTGGTTGAGGCAGCGTATCCTCCCCAATAATACTGTTTGTATAACTATCAAAAGCCGCAGATTCACAAAATTAAAATTCGTGAATTCGCGGCTTTTTTTTGTTTCATTTCGATCGGATTCAAAATTAATCTTTATCATTGTACATCAAATTTTCATTTTTGAGATACATGGTAGTTGCGATACTCAGTATTAATCATAATCCGGATTAACGATGGCTTTATCTAATGAATCATGGGGAACCCGTGTCGGACTGATCCTGGCGATGGCAGGAAATGCTGTCGGACTGGGAAATTTTCTGCGTTTCCCGGTACAGGCAGTTCAGAATGGCGGCGGCGCTTTTATCATTCCTTACTTTGTTTGTTTCCTGTTGCTGGGCATTCCGTTGTTGTTTATTGAATGGTCCATCGGAAGGTACGGTGGCCAGTTTGGTTATCACACTACGCCCTTCACGTTTGTTAAGATGGGCGTTCGAAGGTACTGGCTTTACCTCGGGACTTTCGGAATATTTTCAAGCATTGCCATTGCATCCTATTATTGTTATATTGAAAGCTGGACCCTGGCTTATGTTTATCATTCAGTCGCCGGAACATTTTTCGGAATGGGACAATATCAGGTGGCAGAATTTTTTAATACCTACACTGACATTTTCGTGTCAACAACCGGTATTCCTTTTGAAGCAGTGGTTTTCTTCCTGATATGCCTTGTGCTGAATTCCTGGATATTAAGCAAAGGATTGAGCGGTGGCGTTGAAAAAGCTGCTAAGATCGGAATGCCCCTGCTTATCATTTTCGGGATTTTCCTTGCAATCAAAGGAATTACCCTCGTTGCTGGACGTGAAGGGGCTGTATACGATGGAACTGTCGGACTGGATTTTCTGTGGACACCTAATTATGATTCTCTTGGTAATCCAAAAGTTTGGCTGGCTGCTGCAGGTCAGATATTTTTCACGTTATCCCTCGGACAAGGTTCCATTCAATGCTTTGCTTCTTATGTAAAGAAAAAGGATGATATTGCCCTCAATGCCATGTCGGCAGGATGGATGAATGAATTCGTGGAAGTGGTATTGGGCAGTGCAATCATTATCCCGATCTCGATTGGCTATCTTGGAGTCGACAAGGTCTTTGAGTTAACACAGGCGGGAGGATTAGGATTAGGTTTCCGAACCATGCCGTTTTTGTTCCAGAACTGGGGACCTATTCTGGCTGCAATAGCAGGCCTTGCTTTTTTTGGATTGCTGTTCTTTGCCGGGATAACTTCATCTCTGGCAATGGGAACTCCTTATTTGTCTTTCCTTCGTGATGAATTTAACTGGGGACGAAAAAAAGCCGCCTGGTTCTTCGGTGGTTCTGTTTTGGTTCTGGGACTTCCAACAGTGCTTTTCTTTCAGCAGGGTGTATTAGACGAATATGATTATTGGGCGGGTAGTGTCGGACTTGTATTTTTTGCCCTTGTTGAGACCATTCTCTTTTCCTGGGTTTTTGGGGTCAAGAAGGGTTGGAAAGAGCTTATCACCGGATCGGATATTAAAATACCAGGCATTTATAAATTCATCATCAAATGGATTACTCCGGTGATGCTGCTGATTGTTTTTATCGGTTCGCTTATCAGACCGGCTAACGATGAATGGAATAAAATAGGTTTTAGTGGCTGGACCCTGCATAAAGAAAGTATTATTGGGCAGATCATGCAAACGGGTATCGGCCCGAACAAAGACTATTTTGCAAAAGAATTTTACGCTGAAATAGATGGAGTAGTTGACTCACTTTATGTGAAAGATAACAGAAAGATTATCAGAATTAAAGGTGAAAACGGTCAAACTTCGGCCATTAAGTATGATGATAACGACAAGCTCGTTGTTGACATCGGCAGCTTTATAAAAACTGGTGATACGGTTTATACAGGTAAGGTCATCAACCGTGTTTTTTATATTGATTTTGCACGGGCGCTGCTGCTAACCGTATTCCTTGTGAATGTGGGTTTTATTTATGTGGCATATAAAAGAAGAAAGAAAGAAGGAACAATTTAAAATAGAAATCATTTGGTTAGATAATTAGGCGCTGGCTTTTGGTTACTGGTGGCTGGTTAAAAATAAAAACCGAATAAAATGAGTTACAGAAAGCTTGAGATTTGGGAAAGGGCAAAAGAAGTCAGTATAGTCATTCATAAAATGACATTGACAGAACTTCCCAAATTCGAAATGTATGAAGAAGGAAGCCAGATTCGACGGTCTTCCAAATCGATCAGGTCGAATATTGTAGAGGGATATGGCAGACGAAGATATGTGATGGAATATATCCGGTTTCTTACTTTTTCAATTGCTTCAAATGATGAAACTATAGATCATTTGGAAACATTGTACGAAACAGGTTCTCTGAAAAACAAAACCTTATATGAGGGTTTGCATGAACAGCTTGAAATTTTAGGTAAAAAACTAAATCTTTTCATTCAGGCGGTCGAACGCACCAGCAACAAACAACCAGCAGCAAGTAACTTAAATAATAATTTATGAACAAGACAGCATTGATATTTATGGTCGTTTCAGAAACGGTAATCACCGGGATCACGGTTTACTTTTTTCTGAAGGTTTTGTTTACCAAGCCAAAACCTGAACCCGATTCTTACACAGACAATGATGAGGTTGAAAGGTAAAATTTCTTCCGGTACATCTGAATTCAGAAAAAGCCTGAACCTTTTCGATTCCACTGCGATTGTGATCGGGTCGATGATCGGTTCCGGGATTTTTATCGTTAGTGCCGACATGGCGAGAACCCTCGGGTCACCGGGCTGGCTGATGATGGGCTGGCTGATTGCCGGACTCATGACCCTTATCGCTGCTGTCAGTTACGGAGAACTCGCCTCCATGATGCCTAAAGCCGGCGGTGTTTATGTTTACCTGAGGGAAGCTTACAATCCGTTAAGCGGTTTCCTGTATGGCTGGACGCTGTTCATGGTCATCCAGGCCGGATCAATTGCAGCCGTTGCCATGGCATTCGGGAAGTTTTCGGGTGTCCTTATTCCATGGATATCCGAGGAGAACATTTGGCTAAACCTTGGATTTACCAACCTCAATACCGTACATATCATTGCCATCGCATCCATTCTTTTTTTAACCTGGATGAATACCCGTGGAATTAGAACGGGAAAATATTTGCAAAATTCCTTTACCTATACCAAGCTGTTGGTCTTGTTTCTGTTTATTGTTATCGGTTTGTTTTTTGCAAAAAGTACAGGAATCATCAGTGAAAACAAACAAATATTATGGGATGCTTTTCAAACGGATGGGGATAAAACCATTTCGCTCACAGGGTTTGCTTTGTTGGCAGCCTTTGCCACATCGCTGGTGGGTACGTTGTTTACCTACGATGCCTGGTATAACCTCACATTTACCTCCGGTGAAGTCATCAATCCCAAAAGGAATGTGCCGCTTGGAATGGCCCTGGGGACTTTTATCGTCATGGTGGTTTATATGCTTACCAACCTGGTTTACATTTATGCATTGCCCTTAAGAGGTTCACCCGAAGGCATTACCGTCATCGAAAGAGGAATTCAGTATGCTACTAACGACAGAGTGGGAACTGCGGCGATGAGCGGAATATTCGGCGATTATTCGGCCCTCATCATGGCTGCCTTCATCGTTTTCTCAACATTTGGCTGCAACAACGGACTGATCCTTTCCGGAGCCAGGGTTTATTATGCCATGGCGGTGGACGGATTGTTCTTTTCAAAGGTCGGAAAGCTGAACAACAAAGCTGTTCCTGCCAATGGCTTGATTTTTCAGGGGGTCTGGGCTTCGGTTTTGTGCCTTTCGGGAACCTATTCCAACCTGCTTGATTATGTGGTTTTTGCCGTGCTGCTCTTCTTTGTCCTTACGATTGGAGGAATATTCGTTTTGCGGTTCAAGCGCCCGGATGCTGATCGTCCTTACAAAGCATTCGGTTATCCGGTAATACCCGCCATCTATATTCTAACAGCTACCTTTATTCTCGTCATTTTACTGATTTATAAGCCCATTTACACCTGGCCCGGACTGATTATCGTGCTGTTGGGTGTGCCGGTTTATTACCTTTGGAAATGGTTGAAGAAAAGCAGAGTTTAGACTTTAGATCTTAGATTTTAGACATTAGATTGCGGATGACAGGTTATTGAGCCGAAGATTTTTCTTCTTTGGCTTTGCGATAGTGTTTCCAGAAGAACCATGCTCCTGCAATCACAATGGCGCCAACAATAAACAAGTCAATTGTATGTCCGTATTTCAGCATCAGGTCCCAGCCGGCCTGTCCCCATTTAACACCAGCCCAGGTTAAGATGGCATTCCACATACCTGCACCGATGATGGTATAAATGGAGAATTTCCAGATGTTCATCCTGCCGAAACCGGCCGGAATGGAGATAAGGTGACGGACAACCGGGATAAATCTGCAAATGAAGATGGTTATATCACCATGCTTGGCAAAATATTTTTCCCCGGCTACCAGCGCTTTTTTATCGAGCAGGAAATACTTACCGAATTTATCGATAAACGGCCGTCCACCGGAAATTCCAATCCAGTAGGACAGTAACGAACCAACTATACTTCCTAAAGTACTTGCGATAACAACTCCTGCAAATGTGAACTTGCCCTGAGAAATAAGCAAACCGGCAGGAGGCAGAACGGCTTCGCTCGGAACCGGAAAGATCATGCTTTCCATTACCATAAGGATGAAAACACTGACATAGCCTGTAGTTTCATAAAAGCTCATCATGTTTTCCGCTAAGAATTGAGTTACTCCCATAAAATAGTTTTAAGCGGGCAAAAATAGGATTTTATCCGGATTTAACCTGTTAGGTTTTTTCCAACCTAACAGGTTATTGTTTTTTTCTATTTTTTCACAAACTTCCCGCTGGCCATCAGTTTTTGGTTTTCGAAAAGGTTGATGAAGTAGATCCCCAGAGGCCAACTACTGATATTTACTTTTGCCTCATTTTGTGACGGTTTAACTTCTTGTGTGAACATCAATTTTCCATAAACATTAAAGCATTTCAATTCGATATTCTTATGCAGTACAATATTTTTAAATTCAATTGTGATCTGTCCGTCATTTGCAGGATTGGGAAAACAAAAATCTCCAAATCATCCTTACTCTTGTTATAATCCTCCTTCCAGGGTATATCCTTAATATCGGTAATTACAGTGCATCCCGTAAGGTCAATAACTCCGGATTGGATTTGATAGGGACAGAGGCTGTCGTAGGTATAATTACCCGGGTAAACCGTATCCTGTTCAAGACTGTCGTTTACTTTGTAGAAATAGACATCATAGCTTAAATTCGGATATTGGTAGCTGCAGGCAATGGCATATTTATTATCAAAGGTTTTTACTATACTGGTATTTCCACCGGCTGTATTTTCCCTGAGAGTTGTAGTTGTAAACGTTTCCGGCTGTATCAAAAACGATTTCTCCCATTGCATCATTATCCTCTTCTCCATAAAAATATCCCGATGTTGCAAGATAAACACTATCATTTACCCTTTCTATTCATAAAAAGGTAGATTCTGTGATCTCTAATCCAAGTTTATCATTTGTGATAATCTGATACCCAGTTTGCTCACCTTCATCATTATAAAACATAGCCCATGCGTCCATTGTTTCTCCGGAACTTCCGATATACCTGTATCTTCCTACTCCCATAAACAGCGAGTCATTGATTGGGATGGAAGTCAGGGCTTTCCCTTTCATATTATCCTCAAGCCCGAACTGGAGAACCCATTGTTCATTAAACAACGTATCAATCCCGATGAACATCGGCCTGATGGAACTGACGGTCGGGTAATTGGGATGAGGCGAATAGACATAGCCACTGATGATGTAAATATCATCGAAAAACTGGATACGACTGCCCAGACGCATTTCGAACATGGGATAGTTTTCTCTTGATGCGTAAGATTGCTTCCATTTGTAATCCCCATCTGGCGATATACAGAACAGAAAGATCATGTCGTACTGTTCATCATTGGGCATACTGGCAACGGCAAGCAGGTCTCCGTTCTCAAGCAATATGCCATCGTAAAATGAGCCATATTGATATTCCTCAAAATACAATAACCTACACCATTGTAGTTCTCCACACGGATTAAACTTTAAAATTAAAGGATAAAACTGTCCAGCTCACCCCACAACAATCCAAAAATGTATAGGTTGCCCTGATCATCATATACTGTTTTTTCAATAATCACCTGGTCAGGGTCAACACCTATCACTTTATCCCAAAGAACATTTCCATTTATATCTGTTTTAATCAACCAACCATTGGCATCATTATACCCTTCAGAAGTAGTGACAGTCAATATATAACCTTTGTCATAATGCTCTATTACCCTACGACTGTCCTCATCTTGATTCGACAGACCGATCGTATTTACCCACTTTTGAGGAAAAAGTCCTGAACCTAAAACAAGCGTTATTACCAATAGCATCAGTTTTTTCATTGCCAAGAATTTTAGAAAGGTCTTCGGTGAGGTATTTCACCGAAGACCTTAACATTTTATTTTACCAGAGTAAATTTAACACTTTCCTTCGATTTTCCATCGATAAAGAAGGTTGCAATGTACATACCAGGTAACCAGTTTTCGGTTACTACCGTTATCTGGTCTTGTTTTCCATTTGTTGTTAGAGTTTGTATTGCTTTACCTGTTACATCCTTTATCTCGATGCTGCAATCGGTTTCCGTTTCGAGGTTGTACCTGATGATCACATAACCCGATGAGGGATTGGGATAAACTTCGAGCATTTTAATCGTTTCCTGCATACCATAATCCTCTTTCCAAGGTATATCCTTAATATCGGTAATAACAGTGCATCCGGTAAGATCAATAACTCCGGATTGTATTTGACCGGGACAGAGGCTGTCGTAGGTATAGTTGCCCGGGTAAACCGTATCCTGTTCAAGACTGTCGTTTACTTTGTAGAAATAGATGTCGTAGCTAAAATCAGGATACCAGTAGCTGGTTGCTATTACATACTTATTATCGAAGGTTTTAGAAATATGACTTGAACCTGCTGTTCCTTCCCTTGACTCATATTGAATGATATTTCCACTGGTATCGATTATATACTCTCCCCAGGGATTGCCCTCATAATTCTCACCAAAGGCCGATGTTGCAATGAACAAGGAATCATCTATACGTTCTATATCGTAAATAAAATTACTATTGATGGAAGGAGAAATATCGCCGTTTTGAATAATATGATATCCCTGTTCTATACCATTTTTATTAAAGAACATCAACGCTGAATTGTTGATAATTTCCCCCCCTTCTCCAAATCTTTTTGTACCAACTCCCATCAATAACGAATCATTCACGGAAATACAATCATAGGCTTTCCCTTTCAGGTTATCTACAAGTGCGTACTGAAGCACAAACTTTTCGTTGAACAGCGTATCGATCCCGATGAACATCGGTCTAATGGAACTAACGGTAGGGAAATTAGGATGGGGCGAATAAACATAACCGCTGATGATATAGATGTCATCGAAAAACTGGATACGGCTGCCCAGGCGCATTTCGAACAAGGGATAGTTTTCTTTTGAGGCATAGGATTTCTTCCATTTGTACTCACCATCGGGAGAGATGCAAAACAGGAAGATCATGTCATACTGCTGTTCATCAGGCATATTGGCTACGCCTAACAGGTCTCCGTTCTCAAGCAATATGCCATCATAAAATGAACCATATTCATATTCCTCAAAATACAACAACCTGCACCATTGTTGTTCTCCACATGAATTAAGTTTTATTATAACAGGATAAAACATTTCCAGATCGCCCCACAATAGCCCAAAAATGTACAGGTTGCCCTGGTCATCATAAACCGTTTTCTCTGTAATAATTTGGTCACTTCCAGCACCTATTTCCTTATTCCAAAGAACATTCCCATTTATATCGGTTTTTATTAGCCATCCATGCTCTTCTAACTGACGCAGAGATTAAGATAACCCTTATCATAATGCTCAATTACTCGCCTACTTGCTTCATATTGATTCAGTTGCCCAATTGTGTGTTCCCACTTTTGAGTGAAAAGGGGTGCAGTAATTAACAAAGTTAAAAATAATAAAACCAGACTTTTCATTGCCAAGAATTTTAGAAAAGGTCTTCGGTGAAGTATTTCACCGAAGACCTTAACATTTTATTTTACCAGAGTAAATTTAACACTTTCCTTCGATTTTCCATCGATAAAGAAGGTTGCAATGTACATACCAGGTAACCAGTTTTCGGTTACTACCGTTATCTGGTCTTGTTTTCCATTTGTTGTTAGAGTTTGTATTGCTTTACCTGTTACATCCTTTATCTCGATGCTGCAATCGGTTTCCGTTTCGAGGTTGTACCTGATGATCACATAACCCGATGAGGGATTGGGATAAACTTCGAGCATTTTAATCGTTTCCTGCATACCATAATCCTCTTTCCAGGGTATATCCTTTATATCGGTAATTACAGTGCATCCGGTAAGGTCAATAACTCCGGATTGTATTTGACCGGGACAGAGGCTGTCGTAGGTATAACTACCCGGGTAAACCGTATCCTGCTCAAGACTGTCGTTTACTTTGTAGAAATAGACATCATAGCTTAAATCCGGATATTGGTAGCTACAGGCAATGGCATATTTATTATCGAAGGTTTTTACTATACTGGTATTGCCACCGGCTGTGTTTTCCCTGAGACTGTAATTGTAAACAGTTGCCGGCTGTATCAAAAACGATTTCTCCCATTGCGCCATTCATCCTCTTCTCCATAAAAATATCCCGATGTTGCAAGATAAACACTATCATTTACCCTTTCTAATTCAAAAAAGGAAGATTCTGTAATCCCTGATCCAAGTTTATCATTTGTGATGAGCTGATACCGGTTTGCTCACCTTCATCATTGTAAAACATAGCCCATGCGTCCTGTGTTTCACCGGAGCTACCGATATACCTGTATCTGTCCTACTCCCATAAACAGCGAGTCATTGATTGGGATGGAAGTCAGGGCTTTCCCTTTCATATTATCCTCAAGCCCGAACTGAAGCACCCATTGTTCATTAAACAGCGTATCAATCCCGATGAACATCGGCCTGATGGAACTAATGGTCGGGTAATTGGGGTGGGGCGAATAGACATAGCCGCTGATGATATAAATATCATCGAAAAACTGGATACGGCTGCCCAGGCGCATTTCGAACAGGGGATAGTTTTCTTTTGAGGCATAGGATTGCTTCCATTTGTACTCACCATCGGGAGAGATGCAAAACAGGAAGATCATGTCATACTGCTGTTCATCGGGCATATTGGCTACGCCTAACAGGTCTCCGTTCTCAAGCAATATGGCATCGTAAAATTGGCCATATTCATATTCATCAAAATATAATTGACTGCACCATTGTAATTCTCCGCAAGCGTTAAGCTTTAAAACCAAAGGCCACAATGGATCTATTTGCTGAATAATTGTACCAACGATATAAAGGTTACCCTGGACATCATTAACAGTTTTATTAATAATTACCTGATCAGGATTGACACCAAAAACTTTATCCCACAACACATTCCCATTAACATCGGTTTTTATTAACCATCCATGTGCATCATTGTATCCCGCGGAAAAAGATGCGGTAATTAAATATCCATTGTCGTAATGCTCGATAACACTATTGCTGTTTTCAGATAAATTTGGTTGCCCAATCGTTTTATCCCACTTTTGAGAGAAAAGAGATACAGTAATTAACAAAGCTAAAAATAAAAAATCTGCTTTTTCATTGCAATATTTTTAGAAAGGTCTTCGGTGTTATAAATCGCCGAAGACCTTAAAAATTTTATTTCACCAGTGTAAATTTACACACTTTCTTTTGATTTTCCATCGATGAATTAAGGTTGCAATATACACACCCGGTATCCAGTTTTCGGTGACTACCGTTATCTGGTCTTGTTTTCCATTTGTTATTAGAGTTTGTATTGCTTTACCTGTTACATCCTTTATCTCGATGCTGCAATCGGTTTCCGTTTCGAGGTTGTACCTGATGATCACATAACCTGATGAAGGATTGGGATAAACTTCAAGCATTTTAATCGTTTCCTGCATACCATAATCCTCTTTCCAAGGTATATCCTTAATATCGGTAATAACAGTGCATCCTGTAAGATCAATAACTCCGGATTGTATTTGACCGGGACAGAGGCTGTCGTAGGTATAATTGCCCGGGTAAACCGTATCCTGTTCAAGACTGTCGTTTACCTTATAGAAATAGATGTCGTAGCTTAAATCCGGATACCAGTAGCTGGTTGCTATTACATACTTATTATCGAAGGTTTTAGAAATATGACTTGAACCTGCTGTTCCTTCCCTTGACTCATATTGAATGATATTTCCACTGGTATCGATTATAAACTCTCCCCAGGGATTGCCCTCATAATTCTCACCAAAGGCCGATGTTGCAATGAACAAGGAATCATCTATACGTTCTATATCGTAAATAAAATTACTATTGATGGAAGGAGAAATATCGCCGTTTTGAATAATATGATATCCCTGTTCTATACCATTTTTATTAAAGAACATCAACGCTGAATTGTTGATAATTTCCCCCCTTCTCCAAATCTTTTTGTACCAACTCCCATCAATAACGAATCATTCACGGAAATACAATCATAGGCTTTCCCTTTCAGGTTATCTACAAGTGCGTATTGAAGCACAAACTTTTCGTTGAACAGCGTATCGATTCCGATGAACATCGGCCTGATGGAACTAACGGTAGGGAAATTAGGATGGGGCGAATAAACATAACCGCTGATGATATATATATCATCGAAAAACTGGATACGGCTGCCCAGGCGCATTTCGAACAAGGGATAGTTTTCTTTTGAGGCGTAGGATTGCTTCCATTTATATTCACCATCGGGCGAAATACAAAACAGAAATATCATGGTCGTACTGCAGTTCATCTGGCATATTGGCTACAGCCAGCAGGTCACCGTTCTCAAGCAATATGGCATCGTAAAATTGGCCATATTCATATTCATCAAAATATAATTGTTTACACCATTGTAATTCTCCGCAGGCGTTAAGCTTTAAAGCCAATGGCCACAATGGGTCAACTTGCTGAATAATCGTTCCAACGACATAAAGGTTACCCTGAACATCATAAACAGTTTTATTAATAATTACCTGATCAGGATTGACACCAAAAACTTTATCCCACAACACATTCCCATTAATATCGGTTTTTATTAACCATCCATGTGCATCATTGTATCCCGCGGAAAAAGATGCGGTAATTAAATATCCATAGTCGTAATGCTCGATAACACTATTGCTGTTTTCAGATAAATTTGGTTGCCCAATCGTTTTATCCCATTTTTGAGCGAAAAGGGATAGAGTAACAAACAAAGCTATGACTAAAAATATCTGCTTTTTCATGTTAATAAACTTTAGAAAGGTCTTCGGCGTTATACACGCCGAAGACCTTAAAAATTTTATTTCACCAGTGTAAATTTAACACTTTCTTTCGATTTTCCATCGATGAATAAGGTTGCAATATACAGACCCGGCATCCAGTTTTCGGTTACTACCGTTATCTGGTCTTGTTTTCCATTTGTTGTTAGAGTTTGTATTGATTTACCTGTTACATCCTTTATCTCGATGCTGCAATCGGTTTCCGTTTCGAGGTTGTAACCGATGATCACATAACCCGAAGAGGGATTGTGATAAACTTCGAGCATCTGAGGCCGTTTTGTGTTGATCAGCTTCTCATATTCTTCTATTGCCTGCGATGATTTCAAAAAAAGTATTTTTAATGTTTAAAACTTATCAAAAATACAATATTAATCCAACTAATAAAATTTCTTATCTGGCTGCGCTTTGCGGTAGAAATTACGTTGAACAGGTTTTACATTGATAGCAGGATTGTATTGCCAATTTCATCGAATGTTTAATTTAGCCGGCAAATTTTACGGATTGAAGGAAATTCAACATATCGTCCTCATCGGCGCCGGCAACGTGGCGACTCACCTGGGTTTGGCTATTCAGAAAACCGGCAGGCGAATCGTGCAGGTTTACAGCCGGACAGAGGAAAATGCCCGGTTGTTGTCAGGAAAGCTACATGCTGACTTTACAGTTGATCTGAAAACCATTTTCCCGGATGCTGATCTTTATATTATTTCAGTGGCTGATGATGCGGTTGAAAAAATTGCCGGATCACTGCATTTGAATGGAAAAATGATTGTGCATACTTCCGGATCTGTTGCGATGGATGTGCTTGGGAATTGTTCTGAAAATTTCGGTGTTATTTATCCATTGCAGACTTTTTCGAAATCGAGAGCCGATCGATCTTTTAACGGTTCCGTTTTGCATCGAAGCGAATTCAAAAGAAAATCTTGAACTTCTCGAACATTTTGCAAAGGAATTATCTCAAAAGGTCGTAGAGGCAGATTCGGAGAAAAGGAAAATTCTTCATCTGGCGGCAGTGTTTGCCAGCAACTTCCCGAATTATATGTATACAGTTGCTGATCAAATATTATCGGATAAAAATCTTGACTTTGAATTGCTGCGACCGCTGATTATGGAAACAGCTTTGAAAGTTCAGGAGCTAAAACCTGAAGAAGCGCAAACAGGTCCGGCAAGCAGGGGAGATGAGGTGATTCTCAGAAAACATGATGAATTATTAAAAGAGTACCCTGAATACAGGGAAATTTATGAAATACTGAGTAAAGGGATTAGGGGAAATAAGGGTATAAAGGTATAGGGGAAATAAGTAATGAAATGAACTTCGAAGGATGTGCCGAGGGCACTCCTTTGGAGGAATATTGATAACGATTGTCTGCTCTATGCCCCATCTAACTACTCGTTACAAAATACTAACTACTCAAAATGAGCAATTATAAAAGTTTATTAAAGAACATAACGACCTTCATCTTCGATTACGATGGGGTGCTGACAGACGGAACGGTGATTTTACAGGAGGATGGTGAAGCATTAAGAACGGCAAATGTAAAAGATGGTTATGCATTGCAGCTTGCCGTGAAAAAAGGATTTAATGTAGCCATCATTTCCGGGGGAAGTTCTCCGAGCATTGCACGAAGGTTTCAGATACTGAAGGTTAATGATATATTTCTGGGTGTTGGAAGTAAACTGGAAAAGTTTCATGAATACCTTGCAGCAAAAAAATATCCGTCCTGATGAAGTTTTGTACATGGGCGATGACATCCCCGACTACAAGCCGATGAAGGAATCCGGTGTCCCCTGTTGCCCGGCTGATGCAGCAACTGAAATCAAAGCGATTTCGAAATACATTTCGGCTTATGGGGGTGGTAAAGGATGCGTCCGTGATGTGATCGAGCAGACCCTGAAGGTGCAGGAAAAGTGGATGACAGAGGATGGATTTAAATGGTAATGGTTGAATTAATGAATTGTTGAATTATTGAAGGACTGAATTGAAAAATCAAATATCTAATCTCATACATCATAAATCATAAATCCCTTGAACAGCTATCTAAAAATAATCCGGCTTCCAAATCTCCTGATCATCATCCTGACGCAGTATTTGCTCAGGATTTGCATCATCGGAACGTATTATGGATTGAATGCCACCCAGCCGGCTTTCGGCCATTTTGATTTTGCATTGCTGGTATTATCCACCTTGCTCATTGCTGCCGGCGGCTATGTGATCAATGATTATTTTGATGTGGAGGTTGATAAAGTCAATAAACCGGGAAAGACCGTTGTCGGGAAAGCATTAACACATCAATCGGCTTATTTCTATTATTGGATTTTGACAATAGCAGGTGTTCTTATCGGGTTTTATCTTTCCTTCCGGGTGAAATATTTCATGCTTGGCTTTATTTTCATTGCCATCGCCATGATGCTTTGGTTTTATTCTGCACAATACAAAAAGACTGCATTTTGGGGAAATTTTGTGATTCCTCTTTTGTCGGCTATGGTTGTACTGATTGTTTGGCTGTTTGAATTTTTTGCCCTGCGCGCCAACCCGATCAATTATACCGAAGCCATGAAGCAACTGGAATTGATCAGCGCTGTAGTAGCTGGCTTATGCCATTTTTGCTTTTTTGGTAAGTATGATTACGGGAAATTATGAAAGATGTTGAAGACATTGAAGGGGATAAAGCGGCTGGATATAGAACACTACCTGCAGCGATTGGCATAAAAGGAGCGAAACGATTTGCCATAATATTAACCTGCATTACCATTATTTTACTTGCCATTTGCCAATATTTTCTTTTCGAAATGAAGCTGATGCTTGTATTTTGGTATTTACTGATTGCCGTTCAATCGTTTCTTATTTACCTGGCATACAGTATTGTCAAAGCAAAAACCAGGGAAGATTTTCATTTCCTGAGCAATGCCGCAAAAATCATTATGGTTGCCGGAATTCTATCCATGCAATTGTTTTACATCAGTTATTAGCCATGCTTCAGGACAAACTTAAAAACTACCATATTATCCTTGCTTCCCAATCGCCCAGAAGGCAGATGCTTTTAAAAGAGCTGGGACTGGAATTTGAAATTCTGCCTGTGGATGTAGAGGAAAATTATCCTTTAGAACTTAGACAAAAAGAAATTGCCGTTTACCTGAGTGAGCTTAAAGCACAAGCATTTGACCTCTCAAAACTTTGTGATAACTGTCTGATCATTTCTGCTGATACCATAGTATGGAAAGACGACCAAATACTGTTAAAACCTAAAGATGATCAGGATGCTAAAAGGATACTCAAAACCCTGTCCGGTAAAATGCATGAGGTGATCACCGGAGTAACTTTGAGGACTAAGCAAAAGATGAAGACTTTTCATGTAGTCACCAAAGTCTATTTTAATTCGCTTACTGATGATGAAATCAATTATTATGTTAGCAATTACCATCCTTTTGATAAAGCCGGGGCTTACGGAGCGCAGGACTGGATTGGATTTGTCGGCATAGAACGAATTGAAGGATGTTACTTCAATGTGGTCGGACTTCCGGTTCAGCAGTTGTGGAAGGAGCTGAAAGATTTCCTCAATTAACCTATCTTTGCCGAAGATTTATAAATTGTTTGTTTAGAATGAAGAAACCATTGATCCTCGTCACTAACGACGATGGAATATTTGCGCCGGGTATCAGGAAACTGATAGAAATAGCCCGGCAAATCGGAAGGGTCGTTGTGGTAGCGCCGGATTCACCTATGTCGGGTATGGCACATGCGATTACCGTCAAAGTGCCTTTGAGGCTGAGAAAGATTGCTGAGGAAAAAAATTATGTGGAATACAGTTGTAACGGAACACCGGTAGATGCGATGAAGCTGGGCGAGAAAGTGGTGATAAAAGGAAAACCCGATTTGGTGGTTTCCGGCATTAACCATGGATCCAATGCCTCGGTTAACATCATTTATTCTGGAACCATGGCTGCAGTGCTCGAAGCCAGCATCGACGGAATTCCGGCCATCGGTTTTTCGTTGCTCGATTATTCTCATACCGCCGATTTCAGTGCGGTTGACGATTTTATTAAAACCATCATGCTGAATGTTCTGAAAAACGGTCTGTCTGAGGGTGTATGCTTAAATGTGAATATCCCCGCTGTTAAAAAAGAAGAAATTAAAGGGATCAAAGTGTGCAGACAGGCAAAGGGCCGCTGGGATGAAAAATTTGATGAGCGGACAGATCCTCATAACCGCGATTATTACTGGTTAACCGGTGTTTTTAAAAATGGAGATGCTACCAAGGATACCGATTCATGGGCATTGCTGAATAATTATATTTCGGTCGTTCCGGTCCATGCTGACTTTACTGCCCAGAAAGCAATTGCGGAAATAAAAAAATGGAACTTTACCCTTTAACCGGAAAATCCGGTTTGCTAAACCTGAAAAACATGATTCAATGCAGATTTTTTAAAAAGGATCATATCATTTTCGGCGCAGCGCTTGGCTTGTTCATTCCGGTGGTCATTTTCGGTTTGATCCTGCTGATTAATTATATTTTGCTTCAGGCGGGTATGGCTCAGGTTTACCTCGACCGGAAAATTCATGTTCTCATCAGTCTAACCGGAAACCTGTTGCCCATCAGGTATTATTTTGTCAGCCTGAAATATGACAAAACAGGTCGTGGCGTATTGCTTCTCACATTTATCCTGTTTATGTTGTTTTTCGTTTTAAAGGACCGGATTTTATGAAGTATTATATCATTGCCGGCGAAGCTTCGGGCGATTTGCATGCTTCCAACCTTATGATCGCTTTGCGAAAAGAGGACCCGTCAGCTCAGTTCCGCTGCTGGGGCGGCGACTTGATGAAAGCTCAGGGTGGCGAGCTGGTAAAGCATTACCGCGACCTTGCTTTCATGGGCTTTTCAGAAGTGGCAATGAACATCAGGACCATACTTGGTAATATAAAACTTTGCAAAGAAGATATTTTAAAAAATAAGCCGGATGCGTTGATTCTGGTTGACTATCCCGGTTTTAACCTGAGGATTGCCGAATTCGCCCACAATGCTGGTTTGAAAGTTTTCTATTACATCTCTCCCCAGGTTTGGGCATGGAAGAAATCACGGGTTCTCAAGATTAAGAAATTTGTCGACAGAATGTTTGTGATCCTGCCATTTGAAAAAGATTTTTATGCCCGATACGATTGTGATGTTGACTTTGTAGGGCATCCTTTACTGGACATGATTGCAGCTTTGCCGGCAAATGACCGTAACTCCTTCAGAAGGCACCATGGTCTTACTGAAGAACCCATCATTGCTTTGCTTCCCGGAAGCCGAAAGCAGGAGATCAGTAAAATGCTGCCGCTGATGATATCGGTAATTCCCAAATTTCCAGATTATCAATTTGTTGTAGCCGGGGCTCCTTCGGTGGAAACATTATATTATAATAATCTGATCAGAAACTCAAAAGTGAAACTTATCAGTGGTGCCACGCATGCTTTACTGCAGAATTCCTATGCTGCCCTGGTAACCTCTGGCACGGCCACCCTTGAAACAGCGCTGTTCAATGTTCCTGAAGTGGTTTGCTATAAAGGAAGCTTTATTTCGTACCAGATTGCAAAAAGAGTGATCGACCCGTCCATCATTAAATATATTTCGCTGGTGAACCTGATCATGGATAAGGAGGTAGTGAAAGAGTTAATTCAAAATGATTTAACCTCCTGGAACTTAATACTTGAATTAAATAAAATTACTGCTGACAAAATGATCCTTGAACAAATGTTTAAAGATTATACCCAACTCCGGGAAAAACTTGGTGGTCCGGGTGCTTCGGAAAAAACCGCTAAATTGATTTTGAACTATTTATAAATTTTTTTGTTCGGTTTCCAGATTCCGGATTTCATTTTCTATGGATTCAATGAAAAACAAAATAGTACTCATCACCGGCGCCACCGACGGTATCGGGAAGCAAACTGCCTTTGACCTGGCTGAAATAGGTGCAGCGATAATTATCCATGGCCGTGATCATGAACGAACAAAAAATGTTGCATCCGAAATAAAAGAATCCACTGACAATCCCTCCATTGACTTTTTTGTTGCTGATTTATCCAGTCTTCAGGAGGTGAAAAATTTTTCCGATCAGATTCATGAGAAATACGATAGGCTGGATGTTCTTATCAACAATGCGGGAGTTTATATGAACCATAAAGAACTCAGTAAGGACGGCTATGAAATGACTTTCGCTGTTAACCACCTCGCACATTTTCTCCTTACAGACTTACTGATAGATCTGATGGATAAGTCAGCAAATGGCCGGATTCTGAATGTAGCATCCATGGCCCATGCCCACGAAATAGATTTTGACAATCTCCAGGGCGAAAAGTTTTACGCTGGTTACACAGCGTATTCTTATTCCAAATTGTGCAACATCCTTTTTACCTATCGGCTTGCCCGGCAGCTTGAAGATAAAGGAGTAACAGTCAACTGTCTTCATCCGGGTGTGATAAGAACCAAGTTGCTGAGAGCAGGATGGGGGATGGGTGGTAGCCCCTTATCATCAGGCTCAAAAACATCTGTCTATCTTGCTTCCTCTCCGGAAGTTGAAGAAGTAACCGGCAGATATTATGCAAATAGCCGGCCTGCCAATTCCGCTAAAGTATCTCATGATCCTTTTGTTCAAAATAAGCTTTGGCAAATGAGCGAGATGTTAATAGCTCCCTGGCTAAACAATTCAAAATAATTAAACAATTTCTTTTCCATTTCCAAAAGATAAATTGATACCTCGTGAACTTTTCATGGGCCTCAGCGTATATGTCGTAAGAATTAAATATGAAAAATACTACTTTTGTGTGGTTGGCAGTTTCCGGTAAATTTCATAATGTTGCATCCCAAATAACTTAAAAGTTTATTAAAATGAAAAGATTGGTTTTATTTATGATCCTGACTATGGTAATTCTTACGGGATACTCGCAGCGGATTTATTTCTGTGAAAATTATACCCAAAGTGGAGAGCCAATAGGCCCGTCAATGAAACTGAGCTCGCCGGCAGGAGGCGGGTATATTTACATTCTTTACCAGAATGGAAGCAGTAACATTACAGCGGATAAATTATTCATCTATGTCGACAAGCTGGCAACCAGCGATTATGTGCCTTTCGATGTAAAAGAAATGACCGTCGACAAAACAAAAAACTGGGCTGTGTTTGATTATAATTTTATGAATATTGGAGATTACCGGGTAGTAATCAAAGACCAGAATTTAATAGAGCTTTCGAAGGAATACCTTCAATTAGTGCTGAAAGAAGAAGAACCAGCGACAAGTTTATCAGATGACGACTGGCTCGATTACGATGACCCCACCAGTATGTTCTATTATACTTATTCCACTATTGAAGCATGCATTGGTATTGATTCCTATACAGGGGTTCCTAATACTGTTTCAAAAAGCTTTTCTATTGACCGTAGCCTTGGAGGCCGAATCTATTTTAAAGTTGACAATCCGGGAAAGGACATTCATACTGATCAATTCATTGTTTACATCAATAAAAATGATGTTTCCGGTGTATCACAGACCTTCGATACCAAATACTTTACAGTAACAGATCCCAGCCGTTCATGGGATTATTTCATTTACGATTTTTATTCTGATGGAGATTATTCCATCAGCGTTTATACAAAGGATTTTGTGTTTATTAATACTTTATCCATCAACTGTTCGTACAAATACTAAATATAAGATATTTGAAAGTTTAAATTCAAAGCCCCGGCTGATATAGCATGGGGCTTTTGCTTTTAGGATTTCACTCCTTTGAAAAAGTTTGAGCTTTGGGTTATTGATCTGCAAAAATTATGACTTTATTTATAAACTTCATTTATCTTTCCTCACAAATCAGTCGCCCTTACGCACGCTTAAAAAACTTATTATCAGGGTAATTGTTTAAAAATTTTGTTTACGATGTACGTTGCCAGGAGACTCTCCCCAACGACGCAAGCGAGCGAAATAAATCAAATCTTCTCTGTACCGTCAGTTAAAACATTTAATCAAAATCAAAACAAAGAAATTTTTCTATTTTTGAAGCAAAAATGATCCATAGAATTCTTTATTGAATTTTAAATTGACCATATAATGCACTAATTTAAATGGTTAGAATAGTTAACTTGTTCAGAAATTTGTTTCCGAAATGAGGAATGAATAGTTAACTGAAATAAAATATATGAGAATAAAATTTACTGCGTCAGACTTGTTGTTATTGATAGCAGTTTTGGTATTTTCAATTAGTGATATTCGTCAATCAAAAGAATATTCCCGCGATTCATGGGAACAATACCTTTCGTATGAATATCAAAAAATACCTGCAGGTGCCGGTAAGCCTGATATGGCGGCTATGCAGAATTACTTTATGACCATTGATCCGGAACTGAAACATGTTCCTTCAGAAAGGTTATACAGTGCTTACATGAAGACCAAAGACTTGCTATTGCAAAAGGAAAGTAAAAATTCCGCAACCGATCTCGAATGGATTGAAACAGGTTCCAACATGGGCGGACGGACACGGGCCATTATGTGGAATCCCAACGATCCGGCCGGAACCAAAGTTTGGGCTGGCAGTGTAACAGGAGGATTGTGGTACAACAATGATATTTACGATGATTCATCCGAATGGCAACCGGTGAACGACTTTTGGCCGGGATTGTCAATCAGTTGTATCGTTTCTGATCCGAATGACCCGATGATATTTTATGCGGGCACAGGTGAGTATCAAACAGCGAGGATCATATACCGCGAATCTTCCGGCGTAGGAATTGGAATATGGAAATCAGCAGATGGCGGGAAACCTGGGACATCATCTCTTCTACAGAAGATTTTAAATATATATCTGATATGAAAATCAGAGACGAAAATGGCATAAGTGTCTTATATGCAGGTGTTGTTTCTGGCTATTATCACGGAATCAATTTTCAAAGCGCTCCATCCGACGGACTCTACAGGTCGACAAATGGAGGGGATACCTGGGGCCAGGTACTTCCAAATATTATCGGAGAGAATCATCCTTATGCTCCGGCCGATCTTGAGATTGGTCCCACTGGCAGAATATTTGTCGGGACAATGAAAAATCTTGAAGGAAACGGCGGTGCATCAATCCTTTATTCTGATCTGGGTTCTTCAGGTACCTGGACTATATTTGATGACTATGAAGGAATCATCCAGAATGATCCTAATTATAATATTCCTGACCGGATTATCATAGCTTGTGCTCCCTCTAATGAAGACAGGGTTTATGCCCTGGTTGGTGCCGGTTGGATAAATTCTACCAACTTTAATTATGCAGAAGGAAGGTATATTCTCAAGTCAAACAATGGCGGACAAAGTTGGACAGAAATGAATTTACCAGGCGGGAATCCGGAATGGGCAACCCTTTCATGGCATGCGATGGCCGCAGCCGTTAGTCCAACTAACTCGAATAAACTATATGTTGGAGGATTGGATATCTGGAAATCGATTAATGGAGGGGATTCCTGGTCGAAAGTGTCTGACTGGACCCTGATGTACTCAGGCGGAGGTGATGATTATGTGCATTGTGACCAGCATGTAAAACTCTATAAAGAGAATACATCCAGCGAAATGTTGCTGAGCAATGACGGGGGTGTTTTCTATACGGGTAATGCTTACTCCAGCAATCCTGTTTTCCAGGAAAAAAATAAAAACTATAACACACTTCAATTTTACACCTGCGCTATTTACCCTGTTACCGGTATTAATTATTTTGTGGGTGGACTGCAGGATAACGGAACTTTACTTTATACCGGTGAACCACTTGACATTAACGACATGATCGACATCAATGACGGAGCTTATTGCTTTTTTGATAATACAGAACCAAATATCATGATCACATCTACCATTTTTAACGAGTATAAAATATTCTATAATTGGGAACCTTACGACGATATGGGCATCGTTGAAACCGGAGTTTTTATTAATCCGGCCGATTATGATAGTGAAAATAATATTCTTTTTGCGAATGCAGTAAAATTTAATGGCACATACTCTAACCAGATTTTGAAGATTACAGGTATCCCCGATAACCCGGTTAGTCAATTGATCAGCTTGCCTGTCAGCCTGAACTCCTTTTTTTCACATGTTAGGGTTTCACCTTTTTCCCCTGATGGAACTACCACTTTATTCCTGGGGTCTCAAAATGGCCGGCTATTCAGGGTGAATAATGCACAAATCAATCCGGTAGTGACTGAAATTGGTTGCAATGATTTCCCGGTTGCATACCTGTCAAGTTTAGCCATTGGTGGTTCCGAGGATACCCTCCTTGTTACTTTCTCAAATTATGGTATTCCTTCAGTCTGGCAATCATATAACGGGGGAACATACTGGGAAGAGATTTCGGGTAATCTTCCGGATATGCCGATCCGCTGGAGCTTGTATCACCCCCAGGACAGCAAAAGGGTTATGCTTGCAACTGAGATTGGAATATGGTCAACCAACGATGCCAGTCAGGTTAATGTTATTTGGGAGCCGGATGCCGGTATGCCAAATGTAAGGATTGATATGCTTCAAATGCGGACTTCAGATAATGTGGTTTTAGCTGCAACGCACGGCAGGGGGCTTATGTATACCACCTGGAACCTCTATCCTTCTACTGCTCTTGCAGAATTCAGTCCTTTGCAAGTAAATGTATTTCCTAATCCTGCCAGTGATTTCATCCGTGTTGAAATCGGAGATGCTCATCAGGCGGATATAAGTATGATAAGCCAGGATGGTCTTCTGGTTTATAAAGGAGTGGTTCGGGGAAATGAAAAAATCGATGTAAGGAATGTACCTACAGGCATATATTTGGTCACAGTTTTTACTGAAGGCAGGAAGTCTATTGGTAAACTCGTTGTATATTAACAGACTGCTTTTGGTTTCAATTCCTAATAGTTTATTACAGTTATATATTTATTGAATCAAGCAACCTTTTATTAAGATTTTATTGTCATAATGCCATGTATATCGAAAATTCAGGATAATTGAATTTCCATTTTTTAATAATAATAACTTTGTCCCCGGCTTTAACAAATTAAAAATTATATACCATGTTGAGAAAAGTATTACTTGCAGTTTTAATTTTAGCGTTAATTCCATTCAAAATGGAAGCAGAATGGGTAACCCTTGATAATAATAAAACAACGAATACGCCTCCAAAAGTTACAATGCTCAGCGATGATAATAGCAGCACTGTGATTAAGATTGAAATTTCCGGATTCGATGTAAAAGAATTCAATTCAAGTGGCAAAACATTTCACGCTGTTGATTTACTTTCGGAAATGTTTACGGCAAACCCAGGTTATCCTGAAGTGCCCTATATAGCTAAAGTTTTGGCTATACCGGATCAGTCCGGAATTTCAGTTGAAGTTTTAGAAACAGGTGAAATTCTTACATTTGAAAATGTATCTTTACCACCTGCGCGCATGAGTTGGATTGAAGGTCAACCAGAACCTCCCTATGAAGAAAATATTGACATTTATCAAGCTGATGATGTGTACCCGAGTGTTTATGCTGAAGTTGAGTCTCCTGCAGTATTCCGTGATTTTCGCATTGCCCGTGTTTCTGTTTTCCCGGTCCGCTATGTCCCGGGTAAAAAGGAACTGCAGGTAGTTTCCTCCATCACTATCCGAATAAATTATGGTGCCGGTGAAGTTGTGAATCCTAAAATTACCACAAAAAAAGCAATTGCCCCTTCTTTCGGAAATCTTTATCGTAGTTTCATTTACAATTACCAAAGTGTATTGGATAAGATTTATGATGGCAAGGAGGAAGGACGTGAATTGATATTATGTATTATGCCCGATGAGTTTGTTGCAAGCTTTCAGATCTATGCCGATTGGAAACGTGAAAGCGGAACTGATGTACACGTAACCAAATTCAGCGATATAGGGGCAAATGCCACCAATCCTGATATTATCAAAAATCATATCGCCGATGCCTATCATAATTGGGAGTATCCGCCAACTTATGTTTTAATCATTGGTGACGATGGTGTATTTCCTAAAAAAATTGTCACATATCCCAACTATTCATTCCCAAATGAAGATTACTTTGTAGAGGTAGATGGAAATGATTATTTCCCTGAAATGATGATAGGACGTTTTACTAATCAGGGTGATGTCCGTTTGCAGATAATGATAAATAAATTTTTGAAGTACGAAAAAACTCCTTATACTGCTAATCCGGCCTGGTTTAAAAAAGGAATTGTTTGTGCAAATAATGATTATGCTTCACAAATTGAGGTCAAACGATTTACGGCCGATTTAATGCTCGAAGATGGTGGTTTTACCTCGGTGGATACCATGATGAGTGATCCTGGCTGCACATATGATATTAATGATATTCTTAATGCAATTAATAATGGCCGAAGTTATTTAAACTATCGTGGCGAAGGCTGGTACTATGGGTGGTATGCCAGTTGTTATGACTTTAGTACTTCAGATGTATCCAGCTTAAACAATGGTGAGAAATTTACTTTTGTGACCAGTATTGGCTGTGGTGTTGCAATGTTCGACGCCCCGGGAGGCAATTGTTATGGCGAAGAATGGATTGAGATGGGTTCATTATCCAGTCCAAGAGGTGCCGCTGCTTTTATTGGTCCAACTTCCAACACCCATACTCAATATAACAACAAGATTGACAGGGGTATTTATGTAGGAATGTTTCAGGAGGGAATGGACACTCCGGGGCAGGCATTGTTGCGTGGAAAACTTTTTATGTACAATTGTTACGGAAACGAATACTATGTGCAATATCATTATAAAGTTTATTGTGTTTTAGGAGATCCCAGCATGCATATTTGGAAGGATATTCCACTTGCTGTGAATGTGAATTATTCATCTACTATTCCTATTGGTAATAACCAGCTGGAATATACGGTTACCTTTGCCTCATCGGGACAACCGGTTGAAAATGCTGAGGTTTGCATAACCGGTGAAGAAATCTTCGTAACAGGGGTTACTGATTCGCAAGGAAAGGTATTTATTGATATAACACCTGAAATACAGGAAACTCTAACCGTAACGGTGCGTGGCGGAAAAATAATTCCATTTCAGGGTACTTTGGAAGTTATCAAGCCCGCAGTGCTTGTTGAACCGGTGAGTGATCCCATCGTTGTTGATATTGACGGGAATACGGATGGACTGATAAATCCCAATGAAAATGGTATCATTACTTTCAACCTTAAAAATTGGGGAAGCCAGACTGCCAGCTCAGTGCAGGCTACTTTATCGGCACCTGGCTCAAATTATATACAAATAATCACTACCAGTCCTGTAAGCTTTGGTAATCTGGCGCCTGGAGGTTCGTCTACCGGAAGTCCATTTCAGTTTTATATTAAACCCTTTTGTCCGGTTGGCCAAATAATTACGCTGCAATTGCACGTTACCAGCGGATCCAATTCGTGGGACTATAATTATAATGTGGAAGTTAAGGGATGCATGCTGGTGGTTGAGAATTATGTGGTACACGATGATGGCTCACCGAATAAGAATTACCGGATGGATCCGGGAGAAACAGTTGAATTATTTCTCTCAGTTTTGAATAACGGCGAGGATGCTGCGCACAATGTTATGGGGATTTTAACGAGCAATGACCAGTATATCACTATTGAAGATTCCACCAGTTACTTTGGAATAATCGAAATTAATGGTACTGCAATAAATATTTATAATTATTTTGAGGTTAGTGTTGATGCATCGTGTCCTACCGGATATCTTCCTGTGTTTTCGCTGAAGCTTTATACAACGGATGGAAATTATCCATACCAAACTTTTCCTGAGTTTATTGTTCCGGTTGGGTTACCCATACCTGCAGATTATACCGGACCTGACGCCTATGGTTACTATGCTTATTCGAGCAATGATTCTTTTTTTGATCAGACTCCGGTTTATGATTGGTTTGAACTTGAAGGAATGGGTACTCAGATAAATATACTGGGCTTAGGTGATTATACAAAGACTGTGAACTTGCCATTTGCCTTCAAATACTACGGAACTAATTATAATCAAATTCGGATCAGCACAGATGGATGGATAGCAATGGGCTCTGGTACACAAACTGCCCCGGTAAATGCCCCCCTTCCGCATAATGATAATGTGGCAAGCATGTCAGCGGTTTTCTGGGATGATTTACACTGTGTTCCATTTTATCCAGGCGATATTTTTTATTATAATGATAATGCAAATCACCGTTTTATAATCGAGTGGGATAGCATCTCGCATAATGATACATTAGTAGAGCCTAAAAGAGAGATTTTTCAGGCAATCTTATTAGATCCTGCCCATTATCCGACTGCCACCGGTGATGGTGAAATTATTTTTCAGTATAAAAAGCTTGTGGCTACTGAAAGTGTAACGGTTGGCATTGAAAATAATTCGCAGAATATTGGTCTGCAATATGTATTTAATAATAATTATGATCCTACTGCTTCTGATTTAGTCAATGAATTGGCTATAAAATTTACTACCGAACCGCCCTCTGCTTCAATTGTAACATCTGTTGAGGAAAACCCGGACTCAGGTAAAAAACTTGAAAAGGATGGCTTTGGATTAGGGCAAAATCAGCCCAATCCTTTTAATTCTCATACCCGGATAAGCTATACATTACCTAAACAAAGCAATGTATCACTTGCTATTTTTAATATCAGGGGAGAATTGGTAGCAACCCTTCAGAACGGACAGCAGTCAGCGGGAAATTATACAGTAGAATGGAATGGAAAGAATGACGCTGGAAATCAAATGGTTTCAGGCATTTATTTTTATCGTCTTCAGGCAGAAGGATTTACCGGTACCCTGAAAATGTTTATGCTGAAGTAATCTGAAAGAGGTCAATGAATGTATAGTTTTTACATTTTACTTACTATAATAATTATAGCTGTAATTGTAGGTCTTGTTGAATATATGCGTCATCAGCAACGCATTTATTCAATTCCAATACGAATTCATATTAATGGCACAAGGGGCAAGTCGAGTGTTACCCGGTTAATTGGGGCCGGTTTGAGGGCAGGCGGTATTTCAAACATTACAAAAGTTACCGGTACATTTCCCCGCCTGATCATTGAAGATGGTACAGAAACATACATCCACCGTAAATCCTCTGCAAACATCATTGAACAGTTATCCATCGTGAAATAT
Organism: uncultured Bacteroidales bacterium; assembly: GCA_963705185.1. Lineage (GTDB taxonomy): Bacteria > Bacteroidota > Bacteroidia > Bacteroidales > JAADJA01 > JAADJA01. Next base: position 93,837 of record CAVPJF010000015.1, read on the forward strand.
GCAGCTTCCCGCAAAGTTAAGGCTTTGGTTATGGAATGCATGGCACTGCAACCGCAAATGCAGACCATTACTGAACATCATATGATTCATTCCAATATTAATGTAATGACGAATATCAGGATAGATCACACAGATGTTATGGGTCATACCTTACAGGAAATTGCTGAAACTCTGGGACGCACAATTCCTAAAAATGAACACCTTTTCACCTCCGAAAATGTAATCCCAGAGACACTGGAAAAAATGGCGGATAAGCGAAACACGATTACGCATTTTATTGATCCGCAATCAGTTTCCCAGGAAGAAATGAAAGGTTTCAGGTATATTGAACACCGGGAAAATGTATCTTTATCTCTGGCGATTTGCCAACACCTTGGCATTGATCGTGAAATTGCTTTAAAAGGTATGTACGATGCTGTTCCTGATGCCGGTGTTTTATGGTGTCACAGGGTGGAAGCATTTCAAAAAAAATTGATTTTTTACAATGGCTTTGCAGCGAACGATCCGGATTCAACCTTGCTGGTCTGGCAAAAAATCAGGGATGAAATCGGTTTTGAGGGAATCAGAATAATACTCTTGAACACACGTCAGGACAGGCTTTACCGTGCCCGTCAACTGGCAGAAATGGTGGGTAGCAGAATGCAAAATGAATTTGACTTTCTGATGCTGATCGGCCAGTCAACAGATGTTGTTGAAAATATCTCAATCAGTTGTGGAATTCCAAAGAAAAAGATAATAAGTGTAGGATGGACGACACCTGATAAGGTTTTTGAAATGATATTATCTGTTACTGAAAAAATGTCCACTATTGTAGCTATTGGCAATATGGGAGGCATGGGCGCTGATACAGTTGAATTTTTTAAGCACAGAAGCAATTAAAAAATGATAGAGCTAGCAATTACTTTAGGCCTGATATTAAGTTTGCTTTCCTACGAAGTATTCGGTATAGCTGCGGGAGGTATCGTTGTACCAGGGTATATTGCATTGCAACTTTCGCATCCTGAAAGGCTTATTGGTACTATTGGAGTAAGTTTGCTTACATACTTAATTATTAAAGTTTTAGCGAATTATACTTTCCTTTATGGTCGCCGCCAAATGGTGCTCAGTTTATTAATTGGCTGTTTACTGGCTAATTTTTCCCGGTATTTCCTGTCGATTGAGTTAGCAAGCACAACGCTAGAACTTGAGGCAGTCGGTTGGGTCGTTCCCGGATTAATTGCTCATTGGTTCGCAAAGCAGGGCATTTTTAAAACAATCAGCGTATTGTTTGTTTCTTCTGTACTCGTGCGGTTAATTTTAATATTATTTTTCACGGGGGCATTGTTACCCAAATAAGATAAATTGAATAATGTATAAATTCAGGGCAACCTCTACCATCGTTTTAAGTCTTTTATCTCTCTTATCGCTCATGGCCTTTATTGCGGTTGAGAATAGCAAGGTAGATGTTAAACAGGACTGGTACAAGGAGAAACTCGAAGCTGCGCAGCTTACTCAACTGGCAGCCGATTATTTAAAAAACCACCGGCTTGAAAATAGCGTTTTCGTTGATGCTGTCAACGACCCCAACCAAACTGCATTGATTGGTCAGGAATATACACTCATAACCACAGATCAGGGTGAGATTGAAGCGAAGCTGTCATCTACAAATCCAAATTTTGCCGCTGTGGTCGTGCAACTATTAAAGGAAGCCCGTTTAAAAAATGGAGATAATGTGGCTGTTGCATTTTCCGGATCATTTCCTGGTTTAAATATTGCAGTGATTGCGGCACTGGAAACCTTAAAATTGCGACCTATTATTATCACTTCTGTTGGCGCTTCAAACTATGGCGCAAATGATCCTTACTTTACATGGCTGGATATGGAAAGCATATTGCACAAAGCCAACATTTTTCAAAGCAAGTCCGTCGCTGCTTCTATTGGTGGTAGTAATGACCAGGGCCGCGGATTAAGTCCGGAAGGACGTAATTTGATTATTAAAGCCATCGAAAGAAACAATGTCGAATTTATTAATGAAACAGCACCTGGAAAAAAATATTGCCAGACGATTGGCAATTTACGATGAACGCAGTGAAGGAAAGCCTGTAAAAGCTTACATTAATGTAGGTGGTGGAATTGCCAGTCTGGGGAATACTGTTAACGGAACCCTTATCCCTTCAGGGTTAACAGAGTTTTTACCCATGAAAAATTTTCCTGTTCAGGGTGTTATGATTCAAATGGGACAAAAAGGTGTTCCGATTATTCACCTGCTGAATATAAATCAGTTACTTACAAAATTTGGATTGCCTAATAGCCCGGTTCCACTTCCTGAGCCTGGTGAAGGTGGTATTTTTGTAGAAAAAAAATACAATATTTTTGTAACTTCAATTGCTACTTTTATTTTGGTTGTTGTGATTGTTTTAGTATATCTGAGTGAGAGAAAACACCATCGTCTCGGAACGGATGTAGTACCCATGACGAATAATCAAACTTCGAATAAGAACGATGATGAGGAGATGCCTGTTCTATAAATTATATGCTGTTAAGTTTTAAAATATAATCAGTTACTAATGAAAAAGATCCTGTTTATTTTGTCGGTATTGATTGTCTGCCATCCCGGAATTATGGCTCAGTCAGATGGGAAATCAACTTCTCTGAAGCCGACAAGTTATCAAAAAAGAGTAACAACCATAATTGCTGGCAAATCCAGAGATTATTATTCTCTCAGTTCGGTTACTCCTTCAATTATAACTCTTCAGGGGCCTGGTATATTAAGGGTAAACACCCGTGGCCGATTTAAACCCGGTGAAGGGACTGTGATAAAATACGAAGTATTGTACACTGTTGATGGTGGCGAGCAAAAGAGTGTGGCAATAAGTAATGTGGAGCGCTCTAAAGATGCTACTTATGAAAATGGGACATTGGGTGTGCCGGGTCAGCTTAAAGATATTGAAATTGAGTTGGGACGGGGCATTCACAACATAGCATTTAAACTGAAAGACAATACATGCAGTGTTGCATGCCGCTATGTTTTTACTCCAACAAAGGAGAAGAAACAGGAATGGATTGCATTTTCTCCTAAGCTGCCTTCAGAACCTGTTGATTTAATATCCGGGGAAACAACTACTGGTTATTATCGGTTTTCAAAAGAAAAACCCTTAAAAATCGAAATCATTGGTCCAACCGAATTACGTGTATTAACCCGTATTGAAAATCATTTTGAGATGAAAGGGAGAATTCATTACCGCTTGCAGGTGAAGGAATTGGATAAGGTTGTAAATACCTATCAGTTAAGCAGCGAACGTTCTGAAACGGCCGTATATAAGGAAAATAAAGAACTGGTCCCCGGTAAAGCGTGTGAGTTTGTCATTATCGTCCCGAAGGGAAAACACACTTATGTAATTTCTCCATTGGATGAAGATAAGAACACTGTTTTAGGCCGGCTTTTAATTCCTAAAAAAGATGTTACTTTGGAAAATTAGTGGCATCACAAATCCAGGTTGCAGTTTTAAATACGAAGTAAACGTATGAAAAGTAAAATACTAAAACACAGCTTTTTTTTGCCTAAAAGAGGCCTGATCCTTGCGACAATCATTTTCTTTCTGGCAACTGGATCCGGTTATAGTCAGGAAAAGAGTAAAAAGAAAGCTAAACCTTATGACCTTAAAATCGGCTTAGCAACATTTTACGATAACAACATTTTAAAATATTCCGAAAAATACCTGGACCGGTTCATGAACGGCGAGGATGAGGGTCGATTTCAAATTGAAACTTATGATGACGTAATCCTGAAACCTTCGCTGCAAATCGGTGCAACATACCAGATATTTAAAAAGCAAAAGTCAAGAATAAATTTCAGTTACAACTACAGCGCTTACATTGTTAACGATATCAAAAACTGGCAATTTATTAGTTTAGGATTTCAGCAGAGCTTCCTCAAAAAAGCCAGTTTCAGAATAGCCTACTCTTACGTTCCTGAATTTTATGTCAGGCATTTCAGGGATGAAGATATGGTAAATTATTATAAAGAAGTATATGGTTTTGGATATGTACCTGAAACCTTTGTCCCTTTTTCATTTTCGAAAGATGATTATAGTTTTTGGATACAAAACACGTTTTTTAAAAATACAAGAGTCAGAATTACATTCAATTATTCACAATACTTTCATAACGAGCATTACACAGAATACGATTGTGATAACTTTACCTATGGCTTTCAGGTTGTGCAGGGTATAGGTAAAAAAGTGGATATGGAGTTTGGCTATGAATTCGGGACTTCTGATGCTGTAGCTACTGACGGACCACAGGAACCCAATCCGGATGCTGACGCTGACAACGAAGGTGATGCATATATGTTGGGCGTTACCTGGCAAATGCCCAAAATTTTCAAGCGAAACCAATCTTTAGGTGCCGGGGCTGAATACTTAAAACGCTATTATACAACGAACAACTATGTAGAAGAAGATCCTGAACATGCCGGTCGGGTAGATGATGTTATCAACCTTGATTTCAATTATCAGTTGAAGCTTAGCAAAGCGTTTGATGTTTCATTATTTTACAAATGGTTTGGCAGAAATTCAGGTTCACCTTCGTTCAATGATCAGTATCTCTCCAATGAAAAAGACTACAAGCAGTGGCAGCTTGGACTTGAAGTAATATATAGTTTGAAATTCTGACGTGCACCGGCAGGTATATTTTGATTCGATAGTTCGAAGATTTAAGATTAAAAAATGAATAGATATGAAAATGATTAAAAATTTTACGTTGTGGCTTTTGGGCTTGACATTGTTGTTTAGTTGCGGTAAACCGAATGATCCAGAATCATTGATACCACCCGATATTTCAGGTGGTTATAAAATAGTTAATAAGTATGTTACTTCCGGGTATGCTCAGGATGTGCTGAAAATAGACAATTTGCTCTATATCGCTCAGGGGGAAGGAGGATTATTGATCCTGGATGTCGCCGATCCGGTAAATCCGGAAATAGTTTCTGTAACGACTGACGAAGTTCGCGGTTATAATACCAGTATAGCTATGAAGGATAGTGTGGTGTATCTGGCGGCCGGCAGCTTTGGACTCAATGTAGTTGATATCAGCGATCCGCTATTGCCCGAGGTGACAGCAACAAATGTTGGTATTAAACCTGCCGCAAGCTTTGCCTTTCTTGGTGATTTTTTGCTTACAGCAATAAGCGAAAAGGGTGTTGGTATTGCCGAGCTTAGTGATCCCACTACGCCTGATATCAGGGGAGAATTTTCAGTTTCAGGATATGCCAATGGTTTAGCCATCAACGATACTACTCTTCTATTAGTTGCCAGTGGCGAAATGGGTATGTCCATTTATAACATTTCTGATTTTCAGCAAGGGTATGGTATATACCCCCATATCGGATGGTGCGACACTCCTGGTTATGCAGAGGCAATTAAAATAAGGGAAAATGACTCTATTGCATTTTTAGCATGCGGTACTGCAGGCCTCCAGATTATCGATTATTCTGATACTTCCAATATATTTATTGCCGGAAGCTATGATGGAAGCGGATACGCCAAAGACCTGGAATATAAAAACAACCTTGTTTTTATGACTACTGAGTTGTCAGGTTTGCAAATAATCAACGTAGCCAATATAGCCAGTCCCTCGCTGGTTGGTACAGTTGAAACTGAATATGCACTTGGGCTGGACCTGGATGAAAATTATATTTATTTGGCCGATGAAATTGAAGGAATAATTATCATTTCTATTCCTGATTAATGGCTATGATCAAAGCCCCGGAAGAAAAGCAACGCTTTCCATTTATCGATCAGTTTCGTGGTTTGATCATCATCCTGATGCTTGTTGATCATACTTCTTACTACTTCAATTCCATTTGGGAACAAATCGATCCGCTTGATCCGCTCTTCAATACCTGGGGACAATTCGTACTGCGATATGTACCCTACCTTTGTGCTCCCGGGTTTCTGATGATGGCCGGTGCAATGGTCTGGTGGTCCTTTCAGCAGAAGATTAAAAAGGGGACACCAGCCTGGACAGTCCGCTGGTATTTGATCCAGAGAGGACTTTTTCTGATTATTGCGCAAATTACATGGGTAAACTCATCCTGGGGCGGCTTCAGTGAATTTAAGCCCAACCATCTCGGCATCATTGCCTGCATTGGCATTTCCATCATTCTACTGACGCTGATTGTAAAATGGCATTGGCTGGTCAGGCTATTCATAGGTCTTATCATACTGCTTGTACATCCTTTTTTATTGCAGATACCCTACAATCCGGAAGTCACCTGGTCAAGGGTTCTGATGCAAACATTCATCGACGCAGGAGATTTTAATAAATATCCCGTATTACCCTGGTTTGCCATGGCTATTTTAGGATCGGTGATGGCAACAGGATGGCTCTCCGGCTGGAAGACAGATAAAAAACGAATGTATATGAGTGTCGGAATTGGAGCAGTAGCGATACTTATATCGATAGTTGTTCGCATGGGACGTGGATATGGGAATATTTTCCCCTTTTCCGACTTCGGGTCTTATTCTTTTTTCTTCGACCAGAAGTACCCACCCAGTCTTTACCACAGCCTTTGGTTCTTTGGATGGGTAGTCCTCGGTGTTTGCGCATTCATTGCAATTGGAAAGGTGGCTCCGAAACTTTTAGAGGTTTTTAGCATCCCGGGTAAGGTGGCACTGTTTTTTTACTTCATGCACATTGCCATTATGGGAGTATTTGTGAAGCGATTGGGACTGTTTTACCGCGAGGGTGAAGTTCTTGCTTCACTCATCGGATTGGCTTTGATGTTGTTGGTAATGCTTCCACTATGCAAATGGTTTTATGGGGTAAAAAGAAAGAGTAAGAATTATTTCATTCAAATGATTTGATGAAGGGGAGGACCTGGAATGAAAATGATGAAACTAATTACATTAACAATTTTTCTGGTAATTGTGCTGCTTCTGTTTAACGCCGGTTGTTCGAGTCGCAGTGAACACCCGGTTACCCTTGCAGATTCAACGATTACTTATCCAGCTAGGAGCGCTGATAATATCTCTGCAAAGATCACCCTTTGCCGGAATATAAGTAAGAAGACAGGTAAACGAATAGGTGAAGGGACATTATTCACCATCAGGGAAAATGAAAATGTCCGGGCAATAGTTGATCTCGAAAATATATTCAAAACCAGCAATCGTGAATTGATGTTCCACATGGACTGGGTTAACGAAAACGGAAATTCTGTTTTTCTTAAGCGGATTGATCTTTCCCCGGACGATTCTTCCTTTACGTTAATTAGTTCCCTGTCGATCTCACCAGAAAAACGACAACCGGGAGAATACAATTTCCGGGTTTACCTTTTCAGGGAACTGATTGCGGAAAAGAAATTTAAACTCCGGCCTGAATACCAATATACATCTGCTGATGTAGATAATATCTTAAAAGGGATTATCCTGTGCCGGACTATTGATAAGGAGACAGGCTATCCGATTGGAGTTGACTCAGTATTTACAATAAAAGAAAATGGAAAGGTCCGTGCTATTGCAGACTTAAAGAACCTTGATGTTTTCGGCGACCGTGAACTGAAGTTCTCTTTCGACTGGATGGATGAGAATGGCAAGTCCTTCTTAAGAAAAGAGGTTGATCTGTCGCCCGAAGATTCATCCTCGACAGTAAGTAACTCCATCCCGATCTCACCCGAAGAAAGGCAACCAGGGAAATACATTTTGCGACTCTATTTTTTCAATGATCTGATTGCGGAGAGGAAATTTGAACTTCGCAACGAACCCATTGTCACTGTGAATAAAGCTAAAGGAATAAAGGCTAATATTGAACTTTGCAAAAATATTGATAAGAAAACAGGCGAAAGAATAGGAGTGGGTACCGTTTTCACAATCGCGGAAAAAGAAAAGGTTCGCGCACTTGTTGATATCGAAAAACAAAACATTTCTAAGGATCAGACCATGAGTTTCCGCGTTGACTGGATCGGACCGAACGGCAAGTCTGTTTATAAAAAGCAGATTGATCTTAATCCCGGCGATTCTTCGTCAACCATTAATAGTTCTATTTCAATCTCACCCGAAAACCGAAAACCTGGCAAGTACATCTTTAGGATATACCTTTTCAATGACCTGATTGGAGAGAAAAAATTTGAGCTCCTTCCTGAATCCAATGCCATTCCTTCAAAGAATGAATAAATGAGGTTGCCGGAGTTATAAATACGTCTGATTGCTTTTTCCCTTCATTCAGTGGGCAGTTGTTAAAATTTATCTGGCAGTTTTTGGACATTAACTTATTTCTGAATTTATGTGGTTGGCAGTCAATGATTACCTTTCCCAATGAGCTGTTTGGAGTAAATCATGTATTTTTTATATTGGATTCCACCTATCTTTTCCATTTCAGCCCTGACTTTGTAATTCGATTCAAGTTCAAGATGCGTATCAATAATGGAATATCCCCTCTCCTGTGCCATTGCAATCATATTCATTCCCAATACAACATCGATCCCAATTCCCTGGTATTTCTTTTTGATCGCACCGATCAGCAAGTCTAATTGTTTACTTTTCTTTGCCGCCCTCATTATTTTTATAAATCCAAAGGGGAACAAATATCCTTTTGACCGGATAATTCCCTTGTTCAGGTTAGGCATTCCGATCATGAATCCGGCCACCTCTCCGTCGTATTCCACAATTTTTACTAACGAGGGATCCAGGATTGGAAGATAGTCCTTTGACAGTGAGATCATTTCTTTTTTGTCTAAGGGCACAAAACCATAGATGTCTGTATAGGTTTCATTCATCAGCTCCAACACGGGTATAATATAATTCTTCAGTTCTTTTTTGGAATCAAACCTAACCAGTTGTATCTTGTCATTCCTGGATATCTTCTGCATGATACGGTTGTAAACAGCGGGCATTTGATCCAGCACCGGTATCTTATAAACCACTAAACCTGTATCTCTGACAAATCCCTCATTTTCGACCAATGAGATAATAAACTCAAAATTATAGTAAGTTGATATGGCAGGAATGTTTTCGAATCCTTCTACCTGGAATCCAATCGGATCGTGGTAATACATCCCGAAGGGCCCGATCAATTGATCCATTCCTTTACTTGCTGACCACCTCTCAATGGTATTGGAACAATTCATGAGCGATATCCTGATTATTGGTACATTCGAAAAGTGAAAACCTGGCAATTTTAGCATGACTTTTCATTGTTGTAACGGTTGTTAATGATCCCCATGATCCTTCCGACGGGTTTATCATCCAGATATGCAACAAGGATAATTGTGTCGCAGTATGAAAAGGCGTAATTCTTCTTTTTATTAAAATACTTCCATTCATCACTATAAATCGGAGGTGGCCAGTTCGCATGATTTTTATGTAATGCTGCAGGCAGATAAATAAATTCCTTCATTTTTCTTTTGCAGTCTGCTTCTTTAATCCAAATGGTGCTCATGATAGTTTGAATTTATTTTAATGAAAAGCAAAGGCCATTATTTTATTTTAACAATGTGCATGGCATCACCATACAATCGATATTCATCCAGTCTGCAGGGATTGATCAGTTTTCCCTTGTAAGCCATCATATTTACACAATCGTCGCAAAGGTTTACTTCTCCGTTTACAATCTCATTGGGTTGCTGGAAATGGATACTTTGAACATAGATTTTATCAGCCAGGCGCATCGGATTTCTAAGGCATGCAGCCAGATAGTTCCTTGAAGTTTTCCGTATTTCTTTATCGAACAGGGACATCAGGAAAAGTTTTTTACCGGCGTTTGGCGAATTTAGAAAGGTATAATATCTTCCGTTAAAGAAATGGTAGAACATCTGGGTCAGTTCCATCGTTTTTGCACCAAGTAGCCCATATTTTCTGCCTTTGGAGCCAACATTGACCACGATCAGGAATTTATTGGATTCATGTACGGCTGTTCCGTTCAGGTAGGCGCTGGGGCGCAATTCGGGATATACGGCATTCATTTTTGCAAACATTTCCTCCGTCGAAATGCTGATATCATTTATATTTTGTTCGATATTGGTCATATGAGATTTTTCCAGCATTTTCCCGTCTGCGAAAAACTGAAGATGATCATCGGCAGGTATGGCCCGGTACGCTATGAAAGAGATGTGTTGAACCTTATGGATGTTTTTCAGCGCCCAGCCAACGATATCCGGTATCTCCTCCAGGTTGGAGCGGAAAACTGTCACATGGAATCCGCATTGAATCCCAACTGTCTCATACAGCATATTCGCATAATGTTCCCTGAGTACGTTCATTTCTGATTCTGATTTTCCGATCCATTCCGGTCTTTCCTGCGCATTATCGATATGAAAGTGAATGTTAACCAGGCCGGCTTTTTTCAATTCCCGGAGCGTTTCAGGAATGAGTTTTTCACCATTTGTAAAGAGGATGGGTTTGACCTTCAACCGGGAGATGAATTCGATCACTTCTGTAAGATGAGGATAAAATAATGGTTCCCCTCCGGCAATGGTCATACAGTCGCAGTTGGTAAGGCGTTTGGTATCCAGGATATCCTGCTTTATATCATCCAGGGTTCTGTGCCCTGCCAGTTGACTTCGGTAACATCCCGGGCAAACCAGGTTGCACTGATCCGTTACTTCAATCCACCCACCGGGATTATCGGTCTTTGACCATGGAAAGCGATACAGTTTTGTCCGGTCGATATTCATCTTGTGATATTTTTTTAAATTGTTTATGGAATATGTCGTATCTGAGCTTCAATTGCTCAGTCTTTAATCCGTATTGTTCGGGAGAATGGAAATGAGTTGCTTTTAAATTGAACAGCTGCGATTTTTTCTTTAGAAAGTCTTTCAGATAAATCATCGCTAATAGAATATCCAAATCTCTCATAAAGGTCAGTAACCAATTTATCCGGACGATGATGCAGGTCCTCAAACCAGGCCATAAAATAATCCGTTTGAGGTATATGCCTCCGTTTTTTTAGCGGGTAATCAAACCAGTGATCGGCCATATTGAGAGTCCGTTCCCTGATGTTTGGAATGCTGATCTGTGTATGGTAAATGCGACTGAACATGATCAAAAGGCTGATAGTGGAAGGGATGACCTCTGCCGGCTCACGGAAAAGACAAATAAACCGGGAATCGGGAAACCCTTTCCTGATCGATTCAATTTTTGGAGTGTGCATGGGGCATTTCGACAGGTAAGTCCTTCCATTTCCAAATACAAAAAGATGTTTCTGAATTCCTTTTTTAAGAAAGAGGATAATTCTTTTTTTCCTTCTTTCGCTGATCGAATCATCGAAGCGGACCAATGCCCGGAATCTTTTAATTTCAGGAAACATGAATATAAAAGTCTGACTTGCCATGACGTGTGTCAAAAGAAAATCATCCTCTTCAATATGCGATAAACCGGTCGGATGCAGCTGCTGGTATCCCTTAAACCAGAATTTGTCAAATTTGATTATCGTTTTGAAAACTATTGAAGACCTGAATCTGCCGGAGGAGAGCAATTTCTGAGCTAACTTTTTCTGAATAACCGATGGGCAGAATAGCATTTCCCAAAGCTTCATTGATGAAAATCTTTCCCGGTCGCTGTACAAAAGATTGTGCAAATAGGTTGACCCGGTACGTGGCATGCCAATAATGAAAACCGGTGCTTTGATGATCGTCTTTCTCCAGTTTGGAAAAAAAACATTGTCGAGCATCAGGCAAAGCCAATTGATTGCTTCAACGATAATGAAAACAATACTCAAAATGAAAATAAGTAAAAATCTTTTCACGAGGAGGATGGTTTAAACAAAAAATCTTACTCCAGGGTCAATAAATAAAACTATTCAAAAGTTTTATTTCGAATATCTCAAAAATGCTACACTGCTTAAGCTGGCCTATTCTTTTTCCTTCTTCCCAAAGAGATAGCTCACAGAAATACTAATTACACGATTGGAGTATTTGTAATCGCTGCGGTCATAATCAAAATCCTCATAATCATATCCTGGATTGATATTCCCCAAGCCTAAAGAATATCCCGCATTAATTAGTATTGATTTAATTTGATAACCTAAACCAAAATTTAATCCATAGTCAAAAGCACTATATGCACTTTCGTCGTCACCTAAATCTTCTTCTTTCACTTCCCCCATTTTGGGCTTTATTTTAGAATCATCTTTTTCACTTTCTTCTGCTCCATTTATAGTGTAGGTATAGTCCCATTTATTTTTGCCACCAATACCAAAAGCGATATATGGACCGGTATAAATCTGAAAACCTTTTATCTTATAAGCTACAGTTATGGGTATTTCAAGATAATTTAATATATATCTGCTATATCCATCATAATTAAATTCATCTGCCCATTCATCCAAATCACGACTAAATCCTTTACTTGAAAACATTAAACCTGATTGGAGACTAAAGGCATCACTGAATCCATAATCTATGACGCCTCCAATAGCAAATGCAAGACGCATTTTTGTTTCGGGATCAGAGTCACTGTCTTTAATATTAAAAGCACAGTTTGCAAGGTTAAGACCCAATTTTGGACCGAATTGCAATTGAGCATGAACTAAAATGCTTGTCATTGTAATTAAACACAGTGTAAATGATAACTTTTTCATGATAATTTAATTTTTAAGTGTTATTAATAAAAATAGATACTGTAAAATATTGTTCTTTAAATAATGATATTTTGCCAATTACTTATCCCATCTTTCAGCATCGCCAACAAAATATAGTAGCTGAATAAAGTGGGGTAAAGTTTGGATTCGGCGCAAAGCCAGAAAAACTTTGCTGCCAGCCTGCCTTTGCAGCAGGTTTTCACGCAGGAAAGACGTCCGATGGATTTAGTTCAACCAATCTGTTTCGGTTTATTTTTAATAATCTCAATGCACGAAGCCATTGGCAGATCTGCAATGCTGCTTTTACATGTGTCCCAAATTTGACTTTGTTGTTCATATTTTTATTCTATGATCAAATTTTCTTATTTGTTTTTCTTTCCAATGCTCATCAGGACTTTGTTTTAATGACATGTGTTCATCTTCAATTAATTGGTTTATCCTTCTGTCCTTTTTTATTTGGGAATAAAACAATCAGCCCTGTTGTGATACATAGCGGCTCATAAACCAAATCGGGAGTATTAAGGTTATCCGAAATAACAACCTGGAACTGGAATTTTAGTTTCTCACCTCCCACCCTGAAAGTGAATGCGGGCTCAAGGTACATGGCAAAGGGATAATCTATTATATATTCCAGATCATATTTGTCACTCACCTCAATGCCAGGATCATACTTTATCCGGTTGTAATCGATTCCGCTTAATCTGAGGGAAAAAATGAGGTTAACTTTCTTGTTGTAATAACCGCAAGAGGGTTGAATGAAATACCGGTTGTAATTTAATTTTGACTCCAATCGCGATTCGTATTCGTTTTTCACACCTCCCCAGCCTCCTCCTCCATAAACCTCAAAAACAAATTTCTCCTGAAAAGGTAAATAATAGCCTGCTCCCACTTCAATCAGGTCATTCTTGCCGGATATCTCATACTCTATATCGGAGTTGGGTAACAGGCTTCGCTTTTTGGCGCCCCAGTGGTTGTAATTGACCATAAGTCCAAGGTGATTTGTGACTGAATAAGCGAAATCTGCATCACACCCAAGGGTTAATGTTCCAAACTGAAAAGCAAGAGATGCTTCTGTTTCATTTTTTTCTTTGAACATAGGTACATTCTGTGAATTGGGGGCATAATAAAGTGAAATGCATCCGGTGCAAAAAAGAATGAAGAATCGGTAACCAGAAGAAAAAAATAACCCTTCTTTTCCATTCAGGCTGACTATAAAATGAGCCTTTCCTGGCAGAGGAAGTTTTCAGCGGCGGTGTCAGAATTTCTTCCCTGTCTGACCATCCATTAAAATTTGCTGTTTTTTTCATTTTAACCTCCTTTTTTATCGTCATTGCGGAGCTTTTTCGCGACGAACAATCCGTATGTTATGTGCAGTGTATCATTTATCGCTGCTCCCAAAGGGATCCGAAACGTTGTTTGTTTATTGTTTAATTATTTTTACTATTTCTATCAACTTTTCATCCTGCACCCTCACAAAATACACTCCCCGCGGCAGGGCGCTGATGTCGATTTGGGTTTCGGTATCTGTTAGCTGCCTTTCAATTACTTTTTCCCCGCTGACATTAAAAATTGAAAGCTGAGTATTTCCTGTTATTGCAGGTGATGAAATGGTGATTTTGTCGTTTGAAGGATTGGGAATGATTGTAAGTTCATTTCCGGTTTTAATTTCTTCTACCGTTGTAAGGCAGGCTGCTTCTACTTCCTCCTGGCTGTTGCAACCGGGGGCGTTATCATGGATTTCTACTGTTCCATTTGGACTCAACAGGTAATCGCAAATGCTTTGCACATCGCATGTCTGAAAGGTTAGCATTAGCATAAATGCTAAGCGAATCTATCGAATTTTCTTGTATGTTATCCAATCCCATCAGGCTGGCCAGTGCATTGTGATTAGTAATTATAAGATCACCCCCGATAGAGGTTACATTATTCAATCCCATCAGGTTAATAAGGGCATCAGTTGTCATCAATGCCAAGAATACCTCCAATGGAATTTAAATTGTCCAGCCCCGTCAGACTGGTTATAGCATTGTTCCAATAAATCCAGAGATCACCCCCAATAGCATTCAAATTGTCCAACCTGTCAAGGCTAGTCAAGGATGATTATTAGACAATTTTAAACTACCACCGATAGAAGTTAAAATACTTAAAGCATTGAGGTTGGATATTGCTCTCCCCGACATCCAATCACCAATATAAACATCCCCCTCTATCTCCGTACACCCCGGATAATTGGCTTGGAAATTATCAATCTGCTCCTGGGTTGTAAAGCCGATACCTTCGGGAAGGCAATAGTTTGGCAGGAGGGTTTGGTAAATGGAACGTCCATGAGTTCCAACGCGGAGGTAACGGTCAGTTCCTATTTTTACATAATCAAAATCAATGGCCGGCACGTATGGTACTCCGGCACTTGCATATTCCCAGCTTACGCCGCCATTGCCCGAGTGGTATACACCAATATCGTTTGCCAAATACAGGTGTTGTGTATTTTCCGGATCAATGAAAAGGTCGCTGCAGGGCAGGTCGGGCAGATCGCCTGAAATATTGGTCCAGGTTAGTCCGAGGTCGGTGGTTTTCCAAACTTTATTTCCTGCTGAGAAACCTGTACGCAGAATATACATTGTATTCGCATCAACTGGGTCGCAAACCACCCTTGAAATCCATCGCTCCTCGCCGGGAATGTTCTGTGATACATCGTTCCAGGTTACCCCTTCATCGGTCGATATTTTTACGACATACACCGTATCAAAATAAGGGTGACCAATCCCCGATCCGAAAATCATATTGGAAGGATTCACCTGGCTTTGGGCCATCGTGTTTATAAATGAATTCACTAAATTGGCAGATCCTGAAATCAACTGGAATGAATTGCCCCCATTAACTGATTTCCAGATCCTTTTGTTGGCTGTGTATAGAATTTTATGGTTTGTCGGGTGCATCAGCAAAGGGGTAATCCAGGCGCCATTGGCATTGTACATGTAATTAAATGACGCTCCGCCGTTGATACTCCTGTAGAAATAACCATTTTGTGAAGCGGTATAAATCGTATCCGGGTTGGGATTAAACAGGCATTCCATGCCGTCGCCTCCGGTTATTACTTCCCAGGTTTGCCCTCCGTCAGTTGTTCTGGCCGTGCTGTTGTCCTGCATACCCCCGATGATAACCTGGGGATTGGTTGGGTGGGAAGCGATCCTGTAAAACTGCATGGTTTCCAGCCCCAGGTTTTGCGAGGTTGCGGTGTATCCTTTGTCTGTTGATTTATAAATACCGCCATCGCAGCCTATATATAGGATATTATGATTAGATGGGGCATAAACAAGTTTATGATAATCCACATGGCAAAGACTTCCAAAAGCACTGTTGGCGTACGGCCTTACTGGTGCATACGATGAGCCATCATTAGTACGGTGAAGTTCAACGTTGCCTATTAATACATGGTCAGGGTTGTCAGGGTCAACAGCAATGCATAGGTCGTACCAGCCCTGGTCAACCCATCCACTCCCGTAATTCCCGCCTAATTGAGTCCCGACTGAAATCTGCGTCCAGCTGTTTCCTCCATTCACAGACTTGTAGGCACAGGTAGGGCCATTAACTGTCCATGTCATTTCAAAAATAACTGCATAGATAATGCTGGGATCAGACAGTGAAATATCAAACTGCATGCGGCCCCCAAGGGCTGGTAAGTTCAGTCCGCTATTGCTTTGTACCCAGGTTACTCCCTGGTCGGTCGAAATGTAAAAACCCATCATCTGGCTTAAATATCCTCCGGCAGCGGCATATAATATTTCAGAATTGTTCGGATGAAATGCAATATCAGACACATCCGGCACATCCAGCGTTTTGTTCCATGTAATTCCGCCATCCAGGCTTTTCCAAATCCCTTCATTTGGCAAGGTTGCCCCTGAAAATACAGTTCCTCCGCCTATGGTAGCGAAAACGACATTTGAATTATTCGGATGCACAATCAGGTCGCTGAAGTGGGTCTGTGATCCGAATCCATCCGTAATGACTATCCACGACGAACCTCCGTCCGTTGATTTAAATAATCCTCTTCCGGAAAAGGTGTTAAAATCATCCAATAAAAGGCATTCACCTGATCCGGCATAAATCGTTTCAGGATTGCTGGGATCGATAGCAATGGCTCCGAAGGCAACTGATTCAAGGTCATGCCCGACATCCATCCAGGTTTGGCCTCCATCCACCGTTTTCCAAATTCCTCCGCAAGCTGCACCAATATACACAATTTGAGGATCACTGGGATGAACAGCAATGGCTTTTGCCCTCCCGCTGACTATTCCCCATTCCTCCGGATCAAAATGAACGCCTGCCGGTCCGACAGATGACCAGGTCAGGTCGCTGTTATCTTTAACTAACTGGCTTTTGGCTTTCTGAATCTCTTTTGTCATTTCCTGCTGGTATCTGACAGCAGGGATGGTGTCGTAAGGAAATGCCCTTTGATCAAAAAACCATTCAGCCCGCTTAAAAGCTTTTCTTTCGCGAATGTAATCTGGTATGGAATTCCGAAATGAATTTCCGGTTTGACTTGTGTTGTCTGTTTGTCCTGTAGCTAAAAAAGCAAAACAGAACATGATTGCTAAAAGTGATGTAAAATTTTTCATTGGGTTAATTTTTATGTTTATGAATGTGTTTCATGTTCTATTCCTTAATCATCTTTCCTACCTCCACCATCTTTTCATTCTGCACCCTCACAAAATAAACTCCCCGCGGCAGGGCGCTGATGTCGAGTTGGGTTTCGGTATTGTTAGCTGCCTTTCAAGTACTTTTTCCCCGCTGACATTGAATATTGAAAGATGAGTATTTCCTGTTATTGCAGGTGATGAAATAGTGATTTTGTCATTTGAAGGATTAGGAATGATTGTTATTCCATTTCCGGTTTTAATTTCTTCTACCTGGGTTAGGCAATGCAATTCAACCTCCTCCGGGCTGTTGCAGCCGGGAGCGTTGTCTTGGATTGTGATGGTTCCGTTCGGGGCGGTAAGGTAATTGCATATGCTTTGTACATCGCAAGTGGATAATAAATCGTTATTATAAATACCCAAATCCAAAATTGATCCTGCGTCAATATTTTCCAGCCCGAATAAACTGGTAAGGGCGTCATTGTATCTAATCAAAAGCTCTCCTCCGATGGAGGTCAGGCTTTCCAATCCGGACATACCGGTAAGGTCATCGTTGCCCTCAATTCTAAGTGCCCAGCCAATTGAAGTAAGGTTTTCCAGCCCGGACAAATTAGCCAGGGTATAATTTGAAGAAATATTTAAGGCATAACCTATGGATGTCAAGCTTTCCAAACCGAATAAACTGGTCATGGCTGCGTTACCATTAATATTAAGATTTCCCCCGATTGAGGTCAGGTTTTCAAGCCCGGTCATACATTCCAAGGAACTGTTAGAATCAATAGTAAATTCTCCACCAATGGAAGTTAGTCCCTCCAGCCCGGATAAACTGATTAGGGTACCGTTGCCCCAAATAGATAATGTTGCCCCGATTGATGTTATGCCTTCCATCCCGGATAAACTGGTTAGGATTTCGTTGCCCACAATATCAAAGTCTCCCCCAATGGAGGTCAACACACTTAATCCATTAAGATTAGTAATTTCAGTTTCACTAATTATAACATCCCCCTCAATCTCCGTACATCCCGGATAATTGGTCTGGAAATTATCAATCTGTTCCTGGGTTGTAAAGGTGATGCCTTCGGGCAGGCAGAAATTCGGCAACAGGGTTTGGTAAATGGAACGGCCATGGGTTCCCACACGCAAGTAGCGGTAGGTTCCTATTTTTACATAATCAAAATCAATGGCTGGAACAAAAGGAATATCCTGGCTTGCATAAACCCAGCTTGTTCCGCCGTTGGTCGAGCGGTATACTCCCACATCATTGGCAACATATAACTGGCTGGTGTTTTCAGGATCGATAAAAAGGTCGCTGCAGGGCAGGTCAGGAAGGTCACCTGAAAGGTTTGTCCATGTCTGGCCAAGGTCGGTGGTTTTCCAAACTTTATTTCCTGCCGAGAATCCGGTTCTGAGAATATACATCTTACTGTCATCCACTGGGTCGCAGACCACACGAGTGATCCACCTGGGTTCTCCGGGAATATTATCCGTTACATTGAACCATCCCAGGCCGCCATTGGTTGAAATTTTCACAACAATTTGGTCACCTGGCACAGGACCCTGGGTTCCTCCGGAAGCAAAGATCATGTTATTGGGTTCCACCGGGCTTTGTGACAGGCTTACGATAAATTCCGGCGCAACATTGGATGCAATTATCTGGAAACTGGTTCCGTTTGTTGATTTAAGGATGCTTTTATTGGCTGTATAAAGTATTTTGTGATTCGTTGGATGCATGATTAGCGGAGTGGTCCATGATCCATTAATATTGACCAAATAGTTAAAGGTAGTACCCCCGTTTACGCTCCTGTAAAAAGTGCCATTCTGTGACGATGTATAGATAGTATCAGGATTGCCGGGGTTAAACAAACATTCCATTCCGTCGCCGCCCGTCACTGCATCCCAGGTTTGACCTCCATCGGTGGTCATGGCCGTATTGTTGTCCTGCATTCCTCCGATGACAACCTGCGGATCAGAAGGGTGCGAGGCTACCCTGTAGAATTGAAGCGTCAATAATCCTTCGTTCTGCGAAGCGGCTGAATAACCTTTGTCGGTCGATTTATAAATACCGCCGTCGCAGGCAATGTAAAAATAGTTCGGATTGGAAGGTGCGAAAACCAGTTTATGATAATCCACATGGCACAAGGACCCCCACGGCAAAAGATCCATAGGGTCTTACCGGTGCAAAGGTTGATCCGTTTACTGTCCGGTGCAATTCAATATTTCCGATATAAACCAGGTTGGGATTTTCAGGATCAATAGCTATGCAGAGGTCATAAAAGCCCTGATCATATCCACCCGTCCCCATCAATTACCTCCTAAGATAAGTTCCGGCAGAAATCTGAGTCCAGTTTTGTCCACCGTTTACTGATTTATATGCACTTGTTGACATGGTATTTGCATCGAAGATCACTGCATAAATAATATCAGGATTGGATTGAGAAACGTCAATCTGCAGCCTGTGCATGGAGCCTGTTGCCGGCAAGCCGGTATTGCTCTGTGTCCAGGTTTCGCCCTGGTCGGTGGAGATGTAAAAACCGGAAGCGATGTTTCCTCCGCCCACAGCAGCGAAAACTTTATTGGCCTCGGTTGGATGGAAGGCAACATCGTAGGCGTCCTGCACATCCAGAGTTCTCACCCATGTTTCCCCTGCATCCGTGCTTTTCCAGATACCTTCGTTGGGAAGATTGCCGTAATAATAATAGCCACTCGCCAATGCACCTATCACCAGGTTTGAATAGAAAGGGCTTACAACCAAATCACCGAAACTGGTTACGGTTCCGATCCCATTCGTTATTTGCGTCCATGAATTTCCCCCATCAGTCGATTTAAAGATTCCTTTTCCGTCAAAGCCAATATAACCAAAGAAGTAACAAACTTCACCCGAGCCGGCATAGATGGTTTCAGGATTACCGGGATCAATGGCAATGGCTCCGAACGCCAATGATTCAAGTCCATACCCGATATCCTGCCAGTTTTCCCCTCCGTCGGTGGTTTTCCAGATGCCGCCTTGAGCGGTTCCGATATAGAGTGTTAAAGGATCGTTGGGATGGATTGCAATTGACTTGGTTCTTCCGCCAACAATACCCCATTGCGGTGCACCGGTGGAAAAAACTCCGGTTGGTCCCAAAGATGTCCAGCTTAAATCTTTATCTTTTGAACTTTTGGTCTTTTTGATTTCCCGGCTCATCTCATGGGAATACTGGATCACAGGTATGGTGTCGTAAGGCCATGCCCGCTGGGTGTTGAACCATTCGACCCGCTTAAATGATTTCCTGGCTTTTACCTGATCAGGAATAGAATTCCGGGATGAATTTCCGGTTTGACTTGTGTTGTCTGTTTGTCCTGTTGCTGAAATAACAAAGCAGAACAGGAATGCTGAAAGTAAAGTAAACTTTTTCATAGGAGTAATTTTTTATTTTTATGACACGAATATACGATACTGAAAAGGCCGAAATGAATCAGATTAGTGAACGCCGGGATCCGTCTAATGAACGCCGGGATTTGTTTAGGGAACGCGGGAGGAAGTTGGCAGTCTTCAGTTGGCAGTTGGCAGAGGCAGTCGGCAATTGGCAGTCGGCAGCCGGCAAATTGAATGTTGAGTTCTGGAACGCTGTTACCGAATCAAAAATCTTAGCTTTTGATAAAAAAATAAGCCGGACATGCCTGCCTGACTTATTCCATTCTATTTGTCCTTTAAAAAACATTAGAATTACCCGTTTTTATTTACAGTTAATGAACTCGTCTCAGCTAAGTCTCCTGACTTCGCTGGTTTCTCCCCGGGTTCGGCACCGTAATTTCAACACTGCCTTCTAATGTATTTCTGTATTGTTTGCCTTCAGATAATGGTTGGTTTCGGCGCCGGACCTGGATATCCCAATTCCGGCTTCGAACAGCTGCCAGCCTGCCTTTGGGGCAGGCTATCAAATATGAAAGACGATAAATGTATTTAAATCACGAAAAAAGATTCGGTCTTCTATTGATATCCGCACCGCTTCTGTTTTAAACCCTCTTGAGCCGGGCATGATGTTTTGATTTAATTAATATTTAACTGGTAGGACAAAATTAATAAAATTTAATTTAGAATTCCAAGATTATATTCATGAATAAATATTTTAATAAGAATTGAACTTTAAAAATGAAACGATCATTCTCACTGATCAAAGACAACCTTCGTCAGATAAAGTGTAACCGGTAATTGAAATGAAAGTGAATTGAAAAAGTATGCTTGAGCGTTTCCAATGAAATAAATTATCAGCATCTCTAAAAACTACACCGTCATTGCGAACGGAATGAAATGGAGTGAAGCAATCTCATATTTTACAGATTACTTCTCCCACTGAAAGATTGGGAATCGCAATGATGACCTGATTTTTAAGTTTTTGAGGGCTCTTATAAAATAGTAAACCTAAACAACAAATAATAATGTTACTAAGCTATTATCCTTGGCTAATTCTCGTAATAATAATTGAAAAATTTTTAAGGTGAATTCAAATCAGCGAATCCACAGATAGAAAAATGATCATGAACAATACAAAGTAGTTGATCTTCATGAAATAATACCGGGCATTGAATATCTCATTTCCGGGCAATATTAATTTGGAAAAGACGACAACCAGCCAGATCACTGCAATAAGCAATCCCACTCCAATGACCGTTGAATTCACGATACCAAAGACAGGTAGCATCAAAGCCGTAACAGCTGTGGCCATGGTCCAGATGAAGGTGGTATTTTTAATTTGCTTGTCGGTGTAAATGCTGGTGATGGAAGGGAAGCCGGCTTTTTCGTATTCCTTCCCGAATTTAAGCAGCAGCAGCCAGAAATGCGGTACCTGCCAGATAAAAAAGAAGAAAGCAATAATCCAGGCCCGCGGATCGTCCAGTCTCCCGCCACCGGCTACCCAGCCTACCATAGGCGGAATGGCGCCGATAACCGATCCCGGAACCACTGCAAAAGCTGTCCGTTTCTTTAATGGTGTGTAAATCGCATTGTACCAGATGAGCGCTAAAATCCCTAACTGCATGGCAAGGAAGCCCGATCCGGTATAAATCAATGCTGATCCGATGACAATGAGAACAATGGCAATGATCAACGCCCCGGTTGCAGAAATCCTGCCCGAAGGAATGGGCCGGTTTTTAGTCCGTTCCATTTGTGCATCCTTATCCCTTTCCTGGTAATGATTCAGGGCAGATGATCCGCATGCAAGGATAAATATCCCGATGGTTGGAAGGATAAGTCCGGTGTCGAAGTGGCCTGATGCAAGGACATATCCTGTAATAGTGGTTAGTGCAACTGCAAAAGTGATTCTGACTTTGCTCAGTTCAAGCAGGGTATAATAAAAAGGATGTTTTCAAATTATTTCATCTCCTTATTTCAATATATTTCAAGGTATTTCAACCTATTTCAATTTCTTTTACTTCAATGTTTTAATATACTCGATGATATCGTTCATCTCTTTTTCGCTTACAAGGTCTTTATAGGAGATCATTAATCCTTTGTTAAAACCTTTCACCACATCGGCATTGGGTTCTATTATTGATCGTTTGATATAGGCTTCATCGATTGTAATTTCTCTTTCCGCATCATTGGTGATCACAGTTTCAGTCATGCCCCAAACACCTTTAAACGAAGGTCCCACGATCTTCGATCCATCCAATGAATGGCAACTGATGCAGGCATTCTTTTTTAAAACGACTAAACCCGGATGATCTGCCGAAGCCGTGGTGTCATTGTACCAGCGTGTGTATTCACTTTCGGGCAATACCGATACTTTGCCAAGCATGTAGGAGTGGCGGTCGCCGCAATATTCAGCACAAAAAATATTGTATTGACCTTCTTCCTGTCCGATAAACCAAAGCTTATTTTCCCTGCCCGGAACCACATCTTCTTTTACCCTGAAAGCGGGAATATAAAAACTATGCAGCACATCGCGTGAGATGAGGTCTAGCTTTACGGCTTTATCTTTGGGGATAAACAAGTGTATCGGACATCTTACCATTGGCATATTCGAAACTCCATTTCCACATCTGCCCATATACTTTAATAGGTATGGCATCTTTGGGAATCGACCTCATCGGTT
Source organism: uncultured Bacteroidales bacterium (assembly GCA_963705185.1). Classification (GTDB taxonomy): domain Bacteria; phylum Bacteroidota; class Bacteroidia; order Bacteroidales; family JAADJA01; genus JAADJA01. Next base: position 117,097 of record CAVPJF010000015.1, read on the forward strand.
TATAGCCCATCCAACCAAAATAAAACATGACCAGCACTAAAATGGTTGGGATTACCGTCCAGATGATCTCAAGCCTGTTGTTGCCATGGATATTGCTTGCAGTGGGATTCTTTTTGCGGTTGTACCTGATTACAAAATAGATCATCACTGCCGTTATGCTCACCAGGAAGAAAACCGAAATCCCTAAAATGATGGCAAACGAAAGATCAACACCCTGAACAAAATTTGATGCGTTCGAAAACATACCTCCTGAATTTATCTTGTTATATAATCAATTGCTGTCAGAACAATAAACACTATAAAAAGAAACAATGTAATACCCAATAAAATTTTCAGCACCATGTTGTCGTATTTGAGGTGCATAAAATAATTGGCCACCACCGTTACCTTTGCCGATGCAATAAAAAGTGCGGTAACCACTGAAAAAGCTACCAGGTTTGTTCCCATCACCGAAATCAATACGGTCATTACAGTGAGAATAATGAGTCCCAGCCAGATTCCGAAGAGGAATTTGTATGAAACCACATGATGTTTTTCCGGGTCACCGGGTAAATGTCTGCTTTCGTTATGATCTGCCATAGTTAAGTTCAAAGTTTAAAGTTCAATGTTCGAAGTTTTCATGTTCTCTGTTCTCAGATTAAATTCATCTCTCCGATAATTCATTTCCAATAATTCAATAATTCAACAATTCAACAATTTCTTTTAATGGATCAGGTAAAACAACGGGAAAAGGAAAATCCATATCACATCCACCAGGTGCCAGTACAATGCTGCATTTTCAAGGAACATATATTTACCCGGATGTTGTTTTCTTATTTTTAATAGCATGCTGGACAAATAAAAGAATAACACCTCCGACAATTACATGTACGCCATGTAATCCGGTCATAAAATAATAGAGGAAAAAAAACAACTTGCTGCCCGGAACAAGCTGGTTATAATGCTCCATGCCCGGCCAAAGCCCATGCTCAAACTTTGCCGTCCATTCAAAATATTTAATAACAAGGAAGATCATCGCAAAAAAGATAGTAGCATCAATCAGTTTAACTGAAAGCTTGATATTTCCCTTTTGCATAGCTGTGACCGCCATGGCCACAGTCCAGCTGCTGGTAAGCAGCACTATCGTGTTCACGGTTCCGAGGATGACATTCAGGTTGTACGATGCATGCAGAAAAGCATCTGCATTCAGGTAACGGTAAATGGTATAAACGAGGAACAGGCCTCCGAATAATAACAATTCGGTGAAAAGGAATAACCACATGCCCAGCTTGGAGGCTTCGTCATCGCGGTTATGGCCTGAATTAACCAATACAAATTCCGACATAAATTATTGTTTTTTCTGATTATTAACTATGATCATAAGGTCCGCCTGCCGGGATAACCGGTTCTTCATCAAAATTGTGCAATGAAGGAGGTGATGCTGTCTGCCATTCAAGTGTAGTTCCTCCCCAGGGATTCTTTGGCGCTTTTTCACCTTTCCTTGCCGATTGGATCAGGTTTACGATCATGATGATGATTCCGGTAACCAATATCCATGAACCCACTGTTGAAACAACATTCAGTGTGGTGAATTCGGGAAGATAATCATAATACCTGCGCGGCATGCCCATGATCCCAAGGATAAACATAGGGAAATAAAGCATATTGAATCCGATAAACATAAAGGTGAAGGCAATGTTTGCCAATTTTTCCCGGTACATCTTCCCATACATTTTAGGGAACCAGTAATGCAGCGCTCCGAAGAATGCAAATCCCGCTCCTCCAAACATTACATAATGAAAATGAGCCACCACAAAATAAGTATCATGAACATGAATATCAGCTGCAAGGGCTCCTACAACAAGACCTGTTAACCCTCCGATCATAAACTGGAAGATGAAAGCCATAGCATAAAGCAAAGGCGTTTTGATCATGATAGAACCTTTATATAAAGTGGCCACCCAGTTGAATACCTTTATGGCAGAAGGAACGGCTACCAGGAATGTTAAAATTGAAAAGATAACCCTTGCCGGACCGCTCATCCCGGATGTAAACATGTGATGCCCCCAGACAAAATAACCAATAAAAGCGATGGCTAAGCTCGAATAGGCAATGGCTTTATAACCGAAAATGGTTCTTTTGGCAAAAGTGGGAATCATTTCAGAGATCAGTCCCATGGCCGGCAATACCATGATGTACACAGCCGGATGGGAATAAATCCAGAAGAGGTGCTGATACAAAATCGGGTCACCACCCAGAGACGGGTCGAATAAACCCAGTCCGAATGCCCGTTCGGCAACGATCATTAGCAATGTGATCCCGATGATCGGGGTTGCTAAAACCTGGATCCATGCGGTGGCATATAAAGCCCATGAAAATAAAGGCATCTGAAACCAACCCATTTTGGGTGACCGCAGCCGGTGAATGGTGACAATGAAATTCAAGCCGGTGAGAATGGATGAAAATCCCAGAATAAATGCCGCCAGCACTGCCAGCGTTACATTGGTTCCTGTTCTTACACTGTAAGGAGCATAAAATGTCCAGCCGGTATCGGCAGGACCTTCACCAACTACAAGGGTTGATAATGCGAATAATCCTCCCAGAATATATAACCACCACGACATGAGATTGACTTTTGGAAAAGCCACATCATCAGTACCGATCATGATCGGAAGAAAGAAGTTTCCGAAAACCGCCGGTACACTTGGAATAAGAAACAGGAATATCATGATCACCCCATGCAAGGTGAACACCTGGTTGTAGGTTTTGGCTTCCATGAGGGTTTTGCCGGGCGCTATTAATTCGAGCCGCATGAGAATGCCCAGCCCGACAGCAACAAGGAAGAAAGTTGCTATTGCATAAAAGTACAATAACCCGATCCGCTTGTGGTCCGTTGAAAATATCCAGCTCTTTATTCCTTTTGAGGAATCATAAAAACTGACAGGTTGTGCAACTGATACCGACATATTATTCTGCGTTTAATGATTTTTTATTTCTACCTCTTTTTTTGCTCAATAAAAGTCCAGCAAGAAATGATACTGCAATAAAAATGATCAATGTTCCGGAGATCCTCGTAATATTCACCACATATTTTTTTCCTTCCGGGTCAAAGCTAAAACAATATTTAAGCACTTTGTTGATGGTTGGCCCGGATCTTCCTTCCGAGGCTTCGATCACCGCCATCTTCAGGTCGAAAGGAAGAAAATAAGTGCCATGAAGGTAGCGGGTAATTTTTCCCTCCGGACTTAACACGATGAGTGAAGCCGGATGAATAAATTCTTCTCCCTGTTTTTTCACTTTAAATCCAAGGCTGCTTAATAAATTAGTGACATTGGCGCTGTCGCCTGTAAACCATCGCCATCCTTTTTCAACATCTTTGTTTTTGACAAGCTTTGCATAATTGGCTTTTTTATCTTTTGCCAGCCTGGGTTTTTCGTCGGGATCGAAACTGATGGTGAAAACCTGGTATTCAGTTCCCAGATCAAGCTTTGCACGGGTAATTACCTGGGCTACTCCTTCGAGCAAAGGGCTGCATAACCCGGGGCATTCATAGTAAACCAATGCGATCACTGTGGGCTTGTCGATTTCTTTTTTCAGGTCAACTACCTTATAATTTTCGTCGGTAAAAGTAAGTCCGTCGGGAAGGATTTGGTCGAGATGTTCATAAATTCCAAGCTCGGCAGGTTTTTCCTCAGCCACCAGCCCGGAGATAGTAAAGGTCGAATTAAATAAACATAAGCAGCAACAGAACTGCCGATCTTTTTATGAAAAGATTGATAACCTGTAATCTAACTCTTGTTTTCATGCGGATGTGTTTGCAAAAGTAAAACTATTGAAAAAACAGCTCCTATAATTGGAGGATTTAACAAATTTTTAACAATTTAGTTCAATAGGATTTGCTAATCAATAAAACTTTTTTTTCACAAGGGATTTTATTTAGTATTTCAAATCGCCTCAAATTTACTAAGACCTTCCGATCCGTATTGGATTATTGTATTGATTTCACGCAAAGTTCGCAAAAAAACACTAAGTCTCGCAAAGTGGTTAAATTCTTTACCATGATTGCAGTCTTTCAATAATTACATGAAATGGACGAATATAGGAAACTGAAGTGAAGCTTCAAGCCAGCGAAGGCTTGAAGCTAAGTTAAATTTTGAGCATGTAGTATTGAAACATCCGGATGTCACTTAAAATACGCATGACACAGGTAAAAACACCTGGCAGCACTTCAAATATCAGAGATTAAAAAATGCCTTTTATTCAACGGATATGAGATTTTTATGCTGATCGAGCCATTGATTGAAAGTGAGTAATGAGGGATTAAGCGAACGGCTTAATTCCAGATCCCTTGATTTACAGTATTCCTTTTCAAAATCACGTTTAAACTGGAACATGTTTCCCATGTCTTCGGCGCCCGGAAATCCAAAGCTGCGATAAACTTCAGGCTCAATAGCATTGTAAACCACCTCTTTGCCCAGCACGCGGCTGAATGCTTCTGCCATCTGTTTTCCGGTTAAATGTTCTCCGGCTATCCCAACAGTTTTTCCCATGTATTTTTGCCCTGCTTTGAATATACCCAAAGCGCATTTGCCAATATCTGCCGCCGCTATTCCAGGAAGCTTCTTATCGCCCATGGGCATTGTGATGGCCAGTTTACCATCGGGTCCTTTCTTTGGCCCCAATCCGAAATAGATAAAATTATCCCAGTAAAAAACAGTATTAAACATGGTTACGGGTAATCCAAGATCTGTAAAGAAATGGTTGGCCTCGCCCTTTGCATCAAAATGAGGAACTTTATACTTTCCCATCAGGGTTGGCATACGGTTGTCGCTGAGCGGGATCAATTTGCGGGTATCATCAAGTGTAGACCAGATTACGTGTTGAATCCCGGCATGTTTAGCTGCCTCAGCCATTGCTCTGGCGTCAGCCATTTCCTTTTCCGGGGAAAAATGGTTCCAGAAAAAAGTAACACAATAGGCTCCATAAGCGCCATGAAAGGCTTTTTTAAGACTTTCGACATCATCCACATTGGCTGCAACCACTTCAGCACCCAGCTTTGCAAGTTCCTTTGCTTTGTCAGAGCTGACATCGCGTGTAATTGCACGTACATTAAATTCGTGGGCCGGGTCGTTTAATATTGCCCGAACCAATCCACCGCCCTGCGCTCCTGTAGCGCCGACAACTGCAATTGTTTTTTTAGTATTCATATGTTAATTATTTACAGAGTTATTTGTTAGTTAATTTTATTTGAAGCTATATAACAACGGCGAAGAGCGGAATGTTCACTTCATTGATTTGTCATAGGTGGTAGATAAATAATCGGTCATTATTTTAAGAAGTTCGGTAACCTTCAATGATAAATCATTTCGAACAAGAATAGTAACTAAGAGGGGATACTACTTTTTTATTTCACCGGCAATAATACCAGCCATTATTTTCGCGGCCTTTTCGTTGGGATGAATAGCATCCGGGAAGTTATCCTCCTGGTCGCTCATGGTGTGATATAAATCGATTACCGGCAGGTTATTTTTCTTAGCTGTTTCTTTGATGATGGGTATAATGGCTGTGGTTAAGGTGGAATCATTTATTCCCCACATGGTTTTGAATACCGGTACCGGAAGGCAAACAAATATCTTCGGCTTACCCGAAATGGTGTTGAAAGTATCAATTAACGCCTGGTAATCCTTTTTGAAGTTTTCATAATTCCAGTTTTGTCTTTTAGTGTCGTTGGTCCCAAGCTTGATAATAATGATATCAGGATTAAACGTGAAAACATCATAAAACTCCTTGCATTCCCAGTAAGGAAGGTCGCCTTTTTTCTGCAGGGTTGCTGCGCTTCGTCCGCAATTTATCACAGAATATCCCTTACCCAAAATACTATCGAGCCTTGCCGGATAGGCTGTCCTGCTTTGATTCACCAGCCCGGATCCTTCTGTAATGCTGTCCCCAACACAGGCTATTTTTATATCCCGGGAACAGGAAACAAGTATAAAGGCAAATATTATTAAAAATATTTTCATTTGGTGCATGTTGGCAAAGTTAATCAAAGAAAATATCTATCGCTCAGGTGGAGATGAACTTCAAGCCATTAGTTTTGAAACAGAGAGGGAAATGAAAACTGTCAACTGATCATTTATGTACATCCCTCCGTTCAGCAGCGGGCAATAATTTCATCCGGCGCTTTCATTCGAAGCGCTCATCAATTATTTATCAATGAGTTATTTATTCAGGCCCATATTTTGATTAAAGTGTTTCTTCTAAGCTTCACATCCTGGAAAAGCGATGGACAAGCAAATTAAAGATCAGTCGAAAATGGAACAGTTATATCAAAATTAAGATAAATTGTCTAACCAAATAATTTAAATCATGAAAACAACAAAACAAAAACAATTGCAAACAAGATCATTTATGATCATCATTCTCGCCATCCTTTTCATGGGCTTTGCAGGGCTTACTTTAGGGCAGGCGGATCAGCCCGAAATCAAATTAACGAAGCAGGAAAAAGCACAGGTTGTTGACAGTATCACCAGGTTTATGGCCGACAAGTATGTCTTTCCGGATATGGGTAAAAAAATGGGTGACCTCATTACACAAAATCTGAAGGATGGCGCCTACGAAAACATCAGCAATCCACAAGATTTTGCTGGTAAGCTAACGGAAGACCTGAGAACGGTAAATAATGACAGGCATATCGGGGTGCAATATAACCCGGAGTATATTGCCATGATGAAGAAGGCCAATGCAGACGAAAACAACAAGGAGCTGGAAGAATATGAGAAACGGAGAAGTGAATACAGCAACTACAATTTTAAAGAGGTGAAAATACTCCCGGGCAATGTGGGTTATCTGAAGTTTAACAGTTTTCAGGATGCTTCAATTGCCGGACCCACTGCTATAGCTGCCATGAACTTTCTTGCCCATACCGATGCGCTGATCATCGATCTTACGGATAATGGTGGAGGAAGTCCATCATTGATCCAACTGATAACCACTTACTTTTTTGAAGAACCGGAGCATCTGAATTCTTTCTATATCAGGGAAGGCGATAAAACCGAACAATTCTGGACATTGCCTTACGTTCCCGGTCCAAAGATGACCAAAACAGATATTTATGTGCTTACCAGCGGATATACTTTTTCGGGTGCTGAAGAATTTACTTATAACCTGAAAAATTTGAAACGGGCTACCATCGTGGGTGAAACAACCGGCGGAGGCGCCCATCCGGTGGATATGCATATTATTAATGATCATTTCGGGATTTCTATACCCTTTGGAAAAGCAGTCAATCCGGTTACAAATACCAACTGGGAAGGAACCGGTGTGGAGCCGGATGTAAAAGTTACGAGAGACAAGGCTATGGAAACCGCATACATGCTTGCCCTTGAAAAGCGACTCGAAAAAGAGGAAGATAAAGAGATCAGGCATTCGTTGGCATGGACCATTGATGGAATAAAGGCAAAACAGAATCCGGTTAACGTGGATGAAAAAACAATGAAATTATATGTGGGTGTTTATGGTCCAAGAAAGATTACCCTTGAGAATGGTGAACTTTATTACCAGCGCGAAAACCGCCCAAAAATGAAAATGGTACCGATGAAAGATGATATGTTTATGTTTAATGATATAGACTATTTCAGGGTGAAATTTATAAAGGAAGGAAATAAAGTTGTGGCGCTCGAAGGGAATTATGACAACGGCAGAACCGACAGGAATGATAAGTCCTGATGAGGTATTTGTCGGATAAATAAAGAAAGGAATTCCGGATGGGGTTCCTTTTTTTAGTGAAAGCAAGAGTCAGGAAACCGGTATTGAAAGGAGGGGACTTTCTTTCAGGAATGCCTTTGAGTCCCCGAGGCATTCCTGCGCGGGCAGGAATCCAGAATTGTCTATTTTTATAATCCTCAAATAGAACAAGACTTTTGTTTTTACTCGAACGCTAAAGCCTTTTGCTTTATCAGCAACTTTGTGTAATCGAAGAATTTTTTAGTTACTTCACGATGAATTTAGATTGAAAAGATATATTTGCGGGATTATTTGGCTGTAATTGAAAATCGGTATTGGAAGAGACAGCCTGATTTATTGATTAAAAAATAGAAAACAATTTATGACGGAAAACCAAAATACACAATCCCAAACCCTCAAACCGTTGGATCTGCTTTTCGAAAGCGTATTTTATGTATTGGAAATGTATTCCAATGTTCATAGCGGCAGCGGGCACAAATCGATGGTCACTACCCATTTATATGAGCAGGCAAGAAATATCGTCCTCGGTTACCTGGATAAAAAGAAAGGTAAAAACACAGTCATTTTTTGTACTGCAAGAAGGGCGCAAACACTAAGCCGGCAAATACCACCCGGCAGGTTTCAGATGATTTCATCCGCTGAATTCGGGTTACCCCTGGGCGTTACAGCGCTTGCCTTGAAAAAATCTGATCTGCCCAAAGGAATACCTTTCCAGACCGGCGGAGGCACCACAAAGCTTTATTCGAAGGAGTGGGTGCTTTGGGCCAATGAGCCCGACAGGTTTGAAGCCGGTACACCTGCCATTGTCAACATCATTGCTTTTGCTAAGGCGCTTCTTCTAATAAAAAAATTCGGAAAAGATCTGTTTCTGAAAACACATGCTGACCCTTTAACCGTGGATGAAATAATTTACCGGGATGAATTGAGCGGATATTCCGGAAAGGAATTGCTGGAGAATTTGCGGCTGACACGGATTGGCAGGATAGTACAGGTTCCGACAACGGGAGGGATGAAACCCTTTATCAACCTGGATAACAGTGCCAGCACGCCAACATTTGAACCGGTCTGGAATACTTTTAAAACAACTTTTTCGCAGCCGGAGAAAATTCAGAAAGAAGTTATTGGTGAAGTGAAAAAATTATGTGCCGAAATTCTGGGTGCCCCGCTGGACGAATATGAAATCATTTTTACTTCCAATACGACGGAATCCATCAACCTTGTAGCTGAAAACCTGGAAGGTGGTTCTGAGGCTGGGATGGAACCGGTCATTTTAAACACCATCCTTGAGCACTCCTCCAACGATTTGCCATGGCGCAGTGTTAAGGGCCATTCGGTTGTTAAGCTTAATGTCAGCAATGAGGGATTCTGGGATATGGGCGAGCTGGAAACCTTACTCGAAGCTTATAACCGCAAACATATCCATGGCAGCAAAAGAATCAGACTGGTAGCAGTCAGTGGAGCCTCCAATGTACTGGGTATTTGCAACGACCTCGAATCCTTAAGCCGGATGGTTCACAACTATGATGCAAAACTGCTGGTGGACGCTGCCCAGCTTGTGGCTCACCGTGAGGTAAGCATGAAAAAGCTGCAAACAGATTACCTGGCTTTTTCGGCCCATAAAGTTTATGCCCCTTTTGGATGTGGTGTGCTGATAGCAAAAAAAGGTCTGCTCGATTTGGAATCGGAGGAAATGATTTCGGCTAAAGCTTCGGGTGAAGAAAATGCTGGCGGGATAGCTGCTCTTGGCAAGTCGCTTTTGCTTCTGAAAAGAGTGGGATTTGCTGTAATCCATGAGGCTGAAGAATCCTTAACGCGCCGGGCAATCGAAGGAATGAAGCGGATAAAGGATTTAAGAATTTTTGGAGTTCAGGAAACAGATTCACCGAAATTCAATCATAAAATCGGGGTTATTGTTTTTGATATTAAAAACATGATGGCTGGTAAAATTGCGAAAAAACTGGCGATGAACCAGGGAATTGGTGTTCGCTTCGGTTGCCATTGTGCCCACCTGATCGTCAAGCAGCTCTCCGGCTTCACTCCTTTTACCGAGCAATTACAAAAAACAGTCGTAATGTTATTTCCGGGGCTAACACTCCAGGGATTTGTCAGGATCAGCTTTGGACTAGAAAACACAGAGACAGATGTTGATGTCTTGCTGACAGAGCTGGAAAGAATTGCAAGGCGAGGGAAAAGTGCTGCCGAACAAACCATAAATCAGCAAGGCAGTGATATTCAGTCAAGGAATAAAGCTGAAGTAAAAAAAATAATGACGGAGTTTATAACATCCATTGAAAAGAAAGTATATGCCGTCCCGGCTGAAGTTTAAAAACCCACCAATGGAGACAGCCCTGGAGCATATTTTAACAAATACTTACAAAGATCATATGATCCGATGGATGGATGCTCATCCTGAAGCATTTGATGAAGCCCTTAAGCTTGCTGTTTCCGACAAGCCGCGATATTCCTGGAGGGCAGCCTGGTTGTTGTGGAGCTGCATGGAGAAAAACGACCCGCGTGTTCAGCCCTTTATTCAAGATATCATCAGTTCTTTACACACTAAAAATGATGACCATCAGCGGGAGTTGCTTAAAATACTTCTTTTTATGGAGTTAAGTGAAGAACATGAAGGTGTTCTGTTTGATGTTTGTACTGCCCTTTGGGAAAAGATCCATAAAAAACCTTCAGTGCGATTCAATGCATTGAAGATGATCCTGAAGATTACTAAAAATCATCCTGATCTGTACAGTGAAATAAAATTTCTTTTGCAGGATCAGTACCTCGATTCATTATCCTCTGCTGCCAGGAAGTCGATTATCAGGATGACAAAGGAGATTATTTATGACGGTTGATCTTGTTATCCGGGTTTTTAATGAAAAGATTCTGCTTAACGTTTAATTATTTTTCCCCTGTAAAGCGATTCGGGTGTTGTAATTTCGATCAAATACATCCCGGCATCAAGGTCTGTCAGTTCCATTTGCTCATTTGGTTTGTATTCCCTTTCCAAAACGATTGATCCCAATGCATCATAAATGACTATCCTGCCACTGCTTATATTTTCCTCATGTTGAATCATAAACCTGTCAGCAACCGGATTTGGAAAAACATTCAGGGATTTGACGCTATAAAGATCTCTGATTCCGTTGGCATACGAGTCGAACAGCCACAGGTAAGCTTCAGCAAAATCAGATGCCCATAGCGCTTCATTATGCTGCCCACCGGGAATGATGGTGGTATAATAGTTCAAATTCATTGCAAATCCAAGTCCGATGAGGGTGTCCTTCATAGCCCATGTATCCTCTACCATCGTTCCCCCTTCCAGACTGCCGGTCATTTGATAAAGCATCATATCATACTGATGCCCCATCTGCTGGGTAAACATCCAAACCGAATCAGAAAACCAGTATGAAGGAGAATAAATTCCGGCCTTACCGAAAACATCCTGGTGTTTCAGTGCACCGTAATGTGAAATGAGCCCGCCCAAAGAGCTCCCCCATAAGCCTGTTGATTCCCTGTCCGGTAAGGTCCGCATGGAATCATCAATCGCTGGTTTAAGGGTTTCGACAATAAACTGAATATACAATGACCCCAATCCGCCACCGTAATTTGGATTAGGCCAGGGCGTGTATTCGTTGATGCGTTCTGCTCCGCCATTATCGATTCCGATTACAATGGGTACCTGGTATCCTTCGTCGAACAAATCATTCAGTGTTTCATCCACTTGCCATTCACCGGCGAAGGAAGTATAGGCGTCGAACAGGTTTTGCCCGTCATGCATATAAATGACCGGGTAATGCTTATCGGTTTCGTAATAATCGGGAGGCAGGTAAACCCAAATCCGGCGGTAACGGTCGAGTTGAGGCATATAAACATCCTCAACTATATGCACGTTTTCAGCGGCGGTACTGTTGCCACCTCCTATATCCGCCCAGTTATAAATAATCACATAAACCGTATCTCCATTACCGAAGGTGAACTGTCGGTTAGGGATCTCTTCTCCCATGATTCCCTTTTCAACCTTGCCCCAGTCGCCACGGGTAAATTTAAACTCGATGGATGATCCTTCAGGCATCGTATCAAGCTGGATAAACCATTTATCCATTTCATTCTTTTGTAAAGCAAAATCGGGGTCACCGGGATTCCATCCCTGGAAATCACCTGCAATATAAATGCTATCTTCGGGCGGAGTATATGCAGGAAGGGATTCGATAATAAATGTTACCTGTGCGCTTAACGATATGCTAAAAATTATAGCACTAGCAATTATTAAACTCTTTTTCATGGTTGAAAATATTTTTCTGTAAAGTTATAGCTTAAAAACATTCCTGTAATTATTGGGTGCAAAATAAATTTAGACATCACTGGTCAGTTAAATTTCCTGCATCTTGTTACTGAAAGCATATCTAGGAATGTGTCCTGGCATTTTTACCATTAAATGAAAAAAGAGGCTTTCACAGATTGGAAAGCCTCTTTTTCTTTTGAGCCTATTTATCTTTAATCAAATTCAATTACCAGCTGATTGATGATGGCAGGATTGAAAGGTGTTAATTCTGCAATGGTATTCACCAGTACGCCATATTCAGGACCCGGAGCGGTTCCGCCCTGCACGAATCCATAATGGTTGAAGAATCCCGGTGCTTCGGTGTTGTAAAGGTAAGCCTGCACTGTGGTGCTGTCAATCCATGGCCATAGAGAATAAATCTGTTCAGTGAATACATTCTTTATGGAATTTTCAACAAGCAGGACATTTCTGTCGGATGAGTTCAGGGTATTGGATGGCAAACCAACCTCAGCTACCCCAATGTCAGTTGAGTTTTTGCCTGCTGCAGTAAAGGCCCAGTCGAAACCGGCTTCGCCGTTAAAGAAAGTGGCATTGGGATGCTCTGAGTTTCCGTAAACACTCACAATATCACCGTTTTTGCCAACGAACATTTTCAGTGTCGACATGGAATAAGGTTGCGTAAGCGGGTTCTCTAAAGGCATTCCGTCAAGGGTGACGATCATGTGATGGGTATAACCGTATTCACCTGCTTCGCTGTAGTCGATGCGGTACATGGTCTCCATGAATATGGGATCGGTATTCCGGTCAATGTTGTAAGGATTCAGGATGGCGACTCCCTTGATGGGGTTCTTGTCCCAGAAAATCTGCATGGCTATGTTTTCATTGGCATCCTGGCCTTCATCGGTAATGGTCATCTTGAATTGCCAGGTATAATCTTCAAACACCGCATTTTCGATGATCACCACTTGTTTCAGACGCCCGTCATCTTCACTGGTAAACGAAAACGACATCGGCTGGTTAAGGTTATAGAAACCGATAACAAGGATAATATCACCCACAATGTCGGCTGCACCTTCTCCCACATAAATAAAAGTCCGAAGGTGGTTGTAAATGTCATTCCCCTGAAGGGTATCCACATTGGCGTCTTTGTTATAAGAGACGCTGCTGATGGAACTCGGAATATCCACTTTGAACCTTTCGGGCATAATGTTCTTTTGTTCATTTACCGGTTCAACTTCGTTTTTATTACACGACTGGAAAGACGATCGCGGTTACCATCACCGCAAGGATTAAGATTGCTTTTAATGTTTTCATTGTTTTCATTTTTTAAAGTTTAACATTTGAGAATTTGATGGTAATACACATGAGTTTTTGAATTACCCTTACATGGGTGTGATTTTTTTTATAACAAAAAATAAAGGATTCATTGTTCAGTCAGATATGCTCGGTTGCTAATGTTTCAAAAGCATATAAATTTGCAATCAATTTTACCTTTTAAAAAATAGAATGAAAATTGCAATAGCCATTCTGACATTATTAACTTGTCTAATAACTTTTGGACAAAGCCAGACAAAGAGGGTATTATTCCTTGGTAACAGCTACACAGCCTTTAACAATTTACCGCAGATGGTGGCAGATGTTGCCCTGTCCACTGGGAGACACATTGATATTTGACAGCAATACTCCGGGGGGTTATACCTTAGAGGCTCATTCAACTAACGAAACTTCACTCAACAAGATCAAAGCAGGAACTGGGATTATATTGTATTGCAGGAACAAAGTCAGCGCCCTTCCCTTCCTATTGAGCAGGTAATGGCAGATGTTTTTCCTTATGCCCGAATTTTAGACAGTATTTTTAATGCTTTCAATCCCTGTGGTGAAACTGTGTTTTACATGACCTGGGGAAGGAAGAATGGCGATGCTTCCAATTGTGACATTTGGCCGCCTGTATGCACTTATGAAGGAATGGATAGTCTTTTGAATTTGCGATACAGGATGATGCCGACAGCAATCATGCAATTCTTTCGCCGGTTGGCGCCGTGTGGCATTATATCCGGCACAACTACCCATCCATTGAGTTATATATGGCTGATGAAAGCCATCCGTCAGTTGCAGGTTCTTATGCCGCTGCCTGCTGTTTTTATTCCTCTCTTTTTCGAAAAGACCCAACACTGGTTACTTTTAATCCTTCTTTACCTCCAGCCGATGCTGCCAATATCCGAGCCGCTGCCAGGCTAATCGTTTATGATAGTTTGATGAACTGGCATATAGGGGAATATGATCCGGTGGCCAATTTCACTTACGAAGTTATCGGCAATAATCAGGTTGCCTTCACGAACAGTTCTGAAAATGCAGCAACCTACCTCTGGGATTTTGGTGACGGTGATACTTCTACCCTTGTTAATCCAATTCATTATTATGCTATACCCGGTTTTTACAGCGTAATGCTGACTTCCTCCAAATGCAGCATGCAGGACACCATTGTACAAACCATTAACATAAGCTCAACAGGCATTACAAAGTCACCGGCAGATCAGTCATTATCCTGGAGCATATATCCGATTCCTGTAGCAAGGGAATTGAAGATTAAAATAAACATTGCCGTTGATTTGAATTACAAAATATTCTGTTGGAATGGTGTTGAAATACAAGACGGAACATTAAATAATTCCGAAAAGCAAATTCCTGTTGCTGCGCTTCCCAAAGGATTGTACTTTCTGCAATTGTTTGACAATTCAACATCACTGGGGCAAAAGAAATTCATAAAAGATTGAAAAATATCAGTGTCTGGATTTTCTGAAATGTCTCTTTGCTGGTTATTGCGCAATTACGGTATCCGCCACTACCGAGCAAGCGCTGAAATAACCGAACCCGCCATTGGAAATGTTGGTTGGTAGATTGCCGCGCGCATCCTCAAAAAGACTGCCCTGCCATTCGGTTTCGGCTAACAATGCCCGGAGGTAAGCGGCGTAATCTTCAGTAACGGAATATTTTCTTACGATCAGGATGCTGCCCGCAGGAAATAAAACTTCTTCCTTATCCTGCGGAAAAACCACATAGCTGATATCGATGGTATTCAGCGTATAATGCAACATCCGGGCTTCGGTGAGGGTATCGGCAAAGGTTGTGTCAGTAAGATGGGTCCATGAAATATTGACTTCGTACATAGCAAGGTCATCCGGATCATAGCCGGGTGCAGTCCATTCAATTTCACGGAGGTTATCTTCAGCCGGAACGATCTGCAACGGCCACGATGGAATAACAGGAACCATAATGGCTTCAGCTGAATAGCTTTCGCCCTCATGATGAACCTCAAGCGTATACGTTTTATCAATAGAGGCCCCAATCGGGATTTCACTGAAATAAGACCCGGGGACTTCGGCAGATTCAATAAAGTTCATCACTTGCGTGTCGTCACTAATTGCGACTACTGCCCCTGAAACAGGAATAGCTTGTCCGTTTAAATCCGAAAAGGGTTTGCTGAGTTTAACCTCCTGTTGCTTGTATTCGTTGGTTATAATAGCTTCTACAACGATGGTGTGAAGATTTCCGGGCTGTATATCCCAGTCGGTTTTTTCTTCGCAAGAGAAAAGGAAGACCAGTATTCCAAAAAATATATTGAGTCGTATCTTCATTTACAATTTGAATTTATAGGTGATCGAAGGCATCACGCCCAGAAGGTATTCCTGCGTGGTTACAATATCGTCCATGCCATACAGGTTGGCCGGAACCACAAATTTACCATCCTTTGATTCGATTTTATTAAAGTTAATGGAGACTGGGTTGTGCCGGTTGTATAAGTTATATATACCAAACGACAGGCTGTGCTGAAATTTCCTTTCAGGTTTGTTCAGGTTCCAGATCATGGCTATGTCCAGCCTGTGGTAGTCAGGAAGCCGGTCGTTGTTCTTTTCACCATATAGTGGGACGGTGGAGCCATTGTAATCGTAAAATCCAACCGGTGTTGTGATGGCAGAGCCGGTATAGTAAATCCAGTTGGCAGAGAAGTTGACCTTTCTCGTTAGATTATACGTCAGAAAAACCGATAGATCGTGAGGGCGGTCGTAAAAAGGCGAAAACTCTTTATTGTTGTTTAGCCCTTCAATTTTGCTCAATACCCTCGACCAGGTATAGCTGATCCATCCGCTGAACCTTCCCTGAGTCCTTCGCAGCATAAACTCCAGTCCCCAGGAGCGGGCAGTTCCAAAACGCAATTCACCTTCGATAAGCGGGTTTAACATCAGGCTGGCATGAGGTTCGTAATCGATCTGGTTTCGCATGTATTTGTAATAAGCTTCGGTCGTAAATTCAAGGTTAGCTTTGTTAAAAAACTTCACGAACCCTGCCGCTACCTGATCGGAGCGTTGCGGTTTTATATTTGTCCCTGCCGGCAACCAAACCTCAAAGGAAGAAAAAGGACTGATAGAGTTGGAAATCAGGTTCAGGTACTGGTGATAAATCCCATAACTGAGTTTCACCGAAAAAGTACTGTCGAACATATACTTCAGGCTGATCCTTGGATCAAGGTTTACAAAGGTTTTAATTGATTCTCTTTCCTGAAAATCTAACGTATCAACAACCTGGTAACTGGTATCAAAAAGATAGATTGTGGTTGGACCCTTGTTTGTCCAGATGGGCATCCTTATTCCGGCTGAAAAGGAAAATCTTTTGGTCAGGTGCTTGTTCATTGTTTAGGTACAAAGCGGTCAATGGATGAATGAATTTCTGAAACCTTTGGGATACCCGGTATTCTCCTGTGCAACAATCAGGTTTCCAGGATTGAACTGGTAAAAGCTCTGGTTGATCCCGAATTTGAAAGTATGCTGTGGTTTCAGGTAATAGGTGAAATCGAGGTTGATGTTAAAGCTGCTGATTTCCGATAACCATTTGACGTCCTGACTTAGCAGGGTATAATTGTACGAACTCCCGAAAAGCGTCAGGTTTGAAAATAGCCTCCGGTTGAAAATATGGTTCCATCTTAAAGTCGAAGCCAGGTTCGACCAGCGGATACCCCCAAATTCATTGTTGGTTTCGTTGGTCAGGTTATCTTTTCCATAAAAAAAGGAAAAGAAAATCCTGTTGTTCGGATTAAGAATAAAATTAAGCTTTCCATTGAAATCATAAAGATAAACATCACTGTTGGGAGCCGCTTGCCGGTAAAGCCATTTAAAATTTGAATGCCGGAATGAGGTATAGAAAGATGCTTTTTCCTTAGCGAAAGGACCTTCTAATGAAAAACGATAAATCAGTGGATTGAGCATGCCGTTAACCTCAAACTTATTCATATTGCCGTCTTTGGTCTGGATGTCGATGAGCGAGGATATCCTGTCACCTTTTTCCACAGGAATGTCAGCCTTGTAAATACTAATATTTTTTGCGACCTCAGGTATGATAACGGAATAATAACCGAACAAATGAGATGGATTGAAAACAGGCGCTTCGTCTATAAGAATCAGGTTCTGGTCCTTATTCCCTCCCCGGACGAAGAAAAAGGATGAACCGTCGCTGTGTGTTTTGATGCCTGGTAGTGTTTGAAGGCATCGGTTCAACCCCACTTCTCCTGCAAATTCAGGCAGATAAGATAAGTTTTTTGGATTTACTACGATTTTGCTCATCTGGCTTTTTTCGATGGCCTCCAGTTTATCATCAACTGAAATAATTACTTCATTCAGTAGCTTTGAGTTAAAGACCATCTTTGTATCCAGGGTAACATTCTTGTCGAGCTGAATTTCTGATTTCTGCACCTGGAATCCAATATAGGAGTAGTGGATGGTATAATTGCCTTGTGGCAGGGTTAAGGAATAATAACCATAATTGTTGCTGACAGTGCCCGTGTTGGTTTGGGCGATCATTACCGTGGCTCCCGGCAGGCTTTCCGAGGTTTGACTGTCGCGGATAAAACCGCAAATAGTAAATGATTTCTCAGGGACTAATCCAGATTTTTTCTTTTGCAATACGATTTGATTACCTACCAGTTCATACTCCAGTTTGAATTCAGGAAGAATTTCAGATAAAGCCTCCGTCACGGATTTTTGTTTTATGTTGATATTGATTTTCTTTTCCTGATCGGCTAATTCGCTGTTGTAAGAAAAGTTAATGCCGGTTTGACTTGTGATTTGTTCTAATATCTGCTCAAGGGTTGCATCAGCAGCTGTAATGGTAACTGTTTTGGATAAAGATACTTCCTGACAAAAAATAATATCCGGAATATAACAAATAATGAAAATGATCAAGAACCGGTAGAGTCTGGAAATTATCATTAAGATAGTGACATTTTTCTAAATTTATATTTAGCTTTTTCCCTGTTTCTCAGTGTTCTCTGTGTCTCTGTGGTTTTATTATTTACATCCCGGAATTTAATTGTTACAACCCACTCCAGCCACATTGATGAGCCCTTCTTGCTGACTTATCTCAAGATTGAAAGTGGCTTTAATAATTTCCATCACACGCTCCAGCGACTGGTTATCAAAGGTAGCTGTCAGCCTGCATTCAAGAATTTCGGGTGAAATGATTTTTATTGTTGCTCCATAGGTTTGCCCGATCTTTCGGAAAACAACTTCAAGTTTCTCATTATGAAAGACCATTTTCTTTGTCTTCCACGAAATGAAATTCTCATCCTCATTGGCCATTTTATCTAAAGTTCCTTTTTCTTTATCGAAAATCCCCTTTTCTCCTGCTATAAGAATCACCTGTTCTGTTCCAGCTTCAAATGAAACTTTCCCGGAGCTTACTGTAACTTGAACGTCGGGTTGTTCTGCTTTAGCATTAAGATAAAATGAAGTGCCAAGGACCTTTACCACTACCTGGCTTGCCTGTACGATAAATGCTTTTGTTTTATCCGGTGTAACCTTGAAAAAAGCATCTCCCTCAAGTTTTAAAGACCGTGTATCCCCTTTGAATTTTGATGGATAGATCAGTGTTGAGCCAAGATTTAAAGTCACCTCCGATCCATCCGGCAACTGGGTTGTAATAATTGAATTTGTCGCTGTGAGTTCCTCCATTTCCGGCTTCGAAAGCAATAAATAAAGTACACCGGCAAGGGTAATCAGGGTAATGAAAATAGCAGCATAGCGAAGCAGAGGCCTGAAAATTCCCGATCTTGTATTTTCGTAAAGCGATTTTACTTTCACATCCTCAGCAAAAAGTTTTGACTTCAGTTTTTTCCATTCAGATTCAACATCAATTGAATCGTTAGCTTTATTGAATCCAGACATGATCCAAAGCCGCTTATATTCAAGGAATAGCTTTTCATGTTCAGGATTTTCCTTTATCCAGCTTTCAAGCTCAGATATTTCATGCTGGCTTGCCTGTCCGGCAAGGTATTTCCCAATCAGTTCGTAAGGGGCGATATGGTTATTTTCATTCATCATTTTTGCTGTTAACTATACACCTGTTGTTTCATTTACCCTTAGTTGAGTTTGATAAATACCTAAATTACTCTAAGTACTCAAAACTTTAGTTCACTTTAAGTACTTTTTCAATTTGTTATTTTCCTAAAAATAAAAGTAATAAAATCATCATCA
This sequence comes from uncultured Bacteroidales bacterium, assembly GCA_963705185.1. Taxonomy (GTDB): domain Bacteria; phylum Bacteroidota; class Bacteroidia; order Bacteroidales; family JAADJA01; genus JAADJA01. The sequence goes on from CAVPJF010000015.1 coordinate 136,621, forward strand.
AATCTTTTAGTTCCTCCCGTAAACTTTTTAACGCTTTTGACATGTGTACTTCGACTGTCTTCACTGAAATGCCAAGCCTTATTGCGATGTCATTGTATTTCATTTCTTCGAAACGGCTCAACTCGAAAACTTCCCGGCACTTCTCAGGAAGTTTTTGAATAGCTGCTTCAATTTTTTTGTGTATTTCTTCACCCACCAAATGGTCATAATCCCATGCCTGATTATTTTGCTCCAATTCAACATCTATGTAATGACTCCTGAATTTTTGGTTATCGCGGATATGGTTTAAGCATCGGTTCCTTACAGACTGAAATAAATAGGCTTTGACAGATTTCTCCTGTTCAATGGTTTCTCTCTTTTGCCATAAATTGATAAATACATCCTGAACGATTTCTTTTGCAGAATCCGTATCATAGACAAATCCCCGGGCAAAATTGCACAAGGGAACAAAATGTTCCCTGAACAATTGTTCGAACAATTGTCTGTCTAATGTTTTATCTGTGGATTGATTGTTCAACCGATTTTATGTACTTTATTGCAAAAATATGATTATTCAAAAACGTGATTTTTATTCATTTATGCATTCAATATCCTTTTCTTATTAATTTACCTGATCGGATGCATAACAGAAGCAGTCTTTTTACCTTAGAACACTGATAATTTATCATTTGGATATTTAACCTTATTTTAGAGGGTTATGTTACATGATTTTGAAGGAGATTGCCATGCGAGGGTTTATCCCATAATTTATTGTAATGAAATGAACTTTCTTGCCCAGTGATTGTTTGTAATTTGTTCTTGATTTTTCATATATATTGAAAAGATGTTATTGTCCCTTAGCCTTTTATGCACTTACGATTTGCGTATCGTTAGAGAATAGAAAAAATTAGTATCAATGACACAACCACTCCTGTTTATCCTGATCTTGTTGGTCCTTATTTCGATCAATTTGTTTTTTCTTTTATACCGGTCCAAAAAGCGAAGTCAGGATCTTTTAAAAAAAGTAATGGACTCACTTAACCACCCTTTTTATGTGGTTAATGCTGCAACCGGAAGGATCGAATTTGCAAACAGGGCTGGGCAAACAACCCATGTCCCCATCGATGCGAAATGTTTTACTCTAAATGAAAAAATTAATAAGGCATGCGATAGTGATGCTTGTGAGTGTTCCCTGAAAAACATATTTAAAACCAAAGGCCATTATAAAACCGATGAATTTAAGATCATCAGGGATGGACAAACTGAATACCACGAATTGCATGGATTTCCTATTTTTAATAAGAAGGGTGATCTTGAAAAAGTTATTGAATACAGTCGCGATATAACAGCCCGTAAATCTGCCGAATTGGCGCTGGAGAAGTCGGAAAAGGAATTGCGCAAAGCCATAGCGGCCAAGGATAAATATTTTTCTATTCTCGCGCATGATGTGAGAAACCCTTTTAACTTTCTGATTGGAATTTCCGAATTGTTGCAATACGATTTGGACGATATTTCACAGGATGATTTGAAAGCAATTCTCGGGAAAATCCATAAAACTTCCATTCAAACTCACCGGATATTTGAGAACCTTCTTTACTGGGCACAAACCCAAACCGGCGACATTTCCTTTTGTCCTAAGGTGATGAATGTGAAAGATGTAATTGACGATTGCGTTGAAATGAACAGAGTATTTGCCGAGCATAAAGGACTTGTGATAGAAGCCCTTCCCAATAATGGCGTTTATGCTTATGCTGACGAGAATATGGTAAAATCAGTTTTACGAAACCTAACCTTGAATGCTATTAAATTTACCGGAAAAGGTGGCAAAATTCAGATTGGAGTGCATCAGAAAAATGCTATGGCAGAAATTCTGGTTACCGATACAGGTGTGGGGATTGAGCAAAAGGATTTGAAAAGGTTATTTAAAATAGAAGAAAATTTTTCGACGATTGGAACTGAAATGGAACCCGGATTCGGCTTAGGTCTTGTGCTGAGTAAGGAATTCGTCGAAAAGAACAATGGACAAATCAGTGTTCAAAGCAAACCAGGAGAGGGAAGTACTTTTGCCTTTACACTTCCTTTATCATGAAAAACCAGAGTAGTTTCGTTAAAACCGTGATAGTTTTATTATTGCGGACGGCGGTTATTCGATTTTTCAAATAACGTTTGACTGTTTCTTGTCAGGCTTTTAATAAATAAGACTCTTATTAAGAAGTCTTTAATAAATCTGCTGAAAAATTTGAATTGCCCCAATAGCGTTCCGTAGAAAAGTAAAAGAGTAAAATATGCCGGTGTGATGGTGAGGATATATACTAAAAATTTAATCCAGAAGGAAGTATGTTCATCCATCCCTAACAAAGCAAAGATTGGCTCCTTTACAAATAAAGTAGAAGTGCCTGAAATACCGAAAATGGTAAATATGAGCCAGAATTGAAAATTGCTTTCAATGCCCCACTTCTGTTTAAGATATTTAAAATAGCTTTTCATATCTATCAATCCGAACACAATTTTCGGCATTTTGTTTAATTTCCTGTTTTAAATTTAAAATTTGCTGCGAAGGACGAAGGTCTGCATTCTTTTACTCCACGATTTTCGTTTTCTTTGTAAGCTCATATTCCTCAAAATGGTGTTATTGATTGTTTTAATCATCTTTGTTATCCTTACTGTGATATTGATCATGATCATGTCGGCTATGTTCAGTAATAAGGTAGAAAAACATAAAAGTGTTCCCTCAGATTATGGAATTGGATTTCAGGAAGTGCGATTCCCATCCAAAAACAATTGCAATTTGTACGGTTGGTGGATACCTTCGGCAAATAATTCACCGAATAATGTCAGGACGATCCTTTTGGTTCACGGCTGGAACCGCAACCTTGGGAGGATGATGCCTTACATTAAGCAGCTTCATCCGGAAGGATATAATTTGTTTGTGTTTGATGCCCGAAATCATGGCAGCAGTGACACCGATGGATTATCCTCCATGCCGAAGTTTACAGAAGATATTATTGCTTCGCTTGATTACCTCGAAGAAAAGTTGATTGGGAAAGGAAGCATGATCGGTATTGTTGGCCTTTCGATGGGCGGTTCGGCTTCCATCTATGCTGCTGCGACCGACAAACGTATTAGCAAGATGGTTACTGTTGGGGCATTTGCCCATCCTGCCGATGTGATGACCCTCGAAATGAAAAAACGGCACATTCCCTATTACCCATTTGTTTGGTTGTTCCTGAAAATCGCAGAATATAAGATCGGATTCCGGTTTAATGATATTGCCCCGGTTAATAATATTCATAAAGTAGATGCTAAACTATTATTGATTCATGGTAAGCTGGATGAGACAACTCCCTTTGAACATGCAGAAAAGCTTCTGGAAGCAGGAAAAAGGGTAAATATTGAATTGTTCCCGGTTCCTGATAAAGGGCACTCCGATTGTCATGAAACGGAAAGTTTTTGGGAAAAACTGAAGGTCTGGCTGAGTGCTAAATTCGATGAATAAAAAAGGCTGTCCGTTTTGACAGCCTCTTACCATTTTATGTTCTATAAGCTTTTAATCTTCAATAATTACCCCTTTTGCCTCAAAAGTATAAATGTATTCTTCTTCGGTAATTGCAGCAATTTCTTCCTGGAGTCTTCCCGGCATCTTCGGCATAATGCTGGAGCAATTCAACGGAAATCAGTTCTTTCTTTGCAAATCCTTCAACGGTAGCTGTCTTTCCCTGCGATTCGATAGGAATAACAAAGGCATAATCTTTAAAAGAGACTTTGACTACTTCATCGTTACCCATATCAAGGTCCATCCAGCAACCCGATTTCTGACAGTTGGTCACGATCTTCGATTTCATGGTTACCCAAACCGAATCTTTATCCTGCATCAAAGCCAAAAGCTGTGATCCGGAAATTGCTTTATCTCCTGATATTTTTTCACCATAATAACCCTGCTGCGTAGCTTGCTGCTCCGTCCCTGTTTGTTTATTCCCCGAAGGATTGCACGAAAATAGAACCAGACTGGAAATCAGGCCAAAAAGTATATTTCTCATTTGGGTTTCATTGGATTAATAGCGATATCCTTTGCATCTTCCATGGTCAGAAGTTTATCATCGGTATATCCATTGAAGGTTTTCAATACATAATTTATAACTGCTACTGCATCTTCTTTGGTTTGAACCTGGGGAACCATTGGTGCATTATAAGAAACACCATTAACAACCATCACTTCATGTGACCCGTTGAGGGTTTGAGCAATACCTCTTTTTGGATCAGCCAAAAGATAATCAGAACCAGCCAAAGGAGGGAATGCACCTGCAACACCCTTAGCATCAGCCATGTGACAAACAATGCATTTTTCTTTGTAGATTTTTTCGCCCTGAACTAATTGAGCCGTTAAGCCTGAAGCCTCGGGTTTTACTTCTTCTTTTACCGGTGTTTCGTCCTTCGGTGCCTGACTGGTTTCAGTGCCTCCGCCGCCACCACATGAAGTAAGGAGGATGGCTGCCCCGGCAATAATCATTGATAAAATTGTGTGCCTTTTCATTTTTTTATTTTGTTTAAAATTTGAAAGTTATTTTTTGCAAAAGTAGATTTAATTTGAAATGCAGTATATCCTGAAGTATCTTTTTTGGCTAAATATTTTTTTGATGTGCTGGCTAAAGATTTAATGAGTAAATAGTTGTGCAATAACTGATAAGATGTTGAAGGATTTCATTGGTGTGCATGCTTCCGATTTCCATTGACATTATTTATGCACTGCCCCACCACGAAGTGGTATAATGTGAATAGCCATAGGTGAAACCTATGTGCTTTAGAAAAAAAAGTTACAGAACCCCGAAGGGGTTCAATAAATCACAATAAATATTTCTCATTAAACTCAATGGCATGCTCATTAAGTAAGTTAATATACTCATCCCTAAAACTTACTTTCCGATGATGTTCTTTTTGATTTTTTACATATTCAATCAAATTATCTCTGGCCGAAATGGAATAAGTAAAAGCACCATAGCCATCCTGCCAGCCATTGAAATCAGGGAAAATATTTTCAACTTTTATGTAATCTGATGAAGCAAGCTTTACATCTTTTATTAAATATGCAATCGCAATCGCAGGATGTACATGGGTAATAATATGAATATGATCTTCCACGCCACCAATTCGATATAAATGGCATTTTTTATTTTTTAAGATTCCCCAAATGTATTTGTATAGATTTTCCTGACCGGATTCTATCAAGGTCATTTCATTGTTATAGGTGCCGAATACTATCTGATAAAGAATTTGCGTGTAGGTACTCATGGTTCAATTTATTATTTGAACCCTTGCAGGGTTCCTTTTTTACCTTCACTTCAAACTACCCCGCACTGCGTGCAAGGCTATTCATATTAAATCCTTTCAGGATTATCCCTTAAATTAAAAGAACCTGTAGGTAATTGCAAATTTAGTTGAACTAATTTAATGTATAGCACATCTCCAAAGGAGTCCAAGGACAAAATAAAATGTTGCTCTTTTTTTCTATTCTGATAATTCAACTCGAAAAGCAACTGTCCGGACTTCATTAATGAAGCTATTTGACAATTTGGCATAACTCATCCAGTGGAATAGTCTTTGATTGGATAGTCTGAATTTTAAATTTGAATCAGGTATGCAAAAAGGAACAATCAACGTACAGACTGAAAACATTTTTCCAATCATTAAAAAATTTCTTTATTCCGATCATGAGATTTTTCTCCGTGAGCTGGTTTCCAATGCTGTTGATGCTACGCAAAAATTGAAAACCCTCGCCTCCCTCGACAAATTTAAAGGCGAGCTTGGTGATCTTACCATTCATATTGAGTTGGATAAGAAAAAAAAGACCCTTACAGTTAAAGACAGGGGTATCGGTATGACAGCCGAAGAAGTGGATAAATTCATCAATCAAATAGCTTTTTCAAGCGCCGAAGAATTCATAAAAAAATACAAAGGCAAATCCGATGCAGATAAAAATGCACTGATTGGCCACTTCGGGCTTGGATTCTATTCTTCTTTTATGGTTTCCGAAAAGGTTGAGATCATCACCAAGACATACAAAAAAGGTGGCCCTACCAAAGCCGTCAGGTGGGAATGTGATGGCAGTCCGGAATATACCATGGAGGATTACGACAGGGAAGACCGCGGGACGGATATTATTCTGCACATCAATGATGAAAATAAAGACTTTCTTGAGGAATATCGTATCCTTGAATTGCTGAAAAAATATTCAAAATTTTTACCGGTTCCCATACAGTTTGGAATGGAAAAGACCTCTGAAAAAACCGGTAAAAAAGACAAAGATGGCCATGACGAATATAAAACCGTCGAAAAACCCCGCATTATCAATAATACCAAACCAGCCTGGACACAAAAGCCAGCTGACCTGAAAGATGAAGATTATAACAGTTTTTACAGGGAGCTATATCCAATGAACTTTGAGGAGCCATTGTTCCATATTCACCTGAATGTGGATTACCCTTTTAATCTGACCGGTATTCTTTATTTCCCAAAGGTGAAACGCAATTTTGAAGTTCAGCGCGATAAAATTCAATTGTATTCCAACCAGGTGTTTGTTACCGATTCAGTTGAAGGAATTGTTCCTGATTTTCTCACTCTATTGCACGGTGTGATTGATTCGCCGGATATTCCTTTGAATGTTTCAAGAAGCTATCTTCAGAGTGATGCCAGCGTAAAGAAAATTTCGAACCACATCATGAAAAAGGTATCGGACAAACTGGAAGACATCTTTAAGAATAACCGAGAAGATTATGAAAAGAAGTGGGACGATATCAAGATATTCATTCAGTATGGTATGATTTCCGAACCTAAGTTTTATGACAAGGCGGTAAAGTTTGCTTTGTTCAAAAATGTTGACGGTAAGTATTTTACTTATGAGGATTATAAAAAGCATATCGAAGAATCCCAGAAGGATAAAGACAAAAAATTAATCTACCTCTATACCACCGACAAGGAAGAACAGCATGCTTTTATTGAGTCAGCTAAGGAAAAGGGTTATGATGTGCTTGATATGGGTGGTGTGCTGGATAACCATTTCATCAATACACTGGAGCAGAAATTTGAAAATACTTCCTTTGCAAGGGTAGATGCCGATATTATTGATAAGATCATTAAAAAAGAGGAAGCTCAGCCCTCAAAGCTGACTGATAAGGATCAGGAGAAGCTAAAACCGTTGTTCGAAAAAAACGCGGGCAAGGAAAAATACACTATTATTTTTGAGAGCTTAAGCGAAAAGGACAAGCCTGTGATCATTACCCAGCCCGAATTTATGCGACGCATGAAGGATATGTCGAAACTTGGCGGAGGAATGGATTACATGGGCAACCTTCCCGATTCATATAATCTTGTGATCAATTCCAATCATCCTGTCATTTCAGATATTTTGAATGAGCAGGATGCCACAAGGCAGGAAAATCTTGTGAAGCAGTTGACCGACCTTGCAAGGCTTTCGCAGAATCTCTTAAAAGGTCAGGAATTAACTGATTTTATTAAACGAAGTGTCGAACTGATTGGAAAATAACCGTAATTTGTAATTAGCATCAAATCTATAAAATTGAAAAACAAAATGAAATCAATCAAAAAATCATGGATCGTAATCGCAGTCATTGTGCTGCTTGTCATCATAATGTACACTTCAATCAAGGGAACATACAATAAAATGGTAACCATGGATGAAAGCGTTACTTCACAATGGGCGCAGGTGGAAAATGTTTACCAGCGCAGGGCTGACCTGATTCCCAACCTGGTAGCTACCGTAAAAGGATATGCAGATTTTGAGCAAAAAACCCTTACTGATGTTATCGAAGCAAGATCAAAAGCCACCTCAGTAACCATTGATCCGACTAACCTGAATGAAGCCTCCATGCAGCAATTTCAGGCAGCACAGGACGGATTAAGTTCTGCATTATCCAGATTGATGGTCGTAGTAGAGCGTTATCCCGACCTCAAAGCGAACCTGGGTTTTTTAGACCTGCAAACCCAGCTTGAAAGAACCGAAAACCGGATTACTGTTGAGCGCATGAACTTCAATACCAAGGCGCAGGAATACAACTCGTATATCCGTTCGTTCCCAAAGAACATTTATGCTTCCTTGTTCGGGTTCGAAAAGAAGGCTTATTTTGAGGCGCAGGAAGGAGCCGAAAAAGCACCGGAGGTTAAATTCTAATGATGGAAACCATGTCGGTAAAAACTTTTTTTACAAGCCAGCAAAATGAAGATATTATCTTAGCTATAAAAAACGCTGAGCTTGATACTTCTGGTGAGATCAGGGTACATATTGAAGAAAAATGTCCGGGTGATGTTTTAGATCGTGCTTCAGCTATTTTCAAAAAACTTGAAATACATAAGACTGAGCTAAGAAATGGGGTTTTGTTTTACCTTGCAATTAAAAACAGGAAATTTGCTGTAATCGGGGATGCAGGTATCAATAAGGTAGTTCCTGAAAATTTCTGGGATGAAGTACGGGATATTTTACTGAATAATTTCAGGGATAATAAGTTTACTGACGGATTGGTAGAAGGTATTACGCTTGCAGGTCTTCAGTTGAAAAAGCATTTCCCCTTTAAAAAAGATGATGTGAACGAACTTTCGGATGAAGATTTCTTTCGGTGAAAATAAAAATAACCCTAACCTTCAATAGAATGACAACATTCAAATTTCCTTTCATCGTTCTGTTCTTTATAAGTATAAGCCCATTAATGGGCCAGGATTTCCCTGAGCCTCCCAATCCTCCGCGCCTGGTAAATGATTTTATCGGATTATTGAGTGCGCAGGAAGTGAATGCACTGGAAAATAAGCTGGTGGCTTTCAGCGATACCAATTCCACACAAATAGCTATTGTGATAATTAACGACCTGAAAGGTTATGATATCGTTGATTATTCGCAGCGACTGGCTCAGAAGTGGGGCGTGGGTGAAAAGAAATACAATAACGGGGCGATCATCGTTTTAAAACCAAAAACAGCCGAAGAAAAAGGAGAGGTAAATATTGATGTGGGTTATGGGCTTGAACCCATCATACCTGATATAACTGCCAGGCAGATTATTGAAAATGAAATGAACCCTCATTTTAAAAGCGATGATTATTATGGCGGCCTTGATGCTGCCGTAAATACCATCATGTCGCTTGCCGCAGGACAGTTTACTGCCGATCAGTATAAGAAAAGAGCCGGTAAAAGAAGTCCGCTCGGATTCCTGGTACCCATCATCGTGCTCATTATCATTTTTTCCATGATCAACAGGAACAAAGGAAAGCAATATGGAACAAGAAGCAACAGTTCTTCTTTCTGGACGGCGATGATGCTGGGTAGTATGCTGGGAAGCAGCGGACGGGGTTCGTGGGGCGATTTTAAATCCGGTTCCGGTGGTTTTGGAGGAGGTGGCGGCGGCGGTTTTGGCGGGTTCGGCGGCGGCAGCTTTGGCGGCGGCGGAGCAAGCGGGAGCTGGTAATATTGCAAAATTATTCCATCTCAACATTTTTATTTTTTTATGGAAGACCCAATCGACTTTAAGAAACCTTGGAAAATCAGATTTAAAAATCACGCCCATCGGACTGGGTTGCTGGCAGTTTAGCAAACGGGGCAATATGGCCGGGAAGTTCTGGCCTTCACTGGATGATGAAGTGATTAAGGAAATCGTTCGTATCAGTCTGACGGGAGGAATTAACTGGTTTGACACCGCAGAGGTATACGGTAATGGCGCTTCTGAAAAAATCCTGGCAAAATCATTGATCACATTGGGGAAAAAGCCAGGTGAGGTGCTCATTGCGACCAAATGGTGGCCTATGTTCCGCACGGCTTCAAACATAACTAAAACCATTGATCAGCGGTTGGCTTGTTTAAATCCCTTTCCTATTGACCTTTACCAGGTTCATCAGCCCTGGGGTTTTTCTTCTGAAGTCAAAGAAATGGAGGCGATGGCGAATCTGGTGCGGGAAAAGAAGATAAAGTTCGTTGGGGTAAGCAATTTTTCGGCTTCAAAGATGCGCAGGGCATGGGAAACCTTGCAAAAAGAGGGAATCAACCTTGTGTCGAACCAGGTTCAATATAACTTACTTAACCGGAAAATAGAATCCAACGGAATACTGAAAACCGCAATGGAACTTGGAATAACCATCATTGCATATTCTCCGCTGGCACAGGGAATGGTTACCGGCAAATTCCATGACAATCCGGAATTATTGAAAAACATTGGCTTCCGGAAATACTCCTCGCTTTTCAAACCGAAGGGGCTGGAGAAAAGCCGGCCGGTTATTGAACTGGTTAAGGAACTTGCATTGAAATACGAAAAAACTCCTTCGCAAATAGCGCTTAACTGGCTGATCCAATTTCATGGCGATACGGTGGTGGCTATTCCCGGCGCTACCAAAGCAAGGCATGCTGAGGAAAATACCGGAGCTATGAAATTCAGACTTACACAGGAAGATATGAGCCTGCTGGATCAGTTGAGTAAAAGCTTCAAAGCTTTATAAAGAAGAATATAATCCTGAGAGATTAAAAGATCCTATTGATTATTTGCTGCGCTTGACCCCAATGAAGATTCAATTTTATCAAGACGTGCATTTATTTTTTCGTTCTCGGCTTTCAACTGATCATTTTCTGTTTTAAGCTGGTCATTTTCGGACTTGAGCTCTTTGATAGCATTAATCATTGCAACATTTACCGGGTGCATATTAAAATCGAGCAATCCATCCTCACCTTCATTTACTGCTTCAGGAAAAACTTTCTGAACCTCCTGTGCTATAAAACCGACTTGTTCAACTTCAGAAGGCAGCCCGCGTGAATTGCCAGCCTTATAGTTGAACCTTACCGGTTGCAACGCCATAATTTCATCCAATCCCCTAGTGTAATTACCGTTCAGATTTTTCAGCCGGAGATCGGAGGATACAATCCATGTTGAGCCTCCAAGGCTTTTTGCAGCATTCCCGTCCACCTGAAGCTCATAGGTTGGGGCTGTATTACCGTTACCGGCTATCTTAAGCTTGTTTCCAACGAAATTATAAGTACCGCCATAGCCCCAGCTAAAATAGGTTCCATTGAACCAAATAGCTTCGTCGCTGTTAACGCGCATAGCTACTCCAGAGGCAATCCCTTTATTTAGGTTAACTAAGCCTCCAACATCCAGTTTATATGCCGGGGTGGTCGTCCCGATCCCGAGGTTTCCTCCATTGATAAAGCTGTTACCGTTAGCCCATAGAAAAATTGTATTGTTTACGGATCCATCATAAATGTATAATGCTCCTGAACCATTGCTCGTTTCCCTAAAGCGGAACAAATAATCATAGGTTAAGGAACCATCAATCTTCAATACATCATCATTTCCTGGAGATTGAATGTGCATCTGACAATCGGGAAAACCGTTCCAAAACCTACTTTACTGCAGCCCACTATAAATTTACCACCTGCAAAATATCCCGAAAATCCATCGGGTGAAGCACAGGAACCAAAAATTGCCCGTGTATAGCCACTTGTTGAAGTTACTTCACCAACAACACCATAACCCTGCGAGGAGTTAGATATTCCATGAACACCGTAATTCGTACCCGTAGATGAACCGGCACTTCCTTTGACCCCTGTTCCCTGGGAGGAAAATGTTTGTCCAAGCACACCACAACCAGTACCAGTAGCGAAATTATGTAAACCATGAACCCCTGTTCCACCATCGAGATAAGCCTCTCCAAATACACCGTTAACCCCAACACCATAAACCCCATATCCTACTGTAGAAAATCCAAAGGTCCCGATATAGCCATAGCCATATAATCCATAACCCGAAGAGTTTAATGCTGTTCCTGAAATGCCGTTTCCTGTCCCTGTATTTGTTACAGAAAAAGCACTGACATCGTTCGAACCGGAACCAGAATAAGGCAGGGTCAGGCCAGCTGATGTATTGGAATGCAATGCATAGGGCACACTTAAAAGTTGCGTAGTTCCCATGTTCTGGTAGGCTGTGCCTCCCAGGGGATCAAGCTCGACCTTGATGTACATTTGACCCAGCGACCAGTTAATACTGCTGAATATTCCTGAAAGCACGGTACCGTTACCAATATCAAGGTTTGCAAGCCCGTAATTATTGGTGTTTGTGGTGTGGCGTTCCTGGTAGAGAAGCGTACCTGAAGGACTGCCCTGTAAAATGGAGATCCTGAAAGCCACAAGCTGGTTCTGGATCAAATTGCCGGTGCTGTGTTCTTGCCACGGCCTGATATTTAAAGGCCTGTGGGGTTTGAGCTATGACAAATCTGTCATCAGCCATATACTGACGAATATTAAGGCAATCTTTTTCATAGATGTTATTATTTTATTGTTAAAATTGTGTAACTAAAAAAACCAGATTATTTTGCTGCACTTAAGCCCGTTGCAGCTTCAATTTTGTCAAGTCGTGCATTTATTTTTTCGTTCTCGGTATTCAGTTGTTCATTTTTATTTTCGAGGTTATCAATTTTAGTATTCAGTTCTTTTATGGCTTCCACTAAAACAGCGCTTACTTCGGCATAGTTTATCCCTTTAAAACCATCTGTTTCATTGGTGAAGACCAGTTCGGGGATGACCTGTTCAAATTCCTGGGCGATAAACCCAATCCGGGTTCCCATGGCCGGATTGGTCTTCCAGGTGAAGGAGACACCGCGGTAGGTGCATCACCCTATCCAGGCTGTTCTGAAGTATATGGATATTCTCCTTCAGCCTGATATCGGAAGTTGCTGTGGTCAGAGTGCCATTAGATGTCCTGTTCACCGGTCCTGAATAAGCCCCTGAACCAATGGCCCTGAAACGTCCGTTTCCGCTCACATCAAGAAGTTCGGTGGGAGAAGATGTCCCTATTCCAAGATTTCCGCTATTGATAAAGCTCGTTCCATCGCCGTATAGAAAGATTGTATTAACATCAGAACCGTTATACAACCAGATTCCACCTGACCCATTGCTGTTTTGCCTCATTTGGATCCTTTTCATTGCCGGAACCGTTCTTGATCAGAAGCATATTCCTGCTTTGGTTATCCGGAGCCTGGATTACCAATTGACAATCCGGAGCCTCAGTTCCTATTCCAACATTTCCGTCGACATAAAATTTCCCACCTTCAAAGTATCCTGAATAACCATTCGAACCGACTCAACATATCCACGAACACCTATTGTTTGACCTGTTGCTGAATTTTATGTCTGTAATACTGTGCCAGCAGAGGAGAACGTTTCTCCCACTACTCCGCTACAAAATCCTCCGGATGTTGTATATTTATACCATAAACTCCTGTTCCTGTAATGGAACTGGATTTGCCATAGACTCCGGTAAGTATTGCCATCTGAGGCTGTTGCTGAACCATAAATTCCATAACCTTGCTCCGACGAAGACATCCCATATACTCCATAACTTACACCCGATCCATTCGTCCCTTCTCCTTTTATTCCAGTATAGGTTCCGGATCCAAATACTCCAAAACCGTTTGGAGATGCTGTTATCACCATATTCTCCATAACTTACACCCGATCCATTCGTCCCTTCTCCTCTTATTCCAGTTACAGTCCGGATCCGAATACTCAAACCCGGTTGGCGAAGCTGTAATTCCATAAACACCGTAATTCATCCCTGTAGATGAGATGGCACTTCCTTTAACTGCTGTTCCTATGGGGGATGAGCATTGTCTAAATACACCACAACCCGCACCAGAAGTGAAATTGTGTAAACCATGAACTCCTTTTCCTCCATCGAGATTAGCCTCTCCAAATACACCATTTACACCTATTCCATATACTCCATATCCTACTGTAGAAAATCCAACGGTTCCGATATTTCCATATCCATATACGCCATATCCAGAAGAAAGTGAAGCTGTTCCTGAAATGCCGTTTCCTGTTCCAATATTGGTTACTGATAAGGTACTGGTGCTGCTTGATCCTGTACCGGAATAAGGGAGGGTCAGACCGGCTGATGCATTGGAATGCAAGGCATAGGGCACATGAAAAGTTGTGTTGTTCCCATGTTTTGGTAGGTTGTTCCTCCCAGGGGATCAAGTTCGACCTTGATATACATTTGCCCCAGCGACCAGTTAATACTGCTGAATATTCCTGAAAGCACGGTACCGTTACCAATATCGAGATTGGCAAGGCCGTAATTATTGGTGTTGGTAGTATGGCGTTCCTGGTAGAGAAGTGCACCCGAAGGACTACCTTGTAAAATGGAGATCCTGAAAGCAACAAGCTGGTTCTGGATCAGGTTGCCGGTGCTGTTTCGTGCTACTGCCTGATATTTAAAAGCCTGCGGGGTTTGGGCGATGACAACCGCTGTCATCAGCCATAAACTGACTAACATTACAGTAATCTTTTTCATAGATGTCATATTTTATTGTTAAAATTGTGTAACCATAAAAAACCAGATTATTTTGCTGCGCTTAAGCTCATTGAAGATTCAATTTTATCAAGGCGTGCATTTGTTTTTTCGTTCTCGTCTTTCAATCTGTCGTTTTCGGCTTTGAGCTCCTTGATGGCATTGACCAGCGCAACATTTACCGGGTGCATGTTAAAATCGAGCAATCCATCCTCACCTTCATTTACTGCTTCCGGAAAAACCTTCTGAACTTCCTGGGCTACAAAGCCGACTTGTTCAACTTCAGAAGGCAGCCCGCGTGAATTGCCGGCTTTATAACTGAAACTTACCGGTTGCAACGCTATAATTTCATCCAAGCCCTTAGTGTAATTACCGTTCAGATTTTTCAGCCGGAGATCGGAGGATACGATCCATGTTGAACCTCCAAGGCTTTTTGCAGCATTCCCGTCCACCTGAAGCTCATAAGATGGCGCTGTATTTCCGTTACCGGCTATTTTAAGCTTATTTCCAACGAAATTATAAGTACCGCCATAGCCCCAGCTAAAATAGGTTCCGTTGTACCAGAGGGCTTCATCACTGTTCACTCGCATGGCTACTCCAGAGGCAATTCCTTTATTCAAGTTAGTGACCCCTGCAATGTCGAGTTTATATGCTGGCGTGGTCGTCCCGATCCCGAGGTTTCCTCCATTGATAAAGCTGTTACCTTCGCCATAAAAGAAAATAGTATTGGTATTTGATCCGTCGTAAATGTAGAATCCACCTGAGCCATTAGCACTTTGCCTTAGCCTGAAGAGATAGTTGTTAGAAGTATTTTTTAAATTGGCAAGGTCCATACTTCCTGTTAAAGGAGCTCTCACACTTAATTGACAATCAGGTTCAGTAGTTCCGATGCCCACATTCTTTTCTGCATAGAATTTGCCACCGATAAAATATCCTGAATACCCGGACGAACTGGTAACTTCGCCGTAAACGCCATAATTTGTTCCCGATGAACTTATGGCTTTCCCATAAATCCCCTTGCCGCTCTGAGCATTGGTTTCTCCCAAAACACCAGCCGAAGTGCTGTTGGATAAAGCGGCGTAGCCATGAACCCCAATCCCATTAGTAGAAAGGGTTAACCCATAGACCCCTTTATTGGTTCCATCATAATCACTGGCTCTGCCAAAAACCCCTATACCGTTGGTTGAAGCTACATCTCCAATTACTCCATAACTTTCACCCGATTCATTGGTTCCTTGTCCATATATTCCGGTTACAGGCGCGGATGCAAATACTCCATACCCGTTTGGCGAAGCTGTAGTTCCATAAATACCGTAATTCGTCCCCGATGATGAGATTGCACTTCCTTTAACTGCTGTTCCTATGGGGGATGAGGATTCTCCTAGCACGCCGTAACCAGCACCAGAAGTGAAGTTGTGTATACCATGAACGCCTATTCCGTCATCGAGATTAGCCTCTCCAAATACACCGTTAACCCCTACACCATATACTCCATATCCTTCAGTAGATAAAGATACACCATAAACGCCATAGTTAATTCCTGTAGAAGAAAAGGCAACCCCATGAACACCATATCCAGTTGACGACATACTTTGTCCTTTCACTCCGTAAGTAATTCCGGTTGTCGAAGCAGCATGACCAACAACACCCAATCCAGAGGACGAATTCGACTGGCCCCGAACACCATAGCATTGTCCCGTTGTAGATGTGGCTAGTGCATTAACTCCCAAGCCTATTGAGGAAGCAGTTTCACCGTATAGTGCTATACCATTTCCTGAGGATGCGGTTGTTTTACTGCAAATACCGGAAGACAAGGTATTTGTTATTGAAAAAGCATAATCAATATTTGAAATGATTCCGGAATAGGGCAATGTCAATCCTCCTTCACCTGATGTTTCAGAATATAATGAATAGGGTACACTTAGCAGTTGCGTGGTTCCCATGTTTTGGTAGGCTGTGCCTCCCAGCGGATCAAGTTCGACCTTGATATACATTGTCCCAGCGACCAGTTAATGCTGCTGAATATTCCTGAAAGCACGGTACCGTTACCAATATCGAGATTGG
>CAVPJF010000016.1:0-51242 GCA_963705185.1 uncultured Bacteroidales bacterium
TTGATGAAGATATCGTTCATCGTCGGTAATATCTCATTGAATGAAAGAATAGTGATGGTTGGAAGCAGTTCCGAAAGCAGGTCGTTAGGCGTTTTGCCGTTTAATATTTTGATGGTTGCTGATGATTTATCTCCTTCTGAATGTTGCCCAGTTACCATATAATGATTCAGCGGGGAGAGCGATTGCGACCGGGGGCATGCGGTTACTTTTGAATTCAACTTCAAATGTATTTGATTTATAAGTATTCCGAATATCAGTTACATTTCCTTCAAGTATTTTTTCCGACTTGTCAATCAGTGCAATATGATCGCAAAGTTCTTCAACCGAAGCCATATTGTGGGTTGAAAAAATGATGGTAGATCCTTTTCACTTAGTTCCAGGATTTCATCCTTCATAAGGTTAACATTAATCGGATCGAATCCGCTGAAAGGCTCATCGAAGATCAGAAGTTCAGGCTCATGCATCACCGTGACAATAAACTGAACCTTTTGCTGCATCCCTTTCGAAAGCTCTTCAACTTTGCTGTTCCACCAGGCTTGTATTTCGAATTTTTCGAACCATTGTTTAAGCCGTTTTGTTGCTTCATGCTTTGAAGACCTTTGAGCTGTGCAAGGTACAAAGCCTGTTCACCTACTTTCATTTTTTTATATAGGCCACGTTCTTCAGGCAGGTATCCGATTTTGCGGTATCTTCAGGTTTCAGTTTGCCGAGTGAAAAAAAAGTTCCCCTGAATCCGGGGCTGTAATCTGGTTAATGATACGGATAAGTGTGGTTTTTCCGGCACCATTTGGGCCTAATAGTCCATAAATGCTTTGTTCCGGAACCGAAATACTCACCTGGCTTAACGCCCGGTGGTTGGCAAATTGCTTGGTTACATCCTGTGCTTCGAACAAAGCTTTCATTTGTCCTATCCTTAAATTTTTTTCTTTCCGGGCTTATTAAAGGGATAAAATTAATGAAAATATTCCTTCATCTTCGAGAAAAAACTTTTATCCTGTTCTGTTGGACTGGGAATGAAATTTGGCGATTTGCTTAATTTTTCCAGAATGTCTTTTTCCTCTCTTGTCAGGTTTTTCGGTGTCCATACATTAATGTTGATAAGCAGATCGCCATGCTCGTATGAATTTAAAGCAGGCAATCCTTTACCTTTCAATCGCAACACTTTTCCGCTTGCGTTCCGGCTGGTATTTTAATCCTTGCTTTTCCGTCAAGGGTAGGAATTTCTAACGAGGATCCAAGTGCGGCTTCACTGATGCTGACAAATACATTATGGATCAGTGTTTTCCCGTCGCGTTCAAAATGTTTGTGAGCGATTTCTTCTACAACTATTATTAAATCGCCGGGTACTCCGCTTCTGGCGCCTGAGTTTCCTTTTCCGCTCATCGAAAGCTGCATTCCATCTTCCACACCTGCAGGTATCTTCATGGTAATCACTTCTTCACCTTTGACAATCCCATCGCCGGTACAATCGGGGCATTTGTTCATTATAATCTGTCCTTCACCTCCGCAGTCAGGGCAGGTTGATGAGGTCTGCATCTGACCAAGGAAAGTATTGGTAATCCGCGTTACATGGCCGGTTCCGCGGCATGTTGAGCAGGTTGAATAGGATGATCCTCCTTTAGAACCTGTTCCATTGCAGGAAGTGCAGCCTATATATTTATTAACTTTAATCTTCTTTTCTGCTCCATGGGCATTTCTTCAAGCGATAGTTTGACTTTAACCCGTAAATTGGAACCTCGGTTAACCCCTCTTCTTTGTCGTGTACCTCCAAAGCCTCCAAATCCGCCGAAACTGCCGCCGAAAGCATCTCCGAAAATATCGCCGAACTGACTGAAAATATCATCCATCGACATATGGAATCCGTTGGCACCAGCCCCACTACCTAAACCGGCATGGCCATATTGATCGTATCGTTTCCTTTTCTCCGGATTGCTGAGGACTTCATAAGCTTCGGCTGCTTCTTTAAATTTTTCTTCTGCCCCTTTGTCATCCGGATTTTTATCGGGGTGAAATTTCAAAGCCATCTGACGGTAAGCTTTTTTAATCTCGCTTTCCGATGCATTTTTCGAAACCCCCAATATTTCGTAATAATCTCTTTTTGACATTAATTCTGTTGTCGGTTTACTCTTTTATTTATTGATCGCAATTCGTGTGCTCTATCATCATTAATGGATTATTGACCTATCACTACTTTGGAATATCGGATGACTTTATCGCCAAGCAAATATCCCTTTTCAACTTCATCCACAATTTTATTCTTTAATTCTTCGCTGGGTGCAGGAATATATGTGATGGCTTCATGGAAATCGGTATTGAAATCCTGACCGATAGCTTCAATGGCCTTTACACCTTTTTTCTCCATGATACTCCTGAATTTGTTAAAGATCAGGTTCACACCCTCTTTCATCGCATTGCAATCCTGGGTTTCAGTTGCCGATTTAATGGCCCGTTCAAAATCATCCAACACCGGCAGCAAATCGGTAATCACCTCTGCGGATGCCGTCCGGCTCTGTTCCAATCGTTCCTTATGTGTTCGTTTACGGTAATTGTCAAATTCAGAATACAATCGCAGGTATTTATCGTTAAGCTCATCCAACTTTGCCTTGAGCATTTGTTCTTCCGGTATTTCCTCTTCAGTTTGTTTTTCAGCTTCTGATGCTAATGGCTGTTCCTGCTGCTGTTCTGGTTGCTCTTCCCTGGTTGTATGCTTAAAATCTTTATTGCTTTTCCTGGACATTTCTTTATAAAATTATTGATTCGAAGTGTTTCATACTTGACAGCCGGTGATGGGATCAAATATTTTGCCATTCATAATAAAAAGACATTGTGGCAGAAAATTAAACCTTTCCATTCCAAGACATAATTTTCAGGATGAGCCGGGCTGTAAAAAAAAGCCCCGCCTAAGCAGGGCTTTTCAGTTCTTAGAAAATATTTATTGATTGATTCTCATTTTATAGAATGATCTGTAAACAAAGATCAGAGCAATAGCCAAAAATACCAACCCAATATACATTGCAACAGGCCTGAAGTGCTCGGCTAAAGCAATTTCCATAGCGAGCAATCCAAACAGAGTGGTGAATTTGATGATTGGGTTCAGCGCAACGGATGAAGTATCTTTAAACGGATCGCCAACGGTATCACCAACAACGGAAGCATCATGCAATTCAGTTCCTTTTTCTTTCATGTCAACTTCGATCACTTTTTTGGCATTATCCCAGGAACCACCTGCATTGGCCATAAAAATTGCCTGGAACAATCCAAAAAATGCGATTGAAATCAGGTAAGTTACAAACAATGACACAGGAGCGTTGGATGTATGCGGTGAAGAAAGGAATGCAAATGCCAGTGCAAAAGAGAAAATGGCGATAAAGATATTCCACATCCCTTTCTGAGCATAAACAGTGCAAATCTGCACAACCTGTTTCGATTTTTCAACATCAGCTTTTTTTGGAGCATTTGGGTCGAGGTTGATATTTTTCTTTATAAATTCAACAGCTCTGGCTGCGCCAGTGCTAACAGCCTGTATAGATGCTCCGGTAAACCAATAGATGACAGCTCCACCAAACAGGAATCCAAGAATGGAATAAGGATTAAGAAGATTTAATATCTCTTCGGGTTCAACTCCTAAAGATTCTTTAATAACAAGAATAAGTGAAAAAATCATAGTTGTTGCACCCACAACAGCAGTTCCGATCAATACCGGTTTGGCAGTTGCTTTAAAGGTATTTCCGGCACCATCATTTGCTTCCAGATAATATTTCGACTTTTCAAAATCGGGTTTGAACCCAAATTCTTTTTCAATTTCAATAGATTTTTCTTTCTGATCTTCTTCAATCAGCGAAAGTTCATAAATGGACTGTGCATTATCGGTAACCGGACCATAGCTGTCAACAGCAATGGTAACAGGTCCCATTCCGAGCATCCCAAAAGCACAAGACCAAATGCAAAGATTGATGGGTAAATCATAAACTTGTCCAGTCCGAAAGTACTTGCAAAATAAGCAATAAACATGAGCAGGAAAAACACCATGCCCATCCAGAATGCACTGAAATTACCAGCAACCAATCCCGAAAGGATATTCAGAGAAGCACCACCTTCTTTTGAAGCCTCAACCATTTCTCTAACATGGGTTGATTTCGGACTGGTAAAAATCTTTGTAAATTCTGGTATTAATGCAGCACCCAATGTACCCGCACTGATGATTACCGAAAGGGTGATCCAAAGGTTGTGAGGCATATCATGAATGGTTAAGGTAGCTAATTGCAAAAGTTACAACGATGGACAAAATAGAAGTAATCCAAACAAGAGAAGTAAGTGGTTTTTCAAAATCAATATCATCCGCTTTGCTGTATTTGCTTTAGTAATAAAACCATTGATCCAGAAAGATCCAATAGAGGTCACAATCATCAGAATACGCATCAGAAAAATCCATGTCAGCAATTGAACCTGGTAATCGCAAAGACGGAACTGCAAGTAAAATAAAAGAGATTAAAGCAACACCGGTAACACCATAAGTTTCAAAACCATCAGCAGTCGGGCCAACACTATCGCCTGCATTATCACCTACCAGTCAGCAATCGTTCCTGGATTTCTTGGGTCGTCTTCACCAATTTTGAAAATTACCTTCATCAGGTCGGATCCGATATCTGCAATTTTTGTAAAGATACCACCTGCAATCCTGAGAGCAGAAGCTCCAAGCGATTCACCAATAGCAAACCCGATAAAACTTGCACCGGCATATTCTCCCGGAACAAACATTAAAATAATCAACATCATGATCAGCTCAAGTGAAATCAGCACAACACCGATACTCATACCGGCATTCAAAGGAATATTTAATAATTTAATTGGTTTTCTTTCAAGTGATGCAAATGCCATCCTCGAATTGGCAAGGGTGTTCATCCTGATACCAAACCAGGCAACACTATATGAACCGAGAATACCGACAACTGCCCAACCGAGAATAATCAATACTCCACCAACTCCAAAATTTGCATCCGATAACCATCCATAATAAAAAGCTACAGCAGAGCCAATAAACAAAAACAACAAGGCTAAAAATTTTCCCTGCTGGATCAGATAGGTTTTACCGGTTTCATAAATTACATTGGCTACTTCGAGCATGGAATGATGCGCCCTGATTTTTTTTACTTTCATAAACTGATACAAGCCGAACATAAATCCGGCTAATGTGATCAGGAATCCCCAATACAGGATGTTTTGTGATTTCATTCCTTCCGGAATTACCAGGTTTGCTTCACTGGCAAAAGAAAGAACGGGTAATGCAAACAATGCGAATAAAGGTAATAATCGTTTCATATTTAAATCATTAAATTTAACATTTTGTGCGCAAAAATATAAAGTATTTTTATAAGACCAATTTTAAATTGCGAACTGTAGTGGAATTTATTTTGGTTTCGAATGACCTTGTGAATACATGGCCTTCAAAGAGATCAGCACAAGTAGATGTTCATAATTTTTGAAATTTCTTACGAAAAACAAAATGATGGATTTAAAAATTGAATACTTTTACCTTTCATTTTTTTACCGGGCAGGTATAAATATCGGATGGATAAAATTAAACTCGAAATTATTGGAATGTCTTACAGCCAGTCACAAAGTGGCGCATATGCACTTATTTTGGGAGAGGTAGACGGGAAAAGACGTTTGCCTATCATCATTGGTGGATTTGAAGCGCAGGCAATAGCAATTGAACTTGAAAAAATGCAACCCTCCCGGCCACTCACCCACGACCTCTTTAAAAGTTTTGCCGATAATTTTAATATAACCATCAAAGAAGTGGTAATTAATAAATTCATCGAAGGTGTTTTTCATGCCGAATTACTTTGCCTGAATGAAAAGGCGGAATACCGCATCGATGCCAGAACATCTGATGCTGTTGCACTTGCACTGCGATTTCATTGTCCCATTTATACCAATGAGAAAATCATGTCGGCTGCCGGAATTGTTGTTGAAGAACCAAAAGAGTCGGCAGAAGAAATCAAAACCAAAACAAAAAAGCCTGCAAAAAGTGCTTATGAGAATTTTACAATGGAAGAGTTAAAAGACCTGCTGAAAAAATCGGTCGATAATGAGGAATATGAAAAAGCCTCAAAAATAAGGGACGAAATAAAGCGCAAAGAAAAAGAACTTTAAAATATTTTGTCAATATCCCAATATCTTTACAAAACAAGTTTATTGTTTATTCAATTTTCAATAGATTTCTTTGTTGAAAACTTATGATTATTTCTTGATAGTTTAAATCAGGAAGCCAACCAATGGCAGATTATTAAATTAATTTTGTCTTCAATTTATAGAAGGTTACTATGCAGCAATATCTTGATCTACTAAAGCATGTACTCGATAAAGGTGTGATGAAGAAAGACCGCACCGGAACCGGAACACTTAGTGTTTTTGGTTACCAGATGCGTTTTGATATGTCGGAAGGATTTCCTGTAATGACCACTAAGAAATTACATCTCCGATCCATTATACACGAATTGCTTTGGTTTTTAAAAGGTGAAACCAACCTGACTTATCTTCATGAAAACAAAGTTACCATCTGGGATGAATGGGCTGATGAAAATGGAAACCTGGGACCCATTTACGGAGCTCAATGGCGCAACTGGAACAATGACGGAATTGACCAGATAAGTGAAGTGATCAACCTGATCAAAACCAATCCCGACAGCCGCAGGATGATGGTTGCTGCCTGGAATCCAAGTGTCTTGCCGGTTCCAGGGAAATCATTTGCTGAGAATGTTGCTGCAGGGAGGGCTGCATTGCCTCCCTGTCATGCATTTTTCCAGTTTTATGTTGCTGATGGAAGACTTTCCTGCCAGATGTACCAGCGAAGTTGTGATATTTTCCTCGGTGTTCCGTTTAATATTGCATCCTATGCTTTGCTGACCATGATGGTTGCACAGGTTACAGGTTTAAAACCCGGAGAGTTTGTTCATACTTTAGGTGATGCTCACATTTACCTGAACCATGTGGATCAATGTAATTTGCAATTATCACGCAAACCATTTCCTGTTACCTGTCATGAAAATCAATCCTGACGTGAAAAATATTTTCGATTTTAAATTTGAGGATTTTGAATTGGTGGGATACCAGTCGCATCCGCATATTAAAGGGGAGATTTCGGTGTAAGTGACTAAAGTTTTGATTGACTAGAATTGACTAAAGTTAAAATGAAAAACATTTCCATTATAGTTGCTGTAGCAAAAAACAATGCCATAGGCAAGGATAACAAACTCCTTTGCCATTTATCGGAAGACCTGAAGCGCTTTAAAAAACTTACTTCCGGTTTTACGGTAGTGATGGGAAAGAATACCTATTTTTCTTTGCCTAACCGGCCGCTTCCCAATCGCAGGAAGCATTGTTATTACAGATGTTAAAGGGGAGCAGATTGATACTTGCGACATGGCTTATTCCATTGAAGATGCCATTTCAAAAATGGATGCGGATAAAGAGAATTTTATCATTGGCGGGGCTTCCATTTACCGGCAGTTTATTGCCCTTTGCTGATAAACTTTATATCACCTGGATTCATCATGAATTTGAAGCAGATACTTTTTTTCCGGAGGTAATGGAAAATGAATGGGAAATAATTTCAAAAGAAGATTTCAATCAATACGGATGAGAAAAATCCGTACCCGTATTCCTATGTAATTTATAACCGAAGGAAATAAAATCATCACTTCTTTTTTCCAAGCAAGGATAAGATTCCGTTGATGAATGTCAGCGGATGAGCCGGGTTTCCGGGAACATAAAGATCAACCGGATACTTTTCTAAAAACTTTCTATCAACAGCTTTACTTCCTTCAAAAATACCGCCACTGATGGCATCTGTCCCGACAAGGATAATGATTTTTGGATCAGGAGTAGCATCATAACAAATCTGCGTAGCTTCGGCCATGTTTTCTGAGATGGGACCGGTAATTACAATTCCATCGGCATGACGAGGTGAAGCGACAAACTCAATTCCATATCGTCCCATGTCGAAGTTGACATTCCCGGAGGCATTCAGTTCCATTTCGCCGCTATTATCTCCTGCAGCAGAAATTTGCCGGAGCTTCAATGAATTTTTAAAATACTTCCTGATTTCCTTCCTGACTAAATCAGGATTCAGTCCGATTGGCTCATCATTTCCAACACCAATGATCAAGCTGTCCGATCGTTTGTTGCGATTTTATAATCATTTGTGAAAGCTATTTTATCCGGAGCTTTAAACTGGCATTCTTTACAGAAAACACATTTGCCCAAATCAATCCCGAATGGTTCAGCAATAATTGCTTTGGTCGGACAAAGCTTTACAAGTTCAGCTTTTTCATTGTCGTCTGGTCATTTGACTGATGACCGGCCTTCCTCTGAAAAGGGGTGTCAGTTCAACTGCTGAAAGGTCAGGCACAAACTGCTTTCCGTGTTGTTTTAATATCTTTAATTCTCTGATCATGCCTTCTGGTTATTATAAATCATTTCCGCAATACGATAGGTTAAAGCTTTTATTGCAAACCGGAAAATCGGAAATTTCCTGGTTTCGCACTGCCAATGCCAGCGCCATCCAATTGTGCAAAGACGGATCCTTAATTTTATAATGAACAATTTTTCCTTCATGATCGGTTACAGCCGTATGGCAAATTTCGCCTCTCCAGCCTTCGGTCAATGAAATTGCAAAGGAATCGGGTTGCAGCTTATAATTGTAATCAGGCTTTGTGATATTTCCTTTCTTTGAAGTTAAAAGTTCTGCCCATTGTTTAATAAACCCAAAAGATTGTCTGGCTTCAAGATTGCGGAGCATTCCTCTTGCCAGAACATCACCACTTGTTAGGGTTGTTGGTTCAATGGGAAATTCTTTGAAATATTGGAATGGATGACTTTTTCTGATGTCACGGCTGATGCCGGTAATGCGGGCAGCCATTCCAACTGCTCCAATCAGTTTTGCCTGTTCCTGTGTGATAATTCCGATACCATCAAACCGTGAAAGCACGCTTGGAAGAGAGTAAATTCTGTCAGTGATATCTATGTATCGTTTCCCTGAATCATCCAGCGTTTTCATCATTTCGTGAATAAATTCGGGCGATGATGGATAATTCGTTCCTCCCGGTCGGATCAATCCTTTTCCAAAACGGTTTCCGCACCAAAGTTGTGTCGTATTGATGATAGTCGTTCGAAGCGCCTCATTGACCACTTGTCCCAACTGGTAGGCAACATCCATGCAAAGCGCAGCTGTGTCTCCGATGTGAATAGCGATGCGCTCCAGTTCAAGTGCAATGTTCCTTTCAATCTGTAATTGTTCATCCACCTGAATACCTGCAAGAGATTCAATAAGTCCGGCATGTGCCAGCCCATGAGCAATCACCGAATCGCCGGCAATGCTTTCTGCAAGGATCATTCGTTGCAAACCATTCTCCTTTTCAATCATCAGTTTTTCAATTCCTCTGTGCTGGTAGCCAAGATGGATTTCGAGATGAATGACCTTTTCGCCATTGCAGATAAACCTGAAATGACCCGGTTCGATGACCCCGGCGTGGATGGGACCGACACCAACTTCATGCAGCTCATCACTTTCAATTTGATAGAAAGGATAATTATCCATCACTTTTTTCCGGTCGAACCGGTCAAAAGGATACCGGATCGGTTTTAGCCAGGGATGATTGAGAAACCGGACTCCGAAATTCTCATGAATTTCTCTTTCGTAAACATGCATGGCAAATATTTCGGAAGTAAGTGATTCAAGTTCTAATTCATGACTCTTTTTGGATATGAGAAAATATCGCAATGGTTGATGTCCTGTCGTTGGCAATGCAGCAGATGAATTTCAACTGGTTATCAATCGGAAATGCAAAATACGCCACGCAATGACAATCCTGATCAGCCAGCAATTCCTTTGACAAGACTGAAAAAATCAGGATAGGTTAACACCGGAATATCTTTCCTTAGAACAGGAGCGCCATTGTTTTTTATTTCAAGGTAGTGTTTTTCTTTCATGGCAAATTATTTGGGCAATCCTGCAATGCTCTGGTTGATCAGGTCAACCAGAAACTGTGGTTGGTAAAAGCAAACAAAAATTACAATGCTCAAAAAGACGAACTGGCTCAACGTTTCAATAGGGTGAATCCTTGATCGTTTTTATCCTCATCGCCGAGCTCGCTGAGGTCTTGAAAAGATCATTTTCAAGAATACGTGTACTCATTGCAAAGATGATAAAAGCCAGAAGGAATAATGCGAGTATCAAGTACAAACCAGTGTCCGCTGCTTACCAGCGATTTAAAGATCAGGAATTCAGCAACGAACAACCCTGAAGGCGGAATGGCAGCAATGCTGATCAATCCGATCAGGAAAACAAGTCCGCCGGCGGGATACAACCTCATGTAGTTTCCGCTTTCATCCACCATGTGCGTATTCAAAATGCGGTACATCTGACCTGTCTGGAAAAACAGGCTTGACTTGACCAGCGTGTGCAGTAAAAGCAGAAGTATCGCTGCATAATATCCAATTCCACCAACACCCAGGGCAATGGCAACCAATCCTGTATTTTCAAGGCTTGAATAAGCGAGCATACGGGCGCTGTACCTCACTTTTAATTCATAACCTGCAGCCACCAGCAACGAAAGAACTCCTATAATAATGAGAATGTGGTTCATCCATTCAAATATCACGGTTCCTGAAAGTGCTATGTAAACCCTGAAAATGGATATAAAACCCAGGTTGACCAATCCTGTCGAAATCAAACCGGCAATAGGAGAGGGAGCTTCAGTGTTGGCATCAATACCCACAGTGTGCATGGGGAATAATTCCATTTTCGTACTGTATCCAACCAGGACAAACAGAAATGCGATCTTCAGGTAAAGCGGATTGGCTCCGGAAGCAGCATTGCGGATACTTTCAAACGATAAATCCTGGACTCCCAAACCTGACATGGTCATGCTCAGAAATAAAATGCCCAGATAGGCAATTGCAATCCCTGTTGAGCAGAGGAAAATATATTTCCATGTTGCTTCAAGTGCTGTAGTTGTCTTTTTGTGATAGATCAGCACGGAGCCGGTAAGTGTTGTAGCCTCTACCAAAACCCAAACTGCTGTCACGTCATTGGCAAAATACGCTCCTGTAATGGCAGCAATCAATCCGATAAGCGCTGAATGATAATAATAGAAACGTTCGGGACTTCGATCCCTGAAATACATGAAACCATGATAGACAACTGCGATGCTGACAAGCGTCATAACAGAAAGGAAGATGGTTCCCAAAGCATCAAAGGTGAAATAGATTAACTCCGTTTTTCCTGAATTTTGAAAAACATGAATAGTGAAAACGACTTGGATCACTAAGAAGATACCTACTAAAATTTTAGTAACGGATTGTTTTTTGATAAACAAAGCACCCATGCTCAGGATAAATGCCGATAGAAAGTATAAAAGTACCATGGGTTAGTGCTTTAATGAAGTTAACGTATCGGCCATCAAACCCCTGTTCTGGCTTCCGATTTTATAAATAAAAATACCAAGGATCAGCACGCTTGCAAAAATATCGAGCAGTATACCAATGTTGATCAGCATGGGCATTTCTTTTCCGGCCGCAAGCGAAAACATAAACACAGCATTTTCAATGACCAGGAAGCCAATCATGTGCGAGAAAAGAAGTTTGTGTGTAACAATGATCAGCAATCCGGTAAAGAAGGTGAACAAAGCAATGGTCATGTAAACAGTATCCGTATTCTTATCGACCAATGAATTGGCAAGTACAATGCTTAGAAACAAGCCGATGATTGTAATAAGTAATGAATAAAACCCTGGCAGTGCTTTAGTGTGAACCTTATAAATCTTTATTCGGTTAATGATTTGATAAAGTATCATAGGAACAATAATGGCTTTAAAGATGATCGTCTCCGATACGATGAAAATTAAATTAGCCGTATTCATTTCCGTCAGTTCCAGAAATGCAATGCCAAACAAGAGGAAGCCCTGTATAGCTATCAGCTTCGAGAATGACCGGAAGCGCTCAGCTATGCTTAGGTAAATAAGCGTGAGTGCGAAGAGTATGGTGAGGAAGCTTAGCATGTCTATTATAGTTTTTCCGTCAAAATCAAAACAATTACAAATGCAATGACCGCAATGGCTGAAACCGTAAGAATATATTGTGAATTTTTAACCATTTTGTTTCTCGCTCTAAAAGATTCAAGAAAGCCAATTAGCATTGCAAAAATTATCTGGATTCCAATAAATAAACCGATTTGCGCACCCAGATTCCAGGTTGCCGGAACCAGGAAACTGCTGATCAGTGCACCATAAATTGCAAATTTCAGGTACGAGCCCATGTGGATCAGTGCCTTGTCGAACCCGCTGTTGTCGAGAATGATCACTTCATGGATCATCGTAAGTTCGAGGTGAGTTTTCGGATCATCGACAGGTACACGGCTGTTTTCGATCATTGCGATCTGGATCAGGACATAAAAACCCAGGATGCTGAAAATCGTCACATAATGATTCCCGGTAATGTGGAAATGGATCATGATTTCCGAAAATGAAGTATAACCTGTAAACATGGCAAAGGTTGCCAGCAAAATAAAAAAAGCAGGCTCTACAAGCATCGAATAAAGTGCTTCACGGTTGGCTCCCATTCCCTCGAATGCGCTGCCAGTGTCGAGTGCAGAAATTATGGTGAAGAATTTTCCAAGTGCCAGCAGATAGGCAAAGAAAACAAAGTCTCCTTCAAAAGCAAACACTGCATTCTGGTTGGCAACCGGAACCAGCAAAAGCGCAACAACAACCGATGCCAGTCCAATGGTCGGTGCAATCTGGAAAATGAAGCTCGTTGTTTCACTGAAAACACTTCCTTTCATCAACAAAACCCTGATATCCTTTAGCGGCTGTAAAATCCCCGGACCTTTACGGCCACTGGCCAGGCTCTTAACCCTAAGGATGATACCCGGGAAAATTGCTGCGGATGCTATGATCAAAAGGATTCCTGCTATTTTCATATCAAATTGAAGGTTGTTAACAGAAAAATGATCAGCATAAAAACAAAGGCATACAAAATATAATGCTGAATCTGGCCGGTCTGCATAATGGCGATCTTTTTCAGCATTTCCTGCAAAAGCGTTATCGGGTTGTCAATCAAATACCTTTTAAAAATATCAAAGCTGTGGGAAAGGAATTTCCTTTTGCCGGGGAAAATATCGTTGGCATCAATTATTTTGAAAACCTTGCGGTTTCCCATAACAGGGTTTGCAAGATAACCGAAATTATCTGCATAAGAGGTTGCCGTATATTGTTGCTTGTAATTTCCGGCCGTATAACCGCAACCCCAGGTTGGCCCATAGCTGATCACTTTCGATTTCAGGTGAGCTTTTCTGTAAAGCAACATAGCAATTATAAGTACAACGAAAATTCCACCTAAAATACTGATCTGTTGAAGGCTGCTGATGGATGTTGCTGCAACCGGTAAATCGGTATTAAGATGAAATGCATCGGTTATAAGACTAAATATTGGTTTTACAAAAAGTGAAGAACCCAGTCCGATCATCAGGATGAAAACAATTATAATTATTTGAGGGATCATCATTCCTATGCCAGATTCCTTTGCATGTGAAACCTCATCACTGCGGGGCTGACCCAGAAATACGATACCGAAGGCTTTGGTAAAACAAAAGATTGCCAAACCTCCGATGAGTGTCAGCCCAATAATGCTGAAAAGAATGGTAATGATCTGGTAAAGGCTGGCTCCGGAAAGGCTTTTGAACATGCCAAGATAGATCAGGTATTCGGAAATAAACCCATTGAACGGAGGAAGTCCGCAAATAGCCAGTGAACCGATCAGAAAGAAGACTGCGGTGTAAGGCATTTTCTTAATCAGTCCTCCCAAATGGTCGATGTGGCGGGTATGAGTGGAACGATAGACCGGAACCTGCTCCATAAAATAAGAGGGATTTGAAAAGCGAATGGTTCAAAACATGAAGCAATCCGCCGGAGAGACCTAGTAAAGCCAGCGCATCGTTTCCGGTTGCTTTCCCGATGATACCAAGTCCTATTCCGATTCCGATGATTCCGATGTTTTCGATACTGTGATAAGCGAGAAGTCGCTTCAGATCGTGCTGAAGAATCGCCGTCATCACACCAAGCAAGCCGGAAATCAGCGAAACTCCAAGGATAATGGTTCCAATCCATAATAAATCGGATTGAACTGACAACAAAACCCTGAGTATTCCATAAATCCCCATCTTGATCATAACACCGGACATCACTCCTGAAATATGTGAAGGTGCAGCCGGGTGCGCTTCCGGAAGCCAGGTATGCAAAGGAACAAATCCTGCTTTGATACCAAAGCCGATAAAAAACAACAGAAATAACAGTATATTCGGATGACCGGAAAAGTATTGCGTTAAGGCATCAAAGCTCATTGATCCGGTTTTGTTTTCGGTGATCAGAAAGGCAACGAGCAGCAAAGCGAAACCCACATGCATCTGGATGAGGTAATTGATACCCGGTTTTAAGGGTATAACGGTCTTCAACATCGAAAATGACCAAGCAGGAAGGAGGATAATGACATCAATTCCCAAACGATCAGAAACGCAAATCCATCGCGCAGCATGACCACCAAAAGCATGGAGAAATATAACCATAAATAGGCAAAATAATGGATGGAAAATACCAATTGCCTTTTTGTTTCAAGATAGGATTTAAGATAACCTTTCGCAAACAAAATTCCGGTAAATACAGTAATGTTGATGATCAGAATAAAGAAGCCCGAAAGCCGGTCGATGGTTAGTACCGGAAAATTCAAATAACCTTCCAAGCTATAACGAATCACCAGAGCCTGACCTGGAGAATTGAACGCTTCGTAACTCCAAAATGAAGTTAAAATAATCATGCCGGACAAAATCAGCAAAGCGAAGAGGTATTTGAGAGAGCGCGGTAAAAGAAAGGTAATGAATGTTGAAAACAGAAAAAGAATGAATACCAGTGCGCCCATGAAAAAATTGATAATTTCTTAAGGATGCAAAAGTAAAATTTTTCGTTTGAGATAGTAAAATTTTTATGACTGTTTATTAAACAATCAGCGCAGTGAATTGCAATTATTATAATAGAACTGCAAACATCAGAATATATTTATCTTTGGATTGCTTTTTTTATAAATGAGAGAAATTATTCAGTTGTTTCGTGCCCATAAAGTTTATGTATTAATTATGGCGCTGTTTTTCTTTGCCTTTGCAGTGATGGAGGCAATTAATAAGCGCTTCTGGTTGCATGATTTTCAGGTTTATTATGATGCTGCTACTAACTTTTTCTCTGGCAAAACGGTTTATGGAATCACATTTGGATTGGGTTCGGGATATTATAAATATTCACCCTTCGCGCTTTTTATTTTCTATCCATTAACTTGGGTTTCTTACGATGTTGCGAAATTGATTTATTTCATCTTCCTGTCATTGCTCATCATGATCACCGTAATTATATCCGACAGGCTGGTTAAAGAAAAACTTTTTGGACAACTTGATACAAAGCCCCGTTTACTAATACTTTTAATTATAACCATAGCTTTCCTTCAGCATATTTATTATGAGCTTCACCTTGGGAATATCAATATTTTGTTGTTGTTGCTTAGTCTAAATGCCTTGTATTTGCTGTTAAAAAGGAAAGAATGGGCTGCAGGTTTAATCCTTGCGTCTCGCCATCTTAATTAAACCTCATTTTCTTATTTTACTTCCATTGATGGTTTTACGAAAGCGATTTATTGCAATATCCTCCTGTATTATGGGGATTGTGTTTGGTTTATGGATTCCTTCACTTTACATCGGATTCAATGCAAATGTGCAATTGCTCGCTCAATGGAAGGAAATCATGTTGCGTCACAACATTTCACCCGTTAATGGGCAGGATACCATTTATTCATGGTTGTACAGGATTACCGGGAGTTCGATTACTGAAGCCAGTCAAGGCATCTTCGTTTTGTCAGTATTGGTGTTTATCGCTTTATTAGTGCTTATTTTAAATATCTATAATAAAAGGAGAGAAACTGAAATTTCTGATACGAATGGACTGGAAATAAAACACAGTGTATTCGAATATTTGGTTTTGATAGCGCTAATCCCTAATCTAACTGTTACCGACTCCGAACACTTCCTTTTCTCGGTGCCGTTGATAGCGTGGATAATAAATTTTTTATTCATTCGAAAGCCCGGCTATTTGCTAACCACTATTTGTAGTAATGATCCTGTTTCTTTATGGAGGCAATTTGCGCGAAGCAATTGGCACACCTGCCTCAAAGTGGATGACCACTCAAGGTATTCTAGGACTTGGCAATATTTTGCTTATTGGAATGAGTGTTTACTTGATGATAAAGAATTCAGCCAAGTCAGAGAAAATAAATCCTATTTAAAATAACTCCCATCTCAAATTAACAGGTGTTATCGCTCTTTTCTGGTTCGTTTTTTTTCTATACAGCAGGTTATTTTACTGGCATTCACATACAGTTACTGGAAAACTGTCCCTTTCAATCAGGTGGTTTATTCCTTTGCTTACGCCTTTAGCATGAATGTTTCAGCCATCGCCTATCTCCTAATCGTTCCGGTATTGGTAGTCATTGGATGTATCGGTTTTAAGAAAGAAAAGCTGATCCGGCCTATCATCTTTATTTACATGTTGGTAGCAACGATAATGAATATCATATTATGTACGGTTGATATCGGGCTATTCCATGCATGGGGGTTCAAAGTAAACAGTAAAGCATTGTATTACATGCTTTACCCCGAACCGCAATGGCAACTATCGATGGACCTCTTAATACATTATTAGTTTTTGTATGGTTGATCGAAACAATTTTAGCAATTTGGTTGTGTTTCAAGCGCTCACAATTGAATTTAATTAATCACAAAAAAACGGTGAACCTTTTTCATGTATAGATATTTTGCAGATTGCAGACTGCCTGTTGCCTAAAGCTGACTTGTAACTTTTTTCTTGATTGAAACTTCCAACTATGAAATGTGTAAATTATCAATTCAGCAATTCAGCAACCTCACCGATTCCCGACGATTTACCTAATTCACCTAAGGAGTCTTCATGGGCAACCATTCTGCCTGCGCTGCCGCTACTTTTTTCATTGGATTTAACAGACATTTGAATATCCCCCAGAAAGCGTACCACCCTGGTTTCAACAGTGAACTGTTTGCCTTCCCGCTCAAGCAAAAGCTTACGAGGGTCACCCGGTTTACCGCGAAGTGCATTAACAACCCTACCCATTGTCTCACCTTTGGTTTTGAAATTATCCACCTGGATAAGGATATCGCCGGGCTCAATCCCATCAATTAGCATTTGCCCTTCCCCAATGACCACGCCGATCACCATATACCTCTCATCATCCAAAGGCCGAAGGGTCAGCGGGACAATATCCATATCATAAAGATCAGATTCGGCTCCTTTTTCAAAATAAACAGCGTTATCCTGATAATCAATTTCGATACGATATGATTTGAATGCATTAGGTCCCAAGAATCCATTTACTGGTCGGGCAGTCTTTTGTGAATAGCGGGTTCCGAGATCAATGCCACCTTTGAAAATAGGTGGAAGTCCAACCAAAGCAACTCCTGAAATATTCAGGTTTCCCCAGGTTATTTCTGGAATGCGCACTATGGGCCAGTAGTCTTCCTCAGCCCACCATCCCCAGATATTGGCGCAACCTGTTGCACCATGGTTATTAGGCCATTCAGGATGGCGATGGATCAATTTTGTAACGATATCTTCGGGTACAAAACTGAATGAGGCTCCATTGTCAAGGGCGAAGCTGTAATTCTCTCCATCAACAACAGCATCCATTTGCATGATACCATTTACCGGATTGATAGTGGCAGGAGATTTAGTCCCGCGGGGCTTAAGATTCCTGGCTCAGCAATCGTGAATTGAAGTGCAGGGTAGTCAATGACGATATGGTATTTTTGCAGGACGGTAGAGGGAAGGTTTCCATCGTTATGCATGGTATTGAACATCCATTTTTTATCGATGAAGACTTTTGATTTTACCCCGTCGAAACTTATTGGCATCTCGCCGATGCGAACTGCTGCCGGTGAAGGTATCTCCTGTTCTTTGGGATCAGTGATATCTATCCCGAGGTCACGTGCAAATGTCTCACTGATAATAAAGTCAGGATTTCCGGTATCCACCCAGAGAACCGCTTTACGCCATGTGCCGTCTTTACGCTGAAACTCCGCCTCCACCAGCATCCGGTTATGATCAAGTATCATCGGAATGGTAACTGATTTGGAGGTTTTCTCTTGACAGGATGTAAGCAGAGCCAACCCGCATACTGAAACTGTCACTAAATTCCAAAATTTATTCTTCATCGTTTGATAGCATTGTATGTGAAATGCAACTACTATTTTTTTAGTTCTATTGTCTGAGTTACAAGAGACCAATAACCAGAAACAAGAAACAAGTAACAAGAAACAAGGAACAAGGAACAAGGAACAAGTATCTTATTTGCCTCCCATCTGTGCCTGAATGGCTGTGATTAAAACGGTGTTAACGATGTCTTTCACAGTGCAGCCGCGGCTCAGGTCGTTCACCGGCTTGTTCAATCCCTGTGAAACCGGTCCTACAGCCAATGCGCCTGAAGCCCGCTGAACCGCTTTGTAAGTATTGTTGCCTGTGTTCAGGTCAGGGAAAATGTAAACAGTTGCTTTACCAGCTACCTTACTTTCAGGCATTTTCTGCTTGGCTACTGTGGCATCTATTGCTGCATCATACTGGATAGGGCCTTCAATTTTAAGGTCGGGACGGCGCTTGCGGGCTATCTCAGTAGCTTTCCTTACTTTCTCAACATCTTCCCCTTTCCCGGATTCACCGGTGGAATAGGAAAGCATAGCGATGAGGGGTTCGATGCCGAATGCTTTGGCTGTATCAGCCGAACTGATAGCGATATCGGCCAATTCCTCTGAATCAGGATTTGGATTTACTGCACAATCAGCATACACCAGCACCTTGTCCTCAAAGCACATGAAGAAACAACTCGAAACGATCGAAAAGCCCGGCTTAGTCTTAATGAATTCAAACGCCGGCCGGATGGTGTGCTGTGTAGTATGCACAGAACCCGAAACCATTCCGTCAGCGTGTCCTTTGTAAACCATCATCGTCCCAAGATAGCTCACATCGCGCATGATATCGTAGGCTGCCTCACGGGTTACACCTTTCTCTTTCCTGAGTTTGAAATAGGTCAATGCATAATCGTTAATCAGATCATTGTCAAAGGGATCGATGATGTTAGCGCCGGTCAGCTTTAAATGGAGCGAATCGGCTTTTTTTAATATTTCAGATTCATTACCCAGCAAAGTAATATCCACTACGTTTCGACGAAGGAGAATTTCTGTTGCACGAAGCATGCGTTCCTCAGTCCCTTCCGGTAGAACTATATGTTTCCTTTGGGCTCGGGCACGTTCATAAAGCTGATACTCGAACATAATGGGAGTCACCACGCTGGAAGGAGTAATCGAAACTAATTGTTTAAGTAATTGTGCATCCACATGGGCATCGAAATGTCCTAATGCGATGGCCATCCGGCGCTCATTGTCGTGGGTTAATAACGGCCTTATTTTACTAACATTCATCGCTGTGTCGAATGTATCGGTATCCACCTTGAAAACGGCAACCGGGAGTCTTTTTATTCCCCTGATCAGCTTCATCAGCTCTTCATTTGGGCGATAGCCGCCGGTCAGGATAATGCCGGCAATTTTCGGGTAGCTATCCGAAAGCAAAGTCATGAAAAGCACCGTCAACACGTCGGTTCGGTCACCGGGTGTGATGACAAGCGTCCCGGTATTGGTAAACTTGAGTATATGCTCGATGTTCATCGCACCGATCTTGAAGTCGTTTACATCATAATCCAGTACTTCGTCATCACCATAAATCCAGTCGGCATGCAATGCATCAATAATATGCCGGATGGTGATCTTTTGAAGCATGGTTTGTTCAGGAATTACAAAATTGATCTCATCTTCGGTTTTTGTTCTTTTCAGAACTTCCATTACCGAAATTTTATCCTCTGGTCTTACCCGATTGACAATCATGCCCATGTATGTGCATTTCTCCTTGGTGAGCACATTTTTGAACATCTGGATGGTATCGGCGATTTCACCTACTATTTTCCCATGTCCGTTAACAACAGCGAGTATGGGTGCTCCCAAATTATTTGCGATTTGTGCATTAAAATCAAATTCAAATGGTTTCAGTGAGCCAGTAAAGTCAGTGCCTTCACATAACACAAAATCACATTGTTCTTCCAGTTTCTTGTATTTGTTCAGGATGGCGGTAAACAGATCGTCCATATAGCCTGCCTGCAGAAGTGCCTGCGCCTCATCGTAGGATACACCAAACATGGAATCATAATCAATAGCTAGATTGTAAAGTTTGGAAACCAAACTTATATCATGGTCCTGTTTCTTCTCAAGGCGAACGATAGGCCTGAAAAAACCAACACGTTTAACGTACCTTAGCAGGATGTTCATCATCCCAATAACGATCAGTGATTTACCTGAATCGGCTTCTGATGCTGCTATATAAAGATTTTTTGACATGAATTAATACCCTCTTGTTTTACATCTTTGTCAGGGTGCAAATATAAATATCCATTATCATTCACAAGTGAATTAGTTGATTTATTATAGAGCCAGTTTTTAACTGTGATCAACTGATGCCATTCGTTGAATTACAAATCGTATTTTTGCCAGTCTAAAAACAGACTTTGCCCATTGTTTAAAACCGGCGTTAAATATACAGAAATCTGGAACATTGCATACCCGATTATACTCGGCAGTATTGCGCAGAATATTCTGAGCGTAACGAACACTGCTTTTCTGGGAAGGGTAGGAGAGGTTGAATTGGGAGCCGGCGCTATTGGCGGGGTTTACTATTTTGTAGTGGTGATGCTGGCCTGGGGTTTTGGGATAGGATTGCAGATCATCGTAGCCCGACGAAATGGCGAAACCAATTACACTGAAATAGGCCGTACCATCGATCATGGGATTTATTTCCTGGTCCCCCTGGCGATCATTATGTTCAGTCTGATGAAATTTTTTTCGGATGGCATCCTGGGAATTGTGCTTGAATCAGATGAAGTGGTTAAAGCTACGGTCGAATACATCAACTACCGGTCGTATGGGATATTTTTCGCCTTTATACATGTTTTATTCCGTGCTTTTTATGTAGGAGTAGCAAATACGCGGGTGATCACCTATTCCACCTTCCTGATGGCAATTGTCAATGCCTTCCTTGATTATTGCCTTATTTTTGGCAACTTCGGTTTCCCGAAAATGGGTATTGCGGGTGCCGGACTTTCATCCATAATAGCTGAAGCTGTTGCGGCGCTTTATTTTATTTATTATACACGGTTTAGATTTTCAACAGCCAAATACCACCTTTTCCATTTCATGAAGTTTGACCTGAAATTATACCTGCAGATAATTCGAATTTCCTTACCCATGATGCTTCAAAATTTTCTTTCTCTCGCATCCTGGCTGGCCTTCTTCCTGCTGGTCGAGAAAATGGGTGAACGGGAACTTGCCATCTCCAATATCATACGCAGTTTTTACATGCTGATGATGATCCCGATGTGGGGATTGGCCGCTGCTGTGAATACGCTTGTGAGCTTCCTGATTGGAAGCAAAAGACAGGATGAAGTGATGCAACTGGTGTACAAGGTTGTTATGCTTTGCCTGGCAGGTGTTGGCTTTATGGTGATCATTGGTTCTTTCCTTCCGCATTTTGCAGTCATGATTTATACAAATGATAAAACCCTGATTAATGAAGCGATGCCTGTTGTTCATGTAGTAAATGTCGCTGCGCTTATGCTGGCCGCGGCTTATATATTCTTTTCGGCTGTCTCGGGTACAGGAAAAACACAGGTTTCGTTTATCATTGAAGTAATTGTATTAATCATTTACCTGGCTTATGCATGGTATATAATTATGGTTGTCAAGAGCAATATCTCTGTAGTCTGGGCTGCTGAATGTGTTTATTCGCTTATTTTAGGATTCCTTTCTTTCGTGTATTTAAAATCTGGGAAATGGAAGGGGAGTGTGGTCTGATAAGCCATCCTGAATCCAGCTCTGGCTAAAATAGATACAATATGTTTTAAAGGTTTGAGCCCACTGCGAAAAGTCAATGAGGTCGTCATTGCGAGTCCCGCCGTAGAGGGGCGAAGCAATCTCTTGGTTCTCCGGACGAACAGATTGCTTCAGGCTTCGCGGCTTCGCAATGACGGGTTAAAACTTTTTGTAGTGAACTCAAGGTTAAGTATTTTTTTCGATTAGAAATCAATTTGAATATGGATTTTTATACTTTTATATCATTAAAAATATAAAGCTATGAGACAAAATTTTATTTTCACATGCATTATCGTTTTTACCATTGGATTTAGTGCATCCTATGCACAAACAGATTCATGGAGTATTGTCCAGCGGGCGCCCAGCCTTATGCTTTCAGATCTTTGTTTTCTGAGTGATGGACAACATGGATATTCGGTTGGCAATGTTTCGGGTGGGTCAGGAGTGCTTACAGGAATTTTCTTCACAACCGATGGCGGGCAGAACTGGGATAAGATGAACTTCCCTTTTTCGAATAGTGTCGCAATGAACGGTATCTTTTTCGTCACGCCCGAAACCGGCTGGGTTTACGGAGCAAACGGGAAAATATATAAAACCATTGATGGGGGAACCAACTGGACGGTTCAAGCCAGCGGCACCAGCCGAAAACTGACCAGAGGTTTTTTCCTGAATGAAAATGAAGGCTGGATTACCGGAGGATGGTCGGACGGTACACAGTTCCTTGTTTTGCATACTGTAAATGGCGGAACTAACCTGGCAGAACCAGAGTTTCGGAAGCACATCATTTGCCTGCAATACTATTGACTTCACTGATCCGCTGAATGGCTGGATAGGAGGTACGGACAATATGCTCGGTCCTTTTATTTATGTTACTTCCGACGGCGGATCAAACTGGACACCACAAACCATTCCTGTTTCAGCACAGGGCACACAAATTTCTTCTGTCGATTTCATCAACAGCCTTAAAGGCTGGGCAACTGTGACAAGTTTATACGAAAATCCAGCCGGACCGGTGATGTACACCGAAGATGGCGGCCTTAACTGGACCATTCAGCACTATACCAACCTGAGCTATAATTACCTTGATGTAAAGGACGAATTAAACATTGCGGTGATAGGGATGTCGCTGATTCCGAATTCCAACGAACGAATTGCCGTAAGCAGCGATGGCGGACAAACCTGGACTTCAGCATCTGCTCCCATCATCGAATACACACAGGGAATACAATACGTTGGTGATAAAGTCTGGATCGCTGCCAGTAAGAGCATCATTTTGAGTACTACCGATATTGGGACAACATGGAACTGGGAGCATTATTCTCCGGCCTTGCAATCGATGGAGTGGATCAGTGATCAGGTGGGCTGGGCGATTGCCGGAACGAATGTGGGAACCGATCATTATGCCTTGAAAACTATAGATGGCGGTTTTACATGGGAACCTGATGAAACGGCTCCCGGTGGTGCACAGGTTATCTTTTTTGATGCCCTTCATGGATGGATGCTCAAGGAAGGTAATGCTGCAAAAATCTCACGGACAATTGATGGAGGAACTACCTGGAATCAATATACTATTGGCGGAAGCAACTGGATAGGAGGGATGTTCTTTGCAACCCCCGACAGCGGCTGGGCTTTCGGCAGCAACGGGACATTGAAATTCACTTCCAATGGAGGTGTAAACTGGTCGAATCAGAGTGTTGGAAGCAGCAATTATGTGCAGGCGGTTTGGTTTGCCAATTCACAGGAAGGCTGGGCTGGCGGCGGCTATGGCGGTGGAGGTGGCTTTATTGCTCACACCACCGATGGCGGAGCAAACTGGGATCAGCAGTCAATGCCCTATGACGATCATATCCTGAGTTTTTCTTTTACCGATAATAAGCATGGATGGGCAACCACGGTTGGAGGAACGCCTTTCATTACTGCCAATGGCGGTCTGACATGGAGCACCGGGGGATATATTTCAGACGGGAGTCCGGACCAAATCCTGATGATCAACAACCAGACGGGCTGGGTTATTACGTACCTCGGCGGATCTGAAGCAGGAGCAGAAATTTTTCGTACGGATGACGGCGGCATGAGCTGGAACCTTGAATGGACCAATGACTGGCCCAATGCCTACCTTACTGATATTTCGTTGCAACCCGGAAATCATTTATGGATTTGTGGCAACCATAATGCTTTGATGCAATATTCTGTGGTAGTTTCCAATCCTGAAAATTTAGCTGAAACAAATAACTCTTTTTCAATTATGCCAAATCCGGTCAGGGATTTTGCACGGATCAGCTTTGAAGTGAAAGAACCTTCACAAGTCAGGGTTTATATATTTGATATCAACGGGCAGGCTATTGATATGATTGAGGATGGATATTTCAGTTCGGGTATTTATGAAATTAACTGGAACGCCTCTGATAGAAATGGAAATGCACTATCTTCAAATACATATTTTATAATTCTTCAACTCAGTGATCAGAATTATTCAAGGAAATTCATAGTCAAATAAATTTCTGTTACAACAATTTCGGAAACTTCATTGGCTTTTAGTTCAACTTTATTTGAATTCCTTATTAAATCTAAAAAGAGAAAATCATTATCATTTAGGTTAAGCGTTTCCAGATCAGTTTTGATTTCCAGGATTCCTTTGACAACATAAAATCCAAGCAAATTGCCGCTATTGATAGTCTGAAATTGAATAGATTCATTTTTCTTCAGAGATTTACCTATCAGAGAACCTTGTACTTTTCCATTCGTCATCAGGTTAAAATCCGTCACTTTGCCATAGCCCTTTGTTTCCCAATCCCCATCAAAAGAATCGGTTTCAAACTTATGAAGGATTTTTGTGTATCTGCCTGTATGTTCGAGTTTCAGGGTTCCGTCAAGAATCATAATTTGACGGGATATGCCAGGCAGTTTTGTGAAAACAGATTCCTCAGTTTCCACAGTTGCCGTGCTGATCCTGAACAGGAAATTTCTCTCCTGGTAGCTGGCGTTTTCAGGGTAAATGAATAGCTGGGTGGTGGTTCCTCCTGACCAGGCAGAAGTTATTTGTTCGGATTTACGTATTATTTTCATTTGTTTGGGTAAGGGGTTTTATAAATGAAAGGGT
Source organism: uncultured Bacteroidales bacterium (assembly GCA_963705185.1). Lineage (GTDB taxonomy): Bacteria > Bacteroidota > Bacteroidia > Bacteroidales > JAADJA01 > JAADJA01. The sequence continues at coordinate 25,191 of CAVPJF010000016.1, forward strand.
TAATTATTTGCGCTCTTTTAAATTAATAATGAATAACATTAAACATACAATAATAAAGGATTTAGAGTTAAATGGTCACTGAAACAACCTTTTTCATTATTCATTTATTATTTAGTGTTATTCATTCGTGTTTTGCACTTCAATAATAAATATCACCCTCAAAATATAAAATCCAGTTAAGCTTTTCGCCTATTCCACAAGCTCAAAGGAATCTGCAAGCTTTTTTAATATGCAGATCTTTTCATCATAATTGCCGGTTTTATTCACCGATGATTGAATCAGGTAGATTTCATTTTTTTGGTCAGACTTGATATATTTAACAACGTTCAGGATGGTATGATCATTTTCAATAGTTTCAAATTTAACCCAGTAAGAATTTGTTCCATTAAAATCCATCTTCCCGGCTTCCAAACCATCCATGGTTTTATCTTTTTTGAGAGCTGCCACTTCCCGGCTGAAATAGGTTAATAATGAATCGGTCGTCTTATAACCTGTGATGGAAAACAACAAAAACGCTTCCGGATTATCTTCTGCTAATGAGGCATTGGTAGCAATCATTCCATAAAGCGTATCAGAATAGGTTTCCTGTATATCCCACTCATAAGGCAGGGTGATCATGAATTTATCGTTCGGGTCGCCGATAGTAATGGTTTCTCCAAAATCAAATTCATTAATCTGGCAGTTATTGTAATATTGTGTTAACGGTACCCCGGAAATCTCGGGTCCGCCTGGCTGACAAGCCATCATAAGGAGCAATGACAGGATGGTATAGAAAGGGTTCTTCACTGTCTAATAATTGTATTTGTTCTTCCATAAAAATTTCAACCTTGCCCTGATTTCTTTCTCCTTAGGGTTCTCTCCCGGATCATAAAATTTCTTTCCTTTGATCTTATCCGGCAAAAATTCGAGATCAGCAAAATTGTTTTCAAAATCATGGGCGTACTGGTATCCTTTTCCGTATCCAATCTCCTTCATCAGGCGGGTAGGAGAGTTTCGTAAATGAAGTGGGACGGCTAAATCGCCGGTAGCTTCTACTGTTTCCTGGGCCTGTTTAATTGCCATATAAGATGCATTGCTCTTTGGAGATGATGCAAGGTAAACCGCTGTTTGAGAAAGAATGATCCTGCACTCCGGATAACCTATCACATTGACTGCTTCGAAACAGGTTTGAGCAAGCAACAGCGCATTGGGATTTGCATTTCCAATGTCTTCCGAAGCAAGAATGAGCATCCTCCTTGCGATGAACTTGGGATCTTCACCGGCTTCAACCATGCGGGCCAGCCAATAGACGGCAGCATTGGGGTCGCTGCCTCTTAATGATTTAATGAAAGCTGAAATAATATCGTAATGCTGTTCTCCGGATTTATCATATATCGCCAGATTCTTCTGGATCACATGCTGAACGATTTCATTGGTGATATCAATCTCCTTTTTTTTACCTGAGAAGGATTGAACGACCAGTTCAAGGGCATTGAAAAGTTTACGGGCATCCCCGCCGGAAACTCTCAATAAAGCTTCAATTTCTTTAATATTAATGATTATCTCACAAGATTTTTCAAGATAGGCTTTACCTCTTTCAAGAAGTTCAAGAAGATGATGTTTCTCAAGTTCTTTTAGGATATATACCTGGCATCGGGACAATAAAGGCGAGATCACCTCAAAAGATGGGTTTTCTGTTGTGGCGCCAATCAGGGTTATAATACCTTTTTCGACAGCACCAAGCAGTGAATCCTGCTGTGATTTATTAAACCGGTGGATTTCGTCGATAAATAAAATAGCTCCGGCCGGATTTGTTTTTGCATTGGTAATTACCTCCCGCACATCCTTTACACCCGAACTGATGGCACTCAGCGTGAAAAATGGCCTGTTTAAATATTGGGAAATGATAAATGCCAGGGTCGTCTTTCCAACACCCGGTGGTCCCCAAAAGATCATCGACGGGATGTTGCCTGATTCAATAGCCCCTCGCATGATCGCTCCTTTTCCAACAATATGCTCCTGTCCGATGTATTCATCGAGTGTTCTGGGCCTGAGCAGTTCAGCAAGCGGCGTTGTGGGCATAACCAAGTTTAAAGTTCAAAGTAAAAAGTTCAAAGTTAAAAGTAAAAAATCAATTGGCAAGTTCAATTTCCCGAGACTAATGGGATCAACACCAACATTTTATTTTATAAATGGATATTTATAGGGAAAACCAAAGATATTTTGATTGGAATTATCTAAATAAATATTAATCTGAAACCACAGACCAATAGGAAAAATAGAGGAATGTCAAAGCTTTTATATTCTTCCCGATTTATTATTGTCAGTAGGTTCGGCAGGTGTCTTTAGCTTCTGTTGTTCTTTTTGTGGTTCTGATTCTTTATTTTGGTAGGGTTCTCCAAAATATTTTTCTATCAGCTTTTGATGCTCTTTTTGATACTCTTTAAACCTTTCCATGTATTCTTCCTGTTGCTCATAGTATTTTTTCATTGATCCCTTGTCATGGAAATATTTATCTAAATCGAGGTCATGTTTAAAAAAATTGGAAAGATCATCAAAGTTATAAAACGACAAACCAAGGGTATCATCAAAAGGAATATTCCAGTGATTGGGTGCCAGAGGTATATGTGACCAGTAATCATCGAAAAAGTAGTTGTTTAAGGTCGAGTCTTCATCAAGAAATACGGAAGAATCCTGATCATTCCAATACCAGAGATGATCAATCGGCGGGATTGAAGGAAATGGCTGCATACCGAACCAATTCCAATCATCGGAAAGTTTAAATTGTTGATTGAAACGTTCAATCAATGAATCATAATCCTGCATTCCAAAACCCTTGTCTGACCAAAACCAGGTATAGGTTGAATCATATCCGGTAAGATTACCATCTTTGTCGTATTCTTTCTTGACATCGTAATGGACTTTCGGTTCATTTTTCAGCAAGGGTTCATTATCCTGAGCAAAAACAGGTGATAGTAAAATTAAGAAACTGAGCATACTCATAATTCCTGCATAGCCGAAAACGATCCTGTTTTCATAGCTAAAGTTGATTTGTTTATATGCCTTCATGGTTCGAAATTTTTTATTTTTCAATTGAACGTCGAAGCTAGTTAAAATATTAATCCTTAGGCGGATAATTTAAGAAAAATTAAGGATTTTTAACAAAAGGTAATGCAATAAAGAACCCGTTTGTCGAACAGAAAGCAAATCAGATTTGACCCATGTATTGAAAAGATTAATCGCGGACGATTTTCAGATTTGCAAGATTAGATTCATTTGAATTAAATGCGTTTTCCCTGATGAATAATAAATTAACCAGCTGGGTTGAAAGTATTCCTGCCAGTGCCATATTGTCCATTTCGGAAATATTCGTTCCAGCCCTGAATTTTTCCAGGAGTTTGTTTACTTTCTCAGGATCAAAACTATCGAACGAACGGATCGAATCATTCGATAACAATTCCTCCACATAGGAAGGCGCATTTTTACCAAAGAAACTTGTATGGATAGGGGCACGGTAAGCCTGTTTAGGTCTGGTAAGGATCGATTCAGGTATTTTACCGGCCATCATTTTCTTGAGAATGTACTTTTCATTCAGTAAATGAAGCTTAAAATCTTCGGGCAATGTGGCTGCATACTCAATCACCCGATAGTCAAGGAATGGATATCTGCCCTCTACCGAATTTGCCATTGCCATTCGATCGCCCTGTGAAGATAAAAGATAACCAGACATGAATATGGATGATTCAAGATACTGTGTTTTTGCAAGGTCTCCCCATTGGGCAAAGTTCTCGTCTAAATTTTTATAAACCTCATTAATTGGATTATAACCTGTTAGCTCGGATTGAAGGCTTTGAGAGAAATAATTCTGGATTCTGGAAGTATTGTGCCAGCGCAGCAAATGCGAATATAAAGGATTTTCAGTTTCCGAAAGTTTAAAACCGAAGAACATCTTCAAAACATTTGTCGATGAGTTCTTCATCATGGGAAGATAAGGGTATAGTTTAGTCAGCAATAGTGGACGAATAGCGGACTGAGGCTGGCGTGCCCAGAACCGTCTTATTTTCGCTTCCTTAAAAATGTTATATCCTGCAAGCATTTCATCTGCACCCTCACCTGTAATCACCACTTTAATTTTATTCTCCCTCACTTTTTTTGATAGCAAATACATCGGGGTAGGTGCTGTTCTTAAAACCGGGAATTCGGTATGCTTTACTGTATCAAAAAAAGAATTGCCAATTTCTTCCGAACTGCAGGAGAATGCCACATGGTTGGTGTTGAAGTATTTTGAAGCCTCGATCTGATAGTTTGTTTCGTCAAAGACTTTATCTGTAAAACCAATAGAAAAAGTGTTCAGTATTTTCGGCTCAATCTGATGTATAAAAGCCGTGGTAACACTGGAATCAATACCGCCACTGAGATAGGCCGCTACTTCAACATCGGCTCTTAACCTTACTCGCACGGCATCTTCAAATAACTCCCTTAGTTCTTCAATCGACTCATTGAAGTCTTTCTTCACCAGGTTTTCTTTTTCAGGAAATTTCAGACTCCAGTATTTTTGAATTGTTATCCCTTCAGGTTTTACCATCATGAAATGTCCGGGAGGCAATTCATATACATTTTCAAAAGGAGTATCGGGAGTAATGGTGGTCCAGAAGGTAAATATCTGAGCCAGCCCTTTCGGGTTTATCTTTCTTGCAATTTCAGGAATTTGGAATAGCCCTTTTATTTCGGAACAAAAAGCAAAGGTGCCGTTCAGTTTTGAATAAAAAAGAGGCCTGATGCCAACCCTGTCGCGTGCAAGAAATAATGACTTTTCTTTGTTATCCCAAATGGCAATTGCATATTGTCCGTTGAATTTCTTCAAACAATCTGTTCCATACTGAGCATAAGCTTGAACAACAACTTCAGTGTCGGCATTTGTAAAAAATTCACAACCCAGTTTTTCCAGTTCCTTACGTAACTCGATGTAATTAAAAAGTTCTCCATTGTAGACTATTCTAAACCGGTTATTTCGAACGGAGATAGGCTGCTGACCAGAAGAAAGGTCAATAATGCTTAACCTTACATTGCCTATACCAACGTTGCTTCCGACATACATTCCGCTCTCATCTGGCCCACGATACCAAATTACAGAGAGCATCTTTTTAAGATGGTCTTCATTTATTGACTTGTCGGGGGAATTGAAATGGTAAATTCCGGCAATACCGCACATAATTTCAGCTTAGTTTAATTTCCTGCTGATAAAATTCACGATAGCATTGACCGATTCAAAATTTTCTTCCAATAACTCTGAATCTGCAGCTTTAAACTTGAAACTGTCTTCTATATAATTGATAAGGGATAGAAATCCCATCGAATCAAAGATTCCATCAACAAAAATTTTTGTATCGTCCTGCACTTTTTCCCTTGGAACAAATGCTGTTTGAACGATAAAATCTTTTATTTTTTCTTTTGCTTCAGTAATTTCGAACATTCAATTAATTTTTATTGATTTTTAATTCTGATGACTTGCAAAAGTCTTTATTTAAACATTACTTATATACACCTGTTAACGTAGTTTTTTGTCCATTGGTTTCAATTATGTCGACAATCCTTTGACAGAACAATGTTGCTGCTTTTGAACTAAAGTCTGAATTGGGGTGTGGATTTTCCGAATTCCTTGCATACTCCTCTTTCAGGTATATTCCACCTTCGGTTTCCAATTCATAGAAATCCCATAAAAAAATATTGTCGCCTTCTGTATCCCATTCGGTTTTCACCCAATCAAAAAATGCTTTTGTCCTTTGCGCATATTCCGGTGTAGTTTTTGCTTCAACAAGGGCTGCTCCTGTCCAAACAAGGAATATTTTATTTGGAAACTGGAGAAGCTTTTCTTTCAATGCAGCATACTGAAGCTTATAATTTTCAATCCTTTTCTCTTTTGATTCGATATCCGGATTTCCAGTATCTTCTTCAATAAGACCCACTGGAAAACAATGTTTGAAAATGATCAAATCATACTCGGTGGTGAGTATTTCAAGAGTTGGTTCTTCCATGTAGGGTTCATTTCCTGCATTCTTTACCCATATGTTATAATAGTCATAAGGATAATTATCCCATGCATAAGGTTCCCCTTTTGGAAAATTTTGCTCTGTGATAAAGTAATTTGTTTTGTTTTGGGCATTGTAGTTATTAAACCATTCGGGAACCGCATAAACTTTATTAAAGATGTTTGTTACTTTATCAAACCCCTGGGGTTTCCCTTTCCAGATGTTACTTCCGGTGCTGTGGTGTAAAAATATAATTTTGTATGAACCTTCTGTTGGCATTGGCCTTTCAGGATTTTTGCAATTCGTCAATCAAAGATATCACTATTAATAATTGAATGACAAATAAACTATTTGTTTTAATCTTTGCAACCATATTATTATTTTTAAGTATTAAATTGTTATGAACCATTTTGTACTAATTTCGTTTATGTAAATTTAATAAATGCTGTTCAACTCTTTTTATTATTATGTATTTCTTTTGGTAGTATTTCTAATCTACTACCTAGTAAACACAAAAATAAAGTGGTTTGTTCTATTCATTGCCAGTTTATTTTTCATTGGAACAATTGCACCAAATTTAATACTTTTCACATTATTGTTTACGGTATTAAATTATTTTCTGGGAATTGCAATTCAAAATGTTGAAAAGAAATCGCTCAGAAAAACGATTTTTTGGCTGGGGATTTCTGCTGATATAGGTATCCTGGCTTTCTATAAGTATATTAATTTCTTGTTCGAGAATATTAATATTTTGCTTAGCCTCCTTCCCACGCAGCCTGCTATAGCATTATTTATCACTCATTATACCTGTAGGGATTTCCTATTATACTTTCCAGGCATTGGGATATATCATCAGGATTAACCGAGGGGCCGAAAAAGCAGAGAAAAATTTTATAGTTTTTGCGACTTACCTCACATTTTTTCCAAAATTTCTTTCAGGGCCTGTTGAGCGATCAAACCATTTTTTCCCTCAATCGCAAAATAAAATTGAATTTAATACTGAAAATGTTTCTGCCGGTTTAAGATTGTTTTTATGGGGCATGTTTAAAAAAGTTGTCATCGGCAATAATCTGGCTGGCCCGGTAACTATGGTTTATAGTGATGTTCATCATTATACAGGGATTCCCTTACTGGTGGTTATGTTCATTCAAACCATTCATTTATATTGTGATTTTTCCGGTTATACCGATATGGCTCTTGGTTCAGCAAAAATATTTGGGATCAATCTGGTTGATAACTTTAACCGTCCTTTCTTTGCAAAGAATGTTGGTGAATTCTGGCGAAGGTGGCATATATCATTGTCTTCCTGGTGCAACGATTTTATATTTTCACCATTCATCGTGAAGTATAGAAAAATGGGCAATAAAGCTGCTATTATTGGAATATTCCTTTCATTTTTTGTAATTGGGATATGGCATGGCGCCAATTGGACTTTTGTAGTTCTGGGAATTCTGCAAGGAATTGCTATCAGTTATGAATTCTACACTAAAAGAAAACGCCTTCAAGTTGCCGCAAAGCTTCCACCGAAGTTTGTTGCAACTGCCAGTCGGCTTATTACTTTTTCATTTTTCTGTCTTACCCTGATTTTTTTTAATTCACATTCAATACAAGATGCATGGTATTATATTACACACCTATTTACAGATATGAAATTTCACCTGGAAGGGTATGATTTTATCTATGATAAAATCAGTTTATATTTGGAATGGTGACATTCTTAGTGCTTTTTATGATTGAAATATATCAGGAAAAGGGTGTAGATGTTTTGGCTTATTTTCTGAAAAAACCTGGCTATGTCAGGTGGGCTGGATATTATTTTTTGATCATTTTAATTTTTTATTTCAGTGGAGGTCAGGAAACATTCGTTTATCTCAAGTTTTAAAGGATTTTAAATTCGAAAAGCTATTAATATACAATGAAGAAATATTTATTTAGAGGTCTATTGTTTGCAATTCCTTTTATTGTGTATTTCTTATTTATTCTAATCATTGATCCGCATAATTTTTTTAATGTTTTTCATGTTATTAACGATGTTGATAAAAAGGCAATTATAAGCCGAAACGATGAATCCAGTCCCCGAGGAAATATGCTCTGGAAGTCATTAAAAATAAAAAGAAATCCTGTTAAAAAAATGATTATTGGCGATTCACAAGCCGCAGAATGTAAATGTAGCTTTGATTGAAGAAATATGTGGTGAGAAATATTTTAATTATTGTATACCGGGGGCCAGTTTTGAAACGATTTTTGATATGTTCTGGTTTGCAGCCAGCAAAACAAAGCTTGAGAAAGTTTATATCCCGGTTGCCTTCATGAATTACAATTCAAAAAGGTCCTATAATATCTTTCATTTTGCTCAGGATTATTTTGATAAACCATATCTCTATTTCATAACAAAGGAAAACTTCTTTGATTCCTTTGTAAATGTGGTTTACCAGATTACTAAAAATCCACAAATAGTTCAAAATTCATATGAATTTGCACCCTATTGAAGACATGAATAAATTAGCAGAGTCCAGAATGAAATTGTTTTTTGACAATTACACCTATCCCAAAGCTTACTTTAATGAGTTGAATAAAATCAATCAGTATTGCCAGGAAAATAATATAGAGCTAAATTTCATAATCTTACCCGTATATAAAGGAGTTGATGAATACCTTGAAGAGCAAAACTTGTTGGAAATGAAGCAACGATTTAAGGATGATATTAATTTTCTGGGAGATACTTATGATCTTGATGTTCCCGGTGAATATAAAGAAACAAGAGAATATTATATAGACTATTTCCACCTTCGTCGTCCTCAATTAGATGAACTGACAAAACAAATATGGAGTAATCAGGAATTTTCGAAAGATTAATTTTGAGTTTTTCTAATATTTCGATTTCTTACCTGCGAGATTAAAGGTTAATTTAGTATCGAAAACAATCTTTTGAGGAATTTTATGTGAAGCAAGCTTACTTGCACAATGCTGTTTAATGATTTCTTCAGAAAAGTCTGCAAGTTCAGATTCATTAATAAAAACAATTGCTTTAATTGATTCCCCGGTTATTTCGTCCGCTTCAGCCTGAATAGTGCAGTCAATAACCCCCGGGTACGTTACAATAACTTCTTCAATTTCCTTCGGACTGATCCTGATCCCGCGTACTTTAATAATTTCCTTTTTCCTGCTTTGGATGAAGATATAACCATCCTTATCTACAGTTGCAATATCCCCGGTATGAAGCCAACCATCTTTTAATGCATGCATGGTGGCTTCCTCATCTTTAAAATATCCGGGCATAATGTTATCCCCTTTGGCAATGATTTCTCCTACCTCACCGGCTGCAACTTGTTCTCCCTTTTCATTGACAACTTTCAGTTTAACACCAGGGATGCCCTTTCCAATCGAACCCAACTTTCTTCTCAATTCAACAGGAGGCAGATAGGAAAGTCGTGCTGTAGCTTCAGTTTGTCCATACATAACATAAAACTGAATATCAGGGAATGAATCAATAAATTCCTTGATGAAAGCAGTATGCAGTTTACCTCCTGCCTGGGTAACATACTTAAGGCTGTGGAATATTGTTTGCTTAAAGTCTTTTGTCTTTCTCAAAAGGATTTGAAAATGACTCGGAACTCCTGCAAATCCTGTACAGTTGTACTTATTCAAATCATTGATAACACTTCCGATAAAAATAAAATTATTATTTAAAACAACCGATCCCCCCACGCGAAGATGCGTATGCAACAGGGAAAGTCCATAACAATAATAGAAGGGCATTACGATTTCAATCGTGTCCTTGGGTGTGAGCTTCAGGTATTCTATGATTGAATTGGTATTGGCAATGATATTGTTGTGAGTGATCATTACTCCTTTTTGCTCACCCGTTGAACCCGAAGTAAAAATTATTTCAGCCAGCCGGTTTCCTTCGAATTCTGATCCATTTTCGTTGGAAATCAGATTGGTTTCATCCAACCAAGGAATGATTCTCTCCTCGTCAAAAATTTGAAATGAAAAATTTCCATATCGGGAGATATATTTTTTATTGACAAAAGCAGTTTTTGCCCCTGTTTTGGAAATTACCTTTTCAAGGTTTTCTGGCTCGATATTCGGATTCAGTGGAACACAGATATTTCCTGATTTAATTATGGCGAGATAAACGGTTATTGAGAAGACTGAATTCTCACACAAAACAAGCAGGTTTTGATTTTCTCCGAATTCAGACTTCAGTTTGTTTGCAAGTTTCTGAACATCAGAATAAACCTTTTGATACGAAATAGTTTCCCTCGGTCCTAAAACTAAATCCTTAGATAAGCGCTTTAGATTGTTCAAAAAAGTAATCGATAACATTCATAAAAAAAACTTTAAATCACTGGGAAATAATACGGATTTGCTCTCAGGTATTCGGTTGTTTTCTTTTTACGTACAAAATTTTCGAAGATGATTTCTACCTCTTGTTCAGTCTTACCCATTACCTTACCTACTTCGGCTTTATTATATCCATTTTCAAAGCCATACCACATCAGATCCATTACATCAAATGGGAGTTGATAGAAGAACTCTTCCTGGGTTTGTTCGGCACTGTATGTATCGGTTGTAGGTGTGCGGTCAATGATTTCCTGTGTAACTCCTAAATGCCTTGCTAACTGGTAAACCTGCGTTTTATATAAATTAGCTAATGGATACATATCTGAACCACCGTCTCCGAATTTAACAAAAAATCCCTGATCAATTTCATGTTTATTTGCCGTACCCAAAACCACATAATGCTTCTGTTCTGCATGGTAATATACCATTGACATCCGGCAACGCTGCTTGAAATTTGATGCTGCCACGATCTGAAGATATTCTTTTACAGGAATGACTTTGCTTTTTTGCTCACCCGAAGGATGGATAATGGTTAGGTGAAAAACCGGTGGCAATTTTTGGTCCAGTCCGGTTTGATTGATCCCAATCTTCGACTTATCGGTCAAAGGATTGAATTCAGGAAATACCCTCTTTATTGCCTCATCACGTCTTTCATAGCATTTGAAACCTTCAAGTGCAGGCCGGATATTTTCAACTACGGCTTCTACTCCAAATTTTTTAGCAAGTTTGTAAGCCATGTTTTCACTATCGGGACTTGAATCTTTTTCAGGCATCATCACACCAAAAACTTTTTCCGCACCAATCGCTTTCACGGCCAAAGCCATCGTTACAGAAGAATCGATTCCTCCGCTGATTCCAATTACTGCTCCTCTTCTTTTATATTTTCTGAAAATCTCCTCAATTAATAATTCGCTCAGGTGATTTACCAGAGATTCAATATCCCTTATTTTGAGGATATCTTTCGAAAAAGCTTCTTTTGTTTTAAGGCTCATATTATTTAATGATTTTGTTATTTCTACAAGTCGGCAAAAATAAGGTTACTTTACGGTACAAAAAAATTACCAGGTAATTATTCGTTCAACTTTATTCCTTTTAATATAGCTTTTAAGAATTTGCTGAACATCGCGATGGTCAGGGTAGGGTTTTATGCATTCTTTTAAAAATTGTGCTGAAATATTTTCATTGTATTCAAAATCAATGAAGCCATGCCCTAGATATTTGCCATTTTCAACATATATCACTGATTTTTCGCCATTTGACCGGCCTTTATCAATTACCATAAAATTCTGTTCTTCGAAACGGTAGGGTTCAATAGCCTGCAAAACCCTGTTATTATATATTTCAGGTGATTCTTTGCCAATGCAGGCGCCATTGCATTTATGGATGTTGTAATGAAAACAAGCTCCCTTTGTGTCGAATAATCCACATAATTTTTGACAAAGGTTAAAAGCCTCCGCCAGCATAAACAGATGACTTTTTGCAGAAAGAACCGAAGTAAAAGTTGTAAGCGGAATTTTTTCCTGATTGTTTTTGTCAATTTTCAATCGCAGATATCCATTTTCATCTTTGCAATAATACAATCCGCAAGTCATACCGGACCTTCGCTGTGCTCTGTTATACTTGGGCAAATGTTGTTTTATTTCGTTTGATTCCAGGATCAGTGCGACAAGTTCATTTCCTGTAAGTTCATATCCGATATCAGCGATCTCATTGCGCATTTCAATTGCCCGCCTGGACGAATTATTGGTAAGATGCGAAAAAACCCTTTCCCTGATATTGATGCTTTTCCCGATATAGATGATAGAGCCGGTATCGTTGAAAAAATAATAGACTCCGGGTTCCTGCGGAAGTTTATTGATAAGATTTCGGTCAAGATTGGTGTTCAAACCATGAAGCGATATTTCCTCAACATTTTTCTCTACTTTCAGCAGAATTTCAAATAATCTCATTGTCGCATTAGCATCTCCAAAAGCCCTGTGCCGGTGTGGATTTTCGATACCTAATTCCTGGCAAAGTTTACCAAGCGAATAAGATCTGCCTTCCTGGAAGTAATTTCCGGCTCAGCCTGCATGTGCACATTTTTTTCCGCTGGTAATCATATCCCAGCTCACGGAATTCTTTTCGAATGAAATTGTAATCAAAATTTACATTGTGACCCACAAAGGTTGTATCCTCCGTCATTTCCACGATGCGTTTAGCTACTTCGTAAAACTTCGGCGATTCCTGTACCATTTTATTATTTATGCCCGTAAGTTGGGTAATTCTATAAGGAATTTCAATTTCAGGATTTAGAAGTGTAGTAAATTCATCTACCACTTTTTCCCGTCATGCACATAAATGGCAATTTCCGTAATCTTCTCGCGGTTGGGGCTGAGTCCTGTGGTTTCTATGTCGATGATGGAGTACAACTTAAGTTCAAAGTTTGATGTTTAAAGTTCGAAGTTAATTTTGACCAAATTGCCAATTTCTATTTTCAATTTACAAATTCAGCTTCATCTGTATCGCCTTCACCTCTTTTCTCAGTGCTTTAATTTCACCTGCCAGTTCATCTTTCTCTATATTTGCCTCCGGCATTTCGGAGCTTATGTAATTCACAAATTTCCAAACCTCCTTTACATCTTTAATGTCAATATCATAAGGCTCATAAATCGTGTTCAGCGAATGTAAAACAAGTTTTCCATCCTGCTCAATTTTGTTTTCAACAACTTTAAAAACAATCCCTGCATCCATTGTGAGGACGATGTATGGTTGTCCATCTTTTATATATTGCCAGTTCTCAACATACTCACCCGTTACCCATGATTTATCAGGTATTGGTAACATGGAATCGCCGCTGATCTGGAAAGTGCGGTATTTTCTTTCTTTCGATAGAAAAGGCAATTTAAAGGCCGGAAGAATCTTGATGTACTCCGGGTCAGCAAAGCCGCTTGTGTATCCCGCTTTAGCTTTTTCCGAAACCAGCTCTATGTTTTCATCATTGGCTGAATCGACAGTGGTTGCAAGTATCCGCATAGAACTGCCTTTAATGTAAACATCATAACCCCTTTCCAATTGAATCACTTCCCTTTCCGGCAATTTTGCAAGGTCAATCTTTATTAACGTATCTACTGCTATTTTAAAATACTCCGAAAATGCCAGAAGCACTTCCACGCTCGGTTTGGCCACATTGTTTTCATATCCGCTTAAAGTAGACCGGAACATTTTAAGGGAAAAAGCTGCATCATCCTGGGTGCGGCCTTTTCTTTTTCTGAGAAATTTAATATTGCTGCTGAAATACATATAGTTGTTTTTTAAAATTCCTGTTCGATTAATTGATTTTCCGTATGGGATAAGGCGATGATATCCGAATTCATTTCAATGGATTCAATCTCATAGGTAATTTTATTTTTTAGTGAAATATAATTCCTGATGATTTCATTGATCGTCTTTTCCCTGAAGTGAATTTTTTTAATTTTCTTCAGTAATTCTATGGTTTCGTCGCACGATGCACTTGCCTGGTAAAGCGAACGAACAAATCCGGTAGAATTCTTTCCTGTGGAATACCCATCAGCTATCGTATCTTTTATACCGATAGAGGATCGCCTGAGCATATTTCCTTCTTTGATCAATTCATGCCTTGGAAGAGCCATATTAATAACGTAAACCTTAATGGCAAGATCGAAAGCCAGCTTATATATTTCCATGTCCTTATAGCTATTCATAACTTTAAAATTTTTTAAAAATCTTTACAATTTAAAAATAATGATTATATTGTAACCGTTTTAATGATTAAAAACTAATCAAAAGTAAAACAAATTTTTTAAATGTCAAGAAAAAAATAAAAAATTTTTTAAAATTGACTAGAATGACTGGAATTTGGATTGACTAAAATGAAGAACAACTTTAGTCAATTTAGTCATTTTAGCTCAATTTAGTCAATATCGTATGTTAACTTCAAATCGTTGCATAGTTCATCTCGATCTCGATACCTTTTTCGTATCGGTCGAACGTCTTTTGAATAGCAATTTAATTGGTAAGCCTGTTATTATCGGAGGCACATCCGACAGGGGAGTAGTGGCATCATGCAGCTATGAAGCACGACAATTCGGGGTGCATTCAGCCATGCCGATGAAAATGGCGAGAATTCTTTGTGACCATGCGATTGTTGTCCGTGGGGATATGGATCAGTACAGCAAGTATTCGAAGATGGTCACAGAAATCATTTCTGAACAGGCGCCGGTTTATGAAAAGGCTTCCATTGATGAGCACTACCTTGATATTACCGGGATGGATCGTTTCTTTGGCAACCTTAAATGGTCGCAGGAACTCAGGCAGAAGATCACTCATGAAACAGGTTTACCCATTTCATTTGGTATTTCAATCAACAAAACCGTATCCAAGATTGCCACCAACGAAGCCAAACCCAATGGTTTATTGCAGGTTCCTTATCACCGGATACATCCATTCATGGATCCGCTATCCATTAAAAAGATTCCGATGATCGGTAACAGAACTTATATGCTGCTCCGTTCGATGGGGATTTCAACCATCAATACCCTCAGATTTATTCCAGTTGATATGATGGAACGGGTAATGGGTAAAAACGGTATCGTGATCTGGAAAAAAGCTAACGGCATTGATCCAACACCGGTTCAGCAATATTCAGAAAGGAAATCAATCGGAACAGAACGAACCTTTGAGACAGATACCATCGATGTTGCCATGCTCAGGAATATCCTGATAGGGATGGTGGAGAAGATTACTTTTCAGCTTCGCAAGGAGCAAAGGTTAACCTCATGTGTAACTGTAAAGATAAGGTATTCAAACTTCGATACCCATACATTACAAAAGCACATTCCTTATACTGCCTTTGATCATATTTTATTGAAAACAGCCCAGGAATTATTTGAAAAGCTATATACCCGCAGGATGCTCATCAGGCTGATCGGAGTTAAGTTCAGCTCGCTCGTGCAGGGTTCGCAGCAGTTGAATATGTTTGAGGATACGCCAGAAATGACAAATCTTTACCAGGCAATGGACAGGATAAGGAAGCGGTTCGGATCAAAGGCTATAAGACGGGCTGCCGGAATGAAGGACGCTCAACCCCGGCATGTCGGGGAGCCAGGTACTGCGTTTAATCATAAAGATACTGATAATATTGTTGTTCCGGGTTCCGGATTCCAGGTTGAAAAATTATTCCAAAGATATCGGTTCTGAATTTTTTATGTAAGTTTTCAAAGATGTACCTGAACACCCATTCATATTATAGCTTACGCTACGGAACTTTATCGATTGAAAAGCTGGTTGAAATTGCCAAACAGTATAACATCCATGAGCTTGCTCTTACTGATATCAACAACTCGACCGGAATGATTGACTTTGTGAAAACCTGCCGCGAAAATGATATCAAACCCATTGGCGGAATCGAATTCAGGAATGGCAATGAACTTATTTTTACAGGCGTCGCCCGGAACAATGAAGGCTTCCGTGAACTCAACGAATTTTTGACAGATCACAACCTTAACAATAAAGCTTTTACTTACCAGGCTCCCGATTTTGAAAATGTTTTTGTGATCTATCCCTTCGGGAGGAAAAGGTTAACAGATCTCAAAGAAAATGAGTTGATAGGAATAAAACCAAATGAAGTACTAAAACTGTTTTCAACAGATTATCCCGATGACCAGTCGAAGCTTGTCGTTTTTCAGCCGGTGACTTTTGCCGATCAGAAGGGATATCATATTCACAAAAACCTCCGGGCAATCGATAACAATATTTTGTTGAGCCAGCTAAATGGAAAAATGCTGGCAGATGAATCGGAAGTGATGATGCCTTCTGCACGCCTGCTTGATTATTATCGCGATTATCCTCAGATCGTCAGCAATACCGAAAGAATTTTAAATGAATGTGGGATTGATTTTGATTTTAAATCATTTAAGAACCGTAAGACATTTACCGGAAATGCTGCCGATGATAAAGATTTGCTTACCAAACTTGCCCGTGACGGTATGCTGTATCGTTACAGGAAGAATAATAAGATTGCTAAAGAACGGGTGGAGAAAGAACTTGGTATCATTTTCAAGCTGGGTTTTGCGGCTTATTTCCTGATTACCTGGGACATCATCCGCTATTCGATGTCGCGCGGATTCTATCATGTAGGACGGGGGAGTGGCGCCAACAGCGTAATTGCATACTGTTTAAAGATCACTGATGTAGATCCGATTGACCTTGATCTTTATTTTGAACGCTTTATCAATCCGAAACGAACCAGTCCGCCTGATTTCGACATTGACTATTCATGGCGCGAACGGGAAGAAGTTCAGGATTATATTTTTAAACGATACGGACATCAGCATACGGCTTTGCTGGGAGCTACTTCCACGTTTAAAGGGAAATCTATTTTCAGGGAACTGGGTAAAGTTTATGGTTTGCCCAAGCAGGAAATAGATGATCTGGTGGATAATCCTGAAACCGGTATCCATAAGAACTCCATCACGAAAAGGATTTACGAAATTTCGCTGGAGATGATCGACTTCCCGAATATCCGAAGCATCCATGCAGGCGGTATCCTCATCTCGGAACAACCTATAACTTATTATACAGCGCTTGATCTTCCGCCAAAAGGCTTCCCGACAACCCAATGGGACATGTATGTGGCTGAGGAAATCGGTTTTGAGAAGCTAGACATACTTAGTCAACGGGGTATTGGACATATCCGTGATGCTGCAGATATTATCCGTGAAAACAGGAGTATTGTGGTGGATGTGCACGAGGTGGAGAAATTTAAAAATGATCAGCGGGTAAAAGCGCAGTTGAAAAGAGGGGAGACCATCGGTTGTTTTTATATCGAAAGCCCTGCTATGCGCGGATTGCTGAAGAAGCTCCGGTGCGACAATTACATTAGTTTGGTGGCTGCAAGTTCCATCATCCGTCCGGGCGTGGCTAAGTCGGGGATGATGCGACAGTATATTCACCGCTTTCATCATCCTGACCAATTTGAGTACCTGCATCCTATCATGAAGGAACAACTTGAGGAAACCTATGGTGTGATGGTTTACCAGGAAGATGTGCTGAAAGTTTGCCACCACTTTGCAGGTCTCGATCTTGCCGATGCCGATGTATTGCGAAGGGCGATGAGCGGCAAGTTTCGCGGTCATAAGGAAATGCAAAAGATCATTGATAAATTTTTCTCTAATTGTAAAGAACGCGGTTATCCTGATGAACTGACAAAGGAAGTCTGGCGGCAGATTGATTCCTTCGCCGGGTATTCTTTTTCAAAAGCCCATTCGGCTTCGTATGCAGTGGAGAGTTTTCAGAGCCTTTTCCTGAAAGCTTATTTTCCGCTGGAGTTTATGACAGCTGTGATCAATAATTTCGGTGGATTTTATCATACATGGGTGTATTTTAATGAAGCACGGCGTCAGGGAGCCAACATCCGGCTGCCCTGCGTGAACCACAGCAATTACCTTACAAGGATCATAGGGAAGGATATTTACATCGGCTTTATTCACATTGCCAACCTTGAAAATAAAATCGGGCAGGAGATTGAAGCCGAACGAAAACGAAATGGAGATTACACCGACCTTGAAGATTTCACCCGGCGGGTTCATGCAGGTATTGAACAAATGATCCTGCTCATCCGCACTGATGCTTTTAGGTTTACCGGTAAATCAAAAACCGTTTTGTTGTGGGAGGTTCATATGCTTATGAACAAGGGCAAACCCCTGCCGCCAAATATGTTGTTTTACAATGCGCCAAAGACATACACCCTGCCAAAACTGGAGCATTGTACTCTCGAAAACGCTTACGATGAAATTGAACTGGTAGGTTTCCCGGTTACGATGACTTATTTTGATATGCTGCAAACGACTTTCAGGGGTGAGATTATGGCAAAGGATATGATCAGTCATGTCGGGAAAAAGGTGAGGATGCTTGGGCATTTGGTTACCATTAAATATGTGAGAACCGTGAAAAAGGAATGGATGCACTTCGGTACTTTCCTCGATGCGACGGGTGAGTTCTTCGATACCGTCCATTTCCCGAATTCATTAAAGAACTATCCTTTCAAAGGGCAGGGAGTGTATCTTATTCTTGGCGAGATTACACAGGAGTTCGATTTTCCGAGCCTGACGGTTGAGAAACTTGCCAAACTGCCAATGAAGAAGAACCCGAGGGAGTGAGGAGAATTGTTGAATTGGATGAAGTTTGAATTAAAGATTAATCTTAAATGCATGGTTTTTAGGCACAATAGGGTACATACATGATCGTTAATTGAAGTATTTGAGAATAATCGAAATATTTAACGATAGTACATGTTGAAAACAGTGATCAGTTCCTAGAAACGAATGTTCAAATTTTCATAAGCAAATATGATTCACATTTCCATGGTGTTGAATCACATTTAATAATTTGACATGTTTGATGAAACGCAAATAACATCGTAGATTTGATATCATATTAAAAACAGCCTGTCCCACAAAGGATATTTATTGCGGGGGCGTAACCGAAAAGCCTTAAGAGTAGGAATAATTAAATTATCAAAAACAATGAGGACTAAAATCAATTTGCAGTTGGCAATGTTATTCATTGCCATATTTATCGGTGCAAACACATTTGCACAGGGATTGTACATCAATGCCGGAGCCGGTTATGGGTTTCCAGCGGCTCCATATCTCATGGCTGATAACACGCACCTACCAATTAACATTGAAATTGGTTATACCAGATGATGAAATTATTAAAGGAAGCGGTTCATTTGGAAAGGGCATTCAGGCAGGAGCAATCATTGGTTATATGTTTAATCCAAACATATGGCGGTGAATTGGGTATAAGTTATTTGATTGGAAATAAAATTGAAAGTAAAAATGAGAGTATAAGCGAAAACAGACTTATTATCGTTCATATAATAATGAATCTAATTGTCAGGCAAAATGTTGAGATTTACACCTGCCCTCAAAATTACTGTAGGCAATGGGAATATTAAACCCTATATGAGAACGGGGTTGGTTATAGGGGTAGCAAGTAAAATAAAGAGTGAATATCTAAATACCAGCAAACTCCGACGATTTTAACATCTGAAACTAATGAAAGTGAAATGGAATTGACCGGTGGTATTTCGCTTGGATTTGCCGGATGCATTGGGCGCTGATTATATGCTGAGCGATAACATTGGCCTGTTTGCCGAAATGGGCATTATTACCCAGAGCTGGGCGCCAAAAAAAGGTGAAGTGGACTAAGTACACGGTTGACGGAGAGGATCATAATGAACTACCTCGCAGCAGAGCTGACGAGGTATCAAAACAAAGATAATTGCTGACGATGTATTTCTTGGTATTCTTTTTCCTTACCCTGTGCTTGAACATATGCCTGTATCGTATTTTCATTCCCATGTCGACCCACTGTATTAACATAAAAACCCTTTGTCCAAAACTCCCCTCCCCAAAGTTTTTCCTTTACTTCTGGATGCAGTCTGAAAATTTGCTTCGCTGTAATACTTTTTACCGTTTGAATAATTCTCGTAGGACTCAACATTGGAACACTTTGAATTAAAAAATGAACATGGTCTTTATCGCTTCCAATCTCTATAAATGTAATTTCATATCGCTTGGATATTTCAATGCAAATATCCTTCAAACTCTTTTCAATCGGCTCAGTAAAAACTATTCGTCTGTATTTGGCTGGGCATACAAAATGATACAATAAAACTGTTACATTGTGACTCTTATGGATAAACTCACTCACATATCAAAAATAATATTATTTTCGAAGCAGAGCTTCGGGGAACTAACCCCAAAGAGATTAGACAATTTTTCAACCTGAGCAGGGAAATTGAATTCGTTGATAGTTATTACTTTTATACCGAAAACACCAGATTATGATTCTCCCCGCCAAATTAATGAAAACCTTATCTTTCCTTTTTAGCAGTGTGGTTATTAATGTTGGTGTTAAAATTACGCTTGAAGGGGCAAAGGAATAAAATACCATGAATGGATTGAACAATTTCAATTCAATTTATTTTATAGTCTTAAAGTCCCTGACAATAGCTATGGCTTTTTATGTTCAAAGTTTAATATTGAATGTTAAGTGTTTAATGCTAAATATTAAATATTCCATTCTTTATTCCCCCTTTGAAAGGTATCACCCGTTTGGTGCGATAGAGGATAAAACGATAAGAAATTATTTCGCAAAAATTTCTGCCCCAACCGAACTTTTCGGTTATGATTATCGTTTATTAATTTTTACTTTCGAGTTGATCTGAGTAATTTAATTTTATAAAATTTGTATCTGTTTCGAAAATCAAAAGAGCATGACTTACTTTCTGAACAAAATAAAATTACCGGCAATTATCAGTTTCATGCTGGTGATTCCGTTTCTGACCCTGGAGCTATTAAACAGGCGTGGTTATAATGAAGATTTTCCCATCGTATTATTTGGCATATTATGGATCCTGCCAATCGCCTTTATCTTACTACTCATTCCCATAATCCGGAATGTGCGAAGCGGGAACAATATTTCATCTAATCCTTACAGCCTGTTATTAAGGATTATTCTGATGGCCTTTACCGCCTGGGTGTGGACCGCTGTAATTATTGATCAAATGCCCTGTTTCCTTGGCCTCGCAAATTGCGACTAATAAGGTTCCGGGGATAACGAATTACAGCCTGCCATACACCTTTTATCCTAAGAAAATATAAAATAGAGAATAAAACATTCCCTTTAAGCCCCAACGGCTAAATCCTGGGTTACCTCTTCTAACCTCTGAAATCCAAATTTCAACTTTCCAGTTTCAACTTTCAACTTTCCCATTTCACACTGCAAATTCATCCGAAATAAACTTGTGTATTTCAGATTTTCTTTTAAATTTGTTGCTCGAATACCGAATGACCTTGAAACAGTTTATTAAGCATTAATAAAATGAATCCGCCATAAAATTTTATGTGCCTCCGAACTTGGTGTCGACACCAATCCCTACCTGATGGTTTACAATAATGATGCAGACAAAGATGGAAGTTACTAGGTGGTGGTGGGGAACCCGGAGTGAGGAAAATTATATCAAAGTAATAAATATAAATGGAGACCAGAACCCATTAAAAAAAACGGGGCGAAAACGAAAGGCCAAAGAGTAGGAATAATTAAATTTACAAAAACAATGAAGACTAAAATCAATTTCAGCTGGCGATGTTGTTCATTGCCGTATTTATTGGTGCGAAGTACGTTTGCACAGGGATTGTATGTGAATGCCGGAGCCGGGTATGGCTTTCCAGCAGCCTGTTACCTAGAGTGACAGACTTCATGACACAGTAGTAAGATAACGAGAACATCCTCCACTTACAATGCTGAAATGGTAAAAGGATGCGGTTCATTTGGTAAAGGGTTACAGGTGGGAGGGGCCATCATTGGTTATATGTTTAACCCGAAAACATTGGCGCAGAATTAGGAGATAAGATATTTATTTGGTAGTAAAATTACAACGAAAGCAAAGATCATCTGGAATACTATGGTTCTTATTCAATATCATTATGGAAACAACTGTGAAGAGCAATATGTTTAAGATTTACTCCTGCACTCAAGATGACTAACAGGGAATGGCAATAGTAAAACCTTATTTAAGAGCAGGTTTAATGATAGGAATGCCTAGGGAAAATTGAAAGTAACTCACAAATAATTTCAATACTGATGATTGGTTTCATCAATAATGAGGAAACTGATAGGTGAATACAAAGGTGGCATTTCTTTTGGATTTTCTGGTAGCTTTGGGCGCTGATTACATGTTGAATGACAAGCATCGGACTGTTTGCCGAAGTGGCATTATTACCCACAGCTGGGCACCAAAAAAAGCAGAACATACCAAATATACTAGATAGATGGTATTGACAAGTTGGGTGAAATGGCTACCTAGTGATAAAGAAATCTGAATATGTTGAAAGTTATACTTAATCTGAACATAGCCATATTATGACAAATCTTCACCATGAAAAGGACTTAAAAATATATTTACCTTTCAGTAGTTTTGATATTAATATAGGAATTAAGTTATAACATTCGGAGGAAATCTGAAACAAAATAATAATATGTTGGCACGAGCAACTGCCACCTCAACTGGCGCAGTCTCGCCAGCCCGGCCAGTGAGTAAGCAGGACTGGTGCCAGGTAAAAATGAAATGACTGAGAGCAGTCAGGTGGAAAGCATTAATAAAAGAACTTGTATATTCGCAGTCCTAAAAGTTAAACGAAATGAAAAAGTATCTTACCCGAATATTAATTGTATTTTCCCTGGGACTGATCCTTACGATGTGCGGCAAAAACGATGATCCTGAACCGGTAATAAACCCTGTAGCCAATTTTACTATCACCGGCGGCGATAAACCGGCCCCTCACAAAGTAGTGCTCACCAATACCTCCACCAATGCAACAGCGTACGAATGGGATTTCGGCGATGGCGCAACATCCACTGTCACCAGCCCCAGCCATGTGTACCAGGAGGAAGGTACATATACCATTTCACTGACAGCTAAAAACGGTTCATTGCAAAATATAAAAACTAAAACCGTTACTATTCTGCCCGCGCCAACCCAGCTCAAAATGACACAATTAACATTAACCGCATTCCCCGAAACAAACGATACCATTGGCTGGGATGAGGATGGCCCGGCAGATGTTTTTTTTACCGTAACCAACTACATCGGCATAATTTTTTTTACAAGTGAAGTTAAAAACGATCTCCTTCTTTGGGACCTTCCGGTCAGCTATAACGAAGGATTCCCTTACACATTTATAAGTTTAACTACAGTTTATGTTATCAGGTTCTACGATTACGATGATGTATCGAGCTTTGCTTACATGGGAGCTTATTACTTTTCGATGGATTTGTTCGCACCGGACGACGGCTCGGATTACCCGACTGAGATAGAGTTTGAAACTTCCGGTTCTGACTTAAAATTTAAGCTTACAGTTGAGTGGATTAATTAATGTTACATATGAATCCATTGCTTTCGAGGGTTATAAAAGGAAGAATAAAAAAATCTTGAATCAAAAATTAATGTTATGAAAAAAATGATTTTATGGACTGCTGCGGCCATTGCAGCCGTGGTAATGTTAGGCAGTTGCAAGGTATGCACGGAATGCATCGAATCGCACACAGGCGTCTCGAGCGATTATTGCGGAACCAACAAACAAGTAAATGACTTTGAGGACGAGCTAAAAAGCCAGGGTAGCCAGTATGGTCAGGACTGGAACTGTGAGCGAAAATAATTACCTTATAGCTACCCTTTGGTATAAACGCCCCAGCTTAAGAAAATATATTCATCTTAACCGGCACCCGTCATGCCTGCGTGGTTAAATCGTCCAGCCCTGCCAGAGGGTTTGCAGGACTAGTGCCAGGCCGGTAATTATCTTACTTTATCAAAACGAAATGCCAGGCATCATCAAACTGCGGCTTTATGACCATATTGCCTGATTTATCAATAAACCCCCATTTATCGCCTACCTTAACGGCTACCAATCCATTGGCAAACCATTCTGCATTATCAAACTGAGGTTTAACAACCATTGCACCTGACTTGTCAATAAAGCCCCATTTATCTTTTAACTTAACTGCTGCCATGCCTTCATTGAAATCCCTTGCATTATCAAACTGGTGTTCTATTACTAATTTACCTGACGGATCGTAGAATCCCCATTTCCCTTTTTTCTCAACCCTTGATAATCCATCGCTGAAGGGTTGTACGTGATCATTTTCGAGAGGAATGACAACACTACCTTTCATATCGATAAGTCCCCATCCAGCGTCTCCTTTAGCAGGAGCAAGCCCTTCCTTCATATCCCTAAGGTTTTCGAAAATGGTTTCAAGGGTCCATTCTCCGGCAGGATTTATAAAACCATAGGTTTCGCCCAGTTTAACCCGGGCCATTCCATCCATAAACATTTCGGCATGTTCAAATTTTTCAGGGATCACAAACTTGCCGGTTTTATCTATGTACCCCCATAGCTTATCAGTGCGCACAGCCGCCAATCCCTCACTGAAGTTTTGTGTATTCTCGAATTGCTGAAGAAAAGCCTGCTTGCCATCTTTACCAATATATATCCACTTATCATTTTCTTCCAGGCGCAGGATAACCCGGCCGAATCCTTCAGCGAAATCTTCGGCACGTTTATATTCCGGCTGTATGATCCAGGTTCCGGTTTTGATATAGCCCCAGTTCTTGTCGGTTTTAACGCCGGCAAGTCCTTCGGCAAACGATTCGACATTATCGAATTGAGGCTGGATAACCCATTCTCCTGACTGGTTAATAAATCCCCATTTATCATTTGATTTAACCCCTGCAAGTATAGTCTGTGCAGAAGTGTTTTGAATCATGATAATGCACAATACGGAAAGTGCAATAGTTTTGAGATTTGTATTCATAATATCAGATTTTAAAGTTTAGGGTAAAAATAGAAAATATTTTAAAAATAGGATTCTACTTTTATCAGATTTATGCAGCTGCCAAATCAAAGTTCATGTATAATCATCACAACCTGATTGCCTTGCATAAAAAAATCACCTTCCCTCATTCTGTTAAAGGGAAGGTGATTTTAACTGGCTAAAGCCGTTCAGCGCTTCCGCTTATTTTCCTTTTGCAAAGGTGTAATAAATCCCAACATTGAATGCGGTGCCTGAGCCAACTGTATTTACACCGAAACCAAATTCATTTTCGGTATTTGTTTTATTGCCCTCATCATCTTCATAGGCTACCATGCTAAAGCCAAAAAGACCATATTGGCCGAGAACTGTAAGCCGCGGAGACAAGGAATAAGCAATGCCGATACCAAGGCGCGATCCGAAACCCATATGAGTCGTTTGAATTTCGATTGGATCTTCCCCATTGCTGTAATCATAATCTTTATCTTTGCCGTTAATGTAATCCACATAAACACGGGCAAAACCACTCAGATTATCCGTGAACTTGTAAAAATTACTGAGATAAACAGTCGGACTAAGTGAGACCGAAGAGTAATCTTTATCATCGTCAATTTTTCTCGCATAGCCGCTTAAACCGCCAACAAATCCAATTTGGAGCGAATTTGTAATAAAGGTGCCGAATTCAGGACTGATATTCCACGTGGTTTGAGTTGTCTCAGAATCATCTGGGTTTTCAGGTTTGTCTTTTGAGAAACCATAACCGACCAAACCACCGACGTACCAGGAACCTTTCTGCGCCATTGAGACAAATGCAATAGCTGCGAACATAATAAGGAAAATTGTTTTTTTCATGTTTAAATATTTTAAATTTTTAAATAGGTGAATTGAAGGCAAAAATAATATTAATTCTTATTTAATGTATGAATGTGTTATAAGGGGGCGCTTTTAAAAAAGCCAGATACCCATACTTGATTCGGTCTCACAGCAAACGCTTTTACATACACAGGAAATGTGCAGGGTAACAAAAGCCGGCAAAACCGGAAAACTTGAATCTATAACCTTCCATGGGATTTCCTATTTTTGCCCCTTAAAATGAACAATAACTTTTTAAGAATATACTGTGATGAACTACATTTGTTTTTCGCCATACTTTCCGCCTAATTATTATCGGTTTAGTAAATCGCTTAAGAAATATGGAGTGAATGCGCTCGGGATTGGTGATGCGCCATACGACCACCTTCATCCGGAGCTTATGGCTTCTCTTACCGATTATTACCGGGTAGATGATTTGCACAATTACGACCAGCTTTTACGTGCTATG